>NZ_AOIM01000035.1 GCF_000337575.1 Natrialba hulunbeirensis JCM 10989 | reverse complement strand
GCCGATCCCGTCGACTGCGGTGCGAACTACGACGGCAAGCACACCTCCGCCCTGCTCGGCGTCGGGGCCGGCGTCGTCGCCGCGGCCGCGGGCACACCCGTCGTCGTCCACTCCGGCGACGGCGTCCCGACACAGAAGGAGACCGCCTACAAGCACGTCCTCGACGAACTCGGTGTCCGGACCGAACTCGCACCCCAGGAGAGCGCCGATATGGTCGACGAAACCGGCTTTGGCTTCTACTACCAGCCCGAGTTCAACCCCGGCGTCCACGACCTCTTCGACCGACGCGACCAGATGGGCGTCCGAACCTTCGTCAACACCATCGAAACCGTCGCCAACCCCGCGAACGCCGACGTCCACCTCGGCTCGTTCTATCACCTCGCGTTCGCGAAGAAGTTGACGGACCTGCTCAAAGGCAGCGAGCAACTCGAGTACACCCGCGCGATCTTCTTCCAGGGAATGGAAGGCTACGACGATATTCGGCCAGGGTATACGAAGGTCGCCGAGTGGGACCAGACGGGTGCTGACGGCGACGAGAGTTTCGAGGACTACGAAATCGAGACCGCCGAGTACGGCATGGAGATGGAGGGCGACGACCTCGCCGTCGACGACGTGACCGCCGACTCCGCCTCGATCACCGAGGCCGTCCTCGCCGGCGAGCGTGACGACGAGTTTACCGACGCAATCGCACTCAACGGTGCGTTCCGGATGTACGCCCGCCAGGACGTCGACAGCCTCGAGGACGGACTCGAGCGCGCCCGCGAGGTTATCGACGATGGCAGCGCGGCAGCGGTACTCGAGGACCTCCGGTCGTTCTAGCTCCGCAAAGGACACCTCTAGAAGTTGATTTGTTTAGCATCACCCCTACATTCTGAGGTACTGTTCTTCTCCGAAGGGGTTCTGCCAGCCCCAGCGTTGATCTCGTCTGTCGCGGTGCGAGACGGCCCGAATCACCGTCGTTTTCGTGTACCTGTCCACGTTTTCGGCTTTTGGGTTCCTCGCTGTGGGACGGTCGATTGCCACCCACAGACAGCAACAGGATAGAGCAGTCTCGACTCGAGTACCCCGCCTCGAGAGTCATGTCATCCACAGCATCACGGGTATTGTCTCGCCGTCGGATGACGAACAGACAGCCTTTGCTGGCTGAGACGTCAACACTCAGACTCCAGATTATATCTTTCTGAGAGAATAGTTCGGTATGTGTTACGTCTGGGTCCGAATGCCAGTTTCGTCACCCGGCATGACCGCTCAGCATCGCCGCTCGCCATCGCCATCGTCACTCGAGTACCCTGGCAATCGCCGCGCTATCGTGCCCCCTCGCCCGACCTCGACCCCGACGTGGACCCACCGCTGCCGTCGCTCGATGACGAACTGGACGACGGTCGGTTGCCACCATTCGAGTCCGTCGTCGATTGGCGCGACGAACTCGAGTCGGTGGTTGCTGACTCGTCGGTGCTGGCGTCGTCGGTGTCGCTCGACTCGTCACCGCCATCGCTATCCCCGTCCCCGTCCCCGTCGTCGCCTTGCGAGTCCGGTTGTGACTGGGTCCGCCTGATCTTGGCCATCGAGCGGCCGAAGATCGACCGACCGTCACCGAACAGGCTCTGGACGCCGTCCTCCGACTCACCCTGTGTTGCACGGTGGCGTTCCAGCAACCCGGGTCTGCGAAGGCTCTCAGTGCTGTCGGCAGGCGGACTATCGATGTCGACGCCGCGAATCGCGTCCGGTAGCGTGTCGTCAGTTTCCTCCGTCTCTGTGGCCTCGATGATCGTCTGATCCTCGACCAGTTCCTGCCAGATCTCTCTGGGGGGCTGGCTCGACAAGTTCGCCGCCTCGTCGCGGCCCTTCTGATAGGCGAGGTTGACGAAACTCTCGTCGTAGGTCGTCTCGACCTGATTCGTCAGCCGATCGAGTTCGTCGGTGTACGTGTCGCCGAGACGTACTGCGACGCCGAGGGCGTAGGCCCGTTCGACGACCTCCTCGCGGCCGTCGATCGACTCCCAGTCCGTGCCGAAGCTTTTGTCGTACATCGAACTCAGGTCTGGATCTTCGTGCTCGGGTCGACTTGCAATCCGCGGTCCGTGAACTCGACCTGTCGAATGTCACAGTCGATCTCCGTCCCGCGCATCTTGATGATCTGCACCCCGCGCGTCATCCCACCGGCCTCCAGATAGTTGTGCATGAAGACCACCCCGTGGGCCAGATAGTGGCCGTCCGAGTACGAGGAGGGATCCGTCATCTCCGAGATCAGGACGACCGTCGCATCGGCCCGCTTCAACTTCGTCAGGAACTTGATCAGCGCGTTCAGGTCGTCCGAGAAGTAGTACTCGAGTAACATCGTCGAGTCGATGACCAGCCGGTCGACGTCGCGCGATTCGACGAAGGCGACGAGCTGGTTCGAGAGGTTCTCGACGTTCGAGGGGAAGTCCCCGGAGCTTCGTGACGAGGACGAGAAGAGCCGCTGTGCTTCCGTATCGAAGACGTTGAGCACCTTCACGTGGCCGGAGCTGACGGCCTTGTCGAAGCCGAACTCGTAGTTGGCCATGTCCGAGACGAGTTCCTGCTGGGACTCGTGGAGGGTCAGAAATAGCGTCGTCTCCCCGTCAATCGCACCCTTGGTCACGAACTGCGAGCAGAACGTCGTCTTTCCGCTGCCGGGCGGACCGCTGATGACGTACAGGCGGTCTTTCAAGAGCCCGCCGTTGAGCAGTTCGTCGAACCCCGGTACACCCGATGGAATTCGCATTGTCGGGAATCAGGAACGTACCCACTAAATAAATTCTGGCGGCCGTCTTTCACGCCGGTCGACAGTTCGTACGCCGCAGACGCCGCCGACAGCCGTCAGAGTTGCCGAACATCGCCGTTCGCGCTCGTCACCGTCAACGTCCCGGTCGACGGATCGAACGCGAGCGACCGGCCGTGGTAGCCGCCAACGTCGGTCTCGCGGATCTGAATGTGGGCGGCCTCGAGTTCGGCCGTGACGGCTTCGATGTTGCGCTCGCCGATGGTGGCGGTGAGGTGGGTGTCGAGCATCGCCGCGCCGCCGGCGACTTTGGCCCACGAGCGGGCGGGGGTGCCGCCGAGGTCGCGGAAGGACTCGAGCATTGACTCGAAGCCGGTGTCGGCGAACTTCGCGTCGGGGTGGGTGCCGTTCGCGTCGGCGGCGGCTGGAAGCATGAAGTGGAGGAGCCCACTGACGCCGGCGCGGTCGTCGTGGATTGCGACGCCGATACAGGAGCCGAGCCCGCTGGTTTTGAGCGTCGTTTCGTCGTCTGTGAGCGCGTAGTCGGCGATGCCAACGGGAATCGCACCGGTGTCGTCGTGCGCTGAAGAGTGGGCTGCAGAGTCCGGGTCCGTACGCAGGGTCGCGATAATCTCGTCTGTACTGTCGCCGATTGATGGCGTTTCCGCTCGTTCTGGCGCGGATTGGTCCCGACCGAGTCGCTTTTTGTCCGTCATAGTCTGAATTGTTGGCTGTTCGGTTCCCGCAGTGTGCCACCACCCACACCTGTTGTCTGTGCCGCCGCCGAGCTCGAGTACGATAGGCGTTGCTACAGCGTATCCACGTCGAGGATCATCACGACTTCTCCCTCGCCGAGCACCGACGCGCCGCTGATTCCGGGTGCGCCGCTCAGGACGCCTTCGAACGGCTTGATGACGACTTCCTCCTGTCCCATTACGTCGGAGCAGCGCAGACAGACCTGCCTGACGCTGTCTTTGATGCGGACGACCATGTCGTCTTCGTCGGGCTCGCTATCGGGGACGTCGAGGCGGTCGCCAAGCGACAGCAGCGGGTAGACGTCGCCGTCGTGGGTCACGGTCTGTCGGCCCTCCACGGATTCGATATCGATGTCCTCGAACTCGGAAATCTCGTCGATGTTCTTGATCGGAACGCCGTAGGTCTCGTCGCCGACTGTAACGAACAGGACCCGGACGATTGCCACGCTGACGGGTAGCATCAGCGTGATCTCGGTTCCCTCGTCGGGTTCGCTCTCGACGTTAATCGAGCCGTCCACGCCGCGGACGACCTGGTTGACCACGTCCATCCCGACGCCGCGGCCGCTGACCTCGGTCACCTCGTCGGTCGTCGAGAAGCCGGGGTGGAAGATGAGGTCGTACACCTCGGAGTCGTCGAGTAGCTTGACCTCTTCTTCGGCCATCACACCCTTTTCGACCGCCTTGGAGCGAATCTTCTCGACGTCGAGGCCGCCACCGTCGTCTTTCACCGTCACGGAGACGCGGTCGCGTTCGCGCTCACCGATGAGTTTGATCGATCCCTCGCGAGGTTTACCCTTTGCCTCGCGCTCTTCGGGCGACTCGATGCCGTGGTCGACCGCGTTTCGAATGAGGTGCATCAGCGGGTCGCCGAGTTCGTTCAGGATCGATCGATCCATCTCGATGTCGACGCCCTCCATCTGGAAGTCGATCTCCTTGCCCTGATCGCGCGAAATGTCACGGACGACCCGCGGGAAGTTGCCGACGATCTTCTTCAGCGGCACCAGACGGATCTCGAGGACCGTATCCTGGAGACTGGCCGTGATCTTGCCGTGCTCCTCGAGTTCGTCTTCGGCTTCGACCAGTTCGTTGTCCTCGATGATCTTGCGGAGCTTGATCCGGCTCGTGACCATCTCCTCGACCTGGTTGTATAGCTGGTCAACCTGTTCGACGTCGACACGGATCGACTCGACTTCCTTACTGCTGTGGGTGACGTTCGAACTGCTCCCTGCCGAATCGTCGGACTCGGCATCAGCGTCGGCGTCGTCCGAATCGTCTGCATCCGCCGTCACCTCGTCGATAATGTCGTCCGTTACGTCCGTGACGCTGGCACCCTCGACGTACCGGTTGTCGTCGAAGAACGCCTCGACGGCTTCGTTGTCTGCATCGTCGCCCGTCGCCGTCACGTAGGCGTCGAAGACCGCATCGAACTCGCCTGCCTCGATCGTCTCGTTCGTCGGCACCGTCCGCAGCAACTCGTACTCGTCTCCGGCCGCGTCGATGACGAACATCGCATCGACCTGCGGCGAGCCGCTGTCGTCTAACTCGAGTGCCGCCCGGTAGACAGCGGTGTCGGAATCGAGTGCCTCGCGGTCGACGTCGTCGGCGAGGTCCGCGAGCGGGACGTCGCGGTCGGTGTCGACGGCGTCGTCATCGGTCGCTTCGGTTGCTGCTGCGGTCTCGGCCGGAGCGGACTCGCCGCCCTCGATCGACGCGCGGATCGCCTCGATCGTCTCCTCGGGGTCGGTGTTCGTTTCGCCGGTATCTGAGATTTCCTCGACCATCTGAGCGAGGTGGTCGACGCCGTTGAAGATGAGATCCATTCGCTCGGCGGTGACCTCGAGTTCGCCGTCGCGAATGCAGTCGAGTAAGTCCTCAATAGCGTGAGCGAGGTTGCTCGCCGTGGTGTAGCCCATCACGCCGAAGTTCCCCTTCAGGTTGTGCGCGACGCGGAACACCGTCTCGATAGCGTCTGAACTCTCGGGGTCGTCCTCGAGGTCGAGCAGTGCGTTGTTCAGCTTCTGGATGTCCTCCTGGCTCTCCTGGACGAACGTGCTTGTTGCGTCGCTCACGCGGACCACCCCCGGAAGGCGTTCGTGATGCCCTCGGTGATTCGGTCCTTGGGGAGCACCATGTCGACGTCGACGTTCTCGGCTGCCACCTTCGGCATGCCGTAGACGCGCGAGGTTGCCTCGTCCTGGACGATCGCTTTCCCGCCGGCGTCTTTGATCGCGGCGAGGCCGGCTGCGCCGTCGGCACCCATCCCGGTCAGAATCACACCGGTGAGATTCCCGGTGACCGTTTCGGCTGCGGTTTCCATCGTTACGTCGATGGCGGGCCTGACGTTATGGCGTTTGGGGCCGTTGTCGTGGGAGACTGTCAGTCGACCGTTCCGTTCGTTGGTCACCCGTAGGTGTGAGCCACCCTTCGCCAGGACGCCCTCGCCTGGGCCAACAGTATCCCCCTCTCGGGCCTGTCTGAAGTCGTACGCCGTTCGTTCGTTGAGCCGTTTCGCGAATCGCTCTGTGTAATGATCTGCCATGTGTTGGACTACAAGCACTCGGAGGCCTGCCCGCTGTGGAAGTTCGGACAGCACTTGTTCGACGACTCGCGGGCCGCCGGTCGATGCACCGATGACGAGCGTCGGATCGCAGGGAAATTCGGAACTGACGCTGATCGTCTGGGACTGTTCCTCGCTGACCCGGCCCGTCTCCATCCCTGCAACGTCCGCCGCTGCGACCGCACGGACGCGGTTGACGATCGTGTCCTGCTGGGACCAGATGTTGACCGAGCCGTCGCCCGACGGCTTCGCCAGAAAGTCGACCGCACCAGCATCCAGTGCGTCGAACGTCGCATCCGCGTTGCGCGTCGTCTGCGAGCTGATGACCAGCATCGGAATCGGGTTCTCGGCCATCACCTGTTCGATCACTTCGTGGCCCGTCAGTCCGGGCATCTGAATGTCGATCGTCGCCACGTCGGGCTCGTGGCGCTCGATCAGTTCGACCGCCTCGATGCCGTCTTTGGCACGGGCGACGACGGTGATGCCACCATCCTCCAGAATCTTTCCGAGCGTCTCGCGCATCACTGCCGAGTCGTCTGCGATTACTGCATCGACCATCAGGTGTCCTCCCGCGACCCGGAGGTGTGGCCCGGTGGGTTCGATACTCGTCCGCTGGGCCGTCCGGAGTCAGTTCCGACGTCACACTCTTGCTCCCCAGTACGCTGTACCAAAGCGCTGAACGCCCCCGCTTCGATTCGCCCCGCCCGACGAGCGCCAAAACAATCCGTCGCGTAGCCGGCGTCGACGGCGTCGGCGCTCGATCCGTTCACTGCCATGGCACTGGTTTGTAATGATCCCCGCATAAAGCGTTCGGCCGGACCGCCATTCAAGCACCGTTCGATCCGACGAATACCACGTTCTCACCCGCAGTGGCCGTGTGAGTTATGTAGGCAGAGTTGAAACGACTCACTCGAATGGCGGGAGCTGCTCGGCTGTGTGTGACAAATCAGAAAGGAGGCGTCGGCAAGACGACCGTCGCGATCAACCTCGCGGGTGCGCTGAACGAACTCGGACGTGACGTCCTCTTCGTCGACCTCGATCCGCAGGGGAACGCGACCGAAGGACTCGGCCTGCTCGAGGCCTACGACGCCGAACCACCGTCGTTACTCGACGCGCTCGTCGACCCGGCGACTGTCGACTGCGACGACCTCGTCTCCGCTCATCCGGAGATGGACGTCGTCACGAGTAACGTCGACATGAACGCCGCCGAGTCTACGCTCGTCCAGGAACCCGACGGCGAGACACGACTCGATGCACTCCTCGACCGACTCGAGGCCGCAGGCGAGTACGACGTCACCGTCGTCGACTGCTCGCCCCACCTCGGTCTCCTGACCGACAACGCGCTGTACGCGACGGAGAACCTCGTAATTCCCGCGCTCGCCGAACCGACGAGCAAGCGGTCACTCGAGTTGCTCTTCGATTACGTCGGTGCGCTGGAGATGGACCACGACGTGACGATCGAGCCGCAGGCACTGGTGGCAAACCGGATCGAGAACACGCGAGCGGCGACGGAGATGCTCGAGTGGTTCGACGAGGCGCTGCCGGACGTGCCGCTGTATCGGATTCGAAAGCGTGTGGCGTTGCAGCGGGCGTTCGCGTCGGGGAAGTCGGTGTTTGCGGTGGAAGAAGAGACTGATATGAGCGCAGTGTTCATGGAGATGGCCGAGCAGCTAGATGAGCAGTTGCCACGACAGGGGATTCCAGCATGACTGACGACAGAGCACGTCGACTACGGGAGATGCGCAACCGTGCGGCTGGTGGAGCACGTGAGACAGCGGAGACAGCGGAGACTGAGGGGACTGAGGGAACTGAAGAGACGGAAGAGACTGGAGAGACTGGAGAAACTGAAGAAACTGCGGAGACAACAGCGCAAGACGACGCGGGCGAGATCACAGCAGAATCTCCGTCTGCGGACGACGACAGCACAGATAGCGGCACCGAATCAGCAGGCGAACGCGACGGGCCAGCAGCGAGCAGCGACGGGACCACGGATGACAGCGACGATGGTCGCGTCGACGGGCAGCAGACGGCAAACGCCCCTTCCGAGGCAGAACAGAAATCGGACGCGGCCGATTCGGAGGCAGATGAGGGAGAGACTGGGGCACCAGCAGGCGATTCTGACGCCGCTGGCGAGGGTGAGACCAGGGCTGAGGCTGTTGCCCCCGCGGAGGGGCCTGTCGAGACCGCAGCTGCCGACGCGTCGGCAGAGACGGACGACAGCGATGTCACGCTCTCGTTCAACGAAGGCGACTCGGTCTCCGACGCTGGGCCGAACGCCAACGCGGGCGGTCCGCTCGCCGCACTCGGCGGTGCCGTCGCCAGCCAGTCTACCGTCGCCGAACTCACGGGAACCGGCGCAGAACCGACCGTCGACGGCTCCGCGACGATGGCGGATGCCGAAGGGTACGGCGACGCGACCGCCGCGCGCAAGGACGCCATGTTCGAGCAGGGCAACACGCTGATCCACTCGACACACGACAGCGAGTCGACGATCCAGATGCTCGAGTTCTACCTGAACGAGAACCGCTACGCCATCGAGATCGACCGGATCAGCGCCATCGTCGAGATGAAAGACATCACGCGCTTCCCGCGCGGCCCCACCGCAATCGACGGCGTGACGGACCTCCGCGGCGAGATCACGGGCGTTCTCGACCCGACGACGATGCTCGACGTCGAGCACAACGAACTGTCCGACGACCAGTACATCGTCGTCCTCGAACGCGACGACGACAAGCAGAAACTCGGCGTTCGCGTGACTGACGTTTCGCAGGCGGTCACCTATCACGACA
Source organism: Natrialba hulunbeirensis JCM 10989 (assembly GCF_000337575.1). Taxonomy (GTDB): domain Archaea; phylum Halobacteriota; class Halobacteria; order Halobacteriales; family Natrialbaceae; genus Natrialba; species Natrialba hulunbeirensis. The sequence goes on along the minus strand of NZ_AOIM01000035.1, from coordinate 328,843 downwards.
GCCAGATCGACGAGACGGGCAGCGTCATGGACGCCGCCGGCGACCACCAACACGAGTGCGTTCGCGGCATCATCAAAAAGCAGGACGACGACGACCGAACGACGCTCGTCGCCTGGCTCGATATCGACGAACTCATCGCGAACATCGACTGACGCCTCGCTCGCTGATGTGGTCGTCTTCGCTCTCGTTTTACTCGCTGATGCGGTCGTCTTTGTTCTCGGTTTGTTCGCCGATCCTGAGTAACTATTCACCAAAAAGCTGTTGCGTTCTGTACCGATCGCTGCATATGTCTCGGCCCTCAAACCACCGTATATGACTGTTGTGGCCACCAACCCTCCCGCTTCTTCGAATCTGCAAAAACACTTATTTAGCTGACTCTCACTGTCACCACTATGCCCAGAACAGACGGCGGAGCGTCCCGTCTCGAGGCCGCTACCGACCCAACGGCAACCGGGTCGGCGTCGGTCACGGACGCGGACGTCGACGCCATTACGAACGCCGGCGTCGACTCCGAACGCGTCGAACGCGCGAGCACTCTCGTGTCACTGGACGCCGACGACGAGGCTCGACTCGAGTCGCTCTCGGAACTCCTCGCCGACAATCGCACAGCCCTCGCCGCAGCGTCCGCCGACGCTGCCTGCCGCGACCCTGCCGTTTCGAGTGCACTCGCAGACCAGCGTGAGGCCAGCCAGGAGGAACTCGAGTCCGCCCAGGCCGCGCTCGTCGACGCCGCGGCGAACGGGCGGGCCGACGCCGATGTGTTCGCAGCGCGGTTCGAGTCGCCGGCTGTCGGAACCCTTCTCGCGGCAGGTCCTGACGTGTACATCGGCTCGTTCGGTGCGTACTACGAGGGGGCACTCGAGGCGATTGCTGCGGATGTGAAAGCAGAAGTTGGGAGTGAGGCCGAATCTGGGTTTGCAGCCGAAGCCGAACTCGAGTCCGCTGCCGATGCCGATACCGACGGCGAGACGGCGGACGATGTGGAGGCTGCAGTAGACGACGCCGTCGACACCGTCGTCGAGCGGACTCTTTCGCTCCTACGCCACAGTCTCATCGATCAACAACTCGCGATGGAGACCTACGCCAGCGCACAGCACACACAGCGGGCAGCCGACAAGGAGCGGATCGCAGAGTACGAAGCACAGCTGAAAGACCAGTTAGAGACGAAACGCAACCGTGAGGCCGTTGGCGACCGCATTCAGGAGACGCTTCGCGAGGTCGCAGATTCGACGGACAACGTGACCGAGCGGACCGCAGAGATCACCGATCTCGCGGACGAACAGTCGGCGTCGATGAACGAGATCGCGAGCGAGGTTTCTGGACTGTCGGCGACGGTCGAGGAGATCGCCTCGAACGCCGAGGAGGTCAGTGCAACCAGCGAACGCGCCGAGGAGATCGCAAACGATACGACGGAGACAGCAGAGGAAGCAATCGATCAGATCGAGGACGTCGAGGACGCAACCGACGAGGTAACTGAGGACGTCGAGGATCTGCGCGAGAGCGTCCAGACAATCGACGAGATCGTCGACGTGATCAACGACATCGCCGACCAGACGAATTNGAGCGTCCAGACAATCGACGAGATCGTCGACGTGATCAACGACATCGCCGACCAGACGAATTTGCTCGCGCTCAACGCCTCGATCGAGGCGGCGACTGCCGGCGAGGCCGGCGACGGCTTCGCGGTCGTCGCGAACGAAGTCAAGTCCCTGGCCGAAGAGTCCCAGGAAGAGGCCAAGAACATCGAGCGGATGATCGACCAGATCCAGGCAGACACCGAGGAGACGGTCGACAGCCTCGAGACGGCGAATCAGCGCGTCTCCACTGGTGTCGACCTGGTCGAAGAGACAGTCGACAACTTAGAGCGAATCGAAGAGTCCGTCCAGGAGGCGAGTACGGGCATCCAGGAGGTCGCGATCGCGACCGACGACCAGGCCGCGAGTACTGAGGAGGTCGCAAGCATGACCGATACTGCGATGGACAAATCCCAGCAGGTCGCCAGCGGTCTCGAAGCCATCGAGGACCACGCCGAGACCGTCGACGAACTGGTCGACAATGTCGAGGGCGACGTTCGTCGTCTGTCGACGGACGACCACAGCTGAAGAGCGGTCTCTCTGCGGACCACGACTTCGACTACCGATTGCTGGCTGCCGGACGCCGAACACCGAACACCGAACGCCGAACGCCGAACACCGAACTGCCATGGTATCCACGAATCAACCCAACGCAACACAATCGAACGCGACTGAAGAGACGAATACCAACGCTGGCACCAACACCAACACGAGCACTAACGCCAACACGAACACTAACGCCAACGCCACCGCTAACACCAACACCGACACCGACACCCCCGACGAACTCACCGTCCACGTACTCGAGTTCGACCTCGGCGAAAACCGCTACTGTGTCGACATCGGCTACGTCGCGGAGATCGTCAACACGGACGAACTGACCACGATCCCGAACACCCCCGACCACGTCGAGGGCGTGATGGACCTCCGTGGCGAAACAACGAAGATCGTCAACCTGCGAACGATCTTTGGCGAGAACGACAGCGACGAACTCGGGAATCGAATCATCGTCTTCAAGCGAAAGCGCGATTCGACCGACCGGATCGGCTGGCTCGCAGACGAAGTGCGCCAGGTACGCAAGATCGACGCGACGACGGTCGACACCGCCGTTGACGGCGAGGGAATCGCTGGCATCGTTCGACAGGAAGACGAATTCGTGCTGTGGATTGATCCGACGGACGTTCGCGTCTAACCGTCCGGTCCCAGCCCCAGAATACGATCCGCTGTGAGACTGTTTCACCACGGCAACTCGTTTCGGGACGATACCACGGTCCCACGGTGTCTCATTCACCACGGTAACGCGGGACCCGACGATAACGTGTTTCGGTACGGCAGCCCGGACTCGAGTACGATCGTCAGAGCGCCCACCATTTTCTGACACCTCTCAATATCCGAACCCGTTGAAACAGCCAATAGGCGGTCATATCGGCTGCGAAGCGTCGCCCTGCCAATAAGTATATGGGTGACTCGACAGAACATCGGGACAATGCCGGCCCACCAGACGGAGCGCCAATCGCAGTTCAAAGTCGATGCAGCCGAGAGACGCCAGGTAGACGGTCAGGAACTCGCCGCCCGAATCGGACTTGACCGCCGCGAAATCGAGTGGCGAAAGGAGTTCGTCGGCTTCGACGCCGCAGATGAAGACCGACTCGAGTCGATGGCACCACTCTTCGAGGAGATTGCGGACGACCTCGTCGACGAATTCTACGCCCATCTGCAGTCGAACACTGATGCGACCGCTGTTCTCAATTCCTCGTCGAAATCTGTCGACGCACTCGAGAAGACCCAGTACGAGTATCTCTTGGATCTTGGTCGTGGCGAGTACGGAGCCGAGTACGCTGAGCGGCGTGCCAGAATTGGCAAGATCCACGATATGCTGGATATGGGGCCGAAGTTCTATCTCGGCGGCTATTCGATCTACTACGAGGGGATTCTGACGGCGCTTGCCGAGGAGGCGATGGACGAGCTTGCCAGTGAGACTGTTTCGGAGACATCTGCCACAGAGTCGTCTGTGTCTGCAGGCGAGGAGCACACGCCAGCCACGACCGAGGACGAGCCACTCGTGCCGCTCTCGGAGGCCCAGGCGATGGTCGACGACGTCGTCGAACAGTCACTCTCCGTGCTCAAACTGTTAAACGTCGACCAGCAGATCGCGATGGACACCTACATCGACGCCTACGCGGACGTCGAGGACGAACTCGAGCACCGACGCGAGGTCTCGAAGAACGTCCAGTCATCGGTTAGTGACCTGCGCGAGAGTTCCACGGATGTCTCAGAGCGATCCGAGGAGATCAGCGACCTGGCGGCGAGACAGTCCGACGCGATGGGCGAGATTTCGAGCGAGGTTGCCGGACTGTCGGCGACGGTCGAGGAGATCGCCTCGAACGCAGAAGAGGTCAGCGCGACCAGCGAGCGCGCCGAGGAGATCGCGATTGATACGACGGAGACAGCCGAGGAGGCCATCAACAAAATGGGGGTCGTCGACGACGCCGCAGACGAGGTAACTGAGGACGTCGAGGATCTGCGCGAGAGCGTCCAGACAATCGACGAGATCGTCGACGTGATCAACGACATCGCCGACCAGACGAATTNGAGCGTCCAGACAATCGACGAGATCGTCGACGTGATCAACGACATCGCCGACCAGACGAATTTGCTCGCGCTCAACGCCTCGATCGAGGCGGCGACGGCCGGTGAGGCCGGCGACGGCTTCGCGGTCGTCGCAAACGAGGTCAAGTCCCTGGCCGAGGAATCCCAGGAGGAAGCCAAGAATATCGAGCGGATGATCGACCAGATCCAGACAGACACGGAGGAGACGGTCGACAGTCTCGAGACGGCAAACGAGGAGATCGAAAGCGGCGTCGGCCTGGTCGAAGAGACAGTCGACAACTTAGAGCGAATCGAAGAGTCCGTCCAGGAGGCGAGTACGGGCATCCAGGAGGTCGCAACGGCAACCGACGATCAGGCTGCGAGTACTGAGGAAGTTGCAAGCATGGCCGACACCGCAATGGAACAGTCACACGAGGTCACAACCGAAATCGAGGCGATCGTCGACCAGAACGAGCAGGTCGAGGAACTGGTCGACGAGATCGAGTCCGAAGTCGACCGACTTGCCGACGACACGCACTCAACGTAGCTGCCAGCAGACGCTCGTCGTGCTGTGCTGTGCAGCAGATAGAACGGGCAGAGATTCGACCGCAGTTCACAGTCCGCAGTCATTTGCGTCTTCTTCGTTCACTCTCGAATTCAGACACTGACACCGACACCAACATCAACATCAGCATCAGCATCAGCATCAGCAACGGCAACGGCACCCGCACCGCTCAGTCCGCAGAGTGTGCCGTCCCGGACGTGGCACTGCCAGTACTCGAACTCGAGTTCACCGCGGCTCTCGCGTGCTGGTCGTCGCCGGCGTCTGCGAGCGCATCCGTACTGCGAAGCACCAGCATGCCGAAGCCGGCGAGCCAGACGATGTCGAGGTAGGTTGCAAGCGTCTGGCCGACGAAGGCGTCGGTGAACGCGAGGTTCTGTGCGGAGAGCATGCCGGTTGCGAGGAGACCGACGAAGACGAGGACGGTCAGGTTCCTGAGTCGGCCGTACAGAAGCGTTCGCTCGCTGCTTACGGTCTGTGCCTGACGTGCGAGCGGACCGTACAGAGTAACACCCATCACGCCGACACCGGCGACGATCGCGAGTGAGACGACGGTCCCGGCCGTTCCACCGAGAATCCAACTCCCTACAGTCGCCCAGAGACTCAGCAGAATCCCGCCGAGCAGGGTGAGTGTGTACCGCCGTTCGGCACCGGAGATCAGCCCGATTACGGAGACGACGGCACCCCAGGCGACCGAGTAGCCGAGGAACCGGGCGACCGACTCGTCACGGCCGGTCGTCGAGACGGTGAGAACGCCTGCAGCCATGAGCAAGTATGTGAGACTCATCACGCCACAGGCAGCGACGGCTGCGTAGCCGAGACGCCGCGATCCGGCCTCGAGTCGGCGGGTCCATAGCAGGAAGAGTGCGGTCATCGCTGCAAGAATCGTGCTCGTCAGTACGAAGGTTGTCGTGTGGTCAATCATTGTAGTGGTAGTAGTGTCGTAGTCGTGGTGTTGTCGTCGTATCGTCGTAGCGTCGTCGTGGTGGTGTCGTGGTATCGCCGTAGCGTCGTCGTACTGCTGTAGTCGTGGTATCGTCGTAGCGTCGTAGTCGTGATGTTGTCGTGATCCCGTCGTCCTACCGTCGAATCGTCAACAGCTATTTGCCGAATTATACGGTAGGAAAGCCACTCCAGAACCGCTATCTACGCCAGTGTTAGTCGTCGCCGGCTCCAGCCGGAGTCGCCATCTGAGACTGCTGGCGATCGATCGTAAACGTCTCCATCAGCTCGTTGAGCCGCTGGGCCTGCTCGTCCAGATCGCCCGCCATCGTCGAGACACTCTCCGTCGTCGCCGTCGTCTCCTCGGAGGCTGCTGCGACCTGCTCGGCCTGGCTGCTCGTCTCCGCCGACACGCTCGTCACGTCGTCGACGATCGTCGCAAGCTCCTGTGCTGAACTGGCCTGGTCGTCCGCAGTCTGCGTAATCTCCTGAATACTCGCGTCCATCTGGTCCGCCTCGGAACTGATCGTCTCGAGTTGGGTCTGTAACTCCTCGACGCGGGTCGCCGTCGTCTTGATATTCGAGTCGACCATCGTGATCTCCTCTGCGGTCGTCCCCGTCCGATCACGGATGGACTCGAGTGTGCCTTCGATTTCGTCGACGGCGTCCATGGTTTCCTCGGCGAGCGATTTGATCTCGTTCGCGACGACTGCGAAGCCGTCACCGCTCTCGTCGGCGCGGGCGGCTTCGACGTTCGCGTTGAGTGCGAGCAGGTTCGTCTGGTCGGCGATGTCGTCGATGAGTGAGATCACTTCGCCGATCTGGGCGGCTTCCTCGTTGAGTTCCTCAACTGTTTCGACGACGGTTTCGGTCGCCTCGACGAGCTGGTCGATGTTCTGTGCGGCGTCGGCTGCTGCGTCTTGGCCGTCGTCTGCGAGCGTCGCCATCCCTTCGGACTGGGTTGCGATCTCGGAGGTCGTCGCCGCGACTTCCTCAGTGGCCGCAGAAAGGTCGCTGACCTCGCTGGCGGCGAGTTCGAGGTCTTCGGTTTGGCTCGTCGCACCGTCTGCGATCTCCTGGACCGACTCGGCGACTTCCTGGCTGGCTGCGCGGATCTGCTGGCTCGAACCCTGCAGGTCGCCGGACATCTCGTCGACCGTCTCGCTCGCGTCCTGGACCTCGGCGACCACGTCGCCGATGCGATCGAGCATCCGGTTGAACGAGTTCGCGATCGCCTGCATCGCCTCGTCGTCCGTCTGCGGATCGAGTCGCCGACTGAGGTCGCCGGCAGCACACTCGTCCATCACGTCCGAGAAGCGCTGGGCTTCGGCGACGAGCTCCTGATTCTGCTGTTCGGCCTGATGCTGGAGGTCCTGAATCCGTTCGCGCTCTTCTTCGAGCTGGGCTGCCTGCTCTTCGGCTTCCTGCTGGGCCGTCTCGGCGCGTTCCTGTTCGGCCTCGACCTCCTCGAGTGTCGTCTCGAGTGAGTCGCGCATCGCACCGACTGAGTCGTAGAGCTGGCCGATCTCGTCGGCCCGATTGGTTTCGAGGTCGACGTCGAACTCGCCGTCGCCGATCTGCTCGGTTCGCTCGCCGAGTTGGCGCAGCGACAGGGCGACGTTGCCGCCGAGAACGATCCCGACGAGTCCGAGATTGACTGAGAAAATAACGAGCAGGCCGGTCAGTCCGGCAATGGCGCGTTCCTGCAGTCCCTCGGTCGGGCCGTTGACGATGTGCAGTCCGAACAACACACCGAATCCGATCGTCACGACGGCGACGAAACCGAGCGCACCGGCTATCTTGAGACTGTACTGGCGACGAATCCGTGCTGGTAGTAGTGAATCGAGTTGCATCCCGTGGTCTCCCTTCTCATACCGCTGGAGTCAGTGCGTCTACTCAGTCAACACACAGACTCCCGCCTTAGAGTAGACATCTCACTACCCCCACATAATCGTTATTGCCACCACGGTAGCTCACTCCATGTGACACCACTTACGCATCCCATGCCACACAAATCGGTCACCCCATATCACGACGAGCATCATCACAGCTGCCGACTGTCCTACACGCACTCACACCGATTCACGACCGCACCGATTCCACACTCAGTCACTCCTCAGTTGCTCTCTACTTCTACTGCATTCGAGCCAGGCGTCTGTGCCCCAGTTCCACTCACAGTCGATCAGTCTCCACTCGAGTGCCCCGTACTCGAGTCGTCCGTACTCGACCCACCCTTAACCGCGCCCCACGAGACGAGCCGCCCGGTGGACTCGAGTGCCGTGGTGTTTCGCACGAGGAGGAACCCGAATCCGAACAGGAAGACGAGATCCACGTAGGTTGCGGCGAGCTGGCCGACGACAGCATCGGTGAGGCCGAGTGTCTGTTCGGAGATCGCTCCGAGAACGATGAGACTGGCCCAGACGAGCAACAGCAGGTTCCTGAGTTTGCCGTAGAGGAGCGTTCGCTCGGCGTGAACCGTGCTGGCTGTGCGTGCCATGGGTCCGAGCAGGAGGACCGTGACGCCGAGGAACGAACCGAGGATAAGCCCGGTGGCGAGCAGTTCTCCTGTCCCACTCAGGACCCAACTGCCGAGCGTTCCCCAGACTGCGACCAGATTCCCGCCCACGAGGAGGAGTGTCTGTCGCCGTCGCGCGCCTGCGAGCGCACCGATGACGAGACTACTGGTCGTCATCACGACCGTGTACCCCAGGAATCGAGCGGCCGATTCCTCGCGGCCGGAGGTTGCGACTGTCAGCGCGTCTGCAGCCATAAGCAGGTATGCGGCCCCCATGCCGGCACAGGCGAGTGCAACCGCGTAGCCAAACTGCCGTGTGGTCGCTGGCAACCGCCGTGTGCCGAGTGTGAAGCCACCGGCCCCGAGGAGTAACAGTATCCCCGAGCCCGCGAGAATCGGCTCGCTCGCGATCATCGGTGGATCACCGAGGGGAGATAGCCGGCTGCGTGTTGTCGCTGTGCCCACCCATCGAGCGTCGGCTGTCGGTCTGTGTTGTCGACCCGATACCACCGTCCGTCTCGTCGACTCCGTCGCGAATTACTGAGTTCTGTCAGAGAGACCCACCCGGTTGTGATGGTTTGTCAACACACATAATGATTTGTGAATCTACACTTCTTGGCCGGTTTTTCAGCGTGAACAGCGTCTCGTTCGTTTCGACCCGGAGCCCGCCTGTGATTTTCCCGCGCTTGGCCACACACATAACAATAAAAACATATGCAGATCAACTACTACAGAGGTGTAAGAGAGCTACACAGTGTCGTAAGGTTATTATTGCACGGAATCTGAAAGTTGTGTATAACCGTGCCCGCCGATGACTCGTTCCGCGCTCTCCTCGACTATATGGAAACCGAACTTGGATTCTCGACCAGCCACTACAACGATAGCTACCTCGACCGACGAGTCACGGCCCGGCTTCGCCGAACGAAGTGCGACGACTACGACGACTACTTCGATCAGCTTCGAACCGACCCCGACGAGCAAGCGGCCCTGCTCGACTCGATGAGCATCAACGTCACCGGCTTCTTTCGCAACCCCGAAGTCTGGGACGGCATCCGCGATGTCCTTCGCACCCTCTCCGCACGCGAACGCCAGGTCTCGATCTGGAGTGCCGCCTGCGCTGACGGCCGCGAACCCTACTCGCTCTCGATGCTCATCCATGCCGACCCCCAGATCGACGAATCCGCCGTCGACATCGTCGCCACCGACATCAGCGAGGACGCCCTCGCAGTCGCCCGCGACGGCGTCTACGAGGAGTCACGAACGACCGATCTCGGCGGGGAACTCGAGTACCTCTCGAACTACGAGCAGTACGTCGACCACGACCGAGAGGAGGGAGTCTATCGCGTGCGCGACCGAGTCAAGCGACCGGTGAGCTTCGAGCGCCACGATCTGATCAGCGGGGCGTCGAAGTCCGGCTTCAATCTGGTGACGTGCCGAAATCTGTTCATCTATATCGATACGGAGTACAAGCGATCGATGCTCGAAACGATTGCCAACTCTCTGCAGGAGGACGGCTATCTGGTGATTGGGAAGAGCGAAACAATTCCGCCGTCGTTGAAGTCGACGTTCGAGGCGACGGACAACCGCCATCGAATCTATCGACGGACGTGAGTGACGGAACGCGTTCGCTGTCGGGACTGAGTCGTGTGCTGATCGACGACTGAGAACAGATTGGTGTGCGGTCGTATAGTAACAACTGCAACTATTTACACACTGATCGCACAGTGTCGTGCGATCAGGTGTGCATTGACTTGCAGTGGCTACTATAGGTGACCGCGTGATTCAACCGGCGTTTCTGTCGGGGTGTGGACCTACTGTGAGTCGCCGATACCGAACGGATGCAGTGTGCTCACCGACGAGACTGTTTGTTTTGGACCCCCCGCTGATGTACTAACGAACACACCGGCTGTATTATCAGATTTGAAACCGATTTATGCCCATACGGTTGTAAAGCTTGTGGCCGATTCTTGGTTCGGCTGGTATTCAAGAGTCCAGTTAGAGACGCTCTGGAGACGGTTTTGGGCTGTAAACGGTCTCGGAATGCTATCAGATCGGGTGCTGGTCTACTGGTCGCTGGTCAGCTTTTCCCGTCACCACTGGTCGTCCCCGACCGTTTCTGGCCGTCTCCCGCCGTCTCTCGTCGGCCACAGCCATCATCCGTAGTAGCCACCACAAGTCACCACACACCTGCTCACACGGCAGACGCGGTTCGGAGACCGCCACGCCGTCAGTGGATTCCAGTCGGTCGAGTGTCACCATCTTGGTCAATATTATTAAGTAATCTGCGTGTATTGACTCGGTCATGGATGTGCTGATCACGGACGACTCCGGCTTCATGCGGGATCTTCTCCGTGAAATTTTGGAAGAAGACCACACCATCGTCGGTGAGGCCGAAAACGGGGTCGAGGCCGTCGAACTCTATCAGGAAGAACAGCCGGACATCGTCTTCATGGACATCGTGATGCCGATCAAAGACGGCATCGAGGCGACCGACGAAATTACGGATATGGATCCGAGCGCAAAGGTCGTCATGTGCACCAGTGTCGAGCAGGCCGAGCAGATGAAAGACTCGATCAAGGCCGGTGCCGAGGGCTACATCACGAAACCGTTCCAGAAGGAGAGCGTCCTCGAGGAACTCAACAGCATCGCGGCCGGGTAATCCGCCATGGAAATCGATATTCGCGAGCTCGAAACCTACCAGGAGCTCGCTCACGACGGCGCACAATCAGCTGCTGAATCGCTCTCGCAACTGACGGGGATCAGTACGAGCGTACAGGTGACGAACGTCTCGCTCATGTCCTCCTCGGACCTCCAGTACGAGTTCATCGGCAACGAGTTCGCCGGCGTCAACATCGACCTCTCCGGTGAAATCTCGGGCGAGGTCGTCCTCGCGTTCGACGAACAGGGACGGAAAGCGATCACGGACAAACTCGTCCCGGCGGACGACCCAGAGAAGAAAAAGAGCAGCATCGAGGAGGTCGGCAACATCATGTCGAGCGGCTTCGTCGACGGCTGGGCGAACTACCTGAACGCGAAGATCAAGAGTTCGCCGCCGTCGTACATCCAGGGCACTGGAACCGACGTGCTACCAAAGTCCGCGACGACCGAGGACAACTATCTGTTCGTCTTCCGAAGCCGCGTCGAAGCGGCCGATGAAGGCGTCAACGAACCGATCGACTTCCGAATCTTGCTCGTCCCCGAATCGAGCTCACTCGAGCGCGCCTTCGAGCCGCGGACCGACGACATCGTCTCGGTGGAGAAGCTCAAGGTCTTCAATGACATGACCAAAGAGGGCGCAGAGAAGGCCGCAGCGAACATTACGTCGATGACCGGCATCGATACGACGGTCGAAATCAGCCGCCTGACGCTGGTTCCGATCGATGATATTCCGGCGGAGGTCGGCAACAAGCGCTACGTTGGGACCGTCATGCCGTTCGACGGCAAGTTCAGCGGTAACCTGGTCATTCTGTTCGATCAGCCGTCCGGGCGGGCGGTCGTCGACTCCCTCGTCCCGATGGAGACCGACAAGCAGTGGGGCTCCGTCGAACAGGGCGCACTGAAGGAACTCGGCAACATCATGACCAGCGGCTTCGTCGACGGCTGGGCAAACGTGCTGAACGCCGAAATCAAACACGAGCCGCCGCAGTTTGTCGCCGACACCGGCTCGTCGATCATGACGCCGATCACGGCCAAGATGGCCGAAACCGACGATCACGCGTTCATGCTCGACTCGAACATCCAGACCAACAGCGACCAGGTGTTCACCTGCCAGATGCTCGCACTACCGCGACGGTCTGAACTCAAGCAGGCGCTTGGAGACCTCCTGATCGAGAACTCCGAGAACACGAGCGTCGATCCAGCGGAACTGTTCGACCGCCAGTAATCACACCCCGAGGCCAGATTTTTGACGAGCAAGTCGTGTCGGAGCTTCGTGTTTGTACCATAGCGCTAATTCGCAGCGATACACAGCGTACACAGTAATATACAGCAATTCATAGCGATACACAGCGTACACAGCAATCCACACCGATTCGCCAGCGATGTCGTCTCCAGAAAGCACAGCAGACCGCTCGAACACACAGCCAAAGCGGTCAGGCGTTCACGTCCTCGATCCGCTCGCTCACGATAATTCGTCCCTTCGAGGTTAGCGAAAGACCGCTGGCGTTCTCGAGTACCAGGTCCTTGTTCTGCACCGAGTTCAGGACGTTCGTCACGTACGCCGGGTCACCGTCCAGCATATTCGTAAAGTCGATATCGCCACCAGTCGCGTGAATCCCGACCAGCACGCGCTTTTCGGGATTCGTCAGTTCGATGTCGGCGACCTCCTCGCGCAGCTCGTCGAACTCGAGTCGGAGGAAGCGCCCGAGCAGGTTGACGTACTGGCTCTTGGCGGGCGAGATGAGCGACGTCTTGGTCAGACCGGCGTCGGTGTCCGTGTCGATGTACTTGACGACCAGCGTGACGCGGTCGGCACTCTCGCCGAGTTTGTTCGAGCGCTGGATTCGCATCACGGTCTCGACGTCGAAGCTGAAGGTTCCGCGCTTGGTCGTTACCTCGATCCGTCGGTTTTTGATGCGGATCTTTCCGGGGACGACGGGCGTATCCTTCACGCGACCACCGACGCGTGCGGGGTGTTTGACCGCGGCTTTGCGGCCGTTGAGGAGACAGCGAAAAAGAATTGCAACGAAGGTGTCGACGGTTTCACCCGTACTCTCGATGACGGCGCTACGGGTCTGCCCGTCGTCGGTGTAGCCAATCGTCACCGTATCGTCGAAGAACTGCGTGACGTGGCTGGGAACGGTTCCGACGTTGACGTCGATGACCGTCGAGAGTGGAATTGTCGTCTTATCGTCGTTCGTCGCGAGGACCAGGCGGCGTTTCGTCATGATGATTCGTCCCGACGTGGGCGTGCCCGGCGATTCTCCGTGATTGCGGAAGAACCGGCCGGTAAAGTCGGCAACGACGTCTTCTGACATGACAGGTCCTTCTCGTCGAAATCTCTTAGCTCTTTACACGTTTTCGCCGGAATGGGCAAAATCGTGGACGGGAGACCGTTAGTCCGGTCGCGTCACGTGGAACGGGAGGCCCTCGACACCGTCGCGCTGGAACGAATCGATAGTGTCGTTTACCTCGTGGTAGGCCAGAATGTTCTCCTGGATCATCCGTTCGATGATGTCCGAGCGGAACTGCAGGTCGTCGTAGATATCGCGCGTGTCGGCGTAGCCGAGCAGGGTCGCGATCTGCTCTTCTAACACGTAGGAGTTGTTCATCCCCTGGAAGACGATCTCGTCCTCGACGGGGTCCCAGTAGAACACCTGTCGAGTGACGACCCCGTCCATCTGCTCGGAGTAGCCCTCGATCTCCTGGACTGAGGTGACACGACGCAGGACGTCGTCGCCCTGCTTGACGCGGTTCTGGAACAGTGCCACGTCGGCGTTGTCCATGAACGTCTCGGGGACGTTGATCGGGTCACCGGTGAATCGCTGGATCATCGAGACGATGTCGCTCGCGTGGAAGGTCAGCATGACCGGGTGGCCGGTCTGGGCCGCCTGGAACGCCATTCGACCCTCCTCACCACGAACCTCACCCACGACGATGTACTCGGGACGCGAACGCAACGCGGCCTCGACCAGGTTGAACATGTCGACGTCCGCGCTGTCCTCGCTGCGACTCTCACGGGTGAGTAGCTGCTGCCAGGTGTCGTGTGGCGGGAGCACCTCGGCGGTGTCCTCCGCGGTATAAATCTTCGAGTCCCGCGGAATGAACGACATGATCGAGTTCAGCGTCGTCGTCTTCCCGGATGCCGTCTCGCCGACGACGAACACCGTTCGCTCGTTCTCCAGACAGAGCCAGAGGTACGCCGCCAGTTCGGGCGAGAGCGTCCCCCAGTTCGTAATCTGGGTGACCGACAGGGGCACCTCGTCGCCCTGACGAATCGTCAGGGAGGGCCCCTTCACACTCACGTCGTCGCTGTAGATCACGTTCAGACGCGAGCCATCGGGCAGCGTCGAGTCGACGATCGGTTCCGCGTCCGTCATCGGATTCCCAATACGCTCACCCATGTTCGAGAGCCAGCGGTCGAACTCGTCTTGCGTGCCGAAGTCGACCGTCGTCTCGACCATCCCGTAGACGCCGTGATCGACGTAACACTCGTTGGGGCCGATCACGTGAATGTCCTCGTTCGCCGGGTCGCGCATGACCGGCTCGAGTGGTCCCAGGCCAACGATGTCTCGATTCAGCCGGTAGCGGATATTCTCGTAGGTTTCCTGTGGAATCTCCTGAATACCCGGATGGAAGCGGACCTTGAGCCGCTCGACGATGTTCTCGACCTCGTTGCCCTTGATGTGGGTCGTCTCACTCAGCAACTCCTCGATTCTGTCGCTGTACTCTGCGTCCTTCTCGGGTGCCACCTTGGTCGCACTTCGGCGAAGCAGCGAGTCTTTGACCGTCGAGAACACCGACTGCTCTTCGTCCGACAGCGTCGGCTCGACCGCAAAGTACTGCATCTTCGTTCCCACGTCGCCGTAGACGTGACTGTAAATCGGGCCACCGACCGGATAGAGGACGTTCGGATGCGGTGTCTCGTACTCCGCAGAGGGTTCGTCGATCAGCACCGGGAATTCGCCCGTAATCTGCCTGAACTTCTTCAGGTGCTCGCGCAGGTGTGGACGACGTGCAGCCAGCTCCTGAAGCTCGTCCGACGGCTTCGGCGTTCCCATTTCCGTCATGCCACAGTCACCTTCTAGGCAACACTCCGGTTCTCGATCACGATGCCTGTTCCGGATCGCACCGAGTACCCGATCCGGTCACCGACCTGTTCGCCCATCCCCGCAAAGCGCTTGATGAACAGCTGCCGCCGGATGTCGTTCCCGACCTCGATCATCTCGAGTTCGATGAACACGTCCGCGATCGAGCGGAACGGCCCGATCGCCTCCTCACCGACGGTCGATGGGTCGACCGTTAGCACGACGATTTTCCCCTGTGAGATCACGTCGCGCAGGAACGAAATGATCTCCAGGGCAGCCTGACGCTCTTCGTTCTGACGAACCAGCGCCTCGAACTTCGGATCGTTTCGGAGAATTGCGTCGAAGGTGTCGATGATGATGACGTCGGCAGACCAGAGGGTTTCTTCGTCCATCAGATCCGTCAACAGATCCTGGCGCGTTTGCTCCTCGTCGGTCGACGAGAGCACGCTACCACTGTCGAGGTCGCCGTGAAGGAACAGCATGTTCTCGAAGAGGAGGTGCTCCTCGACGTTGTAGTTCAGCGAATCCATCTGGTCGACGAAGCCCTTGACCTCGAGCTCCGTCGAGAGAAACGTCACGGACTTGTCCGTCTCACAGAGGCCGTACGCAAAACGCTGTGAGATAGCGCTCTTGCCGGCACCGTAGTCGCCTTCCATCAGTACGATACTCCCAGTCGGGATACCGCCCCCGAGTTCCTTATTCAGTCGGTCGCGGTCGTCGAGACCGAGTGAGAAGATATTTTTAAACTGACTCATCGTCTCTCGTCTTCGCCTTGACTCGTGGCTCGTTCTCCGGGCTCTTCAGTCTACTTGCTCGTGGCTCGTCCACGGCGATTACTGTTCCTGTTCGGGCTCACGAGCCTGTTCGCGCTCGTCAGCCGCCTCCTCGCGGTCGGTTCCACGCTCACGACCGACGTCGAACTCCTCCGGGGCGAGCAGGAGTTTGATCCGCTCGACCTGCCAGCCCTCGAGATCGGCTGGCTCGTCCGAAACGACAAGCGGCTTTGCAATTTCGGTCCGGGCCTCGCGGTCGACGCCACCGGTGGTCGCGCGCGTGTTGCACAGTCTGGCACCGGACTCCGAGAGCACGACATCCGAGTCCACCCAGATCATCTGCCCGCCATCCGTCACTTCCGCTTCCGGCTCGACTCGCTCGCCAGCCGGTTCGTTGCGGTGATCCGAGTCCGTCGTATCCGCCTCTGCCTCCTCGATGAAGATTTTCTGTGCGCCGCTGGACTCGAGTTCGGTGTCGGCTGCCGTTGCGGTCGTCGCTGCTGTCCCATCGTCGTCCGCACCCGAGATCGAGTCGCCCTCGCTGTCACCGTCGATCTGGTCGGCCGAGCCGTCCTCGTCGCCCTCGGCCGCGAACGGATCGAGCGGCTCGTCTGTGGTGAACTCGAGTTCGATGTCGTCTGCATCGGCACTGTCATCGACAGTGGTCTCGTCCTTGAGTGTCTCTTCGGGAGAGTCGTGGGTGTCGTGGGTGTCGAGTGCACCGTCAGCGTGCTCGCCGGCGTTCGTCACTGCAACCGACTCAGAGACAGACTCGTGGTCGCTGTCGGTAGCTGTCGATTCGTCGAACGTGAGTTCCGCGCCGGAAGCGCCGGCAGCCGGGTCGTTCGTCTCGGTAGTGGCCGACACGTCGTCAACTGGTGGCGCTGTGTCCGATTCGCTGGACGTGCTGGACGTGCTGGACTCGTCGGTCCCAGCCGTCTCCGCCTCTGGCTGGTGTTGCTCCGCCGCGGCCATCGCCTGTGCGACAGTAATCCCTTCCTCCTCGACCCACACGTCGAACGCTCGGCGTTTCTTCTCGGGCGTCGCAATCTGGCTGATCCACCAGAGGCTTCGCTTGTGGTCGACACCGAGCGAGGAGTGCGGTTCCGGGTCGCCGATGTCCGGGCCGCCGCCGAATCCGTTCAATACCGTCTGGAGGTGTGACTCGACCGAGCCACTCACCCAGTGAATCGACTCGTAGAAACAGAGCGTCCGGGCTGCGCCGTTGAGACCCAGTTCGGAGACCAGGTACTCGAGCCAGTCCATGACGACGAACTCGGTGTCGTACTCGGAGGGAATGGTTTCGAGGTATGGCCGGCCGCCGTCGTCCCACACCGGGTGTTCGAGGCTGTCGGTGGCGTGTTCCGTGGAATCACCGGTTGTGAGGGGATCGGCGTTGGTGTCGGTGCCAGCATCAGCGTCACCATCGGCATCGGCATCGTCGATCAACGAGGCGGCGTCATCCGTCGACTCGCCATCGACCGCGAGGTCGTCAGCAAACGACTCGTCGCCGAGGTCGTCCTCAAGTGGATCCGTCCCTTCTGTGGCGCTCTGGTCTGCTGTCTCGTCGATATCGCCCTCAGCCTTGGCGTTGCCATCGCCATCAGCATCGGCATCCCAGTCAGCGTCGCCGGAATCGTATTCGGATTTTAGTTCATCGAACGACAGGTCATCGTCACCACCGGAGTCAGCGTCATCGAGGTCGCTGTCTGCGTCTGCGTCCATGCTCATATCGTCCTCCAGGTCGTCGAACTCGTCATCATCGTCGAAGCCTTCATCGTCGTCGATGATGCTCTCGTCCAGAAAGTCGTCGGCTTCGGCGTTCGCGATATCCTCATCGATCGCTTCGTCTTCCTCGTCGCCGTCGTTACTGTCGAACAGACTCTGCCCGCCGAAGTCACCGCTTCCAGCGGCACCGCCGCCGGCCATCGAATCGGTGAGGGTATCGCCCTCGACGAACGGGTTGACACCCTGGGTCACCATCTCGTAGACCTCGAGCAGTTTCCGGATGTTCTCCTCGATATCGTCGAGCGATTCGCTGATCTTTTCGTTCTCGCTCTGGACGGTGTTCACCGTCGAGGAAAGCGATCCGACACTGTTCTCCATCTCTTCGACGCGTGCTTCGACCTCACTCGAGACGGCGCCACCGTCGTTCATGGCGTCCATCCCGTCCATCCTGTCCATGTCATCCATCGACCCCATGTCGTCCATCTCGGACATGTCGCCCATGCCGTCGATCGACATCGAGTCGTCGTCGAGGAAGTCATCCCCACCGCCATCGAGATCGCCGTCGAGATCACCACCGAGGTCGCCATCGTCAAAGAGATCGTCGTTGCCGGTACCATCGCCGCCGTTCCCCCCGGCGGCGCTCTCAGTTCGCGCACCTGGGAGCAACTCGTCGTCGCTCATACTGCCGGCGAGGTCACCACCGATGATGTCGTCGCTATCGTTCCCGGAGCTCGAGCGACCACTGGCGCCATCGTCATCGCCGTCTCCGAGTATGTTACCGATTATCGAGAGTACCATGGTGAACCTGTTCCGCTGGCGTCTACCGCTCGCTCACTCGTTGCCATCCCTGGTCGGCCACCGAACTGAACCCGCGTGCTGGCTCGACGCTCCGGATGGCTACGAGTCGTCATTCAGGAAAACTATGACAACCTACGTATTAAGTAATTGTGGCCGATTGGACCGTTACGTTCCGAACGGCCGGATTCTATCGCCACACCGCCCGTGTGTTCGCCGCTCAGCAATTCCACTGTTCTCACGGCGCTCACCCGAACAAAGGTTTCTTTTCGATTGCCCTCGAACTCCGACTATCGATCGTTCCATGACAGATCGTAACGAGGGTGGCAATCCAGACTCGTCCGACGACGCCGACGTTCCTCCCGTGCTCCCAAGCGAGCAACCCGGCGGCAACAACGGTGGCGGCGTCCTCTCGCCCGACGAACTGGACTTTACCGAGAGCCCATACGTAGCCGAGGTCTCAGAGAGCCGGTACGTCGTATCAGCCGACCACAGTCCGCCGAACGTCCCCGAGGAGACACACTCGAGTACACGCGGCGAGAGCACCAGTGTACGGACTCAGTCTGGGTCTGACTCTGAGTCTGGCTCTGGAACAGGCGACACGGGCACAGAGACCGACACAGACCGTGAGGCACGTGCACGTTCATCACAGCACGCGCCAACGCACGAACAGGACGAGGCTGGGCAGGAGCACGCTGGGCAACAGCAAGGGCAGGGCAACCAGCGCCAACATCAACGTCAACGCCAGCACCAACAGCAACCGGCCCAGCACCACCACCAACAACCTACCCCACAACCACCCCAGAGCCCCGAACACGCCCGCTCCATCCTCGCCGACGAACTCGAGCGCACCGACGCCCGACTCGCCGTCGACATCGTCTCCCGCTTTGGCAGCGACACCGTCCGCCACCGTACCGCCTCCGACGACGTCGTCGGCACCTTCGACAACCTCGTCCTCTGGTACGCCCAGCACGTCGCCCGCAAAACACCCACCATGCGAACCGCGTCCCTCCTGTTCGCCAAATCCGAATTCGCTCCGGAACTCACCGAGACACAACTGCGAAAAACCGCCGCTAAACACGGACTCGACGACACCGATACCATCGGCGACCTGCGCGATGCACTCGAGTAGAGATCAGCAGAATCGAAACAGTCGGCCACGATATGGAGACAGGTTCGGACAGCACGTTTCAAACAGCCGGCAGTGACACCGTCAGCCGGTTACCCACCGTTCATAAAGATGACTGTCCCCATAAAGAACGAGAGAATAAGCGAGAACCCAAAGAGGAGCGCGCCGCTCTGTACCGACTCGATACCGCGTGCCGCCGCGTGAAATCGCTGCGTTCGATCGGAGCGCATGGTTGTCTGTCTCGTCGATTTCGCCGCTGTCACTAATTGTCTTGTGGCCGGTCACCTGGAGTGGTTCACCGGTCACTCGGCGTGCACTGTCAGTTGTCACTATACAGTTGTAGAGGAAAAAGTGGGCAGTAAGCGACAGTCATGGCGATATCCATACCCATGACGTCCCATACCAGACAGCAGTGATACAGACCGCGATCGATCACGGCGCAACCGATCACAGATCGACCGTGATGAGGACATCGACAAGTCGCTCCGTCAATGTCCCCGTCACCGCACCGATCCAGAGCAGCGCCGTAAAGTGAACGTAGGAGTTCCCGAAGTGGCCGCCGTCTGCCACTCGGAGCACCAGCGACGAGATGAACGCGTTGAAGATCAACACCAGCACGATCAGGTACCGGAGCACCGGCACGTTGTACTCGTCGGTGTGAATGAGTTGCCCGCCCATCTGGCCGTCGAGATCGATATCGAAACTCGAGAGCATCAGGGCCAACTCGAGTCCGATGAAGAACGCGAACGCCGAGGCGGCGGTGATGCCGTACATCACGCCGACGAGCGTGGTCGTCTGCTGTTTGCGCTCTTCGCGCAGGTTGATGATCTCGCTCATGTTGGTACTGATGAGTTCGCCGAGTCGCTTCGGGCCACCACCCATCTCGCGGCCAACCAGGTACATCTCGCTGAACTTCTGGATCAGGAAGGTGTTCGTCTCGCCGGTGAAGTAGCGCCAGGATTTCTCGGTGCTCAGGCGCATATTCAGCCGCCGGTAGAGGTCGTCGATGTTCTCGGTGAGCGGGCCGAAATCCTTCGAGCGCAGCGTCGCGAGCACTTCGGAGGTGGTGCTCTGCTTTGCGCTCTCGCTTGTCCCGAGGGCACGGATGAAGTTCGGAAACGCCCGGTCGCGTTCGAACGCGCGTCGTTCCTCGTACCAGAAGACGAGACCGGGGATCAACAGCGGGAGCGTCGCGATCGGCATGTGAAGCATCGAGGGCAGGTCACGAATCGGGAGCCCACCCGGTTCCGGAATCACGTCGAGGAAGATCAGCCCAAGTAGGAAGACGGTGAGAACACTCAATCCGACGCCGACGACCGTCGAGGCAAGCATTCGCTTCTTCGTCGTCGTGCGATAGCCGTCTTCGAGGTACCAGATCGGATCGTCGGGGACGACCGCGCGGATGACGAAGAAGAACCCAATCTGGATGAAGACGAACAGCACGATGACGATGCTGGTCGTCAGCGTCGGATCGTTGCCGGTCAGCAACGGCAGAACGATTGCGAACACCAGCGCGAACGTCATCGAAATGATCAGCGAGAGATAGAGGTCTTTCAGCACGTCCAGGTTGCCAAGCGACTGTTTGTACACCGTCGAGTACTTCTCGACCAGCACGTCCTGTTCCTGATGGAGGAACTCGTCGAGTTGCTGGCCAGCACCGAGTGTGTAAGCCATCCGTTCGAAGAGGTCTGCAACGGATTCACTCGGCACTGCCTTCGCTCGGCGACGGCAGGCGTCGCCGAGACTCAGGTGCCAGACGTCGACGAGGTCGACGACGCGCTGTACCTCGTCCGCCAGCTCGCCGTACTCCTCTTCCTGGGCGAGCCTGCGCAGCACTTCCATCCGGTCGATGTTCGTCGTCGACAGAATAGTCATGTGGATAATGAACAGGTGAAACCGGTTCTCCATCTCGATCCGGCGCTGGTCGACCGCCAGGCGCGGATAGCCCACCGCCGCGACGAAGACGAGGAGGCCGAGCACCGGGATCAGGAGTTTGACCAGCAAGAAGACATCGAGCACCACCGCGATGACGATGGTTGCGAGGAAAAAGAGGAACGCAGGCAGCAGTACTCCCGGGACGTACAACCGTGCCGGGAGATCCATCTCGTCGTACGACCGAATGATGGACTTGCTGAGATCGTTGATCGCTGCTGTGTTATCCGCAATACCCATTGTGCGTCCTGCGTTCCTCCGTCCGCACCGCGTGTCTGCAGCGGTTTCCTCGAGTGCGGTCACACGTCGACAGCCGCTGTGGCTCCCGACGACTGACATCGACTGCGACCGCGACCGCGTCCGTGTCGTAGGCACTTCTTTGCAAGCTCAGCATACAAAACTTCTGGCTGGTACCGTCAGCCCGACGAACAGTGGCAAATCAGGTGTGGAACGCTCACGGTGTCGAGACGATCAACGTACTGGCCGACAGAAAACGACACAGGACCGCTGTTATCTCCGGGAATCTGCGTTCCACAGCGGCGGTGGCAACGGGCGTTATAGTAGCCACTGAAAGTCAGTGCACACCTGATCGCCAGACTGATCGGCGATCAGTGTGTAAACCGTTTCAGTTGTTACTATAGTATTCGGGGTCGAACTCTGGTCCAGACTCGGATTCTGACTCGGACACGGAATCGGGATTAGGACCGGGATCGGGATCGGCTTCAGACTCAAACTCAAACGCAGACTCGGACCCCGACTCTCGCATCTCTGCCGTCGACTCCTGCCCGGACTCCACCCACGATTCGAGTGCAGATTCCGACTCAGGCTCCGACGCCGACTCAGCGTTCACTCCGCCCTCACCCACCCCCGCAGCTCCCTGCTCTACCTGCCCCTCCAACTCGAGTTGCGCCCCAGACTCACGCCCGGGTCCTTCGTCACCGTGTTCCGCGACCTCCCCGCTCGACTCGCTGGACTCGCTCGTCGCGGCGTCCGCTGGTCCGGACTCGAGTCGTGCATCCGATGTGGGGTCCGTCTCTGTGCTGGCCGCAGCGCCAGTTTCATTGCGGTCACCCGGTTCAGAGTGGGTATCAGTGCCAGTGTTAGTGCCAGTTCCAGTGCCAGCGTCACCGTCAGCACCGACGGCAGACTCTGTCGACGTTTCCACATCCGGGCCAGACACAACATCTTGGGCAGGTTCAGTACTCCGGACAGACTCAGCATCCGGGACAGATCCGGCGTCCGGCACATCACGCTCTGGCGTCGCGATCCCCGCAATATACCGCAAACTCCGCTTGTGCTCATCGTTTCGCAACACCGACTTCGGCTCGATCTCCGCAGCCGCAAGCGGCGCATCGTCACCACCAAACCCGTTCAACAACCGCTGTAAGTACGTCTCCACCGGCGACGAAATCCACCCCACCGACTCGTAGTACGCAATCGTCTGTGCCGCCCCCTCGAGTCCCGCCCCGTCCACGAGGAACTGGAGCCACTCGAGTGCCGCCAGTTCGGCGTCATTTCTGGCGGGGACGGTGACGAGATACGGCAGGTCGCCGTCCTCGCCGTTCGTTCCGTCGGGCGCTGTGGCGGATGGATCCTCGGCTGCTGGGTCTGGCACAGGAGAGTCAGGATCTGGAGCGTCGTCGGTGGTCGATTCTGCAGGATCTGCCTCGGTCTCGACGTCGTTGTCTTCGAGAACGTCGTCGTCCTCGCTGACTCCGTCCAGGGGGTCGTCGGTCAGCTCCGACTCCGCGTCCATCTCGACGCCGAGTTCGTCGTCGAACGAACTCTCGTCTGCAGCTAACTCGTCATCGAACTCGGTGCCCTCGCCACCATCGTCGTCACCGTCGAACTCGTCTTCCAGCCCGTCGTCGCCGTCCTCGAAGGTGTCGACCTCGTCGAAATCGTCGTCTGTGGGCTCCTCGTCGAGGTCGTCGTCGAGGAAGTCCTCCGCCTCGGAGTTCATAATATCCTCGTCGATATCGTCGGCGGGGTCGTCCTCACCGCCAAAGACGCCGCCCTGTCCGGCTGCGGTCTCGAACGCGTTGCCGAGTTCCTGATCGCCGACGAAGGGGTTGACTCCCTGGGTGACGATTTCGTACATGTCGACGAGCTTGTCGACGTTGCGCTCGACGCTCGTGATCGAGTCGCTGATCTGTTCGTTCTCCCCGCGGACGGTTTCGACCTTGTTCTCGAGTGAGTCGACCTCCTTTTCGACCTCGTCGAGTCGGTAATTGAGTTCGTCGTCCATCGAGTCTTCGTCGTCGCCGCCGTCGTCGAAGCCGAGGTCGTCACCGATCAGGCCGTCGTCGCTCCCGAGGAGGTCGTCGCCCTCGTCGGCATCGGCATCGTCAGCGTCGTCCGAGTCGTCGCCGCCACCGAGTTGGCTGAATAGCAGTAGTGTCATGTGTGGGTTTGATTCAGTGTCGTTCTGTTCCGGTCCGTTCAGTCGTCTTCTTCGTCCCAGTAGAACGTGATCGTGTCCTCGCTGCCCGTAACGAGCACTGCCACGTCCGTATCGCCGCTTACCTGGTGGGTTTCAATCGTGAGCTCGACGACCGCACCGGCGTCCCAGGTGTTGCTGTCGTAGTCGATCCGTTCGACGTTCGTCACGGGGGAATACGTCCCGTCGACAAGCGCATCGACGGCACTTTGTTGTGCTGGTATATCCCCACTGCCGATATTCTTCACGAGAACCGTGATTTCGTATACGTCGTCGTCACCCTCGGGCGCAGTAACCATCGCATCAGCCTGGGATTCGTCGCTGATAATCGCGATGTCGGTTTCGATCCCCTCGGCGACCGATGAACCGCGCATCTCGATCGAGTCGCTCACGTTGCCGACCTCCATGATGACCGTTCCCGCAACTGCCGAGGCAATCACGAGACTGCCGATGAACATGATCAGGTGGGCCGCCGAGACGCTCGACATTTATTCGTGCTCCATTCGTTGTGATTCGTCCTTGGTTTGTCTTCTGGCCCGCGTTCGTCTGCAACCGCCGCGCTTACGCCGACTTCACTCCGGTACCGTAATCCACGCCGTCTCAGCAACACCGCGTTCAGTCGTGATGCGGATACTGTCCTCGTCTTCGTCGCCGGTGAACTCGAGTTCGCCGTTCGCGTCGCCGCCGTCGGAGAGTTCGATCTCGAGTTGCGTGCCGGGCGTCCAGACATCGCTGTCGTCGCGTTCTGCCTCGCCGTCGATGATCGTGGTTTCGTCGTCGTAGCCCTGAGTGGGGTAGAAGTGGCCGTTGGCAACGAGGTCGGTTTTGTCGACGGAGAGGGAGGTCGAGCCGTCGTTAGTGACGACAACGATGGCGTCGGCGTCACTCTCGCCATCCTCGCCAGTGTACTCAAACGAGTCGATGGAGAGGGCAGTGTTCTGCTGGTCTCGCAGTTGGTCGTTCTGGGCGGCGAACGCGTCGCCGGTCGCCGCGCCGACGCTGAACACCGTGGGGACGATGACACTGATGGCGACGAGGAAGCCAACCAGGATGACGAGAACAGCGCCGCTCGTACTGAACCCCATTACGTCTCTTTGAGGTATCAGATTCTTAAAAGCGCTCTGGCCAGTCGTCTCTCCAGGTGTCGATCACTCGGTTTCGGTGTGGCGTGGTGTACTCGAGTAGCTATGATCTGGTTGCAGCCCTCGTCCTGTTCGTTTGGGTATCGTCTTGTACTGCACAGGACTGTGCTCGCTGCTGCTCTTCGCTTGTGCTGTGTATTGAGCACGCACCGGCTAAAAAATAAACTGCAACGCGGTCAGCTGTGCCGACTTAGAGTCGGACTGCTTCGCCGTCCTCACTGAAGAGGTCAGGCGCAGTCAGCGTGACCTGCGTCGTTGCGGACGATGGCGAGACGATGTCGAGTTGCGACTCGTCTCCCTCACCGAACGGGTCACCATCTCCGAACGGCGTGTCCTCTGGGTCGAAAACGAGTGTGAAGTCGTTCTCGTTGTCGAGAACTGCGTCAGATGGGGCGACGTATTCGTCGTTGGCATTTTCAGCGACAAACGTTCCATCGAGATGCCCGACTTCGCCATCGTCGTGGTCGAAGTCATCGTCTGCGTAGACGAGGTTTGCCTGTCCGTTCGGACCGACAGCCTGGATGATCGTATCTTCGAGAGAGATATCATCTGCCCCTGGTGCGGCAGTAATGCCAACGCGGATCTCTTCGAGTTCACCCTCGTCTGCGCCGCCATCGTTATCCACGATACCGACAGCACTCGTGGCATCAATCCGCTCGGAAACGAGTTCAGTACTCTCTTCACCTGTCGCTTCGGCCTGCGACTGCAGCATACCTGCAGTGTTGATCAGGACGCCCGCAGCGATTGCGGCGACCAGCACCATTGCGATGAACACAATGAGGGTACCGATCCCAACCTGACCGCGGTCGTCATTGTTGGTTTCGAACATTGTTATAGCCTCACCGATTCGTCATCGTTCGTAATCGTCGTTGGAACACGAAGTTCCGCTTCGGTTGTCGCACCGGAGTCGGTCGTAAAGATCACCGACAACCGCTCACCTTCGGTCAAACGGTTGTACTCGTCAATTTCACCGACAACACGGAACGTTACTTCTGCTCGGTCGGTACTGTCGGTCAGCACACCGTCAGTGACACCCTGAATATTGTTGACGTTCTGGGCTTCACTGATAGCAACACTGTCTGCACCTTGTTCACCGATGAACTGAACAGACGTCTGTTCGAGGTCGATCGGGTTCGAGCCAGGTGCAGTTGCAGTGACGAACTGAATCTCATCAACGCGGTTTTCGATACTGACTGGTTCTCCATCGGTCGCATCAACACCAACTAGAGACCCGTCGTCAGCAGCGTCTAATTCGAAATCAACCACGACTGGGTTGGTTCCGTCACCGTCATCGTCAACACCGATGACTTCGAGTGCATACGAGCCCTCATTCTCTCCATCAGAAGTGATTGGGAGTTCTCCAATTTCGAATCCAACGATTATGTCAGTGGAGTCGACATTTGCCTCATCATCTTCAGTGTGATCAGCATCCCCAAACAGACTATCATCACCTTGGGTCACGTAGTCTCCACCACCTAGAGTGTCACCTATAGTAAGCTCACTATCGAGACCTTCGAAGGCATCACTGAGATCCTCCTGACTTGGGTCGTTGGCCACACCGATAGTATCTCCCTGAGTTCGGTCTTGGTCAGTGAGACGAACGGCTAAGTCATTTTCGACCTCGTCAACATCAAACTCAGAACTATCGAGTTCAACGAAGGCATAGACTTCACCATCATCTAGATCAGTACCGATCTCAGAGTTGTCGCCATCACCGACCTCTTCGAAGCCATTATTTTCCGAGTTGGTTGTATCGACGTCATCAAGGGTTTGAGCCTGCAGATTATCACTGTCGAGCGTGGCTACCAGATCATCAGCATCAGTGGTAGTATCGGGAATGCCAGTGAAGGTAACCTCAACTGCATCACCCTCATCGCTCTCTGGGAATTGACCAATAACGGTATCTTCGAATCCTTCTGTCGCCGCCGTTGCTAGCGACAATGTGAATTCTTCACCTTCCAGATTCGCAGAATTATCGTCAGCTTCATCAATTCCGACAAGGAAGGTTATTTCCTCTTGTCCGGACTCAATATCAAAGTCCAAATCACTTTGCAGTGACGTAGGTGCAACGCTTCCCGATTCACTCACGATCTGCAGGCGATCACTCACCTGACTCGTCGATTCCTCACCGGTGGCCTCTGCCTGCGTCTGCAGGAAGCCAGCCGTGTTAATCAGCACGCCCGCGGCAATCGCAGCGACAAGCACCATCGCGATGAACACGATAAGGGTGCCGATCCCCACCTGACCGCGGTCGTCGTCTGTAATTCGTTCGAACATTGGTATTATACACCCGGCGATACCGGGCAGTGGGCACTGGTTCAGAGCGATTGTTATTAAGTCTACTTGCCAAACTTTACACTCTTAACTCTAACTGCCGATAGGTGGATATCTTAAACCTAATGGCCGAACTGCTGGACAGGTAATTAAACTTGGTGGCCGATTCCCCGTTCCACCTCCGTCGACTTCCAGTCGGCCGGGAGACTTATCTCCCCGCTCGAACGAATTTGCGGCATGAATATCGTTGACGGCGACAAGATCGAGTGTAGCCGCTGTGATGACATCGTCTCACTCGACGACGCCAATATTCTCGGCAAGACGAACAACCGCACCTACGCGAAGCCACTCTGTGACGACTGCCTCGAAAACGTCGGCGTCCCGCGCGGCTACGAGCTCGAACGCGACGTGAGCTACCTCAAGAGCGAATAGGACGCAGCTGACGGTATCGAACCGCGACTACAGACGAACTCAGTATGGGGGTGGGGAACGCGGACTGTTGTCCCACCGATTCTCTCAGAACACCGCCCGATCAGACTTCTGTACCGACTGTTACTGGACGGTCAGTCAATTTTGCCCCCAGACACAACCGATGCAGAAACAAAACGCCGCTAACGTCCCAGCCCTCACTTGTTATTCATCGCTTCACTCGCGATGTTCCGCCCGCGTGGCTTCAACGCGACCTCGCGCCGAACGCGAACCTCCTCTAACACCTGCAGCTCGATCAGGCGCTCGTAAATCTCCTCGACCTCGTCCGTCTCGATATCCAAAAACTCCGGCACCTCGAACGGCGAGACACCCGAGTAGATCGCCATCAACACCTCCTCTTCCTTCCCGGAGAGGTCGATCTGCGAGGCGTTCTTCTCCGCCCCGCGATCCAGCACGGACTTCAACATCGCGCAGTTCTGGCTCGAGCCCGACAGATACGTCTGGACACTCGAGCCGTCCTCCGTGTGCTCGGCTTCGATCACGGGTCGCTCCTGTGAGCGAACCGTCCGTTCGTCGCTCTCGACGGTCCCCACGTCGTCGACCTCGATCTGGACGAACTCACCGCTCTCGATGGCAAAATTCGCGACGCCATCGTTGATCTTTACGCGCGCCTTGCGCCACGAGGAGTCCTGAACGACGCCGCCTTTTACAGCAGGGTGTTTGACGAGGACGATTTCGCCGTCCAACACGGCCTTCTGGATCTGGAGTTCGAACTCCTGGACGTCGCCCATCGAAACGAGGTAGACGTTCGCCCCGTAGTTGATGCTGATGTAGTTCGAAACCTTCGCGACGGTCTGGTTCACGTCGTACCGGCCGCGAATCGACTGCACCTTCCCGAGCGGAATCGTCACCTTCCCGTCGTTGCTGACGATCACGATTCGCTTGTTCGAGAGGACGATGCGGCCGTTCGACCAGTTCGTATCCGAGAGTTTGCGGCCCTCGCGGACGACCTGCGTGAACTTCCCTGTGACGTCCGCCAATTTCTGTTCGCCGCCGCTCATACTGGGTCACCAGCCACTGTGCCGACGCCACCGAGCTTCGAGAGCGCGGAGAAGCCACGCTTTCGCAGCCGATCGCTGTCGGTTCGCTCGACGAAACTCGAGAGTCGCCGCCGTGAGGTATCCGTGCCGATCTTCCCTAGGACGAACAGCGCCTTGACGCGCAGCTCCTCGTCTTTCAGCCCGTCCTCAACCAGTTCGAGCAGCCGCAGCTCCAGCCCGTCGCTGTCGAGCATCGAGAGGCTCGTCGCCGCGAACTTCGAGGTCATCTCGTCGTCGTCGCCCATCGTCTCGATAAGCGCGTCCTGTGCGTCCTCGGTGTGGCCTTCGTTGTCGTTCGCGACACGTCCGAGGAGCCACGCCGCGTTGCGTCGCTGTGCCGTCTCGGTACTCCGATCCAGAATCTCGATCAGCGGATCGATCACCTCGTCGGTGTCGGCCACCTCGAGTTCACCCACAATTTTCTCGCGGACCTGGTGGCTCGCGTTCGAGGGGGCCTCCGAGAGCAACTGGACGAGGGAGAACATGGCCGTCCGGCGAACCATGTCCGTCTCGTCGCTCAGTGCGTTCGCGAGGACTTCGACGGCCTCCGTGCTGCCGAGGCGACCGAGTGCGTCGACTGCAATCCGCCGGAGCACCTCGTCCTCCGCGTCGGCGACGTCGATCAGTTCGCGAAGTGCGTTGTCCGTCCCGATATCCGCGAGCGCGTAGGCAATCTCGATCCGGACGGCGTAGGTGTCGGCGTGAAACCGTTTCGCAAGCGCGGGGACGCTCCCTGCGGACTCGATACGACCCAGTGCGCGGGCGACACGCTTTCGGACGCGTGCGTCCGGATCGTCCAGTCGGTTGACGAGCGCTTTTACGACGTTGTCCTCGCCGATCCGTCCGAGTCCGGTCGCGGCGGCCATCCGAAGTTCGGCCCGATCGGCCGACAGCCCGCGCGCGAGCACCTTCGCCTTCTTCCACTCCGCGAGGTTCTCGAAGTCCTGCCCCGAGAGTTCGCCGATGAACTCCTCGAGTGCATCCTGGCCGTACTGGTCCAGGGCGTCGATCGCCGCGGCCCGGACCTCGTCGTCCTCGTCCTCCTGTGAGGCGGTGATCAGCGCATCGACGACATCGTCCCGAACGGATCGGGGCTGTCCCTCGGTGACGACGTCGTCCGCACTCGTCTCGAGACTACCGAGAATTTCGGCGGCGCGGCGACGGATGTCCGGGTTGGAACTGGCCTCGAGGTGCCGGATGAGTTGTTCGAAGTTCGCGTTGCGCTCGAGTTCGAATAACGCCATAGCTACGGGATCACCGGTGGGGGCCAGAAGCCCGTCTCCGCGGTGCAGGTTCTGGTTGTGCTCTCACGGTGGCGGTTCGGGGTCGGTTGTGACACCGGGTGCACCTACTCGTCGCTTTCGGTGCCATTTGTTGTCTCGTTGGTGGATGAGTCGTCCGACGAGCCGTCGTTGTCATCGGTTTCGTCGCTCTCATCGGTCTCGTCCTCGGTGTTGTCCTCATCAGTCTCACTCTCCTCACTACCCTCACCATCGTCGCCATCGTCACCGTCGTCACCGTCGCTACCGTCGCTACCACCATCACTATCACCATCGCCGTCTCCGTCACCACTCTCCTCATCCGCATCAGAATCGCCCACGTCTTCGTCGTCCCCCTCCGACAACTCACCGCCTCCTTCGTCGGACTCGTTTGCATCCGCACCCGGCTCCTCGCCATCTTCGTACTGCTTCGTTCCAGCAATCGCGTTCCACAGTTCGATATCCGAGGCCTCTCCGTCAAGGTGCTCTTCGGCCCACTGGGCGTTGACCGCCCAGCCTTCTACCTGCCCATCGAACCGGTCTTCGACTTCAGTGTAAAGGTGGTTGACCTCCGCACCGCGGTCAACCATCCCCTCGCTGAACACACGATAGATGAGCGCAATCTCGTCGTCCGATTCGACCGCATCCGACGCCGCAGACTCGTAGAACAGAATCCAGTCGTCGTCTTCCGTATCGTGATACAGTTCATTGACCGCAATATCGTTCTCCTCGAGAAGGTGGTAGAATTCACCCGGCGTTGCATCCGGATCGTCACCCGGGTCTTCGGGATCGACTGGCACTCGCGTCTGGCCGATGTGGCGGATCGAATCGAGACAGCCCGCCGTCAATCCAACCGCTGCAGTCGTCACCGCACCCAGCGCAGTGCGGCGAGTCAGACCACTGCGTCCAGTACCGGTACTCGAGTGGGGAGTCGAACTCGAGTCGGCAGTGGCAGCGGGCCGTGTTGTCGGTGCGGAAGTCGGTGATCGATCTCGCAAAGAGTCCCGGTCACTCTCGTCGTCGCAAACAGAGCGCTCCCCAGGATATCGTGGCATCGTTACGATGCCGTCACACCAGACCGTGAAAAATTCGTCGGCCGTTCGGTGTGTACGGGTAACTGTTTCGGCCCCCTGCTGGCAGAACGTCGTTCGCGGGGCCGGCAATATGATATGAATGGATTTCCTACTGCTCGCCAAGAGCAGCTCGACTCGATGTGGTTCGAGGCGACGCGGAAAGAAGAAACTATGACAGAGCAGCATTGGGACGCTGGCGAACAGCCGGCGAGACGTCCCGTTGAACGGGCTGGAGCCGAACCAGCGACGGCAATGCACGGAGCGAATACAGCATGACGAACGGGGACGCAACTTCGGACACCGAGTCGTGTTTGTGCTTCGGTCGGCGTGTCCCGCGATCACTCGGTGCGATGCTCGTGCTGACAGTGCTGCTCGTCGCTCTCGGTGCCGGTACAGCTGGTGCAACCAACATAGCCGGTGGGCCGACAGCAGAGACGAGCGGATCGACGACTCTCGATGGCCCCTCACCATCACTACAGCCGGCTGTGACACAGCAGTGTACCGATCCGTCGGACGACTACTCGAATACGGTAGTCGTTACGTTCGACGATGAGAACGTTATCACGGGTTCAAGTGCGGATGCAGAGTCGTTACCTCCTGATCCCGTCGTTTCCGCTGACGATGAGGCGCTGGTCGTCGACCTCGATAACGGCACCGTGGTGACAGAATCGTGTGAACCAGTCATGGTCGCTGACAACGAAGTCCGCGTCGCGGAGAACGATCCTGATCTCGTCGTCACAGATGGTGTCTACCTCAATGATACACTCGAGCTCACCGACGACGGCACGGTCCAGACTGTCAACGGTGGCTCGACAGTCGAGGCGGACGGCAATACTGTCGAGTATACGGAGCACGATACGGTCGACTTCCAGCCCAATATTACCGAGACGAACAGTCCTGGAGAAGGGGAGACGCTCTCTATCACTGTCGAAGTCACGAATCCACACTACGGGTCAGATGACCAGGAACTCGAACTCTTCCTGCGCGATGGCAACGACGAGATCAAAGAGACCCTTACGGACTCAATCTCGTTAGATGGTGATGACTCGGGGACGGTCACGTTCGACTACGAAACCGAAGAAGGCGACGACGTAATCGAAAGCGCTCGTGTGCGTACCGAGGATGGGAGTACGGACACGACCGAAATCACCGTCAACGAAGCCAGTGTCGATGTCGAAATCACCGACGACTGGACGCGATTCCCCGCTGCGGGTGACGAACTTGAAGTCCCTGTTGAGATCACTCGTCACGGCAACATCCCGGATGGCGAGCAGGAGTACATCATCGACTTCCTGATTGACGATTCGCACGTGACTACGAGACCAGTCGCACTTAGCCCCGGCGAGCAGACCGTCGAGACGTTTACCTACGAAACCTCAGAGGATGATTCACCATCCGTCGAGGCGACAGTCAAGAGTGGCTACAATTCACACACGGCGTCAGTCGACGTTCTCGGTCAGGCAACTCACGAAGAGAACGTCGAGGCGACGTTCATCGATCAAAACGATCCTGACGAAGGCGAGACGCTCGAACTCACCGCTGAGATCGGATATGACCGGTGGGATCGAATACCGGACGAACCACAGGAGTATCCAGTGCAGTTCTATATCGACGATGAACACATCGAAAACCGGACTGTCGAGCTAGACGGAGATGAGACAATTACCGAAACGTTCGAGTACGAAACAGAACAGGGTGATGCCCCGCGTGTTGCTGCCGAACTGATCACGCCTGGCTCCGGAGACACCGACGAGCCCCGAATCACCGGAAGCGGCTTCGAGGTGACTATCGAGGAGGTCAATGATCCGGTCAACGCGAGCGAGGAACTCATCACGACTGCGGTGATCGAGAACACCGGTGAGATTGCGGGCGAGCAGGAGGTCCGACTGCGAATCGATAGCGGAATCTCCGATTCGGATCGGACGTTGAGACAAATTCGTGACCGGGAAAACGTCTCACTCGATGTCGGTGAACGGACAACTGAACAGTTCTTCTACCGTCCCAGTGAGACCGACGTTCCGATGATCGAGGTTGCAATCCTCAGCAACAACGACGAGGCGCTTGCGAATGCCACGGTCCGATCCAAAAGCACCCACTACGAGCCACAGAATCTGACTGGGGACTACAACAACGACACCGACCGTGAGCTAACGCTCTCCTCAGAGATTAACAATACCGGTACTGAACCCGGTGACCAGTACGTCGAGTTCATGCTTGATGACGAACTCGTTTACGTCGACCGGGTGACGCTCGGCCCGTGGGAATCGACGACCGTTTCCACGACGATTGACGCCCCAGAAGACATCGGTGCATACGACTTTGCCGTTGAAACGAACGACGCAACCGCCGCTTCGACAGTCGGTGTCGGCGTCGAGATTATCGACGACGAACCGGTCGATGATTCCGACGGTTCGGACGACCCGGATGAACCGCCGTCCAACCAGTCCGACTCGAGTTCGACTAACGAATCCGACTCGACGACTGACCCCCCAGAAGACGAGGCTGGGCTGCCGTGGTTCCTTATCCTCCTCGGACTGCTCGGCGTCCTCGTCTCCTCGCTTACCCTGCTCGTCTACCGCAACGATCCGGAGAACTTCCCGCCGGAACCGGCCGCCGTCCCAGGGATACTCGAGGAGGAGGTCACCAAAATATCGAATCAGATTCGTGCGACGAATCTCTCGATGCTCGTGGCGACCCTAAAGGGAGTCGTCGGACTCGGTGCAGGGACGCTGGTCGTCCAGAACAAACTGCCGCGGGCGGCGACGGTGCGCGTGCGGTGTCAGACGGCCGAGGACACGGTCTTCATGCAGGATCTCGAGTTACAGCCAGATGAGCGACGGACGCTCGCCTCCCTGCCGGACGCAGAACAGTTCCGAGTCGGTGCCGGTGTCGACGATATTACGTCCCACGAAGAGGTGTTTCAGGGCGACAACGGCGACGTTGGTGTCGTCCTCCGGGCTGAAGGACTCGTTATTGCGAATCTGTCGTGAGGTGATTTCACCGTTGGTACCGGATTAGCTAGATACCTGCTCTAAATATCATAGCTACCTGCCTATTTAGTCCTCAGTTATCGATACCTCTCGAGTACGGACGCAGACAATCCTCAAAAGCGGTTTTGGGAGTAGTATCTCTATATGCGGCTCTCCGATTAATTGTCCCCTATTCCCATCAGAAAGTCGACTCACGTCCACACTGACCCGTATACACCACAGTCGAACCTCTCGACCCTCCCCATCTCCGAGAAATACAATTTACTCTGATATGTTCCTAGAGTAGTCTGTACTCTCTCACACCGAATTATCTCTCGTGTGATCAGTACTCGAGTACCCGGTCGATATAGTAGCCACTGCAAGTCAATGCACACCTGATCGCACGACTGCTGTGCGATCAGTGTGTAAATAGTTGCAGTTGTTCTATAGCTATCCGGATCGCGGTGAGAGTGAGGACGGCAGCGATAGGGCCGACGACTGCTGGTGTCGAGATTGTGGCTGGTTGGTCTGGGAATCGTCGTGACTGGCGTGGTTAATCGTCGTCGGTCGATGCGACGCTCGATTCGATTCCGTCGGGTGACGGGCCGCTCTCGGTCAGGTTACCATCACGCCAGGTGTCGCGTTTGAACCAGAGGTACGCAACGATCCCTCCCACGATGTTCGAGATGGGGAATGCGATCCAGAGCCCCATCACGTCGAGTGGGCCCGACGCGACCCAGGCAACTGGCAGCCGGATGAACCCGAGCGTTATGAGGGAGACGACGGCTGCGATCATCGTGTGACCGGCACCGCGGAAGCCACCGGTGTAGGCGCGCATGACGCCGATGAACCCGAATGTGAGCCCGGTCACGCGCAGGAAGGTCGTGGCGTGGTCGACCACCGCCGGATCCGGTGAGAAGATACCGGCGATCGGTCTCGCGGCGAGCATGATGAGTCCGCCACCGATCGTGAGGAGGACGAGCATGGCACGCGCCCCGAAGTGGTTCGTCTCTTCGGCGCGGTCCAGTTCCTCGGCCCCGATGTTCTGGCCGGTCATCGTCTCGATCCCCTGGGAGACGGCGAGCGCCGGGAGGAAGATCACCGAAAAGATTCGCGTCCCGATGCCGTACGCCCCGCTGACCGCGTTCGGGAAGGTCGCGACGACGACGAGAAGCAGCGTGATAGAGAGCGATCGGGCCGCACCCTCGACGGAGGCCGGGAGTCCGATGGTGACGATCGTCCGCCCAAACTCGAGATCCGGCCCCATCTCCGAGAGGCGGATCTGCACGCCGTGATTGCCGCGGAACAGGATGGCGAGTCCGATCACCAGCGCGACCGCTCGCGAGAACACCGTTGCGACCGCAGCGCCGCCAATCCCCCAGCCGTCGAACCCGGTCGCGTCGAGTGCCGCCGCCTCGAGCCCAGCGAGTCCGAGGAAGCCAAACAGCGGATTCGCCTCGAAGCCGAAGATGAGAATCGGATCGAGAAGGATATTGATGACGACCGAGCCGGCCATGACGTACATTGGTGTCACCGTGTCGCCGTAGCCGCGCATGAGCGCCATAAAGACCGCAAAGCCGAAGACGGCGAACAGACCGACCGCGTAGATGCGCATGTACTCGACGACCAGCGGCGCGACGGTCTCGTTCACGCCGAGAAGCGCAGTAATATCGTCGACGAAGATGTATCCCAGGATGCCAAGCACGACAGAGATGATGAACGCATACGCCATCGTCTGTGAGGCGGCGTACGCGGCACGCTTCTCGTTGCCCGCCCCGGTGTGCTGGGCGACGAGGACGCTCCCTGCAACCGAGACGCCCAGCGCGAGCGAGATCATCAGGAAGACGATCGGGAACGCAAACGTAATCGCAGACAGCGCCTCCGTGCTGTGGCGACCGAGCCAGAAGGTGTCAGCCAGGTTGTACAGCACCTGAAAGAGGTTCTGGATAATGATCGGCAGCGAAAGGTAAAACAGCGGTCGGCCAATCTCACCCGAGGTGAGATCGAGATCCTCCGGTCCCTTGAACAGCGAGTCGACGGATTTTCTGATCCCCATCAGGTGGTCACCTCTGACGGCGTCTCACCGATGGCAGACGTGTCGTCGATACCACGGTTATCTGCCGTCTCTGTGAGTTGCATCGTGAGCAACTCCTCGAGTTGCTCACGCGCGGTCTTCTCAGAGACTTCGTCCAGTCGATCCGAGTACCGCTCGTCGAGAGACGTGAGAAATGCCGCAAAGAGACGCTCCTTGCTGCCGTAGTGGGAGTGAATAGTCGCCTTGCTCAACTCCGATTCGTCCGCGATGTACTGCATTGTCAGGTCCGCATAGCCGTGTTCCCAGAGAACGCGGTTGGTCGCTTCGAAAATCGTTCGTTCCGTATCGTCCATTCGAGTACGGTAACGTACTGACCAGTCAGTCAAAAGTATTCGGAAGCCGGCCGACTGCGACAGGTATCCAGCTATCGAAGTGGCGCAACCAGACACTCAGTACGCCGTAGCACTCACTCGAAGCCAAACCACCTGAAGACCATTCTGCTCGTTCGCTTCGCTCACTGTGTCGACTGCGATTTCTCTATTTCAACTCGAGTCGGATTCGATATCTTCAGGTCACGAGTTTGTTCGTCGGAAAAGGATGGGCCAACTCGGATTTGAACCACCTGAAGACGATCCTGCTCGCTCGCTTCGCTCACTGTGCGGGCTGCGACTTCCGTAATTCAAATCCTCGCGGCAGCACGTGCTTGCGGCTCACGAGCTTGTTCGCCGTAAGAAGTGGGCCAACTCGGATTTGAACCGAGAGCCTCCACCTTATCAGAGTGGCGCTCAACCTGATTGAGCTATTGGCCCGCGTCTGCACTCGGTAGTTGCTCGGTGGGATGTTTAAGCGTTTCTTTCTCCATGCCCTGTGCGACGCGCTACCGCGCGTGGTGACTGTCTTCGTCGCTGTCATCCGGATTCTCGCTCTCCTCGCCTGCCCCGAGATCGATCGTGGTGCCGTCGCTAGCGCTGTCGCGGCTGCTTCCGCCGTCCGTTTCGGAACTGGAGCCAGTGTCTACCGAGTAGTCGTCGGTGCCGAGATCGTACGTGCCACCTGCGGTGCCGGTTCCGACACCGGTTCCGGTGGTCTCCTGTGTTGTGCCGGCGCCGCTTGCGTCCGGATGGCCGTCGTCGGGGAAGCCGAACGTCCAGACGGCTCCGCTCGCGAGACCGTCGGTCTTCTTGTCAGCGTAGGGGATGACCACGTACCGCTTGAGGACGGTTCGGATCGGGATTCGGGTGATCGGAATCGCGATCAGGAACCCAATGAGGTCCGTGACGAGACCGGGCGTGAGCAAGAACGCGCCGGCTGCGATCAGGAGTGCCCCATCGAGGAGTTGATTCGTCGGCGGTTCACCCTGGACGAGCGAGCGCTGCATCTTCCGGAGCGTCCTGCGGCCCTCTGCACGGACGAGGAGCATCCCGACGAGGCCGGTGAGGACGACGAGAAGCACCATGCCGACCCAGCCGATGTGGCCCGTCTGACTGACGACGACCGCGAGAAGCACCGCGTCGAGAAACGGGATGAGCAACAACGCGAAGATCCACCGGAGCATACCGCAATATAGCCAGCGAAGGGTGAAAACCCTTTACTCTCATCACACCTGACGAGCAGGCTCACTGCGACGGCTAGCACGGCCGAACGAAGGGCTTACCCCAGTCACCCACCCACCTCCGGTATGGGTATCGGTATGGGCAGTGACCGCGACGACGGAACGCGCGTCGAGTGGCGCGAGTGGGGCCAGGAGGCCTTCGACGAGGCAGCGAAGGCAGAGCTCCCCATCTTGCTCTCGCTCACTGCGACGTGGTGTGACCACTGTCACGAGATGGACGAAGAGACCTACGCAGAACCGCGGATTGCAGCGAACGTCAACGATAGTTTCGTACCCGTCCGCGTCGACGTCGATCGTCGCCCACGCGTGCGCGATCGGTACAACATGGGCGGCTTCCCCTCGACTGTCTTTCTGGCACCCGACGGCTCGGTGCTGACCGGCGCGGGCTACCTCGGCCACGACGGCATGCGACAGGTCCTCGACAGCGTCCGCACCATGTGGGACACGAAGGGCAGCGGTGCCGGTCGCGTCCCACGTCCGCTGCGCGAGGACAACCCACCCGCCGGAGAGCTCACGCCGGACATCGAATCCGCCATGCTCGGCCAACTCACCGAGGCGTACGACGAGACCGCAGGCGGCTGGGGCCAGCAACCGAAGTTCCCGCTGCCCGACGCACTCGAGTTCGCCCTGAAGCGCGACCGGGAGATGGCGCTGCGCTCGTTCGACGCGGTGAGTGCGAACTTGCTCGACGAGTACGACGGCGGCTTCTATCGCTTCGCGACGGACCCCGACTGGTCCGGCCTCCAGCACGAGAAGCTGTTGGATTCGAACGGCGCGCTCGTGCGCGCGTTCGCGAACGCGTATCTGCTCACTGGGAGAGACGAGTACCGCGAGCCGGCCGCGCGGACGGTCGAGTTCCTGACGACGACACTCTGGAACGACGCCGTCGACGCCTTCGCGAACAGCCAGGCGCCGGGCGAGACTGACGCCCACGGCCTCGATGCAACGGATCGCGAGGCGGCGGCCGAGCCGCCGGTCGACGACGCCGTCCTCGCAGGCCCGAACGCGCTCGCGATCGAGGGGCTGGCCACCTACGCGGCCTACACCGACGACGAGCGCGCCCGGCGGTACGCAACGCGTGCACTCGAGACGCTCCGCTCCGAGTTGATCGACGAGGGTGTCGTTACACACGCCCATCCCGACACCGTCGCCAGCGGCGCTGGTGCAACCGCGCCGTTACTCGCGACGCAGGCCCGGACGCTCTCGGCGCTGACGACGGCTGCGAGTGTTCTCGACCCAGACGTCTTGCCGACCGCGACCGCCGTCGCCGACGCAACGATCGATCAGTTGCGCGATGACGACTCGTTCGTCGACGGACCGGAGACGGGCGCGGGACTCCTCGATCACCCGCTTCGCCCGCTCGATTCGAACGTCGTACTCGCCGATGCGCTGCTCGACCTCACGGCACTCACCGGTGACGGAACGTACCGCACCGTTGCCCGGGAGGTACTCGAGTCCTTCGCCGGCGCGAGCGATCGGTTCGGTGTCCAGATCGCCCAGTACGCGACGGCAACGTCGCGGCTACTCGAGGGGCCGCTCGTCATTGCGGTTGGCGACGAGCCGGGTGCTGACTTGCACCGGGCCGCGTTGCGGATGGCCGACCACGAGAAAGTCGTTGTTCCTGACGCGGAGACAGTCGATATCGAGCCCGGAGTCGAGACAGGAACTGCCCGCGTGATCCTCGGCGAGCGCAGTTCGGCCGTCGCTGAAACTCCAACTGAGTTGAGCGAGGCAGTGCAGTCCGTTCTCGACTAGTCGGGGGCTGAAACGGGCCGGCTCGATTCGATCGCAAACCACCACAGCGTTTATGTTTCTCCGGTCGGATTGGTGAGTACATGGCCAGCCTCAGGGACCTCGGGCTCTCGGAGTACGAGGCGCGAGCGTATCGAGCACTGTTGAACACCGGCCCGACAACGGCCAAAGAGTTGTCACGCGCCAGTGACGTTCCCATGGGCCGTATCTACGACGTGTTAAACAGCATCGAGCAGTACAATCTCGTCCGAACGCAGACCGCGAGCAGACCGAAAAAGTACGTCGCCGTCGAACCCTCGACCGCGCTCGACCGCCTGCTCGAGGACAAGAAACGCGAACTCGACGAGAAAGCAGATCAGTACGAATCCATCGTCGACGACCTCTCTGACGAACTCGACGCGGCCGATCCGGTCGAAGAGCAGTTCTGGACCGCCGCAGTCGGTCCGGAGGAGACGATCGACCTCCTCTTAGAGCGCCTCGCTGCCGCCGATCAGACCATCGTCATGGTCGCCGCAGACCCCGTTCCACAGCGAGACATGCAGACTGTCGGCGACGACGTGCTGGCGACACTCGAGGACGCCCTCGATCGCGGCGTCTCGGTCGACGTGTTGATGACGCGCCGACTGGTCAACTCGCTCTCCCAGAACGTCGGCGAGCGGTATCGCTCGACGCTGCAGGCGCGTGATGATTTCGACGTACGCACGAGCGAAGAAGTGACCGGGTCGTTCAACCTCATCGACGACGCCGAAGTCTGTATTCAGGTGCCGAACCCGCTCTCGTCGGGCGACGCGTTCGGCATGATCGACCTCAAAGATCCCGAGTTCGCGGCGAACGTCCACGACGAGTTCGCGCCGCGATGGGAGGATGCAGAGCCGCTGACGTTCTAGCTGCGTTTCGCTTACTCGTCGGCCGCGATTTCCTCGCGCAGCGTCTCCATCTCGACGATACGCTCGGCATGGGCGTTGTGCTGGTGGATCGACTCGTCGTTCGACTGCTTCATCGTCACGACTGCATCGTCCGGCAACTGGTCGAACTCGTCGACGACGCCCTCCGCAAGCGAGCGCACACAGTCCTCGACGAACTTCGCGTCCGCGTGTGCCTCGTAGGTCATGTGGTCCTCATCGGGGCGCTTGGCCAGGTTGTAGATCCGCGCGCTCATCGAATCGCGCGCGATGTCGATAATGTCGTTCAGATCCACGTCGGG
Source organism: Natrialba hulunbeirensis JCM 10989 (assembly GCF_000337575.1). Classification (GTDB taxonomy): domain Archaea; phylum Halobacteriota; class Halobacteria; order Halobacteriales; family Natrialbaceae; genus Natrialba; species Natrialba hulunbeirensis. The sequence continues at coordinate 288,269 of NZ_AOIM01000035.1, read as the reverse complement.
GTCGCCGCCCGCCTCGACGGTGAGCGTCGCGTGCCCGCGCTGGGAGTGGCCCGGCTGTGGCACTTCCTCCAGGAACTGCGTGATCGTCTCGTCCTCGACGCCGAGGTTCTCGAGTGTCTGCTTTGCGCGCGCGGCCGACATCCCCTGCGAGCACGGACAGACGGTCATGCCGGTCACTTCCGCACCAATCTCTTCGCGCGTGCCGTCCTCCGTCGCCGTCGCTGAGGCGATGATATCGACGGTGTGCTGGGTCTCGCGGTCGCTCGCCGGTGTCTGCTCGCGGCGCATGAATTCGGCTTCCATCGAGACCTGTGCCTTCGACGTGTAGTCGTGCTTCTCGAGGAGGCGCTCTGCAGCGTCGCCACAGACATCCTCGACGCGGTAGGCTTCCTCGCGCGTGGCGTCTTCCAGAATCTCGTCGATAACCTCCATGTTGCGGCTCATGTCCGCGCCCTTGCGCCAGGCGGGGAGGTCGACGAAGACCTCGAACTCGGCGGTGAGGACGATCGGGCGCTTGTCCTCCCGGGCGAGCTTGACGAGCTTTTCGACACCGGTGACGCCGACCTGGCTCAGGCCGACGGTGACGTCCGGCGAGGACGCCTGCACGTCCGGCAACTGGTGACTCATTGCCCGCATTCAGGGGAGCGCGCGATTATGCCTTTCGGAACGGACAGTTCACTGCCGAATACCGGCAGACGGCACCGGTTGCGCTGTGGGCCACAGTGGACCCACTCCAGCGCGACGGCTCTTTAAGTGCTTCTGGTCACAAGGTGTAGATACGACGGAGGAGCGTCGTTCTGCGGAGTCACTCTCTCCCTTGTTCAGACTGGGAAGACTGGGGCTCTATCGGATACCAGTTGGTTCGATATCCACTCAATCCGGAATCTGGTCGGTTCGGTATCCAGCAGTTCAGTATCCCGTCAGTTTGGCGCTCAATCAGTTCGCTACAACATCTCGAACTTATCTCGCCGGTAGAGGTCGATCTCAGTCACGGCGTTTGGCGGTTCCTGTTGTGCGGCGAAGACGACCGCCGCCGCGATGTCCGCAGGTTCGGTAATCTCTCCCGGATCGTACCGCTGTTTCGATAACTCCGCCTCGTCGCGGTACTCCTTGCCGAACTCAGTTCTGACCTCGGACGGATTGATGACCGTGACACCGATCTCATCTGGGCCGACCTGTGCCGCCAGACTCAGCGCGAACCCGCGAGTCCACCACTTCGTTCCCGCGTAGACCGGGCTTCCCGACCGCGGAAACTTCCCCGCGAAACTGCCGACGAATACAATCGTCCCAGCCGATTCCTCGAGATGCGGAACGGCCGCTCGCGTCGTAAAGAACATGCCGTCGGTGTTGACCTCCATCACGGTCCGGTACTGTTCCGTGTCCAGTTCGTCGATTCCGACGCCGCGTTCGGTTCCCGTTCCCGCGTTGGCGACCACTACGTCGAGTCCGCCGAAGGTGTCGACCGTCTCGGCCACCAGCTGTTCGACCGCCTCCTCGTCCGTCACATCGGTTGGAACGACGAGCGTGTCGACACCGTACTCCGCTTCGACATCCGCCGCCAGCGCATCTAACTCGTCGGCACGCCGTGCCGCAAGTGCGACGTTCATTCCTTCGTCTGCGAGTGCTCGAACAGTTTCCCGTCCGATTCCCGCGCTCGCTCCAGTGACCAGCGCCGCCTTTCCATGTAGTGTGTCCTCAGTACCCATACTACTGTCCCGTCGGGAACCACCAAAAAGCCTCGAGAAGCCGGAAAGCGAAGCGAGACGTCCCCAATTGCAGGCGGCTACTCGAGTACCGGACGAAATTCCTTCAGGAAGGGAGGACAGGTCGTCGGTCACAGCCGTTCCCCCATCGCCGTTTAAGTGCTTCTGGTCACAAGGTGTAGCTACGAACGGCACTGCGCGGCCATACGGCTTCTTGTCGACTGGCGGTTTCAGTTACGGTAAACGAATTATGCCAACAGCGCCAGCAGCTTCCGCACGAGTACCAGCGCGTGTTCGAGCCACCGTCGAGTGTCAGCTTGAGCGTATCGAGCGCGCCCACGACGTCAAAGTCGTGCTGGCCGTCGCTCGCGGAAGCCACGCCTGGGGTGGGGCGAGTCCGGCGAGCGACTACGACGTTGGATTCGTCTTTGCGCCGACCGATCTCCGGCAGTACGCACATCTCGAGCGCCCCGACGACACCCTCGTCACACAGTTCAGTGGCGAAGACGACGTCGACTACCAGGGCTGGAACGTCCGGAAATTCGCGAGCCTGCTCGCGGGGTCGAACGACGGTGCCCTCGACCTCGTTCGGAGCCCGATCCGGTACCGAGTCGCGTGTGAGCCGTCTGTCCTCGACGAACTCCGGACTTACGTCGAACACACGTACAACCCGATGGACCTCTATCACGCCTACCGCGGGATCGCGGCGAGTAACTACCGTAAGTACATTTCACACCATCTCGTGCGTACAGACGACGAGCTGTTTCCTATCGTGGAGCGGAGTGCGGATGGCTACGTCGTCGAACGAGCGACTGACGAGCCAAGCGACGGCACGGCGAGCGACGACACGACCACCATGACCATCGCTGCGGACGACGACCGATTCACCGAAACGCAGACGAAGCCCACCGTCAAGCGCAATCTCACAATCTATCGCGCGGCGATGGCCGCACGTTATCTGCAGGCGACTGGTGAGTGTGGAGCGGCTGGCGACACCCCCAGCAACCCCACCAGCCCAACCAGCTCAACCAGCCACGACCTGCCAGCACTCGAGTTCGATCAGTTTCTCACCGAGCAGGCACCAGCGGTCTTCGACACTGAACGAATCGAGCGCGCGTGGGACCTGCTCGAGCGAAAGCGCCGTGGCGAGGGCGAGGCAATGGTCGGCGACGTCGTCGGTCGCGAGTTCGCCCACCCGTCAGTCGAGATCGAGCCGGCGATTCACGCGCGTTCGGGCCCGGAGCCGGCGCGGCTGGACGAGTTTACCGACGCGTTGCTCGCAGCAGTTCTTTAAGTGCTTCTGGTCACAAGGTGTAGATACGACGGGTCACCGACGCGCTGTTTTGCGTCGGTTCGTTCGAATCGAGTAGTCGTTCGACTGTCCATTGGCTATCTATCGCCGTTCGTCTCGCACCGGCAAGGATTCTTTAAGTGCCTCTGGTCACAAGGTGTAGCTACGAAGGGCTTTTCGCGGGACAACTACGCTCGGAGAGCGACTGCGCTGGCTTCCGTTCAACTCGAGTAAGGTGGAATCAGTTACCAGTTCCCGGAGAGCTGTCGGATCGACTGTCAGTCGTCTTGAAACGCGGCGCAAAACGAGCGAGCCTTTTTCTGTCTCCCTGTCTGAGCGACAGACAATGTACGACGACGGTGCCGACCGCGGTCCAGTTCCCGAGCGGGCGGGAGCCGTCACTGCCCGCCCTGATCGCCCTCGAGAGCGCCCCGAGCGTCCGCTGGAGACCCGTCCCGGTGCGGGGACGCTCTCGCGAGCGGCCGCGAAGCGAGATACGACGGTCCGCCAATGGGGTATCGTGACGCCGAGTGCGACCGTCATCGGGCGCGCGGAATCACCCGATTCGGACCTCTCGGAGAGCGTTCGCCGCCTCCACGACGAACAACACGCCGCCACGCCGGGCTACAGCGAGCGTGCCCACCACCTCGACCGACTGCGGACGACGCAGGCGCTGTGCAACGCACTCGAGCTCACCCCCTGGCAGCGCGACCTCGCACTCGGCGTCATGGACGAGATCGACCTGACGGAGTTCGGCAGCCAGCGGGCGATCCCCAAGGTCGCGCTGGTGGTGATTCGCCACGTCGTCGATCTCGACCGCCGGGCCTACTTTGGGCTCGACGATATCGACGCCCAGACGCTGTCGGCCGATCGAATGGACGAACTGTTCGGCCAGTACCGCGCGCACGACATCACCGACGAGCCGACGTTCAAACGCCTCGCAGCGGATCACGGCCTCGATACGACGAGTCTCAACCGCCTTCGACGGGTGCTGAAGTCCCAGCTCGACGACGAGTTGCCGGCGTACGGCCGGAATCCGTTCCGGGATCCGAATCTGCCGGCTGCGACCAACGTGGATGCAAGTGGTGAGGGTGGCGATGGGACGAGCGATGTCGGACCTGGTACCGATCTCGATTCCACCACCACCGATACGGACCCCGGTGACGACGCACCTTCCAACTGACCCACCGGCACGTTCGACCACCGGTGTCTGGACCGTCCTCTCCCGTCTACGCGTTCCTCCCGTGTCCGCGCGCCACCACTGCTACTCGACAGACGGTGGCCCTTTCCCGCCAGCCACCCAATAGCAGGCAATGAGTACCGATAGCGATTCCGCGGACACCCTCGTCCTGTACGCCGACTACGTTTGCCCCTTCTGTTACCTCGGCACGCGCACACTCGAGCAGTACCGCGAGACGCGCGAGGAGCCACTCGAGGTCGACTGGCGACCGTTCGATCTGCGCCGTGGGAAGCGCAACCCCGATGGCACGATTGATCACGACGCCGAGGACGGCAAGGACGACGAGTACTTCGACCAGGCTCGTGAGAACGTCCGCCGACTCCAGGAACGGTACGACGTCGAGATGACACAGGAACTCGCCATCGAGGTCGACTCGCTGCCAGCCCAACAGGCCTCGTGGTACGTCTCGCAGGCGTACCCCGAGCAGTGGGCGGCCTTCGACGAGGCCATCTACGCGGCGCTCTGGCAGGACTGTCGTGACATCGGCGAGGCAGACGTGCTGACCGACCTCGCAGCCGACGTTGGGCTCCCGGTCGACGAGGTTCGATCGGCACTCGACGACTCATCACTTCGAAGCGAACTCGAAGACCTGTTTCAGACAGCCCAGCAACGCCGGATCACCGGTGTGCCGACGTTCGTCGTCGACGGGACGGCCGCACGCGGTGCCGTCGCACCGACGCAACTCGCTCAGTTGGTCGAGTCGGGTGGCGACGCGAATAAGCGGTGACGGGACTGGGAGTGAGCGGACAGATACCGCTGTGAGCCCGCAGAAAGACCGCGACCGGTTCGACTGACGTCGCGGTCACTCGAGTTTATCGAGTGCAGCGAAGAAATCGGACTGGGGACCGACGAGCGTCGTCGGCTCGGATGCGGTGGTGACGGTGACGCTTGCGGGTGGCTCGAGTTTCTGGCGGTCGCGGCCGTCGCTGATCACGAACGCCGTCGCTGCGTCCTCGACGGTGATCGTGACCGTCGCATCGGCGTCGACGACGAGCGGTGGTCGGCCGTCCGCAGCGGCCATCTGTGTGACGATGAGTGTGTCGGCGTTGGGGTGGACGAGCGGGCCGCCCTCGCTCAGATTGTACGCGGTGGAGCCGGTCGGTGTCGAAACGAGGATGCCGTCAGCGTGTCCGGAAGCGTACTGTCGGCCGTCGACGGCGACACGAATCGTTGCGCCGCCGCCGTGGCCCCGCCGCGGACCATGAACGACGATTTCGTTGAGTGCGGGTTCGAGCGTCCAGTTGGGTTGGGGTCCGGTGTCGGTTAATTCGGTTGCGCCCGTGGGTGCAGTGGCACCATTCTCGCCACCAGCACCGGCTGGTGTCGCCGTCAATCGCCGCAGCGTTCGCCGCTGTGTCCCCAGATCGTCCGCTGCATGTAGCTGGGAGACGACATCGGGGACGATATCCAGCGCATCCGACGGTGCAACGGCATTGAGAAACCCAACCTCTCCAAGGTTGACGCCGAGAATCGGCGTCTCGCCAACCTCACGGGCGACGAACAGGAGCGTTCCATCCCCACCGATACTCACGACGAGGTCGAACTCGGCCATCATCGCGACAGGAACACCCGGCACCGAAACGTGTTCGGCAGTCAGTTCGTCGACCGCGACGGTAGTCTCGACGGCGGCCCGGTTCTCGAGTGCAGTCCTGAGCGCAGTCACGAGATCGTAGGCTCGGTCGTTTGCTCGCTGGGCGACGATACCGACATCGACAGTGGCACTCGAGACGTCTGCCATCGGTTCGAGTACCGTCGCCGGTGGCAAAAAGTCATGCCCGGTTCGGATTGACATCCTTCCACCCCTGAAGGGTGGGCTTCCGCTCGCTGCGTGTCATCGTGGACGAAACACTCGAAGAGACAGTGCTCCTGTGATGCCGTGGGCGTTCCGACCCGAAGTAAACCGTGACTAGGTCTCCGTTTGCAGTCCATACTTTTCCGAATCCGAGGGTACCAGCGACTATGGCACAGCGCACGACGGTTGATCAGGCACAGTCACGAGACGAGCTTGCGGCCTATTTCGAGCACCTTGCTGCAGAGTTCAGAGCCGGCGGCGAACAGGTCAATATCGACGTTGGAAACAAGACAGTGGCACTGTCCCCACCTGAAACGGTCGAGACATCGATCGATGTGATCGAGCGGTCAACGATGTTCCGGGGAAACCGGGAAACGGTACGGATCGAGTTGAACTGGAAGCCGGAACAGTAGCTGTCGGTTCCAGCGGTCTCGTCATGACTGCGTTTCGGTCCGTTTCTGTCAATTCCGCCGTTTCGGTCCGTTTCCGTCGATTCTGCCGTTTCTGTCGTCCCGTCGCCCTCACCACCAGTCATGTCGGCCCCGTTGGGAGAACACTGTCTGAGAGGTAGATTAATATGAATACAGTCGATAGTGTGGTGAGATGCGTCGTTCGATCGTCATTGGTGCCATCCTACTGGTGGCCACCGTCTTGCTCATCGGTGGCCCCTCGCTGTTGTTCTCACCATCGACAAGCGACGTGGCCCCCGAAACGGAAGACGAACCAACCCCCGAAATCATCTCGTTCGACGACAGCGAGAGTGGCTTCTGGCCGTACCTCAACGCCCGAGAGGCACACGAACAGCGCAGTCCGCTCAACGTCGTCGTGCGCGGCGAAACCGAAACGATCGTCCAGTTGTTGGCCGCCTACGGCGGCGGTGATTGGGAGGAAACCGATCACGACCACTTCGATACGGACGACCTCGTCGGCTTCGCTCAGAACGAGAGTACAACAGACGACCAGACCGGCACAGAGGCGGACGCAGATACGGACACAGACGCAGACACAAACACAAACACAGAACAAGAATCCCACACAGACACACACGCTGACGCACAGACCGCCCCGAACTCGAGTACGACTGCACAGACCGAGACGGAAACTGGGAACGACGCAGGCGAGACGAGCGAGGGCGGCGACAGTTCGACCGGTGTCGAGCGCACTGAGGGAACGGAACCGACCGAGACCGAGCCCGAAAACGAGTCCGGAGCCGGCCACGAGCACGCGCTTCGCCCCGTCTCGCCGACGAATATCCCGTGGTCGCAGGCCGACGGTGCGACCCGTTTTGCCTACCTCGACCCGGGTCCTGATGAGCAGGGCTACTGGACGACCGAAACGCTGCAACTCGAGGACGGTGAGTACTACGGCTACCGGTATCACATCCGACTCTACGAGAGTCCGAACCCGGACGACCAGTGGGTCGTCATGCAGACACACTCCGAACACTTCGACTGGTTCACACTGCGACACCGCGTTGACGGTGTCGAGGGTGCACAGTCGCGTCTCGAACAGGATCTGATGGCGATTCCGGGCGTCGACCAGCAGGAGGACCTCCAGCGAATCTACCTCGATAACAGCGGGCCGTCAGATGCCGACGGGTGGGCGACGAAGGTCGATCTGACGTTCTCACCCGCGCTCGTCGTGCCGCTGATGCTCGGGATGCTCCTGCATCGCCGAACCGGTCTGCGACTCCGCGGTGGCAGGTCGGACGGTCGAGATGGGCGTGGCAGTCGTGGCTGGCGACGGCTCTCCTCGATCGATCCACGGGAACGCGCTTACGACGACGGAGAGCGACCAGCACAGGGGATCGAAGCGCAGATCAACGCCGAACTCGACGACCGCCTCACTGAGAGCGATCGGGAGCGACTTGCTGCAGCCGCAGCTCGCATCGAGGCACGACACCTGGTCCTCGCGGGGACGATCCTCACGATCATCCTCGGCGTCAGGATCCTCGGCATCGCCTTCGATCGGACGCTCTCGTTCATGACCGTGCACATGATCGCAGCGTCGCTCTACCCGCTCATCGCGCTCGGATTGCCGATTTCGACGTACGTGATCGCGAGCGGACTCGAGCGCCGACTCGATGCGGCGCTCGCGGCGTCGACGTCGCTTGCGGTCGCAATCTGGCTCGATTACAGCCTGCTCGGCGTCGACGTGCTGCCGCTCGACGTGATCGTCCAGCGGATGCTCGTCGTCGTGGCACTCGGACTAATCGCCGGCGGCGCTACACGGCGAGCGACACGCGAGAGTCGGTTCAACGATATGCTCCTCGTCGGTGCCGGCACGTGGATACTGGTGCTCGTCGGGACGCTGTTCGGGTACCTGTGATTGCGATTCGCTTCGCGAGTCGATGAACTCACTGCTGTACTCCCACCTCTGCAGGGGTTCGGCTATAAGAACGGATCATGAGTGACCACTCGTCCAACAATTGCCCGTGTGGACAGCATATTTGACACCTGGTCGCGTATAGCGACCTATGATCGATCCGCGGTTCTCGGAGACCGAACTCGACCAGCAGTACGACCACATCACGACGTTCATTCGGGACCAACTCGATGCGGCGGGCGTTGACGGTGCCGTTCTCGGTCTCTCGGGTGGTATCGACAGCACACTCACTGCCTATCTCGCCACGGATGCACTCGGTGCCGAGAACCTGCACGGTCTTGTCCTCCCTGCTGTCGTCAGCGGCGACGAGAACATGAGCGACGCAGAACGGGTTGCACGAGAGTTGGGCCTCTCCTACGACGTCATCGAAATCGAGCCGATCGTCGACTCGCTGCTCTCAGCCTATCCCGAAGCCGAAGGCGACCGCGAAGCCGTGGGTAACGCTCGCGCCCGCGTTCGGGCGGTTCTCAACTACCTCGTCGCGAACCACGAGAACCGCCTCGTACTGGGGACGGGCAACCGCAGCGAGGCCGCCGTCGGCTACTTCACGAAGTACGGTGACGGCGCAGTCGACTGCCATCCGATCGGAAACCTCTACAAGGCACAGGTTCGCCAACTCGCGCGCCACGTCGGCGTTCCCGAGGATCTCGCGGCCAAGCCGGCGACCGCAGAGCTGTGGGCCAACCAGACCGACGAAGACGAGATGGGACTCAGCTACGAAACGCTCGATTCCATCCTCGTTTCACACGTCGACGGCCCGCTCTCGGTCGCCGCAACCAGTCGTGAACTCGATGTCGAACCAGACACCGTCGAACGCGTTCGCAGGATGTACGAGCGCAGCGAGCACAAACGTCAGGTTCCGCCGTCACCAGAACCGCTGTCATAGGCTCGTCCGCTTCAACATCAACAGGCGGTTTTCGCGATACGGCTCGGTTGGCTCGGCCAGTGCTGGCAGTAGCGCCGGTATCGGTACCGCCACCACACCGCTCCCGCTGTCACCACACCTCACACTGCTACCACCGCTACCACACCGCCACACTGCCACCATATCACCGCCGGCACTGCCACACTGTCACACCACGACCGCCGTCACACTGCTACCACCGCCGCCACACCGCTACCACCACACCGCTCCCACAATCACTCCAGAACCGACTCAATCTCATCCGCGTGCGCAGCCACCAGATCCCCGAACGCATCCGCCTCCCGGCGTTCCTGTTCTGCTTGCGTGCTGTCGTCCCGAAGACGACGCTTCAACACAGCGAGCGTCTCACCCGGATGCTCGGCAATCGACGCCACCACCTCGCGGGGCTCGTCCTCGATGCGCGAAATGAGCCCCATCCGACGCGCCTCCTCCGCGTCGACAGTTCGTCCAGAGAGAGCGAACTCGAGTGCGTTGCCCTGACCGACCAGCTTCGGGAGCCGGGCCGTGCCGCCCCAGGCGCCAAAGAGGCCGAAGGTGACACCGGGCTCGCCGTAGGTCGACGCGGGCGTGCCGACGCGAACGTCACAAGCCAGGGCGAGTTCGAGGCCACCGCCCATCGCGGGGCCGTCGATGCCAGCGACGACGATCGACGGACAGGTTTCGATCGCGCGGGCGACACGCTGGCCGAGGCGGGCGAACTCCCGGGCTGCGTCGCGGTCGCCGTCGAGATCGGCGACAGCGGTGAGATCCGCGCCGGCGCAAAAGGCGGGGCCACGGCCGTGAAGGTAGATGACTGCGGGGGAGTCTGTGCCTGTTGACTGTGACTCGATCGTCGCGGCGAGGGACTCGAGTCCGTCGACGGTGAGCGCGTTTCGTGCCTCGGGGCGATCGAGGGCGATCGTTTGGATGCGAGAGTGATCGGGGGCAGTGGATTCGTGAGAGGGAGTGGGGTCGCCGCCCGTGCGAGAGCTATCGGTGTCCTCACTATTAGCGGGGTCCAACCCATCGAAACTGTCGATCATGCCGAGAGTCGATCCGGCGTTTCCAAAGGTCTTTGCCTCCGCCCTCGTAACGTCCCGCTAATGGACAAAGCCGACTCCTGTCGGCGTGCCGCCTCCGATGCTGTCGCGGACGTCGAACCGCCGCGATTGTCCGGGCTCGTCGACGCCGTTCTCGACGAGGCGTCGATGGTACCGGGAGCACTGACGATCGAGAGTGCGACGATTCACGCGCCGGCTGGTGACGCCGATGAGCGCACCACTGAGACCACCGATACCGCAGACACGACGGACACTGCTTCGGCTACCGAGACACCCGCCGGTGTCGACTCTGAGGCCCTGCACACACACGCTGCCGGTGTCCAACTGATCTACGAGGGACTGCGACTCACGCGAACGCTCGCTCACGAGGAACCCTGGGAGCGACCGACAACGGCAGACGAGGTGTCGGACGGCATGGACCCAGCAACTGCTGATCTCGCGATTCTCGCCGCAGATATTCTCGTCGCTCGCGGCTTCTATCTCCTCGCACATACTGACGCCGCCGAAAAGGCCGTCCAAACCGTCCAGGCGTTCGGACACGACCAGACCAGACGTACCGAACTCGCCACACGGTCGCCAGCCGCCGCATCAGACGGCGGAACGCCGGTCAGCGAAGCGAACGTCGCCTGTGAACTCGAGGCGGACACTGGCGACATCGACACGGATGGCGGGACCGGTACTGATATCGAGACGAACACCAACGCACACCCGCCATCACCGACCACACTCGACACCAATCTCGAGCGTGACATCATCGAACTCGCCGTTCGAACCGGTGCCGCTGCGGTCGACGAAACCTCGTCACCACAGGTGCTCGAACACGTTGACACGCTCGCCGCCAGACTCACGACGACCGCGCCACCAGCGTTCCCACCCGTCGAAACGTGTCAGTTCACACTCGACCCGACGGCAACCGACCACTCACCCGAGGAGTGCCCTACCGACCACATCACACCAGCGACGGACCCCTGAGACGGGATTGCGTGGAACAGAATCAGATAAGTCCACAACTGACCGACTCACGCTGACCGAGCTCCGATTGAACGGGGTAGAACGGAACAAAACTCTCCCGCAGATTTTCCGGTTCGATTCGGCCGGGACCCGTCCAGTTGTTATCCAGTCTGAGCTATCGCTGCTGAGCTGTCGCTGAACAGAGTGCCACCAGGACTTGGTCGGATCTGGATCGGCAGGACTCTCTGTATTCTCCGTGCATCGTGCAGTCAGGGCAGCGAAAGCGCATCGACTAGTGACGTGAAATCGCCTGACACGGCTGCCGTAGATGGAAAGGGATATAACCCATGGCACTACTCAATCTAAATGCGCGCCTGGGTAGCTTAGCGGTAAAGCGCGTCCTTGGTAAGGACGAGAGCCCGGGTTCAAATCCCGGCCTAGGCTTCGAATTTCTCGGTAGCGTTTTAGTATTGAAGAATCCCATTTCACCAGTCAGCACGCTGCTGACGGCTGTTAAAAATCAAGTTTCTAGCAGGACCATCAACGAAACAGAGTCAGTAGCGTTGGATGATATGTGGCAGGGGTGGGAGCAGTGATGGCAACACTGCGTATTACAGACACTCACACCGATCCCCGAAGAACGACAGCAAAAACCAGTGTGGGTGCAGCCGGTTTTGGCTTGGTGGGGAGTGTGGGGTGAGCATGTCACCACCGTCGTGATGGGTGCACGGGAGACAATCTACTGGGAGCGGTGACCGCATCACTGAGGGGCGGTCGCCAATGGATTGTTGTCTCCCGTGAGAGGATGTCGATGTACAATAACATAAGTAGATAGGATGTTTTAGGAAGGTGTTCCACTTCATGACTTTTTGTTGGACCACATCCCCGTCTCAGTAGTTATCGTCTTGGAAGACACTAATGCTCGTAGCCGGGCGATAGTACTCAATCGGCCAACAAGTTGATGCGCGTGTGTGCGAACCGATACACTGGCGAGGAAGCCATCACGGATTGTCGTTGCCACAACGAACACCCGACGAATTAGTTTCCTCGCCGTTCCGACGTCTTCAGACGGAGACACGCCATCCACATTCGGATGAGCGGGCCTGTGCTCGTCTCTGGGACTGGGCACACGGACCGAGTCGCTAGGAGGACCTCATTGTCCTGCTGGCGACCGTGTTCGGGCTCCACCAGTGCAATCACTGCAACGGAGAGAGAATACTTGTCACGACGACACAGAATCAGATAGACTCCTCGCAACAGCGATTAAGTCACCAAAAATCGAAGTTCATCCTCAGTCAGCAGCAGTGTGGCGTAGCCAGCAAAAACGGTGTGCCTCTGAAACCGGTGGTGGAGGACCGGTTGCGGACTGCAGGCGGGTACAGTGGGTGAGTACTCGCCCTGACCGTGCTCTGACTGTAGCGGTGGCATTGCAGAGGAGTCCCCTGGACAGACTTGTCGTTCGGTGGCAACGACAGTTGGTGGATGTGTTCCTCTGCACATATCCATTCGAACGATTCTATGTAAGTATGTCGAATATTTCAATAATATCGTTTGGAGATTAGCCTACTAATCGAAAGACATCCACCAAACCCCTGGATCGTTACGGCAGAGGGGCGGATCAGTCACGAAGTGTGCAGTAGTTGCAGTTGCTGCTCGAGTACCCTGGAGACAATCTCCCACCAGCACCCGATTCTCATCCGGACTCGAGTACACTCGCTGCGTTCAACACTGTCGCGTCGTCGAACCGCTGGCCGACGAGCATGAGGCCGGTGGGAAGACCGTCGACGGATCCGGCGGGAACGCTGACACCCGGATGGCCGGTGCGGTTGAATGGCGTTGCGTTGTGGACCAGGGAGGAGTCGTGCAGGCGGTCGTACTGATCGTGGTCGGGGTCGTGTTCGGGCGGTTTCGTGACCGCTGTTGGCATCGCGAGCAGGTCGACGGTTTCGAGTACCGAATCGTATCGTTCGGTGAGTTCGACGACGAGATTCATTCCCTGGGCGTAGTAGCGCGAGTGGTACTCGCTGTTCGTGTACGCGCCCATGAGCAACAGGAGTTTGAGCCGTGCAGGGAGGTCGTTGCTCTGTGCACGACGCGCCTTGCCGAAGGTCTCGATCCAGGACCGACTGTACCACGCCTTCCAGCCGTGGCCCAGCCCCTCACCGAGCATCGCATCGAGCAGGCCCTCCGACGTACAGACGTCGTGGATGTCCTTCGCGTCCAAATGCATCGGCACGGAAACGTCTTCGATCGTCGCCCCCGCCGCTTCGAGATCGTCGATCGAATCGCGGACCGTCTCGAGTACCGCTTCGTTCGCGCCGTCTCTCTCGAAGCCTTCCTCGAGGACACCGATCGTGAGATTGGAGATGTCTCCGTCGAGGGCGTCCTCGTATCGTTCGGTCGGCACGGGTGCGTGCGAGCGGAGGTCGCGTTCGTTGCTGCCGGCAATAACGGTGAGCAGTCGGGCGACAGTCTCCACGTCAGCGGCCATCGGCCCGGGGTGGTCGATCGCGTGCTCAATGCCGATACAGCCCGTGTAGGGAACGAGTCCGTACGTTGGCTTGTGGCCAACGATACCACAGAATGCCGCGGGGACGCGGACGCTCCCACCCTGATCGGAGCCAATTGCGGCGTCGACCTCGTCGCGAACGACAGCGACCGCGCTCCCGCCGCTCGACCCACCCGCCAGGTAGTCTTCGTCATGCGGGTTCGTAATCGGACCGAACGCGCTGTGGCCCGTCGATGTCATCGCCATATCGTCCATGTTCGTCTTCCCAACGATGTCCGCACCGGCCTCGAGGAGTCGTGTAACGATCGTCGCGTCGCGGTTGGGCACGTAGCCTGCGACGACCTGTGACCCACAGGTCATCTCGACGCCGGCGACGCAGACGTTATCCTTGATACCGATCTCCCAGCCGTCCAGATCACCGCCGTCATCGCCACCGACGTAACAGGCGCTCACCCAGGCGTTGTGCGGGTTCTCCGCCGGTGGGACCCGCGTGCCGCCACTGCGCTCGCGTCGCTCTGTACCGCCGAGTCGCGGCGTTGGCTCGTAGTGCATCACCGTCTCGTAGGCGTCGCGTTTCTCCCTGGCTAGCTCGACGAAGGACTCGAGTTCCTCGTCAGTCAGATCGAGAAACAGTTCGTCGCCGAGGTCGTCGAAGATGGCTTTCGTCGGCGGTCGAAGCGGCATACCCGACTAGTTGGCCGTCCGGTTCCTGTGCGTGCAGGTGGCACTCGCAAGCAACGGGGATTCGCAGCGTCCTGCCCTACACAGTCATCCGTTGACCAGACCGCCCCACACCAGTCTCTGTATGCACGTCAATCGAACGACAGCGCAACTCGAGTACCAGCCCGCTGACTCTCTGTTACCCCCACCGCTCTGCGACAGCTAATGCAAAAGAGTATCGAGGTCGAGTACTGGGTCGTCGATAGCGACGGAGCGCTCACAGCGCCCGGTGAACTGGTCGATATCTCCGAGTTCACTGAGACGGAGTTCGTCGACTGCCTCTTCGAGTTGAAGACCCCACCGTGTGAAACGATTGCCGAACTTCGACGGACGTTCATCGAACAGTTGTGCGAGGTACTCGACCGGGCAGCCGAACTCGACAAGTCGCTCGTCCCGCTCGGGACACCGCTCAACAGTGACTCGATCGAACTCCGAGCCGACGAACGCGGTCAGATCCAGCGCAAACTACTTGGAACGAACTTCGACTACGCAAAACACTGCGCTGGAACGCATCTCCACTTCGAGAAGCGAAACGTCACCGATCAGCTCAACACGCTCATCGCGCTCGACCCGGCGCTCGCACTCTGTAACTCGTCGCCGTACTTTCAGGGAGAGTACGTCGCAAGCAGCGCTCGCGCGTACATCTACCGCAAGCGCTGTTATGCGGAGCTCCCGAATCACGGCCAGCTCTGGACCTACGTCGACACCGTCGCCGAGTGGCACCGCCGACTCGAAGACTGCCTGGAGGAGTTCATCGAACGAGCGGCGGCGACGGGAATCGACGAAGCACAGATTACGGACCACTTCACGGCCGACAACGCCGTCTGGTCGCCAGTCCGACTCCGTGATGAGATGCCGACCGTCGAGTGGCGCTCACCAGACGCAACGCTCCCGAGTCAGCTCCTTCGGCTCGTTGCGGACGTCGACTCGATCATGGAGGACCTCCACCACGCAAACGTCACCATTGGCGGCGAAACCGCAAAGCGTGACGCAGACGAGATCGTACTCCCCACGTTCGACTCACTACAGGAGTACGTCGACGCCGCGATGATCGATGGCCTCGACTCACCGGCAGTCGTCGACTACCTCGACCGACTGGGATTCCAGCCGAATCGCTACGAGCCGTTGACAGCGGAGTTCGATACGGACAGTTCCATCTCGCTCACAAAGGCACGTGACCTCCGACTCGAGTACGCAACCCGACTCGAGCGCGACGTCGAACAGCTACGGGCGAACGTGTGATCGGAGCGTGATAACGATACAGCAACACAGCCCGCTCACCACGTCTCGATGCGCCCCTCGCGAACGTCCTCCGCACAGCCCTCACAGTCCGGGTGTCCCGCCTCGTAACACGCCGGTCGATACTCCTCGTCGAGCATCGCCGCTCGCCGCTCTGCATACCGCCGGCAGACCAGTTTCACACGCCCCTCATCGTCCGAGGGGAGCTGTCGTGCGTTTTTCGCCACTTCGTACGCCTGCTGTGCCTCCTCGAGCTGTCGATCCGTCGACTCCCGAAACTGTTCGTACTGCTCGCCCGCCTCTTGCAATTTCGACCGAAGGAACCGCTCGAGCCGACGCTCATCCGACATACTAGTACTGGTTCTCGTTCGGCCGCCTGCCACATAGGCCCGTCGCTGCGCACGA
The DNA here is from genome assembly GCF_000337575.1 of Natrialba hulunbeirensis JCM 10989. Lineage (GTDB taxonomy): Archaea > Halobacteriota > Halobacteria > Halobacteriales > Natrialbaceae > Natrialba > Natrialba hulunbeirensis. Next base: position 272,069 of record NZ_AOIM01000035.1, on the reverse strand, counting down.
CTACACGTGGGCTGTGGAACGGTGTACTCGAGTCCGAACGAAAGCCACGCGCAATCGGCTCGATATGTGGCCAGACGATGCCGTCATGGAAGCCGGAGAGTAAGGGTTAACTACAATCCCCGTTTCCTTCCGCGTAGACGGGGCCCTTAGCTCAGTCTGGTTAGAGCGCTCGGCTCATAACACGATCGGCTCGGTTCGGTTGTGTGGGATACCGAGTGGTCGATGGTTCGAATCCGTCAGGGCCCATGGAGCGAACCGAGCAATTCGCGAGGGTTGCGGAATTGATCGCTGACGGTTCAACCCAGGCCAGTCGCGCGCAGCGAAGCGAGCACGTCTGGACAAGGATCGAATCCGTCAGGGCCGACAGTACTACTCACCGTAACCGAGGCAGCGAGTGTGCAACCATACACCAACTCGAGTACGGTCCTCAGCACGTAACACAGACAAAAACATCGTGAGAGGAGAAAGCGGCCAGTACGGAGAGCGAGACCAGCGTTCAGTAGTGACTCACGAAGAGGAGGTACTGCCCACTTTGAACTGAACGAGGCCGAATCGGGTCAGACCGGTGTTCCAAAGACGTACATCGTCGAACGTCTCGATCACTTCGAGGTACTCGCTCACTTGATGCTGGCGGCGCATGTCGCCGATGACATCGTCGCTGCCGGACTGGACCGGGGCGTGCAGGAAGTTGTAGAGTTCGTTGTTGGCGGCGAGCACGTCAGCCAGTTCCTCGCGGATGCCGTGGACGCCCTTTGGCTTGGCCATGCCGACGCGGACGCGGAAGTCGCCGTCGATGGCACAGATTTCCTCGAGGAGTCGGTGGAGTTTTCGTTCGCCCTCGTCCCAGCCGTAGACGCCGGTGTCCTGGCCGGTGATGCAGAGTCACAAGCGCGCGGGTAAAAGCCCCGACGGATCGCGGTTGCAGTGACCGACGGACGGAAGCAATGTGGCTGGGCTCGTTTGAGCGATCACGATCCATATCGTTCACCCCGAGTGTAACTAACTAATACTCTCACAAATCGAGGTCTATGTGGGGCTCACCTCATTGTCGACCAGATACGCATCAATCGACCGGAACAGCAACTGAAGCCAGAACCAAAGCCCAATCACCCAGATGGGTATACCAGTACCAACCATGGATTCAGCGAAAATAGCACCATTAAGACAGAGAATAAATAAAATAGTGGATCTTAGAAACAACCAATTTGCGATATCTGATGATGATTGGGCCGAATCTGGTTCAAATACGTCCATGAAACTTATGTGGGTAGAACAATTAAAAGTTTAATTATTTTTTACTTTATCGGGACAAGGCTCTCCAGGGTGGCAAATTGGATCACTTCCATCATATCCCTGAGGACTTACTTTGACTTGGTGGATCCACAATCCAGGAAGTAGACCATCTCCACCACCTGATGCGACATAACCACCACCGCCCGCAAGTCCGATCGCCCTTGATTCAGCATGGCTGATGCACACTAGGCGGTATTGTGAGTCAGTATCAAGAGTCTCCGTGATAATTCGTATTTCTTCCTCTTGGTGCTCTTCAGAATCAGCACTTTGCGCTGTTACCTCTACCTCTTCCACGATTGCTGCTGAATCGCTACTGACATTTAGTTTTTGCAACACGAACGATATGGAATAGCCAGCATCACTACCACTCCCACTTATTAATCCGGAAAGAACAGGAACTACGACTCTAGCATACTCAGAATTCACTTCATCCTTTGATGGATCCGGATCATTATTCTCTGTCTTAGTTTCACTATACTTCCATTCTGAAGTTTCCTCCTTCTCGTTAAAAGGTGAAACGGAACCACTCCCAGCAAGTGATATATAACTATACTTTGGCTTGACTTCAAATGAAGTTGGTTCGTCGATGTCCGTTTCCCACTCGACCCAGGCTGCAGCGGTAGCATATTTCTTTTGATAAACTCTACTTTCGCTAAAAGAGCCGACTGAAAACCCTACGTAACCATTTTGTGCAGGATCTTGATCGACGATCTTTGTACTTGAGTTAGATCCATCCACAGAGCTTGTAGAGCCCCCATTCTCATCTAACGAAGTTAGGTAGAGTTCAGACTCCTCTGTGATCGAGGGTACGGTGTCGGCTGTGGATGAGCTACTGAGTTCAATCTCATCTACACTTGCAGCGTCTGTCTCATTTTGGTTAGCCTCTTGGCCTGCAGCACTTCCAGTTCCAAGAAGGCCTCCTCCGATGGCGAACGGTCCAATCTGTCGTAACACTGATCTGCGCCTCATTGTCCAATTTATAGTTAATAGAACGACATTAATAAGTCTGTTGTTATTAGAGAATGATTGGTAATTATACTATTTCTGTTATAATATATAGGCGGAATATTTGTAATATAGTTGTTGGTGACTCAAAACGCGGTTTTGAGTGCTTCTTTTTTCGATAGACACAACAGCGAAGTTGGACCGCTCTGAGATACGACGCAAACCGGTCTTTGGAGACGACTCTATGGGGGAGAGTCAGAATCGCGCCAACCATCCATGGCTTTCGAAGTATTGACGTGAACGCCTCTATTAGCGTATTCGCCGCCGCCGTGGGCGACGTATTCGCGTCGAATACGTCATCTTAGAGTCGATTGATTTCGGCGTACTCGCAGACTTTTGAGACCAGTTGGCGAAAAGCATCCGCCAACTCGTCAGTATCTCTCCCCTCTAGGGCCACCGATCCGAACGTGAATCGAAAGCTCGGATTGACAATACAAACAGTATCGAGTTTGTACGCGCGATCGGTTCCCTGCACAGGATTAATTGTACAAACGTGAGGGGTTCTCTCGTTCCCGTAATAGGGCAGTCGTGAACGTCGATTGCACACGCAAACACACGGTTTCGAGATGCTTCGTCAAGTCCACGCAAATGGTAGAGGGGTTCTCGCGCGAGTGGATTTCGAACGGTTTCGCCAATAGATAGATCGTTGTCACGAGCTATTTGATCGGCTTTTACGCCAGCATTTGTAAACAGAGTCCAGTAGGAAACTCAAGTGTCAGACCGGCGTTCCAAAGGCGTACATCGTCTCGTGGGCGGTCACTTCGAGATCGACGAAATCGCCGGGCTCGAGTCCGTACTCGCTCGCATTCTGCACGATGAGCTGCCGGTAGGCGGCGTCCCGACACTTCACGGAGTCGGCAGTCCCCTGCTCGACGACCAGCACGTCCTCGCGCGTCTCGCCAACCATCTCAGCGTAGGCCTCGCCGACGAGTTCGCGCTTCGCTGCGCTCATCTCCTTCGACCGATCCTTCTTGACCTGGCCGCCAAGACCCTTCATGTTCGCCGCGTCAGTGCCCGGTCGCTTCGAGAACCGCGTGACGTTGATCTTCTCCGGGCGCGTCTCGCGCAGCAGCGCCATCGACTGCTCGTGGTCGTGGTCCGTCTCCGTCGGGAACCCCACGATGAAGTCCGTCGACAGCGTCCAGTACTCGAGTACGTCGTCAAACGTCTCGATCACCTCGAGATACTCACTCACCTGGTGTTGGCGGCGCATGTCGCCGAGGACGTCGTCGCTGCCGGACTGGACGGGAGCGTGCAGGAAGTTGTAGAGTTCGTCGTTGGCGGCGAACACGTCGGCCAGTTCCTCGCGGATGCCGTGGACGCCCTTTGGGTTGGCCATGCCAACGCGGACGCGGAAGTCGCCCTCGATGGCACAGATTTCCTCGAGCAGGCGGTGGAGCTTGCGCTCGCCCTCGTCCCAGCCGTAGACGCCGGTGTCCTGGCCGGTAATCCGGATTTCCTTCGCGCCGGCGTGGATGAGCGCGCGGGCCTTTTCGACGTTTTCCTCGATCGAGGGCGAGTCGATCTTACCGGTCGCCTTCTTCGTGATGCAGTAGGAGCAGTCGGACATACAGCCCCGGGCGATGGGGAGGATGCCGACGACGCCGTCCAGAATCGGTTCGGCGTCGGGGGTCGTCGTCGGACATTCGCCGTTCGTGACGGCCTCGGGGACCTCGTCCCAGTGAAGCACCTGGCCGTCGACGTCGGCCTGGGCAAACTCTTCGCCCTGTGCGAGGGCCATACAGCCGGTGATAAAGAGGTCGGCTGTCTCCGCGGAGAGCTCCTCAGCCCGGCGAAGCATATTTCGCTCTGTCTTCTCGACGACGGTGCAGGTGTTCAGAATGGCGACGTCGGCGTCGTCCGGTCCGTCGACCCGGTAGTGGCCCGCATCGCGGAGCCGTCGCTCGATCTCGCGACTCTCCCCGCGATTGGACGTACAGCCGTACGTTTCGATGTGATACCGGGCCATCGTCGTACACCGGTATCGGATCCGGGCGGCCAAAAGCCCGACGGATCGCAGTCACTGTGCTCGCCGGTTCCAGGCCGGGAGATGACCGTCACACAACATTTTTGGTAATTCATTGAGAACCTACAGGAAACTCCCTCCATGCGCCTCCGCCTCCGGATCGCTGCCGTCCTCGGCGTCTTCGTCGCGGTGAACGCCCTCTTCGTCCTCGCAGTCGTGTGGGCGTACGGCGTCTTGCTCCCGGCGATCGTCGGCGGCACGTTCGTCCTCCTCTCCGACGGCCGTCTCGCCCTCTCATTACTCCAGTTTCCCGTTTCGTGGCCGACTGCCCTCCTCCTCGTCGGCCTCTTTCTCGCCGGCCAGCTCTACTACGGCTACCGGCGGGTGCTCGCACACGCCGGCCACCGAACCAGCGCCCGCGGGGCTGGAGAAAGCGGTGCGGACGGCCACACGGTGGACCGTATCGTCCGTCGTCTCTCGATGACCGCCGACATCCCGGAACCAACCATCCGCGTCGTCGACGACGACACCCCCAGTTGCTACACCATCGGCCGGTTCACCGACGCGACCATCGTCGTCACAACGGGTCTGATCGACCGTCTCGATGCAGCCGAACTCGAGTCCGTCCTCGCACACGAGATCGGCCATATCGCAAACCGGGACGTGACCCTGATGACGGTCACGACGCTCTTTCTGGAGATTACGGACCGGGTCTACCACAGTTCGATGCTCGCGCGACGGGCGGTGGTGAATCCCGCCAGTCTCTCGGAGCAAGACCGAGCGGCGCTGACGTGGTTCTTACCACTCATCGCGCTCACGTCGGTGTTCGTCGCGCCGATTCTCTGGCTGTTTCCGCGGGTGGCCGACTGGGCGACGCGAACACTCTCCCAGACCCGGGAGTTCGCCGCTGACGCCGCGGCGGCCGAAATCGCGGGCGATCCTCTCGCCCTCGCGACGGCGCTGATCGACCTCACGGATGCGGCGGAGACGCCCGCGACGGACCTCCGGACGGCCAAAATACGTGCGTTGTGTATCGTCCCCTCGGCGCTCGTGAACGGCACCGAGAGTTCATCACTGCCGCCAATATCGGCGGCGCCGGACGACGAACATCGCGAACAGCGGGTTCGAGCGTGGCTCGACGGAGCGACGCCGTCGTCGGTCGACCAGACGGCGGGCGAAACGCGAACACATCCGCCGATCGACGAGCGCATTGAGCGACTTGCCGCGCTCGCGGCCGACGAGGAGCAGACACGAACGCGGGTGGGACAGGCGTGAGCGATGCCCGGCGACTCCTGTTCGTCGCGGGCTGTCTCGTCTGCCTGCTCGCAGCCGCCAGCGCGCTCCCGGCAGCCGACCCCCGACTCGATGCGCCAGGAAGCGAGGAGAGCGTGACGACAACGGGCAGCTGGGACACCCTCGCAGAGTCAACTGATCCGATAGAGCTGATTACCAACACCTCAGAGGCAGGTGAGACAGAATCCGATGAGAGAGACGACGAGGGACCCACAGCGCCGATCGAACTGGACGGCGCTCCCGAACCAGGAAGTCAGCTTACGGTTAGGATCGCCGATGCAGACCACATCACTGATCGAACGGTCGAAGTCGACGGAGTAGAGGCCGGCGAGACGGACCACAACGGTCAGGTCGACGTTTCCGTCCCATACGCCGAGGAGATGACGGTCGGGGTCGTCGAAACGAACCAATCAAAAACGGTCGACATCGAGACGGACGTGACGATCGAGCCAGCGCCCGGTGCGGCACCAAACCGAGACCTAGAAATCGCGGCGGCTGTCGGGTCGACGTCGGTCGCGAACGGGACAGTCTACCACGACGGCGAACGGATCGGGACGACCGCCGAAAATGGAATGACGACCGTGGCGCTACCGGATACTGCGGGGCCGACGACGGTGCGCGTCGAACGCGGCCCCGTGAGCGGCGAGCGGACGATCGACGTCCAGGAGCCGACCGTCGAGTTCGCCTCACCGCTGTTGCTCCCCGGAATGCCGGCCCCAGTTCAGGTTTCCGCGGAGGGTACCGGAGTGCCCAATGCGAGCGTCGCAGTCGATTCGGGCGACTCGGCGACGACCGGTGCCGATGGGACGGCGCGAGTTCGTCTCCCGTTCGACGACGAGGCGACCGTGACCAGCACAGTCGGTGCGGAGACCGCGACGGCCAGCGTCGACGACCTCTATCTCCGGTTGACGACCCTCGTGGTCATCGTCCCCGGCTTCGTGCTCGGTGCGGTCGTGACGTACGTGCGCGTCGTTCCCTCCAGGCACAAGCACAACCGACAGCAGCTCTCGGCTCTGTTCGTCGGCCTCGCGGGCGTGTTCGACGATCTCGCAACTGTCGCTGGCAGACTTTCTCACAGCCTTCGAAACGCCTCTTGGCCCAGGATGAGTCCCGCGTCGAATCGACTCCTGTCGCGTCCGCGTCTCGGACTCACACTGCCACGTCTCGTCCCGTCCCTCCCATCCGCTCCGCCCGTCGGTCGTCTACTGTCGTCGGTCTGGTTGCTCGACTGGGGTGGGTCGTCCGATCGGAATCGTCGCCTCGGCTCGATTCTCAGCCGCGACAGCGACACCGACACCGACACTGACACCGACGACGACCGCACTGCCGATGACCACACCGACGCCGAGTCAGCCGCCGGTACCGGATCCCTGTACAGCGAGGAACCACTCGAGCCCCGCTCTCCTCGCTCCGAAGTGCGCGCCATCTGGCACGCCGTCCTCGACCGACTGGGAGTGCACAATCGCGAAACGCAGACGCCAGGCGAGGTCACCCGTGACGCACTCGACCGAGGATACCCCAGCGTGAGCATGCGCCGACTCGCGACTGTCTTCCGGGAACTCGAGTACGGTGACCGCGAGCCGTCCGCCGATCGCGTGTTGAGTGCGCGCGCTGCGGCGGCGAACGTGATGGAGTCTGAGCCGGACGAGACCGCCGGGTCCGCTGCGTCCGCCGCGTCCGCCGCGTCCGCCGACACGGCGGAGGCAGACGAGACGGAGAACGCCAACGAATCAGGGGGAGAAGGCCAATGAGCCGGAATCCACTGGGCGCGGTACGGCGACTGCGAGAGCGAGCGAGTGGGATCGAGACGGACCGGCTTGCGATCGGACTCGTCGGTGTCGGCAGTCTGGGGGCGATCGCAGTGATCGCACTCGGCGGGTATCTGCCGGGAGTCGGCTCGCAGTTCGTTGGGGTTCTGTATCCGCTCGCCCTGTTGTTTCCCGCGTTCGGACTGGGTGTGCTCGCGCTCACGCTCTGGTGGGTGTGGAACACGAGTTACGTCTCTCCCCAGCCGATCCACCGCGGGCCGGCCCCCGAGCGGGGGGAGACGGGACCGCTCGAGCCGGTCGGCCGAAGTACGGAGCACAGTCTCGAAATCGCGTCGATGGCCCAGTATCGCTGCAATGGCACCAGTTCGGCCTACGAGATCCGGACCCGACTCACCGAGAACGCGATTCGGATCGTGCGAACGAGACGCGGGCTCGACCGCGAGACGGCCCGTGAACGGGTTGAAAACGGAACGTGGACCGACGATCCGGTCGCTGCGGCGTTCCTTTCGACTGAGCGGCCGCTGCCGCTCGCCGAGCAAGTCCGAAACGCGGTCGACCCCGGTGACGCCTACTACCACCGAGTCGATCGGACGATCTCGGCGATTACAGCCGTCGAGTACGACAACGGCGCTGTGACGAGCGAGCGATCCGGGTCGGCGACTGCGATCACGACGGCGGAGGAACTCGCGTCCGAGGAGGTGAGTCGATGAGTGACACAGAGACTGATACTGGAACGAGAGCGAAAGCGGAACCCGGAACGGAAGCGGAAACGAAAACGAAAATTGGCAACCAGACCGTGAGAGGCGGCACACGCGAGGGGACCGCTCAGACGCGTGATCACGAACAGGCACACACCCAACGACACCACGTCGATCACGGTGAGTGGGCGCTGTTCGCCGCGCTCGTCCTCGCAGGGACAGGGTTGTTCCTCGGTGTACGCGTGCTGGTTGCAGCGGCAACGATACCATTGTGCTACGTTGGGGCAGCAGTGTTTCGCACGCGCCAGGAACCCTCGGTTCGGGTGCACCGAGCGTTCAACACAGGTGACAGTGCCGAGACCAGCGATGGCGTACCGACGGGTGCAGAGGGAGCACCGCCCGAAGCAGCGACCGAACACCACGCAGCGCCGCAAGTCGGCACCGACGGCGGCGTCGCTGTCGCCACCGAGCGCGACGCTGCCGACACCACCCTCTCCGGCGGCCCCGGTGACACCGTCACCGTCCGAACCACCGTCGAAAACACCGGTGACGCGTCGCTCGTCGACCTCCGAATCGTCGACAGCGTGCCAGACGCCCTCCCCGTCGTCGACGGTACGCCGCGGCTGGCGACGACACTCGAGCCCGGCGCGACGGCGACACTCGAGTACGATGTCGAACTACGCAGGGGCGACCACGAGTTCGAGGCGGCGGCGATGCGAGCGCGTGACCTGACGGGGACGGTCACGGAGACGCGGACAGAGCCGGTCGACGGTGCGACACGGGTGCGGTGCTGGCCGACGGTCGAGGAGATGCCGGTGACGAGCGGGGTCGACGAGTACGCAGGCGATGTGCCGACAACCGAGAGCGGGAGTGGGATCGAGTTCCACTCGATTCGAGAGTACGCGGCAGGCGATCCGGCGCGGTCGATCGACTGGCGACGGTACGGGCGGACGCGTGAGTTGGCGACGGTCGAGTACCGAGCGGAACGGTCAACACGGGTCGTCTGTGTCGTCGACAATCGGACGAGCCAGCGACGCGCGGCGACCGTGAGTACACTCTCTGCGGCCGAACTTTCGGCAAGCGCAGCAGAGCGAGCAAGTGAGTCGCTGCTCGATGCGGGCTATCCGACCGGTCTCGTGACGCTGCACGTTCGGCGGGTGTGTGGCGTCTCGCCCGGGGCGGGGACGGAGACGCGCCGACAGATTACGGAGCATCTCCAGCACGTCCGGACACAAAAAACGAGTGAGAGCGACTGGCTACAGTCGGTGTTCGGGTCGCCGGTCGAGTGCCTGCCGCGGGTGCTCCCTGGTGAGGCACAGATGGTGTTCTTCTCGTCGTTCGTCGACGACGGCGCACTTGCAATCGTCAAGCGACTGCGGACGATGGGGTATGCGGTGCGAGTTGTGAGCCCCAATGTGGTGGGGAGCACGCGGAGTGCACGGAGTACACGGGGTACACAGGGTACACAGAGTGAAACCGAGAACAACAGGGCTGACGACTCACCTGAGACGAAACGCGACACTGGAGCCCGTCTTGAGGCGCTCGATCGCGATGCCAGACTCGCCAAAGCGCGGGCGAACGGCGCTCGCGTCATCGACTGGGAGCTGGAGCGACCGATCGGACTCGTCCTCCAGGAGGCACTCACGGAGGTGCAGCCCCGATGAACGAGCGGACGCGCCTCCCGCAGACGACCGCACGCGCGATTGCGGTCGTTGCCGGTGGGGCGACGGTCGCGCTGGCGAGTGTCGAACCCGCGGTCGCCGTCGCCGCCCTCTGCGGACTGGCACTCAGCGCGACGGTGATCCGATTCGAGCGATCACCCCGCCAGATCGCACTCGCGGCAGCGCTGTTGCCCGCGCTCACGCTGGTAACCACTGCAGTCGTCATCCAGCCAGCCACGCGAGCCGTCGTCGCGCTCACCGTCGTTGGTGTCCTCCTCGGAGCTGGCGTCGGCGGAACACTCTTCGGAACGTCTGCGGCCGTCGCCCGAGACCGCGCTGCAGTCGCGATGGTCCTCGCTACGGTGTTCACCGCCATCGCTGCACTCGCCACCTTTGCACTCCAGGAGTTCGGGAGCCTGCAGGCTGTACTCGAGTACCTCCGCTGGCGGACCGGGGACGGAGTGGGAGGGCTGTTCAGCGCACTCGTCGTGACAGCGCTGGCGGGCGTCGCCGCCGTCGCGGCGCTTCCGGACGCGGTGTTCACGACCGCACGACGGCGCGACCAGGCGAACGTGATACGGTACGGGCTGGCGCGTTCGATCGGCGTCCTTCTGGTTGCGACGCTCGTGGGCACAGTAGCGCTGGTCGTTCTTGGCTGGTATCTGCCGCCGGTCGGCTGGCTGGTCGAACTGGTGCTCGCCAGCGACCTCGTTCGTGGGGCTCTCCTCGCCCTCACGGTCGTCGGTGTCACCATCGCGGCGCTCGGAAGCATCGTCCGCCGGTTCTGGGACCGGACGAACGGTGCGAACGCGACGTCTGCGATCGTACCGGTTGTAGTGGGAACCACGGTCGGCACGACACTGACCGTTCTGCTCGCAGGTGGGATCGGGGTACAGCGAGGATTGGCGGCAGTCGAGACGGTTGGCGCGTTGTTCGCCGTTACGATGATCGTGTTGATGATCGGAAGCGTCGTCGTCTGGCACGCGGGAGCGCTGGGTAAGGGGACGGTGTCGAAGTCGCCGTACATCGTCGCCACAACGCTCGCGACGAGCGGACTCATCCTCGGCGTGCTCGCCGAACAGGAGCGAACGGGGACTGGACTCACTGCGGTCTGGGCCGGGCTGCCGACGTTCGTCGTAATCGCTGCAGCGCTGGTGTGTTATGACCTCGGCCGCCACGGCCGGAGTTTCGCGCGCGAGATCGGTGCCGTCGGCGCGTCGTCGACACCGCAACTCGTCCGAATCGGGTGGAGTGGCGCTGTCGCAAGCGGTGGCGTCGTCGGGGCCGTCTGTGGGTTCTGGCTCGCGACGGTGTTCCAGCCGACGCTGTCCGTGCCGGCGACCGTCGGCGTCGTTGTCGGCTTCGGTGTGCTCGTCGTCGGTGCTCGTGTCCTACTGCGTTGACGGAGTTTCCGTACCCTCTACTGCAGTCTCTGTCTCGGCGTCCGCCTCCATGGCCGGGACTTCGACGGTATCGAGGACGCTGTCGATGACGGCACGTCGGCGCAGGCCCTGCATGCTCGCCTCCGGGTCGAGGACGAGTCGGTGGGCCAACGAGGGACCGGCGATACGCTTGACATCGTCGGGAACGACGTACTCGCGGCCGGCGAGCACGGCGCGGGCGCGACTCACTTCGAACAGTCGCTGAACGCCACGCGGCGAGACACCAACGTCAACACGGCCGTCGGTGCGCGTCGCACGACAGAGGCTGCCGATGTACTCTCGGAGCGGCCCCTCGACGGTGACGGTTTCGGGTACCTGCTGGAGCGAGCGGACGGTCTCGCGGCCGACGACCGACTCGACGGTCGGATCCGGCCGGTCACGGTCGGCACGACGGTCGATCAGTTCTCGCGTCCCGTCGGCGTCGGGATAGCCGAGCGAGGTCTTGATCATAAAGCGGTCGCGCTGGGCCTCCGGCAGTTCGAACGTTCCCTCCTGCTCGACGGGGTTCTGCGTCGCGATGACGATGAAGGGGTCCGGCAGTGCGTGGGTCTCACCGTCGACCGTCACCTGTCCTTCCTCCATCGCCTCGAGTAGCGCCGACTGCGTCTTCGGCGGCGCACGATTGATCTCGTCGGCGAGGACCACGTTCGCGAACACCGGCCCCGGCGTGAAATGGAAGTCCGCAGTCTCTTCCTCGAAGACGTACGAGCCGGTGACGTCCGCGGGCATGAGATCCGGCGTGAACTGAATCCGGGAGAACTCGAGTCCGAGTGCCGTTGCGAACGAGCGGGCGGTGAGCGTCTTGCCAGTGCCTGGAACGTCCTCCAGGAGCACGTGGCCGCGGGCGAGGATACCAGCGACGATATCTTCGAGCACGGCGCGGTCGGCGACAACGGCGGAGAGGATTTCCTCGACAACGGCGTCAGCCGTCGTCGCGGCATCGGGGACTGACTGCGTCATACCGAGCATCGGTGTGCGCGGAAACTTATAGCTCCCGACACGTCTGCTGGAGACCGAACAGGCAGACGCACGCACCGCATCCACAGTCACGGCGTCACGTCATGCCGTGTTCTTCCTCGAGGCGGTCGTACTCCTCGTCTAGAACTTCGAGGACGGTGATCAGTGCACCGACGACGACCGGCCCGAAGAACAGCCCCATGATCCCAAAGGCGTAGATACCGCCGAGGACGCCGAGGATGATTACCGCCGGGCTAATCTCGGCGTAGCGGTCGACGACGATCGGGCGCAGATAGTCGTCCGCGACACCGACGACGATCGCGCTGTAGATCGCCAATCCGGCCGCGAGCAACGGCTCACCGATCACGACGAGGTAGATCGAGGCGGGGATCCAGACGAGCGGCGCGCCGATCAGTGGCACCAGCGAGAGAATTACCATGATAAACGTCCAGAACGCAGCGTTCGGGATTCCCACGACGAACAGGGCGAGTCCCGCGATAACGCCCTCGACAATCGCAATCAGGACGTGACCGGCGAGGACCGCCCACATCACGTCGTTCAACTCGCCGTAGAGGTCGTCCTGTACGTCCGACGGCAGCGGCGTCATTTCGCGGACCCACTCGAGTAGGTTGTCACCGTTCTTGAGCAGGTAGTAGAGCAAGAACAGGGCTAATCCGAGCCCGATGACGGCGTGTGTGAGTGCGCTGAACCAGGCGGTTGCCTGCTCGAGGACCATGGTACCGACCTCCTGGGCGGAGTCAGCAGCCGTCGCGAGCAGGTCGACCTCGATCCCGGTCTGGTCTTCGATGGCGGACTCGAGTTCGCTCACCTGCAGCGTCTCTGCATCGATCGATTGCAGCAGGTTCGCCGCGTCGTCTGCGATGACGGCGGCAACGAGGAGAAACGGGACGATGAAGCCGACGATGGCGAGGAGAACGAGCACCAGTGCGGCGAGCATCGGTGAAATGTACGACTCGAGCCGTTTCTGGAGTGGAAACAGGAGAAACGCGAGGAGGATGGCAAGCAGGACGTACTGCAGGAAGGGAACGACGAGCTGCCAGGAGAGGTACGCGAAGATGAGCACGAGCGTCAGGAGATAGCCCTTGCTGATGTTCACGGACAAGCAGACCACGAGCGGCGGGATAAAACCGGGCCCGGCATCGGTCGGTTCGCACTACCCACAGCACACACCGTCGTCGCCACCCCCACCGCCAACAGCGACATCTACAAGACGCTGGCTTCAGTACCTGACACCCATCCAATGAGTTCTGGTCCCCGCCAGCGCGTACTCGAGTGGGTCACGGACGAGCAGCTGCGAGTGGCAACGCTCGTGGGGCTGCTCGCGATTCCGTTCATCGTTGTCCCCGCCTGGGGAACTGCTGGTGAGACGAACACAGTGGCCGGCGGGTCGGTTTCGGGAGCGCCGATTCTCCTGTCCGGGTTCATCGTCGGCTACTACTACAGTGATCGGCCGACCCCAACTCGGCAGGCGAGCGTTCGAACAGGACTCGTGAGTTCGATCGGCGTGCTGGTCGTCTATCTCGGGACGGCGTACACGACGATACTCACGGAGTCGGTCGAGATCGCAATCGTTGCGTCGGTCCTCACACCGATTCTGGGACTGCTTGGTGTCGGGCTGACGGTTGTGCTGACAACAGTTGCGGCGGTTTTCGGCGAGTGGTTCGAGAACGGTGGTGCGCCGGGGCCGAATCAAACGCAGTCAGATGGCGACGCGGCAGCGCCGATGACGACGACCGAGTCCGGCCACACGACCCAGCGCTCGCGCTCGTGGCTGTTCGTCGCCGCCTACGGCGTGATCGTCCCGCCGGCCCTCGTCTACACGCTTGTCGTGAACCCCGAGGCCGGACCGGGAGTTGCCGTCGTCGCGCTCGCGATGTTCGCTATGGTGTTCGGCTCGGTGGGAACCCTGCTCGCACTCGCGAAGGATATCGGAACGCTCGGCCCGTCGAGGACGGCAAGATGGGCCGACTGGCGACTACACGTCCTCGGAGCGGTTGGACCGGCCGCGCTCGTCTACGCCGCAGCATACTCCCAGGGCGTCTCGTACCCGCCCGGCTACGCCATCTTCACGTTCATCGGTGCGGTCTGGCTCGTCGCCGTTACCTATCTGGCCTGCCGGCATCGATACACTGGGCAACAGCCAAAGAGCGGCTCGCCGGCAGGATAACGGGTTATCGGTCGTCTCCCATCAGCTGCCGGTCTGGTCGGTTCGATTCCGTCCTCACCTGCCCTTTTCCGTTCTTTCCGTTCTCGTCCCGTCCACTCACCCGTCAGTCTCGACCACCGTCGCAGTCGGAACTGCCCGCCGAACCCCACGAACAGCCCGCTCGGCGTTCGCCCGGGAGGTGTAGCCCTCACCGCTGTCGGCGATGATGTTCCCGTTCCAGTGCACCAGCCGCCACCGCCACTCGTCTGCGCGGTCCCGATACACTTCGAAGCGACTCGTTCGACTGCGTTCGGCTGTCGATTCTGAACCGTTCTCGTCGGTCGCCTCACTGTCGTCGTCGGGCGAGCCGACAGTCTCGGTGGGCGAGAGAACGACCGGCTCCAGTTCCGACTCTCGCTCCTGTCCTGCTTCTTCCTTTCCGTCCTCCGTCTCCGCTTCTGTCTCCAGTGATTCAACCCGCACACTCACGTCGTCGACTGGCTCCTCCCACTCGAGTTCGATCTCGAGTTCGTTGGTGACAGTGTGGAAGTTGTCGGTGTCTGTGTCTGCGCCGGTATCCACGGCTGCAGCTTCCGCTGTGTCTTTGTTCTCGCCCTCGTTTTCGTTTTCGCTTTCGTATTCGTATTCATCTTCATCCTCACCACTCGACTCGTACTCGCGTTCAACTTCGATTTCGAGGTCGACGCGCGAGGGGATCGTCACGGAGACGGTCTGGTCGTCGTCGTCGAGGAAGTGAAGCGGCCGCTCATGGTCGATCGCGACGGCGAGGTCGTGAAAGAGAGCGACGAGTACGTCGCGGTCGACGGTGTGTTCGTGTTCGACCTCTACCTCGTCCGGGCTGGAGTCGTCTCGGTCGTCTGCGTCGGGATCGGACGCCTCTGCAGGTGTCTCGTCGGAGTCCATAGGTATCCTACGACGGCAATCGGTGTAACGATTGCCGGCGATATGCCGGGTCCGGGACGAGTCGCCGCCGAACCCGAACGTAGAGAGGCCGGAGCGTTTTTGTCGGCGCGCTGTCTTCGCTCGCTCGTGACTTCCCGCGAGCGCCGCGTTGATGAGACTCAGATTCAGGGCCAGGACCAGGACCAGAGCCGGACCGTCGTATTCGACCGAGACGAGTACACCTGTCAGCACTGTGGGCAAGCGGGCGAGGACACGTCGCTGCGAGCACGTTCGGTCGACGACGTGGCAGCAGCGGGAACCGGAACCGACCACAACACACCCCCCGAGTCGGGGCATAGTAGCACGTTCGCAACCGTCTGCGTCTCGTGTGCAGCGATACTCGACGGTGAAACGGCGATCAAACCCGAGGAACTCGAGGAACTCGAGGGAGCCGAGGGAGCCGAGCGATTCCAGGGAACCGACGAACCGACCGACGCCGACGCAGGAGCTACCACGACGAGCGAGCAACTGTTCACCCTCGTCCGCGAGACGACCCAGAAACAGGGCGAAACCGTCTCCGACGTCGCCTCGTTCGCGTCACTCACGACGACGCTCCCGGCGAAAATCGCAGATGCCGGTGTAGCAAACAACGAGAGGAAGGAAAGTAACGAGTCGAATCCGACCACAGCCCTCGCCGAAACCGCACAGGAGTTCGTCGCAACCCGACGCTCCCTCCTGCTCGCCATCGCCAGCGTCGACCAGCGACTCACGCGACTGGACGAACTCGAGTACGATGCGCCGGCGGCAACCGACGACACCAGACCCGGTGAGTTGACGCCCGCGCTCGCGGCGTTTCTCGAGACAGCGACGGAGTTACAGGAGACGCTTCGAGAACTCGTCTCGCTCGCCGAACAGGTAACCGCGGGGCTGGGCCGGTGTCACGGCTGTTTCGGTGGTCTTTCCGAGAGCGAGATTCCGGCGACGCCGACGGCGTGTCCGACGTGTGGACGGACGAGCGCGGAGACGAGCAAGTGGCAACAGTCCGGGGCAGACTCGCCGACCGTCGACTTCGAGCGACTCTTTTCGGCGATAAACGAGACGCTTCAGGAGGCGTCCGCGACGACCGAGCGACTCACTGATCGGACGACGGCGCTCGCGACTGAACTGGTCGAAGCACAGTAACGCCAAACAATCGTCGTCACGACCGGCTACAGTTCGGTGGCCGACTCGAGTGCGATGTCGATCGCGCGGGCGACGTTGTTCTTCGCCTTTGCCGGCAGTTCGTCGTCCTCGGTGTCGGTTCCCTTCTGGGTGCCTTCGACGAGGTTGCCGTCGACGGTACAGATCGCGCCGGCGCGCAGGCCCTTGCGGCGGGCGAGCGTGAAGATCGCGGCGGCTTCCATCTCGACGCAGAGCAGGCCGGCGTCCTCCCAGTCGTCGACTGCCTCGTCGGTTTCGGCGTAGTAGGCGTCGTCGGAGGCGATCGGACCGACGTGGATGTCCTCGTCGTTCGCCTCTGCGGCGTCGACGAGCGAGGAGAGCACGTCGTACGACGGGACGGCGGGGTACTCGACGTCCTCGTAGCGCTTCGATGTGCCTTCGTTCTTCGCTGCGCCGCTGGCGACGACCATGTCGCCGATTTCGATGCCGGACTGGAGCGCACCGGTCGTGCCGACGCGGACGAACGTCTCGACGCCGACGTTCGCGAGTTCTTCGATCGCGATTGCCGCCGACGGGCAGCCGATTCCGGTCGAACAGATCGTCAGCTCTCGGCCCTCGTACGTGGCGTTGACGACCTTGTACTCACGATTCTGTGCGACGGTTTCGGCCTCGTCACAGTGGTCTGCGATGCGGTCGACACGGCCTGGGTCGCCCGGAAGCAGTGCGATATCGGTCAGGTCTCCCTCGTCGACCAGCAGATGCGGTTGGGTTGCCATACCGTCGCCTTCCGCGGGTGGCGAGAAAAAAGGTTCGAGAAGGTGGCGTCTGTGAGCGACACGCGGCGGTATCGATCTCCCCCAGCGATGGACATCAGTTCGAAGCCACGATGACTTCGTCGGGATGTACCGTAACGACGGCATCACCGACGTGGAACGTCACCTGCTCGACGGTGCGCTCGCGGCCCATGTTCGTCGCCTCGAAGAGGGAATCGAGGGCTTCCGGGTCGACGTAGTCGTACAGTCGGGTACTCGCCTCCGTCACGTCCTCGTCCCGGTACTGCGCCAACGCCGTTGCGACGGCGATACTCGGCGGTTCCGATGCTGTGCGGTCGTACCGGACGCGCCGACTGAATTCGCATCCGTGGGACTTGCGTGGCCTGTAATCTGTCATGTCTCTCCGTCACGTCTCCGTGACTCTCTATTCAGGAGGCCAACGGCGCGGCCCATATAGCTACCGTCAGACAACATGGGGTGAGAACCGCATGACGGCACCATCACTGGCGTCAGACGTTTGTATGACGTATTTTGCGGTTAGAATCTCGTACTGAGAAACTCGGTCACCCGCGACAACGACGGCGCGCTACGGGCCCCCTCTTCGCTCGCCGTCAATGCGCCACAAGCGTTTGCGAACTCGAGTGCACGCTCGATATCGACACTCGAAACTGACGATACCGAGGATGCTGACGGTTCCGGCTGTCCCACCCCGTCGTCAGACCCGAGGGACGTGCCCGCACACTGCTCGAGCAGCGTCGCGATGAACCCCGCGGCGAAGGCGTCACCAGCGCCGGCCGTGTCGACGGTGTCGACGTCGAATCCGGGGTGGACGTAGGAGCCGTCCGGCGTATGCACTTCCGCGCCGTCGCCGCCGTACTTGACGACGACGATCCGGTCGTCGAACGCCGAGCCGACGTACTCGTCCTCGAGGAGGCTGGCAATCTCCTGATCGTTCGCGAAGACGATGTCGGCGACGGCGAGTGCGTCGGTGTAGTCGCGGTCACAGAGTCGCCGTCCCGGATCGAAGCTGACGCTGACGCCGGCTTCGTTCGCCGTCTGGGCGATCGCACCGGCGGTTTCGGGTCGTTGACTCGTGAGGTGGACGTGATCCGCGCCGCGAATCCGATCGCGGTCGAGATCCGCAGGCGCAACGGCCTCGTTGACGCCGTCGTTGCCGAGAACGGCGACCTCGCCCTCGTCGTCGACGAGCAAATACTTGACCGCGGTGTCCGCGCCCTCGACGACCCGGAGCCCGTCGAGCGAGACGCCGGCGGACTCGAGTTCCCGGCTGGCCAGCAGGCCGTTGTCGTCGTCGCCGACGCTGCCGATGAGTCCGGTATCGAGGGAGAGATTCGCGAGTGCGGCGGCAACGTTCGCGGCGCTGCCCCCGCCGGAGCGGTGCTGAGAGCGGATTGCCGACTCACGGTCGGCTTCGGGGAGCCGATCGACACGAAGGGTCACGTCCCAGTTGACGTGACCGGCAGTGAGCACCCTGACCATTCATCGGAACGACGACCGCGGGTGAGAAAAGTCTAGGCAACTGCGAACAGGAGCACGTTGTGTACACCTGGGCCGAGGCCAACGGCGGCGATGAACGCGAGCACGAGTCGCGCCTGTCGCGGTGCCTCCTCGACGTACTCGCGGAAGAGACCGAGGACGACCATCGCGAGGGCGACTTTGACGACGATGAACAGCCAGCCGCCGCCGATGTACTCGGCCGTCGGCAGTGCGTGACCGGCGTCGAGGATGAGTTCCGAAAGCGGGACTTCCTCGCCGGCACCGAGAATGTCGTATCCGATTGCGGTCGAGACACCATCGAGCGCGTGGCCGAAGACGACGAGCACGCCGGTTGCACCTGTGACGGCGGCAACGTCAGTGAACCAGAGACCGAGGACGAGCCAGGCGAGTGCGGTGACGACCCCGGAGATCACGACGGCGATGACGGGCCAGAACGGCTCGAACGTGCCGAGTTCGACGCTCTCGAACAAGAGAAACATCGTGAAGACGGCGAAGAAGCCGGTGCCGACCGTCCCAAGCGGCCGCTCGATCGTCGGCTGCAGGCCGCCGCTGTAGAGAAAGATCGACAGCACCCAGACGAGTCCCGCAACCGTCGCCGTCACCAGGTAAACACTCGGCGCGGCGAACAGTACTTCTATCGAGTCGGGATACGCCTCAGTCCGGTGGAGAACGTGCAACGTCGACCCGAACAGCATCCACGGCGCAAACGCGAGCACCGTCCGATCGGTGACTGGCGGCCCCAACGTCCACAGCAGCGCAACGACACCCCCGAGCACGGCGAGAAGTGGTACGAGAAGGTACCACGCCGGGAGGACGAAACCCTCAGGCAATACCATACCCCCTACTGTCGACACCAGTAACTAACACTTTCCGATCAGTGACGATTCGTCTGACGGCCAGAGCCTACTCCTCCCAGGGTTCTGCCGTCGTCTCGCCGAACAACTCGCGCATCAGGGTGACGATGCTCTCGGGCGGGAACTGCCCGCGTTCGGTGACGATCGCGTCGATGTACCGCGGCGGCGTCACGTCGAACGCCGGGTTTTCGACAGTGAGATCGCTCTCGCTCCGGCTACTGTCTTCGTCGTCGTTCCCGTCTACGGCAGTCGATCGGGACTCGGACTCCTCGCTGGGAGACTCGATCTCCGCCCGTTCCTGCAGCGAGAGCACCTCCTGCTCGTCGCGCATCTCGATCGCAACCGTATGCCCCGTCATTGTATCCGGATGCAGCTTGATCGTCTGAGCCGCCACCATCACCGGTACGCCGCGTTCGCGCGCGTTCACCGCCAGCCCGCTCGTCCCAATTTTGTTGATCACGCTTCCGTCCGCCGCGATGCTGTCGGCTCCGACCAGCACGTGATCCGCCTCGTCCAGATACCGCCGCGCCGCGTTATCCACGATCAGCGTCACCGGAACGCCCAGTTCGCGCAACTGACGCGCCGTAATATGGCCCTGCTTCCTCGGGCGCGTCTCCTTGACGATCGCTTCGATACGCTTGCCGGACTCGAGTGCAGCCTCGATACACGCCAGGGCGTCCGTCGAGTGACAGTGGGTTAGCACGACGTCACCGTCGCGGAGTCGGTTCGCGCCGATTTCACCGAGCGTGGACTGGGCCTGCTCGAGTTCGGTGCGAAACCTATTGGCGCGCTCGATGGTCGACGCGCGGAGCGCGGTGACGGTCTCGCCCTCCATCCCGCGGAGGACGTATCGGAGGGCGTTCGGCAGGCTGACAGCGGTCGGGCGGGTCTCGTAGAGCTCGCGTGCGCCGGCGCGGAGGTCGCGCTCGAAGGCCGCCGGGTCGGGTGCCTCGGAGCGTTCGGCCTGCGTCGCGAGCGCCGCGGCGGCAGCGTCTGCGATCGTTGCAGCGCCGCGAATCCGCATCGCTGCGATGTCGTCGGCCGTGCTTGTGACGGCCGGGTCGACGACGGGGGGGTTCAGGTTCGGGTCCGGATCCGAGTCCATGTCACGCCGTTACACGCCACCAGGCAAAAGTAATCGGGCGGGTTTTTGATCGTTCGACGAGTCGGTCCGCTATGGCTCCGGAACTGGATCGCGACGAACTCGCGCCGCTGATCGACCACACCGTCCTCGGTCCCGAGACGACGACGGCCGACGTGGCTGCCGTACTGGAGGAGGCAGCCGAACACGGCATGAACGCCTGCATCCCGCCCTACGCGGTTGCGGACGCTGCTACGGCCCACGAGGACCTGACCATTGCGACGGTTATCGGCTTCCCCCACGGCCAGCAGACCCAGGAAATCAAGCGCCGCGAGGGCGTCGACGCCTGGAAAGCCGGCGCGGACGAACTCGATGTCGTCATCAACGTCGGCCGACTGAAAGCCGGCGAGGACGATGTCATCCGGGCCGAACTGGCCGAACTCGTCGCCGCGGTTCCGATTCCGGTCAAGGTCATCATCGAAACCGCACTCCTCACCGAGGAGGAGAAACACCGCGCCTGCGAGGCCGCCGTGGCTGCAGACGCAGCGATGGTAAAGACCTCGACCGGATTCGCGAGCGTTGATCCGGAGGATCAACGAGCGAACGGTGAAACCGTGAGCGGGGGCGCGACCGTGGCAGATGTGGAACTGATGAGCGAGTACCTGCCAGTCAAGGCCAGCGGCGGCGTCGGCAGCTACGACGAGGCGATGGCGATGGTTGAGGCCGGGGCCGAGCGAATCGGGGCCTCGAGTGGGGTCGAGATTCTGTCGGGTGCACCGACGACAGAGACGGAGTAAACAGAGGCAACGAAACGGAGAACGAGAACGGCGAACACTGCCGATAGAATTAGCTCACGTCCGCGGATTTGAATCGCGTGTACCCAACGGCGAGCGGTGCGACGATCCACGCACAGAGAACCACGGGTGCAAACTCCGGCTGGACGTAGAACGGCGCGTCGGCTGGCGGGAGGCTACCTCCCGCGATGTCAACGTCAATTGTCCGCATAACCTGGGAGAGCGCCTCGCTGGGGACGAGTTGCGAGACAAAACGGTACAGCGTAGGCGCTTCGGCGAAGCCGAGCACCTCCGTGTGGAGCGTCCGTACGTGACTGCCAATCGGAGCGAACAACGTGAACACGTTCAGCGCGACGTACACGCCGAAGCCGACGGCCGCCGCGCGGGCCTTACTGGCGACCGACGCAGAGATACCGATTGCGATGGCGACGTAGATGACGGCGTAGAGGGCCATCAATCCCATCGCGACGAGATACGTCCTGACCGGGAAAACTGGATACAGCGCGAGCAGCGAGACAGCCATGACGAGCGAGGCGCAAACGACACCCAGTACGATCACCGCACTTCGGCTCACAAATTTGCCTACGACAACGTCCCGGCGCGTGTTCGGCAGCCCGAGCAGGAACGCGATGCTGCCGGTCTCTCGTTCGCCGGCGATGGCGAGGTAGGCTGCGACCAGCGCGACGACGGGAATCAGGACCGATCCGGCGGTGACGACGCCGACCAGAACCGAAACGACGCCCTCGTGGGCAGTATCGTGAAACCGTAATTGGTCCCGCTGGATGACCATGAACAAACCGATGAAGCCCACGTAGATGGCGATGGCGAGCCAGACGATTTTCGAGCGACGGGCGTCCAGAAAGTCCTTCCGGGCAACGTCGAGGGCACTCATACGGACACCTCCGCGGACGACCGACGGTCATCGCCAGTTCCGTCGTCGTCAGTAGCGCTACCGCCACCACCGCCACCACTACTATCGCCCCCGTCAGGCACATCTCCCGTGTAGCGATTGAACAACTCCTCCATCGAGGCCGGCTCAGAGACGATATCCGCGACCGTCGCCCGCTCGTCGACGTGTCGCACCACGTCCACCTTCGCAGCCACGTCGTGGCAGTCGACGCGGAGTTCCGCTCCCTCGAGTGCAACCGCCTCGACGACGGGTAGTTGAGAGAGCTCAGCGGTGATCGACTCCGGCACCGACTCGAGTGCCAGCCGAATTCGCGACGACTGCTCCAGGTCGTCGCGGAGCGTCTCGATGTCGTCGAGGGCGACCAGCCGCCCGCCGGACATGATGGCGACGCGGTCGCAGACGGCTTCGACCTCGGAGAGGACATGACTCGAGAAGAAGACGGTCGTCCCGCCGGCGGCGAGGTCCTGAATCGTCGCGCGCAACTCCTGTACCCCGGTTGGATCGAGCCCGGACGACGGCTCGTCGAGCACGAGGAGGTCCGGATCACCGACGAGCGCCATCCCGAAGGCGAGTCGCTGACACATGCCCTTCGAGAAGCCGCCGGCGCGGCGGTCCGCTGCATCGGCGATGCCGACCCGCTCGAGGATGGCGTCGGGGTCGTCGGTCGCGTCTTTCGTTCGGATGACCCACTCGAGATGCTCGCGAGCAGTCAGTCTGTCGTAGAGACTGTAGCCGTCGGGGAGGACACCGATTCGCTCGCGGGTTGGCGCGAACTCGCCGCTGACGTCCTGGCCGAGCACCGTTGCGCTGCCGGCGGTCGGCGAAACGTAGCCGAGGAGGATGTTGATCGTTGTCGACTTTCCGGCACCGTTGGGGCCGAGAAAGCCGAATATCTCGCCTTCGTCGACGCTGAAGGAGAGGTCGTCGACGGCGAGGACGCCGCCCGGATACGTCTTTCGCAACCCGGAAACTTCGATGGGGACCATACTGGTGCTCGCCGCCATAGTGACAATATATTTTCGAATGTGTCTGAAAGAAAGGGCGATCGGGAACGGCGATCCACCGGGGTAGCACTCAATTTATTGGAGCTACTCGGACTCGAGTAGCCGCGAAACTACAGGCGACTCATCGGATCCGAGCGCCGACCGGACGAGCAGGTGGCCGCCGAGTTCGGCGAGGCTGATGACATCGTCGGCACCGGCGCGCTCGAGTTTCGCCGTGTTTTCGCGGTCGGTTGCGGCGGTAACGATGCGAACGTCCGGGCGGAGTTCGCGGGCGGTGAGAACCGCCAGCGCGTCCTCGGCGTCGTTGTTCGTCGCGACGAGCACGGTGCGTGCGTTCTCGATTTTCGCCCGCTGGAGCGGCCCCTCGTCGCTTGGATTTCCGGAGAGAACACGGATATCGCGCTCTGATAGTTCGCTCGCGGCGGCTTCGTCTCTGGTGACGACGAGGAACTGTTCGTCCGCGTCGGCGAGTTCGGTGACGATCGGTTCGGTCAGGTCCCCGTAGCCGAGGACGAGCACGTGGTTCTCGAGGAGTTCGAGTTCTGAGTCGGTCATGATTCCGAGTGTCTTTGAGATCCGGGCCTGAATCGCGGGGCCGACGAGCGCCCCGATGGCGATACCGAAGCTGGCGACGCCGAGGACGACGACAGTCATGGTGAAGACGATCGCCATCTCCGTCTCCGGACCGATATCGCCGTATCCGACGGTGCTCGACGTGATCAGGGTGAAGTAGAAGGCGTCGAGCAGGGTGTCAATGCCGTCGAACTCGTCGGCCAGCGCGTACGCGCCGAAGGTTCCGTAGGCCTGCACGCCGACGAGCGCGCCGCCGGCGGCGAGCTGTGTCGTCGTCAACGAAAGCGACCGGTCGAACTGCCGGCGGGTCAACAGCAGCGTCGGCATCGAGACGAGCGAGAGCACGACAAGCGGGTAGGAGTACTGACTGGCCTGGAGCAGCCCTTGAGCTGCCGTCAGCGGCATGAGCAGGAGGGTTGCCCACCAGCCGGCTCGCAGTCCACGGCGCAGTGCGAGTGCGCTCCCGACCATCAGAAAGCCGGTCAGCGCGCCGGTAAAGCCGGCGGCGTCCTGCACGGCTTCTGGAACGTGCGGTGCGAGCGGTCCCGAAACGCCCCCCGTTTCGATATTAATGATGCCGATGACGACGGAGAGCATCGCGACGAGCAAGGCGAGTCCAACGGCTGCGCGCGTCGTCACGATCCAGCGCCAGTTCTCCGGCAGTCGTTCGGTCACCCACTCGCCGATCATCTATACACACCGTTCCAGCCTGGGTGTAGTTAAGCGTCTCCGTCCGCGACAGCCGTCGAGCAACAGAACACGTCGAGCAACAGAGCAGCGCCACTGCACACCTCGGAGCGGTAGCTACTTGCCTTCGGCACCGATATCGCCATCTATGCCAACGGAGTGGAAACTGTTCGCAGACCTCGCCGAACGCGCCGGGGACAAACAGGTCACCGTCGACGCATCGGCCGGTGACACCGTCGACGACGCGCTCTCTGAACTGGTCGCAGACCGACCCGCCGTCGGCGACCGCGTGCTCACCGACGACGGCGACCTGCGATCGCAGATCAACGTCATGCGAAACGGAACGAACGTGCTCGTCGAAGAGGATGGACTCGAGACGGTACTCGAGGAAGGCGACGAACTCGCGCTGTTTCCGCCGGTCAGTGGCGGGTGAGGAGGGTGAGTACGAAGCTCAGAGCGCGCCACTGAGGACGAAATCCGGCTCCTCAGAAATTTTCGCACCTGCGTAGGAGGCGTCGCTGACGACGGCGGCCGTCTCCGGGATCAGTACCCGTGTCCGATCAGCACCGAGAGCGGCGGCGTCGCGGCTAATGGCGGCAAACAGCGATCGGGTTGCCTCAACGTCCTCCCAGGCACCGACGCCGTACTCGGCCCACGCTTCGGACTCGCCGTCGTCGTTCTCGCGCTCGTAGGTTCGGAGTCGGTAGGAGGCACCGACGTATTTCCCGTTGCGTTCGACGGCGAAGACTTCGGTATCGTCGTCTGCGTTGATTACGTCGTTCGTACCGTTCCCGTCACCCGAATCGGACGCAAAGTCCAGGAAATCCTGTCGCGTGAGTTCGCGCATTGCCCACGTCTCCTCTGGCGCGTAGCCGAGTCCGTTCAGGTGCTCGCGGGCGTCGCTGTGGGTCCAGTACCGCCAGGCGGCGCTGGGGTCGTTCGTCACCGTGTCGGGACCCGAGGCGTCGGGGTCCGGTTTCGGGTGGGCAAACCGGAACTCGGTCGCTGGTTCGAGACCGCTCTTTCGTGCCGCACCGAGCGACGCCGCGTTCCACGAGAAGACCATCACGCGGCCGACGGTTGCACCCTGTTCGCGCGCCCACTCGAAACAGGCGTCGTTGAGTCGGCCACTCAGCCCCTGGCGCTGGTAGTCAGGATTGACTCGCATCCCCTGGAACCAGGCCTCGTCGGGCGAAACCATCACGGCCTGGACGATTCCCGCGACGTCGTCGCCGGCGTCGGCGAGGAACGTCTTCTTGTGATCGTCGTCCTCGTCCTCGAGCCAGTCGTGGTAGACCGCCGGGATGTAGTCGCCGCCGCGGTCCGCCCAGATTTTCTCGGTGAAGGCCTTGACGCCCTCGTAATCGTCGTGCGTCGCTCGCCGGATATGAATTCCTACCGACATCGCGATCACTCCCAGGGAACCGACCGCTCCTGCAGTTCGCCGGCGATCGAGGTCTGCATCGTCTCGGTGACCGATTCCTCGTTTGCGAGCGCCCACATCAGTTTGACCTTCGCCGTCCCTGGGAGAGTGTCGCCGGCCTCGATGACGCCGGCGTCGAGGAGGTCACGACCCGTGTCGTAGACTCTGTCACAGACTCGTCCCTCGAGACACTGGCTGGTCATAACGACGGTCGTACCGTCTGCGATCAGTTCCTCGATTCGCGGGATCAGATCCGTGTGGACGTGTCCAAGCCCGGTTCCCTCGATGACCAGTCCCTCGGCACCCTCGACCACGTCAAGGAAGGCCGGATCCATTCCCGGCGTGAACTTCAGCAGTTCCACGTCGGACTCGAGTGCATCCGAAAGCGTGAGGTCGACCTCGCCGCGTTCCTGGTAGTCCCGCCGGAAGCTGACAGTTTCACTGTGATAGTCGACGGTGCCGAGTGGCTCTGCACCGACGGTTTCGAAGGCGTCGCGGCGGGAGGTGTGATTCTTTCGGACGCGGGTGCCGCGGTGGAGCGCACAGACGTCGTCCGACTCGGTGCCGTGCATACAGACGAGGACCTCCGCGCAGTCGCTCTTTGCGGCTTCGACGGCCGAGACGGCGTTCATCACGTTGTCCGAAGACGGGCGGTCGGCCGAGCGCTGGCTGCCGGTGAAGACGATCGGAACCGGCGTCTCGAGCATGAAGGAGAGCGCCGAGGCGGAGTACTGCATCGTGTCGGTGCCATGCATGACGACGACGCCGTCCGCGCCGTTCTCGATCTCCTCGTGGACCGCTTCGGCGAGGTCCTGCCAGATCGGCGGCTCCATGTTTTCCGAGAGGATGTTCGCGACGACGCGCCCGCGGTAGTTCGCACGACCGGCCAGATCGGGAACGGCGCGGAGCACGTCCTCGGCGTCGAACTGAGCGGTCACCGCGCCAGTTCGGTAGTCGACCGTCGAGGCGATGGTGCCGCCGGTCGAGATCAGCGAGATGGTCGGGAGGTCGTCGTCGAACTCGACTTCGTCGCTGGCATCGTCGTCAGCGTCAGCGTCAGCGTCTTCTGCGGCGTCAACCGCGTCATCGCCGTCAGCGTCGCCGTCGATCTCGTACACATCTTCTGCGAGAACCGAAATGTCGGCCCCGTCTCGGTCGACACCGACGTTGTACCCGCCCTCGAGTTTCACCACGAGCTGCTCGTCCGTGCTGGAGGGAAGCAACACGCCTTCGTACGTGCGATCCGCGCGGTCGACGCGAACGCGATCGCCTGGATTCATACGAACGGGTTGCGCGTCGGCGGACTTGAAGGCACGCTTTCCGCCCAACGGCAGCCGACTCCCGACCCGCTCCTACCCAGCGACGCCGATCACGACGAGTCCGAGTCCGGCGAGCAAGAGAACGCCCGCAATCATCGCCGTCAACAGCCGAACCGTCGCCAACGCGTCCTCGGACAACTCGAGTCGGGGGTAGAAGTGACGGGCGGCAGAGAGTGCCCCCAGCCCGATCGCGATGGCGATAATTCCGAAGGCGACCAGATCGACGTTCACACTCCTCTCTACCAGCCCGTTGGTGATAAACGTCGTCCGTGTCGGTGAGGACGGTCACGGCAGGAAACTGAAATTGAAATTGAAATTGAAACTGCATCCGTGCTCTGGCGGGGGTACTCGAGTACCCAAACACGAACAAGGAGAAGCCCGGTCACGAAAGGTGACAGGACAGGGAAAAGACCATGGTGCCGGCGATCCAGCGTTCGTATATGAACGACCGCTCGGACGAGGTGACCGAGCAGCGAGACGGCGACCCCCGCTCAACTGATGACCTCCTCTCAGAAACGGAGCAGTTGCTCTCGGAGACGGGTGGTGGCGGTGGGACTGGTACTGGTGGTCCCGGTGATCCAGGTGGGACAGCCACCGCAGACACCACATCGAGCACCGCCGCCGATCCAGCAATGGACGACCTCTCGGAGTTTGGCACCGGTCCGGAACCGGAACCGGAACCCGAACTCGAAGCACGCGAGCGGACGGCGGCCGACTCAGGTGGCTCTCGCCTCGGTAAACTCACGGGCGGACGCTCCCTCAAGGAGTACTTCTCTCCGAAGGCGTTTCTCGCCCTCGTGCTAACTTTCGCTGTCGGCCTGTTCGCTGGCGGCGCGGTGATCCCCGTCGCCGGACAGCTCATCGGTATCTTCGCCACCGCCTTCCTGATCGGCGTGATTACGTCGAAACGCCGGTATCTGGAGCTAACGAGCGCTGGAATCACGGCCGGCATGCTGACGACGCTGGACCCGGTTTACTTCGCACTCGGCTCCGGCCTGACGCTACTCGGAATCGGTGCGTCGATTGGGTTCGTCGCCTCCGTCGCCGGCTACTACTTCGGTCGCGACCTTCGGGACGGACTGGTCCGAGACGTGCCGTAAGCCGCCACTCGTATATTGTTGCATCAGGTTTCAGAACCCAATACCATGCCACAGGAGTACGACAAACTCGTTCGAGACGACATTCCGGAGCTGATTTCGGAGGACGGAGCGACGCCAGTCACACGAACTGCCAGCGACGCAGAGTACGAAGCCTACCTCTGCAAGAAACTGCGCGAAGAGGTCGAGGAGTACGTCACCGACCGAGATGTAGACGAGTTAGCCGACGTACTCGAGGTGCTCCACGCGATACGGAAGTTCGAAGGCGTCTCCGAGCAGGAGCTTCGCGATCGGAGAGAACGAAAGGCCGACGAACGGGGCCGATTCGACGATCGGCATATTCTCGAGCGCGTGACAGACTGATTCGAGCGCGTGACAGAATAACCGGACGCGAACTACCCGTTCGTCGTCAGCTCCCAGCCGCGCTCCGTCCGCTGAACGATTCCCTCGTCTGCCATCGATTCTAACAACTCCGCGATAACTTCTCGCGGCGCATCGAGCTCTCGACCCAGCTCACCAACCGACTTCGGTTCCGTTCGAACCGTCGCCAGCAAGTCGGCGTAAATACGACTCTCCGGGCCAGCACCAACCGTTTCTGAAATCTGATCGAGCACGTCGTACAGCTGACTCTGCACCCAGCGCTGGGCCAGCGACAGTTCGTTCTCGAGTTGCTCGAGTTCCTCGAGTGCACCGAGGAGTTCGTCGAGTTCGTCGAGTTCGTCGCAGGCGACGTCGAGGGTGAGGTGACGACAGGTAGAGATATCGAAGCTGTTGTTGGTCGGGTAGGCGCTCTTGCTGGCGAAGCCGTAGGGAGAGACGGTGACTTCGAGGCGGACGTTACGGGCGATGTGGAAGTACTTCCGGCGCTGGTCGTCGACGTGGCTCTCGATCAGGCCGGCCTCCTCGAGTTTGCGGAGGTGTTCGATGACTGCCTTGGGACTAACGCCAATGTATTCGGAGATTTCAGTCACGTAACAGGGTTTGCGAGCGAGAAGACGGAGGATGCGCCTCCGGTTCTCGTTTCCCAGTAGATCCAACAAAGCGGCGGAGTCCATCGGTGGAGGGTATGGTATCACCGCTGAAAAGCGTGTCTGCTCGGGGGAGGAGGCGTGACGTGCTCACACACGGGACTCCCGAACAACGGTAGTGAGATGGGGTGTCTGTGCCTGCGTCCGCGGCGATGTCCGTGTCCACGGTTGTGTCTGTGTCCGCGCCTGTGTCAGTACCGACGCCGGTACCAGTATCGACATCCGGTTCAGCAACAGTCACTCAGTTCGACGAGCCGACTTCGGTTTCCTCCGGCGCTGACGACTACCTGCGTTCTGTCGACTCCGCGGACGAGTCCCTGTTCTGCGCTGGGTTGCCGTCCTCGTCCGTCGAGTCGCCGCCGCGATCGGTCGTCCCGTTTCCGGGGCCAGTCGATGAACTCGAGTGATCAGCCGACTGGTCAGGGGCGGTTTCCGAGTTCTGGGAGACGTTCTGACTCGATTCGTTCGTGTGACTGGCGTTCTGTCCGTTCTCCGGTTCGGCACGTTGATCGGGTTGGTCGGGGGCAGATTCAGACGTTTCGTTGGCACCGTTCCCCTGGTTCTGATCCTGTCCCTGTCCCTGATCTGAACCCTGACCAGGCCGCTGGTCCTGATCAGGATCGGGTCCGGAACCAGCGCCAGCTCCCTGGTTTCCGGGCGAACTGCCAGTGTCTTGCTGTTCGGCACCGCTATCTGGGCCCGCGTGTGCCGGTGGACCGCCACCAACGCCAGGGTGGTCCTCGAAGCCAGGAAGCCCCCGTGCAGTCGTCGCCACTTCCGGACCAGTGAGCGATGACGCGTTCTCCTGAAGCGTTTCGAACCGCGTCGGATCGTGACCGACCGCGACGCCTTTCGGCTTCGTTCGATCAATCGAGTCGTTTAGCGAGGCGATTTCGACAGTCAACCGCGTCAATCGAGCCTGATAGGCGGCCGTGGAGAGTTCGTCCTGTCGCTCGCGAAGTTCCTCGCGTTCGGCCTCGAGTTCGGCGAGACGAGTGTCGAACGACGTCGCGCGTTCATCGACGAGCCGTGATTTCGAGTCGTTGTCGGCCGTCTCGTACCTCGCGTCGAACAACCCGTCGTCGACTGCGTGTTCAGCCTCTGCTGACGTCGACTGCATAAACTCGGCAACGGTCGTGTTCGGACTCGTTGCGTTCGAGTTCGCATCCGATCCAGACTCTGATCCGTCGGTATCACTCGTCTCGTTCGTAAACAGCGCCGAGACGGCGTGTGCGTGTGCCTGTGCGTCCGTGTCCCCCATCTCGTCGGGCGTCGCAGGGACGACAGCCGCACCCGCAACGGGAGCGACCGTCAGTCCGATGACGGCAAGAAGGACGAAGCCGACGACCCGAGTAGTACTCATCGTGTTCACTACCATCTCTCTCGGAACGTCCTAAAAAGTCGAACCTTCGTTCGAACCGTTCAATCACCAGTGGTGATCGATACACTGTGTTCTGAACGGTTCACCGGCCGTCCACGTCGAGTTCTGAAACCCGCATATTCGCCAGGAACAGGGCGAAATCAGCGGCTGAAACCGATGTGAAACGTGAAACAGTACCCTATATGCTGGGTGATAGACGTGAAAAGGCTCTGATAGCGGACCGGGATAAGCCTGTCTGCCAATAGTTATGTCACTGCGGACCATGGGTACTAGTGTCATGTTCGAGGCCTTCTCGCGGAACTACTACCTCGGGCGACTGTACGTGACCCCAACCGACGGGGACCACGCGCTCATGCACAGCGACCAGCACGAGCGGATCAACGAAGCGGTGTACGCGACCGGTGACGGCGTCGAACCGCTCGACACACCACTCGTGATGAAACTCGAAACCCAGCATTTCCCCGTCCACGGTGACGCTGCCGTCCCGACGGACACGCTCGCCCTCCCAGAATCGGTACTCGCAGACACCGAGATCAAAAACCCGCCCTCGCTGCGGGAGGTACTCCTCGCACGACGTGAGTGTGCCACGCAGTTGCTGTCGCTCTTTCCGGGACTCGAGTGCGCGGGGCTGACCCAGCAACGCGACGGTACCGACTCGCGTCTCGGGGACGACTTCCCGGGTGCCGGAACCTAGATTTAGAAGTACTCTCGGATCACCTGTTCGGTCAGATGCTCGACGAGTTGCTCGGCCGCGCGTCGTTAAAGGAGCGCATCGACGAACTCGAGGAGGAGCGTGACAATCTGGCGGCGCGCTACGAGGCCGAATCCGAGCGCCGAGCCGATGCTGCGACGGCCAGACAGGAGGCCGAAGCGGAAGTCAACCGACTCGAAGACCGCATCGCACAACTCGAGGGCGAACTCGAGCGCCTGGACGACGATGACGCGGCGACGACGGGACTCGAGTACACCCGTCAGGAAACACTTCGCGGCGGGCGACTCGAAGAGGTACTGGATCGACTCGAGTCGGTGCGAACTGAGCCGGAGGGAGCGTTGACGGCGGTGGTCGCGGATGAGGACGACCTGCGTTCGACGGGGCGAAACGAGCGCCACGGGCCGCAGTTCGACAGCGATCTCGCGGCCGTGCTCGGCGAGCGAACCGTGCTCGTGGACGAGGCCGCGCCGTGTCTGCTTTGTGTCGACGACGCTGGGCTCGTTTCGGTGGTACTCGAGCCGCCGGTGTTACCGGCCGAGTTAGGTTCGGGCGACGGTGGTCGTAGTGGCACTAGAAACAGCAATAGCAACGCCAGCGCCAGCACTAGCCCAACCACCAGCGACTTCGAATCCGGCTGGCGAGACCGCTTTGCACTCGAGCGCGAGTGGTTCCTGCCGACGGGGCGCTCGGTGCTCGCGCTCGTCAGAACCGACCTGTTTGCGGTCGGGATCTACGACGGCGACGACCGCGTCGCCTACCGCGGATTCGAGAGCGACGTGAAGGGCAGTCACTCTAAAGGCGGTTTCTCGCAGGCCCGCTTCGAGCGGATTCGCGACGGCCAGATCGACGACCACCTCGACGACTGTCAGGATGCCCTCGCCGACGTCCTCGCGGACGAACCCGACGCACGCCTCTTTCTTACGGGCCAGCGCGGCGTCATCGAGACGCTGGCCGACGAATCGAACTTCGCACCGGACGCGACCGCAGCCGTCGACGCGACCGGCGATCCGAAGGACGCACTCGAGGACGCCTACGGCTCGTTCTGGACGACCGAGCTGTCAGTGCTGTAGCGGTCAGTGGCTGGGCGAGTGTACTGGCTGGTAACCAGTTCACTGTAGCGGCTGGTGATCAGCCGAGCGCGGTGGCCGGTAACCAGTCGAGCGTGGTGATCGGTGCCCAATAAAGTTGGGGAAGTAACATTTTACAGGGAACACGGCGGGAGGAAACAGTCATCGCCTGCTGCGAACTCCATCGTTAAGTACCCCCCAGTGCATTCGTCGGTATGCGCGTCGCAATCCTCGCACACGAACAGTTCCCCGGACGGGCCAAGACAGCGCTTGGCATCCTCCGGTACGCCGACTACGACGTGGCCGCGGTCCTCGACCGCGACACGGCAGGCGACCAGGTCACCGACTACGTTCCTGACGTCCAGGACGCACCCATCGTCGAGAGCATGGACGCTCTCGCGGACGACGACCTCGACGCCCTCATCATCGGTATCGCCCCCATCGGCGGCGGCCTCGAAGACAGCTGGCGCGACGACATCAGGGCCGCACTCGAGTCCGGCTACGACGTCATCTCGGGACTACACCACTTCCTCTCGGAGGACGACGAATTCAGTCGACTGGCGGACGAGCACGGCTGTGAGTTGCAGGACGTGCGCAAACCGCCCGAAGACCTGACCGTGAGCCAGGGCATCGCGGACGAGGTCGACGCGGAGGTCATCCTCACCGTCGGCACCGACTGTGCGGTCGGCAAGATGACCGTCTCGATGGAACTCGCCCGCGACGCTCGCGACGCCGGCTACGACGCCGCCGTCATCCCGACCGGCCAGACCGGCATCATGATCGAGGGCTGGGGGAACCCGATCGACCGCGTCGTCTCGGATTTCACCGCCGGCGCGGTCGAGGAGATGATCCTCGAGAAAGGCGACGAACACGACTACCTCTTCGTCGAAGGCCAGGGCAGCATCGTCCACCCGGCCTACTCGGCGGTCACCTGTGGTATTCTCCACGGCGCAATGCCAGACAAACTCGTCCTCTGTGACGAGGTCGGCCGCGAGGCCATCCACGGCTACGAATCGGTCTCCCTGCCGCCGATCCAGACCTACGTCGACCTCTACGAGGACCTCGCCGAACCCGTCTCCGAGACAGGGTCCGAGGTCGTCGCCGGCGCACTCAACACGGCCGAACTCGACGACGACGAGGCGGCCCGCAAGGCCGTCGACGACTACGCCGACGAGCTCGGCGCACCCGCCGTCGACGTCATCCGTCAGGACACCGACGAGGTCCTGGAGGTGCTGCTATGAGTCTTCACACGAGCTTCCAGCGGCGCACGCTGCCACTCGAGTACCCCTTCACCATTTCCCGCGGAACGAAGACCGAGACGGAAACGGTCACGGTTCACATCGAGGACGACGAGGGCAACGTCGGCATCGGCGGCGCGGGGCCGTCCGAGCACTACGGCGAGACGCTCGATACGGTCGAGGCGCTCCTGCCGGATCTGCTCGCGGTCGTCGAGGACGAGAACGATCCCCAGCAACTCGCACGCATCGAGCGCCGGATGCGCGAAACCGTCGAGCGCAACCCGTCGGCCCGCTGTGCGGTCAGCATCGCGCTGCACGACCTCGTCGCGAAGCGCCACGACGAGCCGCTGTACCGGTACTGGGGACTGGACCCCGAGGAGACGATCCAGAGCTCCTACACCATCGGGATCGACGACACGGATACGATGCGCGAAAAGACCGAAACCGCCGTCGAACGCGGCTACGGTACCCTGAAGGTCAAACTCGGCACCGACCGGGACATCGAAATCATTCGAACGCTGCGAGAGGTCGCGCCGGACGCGCGCCTGTACGTCGACGCCAACGAGGCCTGGACGCCTCGCGAGGCCGTCTCGAAGATCGAGCGCCTCGCCGAGTTCGATCTGGAGTTCGTCGAGCAACCGATCCCCGCGGAGAACGTCGAGGGCCAGCGCTTCGTCTACGAGAACGCGGCACTGCCGATTGCAGCCGACGAGTCCTGTATTACGGTCGATGACGTGCCCCAGATTGCAGGCCGTTACGACATCGCGAACCTGAAGCTGATGAAGTGTGGCGGCCTGCAGGAAGCAAAGCGCATCATCCACACCGCCCGCGCTCACGGCATGCAAGTGATGTGTGGCTGTATGAACGAGTCGA
Source organism: Natrialba hulunbeirensis JCM 10989 (assembly GCF_000337575.1). Lineage (GTDB taxonomy): Archaea > Halobacteriota > Halobacteria > Halobacteriales > Natrialbaceae > Natrialba > Natrialba hulunbeirensis. The sequence goes on along the minus strand of NZ_AOIM01000035.1, from coordinate 237,422 downwards.
ACGCCTCCATCGCGGCGGCCTGCCACCTCGCACCGATGCTCGACTACGCCGACCTCGACGGTTCGCTACTGCTCGAGGAGGACCCCTACGACGGCGTTCCGATGCCGAACGGTACGATCGATCTCGCCGCACTCGACGTGCCGGGAACTGGCGCCCAACTCGAGTAGTCGACTGCGCTCGTCGACGAGCACCGTGGTGTAGCCATTTCTGCTGACACGCGTTTTCGATAGAAAAGACGGTCTCTCGGACCGCCAACATGGTTTACAACGCCAGTTGCTGTGGTGATGCTGGCATGAGCGAAGACGACAGTGAGCGGGTGCGCATCTCTCGGCGGACAGTACTGCAAGCATCCGGGAGCGCCGCTGCACTTTCTGTTTTCGGTACGGGAGCGGCGAGTGCAGACGGTGCGAACGGACCGGGCGAGGGTCACGCGGCGTTCGAGCGCTGCCCCGACGCGACGGTCAGGCCGAGTATGGGTCACTGTGAGGGAGCGAGTATGGAGGGCTGTGCTGACGACCACCCCGTGACGATCGAACTTCGGGAGGCGGTCCAGCAGACACTCGAGAGCGAGTATCCGGACGCGGGTGCGCTGCTCGACGCGGGGTTCAAACCGTACTTCGATACTCTCGACGTGGCCGACGAGGACGGCTGGTCCCACTGGCTCAACCCGGAGTTCATCGGCGACGACGACGTTCTGGATCCGACGCGACCGGAGTCCGTCCTCGTCGACAACAGCTCTTGGCGCTCCATCGGTGTCATGTTCATCGCGACGCGCGACGGAGAGGCGGTCGAGCCGCCGGTGGTGTACGACGAGGACGGTGCTGGTCGTGATGACGATGGAGACGACGACTATGGAGCACACCACGGGGACGGAAACGGGGAGGGGGACAGTTACAGTCACAGCCACGGGGATGGACACGAGCACGAAAACGGGAATGGGTATGGACACGACGAGCATGGCGACGACGAGCACGGGAACGACGACCACGAGCACAGCGATGATGAGCACGGACACGACGACCACGGGCACGATGGACACGAACATGACGAGCACGGACACGACGACCACGGAGACGAAACCGACACCCACTGCTCACCCTGGCACTACCACGCTGGCCTCCCCGGTCGCTTCGCGTGGTGGTTCTACCAGCAGGCCTACGAAACCCAGTTCACCGACGGCGAGAAGACCCTTCCCTGTCGCACACCCTGCATGATGCACGTCTGGACGATCGACCACCCCGAGGGCGTCTACGCACACGACGCACCACCGGCCGAATACCGCGAACAGCCGCCCGTCGCCGAAGCCGGCTTCGAAACCGACGCCGACCCCAGCACGGACGACCTCGGCTGGGACGTCCTCCCGGAACAGGAACGACCTGCCCAACTCCCACACGAAATCGAACTCCCGTTGTTGGACCGATTCCTGCCATAGAGCTCCGATGTGCCGTTTTCACCAGTGACCACGCAAACACGCACACGCCCCTCACACCCACGATCGGACCGCAGCAGCCACGCGTTCGACCGCCTCCGCCACCGAACACTCGTCCGTCTCGACTCGCACGTCCGCAGCCGGCTCGCTGAACTCCCGATACACCACGTGCACTCCCTGCTCGTCGATTCGGTCCGCTTCAGCGCGGGCACGATTTCGCGCCAGACACGTCTCGAGGCTCGCCGTCACGTACACGAATCGAACCCGAACGTTCGGCAACGACCGAAACCGTGTCTGCCAGCGCTGCCGGTAGAACGTCCCGTCCACGATCGCAATCTCGTCGCTTTCGGTCTCGCGAACCGCCTCGTATAGCCGCTCGTACGTGCGTCGCGAGTAGTCATCCGAGTGAAAGAGCGAGATTGTGTGGGTGGGGTACTCGAGTACCAGCGTTTGGTGAAGCCGGGTAGCGATACTCGTTTTTCCGGCACCTGGCGGCCCGCAGATGACGACGATCACGGCTGTCTGCTGGCTGTAGGGAGTGGGGGTATACGTCGGTGTTGGTACGGGTGTCGTGTGAGGTGGAGCGAGCGACGAGTGGCGAGTGCTGAGTGTCGAGCGGCGGCGAAGACTGATGAGTGGCGAGTAGCGAACGGCGAGCAGGAGGACAGCGATTGCCAACTCAGAGACGACAAAACGGGGCATAAACCTGAGCGACGAACACCGACTCTCGAGTCTCGAATCCTCGACAACAATCACAAACCACCGCGAAAAAGCGGCCGGAACAGGCGACCCGGACCGGGTATCCACACCAATTTAGGAATCGCAGACGGAAAGGGAGCTATGGGCTACGATACTGCAGCAAAAACTGATCCAGAGTCGGTCGTTCCCGAAGAGTTCGGCGGCATGTGGTTTCTCAAGGACGAACTGGGAACAAACGAACTCGGCCTCTCGGTTCTCGAACTCGAGCCCGACGGCAAGGGGAAAGAACACGACGAGACCCAGACGGATCAGGAAGAGATCTACTACGTCGTCGAGGGTGAAATCGACGTCGACCTGACCGACCGCGAGGAGACAGTGACACTCGAGTCGGACGAGGCCATTCGACTCGATCCAGAGGAGACCCGCCAGTTACACAACCGCGGTGACGAGCGTGCGAAGCTAGTGCTGGTCGGTGCGCCGCTGTAGCGATCCCGTGGAGACAGTGTGACGCCCCATCGCAGTCGATTGTATCGTTTTTCAGCTGGATGTTCCAGGAGAGAGCTGACTCAGTAGGTAACTTTGCCGCCGGAGACGTTGAGCGCCTGGCCCGTAACCCGATCCGCAGCGTCAGAACAGAGGTAAGAGACAGTCTGTGCCACATCCGCTGGCGTGACGAACGAGTGGGTGAGCGTCTTCCCTTCCTTTTCGGCGACGATTTCCTCGCGTGATTTCTCGGAGGTGGCCGCTTCCTCGTCGATAACGGCCTCGATCCGTGGCCCCTCAACTGACCCGGGACAGATCGCGTTTGCCGTGACACCGTGTGGGCCGCCCTCCGCCGCAGTCGTTCGCGTAAGACCGAGAATTCCCGCTTTCGAACTCGTGTACGGACTCCGTTCGGGAACCACCCGCTTGCCCGACGCCGAGGAGATGTTGATGATGCGGCCGTACTCTCGGCCCTTCATCGCCTCGAGTACCGCTTTCGTACAGAGGAACGGCCCGCGGAGGTTGACCGACAGTGTCTCGTCCCACTCCTCGAGGGAGACGTTCTCGATCGGGGCCGTCGGTCCTGCGATTCCGGCGTTGTTGACGAGAACGTCAAGCTGACCAATCTGGTCTCTGGCCGTTTCGATCGCCGCAGTGACGCTCTCGGGATCGGTAAGATCGAGGTGTGTTTCGATCGCCGACCCGCCTGTGGCCTCGATCCCGTCGACTGTCTCCTGGCGTGCTGACTCCTCGAGGTCCGCGACAACGACCGTAATACCGTGGCTCGCGAGTTCGAGGCTGATCTGACGACCGATGCCAACGCTGCCGCCGGTAACGAACGCTGTTTCGGCGCGAATGTCCATGACTACTGCTCACAAGACGGCAGGTGTACATGTGCCTTGTGACCAGCCACCAGGCTCTGATGGCGACATAGCTGTTCTGGTAGATGTCCGTCAACGGATCGCACCAGAGTCGGGCGAGCCGACTCAGCCCAGATCCTCGTCCCGGCCGGATTCCCGGAGGATGAACGGCCCCATTGCGAGCGTCCGTTTCGCGATCGTTGCGATTCGGAGGATGTATGCGATGAACAGCACGAACGGGGAGATTCCGATCACGAAGCCCGCACTGGTGAGCCAGACGAGGTTGTCGACACCGAGTGTGGTCCCCGGCAGCGCACTCGCGTCGATATACATAATCATAATCCCCATCACTGTCAGTGCGGGCACCGCGATGTAGAGCAGTCCCCGAGAGAGGTTGATCAGTTCCCACTGAAAGTACAGCGTCTTGAAGTGCTCACGAGCCGGACCGAACAGTTTGAGCGTATCGATCATCTCGTCGAGTTTCTCGTTTGCCTCCTCGGTGAGCGAATCCTCGTGGTCGACGCGGATCTTACGCGCGTCGTAGATCTTTCGCGAGTAGTTGTACTTGAGCGCTCCCCAGATTACCTCGAACGTGCCGAACTGGGCGTCTTCGAGGTCGTCTTTGACGTGATCCGCGTTCTTCCGAACGTCGCCGGTGTAGTCGTTGATCGCCTCCCGAAGCTCCGCGTCACGTTCGTCTTCGATGGCGGACTCGAGTTCGTCCGCTCGTTCCTGAACGCCGTCGACGAGTTCGAAGAGGAAGCCGGCCGGCTCTGGAGGACTGATATCCTCGCTAATCGTGTCCTCGGTATCCTGTCGGAACTTGACCGATTCTTGCATCCGACTTCGCTGGCTTCCAACGGCCCCCAGTTCTTGGGAGAGAACAAGCTGGTTGATCGTGACGACGATCGAGGTACCGGTGATGATCGCACCGATGAACGAGGAGAACAGGAACTCAATACCGTCCTGATTGGCCACGATTTCGCGCAACGGCGTTAAGCCGATCTGGCTTGTGACGACCAGAATTGCAAACACGACAATGAGAACGCTCGCTGTGAGTGTAAGGCGATTGACGCGGAGCAAGAGCCAGAGCTTCAGGCCACCGAGTCGTTCGGTGCTTTCCGTGTCCTCTGGTCCACTCGCCGACCCGTCGTCTGTCGCGCCCGAATTCGCGTTGCTCATCGACTGTAGCGGACCGACCACGTCGAGTTACAAAAACCGTTGGCAGGAAGTCGTCGGGAGCACACTGCCCGAAAGTGTCCATATCGGCAGTCACTCGAACGCTATCGGGGATCCTCGGGTTCAACGCCGTAGAGATCCTGAACGTAGTCAACGATAGTGTTGTGGAAGACGACGAGCAACGCAACCGCGATAACGATGATTACCCCCTCGAGGAGTGTCGACATGAGCCCCAGCGCGACGATGAGCGTCGTCGCACAGGCTGCGGGATGGTTCGTATTTGTCCAGAGCATCCCGACGGTCGTCAACATCATCGCAACGATGCCGCTGATGACGAGTCTGCCGACCTCACTCGAGAAGGGTTCGCCCTGTTCGAAGGCGTCGACGACGACGATGCCGTCGGCGAAGAGGACGTACGCGATGAGCCCGCAGATGGCCGCGACGGCGTGGCCACCGATGACGTGGTAGGGACCCTCGGCACGGTCTTTCTCGCCGGTCGCGAGGAGGTAGGCGGACGGGCCCAGACTCGGAAAGAGAAACGGCTGGCCGGACGCCCAGGCGAGCCCGCCGAGAAAGAGGAAGTGAAGTGTCACGTTCGTGCCAGCGCTCAAGTCATCTCGAACGTTGATCGTCTCTTCCGTGCTGGCACGGACCTTGTTCCAAAAGCCCATCGACTGTTGGTGAACACGACCGGCGGTATAAGTGTCAGCCCGGAAGGCGCACCGAACAAACAGCGAGCAGTGACTGTTCGATATGGGAACCGCAGTGGACAGCAGATCAGTAACCGAGACCGAGACCGAGACTGGACTAAGGACGAAGCCAAGACCGCTCCCTACTCGAGTTCCTCGCTTCCAGAGGTGGAAAACGGACCACTTTCGGGCTCTTTCTGGGGCATCATCGGACCGACCGACGCAGTGCGGCGCGTGACCGATGCGGTGCGGAGGATGTACGACGCGAGCAAGGCAAGCGGCGCAAGAACGACCGTGATGAGCGCGCTAACGACGTACGGCAGATATGCAACGGTCATACTCGGGCCGGTGAAGTCAGCGTAGATGAAGCCGATGAGCATCGCCGCCAGAATCGCCGGCACGCCCGTATAGATCGTCAGCTGTGAGAAGCGCGTCAGTTCTCGTTGCAGGTATGTCGTCTTGAAGTGCTCGCGTGCGGTCGCAAACAGCGTCAGGTCGTTGATCAGATCGTCGAGTGCACCGACCGATTCATCCGAGAGTTCGTCATCGTACCGATTCCGAAGCTGGCGAGCAACGTACAGCTGCCACGGCGCATTGTAGCCGATCGCCGCCGATAATGCAGTAAACGCGTCGAGTTCCGAGTGTTCGAGTGTGTCGTCGAGACGGTCACTACTCTCGAACACCGACTGTGTGTACTGGCCGATCAACGTCTCCAGATCCTCATTTTCGTGGCCCGCAACCGATTCCGAGAGCGTCGACGCACTCGAGTGGATCGACTCGGCGAGCAACTCGAGGAAGGCCGCCGGTGATGCCGGTGGCGCTGGTGCGCCAGCGGTGTCAGAGACGTCCATCCGAAACGAGAGGACGCCCTCAAGCTGACTGCGAGCGTCGCCAGCGGCCGCGAACTCCTGTGAGAGGATGAGCTGGTTGATCGAGACGACGAGGGTGACGAGCGAGAACGTTCCGGCGATCATGCCGCCGGCCAGGCGGGTGATCGAATCATCGTTGACGAACGAGATCAGACCGAGTTCGTTCAGGAGCAAGAAGAGAACGAATATGACGAGCGAGATGAGTGCGGCGACGAGTAACCGATCACCGTCGACTAGCAGCCACTCTCGAACCCGGGTCAGTGAGTTCGTTCGTTGACCCATATCCGTGCCATACGACTCGAGCGCCTCGTCTGCCTCCGGAGCCGCCATAGCTGGCGTTCCACCGACGTGACAATAAGCGCCTGCGTTGCATATCCTACTCTCACGGATCGTGAGCGCTCATGCCGGCGTTCGTATGTGATCGTGGCGGAGACTACGGTGAGAGGTCGAACGTACGAGAAGGTGAGAAAACGAAAAAGCGAGAACGCGAGAAAGCAAAAGGATGAGAAAACAAGAAGGCGAGAACGCGAGAAAGCAAAAGGATGAGAAAACAAGAAGGCGAGAACGCGAGAGCACAAAAGCCACCACGAACACCGCCAGGCTGACGGTTCAGGGCCTACACTAAAATGCGTCGGCAGTGTCGCTCTCACCAGCGATGCCCACATCCGTCCAGAGAGAACTGCTGGTAGCCTATCGACGGTGGCCGAGATGACCTCGTCGAGCACTCCCGGTCGCCGTACTCGCGAGAATCGAACGGCGACGCGACGACGCCTGCTTGCCGCACTCGGCGTCGGTGTTCCCGCATCTCTCGCCGGCTGTACCGACGCCGGTCTCGGCCTCGGCGTCGAAACCGGTCCGACATACGAGGACGGAACCGTCGACGTTCCCGACGACGCCGAGGAACGCTCCGTCGAAGAGATGGCAACCGCCGAAGCGGTCGCCGAACTCGAGAGCCAGGAAGGCGTGACGCCACTCGACCGGCTCGCTATCGTCGACCACGAGTACGCCTTCGAGGACGATTTCCGCGGCTCGACCGTACAGGGAACCGTCGAAAACACCGGCGAGCGTGTCGAAATGGTCGAAATCCGCGTCCGCGTCTACAACGACGAGGGCGACCAACTCGGGCGCTACCTCGACACCACCGGCGACCTCGACCAGGGCGGCGAATGGGCGTTCGAAGTGATCCTACTCGAGTCTCCGGACGATATCGCGTCCTACGATATTGCGGTTATCGGGACGCCGACGTAGACGGCGCTTGCGAACAGAAGGGAGTCGTTACGAGTTTTCTTCGTCCTGCAGTTCCGCGAGTTCGGATTCGATTTCGGAGTCGTCAACATCGGTCTCGATGTCTGACTCGTCGAGGTCGACGTCACCGGTGGGTTCGGCGGCTGCCTCTGCCTCTGCCTCAGTTTCGGTTTCGGCGTTGGTCCCGGCAGCCTCAGTATCCGCGGCGACTTCCTCCTGCCCCATATCGGATTTCAGCGTCTCGAGTTCGGCCTCGACACCGCTGCCCGTCGAGAGGTCCTCGAGTTCGCGGTCGATCTTGTCCTTGTCGGACATGACGTCGTCGAACGCACCGGTCTCGTGGAGTTCGTCGAGGGCGGCCGCGCGGGCCTCCATGTCCTCGGTCTGCTCTTCGGCGCGCTCGATGGCGCGGCCGACGTCTTCGAACTCCTCGCCGGTCGCGGTCATCGCTTCGGAGACGGTCGAGCTGGCCTCGGCGGCCTCGTAGCGGGCCTTCATCGTCTCCTTTTTCGTCCGGAACTCCTCGATGCGGTTCTGGAGCTCGTCCTTCTGGTCGATGAGCTGATCTTGCTGGTTCTGAAGCTCCGAAATCTGGCGCTCCAGATCCTCGATCTGGTTCATCTTCGTCTTCTTCTTCTCGAGTGCACGCCGAGCCAGATCCTCGCGGTCCTGCTGTACCGCGGTTCGTGCCTGTTCGTTGTGTTTCTCGACGTTCTCCTCGAGACGCCGCTTTTGCATCTCGAGACGTTTCTTCTGGGTGGTGAGATCGGCAATGCCGCGTTTGACCTCCTGAAGCTGGTCGCGCATCTGCTCGTATGAGTAATCAAGCGTCTGCGTCGGGTCCTCAGCCCGGTTGAGCAGGGAGTTGATCTTCGACCGGATGACGTAGGAGGTCCGAGAGAGGATGCCCATACTCCTACGTAACGCTCGTCACCCTTAAAAACATCACATCAACGACAGACTGAGACGAAATTCCGGCCGGTGCGTCGTCTCTCGCCGATTTGATTAGTCGCGGGCACGAACGACCGGCCATGACTAACAGTGACGTGCTCGTGCCCGGCGGCCGAGACGTACGCGGGACGCTCACGGAGCCTGACAACGGGGCAGCCACAATCGTCGTCGCCTGTCCGCCCCACCCCCAACACGGCGGCTCGCGAAGCGACAGTCGACTCGTCGCCGTCGCAGAGCGCCTGCAGGAGCACGGAATCGCCTGCCTCCGATTCGACTACGGCGCGTGGGACGAGGGCTACGGCGAGCGCGAGGACGTGCGAAACGCCATCCGCTGGGCTGGCGACCGCTACGAGCGCGTCGGCGTCTTCGGCTTTAGTTTCGGTGCGAGTCTCAGTCTGCTCGCACCGGCCAGCCTGGACGGCGCGGACGACCCACAAGTTGCGGCCATCGTCGCGCTCGCACCAACCGCGACACTCGCACCTGACCTGGATGCTACGGCGGCACTCGAGTCCGTCTCTTGTCCAGTCAGAATTGTCGTCGGTGAGCGAGATACGACGGCAGAGTGGGAGCCGGTGGTCGAGCGGGCACAGGAGCTAGCTGATGGGTGTGAGGCTGGTGATGAAGACGAAGGCGAAGACGGAGACGAAATCGAGGTCGTCACCCTCCCTGCGGATCACTTCTTCGTCGGCCAGACAGACACTGTCGCCGAGACTGTGGGGCCGTTTCTCGAGTCGGCGCTCCGCACGGAGTAAGCGGGGCAGCCAGTCGGCTCAGCTGATCTGCTGGTCATCGGTCTGCTGGTCATCGGTTTGCCGGTCTGCTGGTCATCGGTCTGTCTGGGAACTAATCCAGGAGTCAGTCCCGACCGTGTCGTGTGAGACACTTCGAGAGCCCGATCAACTCGACGGGTTCGGAGTTGTCCGGCGAGTAGACGACCATCTGGCCTTTCTCCATGTAGGGAACCTTCGACTCGAGATTGCTCGGGATGTTCACGCTCTTGATGGCGTCCTCGTCGCCCAAATTCAGGACGATGGTGGTGTTGATCTGCTTGAACACCGCGTCGTGGATGTCCTGCGGGTCCTGTGTGATCAGGAACAGGCCGAGTCGCTCCTTGCGGCCCTGTTTGGCGGCCTCGGTGAACTTCGTGATGACCTTCCCGGCCTGCACGCTGTCGGCGTCGGTGAGGAAGTTGTGTGCCTCGTCCATGCCGAGGACGAGCGGCGTCTCCTTGATCCGGTCGTAGGTCGGGTCGTTCGAGAGCTTCTGGTCGATCAGCAGCGAGGAGAGCGCGAGCACGATCGTCTCCGTCGCCCGCGTATCGTTGATGTGGTAGGTCGGCACCACGGTCAGGCCGCCGGGGCGGACGAACTCGTGGACCAGATCAGTGATCGGTCGCGCGTCCTGATCGAAGACGTGCCCGAAGCCGAGCACACGCCGGCGGACGGCGTCGAAGGTGGCCTCGTGGACGCGACCCGACTCGTCTAGCTCCTCGCGCAGGGCGGGATCGTCGAGGAAGCGCGTGAACTCGTCGTAGGTCGCGTCGTTGCCGTACTGCTCGCGGAAGCGCGGCAGGAGCACGCTGACGAGCGCGCCGTACTGGTTGTCGTTCAGCCCGCTGCTCGCGACCAACCACGGATTCTCGTGAACCATCGAGAACGGAATCGTGAACTCGACCTGCTCCGCACGGTGGTGACCCGCAGCGTAGGACGAGGATCCGACCTTGGGAACGAACGCCGTCGTGTCGTCGATCCCGCCGTGGGCGACGCCCTCGCGCTCGAGTCGACGCGCGAACTCGTCGTCCATGTCGGGGTTGTCGTCGTGCATCTGGGCGTACTCGTCCTGCGGGTCGAACTGGACGACGGCAGGGCCGACCTCCCGGCCGTCTTCCATCGGATACCGGCGCTCATCGGCGAGATACTGCCGGAGGACGTTCTTCGCACCGTGGGTCTTCCCCGATCCCGTGCCGCCCGCGACGAGCGTATGGCGGAAAACGAGCGGATCGCCCGCGTCGTAGTCGTCTTTCAGCCGGTAGTCGATGGTGGGCGGCGAGGCGGCTGTTCGGACTTTCTCGCCGCCGACCGAGAGGTGGCCGAGGAAGACGCCGTCGTCAGGCATCTTCAGCCCGGTCTTGATCGCCTCGGTGTCGTCTGCCTCGCGGATCACTGTCTGGGGCTTTGGAACGCGGTCGGTCATCCGACGCTTGAGTTCCCCATCATCGTCGTAGAGGATGGCGACCGGCTCGAGATTCGCGACGAACTTGTAATCGGCTTCCTCGATACCGTCCGAGCGCATCGCGCGGCGCGCGTGAATCTCCGTCGCGTCGTCTGCGTGATACTGCTGGGCGTACTCGAGTCCGGTGATGCGACAGAACAGGGTTTCGCCAGCGCCACCTGGGTACGGCGCGAGCAGATAGCTGCCGATGCGGACCGACGAGCGGTTGCCGCGGGTGACGTAGGCCCGCAACTCGGTGTCGTCGCTGTCTTCGGCGATTCGTAGCCCCTGGGAGACACAGAGTGCGCCGATGCCGACATCGTCGCCGCTCGGTTCGACGGCTGTCGTTTCGAACGCGTCAGTGTCGGCGTCCGAGGGGGAGTCAGCGTCAGAGTTGGACCCGGACCCGGTCGAACTCGAGTGTGTGCTTGGCGACGTGTTGGCAGGGCCGTGGCCGTGACCGTGACCGTGGTCGCCCGCCTCGGACGCTGTCGTGGCGTCCGCCGCGTTGCCGTTGCTGTCGGTGTCGGCGTCACCGGCGTCGGCATCGGCATCGGCATCAGCATCAGCATCGGCGTCGAAATCACCAAAGTCACCCAGATCAGTCATACACAACTCATCTGACTGGTTCCTAAAACGCGTTTCCCTCCTGGCCAGAGTGTTCAGCCAGCTACGATATCCGACCCGTGCGCCGGGCAACGACGACCACGAGGGCACAGAGAACCGCGAGGGAGAGACCGATGAACACAGTCACGAGAAGCGAACCGTACCCCTCGGACACTGCCGCCATCACATCCGAGACGGGGCCGCGTTCGGAGCCACCCGCGTCAGTGGTGTCGGTGTCGGCCGCATCCGCGGACTGGCTCTCCCCGTTTACTGCCTCGTCGTCCTCGATCACAACCGTCGTCGGCCCATCCACCACGGGGACCGGCCACTCGCTCTCCAGTTCGATATCCGTCTCACCGAACTCGAGTGCAGTCTCGCCGGCAGGGGCGTCCGGGTGGGCCGTGACGGTCACCGTCGCAACGGTGTCCAGACCGGTTGCGCCGCCGGCGACCGGATCGCGCCACTGCTCGAGGAGTGCCGTTCCCTCGTCGTGGGCCAGTGTCCCTTCGGCGTGGACGGTCGTCTCAGTACCCTGTTCGAGCCACGGGCCGCGCTCGATGTCGGTGATCTCGAGTACGTCCGGGTCGTACTCCGCGACGAACTCGAGTGCGACGACGCCGTCGTCGTCGTGGCCGCCTTCCGCGAAGAGGTCGACGTCGATCGTGGTAGACTCACCGGGTTCGAGGTAGTGATCGTCCTCGTCAGTTGAGAGAATGGCAACCTGATCAGCGCCGGCAGCGGGGCCGACGGCAGTGACGATGCCGAGAAGTGATACAACGAGCAGGAGTGAACTGACGACCCAGACAGAGGCCGTGGATCGACTCGGCCTGGTACTGGTGAGTCGAGAGCGGTGCAAAAGCAGCCGCGGGCGGTGAGGAACCGCTAAACTGGACCCGGACATGCGGTGGGTGTTCGCGCTCCGTCGACATATGAATCCCGACGGCCGGAGTTGATCGACGGACGGCTGGCAACTGGTCGGAATGGGTGGACAGTTCGTACAGCAGGGCGCGTTTAACGTCGCTGCAGTTTCACGGCTGGGCAATCGCCAGTACAGCCCGGGACAATCGTACCGTACACACCCGAACTGGTCTGACGGTTCCAGCCAAACGGAGACAGAACTCGGAGCCAATGCAACCGAACATACCGTCGTGAACGCCCGACTCAGAGCACATCCGTCGACGCAGCCGCCGGCGACACCTGCCCTGCCTCACGATCGTAGTCGATCGCACCGATCTCGGCAAGCGCCGGCAGGTGGTTGTGGTGCAGTTCAATCGTCGCCTCGTACGCGTCGGTCGGACCAACCGACAGCGTCGTCGCAAGCGCCGTCGCCAGTTCGTCCACCGACAGCGACTCGTCTGCGTTCTCGATGTACTCGAGTAGGCCCAGGCGGACAGGGTGGACGAGGCGGTCGAGGAGGAGTTCTTCGGTGCCCGACCCAGTTTCGAAGAGCAGTGTGAGGATAGCCGGCGAGAGAGGTGGCTCCTCGATGAGGGTGACGGTGCCGTCGTTGGCGTCCGTCTCGCTCTCGGCACCGGCTGGCGACCAGTCGACGAGGCCGTGTGCGTCGAGACACGGCAGGTGGTGGTGAACGAGGTCGATGCGAATCTCCTGACGGCGGTGGCCGGTCGAGGCGTCCGCACCGGTCTGTTCGACGAGGGCGGTCGTTAGTTCCGACAACGTGTACGTGTAGTCGCTCGCATCCGTGAGTAGCGAGAGAATGCGGACGCTGCGCGGGTGTCGGAGCACGTCGTACCGCTCAGGCGGCACGTCGGCTAACGGATCCGGCTCCCCAGTACCGCCGAAGTGAACGTCGGAACTCATCACCCGAAACAACCGCTGCAAGGGGGATAAGCACATTTCCAAAACGATTTGGGCACCACATATGATATTACTCACCGAATCCGTCCATTACCGGAACAGCCGTCGGAATTCGACCCAGAGAGCGGACGTATAACCTCTATTTACAGTCATAGCTGACTGATTGTGTACCCTTCGGACCAGTGCGAGCAGTGTGACCCGATTCGCGGGGCAACGCTACGTTCATCGTAGTTGATGATTACCAGGTTCGATGCGACAGTTCAGCCGGGGTAAACGGTCTGCACTCGAGTACGGCGAGTGCAGCAAGCGCAGCAAGTGAGCAAGCACGACAGGTGCGGAAAGTGAAGCAAGTGTAGCGAGCGCTCGACCGCGACAGCGAGCACAACAAGGCATCAACCAGTGCGGCTGAACAGGAGCGGATGAGATGAACCGGTAATCGATCGGGAGACACCGTGACAGACGTTGTCTCTGCCCGCGAAACCGTGCAGGAAGCTTTTGCATCGGGGACCCGTAGTGAACGTATGCTCATGGTACGCGGTCGTGCAGGTGGGACCGAGCTGACGGGGACGCTGTACGAACGGGGCGAGCAGGCGCCGACGTTCAAAGGTGCGCCGAACGAGGCCGCCGCGTACGTCTGGGTCTGTGACGAGTTCTACGAGGTCGACAGCGGCGGCTCGATTCAGTTGGTCGACGGCCGTGAGGTCAACCTCGCCTTCGAGTCGCCGATGCCGCGTGGGTTCGATACGCGCGAGCAGGCGGTCGACGCCGCCAAGGAACACGTTCGGACGCAGTTCGCACGGATCGGTGTCGATCCGACAAGCGTCGAGTTCGAGGTCGAAAAGGCGGAGTTGGAGACGGACCCGTAGGATCTGTATTTGCCGGAGTCTGGTTGGCGCTTGCGGTGCAAGACAGAGAGTAAGGAGTGTGGAGTGTACTCACAGCCAGTGACGAGTGTTGGAAACCGCTGGCGTCACACGGTGTGACGGCGGGTGAGTGCACGTACGAGTACACCGCCAACCAGAAGCAGACCGGTCAGCAGGCCAGAAAAGCCAGGGACTGAGTCTGTCGCTGTAGTCGCGTCGTCGTTCGGCTGGTCGTCTGTCTCGGTATCAACAGTGTGCTCGTCAGCGTCGTTCTCACCGGTTGCGTCGGCGTCCACCGACGAGTCAGCTGACTCGGTGTCGATCTCCGCCGGATCTGGGTGGTCGAACGGCGCAATTGCGTTCTCGCTGTCGGTATCGTCGGCATCGCCGGCACCATCGCCATCGCCGACCGTCACCTCGACAGCATCTGCATCCAGTGGGAGCGGCCAGTCACGGATCAGGTCGATCCTCGTCTCATCGAACGAAATCGCCGTCTCGACGTCGGGTGCATCCGCTGGGACCGCCACAGTCATCGTGACGAGCTCACCGTGACCCGTCGCCCCGTCGCCAGCCGGCTCACGCCACTGGTCGAAAATGGCGGTTCCAGCCTCGTGTGCAAGCACCTGTTCGGACTCGATCGTTGCCTCCTCACCCTGCTCGAGCCACGGCCCGCGCTCGATGTCAGTGATCTCGAGTACGTCCGGATGGTACTGTGCGACGAGTTCGACCTCGCTGACGCCCTCGCCGTCGTGGCCGCCTTCGGTGTAGAGAAGGACCTCAACGGTGAACTTCTCGCCGGGTTCGGCGTCGACGGTGTACGGTGTCGGCGTGAGGGTCGCATACTGATCGCCGGCCACAGCGGGGCCGACGAGGGCTGTTCCCGCGGCGAACGTTCCGATCATGGCGAGTACGAGGAGCGCGGCGAGTACGCCGACGATGGCGACTGCGAGGGATGTACTGCGGGCGGCTGTAGTTCCGTTGGTCTTCGTGGGATCGGATCCAGGGCGTGTCATAGGCAAATACTGGGTAAGTGGTGATTGGGCCACTGCGAGAAGCGCAGTGAACCGGCTGAACCGTTCGTGAACGGTCAGCAGTGGTGACTCACGCCGGTCGATTACGCGTCCGGACCGTCGTCACCCACTCGCCCCGACCCCGTGTCGTCGCCGGAGTGGTGGCGTGCGTAGAGGTACGTCCCCGCGGCGCCGCCACCGAGTGCAGCGAGCGGACCGAAGCCGGGGAGCCCGTCGTCTCCGCCGTCGGTTTCGTCATCATCCGCGTTCGCATCCGCATCGCCGTCGTCTTCGCCTGCGTCCGCATCCTCATCCTCATCTGCATCCGCTCCCTCATCCGCTGCACCGTCACCGTCAGACTCCTCGCCGAGCACCGCGTCCGCGCTCACGTCCGCCTTGAGCTTGAACCGGTCGTAACCGTCGGACGTCGGCACCTCGAACTCGTAGTCCCAGGCGTCCTGGTCCGGTTCGTACTCGCCGAACAGGCGAACCACCGGGTCGTCGACCTGTTCTGCGAGAGCCGTCAGTTCGTCCGCGTCGAACGTCACGTCGACCGTCTCGCCATCGGAACTCGCATCCGTCGCCGGAAGGTCATCACCCGTTCGGATGACCGCACGGAACGACTCCTCGGCGATCTCAGCAGCACCCGGCGGCACGTCGATCGTCAGCGTCACCGTCCCACCGTCGTGAGCGACGGTCGCCTCATCCACTTCCTCGTCCACTCGAAGCATCCGGTTCTCGCGTTCCGGCGCGACGGTGTCTTTCTCCTCGAGTTGGTCCAGAATATACGGCCCCTGGAACTGACCGGACTCGAGTACGATCTCGCCCGCAGAGAGGATGTCCGAGTTGCCGATCGAGTAGTCGTTGTGCGCGAGGTAGTAGGTCGCGTCCTCGTCAATCGGTTCGCCGCCGACGAAGACGTTGTCGACCCAGACCTCGTCAGCGTGACCGGACCACTCGTAGGAGACGCCCGAAACCTGAATCGCGGGCTGGGCACCGAACTGGTCGGCCGGGTGCGAACGGACTTCAGATTCGAGGTAGTCACGGACCTGCTCGCCGGTGACTTCGACGACCTCGATTTCGTTCGGGAACGGAAGGATATCCATCACGGCGGTGCCGGGAATCTCGCCGGGACCGTGGGTCGAGTCACCACGAATTCCGCCCGCGTTCTGGGCGGCGATGTCGACCTCGATATCGCCGATCTCGCCGACCGAGCGCATCGTGTCGGTCATCAGGTTCCCCCAGTTGGTCTCAACAGCGTAGTTGTCGAACGTCGCGTCGAGTTCGACCTCGCTCTCGAAGGCCGTCTGGCCGAGTTCGGCCTCGAGTTCGGCCGACCACGACTCGGCGATGTCGGCGATTGTCTCGTCTTCCTCGACCTCGTCGGTGTAGCGGACGGAGATTTCGTCGTACTCCTCGACGGCCGGTTCGGGCTCCCACTCGGGCAACAGGAGGTCGGTCCGCTCCCAGTCCACCAGAGTACCGTCAGCGTCGAGCGTGATCGCGCCGACGTGGTCGAACTCGTCGCCGAACTCGGAGATCACCGTGTCGCCGACGAGTTCGGGTTCGTCGAAGACGACGCCGGAGTGCGAGCCGACGATAGCGTCCAGCCCCTCGACGGCCTCGGCGAGCGTGTAGTGGATCCCGGTCGAGACGTGTGAGGCGAGCACGACCACGTCTGCGCCCTCCTCGCGGAGCGCGTCGACCGCCTCCTGGGAGCCCTCGACGTAGTCGAGCACCTGCCACTCCTGTGGGTAGTCCGTCAGCGAGTGGAAGTTCCGCGAGACGAGGCCGAAGATACCAACCGTCAGATCGCCCGCCTCGAACGTCTTCCAGCGCTCGGTGCCGGGAACGGCGTCGCCGTTCTCGTCGAGCAAGTTGGCGACGACCCACGGGAACTCACTCTCCTCGAAGCGCTCGGTTGCGACCTCGGCCCCGAAGTCGTACTCGTGGTTACCGACGCCGACGACGTCGATGTCCATCTCGTTCATCGCCTCGATCATGTGCTCGCCCTCGTACTCGAGTCCGAGCATGGACGGCGCGAGGTCGTCGCCGTTGCCGACGAACAGCGAGTTCTCGTGGTCCGCCAGCACGTCCTCGACCACGGTGTAGTACCGTGCGAGGTTCAGGTCGTCCTCCTCGGCGTCGAAGAAGCGCCCGTGGAAGTGCGTGTCGTGGACGAGCGTAACGGTGTCGTCGGCGTCCGCCGCAGTTCCGACGTCGGCACCAGTCTCGGCCGCGCCGGTCGCGGCCGCCGGCAACAACGCACCGGCGGAAATGCCGGCAGTGGTCCCGAGGAACCGTCGGCGACTGGCTGTGCTGCCAGCGTGGTCGTCCTGTGTACTGTCGTTCTCCCGCATCCCGGAATCCCGAGCCATGCCAACAAACGGTGATAACAGACACAAATACGTTTACAATTTGCACTATGTGTGTCAAACTATAGTACGGTAGTCGTTGCGAACGGAGTCACCAACGAACGGGACAGACAGTGTGCTCATCCACACGCACCCGTCCGAGACATCGGCAAGTAGCTTGATATGTTCCCTCTGTGTAGCACGGAGACGATGCGGGTGTTACTCACGGGGGCCTTCGGACGCGTCGGAACCGCCGTCATCGAACACATCGGCTCCGAGCATACGTTCACCTATCTCGATCTGGACGCGAAACCCGATCCTGCACTCGAGATGGACGCAGAAATCGATGCCGAGAGCGATGTCGTCGTCGCCGACGTCGCGGACTACGAGTCGATCCGACCAGCGTTCGACGGACAGGACGCCGTCGTGCATCTCGCGGCGGCGCCTCGCGTCGACGATCCGTGGGCGGACGTACTCGAGAGCAACATTATTGGCACGCACAACGTGTATCGGGCGGCCCACGAGGCGGGCGTCGAGCGGGTAATTTTCGCGTCGACGAACCACGTGATGGGGATGTACGAACGCGAGTACGAGCCGGAGTTGTACGGTGACGACGTCGATTTCCGACTCGATCACACCGATCCGGTGCGGCCGGATTCGGATTACGGCTGTTCGAAGGTTTTCGGCGAGGGGTTGGGGCGGTATTACGTCGAACGCGAGGGGCCGATCGACTACCTTCACGCGCTTCGGATCTGTAGCGTGCATCCGCCGGCGTACGACCACCCCTACGGCCCCGCGGAACGAGGTGTCGACGAGGGGCAGTGGGAACGCGACAGCGAGGCCTACCGCCGCCGCGTCGCTCGACAGAACGCGATGTGGCACTCGCGCCGTGATCTCGCACAACTGGTTGACTGCTGTCTGCGCTCGACTGAGCCGGGGTACGACACGTTCTACGGTGTGAGTGACAACTCACGGCGATGGTTCGATATCGAGCACGCTCGAGACGCAATCGGCTACGAACCGCTCGATAGCGCCGACGAATGGACGGGGCCACCAACATGAAATCGGACGAATCAGCGCCGTCGGAGCCCGCCCGGTCGAAGAGCGACCGCGAGGGGACGACGGCCACGTTCGGTGCGGGCCAACGAGGAAACGTCGCCTACGAGCAGCGCCGACCGGCCGAAATCGTCTATGACCAGTACTGGAACCACGTTCGACACGTCGAAGAGGAGATGTGGGCGTACACGCGAATCTGGGCGCTCATCATTACTGCCGTGTTCACGGTGCTCGGCTCGAGTATCCCGCTCGAAGCAAAACTCGGCGCCGCGTTCTTCGGTGTCGTCATGTCTATACTCGGGTTCTTCATCGTCTACCTGCTTCGGGTTCCGTTTCTCGATTTCTTCCTGACGACCGAACTCATCGCGAAGCACGACTTCGAACTCTCGGCCAGTCGCAGACGCACCGACGATATCACGGACTTTCGTATCGACAAGGGTGTCGATATTCCGGACGTTCTCGTCATCGTCTACGCGACCGTCACGGGCGTCCTGATCGCGAGTGGTGGCGTTCTCGTCGACCAGACGCTCCTTGGTCTGGGAGCGGGAACGGTCGCGACCGTCTCGCTTCTGATCGTCTACCGGCGACACATCGTCCCGAAATACAAAGAGACCGTCTCGGACCTGCTGAAGAGCTTCGACGAAGCGTGACGGACGGTCGGATCTCACTGTGTATCAAATCACACTATAGTAGTCGTTGCGACTGGGGTCAGAGACGATAGCAATGGCAGAGACGGCGACACAGAACGACACTACTGGCGAATATCGAACGATACCCGTACTCGCTCGGCCGCGTCCTCGGGAATCGACTCATAGCTACGAATCATGACAGAGCCAGTCTCTGTCTCCCAACTCTCCGGCCCCTGCCACTCCGAGCGACCGGCTTCGTCGTACCGGGGCCGGACTGCAGTGTGATCGTCCTCGAACTCGACAACGATAGGTAGCCCAGTCGTCGCGTCCGGATCAAACGATACTCGCGTTTGAACTACCAGTAGATCCTCTCCGCTATCGATACTCTCTTGCAGTCGCGCTGTGGCGACCTCGGTGAGGTCGCCCCAGCGAAACACCTCGTGGTCACGTTCGCGTTCGTCAGCAACCAGTTCGTCGTTCAGAAATACGTAGGCATCAATCGGCCGACGCTCGTCCGTCAATGAGTCGACTAACACCGGGTAGTCAGCCAGTTCGATATACGACTTGCTCTCGGGTTCACTCGTCTCGTTCACGGCCGAACAACCAGCAACCGTGCTTGCGAGGACGGTTCCAAGGCTACAACGGAGGACAGCGCGACGGGAGGGCATACCAGATGTTATCCGAATTACCCATAAAGTCTTGTTGTTTGAGTATTCCCTGTGTTAAAAATCCCCCTCCCACCGATGGTCGTCGTACGTCCGGCGCTGTGACGTCTCGAACTGGGACTCGAGTGTCTCTCGAAGCGAACGCTTCTCCGTGGCGCTGATCCGGGCGAGTTCGTCGGCCTTCTCGACGATGGTCGGCGGGCCGTGGGAAACCGCCACGTCCTGCAAAACCTGCAGCGTGAGGCGCTCGCGGGTCTCCGGATCGCGAGTGAACGCGTAGGGAGCCTCGACGCGGAACATGAGGTCCTCGCGCGGGTCGTAGACGACGAAGAAGGTGACCTCGTACTGCTCGCGGTCGAGGTGGCGCTCGACGCCGAGTGCGTCGCCTTCGATCGACAGCGGCCGGTCGACCCCGCCGCGCGAGCGGAACCAGTTCGTGTACGTGAGTGCATCTGTGTCCCGCACCCAGCGGGTGCCCTCGACGTCGTCGACGAACTCGCCGCGCTCGAGGAGACGGGTGAACAGCGCGCTGTCGTCGGCCCAGGGAACGCTGACGTCCACGTCCCGATTGCGCTTCAGCGTGCGCGTGATAACCCGCGTCGCGGGGTTCTTGACGAAGCCAATCAGGGGGACGCCGCGGTCGACGAACGACTCGACGAGTCGGACGTAGTTCTCGAGTACCGTCGTCGGCCGCGGGTCCTCGAGCAGGAAGTCCGCGAGGTCGGGGTGCTGGTCGGCCCAGCGGAGCAGGCCCCGCGGATAGAGTGGTCCGTCGAGGACGAGCAGGTCCGACACATCCTCGGCGTAGGCGAGCGCGTGCTTGCTCTCGGCGAGGTAGAGTGCGAGTGCGTGGACGACGCCCTCAGCGAAGCGGGGTAGCGGCGGGATCTTCACGGCGCGACTGTGGCTGTAGCCCTCGTCGAACTTGCCCCACTCCTCGTCGACGGTCATCGTCTCGTCGTTCGAGTGGACCGTCATCACCGTCGTCCGCGAGCGATGGAGGTCGAGGTCACTCGGCGTCGTGCTCATCGCCGCCTGCGCGATGTCGATGACGAGGCCGTTCTTGAACGTCGTCGGGTTGATCGTCCCCGCGTCGAGGCCGTGGACGGTCGGGAACTGGCGGTCCTGCAGGGCGACGTTCTCGCAGTCGACCAGCCGGCGGACCTGTTCGTCGACCGGCTCGAGTACCGTCCGTCCGTCGTGACGGAGGGGGTCGAGAAACGACTCCCAGACGGTTTCGGCGAACTCGCGGCGGTCGCGTTCGTCTGCGCCGTGGTCGATCCGTCTGGCGAGTTGCGCGATGCCGTCGAAGTGGACCGGATCGAGTGTCATGCCCGTTGGCTCCCGCCGTGAGCGCAAAAAGCCAGTGGTCATGGTCGCCGATCGCGAGCGGAGTTGCTGTTCGCCCATCGATTGTACTGACATATACGAATCCTGTTAACTCGAGCGCGGGTAAATTACCATCAGAAAAATTATATGAGGTGGTCGCATGGGTGTCACTGTCCCGATGTCACACCGAGGTATGGAGACAGGCGAGCGCGAGGAACACGCGGTCAACTGGCGGCAGTCGAACGCCAGCGTAACACTCTACGAGGACGAGAATCCGGATGCCTGGATCCGACTCAAGTTCGAAGCCGGCGTCGACCCGGCGCACCGACTCTACATGATCTGCGACGACTGCGGCGCGGTGTTCGCCCAGCGGTGTAAACCCGGAAAGAGCACCATCTGCGGCGACTGTGGGGCGACGTTCGACCACGACGCTAAGTAGCGACGACATCCTATTTGAATATCGTCACTTTTTGACGCTCCCGCCTATTTCAGATTGCCTCGATCGCCAACAGCGACAGCTAGTTACCCCAGGCCGAATATCGCCAATACGTACACATGGACGCCGCGTTGATCGTACTCGACGGCTGGGGACTCGGCACCGACGACGGACGAGACGCCGTCGCCGCCGCCGAGACGCCGACTTTCGATCGGCTCGCAGCGGCTGGCGCGACCGGGGAACTCGAGGTCGCCGGCCGCCGCGTCGGCCTGCCGGACGGACAGATGGGAAACAGCGAAGTCGGCCACCTGAACATCGGGGCCGGTCGCGTCGTCTACCAGGAGTACACCCGAATCGCAGACTCCATCGCGGACGGCACCTTCCGGGAGAACGACGCGATCAACACCGCCTTCGAGAACGCACGCAAGAATGGTGGCCGCGTCCACTTTCTCGGCCTCGTCAGCGACGGCGGCGTCCACGCGGACCAGGAACATCTCCACGCCCTCATCGAACTCGCCGCGGACCGCGAGGTCGAGGCCATCACGCACGCGATTACGGACGGCCGAGACACCTCACCGACCGGTGGCCGCGAGTATCTGCAGGAACTCGAGTCCGTCGTCGCTGAACACGGCACGGGTCACGTCGCGACGGTCTCGGGACGGTACTACGCGATGGATCGCGACCAGAACTGGGAGCGAACGAAGCGGGCGTACGACGCAATCGTCGACCGGCGGGCAGAGTATGAAGCCGACTCCGCGGTGGCGGCAGTCGAGGAGTCCTACGACCGCGGTGAAACGGATGAGTTCGTCGAGCCGACCCTCGTTGCTGACCAGCCAGCACTGGCAGACGGTGATTCGGTTGTCTGGTTCAACTTCCGCTCGGACCGCGCGCGCCAGCTCACCCGCATGCTCGCAGATATCCGCCCCGAAGACTGGGCGGACGAACTCGAAACCAGCCCGCCGGACACCGAGGTCGTCATGCTGACCCAGTACGACAAGACGTTCGACCTCCCGATTGCCTACCCGCCGAACCAGCCCGAAAACGTGCTCGGCGAGGTGCTCGCAGACGCGGGCAAAACGCAGCTCCGAATCGCGGAATCCGAAAAGTACGCCCACGTCACCTACTTCCTGAACGGCGGCCGCGAGGTCGAGTTCGACGGCGAGATCCGCGAAATTGTCGAGAGCCCGGACGTGCCGACCTATGACTTACAGCCGGAGATGAGCGCGCCCGAGGTGACGGACACCGCAATCTCGATCGTGGAAAGTGACGATCCGGACGTACTCGTTCTCAACTACGCCAACCCCGACATGGTCGGCCACACCGGTGACTACGAGGCCGCCATCGAAGCCGTCGAAGCCGTCGACGAGCAACTGGGTCGGCTCACGGACGCACTCGAGTCCGCCGGTGCTGACGTACTCATCACGGCGGACCACGGTAACGCCGACGATATGGGGACCGAAGCCGAGCCACACACGGCCCACACGTACAACGAAGTGCCACTGGTCTACCTCGCGAGCGACGGGACGGACGGCGGTCGGACCGTCCGCGAGGGCGGTACCCTGGCCGATATTGCCCCGACGATGCTCGGGTTGATTGGGATCGACCAGCCGCCGGAGATGACCGGCGAGTCGCTACTCGAGTAGCTGCTGAGGTGAGTTTTTGCGGCCGGTTCGAGCGCATCAGGTATCGTTACCCGAGTCGGTAGTCGGGTCGGCAGTCGGATTACTGACTGAGTCGCTACTCGAGTCGGTAGTCGACGCCGCGGTCGAGTCACCGAGTGGGTCGTCGATCCAGTTGTAACATCGAAACGACGACGGCGCTGCATCGGACGTGAGCATCTCGAGCGGGATGAACCCCTCACCAGCGCGAGCGCCCGCGCGGCGTTCGTCGGGGTCGTCCGAGAACGTCATCAGTTTCGCGTTCAGCGAGAACGTTACCTCGAGCGTGCCCGTGTGGGCACCAGTGTCGGTGTCGTCGGGTTCGAACGAAATCGCAGCGTCGCCGCTTCCGACGCCGAAGATGGCGATTTCATCGGTCGTCGAGACCGCGACATCGTGGCTTTCGAGGCCGGCAGCGAGGTCCGCGAGCCAGTCCCCCAGTTCGTCGCGGTCGAGTGACTGCTCGAGATCGAAACTCCCGTCCGCAGCCATCTCGCCGTTGTCGAACGCGAACTCGGGATAGGCGAGTTTCTCGTCGGGAAGGACGTGAGCTGTCTCGTCGGGATTCGGCGGACAGTTGGGTACCTCGAGTTCGTCGCTGATAGTAGATCGCGGTGCCGACGAGTTGGTGGTACTCTCGTCGTCACGATCACGGCTACCGTCACCGCTATCGTCAGTGTCGCCGTCGGCTCGGCCGCCCCCGTCAGTCAGCCCATCGTCGGTCATCGGCCAGTTCATTCGCGACCGCGCACTTGAAACTGTGCGCCGCGCTGGTAGTCTCGACGGTGACGAAAGGGGACTCGAGTACTGCGTGTGGGTTTCCGATCAGGTGTCGACTGTCGAGTGTTGGGTGCCGACTGTCGAACGTCGAGTGTCATCCATGTCGACCGATATTGCAGCTACTCCCAGCTTTACGTCTGCTCGCTGTGAGGTGCTACTATGGGAGACGACACCAACGAGCGGCAGTTCGCGACGAGCAGTATCCACGCCGGCCAGGAGTCAGACCCGACGACAGGCGCGCGTGCGCCACCGCTGTATCAGACGACCTCCTACGAGTTCGAGGACACGGACCACGCCGCGGCGCTGTTCGGGCTGGAGGAGTTCGGCAACATCTACTCGCGGATCATGAACCCGACGAACGCGATGCTAGAGGAGCGCATCGCCGAACTCGAGGGCGGCGTCGGCGCGCTCGCCACCTCCTCTGGAATGGCTGCGTTCGACCTCGCGACGTTCATCCTCGCGGAGGTCGGCGACAACATCGTCTCCGCCTCGTCGCTGTACGGCGGCACGTACACCTACCTCACCCACACCGTCGCAAAGCGCGGTATCGAGACGAAGTTCGTCGACACGCTCGACTACGACGCCTACGCGGAAGCGATCGACGACGACACCGCGTTCGTCCACCTCGAAACGATCGGTAACCCCGCGCTCGTCACGCCGGACATCGAGCGGATTGCCGATATCGCGCACGAGCACAACGTCCCGCTGTTCGTCGACAACACCTTCGCGACGCCCTACCTGTGCCGGCCACTCGAGCACGGCGCAGACCTCGTCTGGAACTCGACGACGAAGTGGCTCCACGGCGCGGGCTCGACGGTCGGCGGCATCCTCGTCGACGGCGGCTCGTTCCCCTGGGAGGAAGGCGACTACCCCGAACTGGCCGAACCAAATCCGGCCTACCACGGCATCAACTTCGCCGAGACGTTCGGTGCGCAGGCCTTCGCGATCGCCGCTCGCACCCGCGGATTGCGCGACCTGGGTAACCAGCAGTCGCCGTTCGACGCCTGGGTCACGCTCCAGAAACTCGAGTCCCTTCCGCTGCGAATGGAGAAACACTCCGAGAACGCGATGGCTGTTGCGGAGTACCTCGAGGGCCACGCCGACGTCTCCTGGGTGAACTATCCCGGACTCGAGAGCCACGAAACTCACGAAGAGGCGAGCGAGTATCTCGAGGGTGGCTACGGCGGCATGATCACCTTCGGCCTCGAAGGGGGCTACGACGCCGCGGAGACGGTTTGCAACGAGGTCGAACTGTTCAGCCTGCTGGCGAACGTCGGCGACGCGAAGTCGCTGATCATCCATCCGGCGAGTACGACCCATCAGCAGTTGACCGAGGAGGAGAAACTGGCGAGCGGGACGACCGACGACCTCGTGCGTATTTCGGTCGGGATCGAGGACGTCGACGATATCATCGCGGATCTGGATCAAGCGATCGAGTCGGTCTAGCTACCGACTTGAAGGTCGTCAGAGGCGGACACTGTTATATTCGTTGAGAAATATGTACAATGAAGTGCGAAGAAAATGGGTTCGACAAACAGGATGGAGCGGTGGACGACGGTAACGGTCGAACTGCCGCGCGAAGACGGTACTGACTCGGTGCCTGCAGATGCCATATCGTACGGTCTGGCAGCTTCCAGCGGACCAGGTTCGAAGCCGGGTTGGCTCGGAGATCTGGCCACGGAGGATGGACAGCGGTCACCGGGTACTGTGAGTGGCAAGGACGCAAAATCAGACGAACCGGATAGTGAGAATGTGGATACGTTCACGCTCCGAAACGAACTCCGGACGCGTCTCGGACAGGTAATCATCTCGTCGGCGTGTGGAAACCTCGTCGTGAAAGTCGATCGGAAGGTGGCTTCCGAGCCCGATCAGATGGTGTTCGATCCCAGGCCGGTGCTCGATGTGCCTCCAGATGGTGTCGACCGACTGCTCGCTCTCGAGTTCGACCCCGAAGACGAGACAGTCGGACGGTTGTACGAACGGGACGGCTGGACGCTGTCGCTCCGTGAGGAGTACTACGGCTCACCGGAACACCACGCGACGGATGTCGTCGCCGACATCTACCGGGAACACGGGTTCAGGGGCGGGACTCGCTCCAATATCGATACAGTCATTCGCCGGCCGGATGTCGCTCTTCTCGTCCGCACAGGGGACAAAGGTGTGCGTCTGCGCGCGGCACAAGAGTGCTGGGAACGGCACACTTACAACGTCATCAAGAACCCCTCGACTGGGCTGGCCCGAAACGTCGTTCAAGAGCCGTTCGATCAGGCCGATCGGGCATTTCTCTTCGAGGCAATCGAAGACTCGACCGAACCGACTGTGTTGCGTGGGCACGCGCTCAAGGCGCTGGCCGGTCACGTCTTGAACCCGTATCTTACCGCTAACGGATCAGAGAGAACCGACGAGGCGGTCGAACGGGCTATTGCCACCCAGGAAGGGCCAATCACTGGATCGTTCGATCTCGGGATCGATCCTGACCAGGCTGCAACTGTCCTCGAGATCATCGCTACGTGGCTCGAAGCTGATACGCGAGATGACCGCGGCGACGATCGAACGAGAGACGCAACCGCGGCACTCTGGTTGTCGCCTCACTGGGACCTGTACGCCCCCACCGAGTTACAAAAGCGTATCTGGTCACACCTCGATCAATTGGGCGTTCGAAACCTCGTCACGAACAGCGCCTGGGACGGCACGCTGTTCTCCTGGCCCTACCGGTGACTCCGCTTTCACGTCTTCCGTGTCCACCGCTGTTAAGGTATCCGGGGTTGAGGTATCGGGTAGTATGACCACGGGGCTCCTCACGTCCGCGGCTGCAGAACGGATTATCACGACCTGTCGAACCGCGATCGGCGACAGCCTCCGATCGGTCACGTACTTCACCCGCGACGACTACGAACAGCTCTATCTCCGCGAGGATCTCGAGCGCGACGCCGACCTTTCGACGTTCATCGGCCACGAGTGGCGCGGCTTCAAAACCGTCCAGACCGCCTACGAGCGGTCCGAACTCGGCCAGTATAACTACACCATCCGCGTCTTCGACAACGGCTTTCTCCTCCGGGTTACCACCGAGAGCGAGGGCGTCATTATTACGACCGACGGCCTCACGCTGAAGGATTTCGAGGAGGTCGCGACGGCACTCGATACGGTTCTCAGCGACGTCGACGACTCGGTGTGACAGGCGCGAAAGAGCAGACGAGCGTCAGATCACAGGCGGCCGCAGACCGGACGAACACGATTCAGTCGCACAGCCACGCCTCACGAGTGTCCGATCTCGAGGGGAAAACGAACGCAAAAAGCGGCTGGTCGTCTTAGCTGGAATCCGAGTCGCTGGCAGCGTCATCTGGCGCGCGCGACCTGGATGACGCGTCGTCATCGCGGGCCGGTGACGGTTGCTGGTCCGAAACGGCACCGATCGGGAGGCCAGAGCCGAGATCGCCATCAGTTCCGAGGAGACGCGCAAAGCGACGACGTTCAGCAGCGTGTCTATCGAGATCCATGCCAACGAAACACGTCGGGATCGGTTGTAGTAATGCACGTCGTTTCCACGGGAAAGGGACGACTACGATCATGAAACGGTGCCACGCCTGCGTGCGGTTGTGGCCTGTAACAGTTCCCTACGGGCGACTCTCGGGGTGAGTAACCACTCCGTTCTCCAGACAGTCGGACTCGAGTACGACAGCCAGTGAACGAATCCGCTGCGATCAGACGGGGACACCAGCCCCGGCCGACAGCAGTCTGTTGTCCCACGAACGCAACACCCTTTTCGCCGACGACCCTTGCTTGCTGTACGAACATGACGTCCCTTCCTGACGCGATCGACCGCGAACTCGCGGCCCACGATGCGTTCGACCCAGCCGACTCGGCCACTGAGGCCAACGAGGACCCCGAACAGTACGAACTGACGACTACCGTGTTCGACGCGCGCGTAAGTGCAACCGACGCCCCTGAGCCACGTGATGGACAACTCTCCGTCGAGGTCACAGTCCCAACCCTCGACGCCGCCGTGGCAGACGAACCCGTCGCCCCCGTCGTCGAAGACGGCTGGTTCGAAACGCTCGAGCGGCGACTCGCGGACGCCTTCACCGTCGCACAGACGGATACCCACGAGGAGCCACAGGTTGAGCGCCACGACGAGACGGTGACGGTTGAACTCGAGTTCACCGCGTGGGATGCGGCCAACGGGGTCGCGGATGCGAAGGCGCTGATCGAGTACGTCGAAGGGACGTACGCCCAGGGGATTATTCCCGGCTACGAGTATGCGGGGCCGGCGGCGACGCTGCTAGAGAGTGCACAGAGTCGCGGCCAGCAGGCGGCCGATGGGACGTCCGGACCAGCGCAGGGACGAGACGACCACGGCCAGGGGAACGGCAACGCTCCGCTGTGAGCGGCGGAGGACTGACGGTGCAGCGAGAAGATGGCGAGCAGACACCGGTAGGCTGGTGCTTCCCGACTCCCGACGTATTCGAGTGTGTCGATTAGTCCATCGCGATATACGTCTGCGTATCCTCGACGCCCTCGATTCCCTGAATCTGTGTCGCTGCAATCTCCTTGACCGCAGCGGGCGTCTCGACGCTCGCCTTGGCGATGAGGTCGACGTCACCGGCGACGATATGTGCCGACTCGACGCCGTCGATTCCCGTAATATCAGTTCGCAGTCGATCCGCCTCGCCGGTGTTCGCTTTGATCATGACGAATGCTGTGACCATTAGTTGAGTCCTCCAGTCGTCGTATCCGCGTCGATTGCCGTCGCGGCCTCGCTCGAACTCTCACCGACCAGTAGTTGCCTGACCTCGCTCAACACGTCGAAGTCGGCGAGCACCACGAGTCGGTCGCCGACCGCGAGCGACTCGTCCTCGGAGGGGATCTCGAGTGGCTGTTCTTCCTTGCCGAACGCGAGGACGGTTGCGTCGCCGGGCAGTTGCAGTTCGCTGATGCTGTAGCCGTTGACGGGAGCCTCGTCAGTGATCGTCAGTTCGACGATCTGGAGATGTTGGGCGATGTCCGCGATTGCGCGGATTGTGCCACCCAGGAGGGCGTTCTTCGCGCCGATCGCGCCGAGTCGTTCGGGATAGATCACCTCGTCGACTTCTTCCGCGTACTTGCGGTAGATACCCTCGCGATAGGCTTCGTCGATCCGCATGACCGTCCGACAGCCGTGGTGTTTGGCGATCATGCAGGCGGTGAAGTTGACGTTCAGATCACCGGTCAGCGCACCGAGTGCGTCGGCGTCCGCGACGCCGGCTTCCTCGAGAACCGCTTCGCGGGAGCCGTCGCCGTCGATAACGGTGAACGACTGTGTGCGAGCGCGCCGGATCATCGCCTCGTCGCGCTCGATGATCGTCACGTCGTGGTCTTCCTCGCGCAGGACGCGCGCCGTCCGAAGGCCGACTCGGCCAGCGCCAATAATCACGAACCGCATGACAGTGGATACGGTCGCACCCGTCAATAAGGTTGCCCCACAGTATCACACCACACAGATCATCGAAACGATACCCATCATCTATCGTGAAGAACAAACAGCGAACACAAGACAGTTGGTTTAATGACCCCACACCCGGAACAGACAACTGTCCGGGTCGGCAACAATTTACCACCGCCACCACCTACCGGCCACCCGGACGTTATGCGGCTCCTGTCGCCGACTATCGGGTCGAGAGCCACCGGTTCGGGCAACTACCCTATTTTGTCCCTGCTACTCACAGACACTCCGACCGACCACGGTGGTTCCAGTATCGGCCGACTCCGTCACACCGCTAGCAACAACGGAAACGGGATATCCAGGGTTGCGAGCGCCTCAATGAGGCCCGTTCGACAGGGGGCAGCGGACTTCCTCCCGGACCACACCTGACCAAAGCGACTGCATTGATGAGTACGGAACGCCGGACAGGGCGCTATCGACCCAGCCGCACTGGCGTTGTACGACGGCAACATACTGCCACATTTTGGGCGCAAATCGCTCGTACCGGTGGAATTCACCAATCGCTACGGCCCATCGATAGCGGCGACGGGCTGTAGCGGAGAACGGAGTGATCTGAATGCACTCGGCGGTCAGGTATCGACGTACTGGCGTTCCCACTCCCGCCGATCATCGATTACCTGTCGACCCTCGTCGCTGATCGCGTAGTAGTTCGTTCGTCGGTCGAGCTCTCCCTTCTCGACGAGTTCCTTGTTCACGAGCGTGTCGAGGTTTGGATACAGCCGTCCGTGATTGATCTCGGCGCTGTAATAGGTCTCGATCTCATCCTTTACGTCCTGGCCGGACGGCTGGTCCGCTCCTGCAATGACATACAGGAGGTCCCGCTGGAACCCGGTCAGATCGTCCATGTTTCACCCATACGCTCACACCACGACAGCGGCTATTTGTTATCTACGGCGTATCAGGCAATAGATCGGAGTTTCAAGCAATCTAACGCGCGTTTTCGGCCACTACTCGAGTCGGAATACAGAATCGATCTGGGAAGCCAAGAGACCGATGATGTTCGGACAGTATGCTGAGATGGCGACAGACAGTCGGTCTCGACGGCAGTACCGAACGACTTCGATATCGAATGTCTTCATTAGCGGGTTCGTAGGTTCGCCCCAATTCGAGGATGGCGCGCTCACACCCGCCATTATCGCTGGAAGACTGTTCGCACGATGATCCGTCACGGATATCATCACTACCACTACCGCTACCACCACTACCGCTACCAACACTACTGCTACCACCACTACCACTGCCGCCAGCTGCGGGCCGTGAAATAGCATCGTTTAGGGGTACTCGCCAGAGAGCCCGCGGGTATGGAACACCAGCAGGGGAGTGACGAGACAACACCATCGACACACGACCATGGACCGAGATCACCATCACCATCACCATCAGCAGCATCGACACCGGCACCAACACCCACGATACCGCAGGTCTCGCTCATCGGCCTCTTCGTCGCCGCACTCGTCACCGCCCAGGTGACGGCCGCAAAGGTACTCGAGTTCTCCTTGCCGTTTGCACTCCCGGTGACGGGTGCGGAACTCGTGTTGCCGGGTGCAGCGCTCGCGTACGCGTTGACCTTCCTGGCGAGTGACTGCTACGCCGAACTATACGGACGGCGGGCGGCACAGGTCGTCGTCAACGTCGGCTTCGCGCTGAACTTCGTCGTGCTTGTACTCGTCTGGTCGACGATCGCCGCACCGGCACAGGACCCGGCAGTCGCGAGCGAGTTCGCAAACGTACTCGGTGCGTCGACGAACATCGTCATCGGGAGTCTGCTCGCGTACGTCGTCAGCCAGAACTGGGACGTACTCGTCTTTCACTGGATCAGAGACCGGACCGGCCGCGAGAAGCTCTGGCTGCGAAACATCGCCTCAACGGCGAGCAGTCAGGCGATCGATACGGTGATCTTCGTCTCGATCGCGTTCGCCATTGCGCCGCTGACCCTCGGTGTTGGCTTCTACCCCGGCTTCGAGGGCGTCGTCGGCCTGATTATTGGCCAGTACCTGTTGAAGCTCGCGATCGCGGTTCTCGACACACCTGTGGTCTACGCGATTGTCTCGTTCGTCCGCTCGCGGAACGGCTCTGGAGCGGTCGAAGCGTCGACCTGACTGTAACCAGTACTCTCGACTCGCCGGTACTGTGTAGAGCCAAACGATGACGATTTTAAAGGGGCACTCACACGTGCCGGTATGGACGAACGCATCCGCAAGCACGCGGACGTACTGGTGGACTGGAGCGCGCGCGTCGAGGCCGGCGATAACGTCGTTCTCTCCGTCGGTCCTGATGCCCACGAACTTGCCGTCGCCGTCGCCGAGAAACTCGGCGAGCGCGGCGCGAACCTCCTCGCGACCTACAGCTCCGGCGAGGTGACACGAGCGTACCTCCAGGCACACGATGACGAGTTCGACGAGAATCCAAGCCACGAGCGCGCACTCATGGAGGAAACGGACGTCTACCTCTCGATTCGCGGCGGACGGAACACGAGCGCGACGGCCGACGTGCCCGGCAAGACTCGTACCGCACACCGCCAGGCTCGCGACGAGATCCGCGAGGCGCGCTACGACACGCGCTGGGTGTCAACCGTCCACCCGAACCGTTCGCTCGCCCAGCAGGCCAACATGGCCTACGAGGAGTACCAGGAGTTCGCCTACGACGCCATCCTGCGCGACTGGGAGTCACTGGCCGACGAGATGGCGAACATGAAAGAACTCCTTGACGAGGGCTCCGAGGTCCGACTCGTCTCCGAGGGAACCGACCTCACGATGAGTATCGAGGGCCGAACGGCAGTCAACAGCGCCGCCTCGGTCGCCTACGACTCGCACAACCTCCCGAGCGGCGAGGTCTTCACCGCGCCCGCCGCCACCGAAGGCGAGGTCACCTTCGACGTGCCGATGACGCTCCGCGGGGACGCCGTCCGGAACGTCCAACTCGAGTTCGAAGACGGAGAGGTCGTCGACTACGACGCGGATCAGGGCGCGGACGTGATCGGCGACATCCTCGATGCAGACGAGGGCGCACGCCGCCTGGGCGAACTCGGAATCGGGATGAACCGCGGTATCGACCGCTATACGGACAACATTCTCTTCGACGAGAAGATGGGAGATACGGTCCACCTGGCGCTCGGCCGGGCCTACGACGCCTGCCTGCCGGAGGGAGAGACGGGCAACGACTCAGCGGTCCACGTCGACATGATTACCGACGTGAGCGAGGAGTCGCGGCTCGAAATCGACGGCGAGGTCGTCCAGCGCGACGGCCGATTCCGCTGGAACTGGGACGACGAGTAGGGCGAGTGGGGAGGGACACGGTCGAACAGGATTGTCGAGCAAATCTGTCGAGACGACTCTTAGGGCAGCCATAGAACGATTTCGCCCGACACAACGGGTGCCTAAACAGTCGGAACCCCGCTCATAATAATATGCGATTCCGTGCTCGGATCGAGTACCGCCTCACCGGTGGCGGCGAGTAACCGGTCAGAGAGTGCATCCCGGCGTCCAGTTTCCGTCATGGTTTGGCCGCACTCTCCGTTTCGACAGTTGTCTGCCCGCCCCGCCGGAGGCGGTAGATATCCGGCACTTTCAGTTCCTGACGCTACCACGATACCAGCACCGGCCCAGTACCGGTCCAGTACCATCCCGGCTCAGTACCAGCCCGGTCCAGTACCATCCCGGCTCAGTACCAGCCCGGCCAAATACCAGCAACAGCATCAGCAATGCTCGATCCGAGAGGGTCGTGCCACCGTCGTGAGAAGCAGCCACCGACACCCTCTCCACTATCCCCCGAATACTGACCGACAGACACCCACCTATGCGCGACCACCTCCGGGCCGGCATCGCCATCTACAACGACGGCTTCTACCACGCCGCCCACGACGCCTGGGAGAACCACTGGCTCGACCTCGAAACCGGTACCGACGACGAACAACTACTTCACGGCCTCATCCAGGCCACCGCCGCCGTCCACCACGCTCACACCCAAAACTGGGAGGGCACGGTTGGGCTGGCCGACAGTGCACTCGAGTACCTCGCCGGGCTCCCGTCCACCTATCGCAACGTTCAGCTCTCACCCCTGCGCTCGTTCCTCGCCGCGCTCGCCGCCGATCCCGAACTCGTCGAACGGCGTCCACCTGTCCGCATCGAACACGAGGGCGAAGTGCCAACACGCGAGGACCTCGGCTTCGACGCGACGACGATCGCCGCGCTCGTCCTCGCCGACGAACTCGACTACGAGGTGGGTGTGATCGAGCAGGGACTCGAGTACGCCGAGCGAGATCTGGCAGCGGGCGAGGATGACAGCGCGTTCATCTCGTTGCTGTTCGATTTCGTCCGCGAAGATTCCCATCGCGGGATCGTCGCCCAGCGGCTGGCGGGACACGTCGAGCGTCGGCAGGCGAAGGAGTCGGATGTGGAAGGACTGTTCTGAGGGTGCGCGAAGGTCGGAGAAGAGTGGAGAGAAGAGCGGAGCAAATGGAGAACTCCGGAGACACAACGAACGCGACTCTGATCAGTCGTGCTGTGCGGAGTTGTCCTGCGGTTCGTACCCGAGCGACGCTTTCGCGCGGTCGATCGAGTAGTACTTGCGGTCGTTGTCGGAGATGCCGTAGACGATTTCGAACTCGTACTCCGCGCGGATGCAGCGGTCGAACAGGTGTGCACAGTCGCGGTAGGAGAGCCACATCGCCTGCCCGCGCTCGTAGTCGATCGGCGGATGGCCCTTCGTGAGGTTCCCGATCCGAACGCAGGCGACGGAGAGGCCGTGTTCGTCGTGGTAGTACCGCCCGAGCGACTCGCCGGCTGCCTTGGAGACGCCGTAGAGGTTCCCCGGTCGCGGGAGTTCCGTCCCGTCGAGCAGGTAGTCGTCGTGCGCGCGGTACATCTCGGGGGTGCGTTCATCGGTTTCGTACGCGCCGACGGCGTGATTCGAGGAGGCGAAGACGACCTTCTCCACGTCGGCGTCGACTGCGGCCTCGAAAATCGTCTGCGTGCCGTCGATGTTGTTCGTCAGGACGCTATCCCAGGGCGCTTCCGGACGCGGATCGCCCGCGAGGTGGATCACCACGTCGATGCCCTCCATCGCGTCACGGACGGCTTCCTCGTCGGTGATATCCGCGACGACGAATTCGCCCGGATGGTCCTCCGTCATCGGGTCGCGATCCATCAGCCGCCACTCGTGTTCGTCCGCGAGGTCGGCGAGGATCGCCGTTCCGACGCGCCCCGCAGCCCCGGTAAGCAGGACCGACTGTGCCATTCGTTCGGTGTGAGGGAAAGCGTCGATAAGAACCATGCGGTTCTGGACCGGGGCGCACGTCAGTGTCACACCACGGCCCGATAAGGTAAAATGCCGGAGCGGAACGACCTTCCATCGCGCCCGCGAACCGCGACTATGAACGAAAGCGACGACGAGTCCGAACCAGCCGACTCGACGACGGCGACAGCCCCGACAACCGCCGAAACCGCCTGCTTCGAAGCCGGCATCAAGTTCGGCACGCTCTACCACCAGTTCGCCGGCACGCCCGTCGCACCTGAGAGCGCGCCGAGTCTCGCCCGCGCGATGGAAGCATCCATCGAGAACCAGCCCCACTGCGTCGACGTGACTGTCGACGTTCGCACCGACGTACTCGAGTCCGAACTCGCTGGGTCGGCAGCCGACTACACCGAACTGACGGGACGGTTTCTCGAGGTCGAAATCGTCGTGAACTACGAAGGCCGCGAGGTCGTTACGCAGATGGCGATGGAAGATGGCTACCCGCTGATGAAGGTGGTTTCCGTGAGCGGTCGCGACGCGGACGACTGAGGAGGCAACGATACGGGCGATCCGAACGGATTGATCAGACGATAACCACCACAACACACGACCTTCCTTTCGAAACCCGCGCGCCGTTCGGACGGTACCGATTCGCTCCTGGCTATTTTCACTTTCACTTTCGGGCGACCTTTTAACCTCGGTGACCGTGAACGTGGTGACATGAGCCAAGCGACACTCGGCGACGACGAGGAACTCTTCGGCGAAGCGGCCAACGAAATGCGCGAGGACGTCGAATCCTCGCTCGCGGACGCCTGGGGCGCCCTCCCCGACTCGGACGACGTCTGGGAGGCCGATGCAGATAACGTCCTCGGCGTGCTCAACGCACTCAACTCCGCGCTCGACGCCGGCGACGCCGAAGAGCACCTCCGCGACGCGAAGAAGTGGTTCACCATGGGCCAGCGCGCCGACGCCTTCGACGACGCCGAGGACCTCGAAGAAGAAATTGCCAACCTCGAGGAGACCATCACCGATATCAGCGAGGCCGGCGACCAGGTCGGTGACCTCACCGCGACGATTCCGGCGCTGCGCGGGGCACTCGAGGACGCCGGTCCAGAGACAGACGCCGAAGAAGAGGAGGCGGCGGCTGACGACGGCGACGAAGACGAGGGCGAGGGCGAGGGCGAGGGCGAGGACGAAGACGACGAGTAATATCGCCGCACGCCACCCCAACCGTCCACCGTCCACCGTCGTTTCATATCCGCAGTCCGCCTGCGAACTGGCAGGTATCGGCTACGGACGACCGGCTACCGACTACCGAGTATCGGCTATCGACTATCAACTCTCGGGTCGCGACACATCCCGCTCCGCAACCGCATCCAGCAACCGCGCCAGCGACTCGGCCGCCAACTCGAGTAGCGCCTCGCCTCGCGCCTCGTCGCCCTCGGCTGGATCCCCGACGACACCGTTCTCACTGAACTGCGCGGAATCGTAGGCCAAGTTCACGTAACTCGTCCACTCCCCCCAGCCATCGGCAGCGCCGTCGCGCGCTTCTTCGAGGCGGTCGTCGCGGACCAGGTCGGGTTCGATGTGTCGGAGGAGGGCCGTCTCGAGTGGCCCGCCGTGGCCCATATCGGCGGAGTGGTCGCCAACCGCGTTGAACCAGGTGAACGGGACGGTGTAGGCGTCGCCGTCGCGCGTGAGCCGCCCACCGACCTCCCGGAGCGCGTCGACGTTGCCGCCGTGGCCGTTGACGAGGACGACGCGTTCGACGCCGTGGTGGGACAGACTCTGGACGGCTTCGCGGACGTAGCTGCGGAAGGTGTCCGGCGAGACCCACATCGTGCCGGGGAACTGGCGGTGTTCCTCGGCGACGCCGATCGGGATCGCTGGCGTTCGGAGCACGTCGCGGTCCGTGCGCTCGAGGCCGGCGTCGGCGACCGCCTCGGCAGTGAGCACGTCGGTTCCGAGCGGTGCGTGTGGGCCGTGTTGTTCCGTGCTGCCAACGGGGACGACAGCGAGGTCGGCCTCGAGTTCTCCCACATCGGTCCAGGTAGCGCTGGCGAGGTTCATAGCAGCATAGGCTCGGCGTTCGGACATGAAACCGTCGGTGACTCGTGACTCGTGGCGAGCGAGTGTGACGTACGACGCGTGGCGCGTGACGCGTGACGCGCCGCTCGTCGACCGGAAAGATCACGTATACACCACCGTGGCGAACGCAAGGTCAACCGGTTTCCGACCCATCGGCGAAAGACCACTATGACCGACGATAGCCGCGAACTCGGCGTCGAACTGGGCGACCTCGGCGACGAACTCGAGTCGGTGTCGTACCCGATCAGCCAGGACGAACTACTCGAGGAGCACGGCGACACGGAACTCGAGATGGGTGAGAAAACGGCGACACTCGAGGAGATCATCGGGCCGCTGAACGAGGATGAGTACCGGGACTACGGAGAAGTCGAACAGGCGATTATGAACATGGTTGGTGACGAGGCAATTGGGCGGAAGAACTACAGCGATCGAACGCCGCCTGCGGCGGGGGAGGACCGGCAGGATGAGGGTGCGCCGGACCAGGAAGGCCAGCGCGAGCAGGAGTCGTTCTGAGGCGAAATGAGGCGTCGCAGAGGTAGTTGTCGCGGAGTTAGTCGTCGCTGATTTCTGTGCGCGCGTGGCGGCGCTGGGCGCGCTCGATGAACTCCTGTGGAAGTTCGTCGATTTCGCCGGCCTGAACGCCCCAGAGGTGCGAGTAGAGACCTTCGTTCTGCAGGAGTTCGGCGTGTGTGCCGCGTTCGACGATTCGGCCGTCCTCGAGGACGAGGATCTGATCGGCGTCCTTGATCGTCGAGAGGCGGTGCGCGATGGCGAACGTGGTTCGGTTCTCGGTCAGGTCGTCGATCGAGCGCTGGATGAGCATCTCGGTCTCCGTGTCGACGTCGCTGGTCGCCTCGTCCAGGATGAGGATGTCCGGATCTTTGAGGACGGCGCGGGCGATGGCGACGCGCTGGCGCTGACCACCCGAGAGTTTGACGCCGCGCTCGCCGACCATGGTGTCGTACCCCTCTGGCAAGTTCTGGATGAACTCGTGGGCCTCGGCGGCCTTGGCTGCCTCGACAATCTCCTCGCGGTCCGCGCCGAAGGTGCCGTAGGTGATGTTTTCCTCGACGGTGCCGTAGAAGAGGAACGAGTCCTGGCCGACGTATCCCATCGACTGGCGAAGACTGGCCAGGGAGACGTCGCGGACGTCCTGTCCGTCGATGCGGATCGCTCCCTCGTTGACGTCGTAGAGTCGGAGGAGGAGCTTGAGGACAGTCGACTTGCCGGCTCCCGTTGGGCCGACGAGTGCGACCGTCTCGCCGCCGTCGACGTCGAAACTGATGTCGTCGATGATCAGGTTCTCGTCCGGGATTTGGTCGTCATTGTCATCGTCACCGTCACCGTCACCGTGACCGTGACCGTGACCGTCATCGTCACCAGAGTCGTGCAGTTCGTCCTCGTAACTGAAGCTGACGTGGTCGTACTCGACCCGGCCGTCTCGGACCTCAATCTCGTTGGCATCCTCGTCGCGCTCGATGCGGCCCTGTTCGTCCATCAGACCGAAGATACGCTCGCTCGAAGCCTCCGCGCGCTGGTACATGTTGATGACCTGTCCAAACTGGGCCATCGGCCAGACGAGTTGCTGGGTGTACATGATGAACGCGACGAAGACACCGGTCTCGAGGGTTCCCGTGAACGGCCCCGGTGCGGTGCCCATGAGCACCCAGTAGCCACCGACCAGGAACGTCAGGACGAAGCCGATGCCGGAGATGACCTGTAGCCCGGGGAAGAACTTGATTCGCAGCCAAATGGCGTCCCAGTTGGTGTTGTAGTACTTGCGCGACACGTCGTTGACGCGGTCGGACTCGTACTCCTCGGTGTTCGAGGACTTGATCACGTTAATCCCACCGAGGTTGTTCTCGAGTCGGGAGTTGACCTTCCCGACCGAGGAGCGGACGGCGGCGTACTTCGGCTGGATCTTCTGGACGAAGATGTAGGTGAAGATAGCGATCAACGGAACGGGCGCGAGCGAGACCAGCGCCAGCTGTGGGTTGAGCCAGAACAGCAGGAACGTGATCCCGAACACCATCACGATCAGCCGGGTCGCCGAGTTCATCCCCTCGTTGAGGAAGCGCTCGAGCTGGTTGACGTCGTTCGAGAGCACCGACATCATCTCACCGGTCTGCTTGTTCGAGAAGAACTCCATGTCGAGGCGCTGCATCTTGTCGTACGTCGCCGTTCGCACGTCGTGTTGGACATCCTGTGAGAAGGAGTTGAATCCCCAGTTGCGCAGCCAGTGAAACACCGCTCCGAGGACGAACGACCCCGCGACCACGACGACGACGAACACGAACTGTTCCGTCTCGCTCGCCGGAAGCCACGCCTCCGGCAGGACGGATAACGGGACCTGCTCGTGAAACGCCTGTTCGCCAAAGATCGAGTCGATCGCAACCGCGAGCAACAGCGCTGGTAACAGATCCAGCGCACGCGCGAACACGCTCGAAATGAGTCCAACGGTCATCGAAAACCAGTACGGACGGCCGAAATCGAATATGAGCCGCCGCATCGGACTCTCTGCCTGCTCGCGTTGCTCCTCGAACGGATCGTCTTCATCCCAGTCGACGCCGGCCATTATACCCACCTGTGAGCCGACTGGCAATAAGGGTTTGCTACGAATCGAAACACATCAGATCACATCGGTTCGGGGATCACTCCTCACCGAGTGCAACCTCATCCCCCGGTTCCATCCCAGTCTGGTTCGCATAGCCCCGTGGCACTTCGAGCACCCACTCACCCTGGCCGGTGTACTCGAGTGCCTCGCCATCTTCGCCGGGTTCGGGTGCGCGGGCGTGTTCGATCGACGTGATTTCGCGGTCAGCATCGATGAAGATGATGTCGAT
This sequence comes from Natrialba hulunbeirensis JCM 10989, assembly GCF_000337575.1. Taxonomy (GTDB): domain Archaea; phylum Halobacteriota; class Halobacteria; order Halobacteriales; family Natrialbaceae; genus Natrialba; species Natrialba hulunbeirensis. Next base: position 197,961 of record NZ_AOIM01000035.1, on the reverse strand, counting down.
GTCGAAGTCCATGTCTCGCATGACGTAGGTTCGTTCGCCTTCGCTTGCATGGATGAACAGCATTCCCTCACCGTCCGCCAGCGAGTCGTGGTCGCTCAGGCCGGTGTAGCGCTCCATTGCCGTATCCGCGAGTTCGACCTCGATGGTCGCTTTGGGGTCGCCGTCCTCGTCGAGCACGTGGAGGGTTCGGGTGTCGTCCGCCCACGGTGCAGCGATGAGCCCGATCTGGAGGGTCAGCGCGCCGATGAGCAAGAGTGCGGCGACGGCAAGCAGGCTTTTCCAGACCCGCTCGAGAACCATACCGGCGATGCGACGCGAGAAAGTAAAGGTTATTCGGACGGGGTGTCTTGTTCCGGATGCGGGCTCGTGGTCTAGCTGGTTATGACGCGGCCTTTACAAGGCCGAGGTCGGTGGTTCGAACCCGCCCGAGCCCACTACGTTTCTGCGACGAACGAACGTGAGGAGTGAATCGTAGCGCGAGGCGGGTTCTAATCAGGGAGCAGCTTTGCTGCGACCGTGGTTCGAACCCGCCCGAGCCCATTTCTCTGGCGAACAACGGTGAGCCAGAGAAATGTATGCGAGTGGCGGTTCGAACGAGGGAAGACAGAGCGAACGCAGTGATCGACCGTCTTCACGTTGTTCGAACCCGCCCGAGCCCACTATTGCTGTCGCGAACAATTCGTGAGCGACGGCACTGTGATGCGAGTGGCGGATTCGAGCCAGACCAGTCGCAGCGGCCGAACGAAGTGAGGCCGACCGTCTGGGCGAGGTTCGAACCCGCCCGAACTCTACTCCATTGAGACTCACCCAGCAATAGCTCACAGCACGCTGGGTAACAGAAAGAAACGAAATTGCAGCCAGTAGTTACTCGAGTACACACGCCACGAACGACGAGAAAACGGTACGTCACGGGAGGTCAACGGGGGCTGGTAGGGTCCAGGACGCTGCTCAATCGGCAGTAGTCACTGCTTGAGTCGCGCGACGTTCTCCCTGATCTGGCTGAAGAAGCCCTCGCCAGCTTCCCGTTCGAGCGCCGTGTGGAGCGTTGAGTTCTCCGGTTCGTCCTTGACGACAATACGAAGGTACGGCTCGAGTTGCTCGAAGTTGTCTGCGAGGACGACGGTGTGGTTGTCCTCGTCGTGGTCGACGACGCCAGCGTCCGCCAGTTTCGGGACGTGACACTGGACGGACGAGACGTAGACGCTCTTGTATTCGTTCTTTGCGACCTCCTCAGGCGGGACGTCGTGTTCCCAGCCGGCGACTTGCTCTGCGAGTGTCGAGAGTTCTATCGGGCCGTCCTGTCCCCGAAGGGCGTACAGGAGGTACCGACGCCGACGGTTGGCCAGTAACTCGAGGATAGTATCCGCCGAGAGTTCGTAGTCTGATTGGCTCGAGGTAAGTGCCCCCATAACACGATATTACCGTCGAGTGCGGAAAAACGTGTCTTGAATATCTGTATATCCAACAGACGGCCGTTACACCGAGATTTCTCGGGGCGTAGTCCCGCCATTACAGTTGGTGAGAGTGCCTACCAGTGAGGTCTGCAAGCCGGTGATGGGTGTCAGGAAAGTCACGTAACGGCCGGATGCAATTCGAAATCCTTTTTTATACCATGGCCTGAACTACGAGTGCGAGCCGCCTTAGCTCAGACTGGGAGAGCACTCGACTGAAGATCGAGCTGTCCCCGGTTCAAATCCGGGAGGCGGCACTTTTGGCGTGAACAAGACGACGAGCGTAGCGAGTCGTTCGTGAACGCCAAAAATGATATCCGATCGGATTTAAACGAGACCAGAAAGGCGCAGCAAAGCGAGCATTTCTGGACGTTGTTCATAATTCGGGAGGCGGCATATTTCAAACCGTGAGCGGAGCGAACGGGTGTAGAAACTGACGGCGACGGATTCTAAACTGTGAAAACCGCAGTACTCGAGTAGAACGAGAGCGACCGTATCTGTTCGAACGGATCTGGGAGGTGAAACCGATGTCGACGCAATTCCTACTCGAGCACCCACCACCACCAACCCAACTATCCCGGTTGGGAGCGACGCGATCTTACCGGCCGTCCACAATCGAACGGGTTGTCCAGTGTAAGGCCCGCGAAGTGTCGTACTGGCGGTGGCTCTCCCTCTCGCCGCGTGGCGGCGTTCGGAACGGATGGCCACATGGAAGGATGGCAACTATTTTCACAAGCATCGGTAACAGTGATCTAATGAATCGGCGACAGTTCCTGCAGGCGACTGCCAGCACGGCGGTGCTCCTCACTGGCTGTCTCTCACTACCCGCCGCAGACGACGAAGACCCAGCCGTCGTCGTCGAAGAGGTTCTGATAGACAATACGATCGAAGAGGCACAGACACTCGAGTTGGAACTCGAGTACGACGGCGAGATTCTCCATGCAGCGACACACGAAATCGATGCGGCGGAGGGGAGTCTGACGGGTGGCATGGAAGTAGACGTGGACCTACCGACGGAGCCTGGCGAGTTCGTCGTCCGAACTGCGATCGGCGAGACGACCCGCGAGAGCAATATTGCAGATAAACACGGTAACGGATGTATCACCGTGCAGGTGTGGGTCGAACCTGACGAGGTGCCATCCATTTTGACGCGGCATGACGGAACGGAGTGTCTCGAGTAGCGAGTGGATTGATTTGACCGGTGATTGGTCTCTGGAGCGGGACGGGGACCCGCCGCAATCGTGGAGACAACGGAGTTTCAGTGACTACTCACACATGCTATCTTCACAGCAACACTCCGGTATTTAGACGTATCAACACCCGTGCTGGTAGGTTCGGGATTAATGGATGACTCGCGCGTACGTATTCCCTAATGACATCGATTGTCATGGAAGACGTTAGCAAGTACTTCGACGGTGGGCAAACCATCGCGAACTACCGGCTAACGCTCGAGGTGGTCGACGGCGAGTTTCTGGTGTTTCTCGGTCCGTCGGGCTGTGGGAAGACAACCGCGCTGCGGTTGATTGCGGGACTCGAGCAGCCCTCCGAGGGAGTGATCTACTTCGATGACGAGCGGGTGGACGGGCGCTCACCGAGCAGTCGGAACGTGGCGATGGTGTTCCAGAACTACGCGTTGTATCCGCATATGACGGTCGCGGAGAACATTGGCTACCCGCTGCGGGTTCGGGGCGTTCCGCCCGACGAGCGCGACCGGAAGGTCGAGGAGGTCACCACGCTGTTGCACATCGAAGACCAGGTCGGAAAGAAACCGGCAGCGCTGTCGGGTGGACAGCGCCAGCGGGTGGCGCTCGCGCGGGCGATTATCAGAGAACCGTCGGTGTTTCTGCTCGACGAACCGCTCTCGAATCTCGACGCGAAGCTCCGCCAGGAGATGCGCGTCGAGCTGAAGCGGCTCCAGAACGAGCTCGACATCACGACCGTCTACGTGACCCACAACCAGGAGGAGGCGATGAGCATGGCCGATCGGGTCGTGGTGATGAACCGGGGGACGATCCAGCAGGTCGCGCCGCCACAGGAGCTATACGAGCGTCCGCGGACGGCGTGGGTGGCCCGGTTTATCGGTTCGCCGCCGATGAACCTGTTCGAGGGGACGCGACGAAACGGCTCGATCGACTTCGGCGAAGCAGGGGCCGTCGAGCTAGACGACGTACTGCGAGTCGGCGATACAGTCGACGACGAGGGCAGCACGGCGGCTCCGGGGGACGGCGACACTGCTAGCGTGGTGACGAGTGACGTCCAGGGTGAGGTCGCACTGGGAGTTCGTCCGGAGGACCTGACCATCACGACCTCGCGGCCGACAGCCGGAAACGTGATCGAAGGGCGGGTCGACACCGTCGAACCGCTCGGCGAGTACGTCCTCGTCAACGTCACGGTCAACGACCAGCTCGTGAACGCAAAGCTAGCCGACGGAACCGTCTCGCGCGATGAGCGCGTCTACCTCACGTTCGACGACGATGACGCCTACCTGTACGACGAGAACGGCGAACTGGTCAACTAACGGAACACAGAAACCCGAGCTATGAGCCTCCGAGACCACTTCGACGCGGTCACCGCAGACACCGACCGAGCAGACGGACTGGCCGTCGACCGAGACAAAGCGATCGCGATTGCTGTCTTTTTGATTCCCGGGCTGACGCTCTTTACCATCTTCTCCGTCGCCCCGATCGTCTACTCTGCGATCGGGAGCTTCTATTCGTGGGACACGTTCACGATGGAGCACTTCGTCGGCTTCGACAACTGGATTCGGTCGCTCACTGACCCGCTCATCGTCAACTGGTCGAACATGCGGGAGTTCCAGTACCCGATGGGGGCGCTCACGCACAACCTCCTCTGGGTGGTCCTCCACGTCCCGGCCAGTACGTTCCTCGGTCTGGCGCTCGCGCTGTTGTTCGCCGATCTGAAGGGACGGCGTATCCTGCGGTCGATGGTCTTTGCGGGGTTTACCGTCCCGCCAATCGTCATCGGTCTGGTGCTCATGTTCGTCTACGACCCACAAGCAGGCATCTTCAACGAGTTCCTGCGGGTGATCGGTCAGGGACACCTGGTCCGCAACTGGACCCAGTCGCCGCAGGTGGCGATCTACGCGCTTATTGCAGGCGGCATCTGGGTCCACACCGGTTTCAGTATGCTCCTGTACAGTTCGGCGCTGTCCGCTATCGACCCATCACTGATCGAATCAGCCAAGGTCGACGGTGCTAACGCGTGGCGACGGTTCTGGGACATCATCTGGCCGCTCGTCAAGCCGGTGACCGCGGTCGTCGTCATCATGGGCATCATCTGGGTGATGCGGATGTTCGACATCGTCTACGCGGCCGGCGGTGCTGCAGGCGGTCCGAATCACGCCTACTCCGTGCTCGGCATCGAAGTGTATCGGGCCGCGTTCCGCCCGCAGATCGACTACGGCATGGCGATGGTCGTGGCGCTGCTGCAACTGTTCATCGTCGCCCCACTCGCGCTCTACATCGCACGCATGCGGTGATCCCAATGACAGACGACGATCCACTCAACCCGACCGGCATCGACGCGGGAGCAGACACAGTCAACGACCACGACCGTACCCGATACCTGCGAACCGAAGAGATCCCCGAGACGGCACCCGAGGCCGATCTCGACTGGCAGACCCGGCTCAACGAGACGATCCCTACGAGTAAGCGTGCGCTCACGTATCTCGTTGCGATCGCCGTCGCGGTTCTCTGGATCGTTCCCTTCATCGGCCTGTTTATGGCCTCGTTCCGGCCCCTCTCAGAGATTATCGGCGGCTGGTGGCACGTCGAGGGAATGACGTTCACACTCGAGAACTACTACCAGGCATGGGACTACAGCACTGCACCGATGGGCCGGGCGCTGCGAAACACGTTCATCGTCACGATTCCGGCAGTGCTCATCGTGATGCTCCTCGGCGTGATGGCGGCCTACCCGTTCGCCAGATTCGAGTTCCCCTTGAAGACGACGCTCTTTTTCCTGATACTACTGGTGATGGCCGCGCCGCCCGAGCTCGTTGCGATGGGGAACTACAATGCACTGCACGAGTTCGGGCTGTTCGACACCTACATGGGGCTGATCCTGATCCACATCGGCTGGGGACTGGGCTGGGTCGTCCTCTTCCTGCGTAACTATCTGCTCGGGATTCCGGAGGAACTCGAGGAGGCCGCGCGGATCGACGGGGCCTCGCGGTACCAGATCTTCCGGACGATCATCCTGCCGCTGTCGACACCCGCGCTCGTCTCGGTGGCGGTGATTCAGTTCACCTGGGTCTGGAACGCCTTCTTTTTCCCGCTGGTATTCATGCGCTCGCCGGAGCTCTACCTCGCGCCGCAGGTGCTCCCGCTGATGACCGGACGCGTACAGGTCGAGTGGGGGATGATCGCCGCCGGCTCGATCATGACGATGGCCGTGCCGGTGATCCTATTCTTGCTGTTAGAACGGTACTACAAGCGAGGGATGGTGGCCGCGGTCGCGGACTGACAGTGGGAGGTCGCCATCAACACGACCACGGCATCCAGTTTCGGCAACCCAGATAGCGTTCCCCGTTTCAGCAGTTCACAGCGGCAACAACCCCATCCTCGTTGCTGCGATCGCAACGACGATTGCGAGCACGTTCGTCAGGAAAAACAGCCGCGAGGAGAGCCAGGCGAACCCGAGCAACACCGCGATCGGGAAGGCCGCAATCAGCGCCGGCCAGAACCCGCGAATTGAGAGACTCGCAAAAAAGCCGATGGTGAACACGTACAGCAGATCGACCGCGACGGCGTTAGCACTGCTGCGCCGGATTTCCTGGCCGACGATCTGGATGGACTCGAGTACCCCGCCGTTGTGAGCGTCGCGTCCGGCCTTGTTGTTACGTCCGCTCTCGAGACCGAGGGCGTTCCCGCTGCTGTTGGGACCTTCGGTAGTGGTACCTGTGGTGGGTGTGCCAGTGTCGGTGTTAGTGTTGGTGTTGGCGTTGGCGGTGGTATTGGTGTCGGTGTCGGTGTCAGCGTCGGTACCGCCGTCGGTCTCGAGTTTCGACACGCTACGGGCCGTCCTCCTGGACGGTTTCTTGCAGGACACCGTCGAGCGACTCGGTGATGCCGGTAACGTCCTGGTCCGGTTCGGCCCAGAGGCCGAGAAGCTGTGACCAGAATTCGGCCTGGAACGGATCACCGACCGCGTCGTCGAGGTCGGGGACGAGATCGACCTCGTCCGCGTGTTCGGACAGGTCCTGCATGATGTCGATATCGAAGGCGTCCGCCGGCACCTCGAGCGAGGACGGAACGAAGCCACCGCGTTCGGTCCAGACCTCCTGTCCGTCGGGGGAGATGATACCCTCGACAGCGGTTCTGGCCGCGTCGGTCGCGTCCGTATACGCAGGAATAGTGAACCAGTTGATGCTGGTCACCATCGCATCGGTGCCGGGGAGCATGAAGTAGTCGAGGTCTTCCGGATCCTCGATCGCGCCGAACGTCGGCGTCCACGACCCCATAAAGTACAGGGGCGTCTCGTTCTCCCAGAAGAACTCGTACTGGATGCCGAAGTCGCGGACTTCGCTGAAGTAGCCCGCCTGCAAGAGTTCCTGCAGTTCCTCGAAGGCCGTCACGACGCGGTCGTCGGTGAACTCGGCGTCGCCCTCGATGAGATCCTGCTGGAGCTGTGCGCCGTCCTCTTGCCGGAGGATAAACGCCTCCGTGACGTCGCTGAGCGGCCAGCCGTCGCCGTTCCCGGACGCGAGCGGTGCCTCGACGCCTTCGATGCCGTCGATCTCGTCGAGGAGGTCGAGGAAGGCGTCGTAATCCTCGGGCTCCTCGAGTCCGTGCTCCTCGAAGAACGACTGTCGGTACCAGAAGCCAGGCTTGAGGTCCATCCCGAACGGAGCGGCGTAGACCTCGCCGTTCGCCTCGACGACCGCATGCTCGGTCGAGTATTCGTCTTCGTCCCACAGGTCGCCGACCGGTTCGAGGTGGCCCGCCTGGCCGTCCCGCCGAACGCGCCCCTCAGTCGGCAACACGACAATATCCGCCGTCGCAATGCCGGCCTCGTAGTCCATCAGCGTCTCTGTCAGGAGCGTTTCGGTGTCTCGCGGCGCGTACGAGATGTCGACGCCGGTCTCGCCCTCGACGTAGTCGACCACAGCGAGGAAGTCTTCTTCCTCGTCGTCAGTCCAGACCGCTGTGACTGTGACTGCATCTTGCGCGCTGACGCTGCCAGCGCCGCCCAGTCCCGCCAGTACGATCGCCCCGCCGCCGACGCCACGGAGTACACCGCGACGGTCGACGTTCATGGTTTTGTCTCCCATGGGGTGCCCTATGACCGATCGGTATCATAATGGTTTTCCACATGTTGGAGTAAGTACAAGAAGGCGACCAGTCTGGCAGGCAGACTGATCCGGTCGCGTCGCAACCAGATTCGAACCGAACCCCTCCTCAGCAGTTCTCGAGATCCCAACCAACGAACGGCGCTTCACACTCGACTGCGAGCGCGTCTAACAGTCGGGCGAGGCCGAGATAACACCCTGAGAGCATCCCGATTCCCAGAATCGTCTCGTCATCGTAGCACTCGGCCAGGCGGTCGTGGATCGCGTCGTCGACCTCACCCGTGACGAACGCCGCGACGTAGTCGACGATCGCTGCGTGGTCGGACTCGAGTCGGTCCTGTTCCTCGCGGGAGACGGCGAGAATCTGTTCGGGATCCATCCCCTCGTCGAGTGCGACGCGGACGTGCTGGTGCCACTCGTAGGCCGAATCGGCGTAGTAGGCCGTCGCGAGGATCACGAACTCGCGTTCGTGGGGCGAAAGGCCGCTCTCGCGCCAGACTGCGGACCCGTAGGCGCGGAACTGCTCGAGCAGTGCGGGGTCCTGACCCATGGTTCGGTAGACGTTCAGCGTGCCGCCCTCGAGTGAGTGGCCGCGTTCTTCGGGTGGGACGTCTTTGTCGGACAGTGTGTCGAGCAGGTCGCGTTTGTCGGCCGGGAACTCCTCGGGGTCGACAGGTGGAATCCGTGGCATATGCGCACGTTTGTTGGTGAGTAAAAATAGGTCAGTGATGCTGCTGTGACGTGTTTAGAGGAAGTGATCAGACGGAACTGGACCGACCGGGTGTTCGTAAGGAAAACGACCGGGTGCGAGAATCGAACCACGCCGAGACGTGCTCGCTGGCGCTGCGCACGACTCGTCTGGTTCGATCTCGGTCGGACTTTCGACTCCTCCGTGAAGTCGTCGTCAGAAAGTCCGGGTGCGAGAATCGAACCCGCGTCTCAGCCTCCACAAGGCTGAAGGATAACCACTACCCCAACCCGGACACGCTTGCAGACGTATGTAGGTCCGGTTAACCTGAAATACGTTACGACTCGCGTACGTGATCGTGGTAGCAGATACCGCGGTTGTCCGGCGCTCACGGTCACGTTCTGAATCGGAACCTGAATCGCCGACCGAGACGTTTTTCGGCCACGCTGTCGTACGTCCGCCAACGCGTGGCCATCACCGACAAGATCTACGTCAAGAACCACCGGCAACTGAGCTCCCAGCTCGAGACGAACATCCCCAAAGGCGCGTTCAAGGGTGCCACCCTCGACATGCTCTTTCAGGGCGCAGGACTCGAGAAGCTCGACGACGCGACCCGGGATCGGGTACTCGACTTCACGGAGGACTTCCTCGACTGCGACTGCGACAACAACCCCTACTGTGGCTGTCCCGAGCGCAAGTTCATCGAGTATCTACTCGAGTTACGAGCGCAGGGACTCGGTCCCGATGCGATCGTTGATGTGATGAGCGACGACTACATGGTCTATGCCTATTCGGGCGACGTGCTCTCCTTCCTCGACAGCGGCGTGCGGACGCTGGAGGCGGCCGAGAGTCTCGCGCGGGTCGAGGGCGCAGACGAAAAGCGCGACGAGATTCGGCAGGCAAAGCAGGATCTCGCGCGGTAGTTCGCTCGCACAGCAACTCGTCTGAAACCGGCCGGCTATTGACACACCTGCGAATCGCTCTTCATGCACTTGCGCGTCGAGAAACTAAGTAGTCATCCGTAGACGACACCACCGTGTTGTCGCCACACCCTTCATTCCGAGGACGATTCCACCAACAGCTCCAACGTCGGTGGTGGCCCGAACACACTGGCACTGGCCATCCGACGCTGCAGACCACCCGGACACGATCCCAGACCACTCAGACACGATCCACCAAAACACCAGGTGACCACCAATGACAGCCGACGTCCTCGGCTACCACGCTTCCCACGAACAGTTCGCGCCGAGCGAGGTACTCGAGTACGCCCAACTCGCAGACGAGGAGGGCTTCGAGCACGCACTCGCTTCGGATCACTTCCATCCCTGGAGCGAGCAACAGGGCGAGTCGGGGCTCGTCTGGTCGTGGCTCGGGTCAGCGCTGGAGGCGACAGACCTGACGTTCGGAACGGTCAACGCGCCCGGCTACCGCTACCATCCGGCGATCATCGCGCAGGGAGCGGCGACGCTGCGCGAGATGTATCCGGAGCAGTTCTGGCTTGCGGTCGGCAGCGGGCAGGTGCTCAACGAGGGCATTACGGGTGTGGACTGGCCGATCAAGGAGGAGCGAAACGCGCGTCTCGAGGAGTGTGCGACGATCATGCGCCGCCTCTGGGATGGCGAGGAGGTGACCCACCACGGGCGCGTCGACGTCGAGCAGGCGACGCTGTACTCCCGCCCGGAGACGCCACCGCCGCTGATCGGGGCGGCGCTGTCCGAGGAAACCGCCGAGTGGCTGGCCGAGTGGGCCGACGGCATGATCACCATCGCGACGCCGAATCACGAGGACGACGCGGCTCGCGTCGAGGCGTTCCGCGAGCATGCCCCGGAGAAGCCGGTCTACCTCAAGGCCCAGCACTCCTACGCGAGCGACGAGGAGGCTGCACTCGAGGGCGCGGTCGAACAGTGGCGAAATCAGTGTATTCCGGGGACGGTGACGCAGGAACTTCGGACGCCGGAGGATTACGACGAACTTGGGGCACAGATCAGTGACGAGGACGTAGAGGCGAACGTTCGCGTCTCCGCGGATCTGGAGGAGCACCGCGAGTGGATCGAACAGGATCTGGAACTCGATGTCGATCGAGTCTACCTCCACAACGTCAACACGAATCAGGAGGAGTTCATCGAGGCGTTCGGTGAGGATGTACTGCCGGCGTTCGACTAACTACCGGAAGCGGCTGACGGGGAGGGGGCAGACTCGAACTTTCGTATCTCCACAGCTTCGCAACCGCCGCCCACCTACCGAAGCTGGTAGGAGTCGTCTACGTCCGCGCTATCGAGATCATCGAGGCCGTCAAAATCGTCGAGATCGTCGAGCAACAGCACCTCGTCTTCCTCGTCCTCGAGTCGATCCTGGAGCTGCGTGACGTAGGCCTTGTACTCGTCGAGTTGCTCACGAAGGTGGTCAGTCTCGAGTTCGAGTCGTTCGTGCTCGCGGATGAAACTCTTCGGGACCTCGACGGTCGGCGGGAACGAGAGGTCCGCGTCGTCGCCGTCGCTGCTGCCAGCACCCTCGGCCGATCTGATCTCGAGGTCGCGCTCGGGGACGACCGCGACCTGCCCGTCGTGCTCGACGAGCTGGTCGACGTAGTCGCGAAACACCGCGGACAGCGAGATGTCGCGCTCCTCGGCGATGTCCTGGAGCGCGTCGAACGCGTCCTCGTTGACGCGAAACGAGATCGTCTTGTTCTTGTTGCCCATTCGTACTCGTCAGTTACTCACCGGGCATTCCACTTAACGGTTCGTCAGACGAGAAGATTGAATTCGGTTCGAACGGCCAGCTCGTCGCCCGGTGTCGCACGCTCGGACGCTCGGACGCTTACGACTCCGGTACCAGCCCCTTCTCGGCCAGTTCGGCGATCGCATCCGCCGACTTCTCGAGTTCGAGTCCCATCCCCTCGCGCACGTGCTCGGCCTTCGTAAACTGGATCTCGCCGTACTCGACCAGTTGGACGCGGTTCCCCCAGGGATCACGGAACTCGAGTCCCGACACGTCGAGGGGGTCGACACCCTGATCGTCGAGCCGGCGCTCGGCGGTGTCGAGGTCATCGACGACGAGGCCGAAATGGCGCTTCTCGTCCGCGGTCGCCGCCGCGTTGGCGGTCTCCGATAGCGCGATGAACTGATCGCCCATGTCGAGAAACGCCGCCGTCTCCGACCGTCCCCGGAGGTCGAACGCGAATAGCGACGCGTAGAACTCGAGTGCGTCCTCGATGTCGCCGACCTCGAGGGCGACGTGGTTGATGCCGACGAGTTGCGGGCGGTCGTCGGTGTGGTCTGTGTTCGGCTCGGTTCTGGTGTCGCTCGACTCAGACGTGGACTCGTTCGACTCGGGCATGGGTTCGTGTACGCCGCCCGAGCGGGTAACAGTGGGGCCGGCGACGGGCAGTGGGATGGAAGGAAGGGGTCTGGAAGTGGGGCGGTGTGGTGGTGTGCCGGGGCGGCGGTGCAGCGGTCTGGTGGTGGTGTGCCGGGGCGGCGGTGCAGCAGTCTGGTGGTGATGTACCGGGTGGCGGTGCAGCGGTGTAGCGGGGCGGCAGCGCGACTGCGGGTGTCAGAGTAGGTACGCTATCAGTGTCGTACCTCACATCACACGGCCGAAAAATCGACTCGACGCTGGCGGTTACGCCGTCGCGTCGGCTTCTTGCTCCTCGAGTTGCTCGAGTGCCTGAATCACGTCGTTGCGGTAGTTGACGACCGGCGAGTCGTACTGCTCGCGGGCCATCTGGGCGTACTCGTTCGTCGGCGCAGTCGAGGCGCTCTCGGGGGCCTCCTGTTCGGCCTCCCACTCCTCGAAGGCCTCGATGCGGTCGAGCGTGCGTTCTGCGGTCTCGACGACCCAGCGGTCACGAGTTGCGGCATCGACGACGGCGATCGATTCGGGTCGGACGGAGACGTTGACGCTGCCGTCCTCGGTCTCGTAGGTCCGGGGCTTGCCGACGACCGAGACGTATGCCGGCGGCTCAGTCTCGCGCAAGATCGAGGCCGCTTCGGGCTGGTACTGGCCGGCGTAGACGAAGAACGTCCCCGTCGGGTCGACGACGCGGCCGCGCCAGTACTCGCTGTCCTCGCCGACGTCCTCGGTTTCGGTGAGGGTGCCGACGATGAACACGCGGTTTGCACGGTCGCCCGTCGGGAGCAGGGCGAAGTTCGGCGCGCGCTCGTCGTCGCTTTCTTTGAACGTGTACGTCGAATCGTTGAATTCCGAGGCGAAGACGCGGCGGGCGACTTCGCGGGTGAGTTCTGACTGGCTCATGGTTACATCGACCTCGCTTTGATCAGCAACTGTTCAGCATCGGCGGGCCCGTCGAGTTCGGAGACGTCGTCTGCGAGCACGTAGCGGCCGAACGTTGGCCCCTCGATGCGGTAGTAGGTGCCGACGATATCGTCTGCGATTTCGTCGGCGACGACGGTCGTGTCAAGCGCGTCCATCGCCATATCCTTGGCCTCCTCGAGAGAGAGCCCGGTCAGGTTCTCCGTCGCGTCCTTATCGAAGATGACCTCGTGGGCGTCGAGTCCGTCGTCGACGACGGCCTTGATCCGAAGGTCGAATTCGCCTTCGACCTCGCCGTGTTCGTTACAGCGCCCGTTCTGGAGCACTCTGGTGCAGTCCTCCTTCGGGCAGCGCTTGATGAGGCCGCTCCCGCTTTGCATGTCGATGAGCGCCCCTTCGATCTCGCTCGTATCGTCGCCGACCTCGAGTTCCTCGTCGAGTTCCTCGATGATGGTCGTGCTGTTGAGTTTGACCGAGTACCGTCCCTGGTACTCGTCGGTGACGACGTTCTCGAGGGAGTAGACCCCGCCCTCCTCGAGTGCGGGCAGTTCTGATTTGGCCCACTTGGTGAACTTGATCGTCCCCGTCGGGTCGCCGAGCAGGCCGACCTGGGCGACGGAGTCGCTGCGTGGATCCCAGAGTTCGATGACTTTCGCCGTGAGGTCGACCCACTGCTCGGGTTCGTCGACGTCTTCGACGTTCACCGCCTCGCTGGAGCCACTCGAGAGGTCCTCGCGGTCGAGGCCGGCTTCCTCTAAGTAGTGGTTGGTGACGCTTCGGCGCGCCTCGTCCATTGGTACTTTGTATTCGTCGACGAGCGTGGCCAGGCGCTCTTCGACGTCCTCGACGCTCACGTCGAGGTGGTCCGAAAACTGGTCGTGGATATCGTCCGCATGCTGTCGTACGTCGCTCATGGTGTCACGCCTCCTCTTTGGTTTCACTGGGAGGCATACGTCCATTCGCGCCCGATCATATTTAAAGTGCGGTTACCGGAGTGAAAGTGAACCGTGCGCACTGGGCGAAGACATCGTTACGACTCCGACTCGGTCGCGTCGTCCGGCAACCCGTCGCCCTCGTCGGTTTCGACGACAATGCGGATGTGGTCACCCTCTGTGAGTTCCTGATCAGGGTCCGCGGGAGCGCGGTTGACCGTCATCTCGACACTCGTCCCGTCGTCACTGTCGTCGTAGGTCGTGCCGTGGATGCTGATCGTAGAGGTGGTGATCGGCATCTCGATGTCGGACATCGCTTCGCCGAACGTGACCCGTTCGGGGTGCATATGCCAGACGTTGCCGTCGTTCGGGTGGAAGTGGAACGTGCCGCCGAGTTCCTCGTAGTAATACTGAGACTGCTCGAAGTCGATCGCCTCGCCGTCGACACTGACGGTGATCTCACCGTGTTCGTGGACCTCACCGCTCTCGCTCAGCCCAGATGCGACGATGTAACCGGCCGAGCCAATCACGAGCAGGACGAACGAAAGCGCGAGCCCGTAGACGATGATCGGATCCTTGCCGCCCGCTGGTCCCGACTGTGACTGCGAGGGGGACTCGAGTTCCCCCGCTGTGGCGACGCGGCGGCGGTCGATGCGCCCGAGTTCGTCGGCGTGGTCGCGCCCGAGGTGGGCCAGGTAGGTCTCCTCGGCGTCGAACGATGCGTCGCAGTAGTCACAGTCGGGCATCGGTCGTCTCGCACTAGCAAGAGGGAGTACTCAACGGTGTCGGTCGCACGAGCACGAGCACGAGGTCGAGGTCGAGGTCGATCTTACAGCGTCCACTCACGAGCAGCGATGGAGCACTACTGATTTTCGCCGTCGGCTCCGTGGCGCGTCGCCAGCCCCGCAAGGTGGGGCGACTCGGGGACGATCAACTGCTCGCAGGCGGTCTGACACGCGCCGGTGCTCCCCGGGATGCAAAACACCGGTGTGTCGACGGCGATTCCGGCAGTCGCACGCGAGGCAATCGCCCGCGTGCCGATCTCCTCCCACGAAAGCGCTCGAAAGCGCTCGCCGAAGCCCGGGAGGTCCCGTTCGAACAGCGAGGATGTCGCCTCGGGGGACACATCGTCCGCGGTGACGCCCGTCCCCCCGGTCGTGACGACGACGTCGATATCGGGTCGAGCAACGAGGCCGCGAACGGCGGTCCGGATCGACGAATAGTCGTCTCGGACGAGCAGCCGCTCTTGTACCTCGTGGCCCTCGGCTTTGAAGCACTCCTCGATGGTGTCACCGCCGGGGTCGTCGGGTTCGGACCCGGTATCGTCGGCCTGCGCGCGCGAACTCGAGACCGTTACGATCCCAACGTAGAGGGGATCGATGACGTCGTGTCCGTGGGCGTCGGTACTGCGCCGATCGTCTCGGTCGGTTGCCATACGTGTATCTCTACGCTGCAGTGTCATAAGCGGTGGTCGACACGAGTAGCGGTCGTCGCAAGTGATGCCCACTGTGAGAGGTGGCCGACGCCGTCGAACCGAATCGAGCACCGCAAGACTCGTCGCTGTCTGCGACTACACAGGCCAGTACGCCCGTTCGGAACGTTTTATTACCACTCGAGCAACCTGTCACGTACATGGCCCCTCGAGACGCCACGGGTAGGCTCCCACCCGCTGCAGCCTTCGCCCCAATCCTACTCGCCAATCTGGTGCCGCTGGTCGGCGTCCTCGAGTTCGGCTGGGATCCCGCGACACTGGTCGTCATCTACGCGCTCGAGGTGCTGCTCGCGTTTCCGCTCGCCGCGGGGAAAGCGCTGTTCGCGGGGAAACCACCGAACGTCGAAGAGTTAGAGACGGACGACGACGAGAGTAGCGGCGACTCGAGTGTCGTCACTATCGGCAACACGGATCTGGCACGAAAGCGAGGGAGCGTGCGGCTGGTGTCCTGGCTGCCGCCGGTGTATCCGCGGAACGTGCCGTTCATCGGCGCGATGCTGTTCGCGACCGTCTGGTCGACGCTCTTCATCGTGGCCCTGCTGTCCGAGGTGGCCATCGACGAGGCTCTCGTGCGGCCGGAGGTCTGGCTCAGCGTCGGGGCGCTGGTCAGCGGGCAACTCATCGAAACCTGGCGTGACTATCTCCGCGGCGGGCGCTACGAGGAAACCTCGCCGTACGCCGTCATCGAAACCCCTGCGCGCCAGGCCTTTTTCCTGATTTTCGTCCTCTTCATCGTGGCGGAGGCCAGCGGTGCCATCGTCCTCGCCGCGTTCGTCGCCGTTAAACTGCTCGTCGACTGGTCGGCCTTTCGCGCGACCAACGGCGGTGGTGGCCGACTCACGGGGTGGCTGTCCGGTCCGGACGGCGAGGACGAGTCCAACGAAACTGACGAGACCGACGGGACCGACAAGACCGACGAAATCGGTGAAAACGGAGAGAGACTCGAACCCCTTTCCGTACCCGCTGGCAAACCGGACGCTCGCGTTTCAACACACACGCCCACAGTGGTTCTCACCGGCATCCTCCACACACTGGTGAAGCCAGCACCGTTCTACACCGGCATCGTGATCGTCGCGTGGTTCATCACTCTCGCTGTTCTCGGCGATGCCGCCAGCGGCGGGTTCGCGGTCGCGCTCCCAGTCGCCATCAGTTTCCTCGCACTCGCTGCGCTCGCCGGCTATCTGACCCTCAAAACGCTCGAGCACATCCTCTCGCACGCGCCACTCGAGTACCGCCGATACGACGACCGACTGGTCGCGTACGACACCTGGGTCGAGGAGCCACAGTGGCAGATTCCGCTGCACGAGATCCGCGACGTGAGTCTCGTCGCCGACCGGTATCCGGATCGCGTGTACGACACCCGGACGCTCGAGGCGCAGATGGGCTGGGGCGACGACGAGGCGACGCGAGAGATCGGTCCGGTCGTCGACGCCGACGCGTTCGCCGAGGCGCTCGACCTCCCGATTCGTGGAACGGTACTCGAGTTGCAACCGATCGACAGACGGATTGCAGCGATTGCGGTTGCCCCGCTCGGTGGCCTCCTCGTCGGTGCCGTCGCGGTTGTCATTGGCCCGTGGCCGCTGCTTGGCGCGCTTCCGTACGTCGTCTTCGGGCTCCCGTTCATCGCGCTCGTTCTGCACGGAGTCTGGCGGCAGGCATACCCAGATCCGGATCCGGATCCGGGTCCAGAGTAGCACTCACGTTGACCGCTAAGGGTCTCGTGTTCGCAGAGCGCTCGGACCAGACACCGACACTCGATCCTACGGCTCGATCGAAATCACCGTGGTCTCGCCCATGCCTGTCGGCGCGACGTTCTCGTACTCGAGCCAGTCGTCGTCCAGCTCCGCGTCGGTGAGCAGACACTCGTCGAGACGCGCCTCGAGGGCGTCCAGGTCGACGTTGCGGCCGATCAGCGCGAGTCGTGTCTCGCGGTCGCCCCACTCTTCGTCCCACGGGAGGTCGGGCTGGCCACGACGGTACGTCTCCTGGCGATCCGCGGGGAAGCTGGCGATCCAGCGGCCCGTCACCTCGAGTGTGGTCTCGCTGCCAGCGTAGCTCATCGTGATGGCCTGTTTGTCGCGGCCTGCGATCCAACACAGTCCCTTCGCGCGCACGAGGCCGTCAGGGAGGTCAGCGAGGAAGGCGGCGAACCGTTCGGGGTGGAGCGGCCGGCGGCGGTGGTAGGTGTCGACGGCGATGCCGTAGCGCTCGGGCGGGTGGGCGTGATCGTGTTCGTGATCTTCGTTGTCGTCCGCACAGTGATCGTGACCCGCCTCACCGTGGGCGTGATCGTCACCGCGCTCATCTGTCTCGATCGCCCGCTTCCAGCCCGCCGCGTCGGTCACCGCCTCGAGGTCGAATCGCTCGACACCCAGGATCTCGGCAGGATCGACCACCCCGTGCTCGGTCGTCACGACCTCGGCGCGTGGCTGAAGTGTCTCGAGAACGGCGGCGACGCGATCGCGTTCGGCGTCGGAAACGAGGTCACACTTGTTGACGACCAGCAGGTCGCAGAACTCGACCTGCGCCAGAACGAGATCCGCGAGCGGACGCGTTCCGGAGTCGTCCGGTCCCTGCACGGCGGGAGCGTCGCCGGAATCGGCGTCGGCGAACCGGTCGTGGAATCGCCGCGCGTCGACAACGGTGACGACAGCAGAGAGGTCGTACGGCCCCCCAGCGGGGCCGCGAACGAACTGGCGGGCAATCGGCTCGGGTTCGCCGACGCCAGAGGCCTCGACGACGAGATGGTCGAACTCGTGTTCCTTCCAGAGCTGGATCACCGCCCGCGAGAGTTCGCCGCCGAGGCTACAACAGATACAGCCGTTCTCGAGTGCGACGACTTCCTCGCCGGTCGCGAGATCGGTGCGAACCTCCACGAGATCGGCGTCGACGTTGACTGCGCCGACGTCGTTGACCAACACTGCAACGTCGCAGTCGGCCGACTCGAGGAGGCCGGAGAGCAACGTCGTTTTCCCCGCGCCGAGTTCGCCGCTGAGGACGGTGACCGGAACAGACATACTGGTTACCGGGAGAGCGCAAGCTCACGTCGGTCTTCCGGTTCGAACGGATCGGAGTAGCGCGACCAGTTGTCGTCCATCTCCGCGTCGGTGAGCACGCAGTCGTCGAGCCGGTCGATCAGCCCGTCCTCGTCGAACTCGCGTGCGATGAAGACCAGCCGAGTCATTCGGTCGCCGTACTCCTCGTGCCAGTCGTCTTTCAGACCAGGGCGGGCGGCGAAGTACTGCTCGCGTTCGGCTTTCGGGAGGGTCGCGAGCCACGTGCCAGCGGGGCCGGCGCGGACGGAAGTGCCGGCTTTGTCGACGCCCATCGCGACATCCTCGCGGCCTGCGCTCCAGAAGAAGCCCTTCGCGCGAACGATTTCGTCCGGCATGTCCGACAGCAACGCGGCGATGCGCTCGGGGTGGAACGGCCGTCGGCGTTGGTAGACGAAGGAGGTGACGCCGTGTTCCTCCTGTGGATCGTGGTGATGATCGTGCTGGAGTTCGTGTTTCCAGCCCGCCGAGTTCTGGGCACGCTGGAAGTCGAATGTACCGGTCCCCAGAATCTCGTCTGGGTCGATGTTCCCGAACTCCGTGCGGACGATCTCCGCGCGCGGTTGAAGGCGCTCGAGAACGGTCTCGATCTCTGCAAGCGCATCGTCGGGAACGAGGTCGCACTTGTTCACCAACAGCACGTCACAGAATTCGATCTGGTCGAGCAGGACTTCCTCGGGGACGCGACCAGACTGGTCCTCGAGTTCCTGTTCTGTGAGGGCAACACCGGAGTCGAACGACTCCCAGAAACTGTGGGCGTTGACCACCGTCACCATCGTGTCCAGTTCGTAGGTGCCGGTTGGATCGAACTCGGCGTCCTCGAAGCCCATCGCGAACGTCTGGGCGACCGGAATCGGCTCGGAGATACCGGACGATTCAACCAGCAGGTAGTCGAATTCGCGCCGGTCGGCGAGCCGGCCGACTTCATCCAGCATGTCACCTCGCAGGCGACAGCAGATGCAGCCGTTGGACAGTTCGATAATCTCCTCTTCGCCGCCCAGGTCGGACTGCTGGGTGACGTGCTCGGCATCGACGTTCACCTCCCCCATGTCGTTGACGACGACGGCGACGTCGAGGCCGTGATCTGCGGTCAGTACGTGATTCAAGATGGTCGTTTTTCCCGCTCCGAGGCTGCCACTGAGGACGGTCACGGGAATAGGGTCGTCGGTCATGCGCCGATTGTGAATGAGAAGGTCCGTGTTGTTAATGTTAGCCATTACGTGCTGGTGGCTTATTGAATAACAAATACCAATATTTGTGGTTGAGGTATTAACAACCACGGATGCCCGTCATCAGCGTCTCTATGCCCCACGAACTGATCGATCGACTCGACACCGTCGCCGAACGCCACGGGTACGCGGGGCGAAGCGAAGTCGTCCGCGAGGGATCGCGAGTCCTGCTCACCGAATTTGAAGACGACCGTCTGGCGAACCAGCAACTCGCGGGAACCGTCAGCGTCGTCTCCGATTTCGAAACCCAGCCTATCGAGCGACAGCTAACAGCGCTTCGTCACGAATACGAGGGGAGCATCGCTTCGATCACCCACAGCCACGTTGGTGACTCCTGTCTCGACGTGCTAGTACTCGAGACCGACTGCGACGAACTGGCGACAGTCGTTGGGAAACTTCGGGCGATCGACGGCGTTCAGGCGGTGGAATATTCGCTGGTACCGCTAGAGACGGCCGAAATTTGATCGAGTGTGACAAACAGATAGTGCTGCTTCAATATAGCTATTAGAATGTTAAATGAGGAACAGATAGTAGCCACTTGCTTGTCCAGTATCCGATGTGGGTGACAGATAACAGACATACATTGTTGTTTCACAAGGGAACGTATCCCTACCTTTGGAGTGTCTCCCGCAATGGCTGACTGTCGTAACCCTTGTCGGCGACGAGGGTCTGCAAGTCGCACCCCGGTATGCGGACGACTTGCGCACACACCTCTGCGTCGCTTCCTTCCCGTGTCGTTGTTCAGTGTACGTTGAGGACCGCTTGTGTCTCTGTGTCGACGAGTTTCGTCGCTCCAACCGTTTGAACGCGGAAATTGTGCGGTTGCAGTAGTGCTTACTTCTGGTGACCACTTGTAGTATGTCGCGTCAATAGCGACGTGTGCGAGGGTTCGTGCAACTGCGCCGAGTGACGCAATAGCACTCGTCAGACCTGCATCATGCCTCTATCAATTCAATCAGACAACGTCGATGGATGTGGAAGGTCATCGGGCTGATGGCCGATAGTCTCCAGAATTGGCGGCATCACCCTCAGGAGACCGATTATCATCTCGTAGGTTTCATCGAGGAAAATCCGCAGTCCGAGGAGGGAAATCATGGCGTGCTCAGCGAAACCGCCGCCTTCCGGGGCGGCAGTTTCGTCGAGATTGTTGCAATAAATTTTTGCCAGTGACATCATTTCCTCGGTGAAGCGAGTAGTGAGGTGCATCCAGATTACCACTCACCCGCTTCAACTCCTTTGATTTACCGACTTAACCTGGCGCCAGCTAGTGATTCAATAGAGCCAAGATCTGGGTTCGAGCCCTCAAAGAACGCTTCGATTCGCCAGCGGGGTGCTGTTCAAATTCGGGTTTGAAGGTTCAGGGTGTCCATGCCCGAATTCAGCCACCTCACGCCACCTGAGGACAGTGTTCAGATGAGTTGGCATACGAAGGCAAATGATTTGAGTTGTCGTGGCGTCCGTACCGGAGTTCGTAATCTCGGTGGTGGAGAACGGCTTTCAGCCAATCGACGAAGTCAAGGGAAAACGCAGCAGACTGAACAGCCCAACGGCTTAGCGGTAGAGAGAATGAAACTCATAGCGTGAGGTTACTAGCAATGTCTTTCCACAGTAGTGACTGGTTATCATTCAAGGAGTGATATAATAAGATATATAAATATCTACCTAATTTATAGATGTGATGGAGAATAAATATGGAGTGCTTACTAGATCAAGTGAGAGACTAAACGCCACAATTATTTAGACACACAAATGGAATATAAACATTTTTCGAGACGTAATCTCGTGAAGGCCATAGGTGGATCCTTCGTAGGGGGGACGGCAATGGGTGCGGGTCATTCATCGTGGAAATTCGGTCCTACACATTCCGACTCACCCAACACCGATGATGATATAAGACATCCAATTTGGAAAATCTCCAAAGTAACACACGATAAGGATCACATAGAACGCCAATCACTTGCTATTCATACTTTGTCATACAATACCGCAACATGGGTTGAAGATGACAATCAGTGGCGCCATGAATTCACTCTAACAGGAACTGCGTTCGGGGCAGTAGAGCAGGTAGATGGTGGGCAAAAAACATCTAATACTATTGGGGATCATCGATTCGGAGCGACGGCACCAAGTGGGAACTTGAGCCCAGCACAACGCCATTCAGATGAGACAATCGGGTTCATCCCTGGCGGGGCGTTTATGAATGAGCTTAGAGAACAAAACGTTCAAGATGACATCTTGGATCTCGTTATCTCTGGAGATACGGATGTCACTGATATCGACTACGAAGAACAATTCGCTGAGATGTCTGGTGCAATTGACGAAGCGTCTTCGTCTGATGTTCCAGAGGCACTCCTTGGCCTGACGTTCACTGGAATCGGACTTATTCCAGGACCTCATTCTACGGCGATCGCTGTCGGAGGTTCTATCGGCATGGCTGCTGCAAAGATTTTCGGAAACAGTGATGATGGAGAGAAGCAAAATCTGCAAGAAGGATTCCTCCACGAAACAGATAATGCCAAAGATGGCTCCGCTAAAGGTCATTTCGTAACATTTCACGTCTATGCAGAACCGGAGGAAGAAGGAATAGTCGATGTCACCTCGGAGTTTGATGTCCTCCACACGCGACTATCCGAATTGAATGAAGAAGTGACTATTTTACCGCTACCAGAACCTGCCGACGAACTTCCTCATTCGGTGAGTGGGGCTTGTGTTGATGCTATTCAACAATCAATCGTTGCAAATGGATCAAAGTTTGACGACAGTTCTGAAATCTCGCACGATGTGTCACCAGAAACACCATATGGAGAGACGTTCAATCCAAGTTTCGGATTTATAAGTGGTGGCAGACCGAGAAGAGTTCAACCTGATAGACCTATTATATTTACTACCAATGACGGTGATGGGGCTGAATGGTACGTCACTGATGCAAACGGAAAGTGTAATTCTGAGGGAGTCTCCCAGTCACTTACTTATACCTTCGATAGTGAAGGTTGGGCGATAGTTACGGCACTAACAAGGGACAAAGCTGCCGTCGCTCAGGTAGACACAATGGAGGTATTCGTAGGGAACCATGACAGCGGTATGTATGGTGTGAAAATCCCTGTTGACAAAGCTGGAGATGTTGTTGCTGACTCGCGAACAACTGCGCTTAAAGTACCGTCTCGGGGCGATACCAGCAATTGTCAAAAACGTGGGATTCGAGGAGATATATGGGTTGATGGAGACGACCTTTTCTTTACCGTGGGTGATGGAACCGTCTGGAAATACGAAGGGAACTTTCGTGAGCCAGGGGATGAGATCAACCCAGGCTCGCTTTGGATTGAGAATGACGAGTTCCGGTACGTAGACGAGGACCACCGAGTGAGAGCTCTAACTGACGTTGACGGTGGTGGCCCTGTTCCTGGTGAAAAGGGATCAGTCTGGATCGAATCATCAAAAATCAACTATGTAGATACAAAGGGAAAGAGAGTCGTCACTACTGCAGCAAACCAGGAAGAAGTCATGGAGGGAGCTCACACTGATGAGCACTTTGAGTATGACAGTGATGAGCGGCAACTGGAGGATGATCTGTGAATTATGTGTCAGGATTTCAACGATAATGATGATGGAATGTATCGCCGGTCAATGCTCATGTCCGGGGCATTGACGGCAACGGGAGTAAGCAGTGATGCAGGCACTCCGCTAACAGAAGGAGAGGCCGAATCTAGTCAGACCTCCGGAAGCACATACATCAAGAAGGCCCAGAGCGACTGGCCAGAGATCAGTGATATGTATTCTTGTCGTGTTCCAGATAGCTTTGAAGGGATCGGAGGAGGAGATATCATCAAGATTACAGTAGAAGGAACCACAGATGAGTTCTATTTCGGAGTCTATGGTACACACGGTAAAGGTTATAGTAGCTCGATTCGCATGGGAAAGAATGCTCGAGAACGAGCTAATACAGAAGTTAATGATGAAGTAAGTTGGGAAAAAGTAGACGACGAAGAAGCCCCCTCATATATCGACTATGCAAAAACAGGCTGGTATGAATTGGGTTCTCCATATACAGTCAGAGTTCCACCCGAAGATAGTGATCTTGTAGGGGACTTCGTTCAGGTGAGTTCTCTCAGTGGTAATGGGCAATCATTATATAGCGTTGCCGGGACCCACAACGAAGACTATACGCTTAATACACTTCGTATGAGTTCCGCTGCGAGGGAACGGTTGGGGGATGCTGACATCGCATCACCGGTGGAATATAAACCGTCATCGGAGACCTCTGGACGAACGTACCCGAAACCAACTATTGAGTATGCTAAAACAAAGTGGGACAACGTCGGTGACGAGTTTGCAGTCAGGCTTTCGAAAGGATTTTTCGAACATTCAGAGTACCAGATTGACCAACTTAAATCACGGGAAGACAATATCTGGATCGAACGGAGTGATACCAAACAGGCTAATTGCTTCGGCTATTGGGCCCAGCACGACCAAGATGGTTTCTGGCCAAGCATCCGAATGGGTAGTAACGCCCGCGAGCGTTTAGGCCATGTTGATACCGGTACGCAATGTGAGGTCAAAAAGTTCACCGGTATCTGGCCTCGAATGGGTGTAGCCTTGAGTGATTGGGGTGAGGAGGTTGGAAATGCACTCCTCTGTGGAATCAACGAAAAAACCGCTGCCAAGCTCGGCGTTGAGAAGGGCGACATGGTGACGGTTCGGAGTCGAGCGTTCAATCAAAAACGTGTCTTCCAGGTTCATCGCGTCTACAGCGATCACGAAACCGATAGAATGCGGGCTGTGATGCGGACGGCACGCTGGGGTAGACATCGGTTTACCAACGCCGACGGCGCTTCCGTCAAAAACGATAGCCCGCGCTTTACTAGTCCTAGTGAGCCTGACGAAGTGGATAAGCTCACGGAGGACGACGTTATCGGTCTGGATGTCGAAATCGAGCCGTTTGAACCAGAGGAAGGACAGAAGTACGTCGGTGTTAGTCAAGCGCGTTCGGAGTGGGATTTCTCCATGACGAACGAACGAGTTTTCTTCCACGAGGAACTGGTCGACGAGTTCAACATTTTGACGAAATTCGACGGAGAGCCGATAGATCGCAGCTTTGAGCCAGAGGAAGCGAATGTGACCGAGGGTTGGGACAATCTACGGCTCCACCATGCCGACTATCCCGACGACCGCTACCAGGCCTACACGGCTTATGGAACGTACTCTGATGACAGAGAAGTTCCAAGAATCCGTATGACTTGGTTCGCACGTCGTCATCTCAACAATCCAGAGTACGATGACGAGGTTTTCGACAAAGGGCAGTGGGACCAAGACCGACATGGAGTGCCTAGATCGTTCGTCGTTCAACTCGACACTGACACTGAATATCAAGTTCCAAATCCCGACCTCAGAAAGCCAGACATCGACGAACCAGCGCTTAGAAATTCTACGGGGACAGTTGAACAGGAGGTACAAGCGATTGCCGAACAGGGACTCCCACACGCCAACGTCTATCATCCAACAGTCTATGAGGAAGAGGAGTCCGCCGAGTGGTACAAAGACAGCCCTGACAAACGCTTCCTTCCGTTTGCTCCCCATGGGGGAGACACCGAGTGGCGAACAAGCCGAATTTGTTACTACATCGCCCAAGAGCTCGACACTCCGTACTGGATCCACGAAGGTTACCGTGAGACCATCGGTTCGAGCTTTGACCGGTGGCACACGACTTCGTCGGACATGCGTAATGGGTATCCCGCGATTGAGGCCCTAGGGTTCGACTGGGATTATTCACTTTCAATCCACGGATTCACTGCGGACGGCATACTCGTCGGCGGCCTACTTGATCAGGAGCTCCGTGAAACGTACGGCGGCTATCTCGTAGAGGCGCTACCCGACGAGGACGTACACGTCTACGGCGATGACCACCCTAGCTGGGCAGAGTCGTTCGCTGGAACGAATCCTCGGAATATTACTAATGAGTTTACGAACGGCGGCGAGAGGAATGGTCGCGGCGGTATTCAGCTTGAACTCCCGTCGTCGGTTAGGACTGAACAATGTAAATGGGTAGATGTAGCCGAAGCGACGATCGCGTTCTACCGGCAGGAGATGAATATCGAGTAAAATCTATCTGAGCGTGGTCTGACCCCGAACCATACTGCAGTTTGATGGCAGCACTGTCAGGTCCAGTTCCTCCCAAGGCATCCTCAGCAAACTGACGCTGGAGCGTGAGTTACCGGAGAACCAGAGATCGAATCTGAGCTCTGAAGACATGTTTCAAAGAGACTGTATTTTTACAAGGGGGGCAAAAGAAAATATTTGTGAATACACGCGCAAGTACGCACACCAACCCGGTATTGATCATGCCTTTCTTCCTGTCGGTACACCTGATCTCAACTTAATTGAGCAGGTCTGGAAAGTACTCAAACGCAATACCTTGCCAATCGTCGTGGCGAGCAAAAGTACGGAACCGACTGGCAGGCCGAGCGCGTCGCCGACACGGCCGACGGCCTCGCCTGGATCTGCGCGGGCTTCAACGACGGCGGCGGCGCGCTCGGCCGGTGGCACGTCCACTCGACGGATATCCACCACGCCTCGTTTCCAGCCCTCGACGACATCCGCCACGGGGAGTTCGAGTGGAGCGTCGCTTTCCACGGCTACACGAGCGACACCATCCTCGTTGGCGGGACCGCAAGCGAAGCCGACCGGGCACTCGTCGCCACTGCACTCGAGGAGGCCCTGCCCGAGACGCCGGTCGAGCTCGCGAGCAGTGACGCAACGAGCTACGCCGGTGCAGCGCCCGAGAACGTGCTCAACGAGGTCGGAACGATCGGACAGACGATTCAGCTCGAACAGCCGATGGACGTTCGGCAGGAGCAGTGGGCGGATGTCGCGGATGCCGTCGTGAGTGCACTCGACGAGTTGCACTGAAAGCTGACGACAGATCGACTCGAGTGTAGCGAGAGAGCCACCAATTCCGAAGAAGTGTTGGACGCCGAAGCCAGGACTCGAACCTGGGACAACCTCGTTAACAGCGAGGTGCTCTACCATCTGAGCTACTTCGGCTCAACTCGTGATTGGAGGGTTCATTTGATAGGGCTTTCGTTTTCGCTTCCGGCGGTTCGACACCCTTTCACGCACCGCACGAGTAGATGCGGGGAAATGA
This sequence comes from Natrialba hulunbeirensis JCM 10989, assembly GCF_000337575.1. Taxonomy (GTDB): domain Archaea; phylum Halobacteriota; class Halobacteria; order Halobacteriales; family Natrialbaceae; genus Natrialba; species Natrialba hulunbeirensis. Next base: position 171,396 of record NZ_AOIM01000035.1, on the reverse strand, counting down.
GCGACGAGGATGCAGACGCCGGCGCTGGCGTAGACGCCGGCGACCGTGATGCCGGAGGAACTCGAAACGAAGGCAACGGCAGCGACAGCAGTGATGCTGCTAGCGACGAGTTCAACAGCGTCGTCGCCACCGTCCGAGACCGCGTCGACCCCGACGAAGACGAACGCGAGCGACTCCGTGCAGTCGCCGACCGGCTCACCACCCGCGCCGAAGAGGCCGCAACCGAGCTGTGCGACGACGCAGACGTCATTCAGGTCGGCTCCACCGCGAGAGGCACCTGGATCAGCGGCGACCGCGACATCGACGTCTTCGTCCGATTCCCGCTCGAACTCGACCGGGAGACACTCGAGTCCCACGGCCTCGAGGTCGGACACACCACCCTCCCCGACGGCCACGAGGAGTACGCCGAACACCCCTACGTCAAAGGCACCGTCGAGGGATTCGACGTCGACGTCGTCCCCTGCTTTCGACTCGAGTCGGCCACCGAAATCAGATCGGCCGTCGACCGAACACCGTTCCACACGGAATACCTGCGCCAGCGCCTCGACGACGAACTCGCCGCCGACGTGCGCGTCACGAAGCAGTTCCTGAAGGGGATCGGTGCCTACGGGAGCGACCTCCGAACACGTGGGTTCAGCGGTTACCTGACCGAACTGCTCGTCTGCGAGTACGGCGGCTTTCGCCCGCTTCTCGAGGCTGCTGCGGACTGGCAGCCACCAGTTGAACTCGATCCCGAGGACCACGGCCGTGAAACCTTTGCCGACCCGCTCATCGTCATCGACCCCACAGACCCCGACCGCAACGTCGCCGCCGTCTGCTCCCCCGAGAACGTCGCTCGACTCCAGCACTACGCTCGCGCGTTCCTCGAGGAACCGGCACTCGAGTACGTCGAGCCTGCCGACCCCAAACCACTACCCAAAACGGAACTTCGCGAGCACCTCGAGCGACGCCAGACGACGCCGGTTGCGATCCGATTCGACGCGCCGGACCTTGTAGAGGACCAGCTCTACCCCCAGCTCCAGAAATCGCTCGACGGGATCACACAGGGGCTCGACGACCGCGGCTTCGACGTCTTCCGCGCTGCGGCGTTCGCAGACGAGACGGCCGTCGTGTTCGTCGAACTCGCCGTCGCCGAGCGCCCCGCGGTCGAGCGCCACGACGGACCGCCAGTTCACGTGCAGGACCACGCTGAGGGGTTCTACAACGCGTACGCGGACGATCCCGACGCCTACGGCCCGTTCATCGACGGCGACCGCTACGTCACCGAGCGCGAGCGAGAATTTACGAGCGCACGCGAGTTTCTGGAGAGCCAGCGTCTCTTCGACGTTGGCCTCGGGGCGCACGTCCAGACAGCACTCGAGTCCGACTACGAGGTGTTAGTGGGCGACGAAATTACAGTGCTACTCGAGGAGTTCGGTCGCGAGCTCAGGACGTACTTCGAGCCGCGGCCATGAGTTCGTCTCGAGTTATGAATTAGTAACAGAGTTCGAATGGCGGAACAAATATACGAGATCAGGATAGAATGTCTGTCATGAATCCTGCTGGTGTATTGTTATTTCTGTTCGGGCTTGCGATCGTGGCGTTTCCAGAAAAGTTGCTACGGATGTTCTTTCTAGGGCTTCTGCAAGAAGGAACCTTGTCTAGTGGTGGAATTTTGTTCTACAGACTGATTGGCGGGTTCTTTGTGTTTGCTGGTTTGGCTGTCGCAGTAGGAATGTGACCGACACGCGGTCACAATTCGATATCGAGGGCAGATCAAGGGCGGATGAAACGTGGACAACTATCCGCTGGGACAGCTACAGGCCAAGATCGGCATCTAACTCGTGTTCCTCGAGAACCGCCTCGAGTGCAGCTTCGACTGCCTCGTCGATTTCGGCGTCGTCGTCCGGCCCGATCGGTTCGCGGCCGTCGAACGTCTCGTGGACGATCGAGACGCTGTCTGCGAGGACGTCCAGCCCGTAGCCGCCTTCGAGAACGAACGCGAGCGGTGCACCCAGTTCGCCAGCAAGCGTCCGCACACGATCGGTCAACAGCGCGTAGGCCTCCGTCGAGAGGCGGATTCGTGAAATTGGGTCGTGGCGGTGGGCGTCGAACCCTGCGCTGATGAGCAAGAGGTCCGGATCGAACGACTCGAGTGCGGTCGCAACGGGGCCGTCGAACGCGGCGAGATAGCCCGCGTCGCTCGTGCCGGCAGGCATCGGGATGTTCATCGTCGTCCCTGCACCGTCGCCAGTCCCCGTCTCCTCGACATCGCCGGTGCCGGGATAGAGGCCCTGTTCGTGGATCGAGACGAAGAAGACGTCGTCGCCGTCATCGAAGATGTCCTGTGTCCCGTTGCCGTGGTGGACGTCCCAGTCGAAGATCGCGACGCGGTCGACATCGTACTCGTCGTGGTCGAGTGCGTGTTGTGCGGCGATCGCGACGTTGTTTGCGAAACAAAACCCCATCGCGTCGTCGGGGACGGCGTGGTGGCCCGGCGGTCGGCCGATCGCAAACGGCGTCTTGCGACCTGAGTCACCCGCGAGCGCGGCGTCGACGGCCCAGCAGGCCTGTCCGGCGCTGGCACAGATCGCATCCCAGGTCGCCTCGACTGCCGTCGTGTCGGGATCCCAGTTCCCCCCGCCGTCCTCACAGAACTCCTTGACCGAGTCGATGTACGCTCGGTCGTGGACGGCCGCAATGTCCTCGATTGGACAGGGGTCTGCCTCAACGTACTCGACGCCGTGTTTCTTCTTCAGGCGCTCTCGAATGGCACGCAGTCGGTCCGGCGACTCCGGGTGGCGCGGACCGGGATCGTGTGCGAGGCAGGCCTCGCTGTAGCCGAATTGCATCTGCTGTCACTCGAACAGCGAGAAGTACGTCTCGATGTCGTCGTCGATGATTGTGCGCCGATCGGCGTGGTGTGCGAGAATCGCCGCCGCACCCGCGACGTTGTCGGCATAGTCCTCGAGAATGTCCGCGAGCGCGACGCGAGCATCCATCGAGACCCGGTACTGGTCCTCGATCTCCAGTCTGGCGATCCGGTCGACGGGCGCGACGGGCAACTCGAGTTCGTTCTTGTCGACGACGGTTTCGACGCCGAAGTCGGCGGCCATCAGCGTCTTTCGGCCGTCGTCAGTGGCGCACTCGGCGGCGTCGATCGCGAGTTCGCTCCCGTGGTCCTGGATCCGGGCTGCGAGTTCCTGGGACGCATCGGCACTCACCCGAAGCTCGCCCGCGTTCCGGCGGATAATCGTATCCACGGGCGCGAACGGGAGTTCGACGTTCATACCATCATAGGTGAAGTTAACGCCCTTAACGCTTTTCCTCGCCGCTTGACAGCGCAAGGACTGCTTAGAACACGTCGTTTGCATCGAGGCGGCCATCTCGGACGACGCCCCGTGCAGTGACTTCCTCGCCGAGTCCGACATCGACGTCGGTGTCGACGCTCATCGTCGTCTCGCCGTCGTCGAGGACGACCGGGTTGCCAGCCTGCACGACGACGCCGGTGAACTCGGTTTCGTCGCCGTCACTGTCACCAGCATCGTCGCCGTCGGCGGCGTCAGCTGCATCGGCGCTCGCCGCGTCGGACGTCTCGTCGTCTCCGGACGCATCGCCCGCAAACGCGCCGAGTCCCGCGTTCTCGTCGTCACTACCGCTCTCATCGCCGTCCGTCGTGCGCTCGGAGTCGGACTCGAGTACCGTAATCGTCGACTGCCAGCCTGCGGAGGCTTCGAGGTCGTCCTGCCAGCCGTCCTGGATCTCGACGTCGCCGAGTGCGACTTCGTCGCCCGGCCCGATGTCAATGTCGGCCTTCTCGCCCCAGAGCGCGACGCGAATGTCCCCGGTCGCGTCCTGAACGCGAATGTTCCGGACCTGCCCTTCGGAGCCGTCGTCGCGGTCGAACGTCCGTTTCGGATCCGCCGAGCGGACGACGCCGGCGAGGTCGACCTCCTGGCCGATTTCGACGCTCTCGATAGACGTGCTCTCCGGCACGTACTCGACCTCGGCGTCGACTTCCTCGACTGCGCCGCGGTTGCCGACGTGGAGTTCGAGACTGCCGTCGCGCTCCTTGACGTAGCCGTCGACGACCTCGACGGTCGTCCCCGTCTCGGTCTCGGTCGCGAGGTCTGCCTGTTCGTCCCACAACGTTACGCGGACGCGCCCGGTCGAGTCGCCGAGCACGAGGTTCGAAACGCGCCCTTCGGAGCCGTCGTCGCGGTCGAACGTCCGGACAGTCCCCGTATCCAGAACCAGTCCGACCAGGTTGACGTTCGAAAGACCGAGTGAGAGGCTCTCGACGGTGTGCGTATCCGAAACCTGCACGTCGACCTCAGTGTCCGGATCCGGTTCGACTTCATCAACACTGACCTCGACGCCGCTGAAGCCGTCCTTCGGGCGACCCTTGATTCGTAGTACCTGGCCTTCCTCGAGTTCTCCGAGTGCGGCCTCGGCGTGTTCGTCCCAGAACGCCGCACGCACGGAGCCGGTTTCGTCGGCGACTTCGACGTTGACGACCTGGCCGTCTTCGTCCTCGCCGTCGCGTTCGAAGGTGCGGCGCTCGCCGATCGAGAGCACCTTGGCGACGAACTTCGCCACCTCCATGCCGGGTTCGATGTCGGCGATGCCGCCGACCTCGCTTTCGCCGATTTCGTGGGCGATCAACATCGCCGCGGTCTCCTCGTCCGCGAGCCCCCCCATCTGCTCGACTTTCGCCTCGACGGCCTCGCGAAACTCGTCGAGAGAAACGTCGGCCTCGAGATCTTCGTAGACGCCCTCGATATCGCTCATTCTATGCTCGTGCAGGCGTAGCCCGCGCATAAGCGTTATCCATTCGATGTGTGCGATGGACGCGCGAAGACTGTTGGCCCTCGCTGTTTGGCTCGTCTCTGCCCATGCTCGACGTAACGACCACGCCGAATTCGGAAGCGCTGCCGGGCATCGCGGACGGACAGCCAACCTCGAGTACCCGACGCGCGCCGGACGCAACTCGAGTACAACTCGTCTTGGTTCCCTGCGTCATCGTGCGTACCGCATGATGGGCCTGTCATCCTATTTGAATGTGCGCAGGTGGTCGGTCAGGGTCAGTACTCGAGTACAGGCGTTCGTGCTACCGCCAGCACGACTTGCGGTGGGGTGGGACGCTGAACGGTGTCGTGGGAGAGTTAGACAGGCACAATCGGCCGAAACAGGCCCGTTCGCCGGTTGCTTTCGAAAGGGCTTTAATGTCCACGCGGCTACGAAGAGATGAGTCCTGATAGGGTAGTGGACTATCCTCTTGGCTTGCGGAGCCAGGGACCGGAGTTCAAATCTCCGTCAGGACGCTCACTTATCGCGGACGCTTCGCATTACTCAGCGCCCGCTTTTGCGTTCGGTCCTGACGTGCCCAACGCTCGCTACCGCTCGCGTTGGACTCCGTCAGGACGCTTTTCCGAACACAACAACGACCGGAGCGAGTCGTCCGTGTTCAGAAGACGGACCTGGAAGATTTGAGCAGACAAATTGCAGTCCGGAACGGCGCTTTGGGCCCCATGCCCGGAACATCTTGGCGAGTTCAAATCTCCGTCAGGACGCTCACTTATCGCGGACGCTTCGCATTGCTCAGCGTCCGCTTTTGCGTTCGGTCCTGACGTGCCCAACGCTCGCTACCACTCGCGTTGGACTCCGTCAGGACGCATACGTATTGGGGATACAACATCGTGTTCAGCGGCCGTTTTACGGTTGAGTTGAGGTGTCCAGTGTGACTGCCTATGTTAGATGTCAACAAATCATCTCTTCCGATACCAACGGGGCGGTGATACTGGCAGTGAGACGATACTAGATGGTGCGAGAATGGATACATATAGTCCGTTCCCAAGTGTTCTGGTTTCCAATAGCTATTTCCTAAACTGAGAGAACACAGTTTGGATTTAGATAGCTTTTTATGAGATGGTGTGGCCCATCTTCCAAGAAGTGGGATGGATTCGAAAGTACACCATCGGACGAACTCGACTGCGGGATCAACAGCAATGGCACAGTACGATTACGACACCGACCATACCGCGTCACTCGCGGTGATTGAAGCCGTGTCGACGGCTGCTGACTGCGACCCGACCGAGCTGCCACCACTGTACGATACTATCGATCCGGATGCACTCGATGCACTCTTTTCGGACCAGACTGCAACCGATGTCCGCCCAGAAATCTCGTTTACGTACGATCAGTACGAAGTGACGATTGGCCGGACCGAAGTTCATCTCTCCGTCGAGATCGCACAGTAGGGACGACACACCGTTCTTTTTCCAACTCGAGTCGTCGCCTGATCGCTGACGCGAGCGGTATTCGTATCGACGCCAGTTGCGCAGGACAGTCCTGGCGCTCAGCGTGAAAAATTGGTGAGAGGAGTAAGCCCCCTTCTGTTCATCCCGGCATTCGGCTGAGCGTCCACGCCGTCACGGCAAAGCCGTGGTGTTCGGGCTACCACGGCGTGGACTTGCACCGGTGAGGGTTCGCCGTTCCATCGATCCTCGGCCGTCTCTGTGTGGTCGATCGTGACGAGCACGATCCACGGTTTCGAACCGTGAACGCCGACCACACACCGCTCGGCAGCTCGTGCGCCAGAGGCGCTCCGAGTCGCCGTCCCTCTGCGGGTTGACTCCCCTTCCTCTCGGTCGGGTTCGCACGCATCATCGGTCGGGCCGAGACGTGTCGTTTCTGTTCCAGAGCCAGCGGTCTCCCGCTCCGGACTTGCGTCCGGTCACCTGCCCGAACAGGTGGGGGGACTTTCCTCGCGAGCGTTGGGCAACCCGGAGGGTTGGCCAACGTTAGGAGCGTGGGGCGTCTCGAAGAGACGGCCCACGTTAGGCACGTTGCGCGACTCGGAGAGTCGGGCAACGGTAAGAGCGCGGGCCACCCCGAAGGGGTAGTCCGCGTTGCACGGCCATCCCGTTGCCAGGATCGCCGCCGCGGCAGCCAGGCTCTCTCTCCACCATTTCTAGGTGCTAGTAGCGAATAAGTCCCTCGGTCGAAGCCACAGTCGATTGTCGATAGCCACAATACGTGTCACTATCGGAACGCTACCACCCAGTGGTTTGATTTTCGAACCGAATGGAAGCGTTTTAGGACGACTGTCTCATGTACACGTGTATGTCCCAGGGACAGGGCGTCAACCTTTCCTACGAAGACGGTGCGCGAGCGGTCGAACTCGCGCGTGAAGCCGTCGAATCCTACGTCGAACACGGCCAACGAGAACAACCAGGGAGCATGCGTGAGAGCTTCTACGAGCGAACCGGTGCGTTCGTTCGGCTCGAGTCCACCCGCGGTCGCGGCAGCCTGCGCGGCTGCGCCGGCGGCTACCGCTCGGGTGAACAGCTCGGTCACGTCATCGTCGACGCGGCGATCGAGGCCGCCAGCGAAGACTCCTGTGGCTCCGAGGTAAGCCCCTCCGAGTTGCCAAATCTCACGGTCTCGGTCTGTGCGGTCAAAAACGTCGTCCTCACCGACGATCCACTCACGGATATCGAACTCGGCACGCACGGTGTCGCCATCGACGGCGGCGAGGGTGGCTGGCTCTACCCGACAGTGCCCGTCGAAAACGGCTGGAGCGAACGTGAGTATCTCGATCGGACCTGCCGCAAGGCCAAACTCGCACCGACTGCCTGGCAGGACGACGACGTCGTCGTCACGCTGTTCGAAGGCCAGGTCTTCCGCGAGCGCGAAGCTGACGGCAGTATCGAAGAACTGTAGCGAAACCGATACTGTCGCGTCCTTCTGTTGCTGACAGCCATATTGGATACCAACAGTCGCTGTCAGCAAGCAGTTTGGAGTACACACAGTAGTCGCTAGTACCCAGTTCAGCCAGAACACCTATTCGACCACCGACTCGAGAACGGTACCAATGGCAGGCCACCCGCAACTGCTTCCCGAGCTGGTCGGAACGGCGGTCGCTGTCGGATACTGTCTCTGGGTGTATGGGATTATTGCCGGCTACCTTCCCGTCTGGTCGACCTTTCTCCTCGGAATCGCAGCGATCCCGATCGTACTGTGGCGGGCGGACTGTCGCGGCATCTCCGAATCGACAGTCTATGCACTGACCAGAGGTGTCGTTGTCACACTTCCGGCACTGATACTGCTGCTTCTGCTCTCGGGCTTCGGACGCCTGCTTCGGTCGAGTTTTCGCGTGTTCAGGGCAGAGCCGCTCGCTCGAATGCATTCGGAGGGACAGGTCGATCCGTACCTCTCAATGACGTCGGTTGCTGACGTAACTATCCCCTATAGCCTCCTCTTTGGCGAGTACTTCACCGGCGAGTCGACGGTCGCCGAAGAAGCCTTCGCGTTCGTCGTCTTCGATCCATACCTGTTGTTAATCGCGATGGAAACGACGGTGCTGTTCGTTCTTGGCTGTGGTATCAGCGGCCTCTGGTATGGATGGCGGCGACGACCCGTCTCAGAACCCGAGTCGGCTACCAGCTAACTCGCGTCGAAACAGCGGATACGCCTCGAAAACGAAGAACCACGAAAACCACGACGAATCAGTTACGCTGCGTCAGTCGCCGCAGTCTCCGCAGTCGTGTCGGCTGTCGACTCGTCGTACTCGAGTGCGGTGTCCGAGTCGACGACGGAGAACTGGTACTCGTCTGCGGCGTCCTCGACGGCAGCGACGAGTTCCTCGAAGTCTTCCTCGACGTTCTCTTCGCCGTACATCGGCGTACACGTTGCGCTGACCGTTACTGAGAGGATTGCGGCTGTCTCAGTGGTCGACGAACTCGGGTCGATTCGTGGCGACTCGAAGGCCTCCTGGACACCGTCATCGTACGTGTTGACGGTCGTCGAATAGATGGTTCCCTCCTCGACGCAGTAGAGTTTGGCCCACTCTCGCGTTCGGGTCGCGTAGTCGTAGGCGACGATGGTAGTGCCGACGAGGAAAAAGACACCACCGAACGCGCTCACGGCAGCGCCGCCGGCGTCGATGCCGACGAGTGTGATGCCGAGCAACGAGATGAAGACCCCGAGTGTGGCGACAGTGAGAATCTGTTCGAGATATTCGTCGTCAACTTCGGGTGCGAGTGATCTGGAGTGTTCAATTGGACGGGTCGTTGCCTCGAATCCACCGCTTGCGTGGAACACGTCATCAGCAACGGCCGATGCCCTGCCGGCCGCAGTGGGAGATGTGGACGTCGCGATTCGATAACCGAGGTCTTCTGCCTGCTGCCGGAGTGCGATGTGGAACGAGTGGGCAGCGAAGTTGTCCGGTGCCCGGACGGCGATCGTCTCCGTGTGGTCGGCAATGATCCCGTAGGAGGAACGCCACGTAATCGCGACGATGATCGCCCCGATGATCATCGCAGCGACCCAGAGCGCAACGAGACCGAACTCCTGTAACCCAAGCGCGACAATGAACAGGATGACCGCAGAAACGGTCAGTGCGAGTCCATAGGAGTTGCGGAGCGTGTACCGGCCCAGTCGGGACCAGTCAGTTTCGGCGACGATATCCTGGCGTTCCTGACTGATTCCGTTATCGATGTCGAGGAACGGAACGCTCCCACCGCTGGTGAGACGCGGGAGGAGTACGAGTGCAGCGCCGGCGAAGACCAGCAACCACCAGAAACTGACAACTGATCCCAGCGCTGTCAGCGGTTCACCCGGCCCAGTAAGTCCGGCAGCATCAATTACAAATAACAGTACCCCAAGCCCAAACAGGAGTTTTCCATTCCTGGCAGTAGATGCCATACCACGAAAAAGATAGTTCGAATATATAAATATTCCTTACTATATGTTTCGAATATGTTACCGATGCATCAGGGAGTGAGTGAGTTAATAGATGCCGAGTATCGGTAAATACAGCGCCGACTCGGTGGAACTATCGGATCGGTATTACCATCAGAATGAGGACATCTGGGCAAATGAGTCAGCAAACACCAGTTCGGAGACGAGATCGGCTATCGTGACCGGAAGGCAGTGACAACGAAACTACGGCTCTGTGTCGGCGAATCCGACCGCCTCGGCGTCGGCCAGACACCGCTCACTCGCCTCGTCGAGGTCGAACTCACGGACGAGTTCGCCGTCACGGACGAGCGGTTCGAAGAGTGGTGTCGCATCGTCAGGCGCGTCGCGGTCGGCCAGCGCGACGTGGTGGCCACCAGCTTCGGTTCGGTAGACCTCCTTCACACCCGAGAGCTTGCCGCGTTTAGAGATCGGTTCGCCTGCGATCTCGACGATATCGAGGCTGAAGTCGACCGAGTCCGCACCGGTAATGTGGCTTCCAACGCCGAAGCCGTCCGCGATGTCTCGCAGTTCGCGGATCGAATCCGGTCCGAGTCCGCCGCTGCAGAAGATGGCAACATCCTCGTAGCCCCGTACGTCGAGTTCCCAGCGAACTTCGCGGATGATGTGGCGGAAGTCACCGCGACGCGACCCCGTGGTGTCGATACGGACGCCATCGAGATCCTCGCCGAGCGTCTCCGCTGCGAGCAGGCTCTCGCTCTTCTCGTCCCAGAAGGTGTCGGCCAGTGCGATCCGGGGAACGTCCTCCGGAACCGCCTCGTCGAACGTTGCCCAGGCCTCGGCCTGATTCCCCTCGCCGAAACAGAACATGAGCGCGTGGGGCATCGTGCCACCTGCTTCACGCCCGAGGAGTTCGCCCGCAGCGACGTGCGAAAAGCCGTCGAGTCCGGCGAGCAACGCCGCACGCTCGACCGTCGCCGCAATCGACGGGTGGACGTGGCGCGCACCAAAGGAGAGGACGGTCGACTCCGGCGCAGCCAGTCGAGCCTCGAGTGCCGCCGTCGCGAACCCACTCGGTTGTGAGAGAAAGCCGAGCAGCGAGGTCTCGAGTTCGGCGAACTCGAGATAGGGGCCTTCGATTCGCATGACTGGACCGCCGTCGAACAGGAGACCATCAGGCAGGGCGTCGACGTCGACGGCCCTCCCCTCGAAGAGCGTTGCGACGTCTTTGACGCCCGTGACGACGTCGAACGACCCAGTCGGGAACTGGTCGGCAGTGACCTCGGCGACGACGTGGGGGTTCTTCCCGGCGTACTCGAGTGTCGTCCGCGTGCGGTCGAAGTAGGCGTCCGTCGCGGTCCCCTCGAGAATCGCCTCGTCGGGGATGGTTCCGAACGGGTTTGACATAGCGTCGATTTCCTGCGCGAAGCCAAAAATCTACCCGTCTCCGGTCGATTTCGGCTTCGTTGTGGCGGGCGATTGTACGCTGGCAGAGAGCGTACAGGAGTGGGGCTGGTGAAGCAGACAGATTATGGTGCGGATGGAACCGGACTCGAGTACGGTCCTGCACCACCAGCGCGGGCGGGCGGAGAAGCGGTGGCCGCTGTGGAGTCGGGCGTCGGTGTGGGGACCGTGTCGTGGACGGACTCGAGTGCTGCTGTCGACGGCGCGCCGACGATGGTTACCGTGTCGTCAGAGACTGAGACGGCATAGCCGCCGGCGAACGGGTCGTTGTCGGGGAGGTGGTGGATCGTTTGCTGCGCTCCGGGCACGGGTGAGTTCGAGTCCTCGAGCGTTGCACCGTGGGTGGCGAGAAGGGTCCGGTAGGCGTCGGCGAAGGTGGCCGCATCGTTGGGGGTGTCCCAGGTGAGTTGCCAGACGAAGGCGTGCTGTGAGTCGTGGTGCTCGTGGTCGTCGTCACTCCCGCCTTCGCCCCCATCCGCGTCTGTGTTCGCGTTCGTACCTTCGTCCCCGTCCGTACTCACCTGTTGGTACACCTGAAACGTATCGCCGGCCCACCCACTGGTTTCGGGTGCCGAGTAGTTGTACGGCGAGTGCTCGGGTGCGCCCGCAGTGAGCGGCCGGTCGATGACGCCGTTGGCCCACAGCGTCGCGAACAGTGTTGCCTCGCCGACGGTGTCGGTCCGCGGTTCGTCACTCTCGCCGCCGACTGTGATCGGTTCCCACGCCGCATCGGAGCGGTCGGGAACGTCGACGGTGACTGGGTCGTCGGGGTAGCGCTCGGGGTCGATCAGTTGTGCCGTGCTCGTCGGCCGGTCGTCGTAGGCCGCGTCGACAGCATCCCAGCCGCCGCGGTCGTGGAGGGTGGCGACGAACTCCGGCCCCATGGCGTAGGGAGCGTAGATGGAGAGAAAGAGCCCGGAGTTGATCTCGTTGGTATCGGTATCGGCGTCGGTATCGGAATTGGCATCGCCATCGCCATCGCCATCGACATCGGCTTCACCCCCAGTGCCATCGTCCGCTTCGGGAGTAGACGCATCCGTCGGAACACTGGCAGCGAGACAGTGCCACTGCTCGCCACAGCGCTCGTCGTACAGCTCCGGCACGTAGTTCGCTTCCCCCTCGATCAAGCCGAGTTCGGCACGGCGCTCGTCGAGCGTCTCACCCTCGCGTGCGAGGCCGAAGTGCTGGTCCTGCAGCGCGTGGACGAGTTCGTGTACCAGCGTGTCGCGATCGATTCGGACACCATCGTTCGCTGGGTCGGTGACGATGACAATCCGGTCGTCGGTGTAATAGCCCTGGACTGAAGCGCCGTAGAGGGCGTCGAGTTCCTGATTCGCGTCCGTCTCACCGTCGACGACGAACGTCCCGCGCCAGAACTCGTTGACGAACGGCGACGCAGTGCCGGACTCACCACGTTGCTCGCGATATTCCTCACGAGTGATCACCTCAAGTTCGACGTCGTGCTCGAACCGCAATTCGCGGACGACTTCGATGCGGGCCATCGCGCGATACTTGGCCTGCTCGAGTTCGGCCTCGCTGAGTTCGGCCGTGGCCTCCTCGTCGAACGCGAACGTGTCCTCGGGCGAGTACTCGCCGAGATCGCCGTACTCGCGGTCAGTCCCGAACTGATCCGGCGACGCTGGAAGCGTACAGCCCGCAAGCAGAACGAGAAGTACAATAGCGACGAGTCCCAGCGGCAGGCTTCGTACTCGAGTACGCAGTCGTCCGCCGACCACCTGCCGAGAGTCCGAGCCCCGTCGCTTCGTCATCGAGTCTCGCTTTCGCCGGTGCGATCAAAGCTTCGTCGGCTTTACGACCACCGCTACGGGACGTGCGCCGTGTGCGGCCGACCCGGATGGACTCGAGTGTCCCCGTGACCGAGCGCGCGTACCGAGGATGACGAGCCAGCCAACGGTTCCTGCGAGCGCGACGGACACGAAGACGGCCGTCACTGTTCCGAAGCCAGGGTTGAGTCCTGCAAGCACAGCGCCCTCCTGTTCGTCGGTAGTACTGGCCGCGGTCGAGTCAGCGCCGCTCGAGTTCGAGCTAGACGCGTCCGCACTGCCCGGGACAGCGCCCGCGTCGAGCGCATCGAGGTCGTCGATGGTCGGTGCGCGGACGATGGTCACCGTCTCACCGTCCTGGTCGACGTGGTACGCACCGGGGAAGCCGTCGTCGATCACGTAGGTATCTGCCGAGTCGTCGGCCTGGCCGCCGTTGTACAGTTCGAGCAACTCGGTGTACGCGTCGGCGAACTGTGCGGCGTCCTCGTCGGAGGTCCACTCAGTCTGCCAGACGTAGCCAGTGTCGTCGACATCGTCAGCGGTCACGGTCTCCCCGTCGTTCGTCGCGACGTAGGTCACCAGTTCGTCGCCCGCCCAGCCGTCGGTGATGGCGTGATCGAACTCGTACCCCATCCCGGAGCCGAGGATGTCAGCCTGCTCGAGTACCGTCGGTCGCATGTCGTCGAACGCACCGCCGGCGAACATCGCAACCATCCCCGCTTCACCGACGGATTCGGTCGCAACGTCGTCGCCGTCCAACTCGAGTTGGGTCCACTCGTCGTTCGATCGATCCTCGATCTCGATCGCAACCGGGTCCCGGTCGTCGCCCGGCCGGATCACTTCGGAACTGCTCGCAGGTGGGTCGTCGTAGGCTGCGTCGACGGCATCCCAACCGTCCTGTTCGAGCAGGTAGTCGACGTAGTCGGGGCCGTCGTCGTAGGGCTGGTAGATAGTGAGGTACAGCCCCCAGTTGAGATCGTCCGGAGCAGGCGGGATGCGCTCTGGCTGGAGACAATCCCAGTCCGCCGCACATCGCTGTTCGTACGTAGTGTCGACCCAGACCGCGTCGCCCTCGATGAGGCCGTTCTTGGCGTTATCCTGGTCGATCGTCTCGCGGTCGTAGCTCCGGAGGTCGAAGTGCTGGTCCTGCAAGGCATGGAGTAACTCGTGGCCCAGCACGACTTCATCCAGTTCTGGCGAGTCGGGACTGTCCGAGACGATAACGATTTCGTCGGTCGCCGGATCGTAGAAGCCGTCGACGGCACCGCCGTAGAGCGACTCGAACGCCTCGGTCGCGTCGGTCTCGCGGTCGACCATGAACAGCGCCTCGTAGTTGACGTTCTGCTGAAGGCGCTCGTCGCCAGTCACGTTCGCGAACATGTCGCCGTGTTCCGTCTGATACTCCTCGCGGGAGATGACATCGACGTCAGCCTCATCCTGAAAGGTCAGGTTACGGATGAGTTCGACGCGCGCCATCGACCGGGCGACGACGGCGTCCAGCTCGTCCGACTCGACGACGGCGTCCGCACGGTCGTCGACCGGTAACTCATCGTCGTACCAGTAGCCGTCGACGTAGCCGATTGTCTCAGTCGTAGACGGATCCTCCGGTCGGTCCTCCTGTGGGACCTCCGACTCGAGTCCGTTCTGCTCGTGATCGCTGGCACCCGAGTCAGAGTCGGGCCCCGGACCCGGATCTTCACCCGGGGAAAAGATAGCAACACCACCGATCGCAGCAACGAGGAGGACGAGTGCTGCAAGGAGGGCAAGACCCGCCATACGCCGCGTTCGCGTCGAATTCATCGGGTATAGATGCGAACCTGTACGAAAGCAATCGTGAAAAGAGCGACGGTCGGCCGAAGCGAACGTGCTCGCCGCGAACGTTTTGACAGAAGCGTTCGTACCATCACGTATGTCTGTCACGCTGGAGCCAGACCGTACGGCCGTCATCGTCGTCGATATGCAAAACGGGTTCTGTCACCCAGACGGGGCGTTGTATGCGCCCGGCAGCGAGGAAGTCATCGAACCAGTCGCCGAACTCGTCGATCACGCTCGCGACGCGGGTGCGCGCATCGTCTACACCAGGGACGTCCACCCACCGGAGCAGTTCGATGGGGCGCACTACTACAACGAGTTCGAGCAGTGGGGCGAACACGTCCTCGAAGACTCCTGGGAGGCCGAAATCGTGGACGAACTCGACGTTCATCCCGACGACCACGTCGTCGAAAAGCACACCTACGACGCCTTTTACAACACCGAACTCGAGGGCTGGTTGAATGCTCGTGGGATAGACGACCTGGTCATCTGTGGCACGCTCGCGAACGTCTGCGTGCTCCACACTGGCGGCAGCGCCGGCCTCCGAGACTTCCGACCGCTCATGATCGAAGACTGTATCGGTGCACTCGAGGACGACCATCACGAGTACGCCCTCGACCACGCTGCCTGGCTGTTTGGCGAGGTACTTGCGGGCGACGAAATTGCGTTCGCCCCGTAGACCGTTTAGATCGGTCGTGGACCACACACGCTGTCTCGACGTGTGTTCAGTCTGTCTACTGCTACTCACAACGACGAGCGGTGTCTGTCTCAGCGTAGCCGCTCCCCACCACAATGGTGTTATGTTTCCAACCATTCGATTACTTTAAATAGTATTCCGGCCCCAGACTAGAATGAAGCGATATAACCAATGGAGCGCAACGATTCGTCGACTCACTGTCCGGAGTGCGATGGAATACTCCGGGAGCGCGAAACGGAAACGATCTGCGAGGAGTGTGGTGCCGTCGTTGACACTGATCCGATCGATCGTGGCCCTGAGTGGCGGTCTTTTGCCGACGATCCGACTGATCGTCGCCGAACCGGTGCCCCGCTCACTCGCTCACGACACGACCGGGGGCTGTCAACGATGATCGGATACGGGCCCGGGTCACAGTTCGACCGGAGCACACGAATCACCGGCCGCAAGCGCCGCCAGCTCACCAGGCTGCAGCGCGAACACACCCGTTCACAGATCGGAACGAAAGCAGAGTACAACCAGATTCGTGCGTTCAACGAAATCAAATGCATCGTCGCCCGACTATCGCTAACCGACCCCATCACCGAGCAGGCCTGTGCCCTGTTCGACAGCGCCCAATCCGAAAATCTCCTCCAGGGTCGCTCACTCGAAGGCTTTGCCGCTGCAGTCGTCTACGCAATCTGTCGTATCCACGACCTCCCACGAACGATCGACGAAATCCTTACCGTCGCATCCGCAGACGAAGCCGAACTCAAAGCCGCCTATTCCGCCCTCAATCGCGAGCTCGGACTCGAAACCGGACCGATCGATCCCACTCACTATCTCCCACGGTTCGCCTCAGAACTCGATCTCGAGATGCCTACCGAGCGACGCGCACACGAACACGTCACCGCACTACAGCAGGCAAACCGAATCTGTGGCAGCAACCCAAGCGGCGTCGCCGCAGCCTGTCTCTACCATGCTGCCGGTGAACGCGATGAGTGGCCAACCATCACGCAGGCCGACGCTGCTGCTGTCGCAGACGTCGCAGCCACAACGATCCGAGCGACAGTCAAGAAACTTCGGGCACTCGAGACAGAGACAGAGTCAAAGTCAAGGTCGGAGTCGGAGACAGAGACAGAGACAGAGACAAAGAGCGAGACAGAATCCGAAATCGAGTCAGCATCTGAGTAGTCTCGAACAGATCGACTGGGCGCAGCCGTTGACGATGATAGCAGAGAAGTCGATTCGTTACGTCGTTCGTAGATTATCCGTACTCGGCTCGTAGACCTCGCCTTTCTGCTTTAGCTTCTCGATCTCGTGTTCGGCCTTCGAGTGATCCATACCGATTTCCTCTGCGCGATCCATGACGATGTCGACCGGCGCGCCGTCGTCGTACTCTTCTTCGATGTCGCTGATCAACTGTTTCAGGTTCTTGATCCGGTCGCGCTGAGACTTCGAGGTTCCCGCTTCGACGATGTCGGCGTCGAACTCGCCCGTTTCTGGGTCGACACCGA
The DNA here is from genome assembly GCF_000337575.1 of Natrialba hulunbeirensis JCM 10989. Lineage (GTDB taxonomy): Archaea > Halobacteriota > Halobacteria > Halobacteriales > Natrialbaceae > Natrialba > Natrialba hulunbeirensis. The sequence goes on along the minus strand of NZ_AOIM01000035.1, from coordinate 154,465 downwards.
CGTCCTGGAGACACGAGCGGACGATTTCGATGACTCGATCCGCGTCGGATTGCTCAACCGTATCCGAGAGTCGGACACGCGCACTCGCTTCCGAGAGACGAACCAGCGCTTCGAGCTTTCGGGCAGTGACGGGAACGGCTGCGTCCTCGTCGGTCCCCTTCGAGCGAAGATTGACGTAGAAGTCCCGGATCGACTCGCGGGCTTCCTCGGTCATCCGCGGGTGACAGTTCTGCTTGGAGAAGGCGATGTACTTCCGAAGGAGGTCGGCGTCGATCTCCGGGTCAACCTGTTCGGTCATCTCCTCAATTTCGTCCTGACTGACATCGAGGTTAGTCATCTGCTCGCGCTGGGTGGTTAGCTCACCCGCGTAGTTGGTTGTCAGGATGTGCTCTGCGAGATTGCGGTCTTTCTCCTCGTCGGGCGTGTCCGTGACGGTGAAGATCAGGTCGAACCGCGAGATGAGCGCCGGCTCGAGGTCGATCTGTTCGCTGATCGGTTCGTACTGGTCGAAGCGACCGTACTTGGGGTTCGCTGCACCCAGCAGCGAACAGCGGGACTTGAGGGTGGCGTTGATGCCGGCCTTGGAAACCGAGATTTTCTGCTGCTCGAGGGCCTCGTGCATGGCAGAGCGATCTTCAGAGTTGTGGACGACCATACCGTTGGCGACGAAGTTGTGCGTGCCCTCAACCGTGAGGTCGTAGACTCTTGGTTGATCACGTCGATCGATTTCCTGGAGAAGCCCTGAGATTCGACGACGCTTCGTATTGAGTAATTCTTCGCAGACGGATCTAACGGCCTCGAAGTTGTCAACATCGACGGTTCCAGAGAACCATCGTGAGACGGTCGACCCTGCGACATCCATCTCCGCAGCGACCTGCTGGAATGAGATGCCATACGTTTCCAGCCGAACTCGGAGTTCATCCCACGTTTCAGCCGAACTCTCTGTTTCGACCAGAGACCGAGCCGACTTACGAACCGAGTCGACGGTTCCGGCACCGATTTCATCGGCAAGGCGTTGTTCGAGAACCCGGACTCTGGTATCGGTGTGCTCTCGAGAATCGATTCGTCGAATAGTTTCGACACGCCGCCACTTTACGTCGCTCTCGATTAACTCTCGAAGCGGATCGAGATCGACTGAAGCCGGGGTATCGAGCAAGTCGCGAAGTCGATAACGAACTCGTTCTCGAAGTTCGAAACCACCACCCCACCGAGACGAAAGTTGTTGCTGTGACATTGACATCTCGGCAGCTAATTCCTGTTGGGAAATGTGATATTGCTCCCGAAGTTCAGCAAGTCGTTCCCAAGACACCTCAGATGCAAGCTCACTGTAATGTTCTTTCGCAGCTAATTTCCGACCCTCGAACGCTTCGAGTATTGTTCTCGAGAGACGAAGAGACGCATTTGCGTCCCCGTTTTCGAAGTTACAGTAGGTTGAACAATTTTCGAGACCACACTCGGATTGATAGAGGCGAAGTGCTCCCCGCGCCTGTTCAAACAGTTCACCACACTCCGGAAGTACGTCGAGAATGGTCCGGTCTCCTGTCGTCCGCTCGCAGGCACGTTCCAACGCGTGCTGTTTTCGTTTAAGTGTAAATCCGATGGAACGCTTGAACGCTTCCAGCGATTCGCTGGACGTGATTGCAAGAATGAACAGATCGCGTCCGCCATCTCGAGGTCGTGTCTGGATCTGGCTCGAAATCCCGAACTCGAGCAGCAACATTTTCGTTCCGAGCAAGAGTTCATAGCTCGATGAAAAGAGTTTGACAGCGCGCTCGTCAACTGTTCCCTCCGAATCCGCGAGCGCACGAATAAAGGCAGATTTCGTCTCGCGAGACGCGCTTGTTACCGCCTCCGGGAGCCGTTTTCCATCGTAGTTTTCGAGGTTCGCACCGGACTTGAGGAGTTCGTCGACGTACTGTTTTCCGTGTACTCGAACCGTTTGGACACCGTCAGCTCGTTGTTCGCTCGGATGGCGAACAGCCTGGGTACTGAACGCGTTCGTACACGTCTCTTCGAAGTCGCTCAGCAGTTCCTCTTCTTTGTTCGTAAAGCGGAAGCCATAGCACCCCTCGTCACGGTCATAGAAGATATTGCCATCACCGGCGATATATCCGAGGATCGCGCCGTGCGAAGGGGATAGTCGACTCGTTTCCGTTTCAACGTTGCCAGACGGGAGTACGCTGACTCCGCCATCGGCCACTGTCGCGGGAATCGTGTCGGGAACAAATATCCAATCGTCTTCGTTCAAATACTGTGCCTGGCGTTCCTCCCGGTTGCCCTCGTTCAGAACGAAGAACGGGTGATCGGCTGTCGTTGTCAGTTGTTCCCCACTCTCTAGCGTAATCTCGTGAAGTTCATCAGGTGCGTCGTACTCGTGGATCGCTGAAACGTCGCGCTTGACGATGGATCCATCCTCTGTCATCGTCAAGACATCCACGTCAACGTCCCGGATCGTTCGCCCGTTCTCGAGTTCTTCAATTGAACCACTCGGTATCGCTTCGTGTGCGAGTTCACGGATCGGCTTAATGCCGTCACCAGTATGAACCAGTGTGTCACCAGTCACGCACCGCATCTTGTCGAGTTCGTCAACCGCCGCAATTCCCTGATCGGCGAGGACGAGCGCACCGGCCTCGAGTGTCCACTGCTGGCCGTCGCCGAAGTCGTCGCGAACAGCTGCGGCCGTCAGACCAGCCGAGGACGACCCCTTCCCGGAGGTGTAGACGGATCGCGGCGCGATATTCTGGATGTAACCAATCATCTGACTCTTTCCGGTACCTGGATCCCCTATAAGGAGCATATGCAGGTCGCCACGAATCCGCGACCCGTCGGGGAGGTGTTTCGTAACGCCCGAGAATAACTGGAGCGTCATCGCGAGTTTCTCCTGATCGTAGCCGTAGATGGAGGGCGCGATGGAGCCGACCATCTTCTCGTAAACGTCGTCCCGATTCGAGATTTCGTAGATTCGCTTCTTGTCCTCGTCGGTGATGTCCATGTCCTCGAACTGCTCTTCGTCGATATCGACGGACATGCCCTCCATATAGAAGTCGAACACCGGCGTCTTCTCGCCCTGGTTGCTCTGTTGTTCGAGTCTGAGCACACCCGTCGCGGAGACGTGATCGCCCGGCGTGACCTCGCCAGTAATGTCGTCCTCAACGTGGACGTCGAGCGCCTGTGGCGTCTCGCCGCCACGGAGTCCCTCGGGACTCTCCTGAATCCGAAGCTTTTGGGAGTCGACGAACTCGGACTGGTCGAAGTTGACCTTGAACGGCCCCTGTCGCTCACAGCCCTGACACTCGTGGGGTTCCTGAAAGTCCCCGCTCGACTGGGGAACACGGCTGAGCGTGCCACAGAGCTGGCACTCGAAGGCTGCCTCCTCGATTTTGGGACGGACATCCGTCGCCTTGCGGACGATGCCGTGAACCTCGACCAGCGAGTTCATGTCACGCGCGCGAATCTCGCGGATCTCGGGTGTCTCGGTCTCGGGCAGATTCTTGATACGGACGTGGGCTTGCCCGAGACTGACGTCGATCGGCAGGTCGTAGAGCCGCAAGGCCTCCTCAGCGTAGCGCTGAAGCTGCTCAGGCTGGGCCAGCATGTCGTCGGCTAGATCCGGATCGAATCGGTAGAGTTCTTGCCAGTCGACGTGGAGCGAGCGCTGTTCGTTGGGATACTGCTGCGCAAGCTGCTTGATCTCGTTGTCGTAGTAGTTGCGGAAGAACTGCTCGAACGCGTCGACAAGTTCAGAATTTCCCGCTTGCGCCATTGCACTGTCCTAGGTTCGCCATCGGGTATAAATGGTCGCAAACCGGACTGAAACTGAATCGGATGGCAGAGAATGCACCGAGATGGACAGGCAGTAACGTTCTCTCACGCTCTCCGTTCTGGAGACAGCGTCCCCTACCTCTCCGTATCGACGGTTGCGTCCGGCGCATCTGACGACGAGTCAGCCGTTTGGGAGCCGAGTTCCGAGGAGGCAACACCGAGCGTCGCAATCGAGCGGATCGCTTCCTCAACTGAGATATCGATGTCGTAGACGTTCGTCGCGGGAACGTGCATAACGAATCCATTCGTCGTCGGGTTCGGCCCGAGGGGAACCATAATCGTCACCATCGGCCCCTCGTCGGCCCGTGATTCGATGACAGGCGGCGTCTCGGCGGTGAGAAAGGCCAGCATGTAAGCGTTCTCGTGTGGAAACTCGACGAGTTTGACGTCCTTGAACTGATCCGTATCGTCGTCGAGCAGCATATGACTCGCGCGTCGAATACTCTCGTAGACGGTGCTGATGCCCGGAATCGTCTCCATGGTGGCGTGGAGACGCTTCGAGATGTGACGACCGGGTGTGTATTCCGCGACGATTCCCACGAGCAGGAAGAAACCGAACAGCGACGCCAACGTAACGAACTGGACGACCGCGGTCGGCGGATCGTTCGGCAACAGGTAGATGATTCCGTCGACAATGGGAGAGAGAACGCCGAGGACGAAGTCGACGACGACGATCAGAATGAGGAGCGTGATGACCAGCGGAATCGTGATCGCGATCCCGTTGATGAGCCATCGCTTGAGCGCAGTCCGTGCCCCGTCCCAAAATTCTGCCATACGTTGCGAATGGAGTGGGACACCCAGTAAACCGTTCGGCTTTCGGGAGCCTCGTGTCGACTGGGGCGTGGCAATGAGCCGCAATATCTCATTGCATACGTGATAGTCGTCCGCTCAACACACACGGACGAGATGGTTTTCGTCGATTACGGCGTAGAGTTGGTATGGCAACCAGATCCCCAGTCTACTGTCACCTGTGCAACGAGGAAATCGATACCGACGACACGCTCGAGCATCACCTGGTGTACAGCCACAAGCCCCGTGAACTGGCCACGCGACTCGTGGCCGAATGGGAAGCGGAAGAACTCGGCGATGCGGTATAAGATCGTACTCGCCGGTGCAGTTTTTTCATTTCGAACGGTTCCAGTCGCTACTCGCGAGTTGGTCAGCGGCAAAAATATGGGATCGCCCGGATTTGAACCGGGGTCACGGGCACCCAAGGCCCGAAGTATACCAGGCTAACCCACGATCCCGTACCTCCTTCTTTTGGGTGCACTGCATAAAGGGTTTCGTTCTGTTCCGAACGGTTTTGTTCCTCGCGACCCTAGAGTCGTGCATGGTTACAGGACTCGAAATCCTTCTGCTGGTCCTCGTTCTCGCTGCGCTTCTCGGCGCAACGACCATCATCCAGACGGTCCGTCCCTTCATCGTCAACGCCGTCGTGGGCCTCATCGTCCTCTTTCTAGCCCAGGCCGTCTTCGGACTCTCCGTTGCAATCACCCCGATTGCGATCGCAGTCGTCGCGATCGGGGGCTTCCCCGGCTCGCTGCTCGTCATCCTGCTGTCGCTGTTCGGGATCGCGTTCGTTCCCTGAAACGAATCCTGAAACTGATTCTGAAACGAACGCTAAACCTGATCGTCGACTCTCAGCCGTCGTCCCCGCGTTTCTCACCGCCGACCCCGTTGCTGCCGACCGCTGTTGCACCCGCGATACTGACGAGTAGGAAAGTCGACAAGCCAGTGTGAAAATCGAGCGATGAGCGATAACCGGTGAACGACGAACGATGAACAACGGGCCAACTAACGCTACAGATCCTCGTCGCGAAGCTCGATATCCGCCACGAGTTCGTACGGATGTGCATCCTTTCGAATACCATCGAGCAGCATGAACGCCTCGCTGGGGTCGAGGAAGTGCTCCGTCACGACCTGTCCCAGCGGCGTCGGCTCGAAGCCGTCGATGAAGTCGTACTGAAGCAGTTTGCCAACCGCGTGCTTCGTCGGTACGTCACCCAGCATTCGGTCGTTGAGCGACTTCGTCGCCTTGCCACCGACGGTAATGTTCGCGAGCGTCTCCTCAATCGCCGCGCTCTCGTCATAGTGAGTCATCACCGACTCCATCTCACCCTTGAGCAATTTGAACGCCACCTCATCCTCCGTCATCTCCATCGAGTTGTGATAGGCGGTGTCAGGCTCGACGAGAACGTACACCTTGCCTTTGTCGTGGTAGTCGGGTCGGCCCGCACGCCCGAGCATCTGGTGGAACTCCTGCACGGAGAGCCACTCGATCCCCATCGCCAACGAGTCGAAGACGACCTGCGACGCGGGGAAGTCGACACCCGCTGCGAGCGCCGCCGTCGTCACGACCGCCGCGAGATCCTGATCACCGAACTGGCGCTCGACCGTTTTGCGGCGCTTGTAATCGAGACCCGCGTGGTACGGCGCCGAGGAGTACTCGAGTTTCCGCGAGATTTCGTGACACCGTCTGCGGGAGTTCGTGAAGATAATCGTCTGCCCGCGATACCCCTTCGAGGACTCGGTGTCGAACTCGCGTCTGACGAGTTTGTTCTCGACGCGGACCTTCTCCTGGCCGTCGGCGAATGTGACGTGGCGCTCGATGGGGACCGGACGCTCCTCGAACTCGATGAGGGTGGACTCGAGTGCGGTCGCGAGCTGTTCGGGGTTGCCGACGGTTGCGGAGAGGTAGACCCACTGTGCGCCCTGGTAGTCGTCTCGCCGCTTTGCCCGCTGCTCGCAGGTGTGTTTGAGCCGCGAGATGAGGCCGTCGAGGCGGTGGCCGCGCTCGTCTTCTTTGAGGGTGTGGACCTCGTCGATGACGACGGTCCCGATGTCGCCCATGTCCTTGCCGGTTCGGAGGGCGTGGTCGATCCCTTCGTAGGTGCCGACGATGACGTCGGCGTTGGGGTCGAACTGGTTGCCGTTGTCCGCGATGCGGCTGGCACCGACGCGGATGGAGACGTCGACGAGGTCGCCGTACTCGTCCTCGAAGTCCTCGTGTTTCTGATTCGCGAGTGCGACGAGCGGGACGAGAAAGAGCATCTTCCCCTTGCCGTTCAGCACGCGGTTGATCCCGGTCATCTCGCCGACGAGGGTCTTCCCGGTCGCCGTCGCGGAGACAACCATCTGGTCGTCGCCGTCGAAGAGTCCGTTCTCGACGGCAAGGCTCTGAACCGGGAGCAGCGTTTCGAACCGGTCCTCGAGCAGGTTCTGCAGGCCGGGGTGGAGGTTCAGGGAGTCGACCCGGACGGGGTCGACCTCGTCAGTCGTCGCCGAGATGGTATCGAACTTCGTCAGATCGGGGTCGAGTTGGCCCTGCAGCAGATTGACGATTCGATCCAGGTCCTGCACTTCGATCATCAGGTCCTCGAGTCGGTCCTTGGCAGCGCCGGTGACCTTGCCGCCGCCGGAGTACGATAGCTGGCGTTCGAGTTCCTGGCGAGCGCAGTCCTGGCAGATCCAGTCTTCGTCGTCCTTGACCGCTGTTTCGGTCGTGATCGGCGAGTAACGGCCCGCGGAGGCGCAGTAGCGACAGGTCCGAACGGCCTTGGCCTTCTCCTCGAGCTGGTAGCCCGAGAGCATCTCGAGGAGTTCCTCGCGGCCGGTGCGGGAGGTCTGCTCCGAAATTCGAATTCGCTTCGCGCGACGCGCGAGTTCGACGAACTCGTCGGGCTGGCGTGGCTCCTCGCTCGAGCCGTCTTTGAGACGGAACTTCGCGGGGCGGGGCCCGGCGGAGGTTTCGGAGAGCCCGAGCTTTGCCCGGAACAGCCGCTTGCCGTCGCGCTGGACGACGATCAGGTAGTCGCCGCCGGTTTCGTGGCAGAAGATGGTTTCGACCTGCTGGACCTGCTTCGACACGATACGTGGTACACGACTGTCGTACTTGAGCGATTCGGACTCGTACTGACTCGTAGCGAGCCTGTGGCGTTACTGCTCGACAGGGTGGTGGGGCATAATCGTCGGCCCGTTCTCGCCGTAGCCAACGGTCGCAACGACGCCGAAGACCGTCTCGAGAAGGTCGTCGGTGACGACCTCGTCCGGCGGCCCCCAGTCGAAGACGGAGCCGTCCTTGAGCGCGACGAGGTTGTCCGCGTAGCGGGCCGCTTGCGAGATGTCGTGGAGGACGATTCCAACCGTCACGCCGCGCTCCTCGTTCAATGTCTGGACGAGTTCCATCACCTGTAGCTGATGCTGGAGGTCGAGATACGTCGTGGGCTCGTCGAGCAGCAACACGTCCGTCTCCTGGGCGAGTACCATCGCGATCCAGACGAGTTGCTTCTGGCCGCCGCTCAGGTTGCCGACTTCCTCCTCGCGCAGGTGGTCGACGCCCGCGAGGTCGATCGCACGCTCGACCGCCGCCTCGTCAGACTCGGTTGGCGCGTCGAAAAAGCCCATGTGCGGATACCGCCCGTAGTAGATCAGCTCCTCGGCGGTCATGCCGCCGGGTGACTCGTGCTCCTGAGAGAGCATCCCGACACGGCGAGCGAAGGGCTTGCTATCGAAGTCGTCGATGTCGTCTCCGTCGAGGAGGACAGTGCCGTGTTCGGGCGCATGTTGGCGAGCCAGCGCCTTCAGCAGCGTCGACTTACCGCTCCCGTTCGGTCCGACGAGCGCCGTGATCTCGCCCGCCGGAAGGTCGATGCGGTCGACCTCGACGACCGGCTCTTCGGTCGTCGGGTAGCCGATTGCGAGGGTATCGCCGACGAGTTGACTCGAGTGCACCCCGCTGTCGTCAGCGGTGGGACTCCGACTCGAGTGGTCGTCAGCAGCGGAGTCGGTTGACCGTGGGGCAGAGTGGGTGCCACCGTCGGGGAGTGGGCTGGCAGTGCTGGTGTCATCGGACTCGTGCGCGGGGGATCGGCTGGTTCGTGTTCGCGCTTCAGACGGCGATTTCGAGGAAGAATGGTGGTGCTGGTTCGTGTCGTTGCTCATAGCGTACCGAACAGGACCGCCTGTTCGTGTTTTAGGCTGGCCTAACTACTGAAAAGTGCATCGTTTTAGGCGAGCCTAACACAGAGTGGCCGACGTGTACGGACGTGTTCGAGTGAGCAAAATAGCCGAGACGAGCCGATGCGTCTCGAGAGAAACCTGGCGGCGTCGGCCTCCAACTGGAGTGGGTCCGACCGTGTGAACCGTGATCTACGATTCGTCGTAGATCCGGTCGACGCGGTCTTCGAATCGGTCCATGATGACGCGGCGTTTCTTCTTCATCGTCGGCGTCAGCATCTCGTTCTCCTCAGTGAACTCCTGGGGAACGAGTTCGAACTGCTTGATCGTCTCGTGTTTCTCGAAGTCTTCGTTCGCGCGGTCGACTTCCTGCTGGACGTACTCGCGGACGCGCTTGTCGTCACAGAGCGATTCGAGATCGGCGGGCAGGTCGATGCCCTCCTCGTCGGCCCACTCGCGGATGTGTTCGACGTTCGGGACGAGCAGTGCACCGATGAACTTCTCGCCGTCGCCGACGACCATACACTGTTCGACGACCTCGCTCGCGGCGAAGGCGTCCTCGATCGGACCGGGCGCGACGTTCTTGCCGGTCGAGAGGACGATGAGCTGTTTGACGCGGTCGCGGAACTCGATGTAACCATCGTCGCGCAGGTGGACGACGTCGCCGGTGCGGAACCACTGCCCCCCGGCGGCGTCGGCATCTGGGTCTTCCAGGGCTGCACCGCCGTCAGGTTGTGCGGCGTCGGTAAACGCCCGGTCGGTCGCCGAGGGCTTGTTCCAATAGCCCTGGGTCACGTTCGGCCCGCGGGTGAGCAGTTCGCCGACCATTCCCGGGTCGTCGAACGCGTCCTGGTCGACGACGCTCTCGTCGATCGAGATGTCGACGTCGGTCACCGTCGGCCCGATCGTCCCGATTTTCGGCTCCTCTGGTGGGTTGACCGCGACGACCGGCGAGGTCTCGGTCAGGCCGTAGCCCTCGAAGATCGGGAGCCCCATTGCGTGGTAGAGCCGACAGAGTTCGGGCGAGAGACTGCCGCCGCCGCTGATCAGAATTTCGATCTCGCCCCCCAACGCTTCGCGGACCGTCGAGAAGACGAGTTTGTCCGCGAGCGCACGCTTCGCGTTCAGAATCGGACCGGGCGAGTCGGCACGCTGGTACTCGACGCCCACGTCGGTCGCCCACTCGAAGATGCGCTTCTTGACCGGCGATTCGCTCGCCTGTTCTCGAATCGCATCGTAGATCTTCTCGTAGACGCGCGGGACGCTGGTCGCCGTGTTCGGCTGAACGGTGCTGAAGTCCTCCTGCAGCGTGTCCGGGTTTTCGGCGTAGGCGACGCAGGCACCGCTTGCAAACAGCAGGAAGTGGCCCGCCGTCCGCTCGAAGACGTGTGCCAGCGGCAGATAGGACATTGCCTGGCAGTCCGAGTCGATCACCGGCACGTCGTCGTCGCGGTCCGGTCGCGGCGCGAAACGCTTACGGATCTGGTTGACGTTCGACCGGAAGTTGCTGTGGGTGAGCTGGACGCCCTTTGGCTTGCCGGTCGTCCCGCTCGTGTAGATCAGACTCGCCAGATCGTCCATCGCGGGTTCGTCGACCCATTCCTGATAGGCGTCCTCGTCGAACGCCCCAGCGCCGCGGTCGTGGAGTTCGGCGAGCGTCAGAATGTCGTCCCGGTCATCGTACCCGTCGAGTTCGTCGATCGAGACGATGAACTCGAGTGCCAGTTCGTCCTCGACTTCGAGGACGCGCTCTAAGAGGTCCTGATTCTCGACGACGACGCCGTCCGCGTCGGGGTCGTCAAGCAGATAGGAGACCTGGTCGGGCGAGGAACTCGTGTAGACCGTGGTGACGACTGCGCTAGCACTGAGCAGCGCGAAGTCAGTCTGTGCCCACTCCATGCGGGTGTTGCTGAAGATGCCGACCCGGTCGCCCGACTCGACGCCAAGATCGCGAAAGCCGGCGGCGAGGTTGCGAACGATGTCGCGCATCTCGGCGTAAGAGATCGCGTTGAACGAGCCTGGATCGGCCGCCGGCAGCACGTCGTCGGTGAGCGAGCGATCGTAAACCCCACCCTTGTAGCGCTGGGCCGGCCGATTCGTGTTCCGTTCGGCCGTCTCCTCGAACATCCGTCCGAGCGTCGTCGTCCCGATCACCTCGTCGTCGTACTCGCGTTCGGCGTCCCGCCAGTTCATATATCCAATGAGAGTGAGGCCCACGCGATAAAACGTGATGAAACTGATTTCGGTCGAATTTCCGTTTATTCGTGTTCGAGAACCTGTTACCGCCGATCTGTCGACAGCACTGGCGAGTTCGTTCGAGAGACGCCACTCCGCGCTCGCAGTTCACTCCCGGCCGTCAAGGTAGCCGACGACGCCGCGGACGTTCATCGCCGCCTCGGCGCTCGCCTTCTCGTCGCTCCAGGCGTCACCGTGGTCGGTCGCGGCCGCAAAGTGGTCCATGAGTTCCTCGTCGTCCAGTTCACCCCGCTTCGCCTCGACCGCGTTCACCCACTCGGTGAGGACGGTGGCGTACTCCTCGAGTGCCCGGTCGGCGTCATCGCCGACGTACCGAGGGCCGAAGTGGGTATAGAGGAGCACGTCGGGGTCGATGTCGGCGATCGTTCGGGTGTCGTCGAGACACTGCTCGAGATCGAAGTCGGAGGGTGGAGAGGTCTCGACGATTTCCTCGCGGTCGGGAATCCAGATTCCCGCCGCGTCGCCGGTGAAGACCGCGTCGTTTGCAGGGTCCTCGAAGACCACCTGGTGGAAGGCGTGGCCGGGGGCGGTGTGGACGCGCAGTTCGTGCTCGCCGAGGTCGATCACGTCACCGTCCTCGAGTTCGACGATCCGGTCTTCGGGGATCGGTTCCGGTTCGACGTAGTACTGCCACTGGTCGCCGACGGCGTTTTTCGTCCCGGCGACGAGTTTGCCGGGGTCGGCGAGCAGGCTCGCGCCGACGCCGGGGATGTGCACGTCGGCGTTCGGGCAGGCCTCTGCGAGGAGTCCCGCACCGCCCGCGTGATCGAGGTGGATGTGCGTGACGGTGATGACCGCGACGTCCTCGGGCGCGATGTCGAGTTCCGCGAGCGCGTCGAGAATGAGCTCGTAGTTGGTTCCGATACCGGTCTCGACGATCGCCGGCCGCTCGTCGTCTCTGATGTAGACGGCACCGTACCCCTCCGTCTCGTACATTCCGGTATCCAGGTAGTACAGATCCGAACAGTCGCCGACCGTCACCTCGCGAACGTCTCCGATAGCCATATCGGAAGCGCGTCCGCTGGCGAGATAAAAGCACGTATACGTGATCACAGCACGCCCGCCGTTCCCCGGTGGTGCCGGCCCCCGCTACTGTTCAGCCTCGTCCGACTGCTCCTTCCACTCCCCGATCCCCGACGGATCCAGGTGGACGTGCGCGTCACCCACGTCCTCGAGTGCCCGCAGGTCTTCGACCAGGTCGGACTCGATGTCGTGAGCCTGCCGGAGCGGCAGGTCGCCGTCGACCTCGACGTGGACTTCGACCTCGAGGACGGGGCCGTCGTAGAAGACCGTCAGGTCGTGCATTCCGTGCGCGTCAGGATGCTCGCGAAGGACCTCGGTTACCGCCTCGCGCTTCTCTGGCGTCGGCGCAGCACCGATGAGGTAGCCGATGTTCTCGCGACCGATCTCGACGCCCTGGTAGACGACGAGGACGCTGACGAGCGCGCCAGCGAGCGGGTCGAGCAGCGGCTGGCCAAGTAGAACGCCGATAACGCCGACGACGGCAGCGAAGGAGGTGTAGATATCGTTCAAACAGTCGGTCGCGAGCGCCTCGAGTGCGGTCGACTGCAAGTGTTCGTTGATGGCCTCGGTGTAGCGGTAGACGAGGTACATGTCGACGATTGCGAACGCGAGCGCGCCGAGCAGGAGCGGACTGAACGTGACATCGACGCCGGTGATGAGCCCCTCAACGGAGCTATAGAGGAGATTCAACCCTAACAGGGCGATCACCGCGCCGACGAACAGCGCCGTCAGCGGTTCGATCCGATCGTGGCCGTGAGGGTGCGTGTCGTCGGGTTCGTCGAACGAACTGCGTCCCCAGACGAGGACGACGATACTCGCGACGAGGTCCGCAACGGAGTGGGCCGCGTCGGCCAGCAACGCGACGCTGCCGAACAACAGCCCCGCCGCTCCCTCGACGATGATCTTTACCGCGTTTCCGAGCACGTTGGCCCACGACGCCCGCGCAAACCCGCGTCGGTCCTCGACGGCCTCGACCATGGCTGTTTTAGAGCCAGTCTAACCTTGGGTCTTTTCCTTCGCGATGGCTGCTGGCTGTGGTGGCTAACGGTGCGGACTCCGAGTCGGACTCGAGTACACCCCTGCTCACAGTTCCACAACGCTCATTGGCTAGCTCTGAGAAGGGCGTGACAGACACTGGGCGATGGGGCCCGCCTGACCCAACTGCCGGTGCTGTGGGCAGACTGTGTACGCGAGACGCTTTCGGCTGTTCGGTCATTCGGTTATTCGGCTGGTCGGCTGGTCGGCTGGTCGGCTGGTCGGCTGGTCGGCTGGCCGGATGATCGGCTGATCGGCCGGTCGGCTGGTCGAATCCACTCCGTGCGTTCAGCCTGTACCCCACGGCCGGCTGACGGTCCCTGCTTCGGTAGCCATGGCAGGATCCCAACCCCACCCCCTCGTTCGACTCGAAACGCTCGCGCTGGTCGGCATCGGCGGCTTCGCCGGCGCGAACCTCCGGTTTTTCGCGCTCGGGCTCTTTCCGGACGTCGTCGCCGTCTTGCTCGTCAACGTGCTCGGCTGCTTCGCGCTCGGCTTTATCGCCTACGAGGCGCAGTACTCGGGAATCGTCGAGCGAAAGTCACGACTCGTCTTCACGACCGGCTTTCTGTCGTCGCTGACGACCTACAGTACGTTCGCACTCCAGTCGGCGCTCGCCGCCGACCCGTTCCTGCTCGCCGCCATCGTCCTGGGGAACTACGGACTCGGCTTTGCCGGCGTGCTCGCGAGTCGCGAACTCGCCCGCCGGGTTCGCAGTCCCGGAGCCGCAGCGGCCGGAGGTGAGACGGCATGAGTGCACTCTCGACGCTGGCGCTGGCACTGGCACTCACTACCGACCTCATCGCCATCGATCCCGAACCGGCCCACATCGTCGGCACCGGCGGCGCAATCGGCGCGATGCTGCGTTATGCTGTGTACCAACAGCTCTCGAGTGACCGATTCCCCTGGCCGACGCTGCTCGTCAACGTCGTCGGGAGTTTCGTCTTCGCGCTGGCGACGTTCGCGGGCGCGAGCGAGTCGGTGATTCAGCTGGTCGGAATCGGCATCTGCGGTGCGTTCACGACGTTCTCGTCCTTTTCGGTCGAAACGGTCCAGCTCTACGAGCGCGGCGACAAACTGCTCGCCGCCGCCAACGCAGTCGTCAACCTCGTCCTCTCGCTCGCGGGCATCGGCCTCGCGTGGGTGGTCGTCGCCGTCGTCTAACCGGAGGGGTCAGAGTCGGGGGAGCCACGAACGATGGTGATCGGCACCCCAGCCCGGCGGACGACCTGTTCTGCAACGCTCCCGAGCAGATAGCGGACGGCACCCGCCCGTCCGACAGTCGCTCGCACGCCGTCTCGAGTATCGCGTCTCCCTTCTCGTGTTCCGTCTTGAACTCGTCGTCCGCCGTATACCCCGGATACGAGCGCTCACGGCTGTAATCCGCCATCGGATCGACGACGTACAGCACCGTCAGTCGGTCCTCGGGGAAGTGCTCGTGGGCGTACTCGAGTGCCGCTGTCGCTGGCTGGGAGCCGTCGACTGGAACGAGGATGTGCTCGGTCAGACGACTGCTACGGCGGCAGTTTCAAACAGTGTATTTCGGCAGGAGTGCCCCGGCAGGGACGATGAGTTAGATCAGTTCGGACAGCAACACTGCGGCGAGCCCGAAGTAGATTAGCAGCGCGGTGATGTCTTTGACCGTCGTGATCAGCGGGTCCGACGCCGCAGCGGGGTCGAAGCCGAGTTTGTTCATGATCCACGGGATAACGTAGCCGACGACCGACGCGACCACACAGACCGTGACGAGGCCGACGAAGACGACCGCCGCCAGCTCGAATGCGTACGGTTCGTCGATCTGCCAGACATACGCCGCACCGGCACCGATTCCACCGATGATCAGCCCGATGAGGAGACCGATCAGTCCCTCGCGGGCGAAGTGACGCATCGCGTTTCGGTCGTCGATGTGACCCAGCGCGAGCCCGCGGACGAAAATCGTCGACGCCTGCGTGCCGACGTTCCCGCCCATGTCCATGATCACCGGGACGAAAAAGGCGAGTGCCACGACGGCCTCGAGCGTGTCCTCGAACTGCTCGATGACGCCGCCGGCCAGCAGACCGCCGGCCAGCGCGACGATCAGCCACGGCAGTCGCAGCCGGAGGATCTTCGGGATCGAGGACTCGAGTATCGCCGAACTGCGCGAACTCTCGACATCGGCGAACGAGAAGCCGGCGCTTTTCATGATATCCTCGGTGGCTTCCTCCTCGACGACGTCGAGCATGTCGTCGGTCCGGAGGACGCCGATTAGCACGTCGTCAGTGTCGACAACCGGCAGGGCCGGGAAGTCCCGTTCAGCCATCTCGTCGGCCGCGTACTCGGGGTCTGCATCGGCGTCGATCGTCACGAGGTCGGTATGCATGTGTTCCTCGACGACATCGTCTTCCGGGGCGTTGAGCAGTTCCCGGAGGGACATAACGCCGACTAACCGGCCGGAGTTGTCGGTGACGTAGAGATAATAGACGGTCGTTTCGTCGTCGATCGGTTCGAAGTGACGAAACTCCTCGATCGCGGGGCCGACGAACGTTTCCTGGGTGACGGCAACGTACTCGTCGTCGGTGATTTCGAAGACGCGGTCCGCGTGGAATTCGGCGGTGTTCTCAGCAGCCCCCATACACTTCACCTCGGATGTGAGACCGAATGACACCTGCAAACTCTCCTTCGAGCAGGTCGAGCACGAGCTCCTCGAGTGTCCGTCGCCGTTCAATACCGTCAGCGACGGCAGCATCGGCGATCGCAGTTTCAGTTCCGTATCGACTGCTGTGGTTGGTATCCAGCATACAGTGGCGAATTATTAGACATGTCAAAAGTTGTTTCCCTTTTAGATCACCTATGTGTTTTAGTCACACAGTGGTGTGAGAGACACCGGTGCCAAACTCGAGTGGGATCGAGGGTACTCAACTACGTGTCTCGTCTTCCAGCACCAGTGTTGGCGCTTCCAGTCCCGATACGTTTAACAGACAACTGAGTGATGAACTGATATGAGCGTTCGCGGCGACGTCTGGTCGATCTATCGTGAGGCGATGCCAATTCTCCTCATCGCGCTCGGGGGTGGCCTGTTCGCCGGCCTCGTCCTCGAGGGGATGCTCGAGAGCGTCGAGCGCTTTCCCGGCTTGCTCGTGATGGTTCCCGTCTTTCTCGCGACCAGGGGGAACGTCTACGGTGCTCTCGGCGGGCGCATCTCGAGTGGGCTCCACCAGGGGCTGATCGAGCCGCGATTCGAGTGGGACGAGCGACTCGTCAACGCCGTCATCGCCTCGTTCGTCAACGGGATCGGCATTTCGGTTGTTATCGGCGTCGTGAGTTGGCTGGCACTACAGGTGCTCGGCTGGGAGTCTGCCGCGCTGTACGAACTCGTCGGGATCATGCTCGTCGCCGGCGTACTGACCTCGGTCGTGCTCATCTTCGGCCTGCTCGCGCTGATCTTCGCGGGCTATAAGTACGGCTACGATCCGGACAACCTCGTCGGACCGATCGTGACCACCCTCGGCGACATCTTTGGGATGCTCTTCTTGCTATTCGCGATCGGCGTCGTCGAGGTGATCGTCTGATGGTCGTCCCACAGGGACAGGGCTCGCTCGGCTCGTGGGATGCACACAGTATCGTCAGGAACATGTTCCCGCTGTTGATCGTCCTCTCGGTCATCGTCCTCGCAGCGGGGATCACACTCGAGGACGCAGAGGAGATGCTCACCGAGTACGGGCTGCTCGCGGTGATGGTGCCCACGATGGTCGACATGGGTGGGAATCTCGGTGCGATTTTGAGTTCGCGGCTCACCTCTCGACTTCACCTGGGGATGACGGATTTCGATCCCCGAGACCGGGAGCTCTGGGCGAACATTCTTGCGATTCTCGCGCTCGCGGTGACTGTTTTTACCGCGCTTGCCGTAGGTGCCTGGCTGCTCGGACAGCTCATCGGCGGCGCGTTACCGCTGTGGATGTTGCTCGTGATTTCGCTGACGAGCGGGCTGTCCGTCGCGGTCATCGCGATCGTCTTCGCGTTCGCGGCGACGTACGCCTCCTACAAACTGGGGATCGACCCTGACGACACGACGATTCCGATCGTCACGAACGTCGTCGACGTCTTCGGGATGATCATCTTCATCAGCGTTTCGGCGCTGGTTATCGGCTTCTGACCGGTATCGACGGTTAGCGTTGGCCGTCAAATGCCGTCAGTTCGACGTTTCAGCGCTGGCTCGAATTCTGCTCGACAACGTCGCACTCGTCGCGCTGCTACGGCGACCGCTCTTGTTCCTGCGAGAGGTCGTCGAACGCCTCCGCCGCCGTCCGCGTCCCCTTCGAGATCAGGACATCACCCGCCTCGAGTTCGGTGTCGGCGTCGCCGACGAGCAACCAGCCCTCCTCGGGGCGACGAATCGCGATGATCGACATCGTCGATTCGGTATCGGGAACGCCCCCGACGACGGTCGCCCCGTCGAGTGTGCTCCCCGGTTCGACCACGACCCGCGTGATGATCTCGTCGCTCTCCTCGACGGCCATCTGGACGACCGGATGCACCTCAAGGTCTCTGAGCACACCCTCGCTAATGTCGACTGCGGCGTCGCTGATAACCTCCGTACTGCTGCCGAGTTGGATCAGCCCGCGCAACACGACCGGATCGTCGGCATCCGCTGCGGCCCGGAGGGTCCACGCCTCGAAACGTGACTCCATCGCGTCGACTTCGACCTCGAGATTCCGAACCTCCTCTGCGAGACCCTCGCTGTCGAACAGCACACTGCTGTAGGCCAGATCGACTGCGAGTTCCGAGAGGTTCTTCATGTGGACGATCGTGTCGACCGCTCGCTCCAGATCCTCGATATCCGGCGCGTCGATCACCGGTGACTCGTAGGGCTCGCCAGTTAGCGTCTCGTAGACCCCATCGACTGCCGGTTCGGGACCGCGCAAGAGCGCGACGTCATCGCGCTCAATCTGTGTCTCCGGACCGGGGTTCAACAGCCACTCGTCACCGCGCCGGAGCGCGATCACCCGGACACCAGTCACGGATTCGAGGTCGATATCGACCAGCGTGCGCCCGGCGTACTCGGAATCGGACGCGACGACACCACGGACGAGCGTCTCGGTCGCCTCGGGCAGCGCCGCGCGCATCGCCTCGGGGAGCCCGACCTCCTCAAGGACGATCTTCGCGATGTCGCCAGCCGCATCGCTGATATCGCCCGCCGCGGTGACGATACCGAGCACCGGTGCGAGTTGCTCTGCGTCGTCCGGGTTCCGGACGGCCAGCATGAGGCTCATCCGCGCCTGTAACTCGAGTACGTCCATGCGCTCTTCGAGCCGGAGCACTTCCCGCGCGAGGTTCTCGTTGCGGTGAAGCACCGCCGAGTACGAGAGGTCGATCAACAGCTCCGCTGTGTCCTTCATCTCGACGAGGACGTCCTTGACGCTCCGTGGCTCGTACTCGATCGGTACCGCCGCTTCCCCCTCGAACGGGTCCATACGTCGACAAACCCGCCGCGTCGAAAAAAACGTTTCCCGCGTGGGCCGCGATCTCCCGGATCCAAAACTGGCCGCGGCGACGGACAGACGACGCCTTCCGATACGGTTTTGGACGGCCACAAAGAACCCACGGGCAATGATCGACCAAACGACGCTTCGCGAACAGCCCGACGCCGTTCGCGAGGCACTCGAGAACCGGGGCACCGACGTCGACCTCGACGACCTTCTCGAGACGGACGAGCGCTGGCGCGAACTGAAAGCCCGCGGCGACGAACTCCGCCACGAGCGAAACGAGATTACGGACAGGATTGGCGAACTCGTCGCCGAAGGCAAAGACGAGGAACGCGAGGACGCCATCGCGGAATCGAAGGAGCTCAAAGCCGAGATCGAGGACGTCGAGGCCGAAGCCGCCGAACTCCGCGATGAACTCGACGAACGACTCCTCGAGATCCCACAGCTTCCCGACGAGAGCGTCCCGGTCGGCGAGGACGAAGACGACAACGTCGAGGACCGGCGCTGGGGCTTCGACGACATGCGTGCCCTTCCAGACGACATCACCCCCCACTACGATCTCGGCGAGGACCTCGACATCATCGACGAGGCTCGCGGCGCGAAGACAACGGGCTCGGGCTTTTACTTCCTCAAGGGTGACGGCGCGCGCTTAGAGCACGCGCTGATCCAGTTTATGCTCGATATCCACCGCGAGCAGGACTACGTGGACCTCCTCCCACCGGTGCCAGTCACCAGCGAGTCGATGCGCGGCACCGGCCAACTGCCGAAGTTCGCCGACGACGCCTACCGACTCGGCGGCAGCAACGAGGAAGACTACGAGGACGACGATCTCTGGCTCTGTCCCACTGCCGAGGTGCCGGTCACCAACATGTACGCCGACGACATCCTCCTCAAAGACGACCTCCCACTCAAACACCAGGCGTACACCCCGAACTTCCGGCGCGAAGCCGGCGAGCACGGCACCGAAACCCGCGGTATCGTCCGCGTCCACCAGTTCAACAAGGTCGAACTCGTCAACTTCGTCGAACCCGAGAACAGCTACGACCGCCTCGAGGGCCTGCTCTCGGAAGCCGAGGAAGTACTCCAGCAACTCGGCCTCCCCTACCGCATCCTCGAACTCTGTACCGGCGACCTCACCTTCGCCTCGGCCAAAACCTACGACATCGAGGTCTGGGCCCCCGCAGACGACATGGACGACGGCCCCGACGAAGGCGGCCGCTGGCTCGAGGTCTCCTCGGCCTCGAACTTCGAAGCCTTCCAGGCCCGCCGCGCCGGCCTGCGCTACCGCCCAGAGCGCCACGAATCGGCCGACTACCTCCACACGCTGAACGCCTCCGGGCTCGCACTACCGCGCGTGATGGTGGCCGTACTCGAGTACTACCAGAACGAGGACGGGACTGTCACGGTGCCCGAAGCGCTGCGGCCGTACATGGGTGGCCAGGAGGTCATCGAGGGTCACGAGAAGGTCGGCGAGAGCGCGCTTGGGTCGGGTGAACGGGAATAGTCGAAAGCCGAACACGTCGGACGAAACGCTGGTCGACGAACGCGTTGTGACGGAAACACCGGTCAACGAACGCGGAAAAAGAGAGTCGATTTATCGCCGGTAGCGCTCGAGAGCGGCCGGGATCCGCTTACTTACCGTTCCACCGAGCCGATCTCGAATCGATCCGAGCAGTCCGTTGGGGACGAACAGCACGAACAGCACGAAGATAATCCCCAGATACAGCGGGGCGCGGCCGTCGAGGAACGTCCCGATGAAGTCGTTGATCGTCAGTCCCGCGACCTCGGCGGTGAGGACGCTCTCCGGCAGGAGCTGCTCGAGGTACGTGGAGAGTCCGTCGCTCTCCGTCGAGAGGATGTCTTCGAACCACTCGTGGAACAGTGCTCCGAACAGTGGTCCGGCGAGCGTTCCGATACCGCCGATGATCGCCATGATCAAGGCGTCCGCCGTGACGAGGAAGTAGAATGAATTGTCCGGCGAGGCCCCGCCCGCGTACGCGGCGAACAGTGCACCGGCGATAGCGGCGAAGAACGCACTCGTCGCGAACGCTCCCATCTTGTACCAGAAGACGTTGTAGCCGACCGCTCTAGCGCGTTCTTCGTTCTCGCGGATCGCGATCATGACTTTGCCGAAGGGAGAGTGGATGATCCGCTGCATCACGAAGTACGACAGGAGGACGACGATGCCGAGCGCGTAGTACGACGTCATCGTCGCCGAAATGTCGATTCCCAGGCCGAGGACGTTCTCGAAGCTGTCCCCGGAGAGTCGGCCGACGGCGAAGTTGAGCGAGTCGACGAACGGAACACCGATCGACATGTCCGCACCGGACGGAATCGTCGCACCCTCAGTCGGGTTCGAACTGACGTATCCCCAGTGGCGGATGAACTCGTACATCACCTGAGCGAAGCCGAGCGTAAGCATCGCGAAGTAGACGCCCGTGAGCCGGAACGAAACGGCACCGATCGCGAGCGCAACGACGAACGCCAGGGTCGCACCGAGGAACATCGTAATCATGAACGGCATCCCCTCCGGGACGCCTGGGACCTGTCCGTTTGCAGCGAGCACCACGAAGTATGCTCCCGTTCCGTAGAACGCGGCGTGGCCGAACGAGAGATACCCGGTGTAGCCGCTGATGAAGTCGAAACTGATCGCGAACAGTCCCATGTAGAGGACGATGATCATGAAGGTGAGTCCCGGAAGGAACGCGCTGGCCTCCGACGCGACCGGTGTCCGGTTGAGGACGCCCAGCAGTATCGGATACAGCGCGAATCCGAGCACGACCAGAACGTGCGGGAACTGGTCGCGGCCATACGACCTGATCCAGTGTTCGTCGCTGGAACTCACGGCCGTCGCCGAGCGCTGCTCGGCGGACTGGTCCGGTGTGGTCTCGACGCCGCCGTCCGCGGTTCGCTCGCGGTCACGGTTGCGGTCGTGATCGCGGTCGGAGTCTCGATCGCTGTCAGTCGGGCTAATGGCCCCCCACCTCCTCGACGCCGTACAGTCCCTGTGGACGGATAATGAGCATGATTACCAATAAACCGAATATTGTCAGTTCTGGGAGCCCGGTGAAGGTGACGATCCCGGTGGCGAACAGCCACGTGGTAAACGAGTCTGCGATGCCAACCAAGATTGCCGCCACGACGGTGCCCTTGAACGAGCCGAGTCCACCGATGATGACCACGACGAACGCGTACAGCAACACGTCGATGGCGAGCAGGGCGCTTGGCCCCCACAGCGGGTCCCACATGAGCAACACGCCACCGATACCGGCGAGACCAGTACCGAGGCCGAACACGATCGTAAACGCCTGACGAACGTCGATGCCGAGCGCCTCGACCATCTCCGGGTCCTCGCTGCCGGCTCGGATATAGAGACCGTACAGCGTCCGGTTGAGGAACAGCCAGACACCAACAACGGCAACAATCCCGAGAACGATTTCGAACGCGTATAGGCCGCGGATCGGTGCACCGAGGATGTCGTACCGCTCGGTGAAGACCGCCGGTGCAGTCCCCATCGCTCCCGACCACGGTGGTTCGGGTTGAATTCCCTGCGAGAGAACGACGATCCGCGTCACCTCCTCGAGGATGAGTGCGACGCCGAACGTCAGGAGGATCTGGTACATCGGCGTCCGATCATAGATCGGACGGATCAGCGAATACTCGAAGGCGCTCCCGAAGCCGGTGAGCAGCGCGAAGACCACCGCCAGCACGACCATGAAGAGCGCGATTCGAACGAGTGCGTCCGTGCCGTCGGAGACGGAAAGGACCATGACGAGCCCCCCGATGTACGCACCGAGCATCGCCATCGCACCGTGGGTGAAGTTGAGCACGCCCATCAGACCGAAGACGAGCGTCAATCCGACCGCGAGGACGAAGTAGACGGCCGCCTTGCCAAGCCCTTCGACGATGATCCGTGCGATCGTACTCGGTTGGAAGAGCCGTTCGAGCGTCTCGATCACCAGCGGAACCTCGGTCGCGAGTTCAATCGGCATCGTCTCGACCTCCTGTACAGTGGGTTCGCTGTCGGCGTTGCACTCCCTCGTCGTCTCGCTCGCTCCAACTCATGCGCTGAGATACCTCCGTATCCGTTCGTCGTCGGCCGTAACACCCTCCGTGGAACCGGACTCGACGACGGTCCCGTGATCGATGAGGTAGAACCGGTCTGCGAGCTCCATCGCGAGGGGGAAGTTCTGCTCGACGAGGACCATCGTCGTGTCTTCCGAGGCTGTTTCGAGCGCGTCGACGACCTGGTCGACGATCATCGGTGCCAGCCCCTCACTCGGCTCGTCGACGAGCAACAACTCGTTCTGTCCGACCATGCCGCGAGCGATGGCGAGCATCTGCTGTTGGCCGCCGCTCAAGTTCCTCGCTTCCTTCTCGCTGAACTCGTCGAGCGCAGGAAACAGCGAGTAGACGTACTCTCGCTGGGCCTCGAAATCGTCGTCCGGTTTGACCGCAACCCGGATGTTCTCTTCGACGGTCAGGTATCCGAACATCCGCCGCTCCTCGGGAACCCAGCCGATCCCGTCGTTGCTAACCTCGTGCGTGTCCTTCCCACCGATCTCCTCGCCCTTGTAACGGATCGTCCCCTCTCGAGGCGGCGTCAACTGGAGAATCGATCGGAGCGTCGTCGTCTTCCCGACACCGTTACGCCCGATCAGTGCGACGATCTCCTGTTCTTCGACGTCGAGGGTGACTCCCTGTAAGACGTGGCTCTCGCCGTAGTAGGTCTGAACGTCCTCGAGTTCGAGGAAACTCATCCGGCCGTCACCCCTGCCTCCGAGTCGTCGGCGGATTCGTCACTTTCGTCGTCTTGCTCGTACCCGCCGAGATACGCCTGCTGGACCCGCTTGCTCTCGCGAATTTCTGACGGAACCCCGTCCGCGATGAGTTCGCCGTTGTCGAGGACGACGACGCGATTGCTGATGTCCATCACGATGTCCATGTTGTGTTCGATCAGCATGATCGCGTGATCCTCGGCGACGTCGTCGATGAGGTCGGTGAGCCGACCGATATCTTCGCTCGAGACGCCGGCGGTCGGTTCGTCGAGCAACAGCACGTCCGGGTCACCGGCGAGCGCGATTCCGATCTCGAGACTTCGTTTCTCGCCGTGACTCAGGTTCTGAGCAGCGATGTCGGCGTCGTTGGACAGACCGATTCGCTCCAGAATGGCGTGGGCCTCCTCGAAGTGTTCGTCGAAGCTGTTGACGTTCCGCCAAAATCGCCACGAATCGTTGCCACGGTGGGCCTGGGCTGCGATTCGGACGTTTTCGAGAACCGAGACCGTCGGGAAAATGTTCGTGATCTGGTACGACCGATGGAGTCCAAGCCGGGCGGTCGTCGCCGGATCGGCGTCCGTGATCTCGATGGACCCCGCTTCGGAGGAGTCGAACTCGATCGTCCCGAACGTGGGCTCGAGTTCACCCGTAATCAGATTGAAGAACGTCGTTTTGCCGGCCCCGTTCGGACCGATTACGGAACAGAGTTGGCCGTCCTCGAGCGTGAAATCGACGCCGTCCACGGCAGTGATCCCACCGAACTGTTTCGTCAAATTGGTGGTCGAAAGTAACATTGCTAACTCTAACTAAGGTCACAACCCATCTCGTCGGCCGGCACCATCGCCTCGTCGGCGGCCACGGTTTCGATCGGTTCGCCCGGCATGATCGGAGCGTCCCAGGTCTCTTCGAACTCCTCGGACGTCGGCACCGGGTAGGCGACGGTCATCTCCGAGGCCGCTTGGTTGTTCTCCTCGCGGAACTGATAGCCGTTCTCGCCCTTCGGCGTATCCGTCACGGTCATACCAGTCAGGGCGTCGACGATCGCATCGGAGCTGGCGTCCTCGGCCTCCTCCAGTGCCTGCACCAGCGCGGAGGCGATCGTGAAGGTACCCGCACTGAGCAGGTCCGGAACCTGTTCGTAGGTCTCGACGTTCATGTCGATATACGCGTCGTTGACCGGGTTGTCGTACTGGTTCCAGTGATATCGCGTCGTGAACGGACCCAATCCGGATTCCTCGATGTCTTCCGCGGTAAAGTCCTCGCCGAGTGCCTCCACGACCGCACCGCCGAGCACCTGTGTCGTGACCAGTTCCGCGAAGCCGCCGAAAATCTGTACGTCGTACGCCATCGCCGTGCCGATGAACTGCGGGAGCGTCTGAAACGTGTACACGCCACCGACGGCGTCGGCACCTGCGTCCACGGCTTCGTCCATCATTCCCTCGAACTCGGAGTAGCCGACTTCGGTAAAGCGCGGTTCGAGGATTTCGATGTCATCGGACTGTTCGAGGACGGCCGTGTAGTTCTCCACGCCGCCCCGACCGAACGCGTTGTCCGAGCCAAACAACTGCACCGTCGAAATATCCATCTCCTCGGCGACGTACCTCGCACCGGACCGCGCGTCCATCGAGGTGTGCTCGCTCGCGCGGAACACGCGTTCGTGGCAGTACTCGTCCGAAACGGTGATGTCCCCGTCCGCCGCCGGTCCACAGAGATACGGGATGTCAGTCTCCGGGACGATCGTGTCGATTACACGGCGTGCGCTGTCGGACGACGTCCCCCCAAACAGGATGTCGACATCCTCGTCGACGACGAGGTCTTCCGCCACGCGTCGTGCGGTGTCCGGATCGAACGCCGTATCCTCGAGGATGATCTCGAACGTCGGACCGTCCGCAGGGTCAACCGTGTACTCACCCGCCGAGAGGGTGTCGACCGGCTCGACATCGTCGTACTTGTACGCGAGTCCGCAGTAGAATCCCTGTAGCGCTGATTGGCCGTAATATTCCAGATCCCCCGATGTCGGCTGGAACGCACCGATTCGAATCGTCTGCTCGTCCGGGTCCCCGGTGCCATTATCCTCTTCGGTAACACAACCCGCGAGCAGCGTCGTTCCGACCGCAGCCGCTGCACCCGAGCCCTTGAGAACACTGCGCCTCGTGGTGTGACGTACCATGACAATATATGAGCCGCTACTAGTACGAAACACATAATGTTCATATGTCAACCTGCGGCTCGGCCTTGCGGTGAGCAGTTATTCACCGTCGAACAGCGCGACTGCGCTCGCGGTACATCGGTCGACCGAGGAACCGAGTGCTTCAGACCGCACCGTCCTCGTGTCTGCGTTGATACGTATCGACCAGGTCGTACAGCGTGTGCCGGCGCGCGCCGTGCATGACGAAGTGGTCGCCGCCGCCGATCTCGGCGTACTCCCTGTGGTCGTTCGGGAGCGACAGTTCGTCGTACAGCGCCAGCGCGTCGCCACGACCGGCGACCTGGTCGTCTGAGCCTCGGACGACGAGCGTCGGACAGTCGACCTCGCTGGCGTCATACACCGGATTCCCCTCACAGCCCTCTCGAACGTCGGCGAGTGCACCAGTCTGAGCGAGGTACCCCTCACCGTCTTCCAGACCCTGATTCGATTCGACCTGCGTGTTCCAGACCGCCTCGAACAACGCTTCGTTATCGGGATCCTGTCTCGCTTCGACCTCCTCGCGCCGCTCGACGAAGTAGGCGTCCAGATCCGTCTCCAGTCCGAACCCTTGCATGCCGACTTCGAACTCGTACTCGGGTTTGTAAACCGGTGCACACAGCGTCGCCGAGGCGAGATCAGGATCGTTTTCGGCGAGGTACAGTCCCCCTGTTATCGTCCCCCAGGAGACGCCGACGAAATGAACCGTCTCGAACCGATCGCTCACGAACTCGACTGCCGCCCGAATATCTCGGACCGCGTCAGTCGCACGAACCGGTGGCCCGTTCGCTTCGGGCGGTTCCTCGAGTGCTGCTGGGAGGTCACTATCTCCGTACCCACGAACGTCGAGCGCGAAGGCGGTTCGGTCGTTGGCCGCCGCGTGAAGCCACGAGTACGAGTCGTCACCGGCGACTGGTGGAGCGAACAGCGCGCGAGAACACGTCAACGCGCCATGTACAAACAGGACGGCGGCGTCGGATCGATCCGCTGACAGCTCCCAGAGATTCAGTGCCGTTCCGTCGTCTGCGGTCACTTCGTGCTGTGCTAATCCCATGGTACGATGGTCGTCCGAGTTATTAATAAAATCCGACGTTAACTCGTAAACGTGTCGCGGTATGACCGAGGTTCTGTCAAAATAGAAGGAGTATTAGTACGGGAGTGTGATTCGATCACAAGCACGAGCACGAGTACCGAGTATGGACATCGATTTCACGCAGAAACTCCTCGCCTCGGTCGTTGGGCTCGGATTCGCCACCATGAGCGTCGTTCTCGCACCGTGGTTGTTCGCGCTGCTCGCACTCTGTACGATGGTTCCTTTCTTCGCGAGACTGCTGACCGCCTGACCGCCCGACCGTCTGACCACCTGACCACCTGACTGCCCACCCCTCTGAACGACACCGTGTACTCGAGTCCATCGTGCCGTGAACGTCTGCTCCGAACGTACCGGAAGCGTCATCAGACAACGAGAGTTTCGTTTGTTGAACAGAAAACAAAATAGGCGAGTACTCTTATCTATCCAACAACCGAAACCGATCTATGGCAATACCCGAGGAACAGATCGTTCGACTGCTCGCTGATCCAGAGAACCGTGCGATCCTCTCCTGTCTGGACGACGTGTCGGGTCCGCTCACCGTCGACGAACTCACACAGCAACTCGTCGAGCGGGATACGACGGTGGTCGATGCCGCGACTTACGACAGGGAATTCGAACGGACCACGGTCGCGTTGCACCACAGGCAACTCCCACAGCTCGACGAGGCTGGCCTGGTCGAGTACGACGCAGACGAGAATCTCGTGTTGACTCGAGGCGACGCGATCGATCCGGAGTGGGTGACGATCGATCTGATCGACGAGTTTCTCTCGCGGTTTACCGGGCGACGGAGCGCCGATACGGATGCGATCGGCGTGATCGAAGGGGAGGGAGCGGTCTACGACTATGGCCGCGAACTGGCCGACCGAGCTGAAGATGAGCTCTTTCTTATCTACAGGACCGACGACCTCCTCGACGAGGACTGTCTCTCTCACGCGACACAGGCGATAGACCGGGGCGTCGAGTTCTGCGTCGGATCGCAAAACCCAGCTGTCCGGCAGTTCTTCCGGGAACACATCCCCGAGACGACACTCTGGGAGCCACAACTCGACTGGATGAACGAACCCTCGCGGTATCCACGGATCAGCCGGCTCATCGTTGCCGACCGCGATAAGGTGATGCTCTCGCTACGAGACAAACCGATGGCGACCGGTTCGAAGACAGAGACGGCGATGATCGGCGAGGGAAAGACCAATCCGCTTGTCGTGCTCGTCCGTGAACTACTCGGTCCGCGCCTCGATCATCTGGACTACCAGAGCGACCACTTCAGCGGTGAACTGCCGTTTGAACTGTAACGATGACTGATAAACTTCGCTCCGACGGTGGCAACGGCGACGACAGTGAGGGAAAACCGGAACCGGCAGCCACACAGTCGACGTACGAGATTACCGACGGTCGATTACCGAGCGAAACGGTCGTTCGCGGTGTGGCCGCGCTCACGAACATACCCATACTGGATCTCGAACCGCTGTACACCGTCATCGATCCGACGCAACTGGACGAACTGTACGAGAAGACACCCGACACAGTGCAAGCGGAACTCTCGTTCACCTACAGCGGCTGTGCTGTTACCGTCACTCGAACGACGGTTCACGTTCAAATGACGACAGAGAGCGACACTGAAGAGAGGAACAGAAACAGCGGCTGATGGCCGGTAGAACAGACAGCCGATAGTTTCCCAGCAGCGCAGTCGGCGTAGAACAACGGGCTGGATACCATAGCGGCTCACCGTGGTCTCAGTGTGGTCTCGGTCAGCAGTGCAAAAAATGAACGACAGGGAGCTGGGACGCTGTGACAAGTCCCAGTACGGCCCAGTCTTAGAGGTAGTCGATCGCTTCCGGCAGTTCGAGCTTCATGCCCTTGCGCTCGCGGATCTCCATGATCTTCTCACGCTGGAGCGAGTCAGACATGACTTCGAAGCCGGCGTTCTCCGTGTTCCAGGAGGCACGACCCTCGGTTGCGGAGCGAATGTCGCTCGCGAAGCCGATCATCTCGCCGACGGGTGCGATACCCTCGACGACCATGAGGTCTCCCTCCTGGTACATGTCGTCGACGCGGCCACGACGACCCTGGATCTCGCCGGAGGCGGCACCCATGTGGTCGTTTGGCACGTCGATACGGGCGTCCTGCATCGGCTCGAGCAGCTTGATCTTGCCGTGGATCAGCGCGTTGTGAAGCGCGTTACGGGTTGCAGGGATAACCTGTGCCGGACCACGGTGGATGGTGTCCTCGTGGAGACGGGCGTCGTGCAGACGGATGAGCGTCCCCTGCACTGGCTCGTTTGCGAGCGGGCCGTTGTCGAGGGCGTCCTCGAATCCCTCGATGACGAGTTCCATCGTCTCGTTCAGGTGCTGGATACCCTTCGTGTCGTCGATGAGGATGTTCGTCCCGTGGATGTGTTCGACGTTCTGGGACGCATCCTTCTCCATGCCGGCGTCCTGCAGGGCTTCACGGCGTTCCTGCTCTGGCATGTCCATCGAGGCCTCGCCGAGCTTGATCGTGTCGACGAGGTCGTTCGTCATCGGTTCGATGGAGATGTAGAAGCGGTTGTGACGGTTCGGCGAAATGCCTTCGACTTCCGGGCTTGCCTGCTGTGGCTGCTCGCGGTAGACGACGATCGGTTCACCGGTGATGACCGGAATGCCCTGGTTCTTCTCGATACGCTGGGTGATGACCTCGAGGTGAAGTTCACCCTGACCGGAGATCAGGTGCTCGCCGGTGTCCTCGTTAATCGTAATCTGGATCGTCGGGTCCTCCTTGGAGACCTGGCGCAGCGTCTCGATGAGCTTTGGCAGGTCGTCCATGTTCTGTGCCTCGACGGACTTCGTGATGACGGGCTCGGAGATGTGCTCGATGGACTCGAACGGCGTCATCTCGACCGAGGAGACGGTCGAGCCGGCGATGGCGTCACGCAGACCGGTGACGGCTGCGATGTTACCTGCTGGGACGCGCTCGACTTCCTCGCGCTCGCCACCCATGTAGATCCCGACGGACTGGACGCGGTTCTTGCCCGCGGTCCCGGAGACGTACAGCTCCTGGCCCTTCTCGAGGGAGCCCGAGAAGACACGACCGGAGGCGATTTCGCCGGCGTGTGGGTCCATTCCGATGTCGGTGACCATGAAGACGACTTCGCCGGACTCGTCGACGAGACGCATACCCTCTGCGAGTTCGGACTCGTCGTCACCGCGCCAGATACGCGGGACACGGCGTGGCTGTGCGTCGACTGGGTTCGGGAAGTGCTCACAGACCATGTCGAGCACGACGTCCGACAGCGGCGTCCGGTCGTGGAGCTCCTGGCGCTCGTCGTTGCGCTCGAGTTCCATGATGTCGCCGAAGTCCATGCCGGTGCGCTGCATCGACGGCATCGAGACACCCCACTTGTAGAGGGCGGATCCGAAGCCGACGGTGCCGTCTTCGACGGAGACAGTCCAGTCGTCGACGTCGTCCATGTCCTCGGTCATGCCGCGGATGAGTTCGTTGACGTCGCCGATGACGGAGACGAGACGCTGTTGCATCTCCTCTGGTCCTTCCTGCAGTTCCGAAATCAGGCGGTCGACCTTGTTGATGAACAGGGTCGGCTTGACGCCCTCGCGGAGTGCCTGGCGCAGGACCGTTTCGGTCTGCGGCATGGCACCCTCGACGGCGTCGACGACGACGAGCGCACCGTCGACGGCACGCATCGCACGCGTCACGTCGCCACCGAAGTCGACGTGGCCCGGCGTGTCGATCAGGTTGATCAGGTGGTTGGTGTCGTCGTACTCGTGGGTCATCGACACGTTTGCCGCGTCGATGGTGATCCCACGTTCCTGCTCGTCTTCCTCCGTGTCCATCGCGAGCTGTTCGCCGGCAGTCTCGTCAGAGATCATGCCTGCACCCGCGAGGAGGTTGTCAGAAAGGGTCGTTTTTCCGTGGTCGACGTGAGCGGCGATGGCGATGTTCCGGATGTTCTCCGGTTCGTCCATCAACCGTTCACACTCTTGGACGATCTTCTTGCGTCGGCCCATATACCCCTCATTACCGCTAGCGGGGTCAAAAGGGTAGTGTTTCGTCGCCGGCAGAATCCGACGCGTATCCCCGTCCGCAGCGGTGAATATCCATTTTGCGTGAGTGAATAACATGCACCAAGCAAGTGAGCTGCGACAACGGCCGTCCGACTGATTCACACGAAACACGAACCGGCGTAAGAGACATACCGCCACAGCCCTTGCTATTCTTGCACATGGACATTCGTATTCAGGGGCCGGGTCCGACCTCCCCATTTCTCAGCGCCCGGGACCTCTTCGAAACCGAGCACGATCTCTCCCTTCCGGTCTACGTGCGCCTGCGCGATGATCCAGACGAGCGAACCTGGGCCGGCCACTACGAGGACCGCCACGTCCTCAACATCTCACGGCAGGCCGCCTCCAGTGCGATGGCCCGCGAACTCGCCCTCCACGAGTTCGCCCACATGGCCAGATACGAAGAGGACCATCCGTCTCACACCCAGTCCATCGAAGAAGTCCTCTACCTCGCGCTGGCTGGCAAGTCCGTCGAGCGCCGAAAACTCTCACACTGCCACCAGATCGCGAACCACATGAAAGACATCTACGCCGACGACATCACGCTCTCGGTCGGCCCCGGCGAGAAACTGCTCTCCTTTCTCGAGTCCAGCCTCGCAGCAGCGGTCGCGGACCGACCGGACACCCCATCGCGACCGGGACTCCAACGGCTCTCCGCGAGTGCCGATCCGGACATTACGGCCGTCAACGCCGCATTCGCGCTCGCACTCGCAGAGCGCCACGACCTCGTCGACCCGGACGAGAGCCATCGCCTCTACGACCTTGCACACGCGGCCGCGATGGACGCACCCGCTGTCGATACGATGGCGTTTCGCCGTCGCTTTCGCGAACTCGGCCGGGAAACCGATGCGAGCACGTACCGGAAAGTGCTCGTCGATGCGACGCGCTCATACGTCGATTCGAACTCGGCGGCCGCAGACTGAGACGGTTGCGCTCCGAGTCCACCATGCGTTCGACGCTCACACCGACTACCGGTGCTGTCGCTACAGCTCTCGAACAGATAGTGTCGAACGCGAGAGAAGATAGTCGGTGTCGACGGTCCGAACTCGACTGGACCAGTCGAACGAAACGAAACCGACGTTAGCGGGCAGCCGCCGCGACGCGCTCTTTTTCTTCTTTCTGACTGACTGCGTAGGTCTGGACATCGTAGTTCGCCGCGCCGGTAAGCTGGGAGGCGATCGCCTCTGGAACCGACGTGGACGACTTGAACGAGTTGTTGTGGACGCCTTCGGCGAGGAACTTCAGGGCCTGGTCGACGCGACGCTGTGGCGCGACGTCGACGGCCTTTGGAACGGAGATGCCACCGTACTTCAGGCGGACGGTCTCCTCACGTGGAGCAGCGTTCTCGACAGCCGTGACGAGAATCTGAATCGGGTTCTCCTCGGTGCGCTCGTGGATGAGTTCGAACGCCTCACGGACGAAGTTGAGCGTCTGCTGCTTCTTACCCGTGTTATCCTCGGTCTGCATCAAGCGGTTGATGAAGCGCTCGACGATCGAGATCTGGGACTTCTGGAACTGCTTGCTCGCGTGGCGACCGGCGGTGTGTGCGACCGGCGTCACCGAGATGTAGCGTTCGGTCGACGGGTCCTCGTAGGCGATCTCGTCGATTTCCCACGTGCCAAAGAGCTGTGCGCCGACGTCTGCGCCGCCGGCTGGGGCGTCTGGGTCTGGTTGATCTTCTGCAGCCATGATTATCGAACCGGTTTCTCCGCGTTCCCGCGTACGAGCTCTTTCAGCGCGACGCCGTTGACCTTATCAACCTTGTAGTTGACACCCGAGAGGTCACCCATCGCACGACCCTTCGCCCCACCGATACCGGCGATGGTGACTTCGTCGTGCTCGTCGATGAACGAAATTGCACCGTCACCGGGACAGAACGCGGTGACCTGCTTTCCGTTCTTGATCAGCTGCACTCGGACGCACTTTCGGATCGCCGAGTTTGGCTGCTTTGCTTCGATACCGACCTTCTCCAGGACGATACCGCGTGCCTGTGGTGCTCCCTCGAGTGGGTCAGACTTCTCGCGAAGGCCACGAGCGCGGCGCGCGTAGTCAGAGTCGGACCACCGCTGGTTCTGGCGGTCCTTCTTGAGCTTGCGCGCGGCGTATTTGCCGTTTGCCATAGTACCCGTCGCTATCCGTCGGAGCCACTTAAGCGTCCCTGTTTGGATTCGACGTTACGCCACGAGAGCGCTCGACGCACCCCGCTCGCCGAATCTGAGGCCGTTTTACGATCTCGAGTTACGGCCAGAGCGTGGCGTAGCGACCCTCGGCGGACGAGAGGTTTCCGAACGCGGGTGCTCCCAATCACGCCAACGCCGATCAGTGCGACTCAACCAACAGCGACCGATCGAGGTCTGCAACCGAGGCCTGTCCCGACAACCCCATCGTCAGATCGAAATCCGCCAGGAGGTTCCGACAGACCTCGCGAACACCGTCCTCGCCGTCGATCGCCAGTCCGTAGACGTACGGTCGGCCGAGCAACACCATCTCCGCACCGAGTGCCAGCGCCACGACGGCGTCTGCACCACGGCGAATCCCACTGTCGAACAACACCGGTGTGTCGCCGTAGCCTTCTGACTCCAGATGGTCGACCACTCGCGGCAGCGCCTCGATCGCAGGCAGCGCATTGTCCACCTGCCGACCACCGTGCGTCGAAACGATCACGCCGTCCGCGCCGGACTCGAGTGCACGCCGTGCGTCGTCGGGGTGGACGATTCCCTTGACCAGAATCGGCAGGTCGGTTACGCCGCGGAGCCACTCGAGATCGGCCCACGTGAGCGAGGCGTCGCCGAAGACGTCGACGAACTGCATGACTGCGGCATCCTGGTTCTCTTCGGGCGGTGCGCCGACCAGGTCGCGAAAGACGGGATCCGTGAAGTAGTTCCCGACACCCTCGCCGTCGAGGAACGGGAGGTACGCCTGCTCGATGTCGCGTTCGCGCCAGCTGATCACCGGCGTGTCGACGGTGACGACGAGGGCTTCGTACCCTGCCTGTTCAGCACGCTCGACGAAGCTCCGAGTGAGGTCGCGGTTCGAACTCCAGTAGAGCTGGAACCACGCCGGCTCATCGCCGCTCGCCTCGGCGACGGACTCGAGTGGCTCCGTCGACGCCGAACTCTGAACGAAGGGGAGGCCGAGATCGGCTGCGGCGCGTGCCGACCCCAGTTCACCGTCCTCGTGCAGGATCGACTGCACGCCAATGGGAGCCAGCGCAATCGGAGCTGGGTAGCGCTCACCGAACAGCGTCACCGAGAGGTCGCGATTGTCGACACCCTGGAGCATCCGAGGCACGAGTCGCCACTTCGAGAACGCCGTCTGGTTCTCCCGGTCGGTCCGTTCCGCGCCCGCGCTCCCCGCGACGTACGCGTAGGCGTCGGACTCGAGTACCTCGCGAGCGGCAGCCTCGAGGTCTTCAAAACGCGGTGGTATCGATGGAGTGGTGTCGGCGAGCATCCCCTGCGTGTAGACTTCGACCAGCCGTTCGCGGCCGTACGGCGGTGTTTGCTCGTCGCTCATAGAGTCCCGTTCACAGTGCGACAGAAAATAGCTTGGCACCAACGCATACGTCGTGTAGGGTGTGAGCCTTCCACGGCGTGTCGATGTGAATTGCGTGTCGAGGTGCGCCAGGTTTGCGTGTTGACGTGGCGTCAGGTGAGCTGGACATCGTCGATGTCGAAGTGACGCTCTGCGAGCCGGCGTGCAGCGTCGATCGTGCGGCCGTTCGTCCCGATCGCGATACCGCGGTCGGCGTCTGCGACCTCGACGTAGGCGACGGTGTCGTTGTTCTCGCTGATCGTCACGTTGTATACCGCCGCCGGCGCGAACGTATTCGCGACGAAGGTTTCCGGGTCGGCCGCGTTCTCGACGAGTCGAACCGGCAGGTCGACCCGATCTTCGAAGCGCTGGATCGTCCGTCCCTCGGGGCCGATCGCTTCGCCCATCTGGCCGCTTGCAACGACGATGATCAGCCGGTCGGCAGTGCTCTCACCGGCGGAGCCGCCATTGCCGGCACCGGCGTCCTCGCCCTCGTCGGCGGCGTCAGTCCGGCCGCCGTCGAGGATGCAATCGGTCCCGTCCGCGCCCGTCACCTCCTCGAACGTCGCGAGGTACTGACGCGCGTCGTCGTCGAGGGTAACCGCCATCGATTAGTCTGCTTGACCGCCGCTTTCGGGGCTGGTCGACCCCATCCGGAGGTCGACGTCTCCGGTCCCGAGCTTGATCGGTTTACCGACGATGACGTTCTCCGTGACGCCGTCGAGTTCGTCGATCTCGCCGTGGATCGCCGCGTTCAGCAGGTGGTTAACCGTCACCTCGAACGCTGCGCGTGCGAGAACCGAGTCCTTCGAACCCGAAATACCGTGGCGGCCGATCGACTCGATCTCGCCACGGTTGGTCATCATGTCCGAAACCAGCATCAGGTGGCGGACGTTCACGTCGTCGAGCCCCTGCTCTGCGAGCGTGTTGTTCGTTTCTTCAATGATGGCCTCACGGGCAGCCTCGATGCCGAGGTTGCGGTGGATCTCGTGGATGTTGTTACACGTCGTCCGAGAGGCGTCGACGCCCTCGATCTCGAGGACGTCGCCGAACGCCGATCCCTCGGTGTACAGGACGAACTGCTCGTCGCCGTCGTCCAGCTCCTCGCGGCGGATAACGACGCGAGAGACCTCCTCGATTCCTTTGAACGTGATCTCGCGAAGCTCCTCGACGAGCTGGAGCAGGTCGCGATAGGATGGCTCTTCAGGTCCGAACTGGATGTCAGTCCCCTGCTGAACCGTGCTCACACCGAGGTTGTCCTCGATGATCTCGGCGACCTCCTCGGGCGTGATCATCCGCTCTTCTAAGGTATCGCGGTTGAGCGAGATCTGAACGCGCATGTCCGCAACGTTCGTCGAAACGTCACCCAGCGCGAGGATCTTCGTCGCCTCGATGTTCCAGACGACCTCGTGGGCGCGTTCGCGCTCCGTCGCGAACTCGTCTTCGAGATAGACCGTCATCATCGGCGTATCCGGGGTCTTCCGGGCGTCGACCAGTTCGATCAGCCGCGGCAGTCCCTGGGTCACGTCGATCTCTGCGACCCCCGCGTAGTGGAACGTGTTCATCGTCAGCTGCGTCCCCGGCTCACCGATCGACTGTGCCGAGACGGTGCCGACGGGGTCGAGCGGCTCGACACGCGTGTCGACGTAGCGGGCTTCGACCGCCTTCGCGAGTTCGTCTGCGTCCTCGACGGTCGCGTCGCCGCGGTCTTCGAGCGTCTCGTAGACGTTGTCCTTGAGTCGACGTGGCAGGTCGCTGTCCTCGACGACGGCGATCATGTCGTCGTCGACGGCGTAGTCGACCTCAGTCATCGGAGGTCACCTCCTCTGTCTCCTCGACAAAGCGAGTATCGGCGTACTCGGAGAGGTTCGTCGGCTGGCGCTTCGTGCCGAGGAACTCTTCCTTCTCAGCCTCAGAGGCGAACTCCGAATCGAGCACACGATCTGCGATTTGCTCGACGTCGATGTCGTTGTCGTCACCCGAAGAGACCTTCACCGGCGAGGTGCCGTCCTCGCCAAACTCGAACTGAACGATCGTATCCGAGGTGTCCCGAACCGTACCGTCGTACTGCGCTTCGAGTTCCGAGAGCGCGTTGATCAGGCGACGCTGCAGGTAGCCGGACTTCGAGGTCCGGACTGCCGTGTCGACCAGACCCTCACGGCCACCCATCGCGTGGAAGAAGAACTCCCGCGGGGTCAGCCCCGACGTGTAGGAGTTCTCGACGAAGCCGTGGGCCTCAGCCGAGAGGTCGTTCGGCTTGTAGTGAGAGAGCGTCCGGTCCTCGTAGCCGCGGTTGATCCGCTCACCCCGAACTGCCTGCTGACCGACTGCACCGGCCATCTGCGTCAGGTTGAGCATCGACCCACGCGCACCGGAGTTGGCCATGACGACCGCCGGGTTCTCGTCGTCGAAGTGCTCGTCCGCGATGTTACCGGCATTGTCACGCGCACGCGAGAGCGTCTGCATGATCTTCATCTCGAGTGTCTCGTCGAGCGTCCGGCCCGGGAGGGACTCGAGTTCGTTGTTCTCGTAGGCCTCGATGAGTTCCTCGACGCGGTCGTTCGCGTCCTCGATCGTCTCGTCGATGCGAGACTGCGCTTCGCCTGGGATGGTTTCGTCGTCGATCCCGATCGAGAAACCAAAGTGCATGATGGCGCGCATCGCGAGCGTCGAAACCTCGTTGATGAAGATCCGCGAGCGAGTGTTGCCGTAGATCTTCGTGATGGTGTCGACGATCTCGCCGCCGAACTCGCCGACTTCGTCCTCGGCGATGGTTCCCTCGATGAGCTGGCCGTCTTCGATGACAACAGGCTCGCCGATGGTGCCGGTGAACTCGAGGTTCAGATCGTCTGGCAGGAGTTCGGAGAAGACGTCGTAGCCGGTCCAGAACGGCTGGTCCTCGTCGTCGATGCCGCTTGGCTCCGGTAGTTCGTCGATCCGGGTTGCACGCAGCAAGTCGAGTGCCTGCGTCTCGTTGAACCGCGGGTTGTCGTGGGTCAGGAGGTACATCCCGCTGATGTGGTCCTGAATCGCACCGATGATGTTCTCACCGAAGCGCGGGGAGAGGATCTGCTCCTGGACGCGCATAAGGACGCGCGCTTCGGCGCGAGCCTCCTCGTTCTGGAGCGCGTGCATGTTCATCTCGTCGCCGTCGAAGTCGGCGTTGTACGGCGGACAGACGACGGTGTTCAGGCGGAACGTCTTGTACGGCATGACCACGACCTCGTGGGCCATGATCGACATCCGGTGGAGCGACGGCTGACGGTTGAAGATGACGATGTCGCCGTCGACCATGTGTCGGTTGACCTCCCAGCCGGCCTCGACCTTCTCTGCGAGTGCCTCGCAGTTCTTCTCGGTCACCTTCAGTCGGCGGCCGTCGGGTCGGCGCACGTAGTTTGCGCCAGGGTGACCCTCGGGACCGTTCGAGACGTAGCGTCGAGCCTCCTCGACGTTTCGCTCGGTGACGTTCATCGTCTGGGTCATCTCCTTTGCGACGCGGTCCGGGACACCGACCTCGTTCAGCGAAAGGGTCGGGTCCGGCGAGATGACGGTACGCGCAGAGAAGTTCACACGCTTCCCGGACAGCGAGCCACGGAAGCGACCCTCCTTGCCCTTCAGGCGCTGGGAGAGCGTCTTGAGCGGCCGCCCGGAGCGGTGTCGGGCCGGCGGCGTCCCCGAAATCTCGTTGTCCATGAACGTGGTGACGTGGTACTGCAGCAGTTCCCAGAGGTCCTCGATGATCAGCTGTGGCGCTCCTGCCTCACGGTTCTCCATGAACCGCTGGTTGATCCGGATGATGTCGACCAGTTTGTGGGTGAGGTCGTCCTCGGAGCGCTGGCCGTTGTCGAGCGTAATCGACGGACGCGCGGTGACCGGCGGGACGGGGAGGACAGTGAGGATCATCCACTCCGGCCGCGAACGGTCAGCGTCGATGCCGAGCACTTCGATGTCCTCGTCCGGAATGTTCTCGAACCAGTCCCGGATGTCCGAGGGCATCAGCTTGTTCGTGTCCTCCTCGGTAAGGTCGATGTCGAGTGCCTTCTCGATGGCCTCGCGCTGACTCTCACGCGGACGGAACGACCCCGAGAGGATCTCGTTGATCCGGGTGAGGTCAATCTCCGTCTCCGCGGCGAGTTCGTCCGGCGAGGTTCGCTCGATACCGGCTTCCTCGTCGCCCTGCATCGCGCCGGCGATGCGCTGGGAGTACTCGCTGGTCAGAACCTGCTGAACCTCGTAGTAAGTCGTCGGCTTCTCATGGTCGATGTCGTACTGCACCTCGCCACAGAACGGACAGCGGTCCTTCTTGCGTGCCTGACGGATCGCCGCCTTCGTCACGTCGTTCAGGTCACGGCCGAGCTTTCGGGACTCCTCGATCTGGTCCTGGAACTCCTCGCGCTCGTCCTCGACCAGCAGCAGCCGCGAACACTCACGGCAGGTGCCACGCAGCAGCCGGCGGATGAGCTTCGTAAAGCCAACGTGGATGACGGGCGCGGCGAGTTCGATGTGACCGAAGTGGCCGTTACACGAGCCCGAATGCTTCCCACAGGTCTTGCACTCGAGTCCGGGGTCGATTACGCCGAGACGTGGGTCCATCAGCCCCATGTCGATTGGGAAGCCGTCGTCGTCGTAGGTGTCGGCGGTGATGATCTTCGTCGCGCTCATCTCCCGGTACTCCTCGGGCTCCATGAGCCCGAAGTTGATTGATCCGATGTCTTTTGGTGTACTGTTTCGCATTGTGATCTTAGACGGCGTCTGCCAGTTCCAGTCGCGGCGCGATACCTAGTGCCTTCATCTCGTCTAAGAGGAGCTTGAACGCGTAGCTCATCTCGATTTCGTGGATGTCGGTCTCCTCCTCGCAGTTCGGACAGTAGACACGCCGTTGTTCGACGTTCTCGACTGCACTCATACCACACTGGCCACAGACGTTGATGAACTCGCGGTCGGACTCATCGAGCAGTCGTTCCTTGAGCGTCATCGCAGCACCGTGACCGATGAAGACGTCGCGCTCCATCTCCCCGATACGCAGTCCACCTTCGCGGGCACGACCCTCGGTCGGCTGGCGAGTGAGGACCTGCACCGGCCCGCGCGAACGGGCGTGCAGCTTGTTCGAGACCATGTGGTAGAGCTTCTGGTAGAAAATGATCCCGACGAAGATTTCAGCCTCGATCTTCTCGCCGGTCACACCGGAGTACATCGTCTCCTTACCCGCGGAGTCGAAGCCGGCTTCCTCGAGTCCCTCGCGCAGTGCCGACTCGTCCTCGCCGAGGAACGGCGTCCCGTCGACGCGACGGCCTTCCATCGCGCCGAGTTTGCCGCCGATCATCTCGAGGATGTGTCCGACGGTCATGCGCGATGGCAGCGCGTGCGGGTTGAGCACGAGGTCGGGGACGACGCCGTTCTCGGTGAACGGCATGTCCTCCTGCGGTGCGAGGTGGCCAAGAACACCCTTCTGGCCGTGCCGGGATGCGAATTTGTCGCCGAGTTCCGGAATCCGTTCGTCGCGCACGGAGACCTTCGACAGCTTCGAGCCGTCCTCGCCCTCCATGAGCGTGATCGTGTCGACGACGCCGCTCTCTCCCGAGCGCATCGTGACGGAGGTTTCACGGCGCTTCTGTGGCGAAAGACCGCCCATGTCGTCCGGCTCCTCGAGGAATCGCGGTGGACTCGTCTTCCCGAGCAGGACGGAGTTCTCGTCGACCTCCGTCTCGGGGTTGACGAGGCCGTCCTCGTCCAGATGCGCGTAGGCTTCCTCACCGCGCGCACCGCGGACGTCCTGGGACGGAATCTCGAAGCGGTCCTCCTGACCGCCCGGATACCGTCGCTCCTCGCCCTCGTAGGTGCGGAAGAAGTGCGAACGAGCGAGTGCGCGTTCGACCGAGGCCTTGTTCATGACGAGTGCGTCCTCGATGTTGAACCCCTCGTAGCTCATCACGGCGACGACGAAGTTCTGTGCCGCAGGGCGGTCGTCGTAGCCGATCTGCTCCGTGGTCTGGGTCTTGACCATCGAGAGCTGTGGGTAGTGAAGCAGGTGCTGGCGCGTGTCCGGCCGAATTCGGTAGTTGGCCGACGGCAGCCCCAGCGACTGCTTGATCATCCCTGCACCCATCGTAATTCGCGGCGACGCGTTGTGTTCCGGGTACGGAATCATCCCCGAGCCGATCGAGAAGATCAGCTGTGGGTCGATTTCGAGGTGCGTGTGATCCGCGGTCAGATCGTCCTCCTCGACGGCGACGTAGATGTCCTCTTCCTCCTCGGCGTCGATGAACTCGACGTAGCCGTGGTCGACGAGATCCTCGAACTCGAGATCACCGTCGCGAAGCGCCTCGATCTCCTGCTCGGAGATCCGTGGCTCGCCGTCCTCGACGACGAGCAGCGGGCGGCGAGCGCGGCCCGCGTCGGCGTTGACGATGACTTCTCGGGTGCGCTCTTTAACGGAGACGTTGACCATCTCGCTGACGTCACCGATGCGTCGCGCTTCGCGGATCTGTTCGGCTAGCTCGTGCGGATCGGGGTGTGTTCCCACCAGCGACCCGTTGACGTAGACTTTGGCTTCTCGTTGTTGGCTGCTCATTGTAGATCAGTCGTCTGCAGTGGATGTCGATCGTTCGATGCCCTCGAGTCCGGGAATGCCCTCGACCCCCATCGAGGCCAGTTCCCGCTTGAGCCCCTGTTCGTCCTCGATGTTCTGGGAGAGCTCCATCGCCTGCGCGAAGTTCTTCACGAGGCCACAGTTCGGTCCCTCGGGCGTTTCCGACGGCCCGATGCGACCCCACTGTGTCGCGTGCAGGTCCCGTGCTTCGAAGTGGGGCTGGCTGCGCGAGAGTGGGCTGCGCAGTCGGCGAAGGTGAGAGAGAACGCCCATGAAGTTGGTGCGGTCGACCAGCTGGGAAACCCCAGAGCGGCCACCGACCCAGTTACCTGTCGCGATCGGGTGCTCGAGTCGCTCGGTCAGCACGTCCGAGCGAACGACAGTCGAGACGGAGAGATTCCGATTACGCATGTTCGCGCGCTCGAGTTGGTACTTCACGTCACGTGCCAGCTTGTTAAGCGCTGTCCGGAACAGGTCCTTCATCAGGTCGCCCGACACCTTGAGGCGCTTGTTGGCGTAGTGGTCCTTGTCGTCGGCCTCGCGTCGCCCGAGCGCGAGTTCGAAACAGGCTTCGGCCATCCGACAGAGGTAGTGAGCCTTGTTGATCCGA
Organism: Natrialba hulunbeirensis JCM 10989; assembly: GCF_000337575.1. Taxonomy (GTDB): domain Archaea; phylum Halobacteriota; class Halobacteria; order Halobacteriales; family Natrialbaceae; genus Natrialba; species Natrialba hulunbeirensis. Next base: position 113,067 of record NZ_AOIM01000035.1, on the reverse strand, counting down.
ACGTCTTCCTCCTCGACACCCTCCTCGTGGAGGTGTGGCAGGAGATAGCGGTCGATGACGTAGTTGGCTCGCTTAAGCTGGTAGTTCTTGCCCTGGCCCGAGGCGACGCGCTTCCCGAGTGCCTCGATGGCCTCTTCCTCGGTCTGGACCTCCGCTTCCTCCAGATTTTCGAGCATGTACTTGACGACCTCCGGGTCGTTCGAGACCTTGTGGACGATTTCCTCGTCCGATTCGAGGCCGAGGGCACGCACGAGCGTCACGAAGTTGATCGAGCCGGAGACCGAGGGGAACGACACTTCGAGCAGCCCGTCGCGGGTACGCTCACAGAGAACGAGCGCGCGGTAGCCACGGCGCTGGGAGAAGGTCTTTGCGACCTGAATCTCGTCGCCGTACTTGGTGTCGTACTCCGCGAGGATCTTGTTCGGTGCGAGGTCCTCGCTGGTCATCAGCACGCGCTCGGAGCCGTTGACGATGAAGTAGCCACCGGGGTCGGCGGGGTCCTCACCAATCTCGATCAGTTCTTCGTCCGAGAAGCCGGCGATGTTACACTTATCGGAGCCGACCATGATCGGCATTCGGCCGATCTTCGTCTCGGTCGAGTCGACGACGCGCTGATCGCCCTCCTCGCCCTTGACGATGGACATCTCCATGAAGACCGGCGCAGAGTAGGTGATATTACGGAGTCGGGCTTCCTGCGGATAGAGCAGTTCCTCGGAGCCGTCTGCCTCGCGAACGCGGGGCGTGACGACGCGAACGTCGCCCAGTTCGACGTGAACCGGCTCCTCGCCTTCCTTGTCACCGATGTCCGTATCGATGGTCGCCTTCTCGTCGACGACCTCCTGCATCCCCCGGTTGAGGAAGGCGTTGAAGGAGCGGTAGTGATGTTCTGCGAGCCGTTCTCTCGAGAAGTATTCGCGCGAAATGTCCCGTCGTTTGTCTCGGTCAAGTTCCATTGCCATTTATTCCACCACAAGTCGGTATACGACGGCCTGATCGGTTGTACGTGAGTTTCGGACGATTTTGATGACGTCGCCGACCGCCGCATCGTCCGGCAGCGCGGGGTCGTTACGTTTGATTTTTGGCAGATCGGTACGGTCGATGTCGTACTCGTCGAGCACCTCCTCGAGTGCGTCCTCCTCGAGGACGGAGTGGTCTGGAACGAGTTCGTGTTGGCTTACGTCTACCATGTATTGGTCTGGTTGGGGTCAGTGATGTGCGTGTGCGCTATTGGGAGAGAAGCGGCTGTCACGAGATACTACAGCGAGGTAGCGGCGGCAGGCATTTAACGGTTACTAACTCGGCTCAGAAGCATCGCTATCCGGCCGGGCGGGCCTGACCGGTGTGAACGATCACGAGTGTGAATAGCCGATTCTCAGTTAAATCCCTTGTGGGTCGTGTCAATTACCACCATGATTTGACGATGTGGGGCCGGATTGTGTGGCGATTCCCCGTACCACAGTGGGTTCGATTGGAAAGCCTTAATACTCCGAGCGGGAAACCAAGTATTGCAAGCCCGGGTGGTGTAGTGGCCCATCATACGACCCTGTCACGGTCGTGACGCGGGTTCAAANAGTATTGCAAGCCCGGGTGGTGTAGTGGCCCATCATACGACCCTGTCACGGTCGTGACGCGGGTTCAAATCCCGCCTCGGGCGTTTCTTCGATTCCTGATTCGTGAGCGACCCGCGTAGCGGTGTCGCGAGCATGCTGAATCGAAGAACGGCAGCACCGGATTTGAACTACGGAACGAGCGAGCACCGCGAGCGAGTTCAGGTGGTTCAAATCCCGCCTCGGGCGTTTTCTCGAACTCAAACTCACGAGCAACCAGCGTGCTGTGTTGCGAGTATGCTGTGTTCGAGAAAACGGCAATAGGGATTTGAACCGGAAAGCAACCTGTTTCGACCGTGGTTCAAATACGGTTTTAGGTGTGTGTGGTGTTGATGAGAATCGTCACCGATCAGCTACTCTCTGACGACAACGCTGAACTGCCGAGTGTCGCAATCCGGCACCGCCACCGTGTCGATGTACTGACCAGTAGCAGTGAGTTGTTTGCTACGCTATGCAGCGTGGACAGCAGGTACGACAACTGTGGCCTTCGATTGCAGGACACGTCGTAGGCAGCGGTACTCGAGTACACCGAGTGGTCAATATTCCCACACACGGCAAGAAGAGAACAAAACCCTTAATACTCCGAGCGGGAAACCAAGTATTGCAAGCCCGGGTGGTGTAGTGGCCCATCATACGACCCTGTCACGGTCGTGACGCGGGTTCAAANAGTATTGCAAGCCCGGGTGGTGTAGTGGCCCATCATACGACCCTGTCACGGTCGTGACGCGGGTTCAAATCCCGCCTCGGGCGTTTCTTTGATTCCTACTTCGTGAGCGACCAGCGTAGCTGTGTCGCGAACACACTCAATCGAAGGACAGCAGTACTGGGATTTGAACCCTGCCAGTCGCGCACAGCGAGCGTGAGAGCGAGCACATCTGGCTCCGGTTCAAATCCCGCCTCGGGCGCTTCTTCGAGTTCTGATCCGTGAGCGACCGGTGAAACCGTGTCGCGAACATCCTGAATCGAAGAGCGACAGTACCGGGATTTGAATGACGGAACGAGCGAGCACAGCGAGCGAGTTCAGGTGGTTCAAATCCCGCCTCGGGCGTTTCTTCGATTCCTACTTCGTGAGCGAGAGGAAAGCAAAGTCTGGATCCGTCCCGAAACCGATCCACCGCGTAGCCGAGAGTTCATATACGAAGACGCAACCAACACCGGCGAACAGAGATGTCTACGAGTGCGAACACGAAACAAACCGGTGACGAAACCGAGTGCAAGATCATGTGCCGGCTACTCGAGAAGGGCTACACCGTCTCGCGGCCGTTCGGAGACAACGACAAGTATGACCTGATTCTCGATACCGGCACTGACCTGTTCCGAGTGCAGTGCAAAACCGGCTGGCAGGAGGACAACGGTGCTGTCCTCCGATTTAAGACGGCGAGCAAGACGACGAGAAACGGAGACGTGACCGTCGTCGACTACGGCAACGCGGTCGACGCGTTCGCCGTTCGCTGCATCGACACAGACACGCTCTACTGGCTCCCAGCCGAGCAGGTTGGGTCAAAGAGTACGTATCTCCGACTCGAGGAGCCCGAAATCGATCACCCTCGCGTCAGGATGGCATCGGCGTTTCGGTTCGAGACTGCACTTCCGTGAGGTGGAGAACGGATCGCGGTCAATGAGCACTGTTGCGTTGTGCTTCGGCGACGATTGCAGCGAGAATCCTCGGACACAGCAAGGACAGACCAGCGGAACCAGCGAAGAAGGCTACATTTTAGTACACGCTGAAACCTTATAGATGCAGTTACAGGTCACCGGTGATGGAACGTATTCCGTCACCAATCGTGTGTGACAGCCGGCGACCGATAGCTCGAGTTCGACCATGTCACAGCAGATTTCCGTTCTCGTCGTCGACAACGAACCCGGGTTCGCCGGGCTTGCTAGCGAGATGCTCGAACGCGAACACGATGCAATCGCTGCAACACCCACCACCAGCGCACCGGAGGCACTCGAGTACCTCGAGGGGAACGAGCACGCAGTCGACTGTATCGTGAGCGACTACGAGATGGCAGAGCTGACGGGACTCGAGTTGCTCGAGCGCGTGCGGGCGGTGAATCCGGAGTTGCCGTTTATTCTGTTTACGGGTCGTGGATCGGAGGCAGTTGCGAGTGAAGCGATCGATGCGGGAGTGACCCAGTATTTGCAGAAGCAGTCGGGCAAGGAACAGTATACGCTGCTCGCGAATCAGATCACGAACGCGGTGGCCCAGTACCGTGCGGAGACGGAGTTACGCGAGAGCGAGCGCCGGTACGAGCGGACGGTGACGACGCTACACGAGACGACGCGGGAGTTGATGCGCGCGGAGACGAAAGACGAGATCTACGAGTCGGCGGTCGAAACTGCGGCGGAGATGCGGGATGTGACAGCCGCTGCGGCGTATGCTTTCGAGCCGACGCAGCGGGTTCTCGAACACGTTGCCTCGGAATCATCGTCATCGTCAACGTCAACGTCATCATCGCCGTCGACGGGCGAGTCACGGGCGGTAGTCGATCCGGCTGTCGACACCCCGCGGTCGGATGATCTAATCTGGGAGGCGTTCTCCGAGGGCGTCGTCCGCGAGTACGACGAGCAGGCACACGCGAGCGTGAGTGGGATTCTCCGCACGGAGCTGGTTACCCGCAGTGAGGTGGTGGTTCCCCTCGGGTCACACGGGGCGCTCGTCGCGGGGACAACGGATTCGGATGGGTTCGCCGAGACGACGACGGAGGTCGTCCAGATTCTGGCGGCAAACACGGAAGCGGCACTCGATCGGGCCGAACGCGAACAGTTACTACGCGAGCACGACCGAACGCTGACCGAGCAAAACGAGGAACTGACGCGACTCAATCACATCAACGAGATCGTCCGCGAGATCAACCACGGCGTCGCGCAGGCCTCGACCCGAACCGAGGTCGAAACGACGGTCTGCGACCGGCTCGCCGACACGGATCGGTACCGGTTCGCCTGGATCGCGAACACCGACGATCCGCCCGAGCCAACCACCTGGGAAGGCGTCGACGCGACGTACATGGATCGGATCCGTGACGGCGGATCCCAGACCCCCGAATCGAAACTCGTCCGCCAGACGCTCACAGCGGAACAGCCCTGTGTCATCCGTGACGTACTCGAGACGGATGCCTGGGATCAGCGCCGTGCCGAGGCACTCACCTACGGTTTCCAGCGTGTTCTCGCAGTGCCCGTCACCGACGGTGACCGAGAGTTTGGGGTCTTACTCGTCCATATCGGCGGCGGCGAGGACATCGGCGACGCCGAACGCGAGGTGCTCGCCGAACTCGGAGAGACCATCGGTCACGCAATTCACTCCATCGAGCGCACGCGAGCGATGCTCACCGACAGCCGACTCGAGTTGGAACTCGAGTGCCGTGACTCACGGCTGTTGTTCAACAGGTTGACGACGCGGATCGAAGCGTCGCTGACGGTGGCGGGTGTTATCGACCGGAGCGATGACGAGTTCGTCTGTTTCGTCAGTACGCCGTCGTCAGCCGATATTCGGCCGGTCGCCGAGGAGTGGGCGGCGCTCGAGACCTGTTCGATCGTCTCGGACGGCGAGGACGAGACGCTGTTCGAGATGACCGGTTCGACGACGCCGCTGCTCGACGTGTTGCGGACCTACGATGTGACGATACGCAGCGTCACCGCGGAGGCGGGCGTCTCGACGCTCGTGCTCGACGTGCCAAAGCGAGTCGAGGCCCGCACGCTGATCGAGGCGATCACCGAGCGCTATCCGGAGACCGAACTCGAGGCGCGCCGCGAGACGACGAGCACCAGGTCGGCCCGCCAGCTCGACACCTATCTCGAGGAGGAATTGACCGACAAGCAGCACGAAGCGCTGCAGGCAGCCTTCTACAGCGGGTTCTTCGAGTGGCCCCGAGATAGCACGGGGGAGGACCTCGCAGCGGCACTCGACGTGTCGTCGCCGACGTATCACTACCACCTTCGGGCAGCCGAACGGAAGCTGGTCACACTGGCCCTCGATGGGCATTCTAATTGATTAGTACCTTCTCCAGATAGTATCTAATCAATTAGAAAGTATACTTAATCCCCTCCCGTCCATACGCATAGATGGCGATCTGCGAGAGACTGTCGCCACCCCCTAATCCCCACCCCCACTTTCCGAAACCAATACTCGAGAGCCACAGGTAGAGCGGTTGGTACTGGTCACCTGTTTCACTTCGGAGTCAGTGCTCTCGTAGTCAGTTACCCTGAGCGGCACGCTCGCACGCGATCGGTTCGAAACTGCTCAGGAGTCGACCGACCGTTCCCACTCGATCCAGTCCTGTTCCCAGCCGCGTCTGGACTCGGCTCGGCGCTGGGCGTACTCACGGTCTTCGCGCGCCGTCCGATTTCGTTCGATGGTGCCGGGCTGCTCGCCCTCGACTAGCAGCGGCTCCAGTGAGACGGCGTCGTGTTCGGTCCGGTCGCCGTCGCCTGTGACGGCGACCACGCGCTGGCGCTGTGTTCCCTCCGGGTAGACCAGTCTGCCGTCCGGAGCCAACTGATCGACCAACGCCCGTGGCGGCGACACGACGGCGGCCTCCAGCAGGATACGATCGAACGGGGCGTACTCTGGTAGTCCGTCGGCCCCATCGCGGCGGTCGACGAGCACGCCGTCGTATCCCGCACCGGCGAGGTTCTGGCGCGCTTCGATGACGAGGGGGCGAGCGATGTCGATCGCGTGGACGTTCGTCTCGCCGGCGATCTCTGCTGCGAGTGCGGCGGTGTAGCCGACGCCGGCACCGACGACGAGTACGGCATCACCCGCTGTCGGTGCGAGGGCGTCCATGAATCGGGCGACGGTGCTCGGCGAGAGCATACGCGTCCCGAGCACCTCGTGGTCGCGGTCGGCATACGCCGTCCGCTCGTCGTCGATAAACTCGTGGCGAGGCACGTCACGCATCGCGACGGCGACGGTCTCGTTCTGGAGGACGTCCTTGGCCGGGGACTCGAGTCCGTCGACCATGTCCTCTCGCAGTACCGCGGGGTCCATAGTCGAGCTATCTGGTCGGTGGATATGAATGGCGCGCTTGCGCCAGACGGAGTCGCCACGTGCTCTGCTCGTGTTACCAAACGCTTACCCGCGCAGTTGGACGAATCGAACCCCGCCGTGCTCGGACCGGGCAAGCGAGCCGTCAGCCCGCTTCGTTGCCTCGACGAGCGTCTGGTGGCTCGTCCCGACGGGGGCAAGGAGCGTCCCACCGACTCGTAGTTGCTCACGCACTGGCTCCGGAATCGACGGCGTCGCACAGGTGAAGTAGGCCGCGTCGTAGGGCGCGTGCTCGGCCCAGCCGTCTCGGCCGTCACCCGTCCGGACCGCAACCTCACCGTAGCCGAGTGCTGCGAGCGTCTCGCGGGCCGACTCAGCAAGCGCTGGGCTGTATTCGACGGTGTACACGTGCTCCGGCCCGACAATCTCGGCCGTCACGGCCGCGTGATAGCCACAGCCCGTCCCAATCTCGAGTACCTCGTCGCCCGGCTCGAGGGCGAGTCGGTCGGCCATGATCACGACCATGTGCGGTGCGCTGATCGTCTGGCCGTCACCGATCGGAAGCGGCCGATCCGCGTAGGCGTTACCGCGCCGGCCGATGGGCACGAACTCGTGGCGCGGAACGGACTCGAGTGCATCGAGGGCGCGCTCGTCGGCGACGCGGTGGGAGACGGTTTGGACCATCCGCTCGCGAGCGGCCGTAAAGTCGTCGTCCGGATCGTCGGTGTCGTGACCGAAGCGATCGAACATAGGTACCAATTGGCGTTCGGAAGGAAAGAGTGTGGGGGCGCACGTGCGTGCTCGCTCAGGGTCAGAGTGGGGGAGAGTAGGAGAGTGGGGGAGAGCGTGAGTGTGGGGGTGGAGAGTGAGTGTGGGGGGGAGAGTGATGCGAGAGTCGGCGGGAGAGACAGAGAAAAGGATGCGCTCGCGACCGTTACCAGGCCGACCACGCGCTCGACGTCTCGTCGTAGGCGTAGATGCGTTTGACGTCCTTCGCTGGCACCGTATCACCCTCCATATCGTACCGGTCGCGGTCGTAGCCCGTGACTGCCTTGCGGACGACGAAGGCGTCGATTTCGAACTCGTCGTCACCGAAGTCGTCGACCGCGCCGACCTCGAACTCGTAGTCGCCGGGGACGTGAACCGTGATACTCCGACTGTCATCTCGGGACCCGTCCTGTGGGTGGATCGTGATATCGACGGAGACGTTGTCGACCTCGCGCGTCCAGACGGTCTTGATTTCGTCGGCCGGGGCGCTCTCGACGCGGCGCTGGCCGTCGAGTTCGAGGCTGGTCACGCGAACGGTCGAGAGGACCTCCTCCGTTTCTAAGAGGAACTCGTCGCCGACCTCGATGGTCGCGTCTTCGGGTGTCGTCACGTTGGCGGTGAACGATTCGTCGTTCTGGGAGACGACGACGTCGAGCGTTACCTCGCGCTCTCGTTCTGGCTGTACCTTGTGGACGTGGCTGCACTCGCTGCAGCGCACGGTGAGGGAGCCGCCGCCCTCGGTAAGGACCTCGTGAACGGTTTCGAGGTCCGGCGAGCACGACGGACACGGCGTCGGAATCCGATCCGGAATATCGTTCATAGCACGGCGTAGACGCTACGTGCCTAAAAGGCGATTGGACCTGTTCTGACGGAGCGATTCGACTGCTCGGTACTGGAATTGCCTGCCAGCGGCAACGAGAAGACGACAGAAAACACTTGTATCCTGTCACTGTGGGCGAACGTATGCAACGCTCGCGACGAAACTTGCTGTCGGCGTCCGGACTGACGCTGGCGGCACTGGCCGGCTGTGTCGACTCCCCTGCGGTCGGCACGGAGCCGGCCGGCGAAACCGAAATCATCGAGACGCGGACGGAGTCGGGAGACAGATCCGGAAGCAGTGAAGATCCGCCAGTCGTCGAGTACGACGCCGACAGCCGAGAGATTCAGGTAAGTGGTGTCTTTCCGATCGGAAACAGTTGTTACAGCAGCCGAATCGCAGACCCGGAGTACGATGCAGACGCCGACGAACTAACGGTCCGTATCGGTCGGGAACACGACGGGAGCGATACCTGTGAAGACGTGTTCAACGCGACGTCGTACCGAATCATCGTCGAGTTTGAGGGGGCAGCGCCGGGAACCGTCGTCGCGGTCGAAAACGGGGCGTACGGTGAGGAGGAAACGCGCAAAGAGCTCTGAGACGCTGCTAATGTGGCAGTCCTCAGCAGGGAGAGAATAGCGACTGCCGTTCCGTTACTCGCTCTGCGGAAGTTCCACTTCCGCGCCGTCCGCATACACCGTCGGCTCACGGACGATACCGTCGAGGTGGATGGGTGCCTCCACGTCGCCGCCGATCCCGGCGTCATCACCGATCGCGATGTGAACCGTTCCGCCGGCCTTCTCGTCCAGCAGGACCGAGCCGACGAGCTCCGTCACGGCGACGTTAGTTCCGATACCGAGTTCCGCGAGGTTGCGCGCTGCGTCGCCAACCTCTTCGGCCGCACTCTCGACCGTCTCGCGGATGTCGTCGTCCGAAATGTCCGTAACGAGACCGTCCTCGACCTCGAAGGCGAGCGTCTGCTCGTCATCGAGGAGTCCGTGGGGCATCATCGTCCCGTCGACGACGAAGGTCCCGCTGGCACTCTCGGGGCTGACGAACACCTCACCCGCGGGGAGGTTCGACATGACACCGGGTTCGTGAACGATGCCGGTATCCGAGAGGAAGTCGCGGCCGCTGACATCGAACGTGATGTCGGTCCCCGCCGGCGCGGTTACGCGGATCTCGTCTGCGTCGTCGACCTGCTCGCGAACGTCAGCGCAGTGGTCCGCGATCAGTTCGTAATCCGCGTCGAGACCGGTCGTGAAAACCTCCTCGGTGATTCCGGGTAACGTGGCGACGCGCGCGCCGGCCTCGTTAGCCTCAGTTCGGGCGCGGGTGTGGCTCAGGCTCTTGGTCGTCGGCGCGAGTACCACGTCCGCGTCGGCCATCGCCGCCGACACCGGCGCTGGTGGCTCGCTCCCGTGGGTCGATCCCGGCGGATAGCGCACGATCACCGCATCGTCCGTAATCTCGCTCGCCACCTCGTAGAGCGCCTCGCCAATCGGTTCGCGCTTGTCGTCGGTGACGATCGCACAGGACTCGTCGGACTCGAGTGCCAGACACTGTTCGACCGCGGTTTCGGCTGGGTCCCGAAGCGTGGTGGGGGTAGACATACGTCAGGGTGTGTGCGGAGAGTGAATATGTCTTCCCTTCTGTGAGTCTCGCCGCTGTAGGATGTGACACTGCGTTCGGGACACGGGTTGCAGAGTGAACCGGAAATCGTACTGAGAAACTCTGAGTCGAGTAAAAATCCCGCGAGAAGCCTCGAAACGGTTATCCGCCTCGGTAGTGGACTGCCGGATACACACAATGATCCAGGTCGCGATCAACGGCTACGGTACCATCGGCAAACGCGTCGCAGACGCCGTCCGGGCCCAGCCCGATATGGAAGTCCTCGGCGTCGCGAAGACGCGGCCGAACTTCGAAGCCGAAACGGCCATCGAGAAGGGGTTCGCCCTCTACGCCGCCATCGAGGAACGCGAGCACCTGTTCGAGGAAGCCGGCCTCGACATCGCCGGCTCCGTCGACGAACTCGTCGCCGACGCGGATATCGTCGTCGACGCCACGCCCTCCGGCATCGGCGCTGAGAACAAGTCGCTGTACGAGGAGTACGAGACGCCCGCGCTCTACCAGGGTGGCGAGGACGCCGACCTGGTCGACATGAGCTTCAACGCGCGCTCGAACTTCGAGGACGCCGCCGACGCCGATCACGTCCGCGTCGTCTCCTGTAACACAACCGGCCTCTCCCGCGTCATCGCGCCGCTTCGCGAGGAATACGGCGTCGAGAAGGTCCGCGCCACGCTCGTCCGCCGCGGCGGCGACCCCGGTCAGACTTCTCGCGGCCCGATCAACGACATCCTTCCGAACCCGGTGACGATCCCGTCCCACCACGGCCCCGACGTCGAGACCATCTTCGACGACCTCGACATCGACACGCTCGGGATGAAGGTCCCGGCAACGCTGATGCACATGCACAGCCTCAACGTCACACTCGAGGCGGAGGTCGATGCAGCCGACGTTCGTGAGCTGTTCGCAGACGAATCGCGACTGTTCCTGATCCCCGAGCATATGGCTATCGACGGCAGCGGGAAGCTGAAGGAGTATGCCCTCGATGCAGGCCGCCCGCGCGGTGACGTCTGGGAGAACGCCATCTGGGAGGACTCTATCTCGACCGTGGGTCGTGACCTCTACCTCTTCCAGGGCATTCACCAGGAGAGTGACGTGGTGCCGGAGAACGTCGACGCAATTCGTGCGGTGCTCGGCGAGGCCGACGCCGAGGAGAGCATCGAGACGACCGACGAGACGCTCGGCATCGGGCTCTGAGTCGTCGGTCACGCGTCTCCCCGACGCACACGACAACGACACACAAGGCGACAGTAAAAGCGCCGAACCGTTTCGGACCGAAACAGCCGGTTCGGCGTTCGAGACGCCGCTCGAGTCACCGAAACAACTAGTTCCGACAGAAAGTTTTTCCCCCGTGGGCCACTACTGGTGTCTATGCGAAGAGACGACCGCGACGAGCCCTTCGATGACCTCTTTCGCGAGATTGAACGGATGATGAACGAGATGATGGACGGTGCCGACACGAATGTCAACTTCAACTCCTCTCGAAACGTCGACACCGGCTTTGGCATGGATACGCACGTCGATATTCACGAAACTGACGATGAACTGCGCGTCGTTGCGGATCTCCCCGGCGTCGAAAAGGAAAACATCGACCTCGAATGTGACGGCGAGACGCTGACCATCTCTGCGGGCAGCGACCACCGCCAGTACGACGAGCGCATCACGCTCCCACAGCGGGTCAACGAACACACGGCCTCTGCAACCTACAACAACGGCGTGCTCGAGGTCGTCTTCGATCCGGCCGAACAGTCCTCGGGAATCAGTCTCGAGTAAGTCTACTCGCGGTCTAGTAGTCGTCCGGGTCGGTCTCCGATCGCGCTTGTTCTGCGTTATCTACAGCGTCACCGCACGCCACCGGTTCACGGTTCACAGCCCTTGCCCCGCAGTCTCACGAATCGTAGCCGCCAGTCTGTCGTAAAACTCCGGTTCGTACTTCGTCTCCGCGTCGATCGTCGGACGCGCGTTCGTCTCGTTGATTACCACCCGCTCGTCCGTCACGAGCAGATCGACGCCAACGAAGGGAATCTCGAGTTCCCGCGCCGCAGCCTCGGCAACCTCGCGCCACGCCGGCGGCAACTCGACCCCCGTCGCCTCGGCACCCCGATGGACGTTGTGCTTCCACTGTCCCTCCCGAACCGCATCATCCGGCAGCCGGCGCTCGACCGCACCAGCGTACGCGGACTCGAGTACCATCACGCGATAGTCGGTCGCCTCGGGGAGATACTCCTGGACGAGAAACGAGCGGTCGCCGGTCGCCCGGTAGTCGTGGACCAGCGAGAGGTAGTCACAGATCCCCAGAAATGAATCCAGATCGTGTGCCTTCGCGACGCCGACGCCGCGCGTGGTCGAGTTCGGCTTGACGACGACGGGTGGCTCGAACTGCGCGAAGACATCGGCCAGTTCGCCCTCGTCGACGTCGTTCGAGACGTAGACCGACTTTGGAACTGGGAGGCCAGCGCGATCAAGCCGTGCGATGACCTCGGCTTTATTTCGCGAGGTCAGCACCGCCTCACGGTCGTTGAGCCACGGCATCTCGAGCAGGGCGTCCGCGACGCCGCCCTCCATCAGCCGGCCGGGGTAGACGAAGCCGACGTCGTACTCGTCGGGCTCCCACGGTGGATCAGTTAGATCTACCACGCGCTCGCTTGCGGGCACGTGATGGACTCGAACGTCGCGTTCTGCGAGCGGGTCGCGCATTCGCCGGAACGTCTGCTTCGCGTTGGCGACCGCGAGCTCAATCATACACCGACCTCGGGAGTAAAGAGGCAAAAAGGTAGCTCGATATCGAGGCTATAGTACCAACTGAAACTGTTCACACGCCAATCGCACGAAGGCTGTCGATTGGGTGTGCACTGACGTTCAGTGGCTACTATACTCGCCGGCGTCCTCCGCATGAGTCGCCTCCGCGCGTACGTCGTAGGACTCCCGCGAAAACGCCCCCTCGAAGGAGACCGTCTCGGTTTCGTCTGTAGCTAACTCGAGTACCTGCTGGTCGTCGATATGGCCGCGAACCTGTTCGCCACTCGGTGTGGTGAGCGTGACGTCGATGGAACCGGCCTCACCGTCGTTTTGGACGTCTGCCTCGATGCTGCCGATCTGCGCTTCGAGATAGTAGGCGTCGTATTCGTCGAGATTGCCATCGACATCGACATCGACATCGTCGAAGACGATTTCGCGCCGTTCGCCCGCGTCGAAGTGGGCACTGGTCCCGAGAGCGGGCGCGGCGGCTGTGAGAACGGTGTCGCTGTCGTCGTCCGACTCGAGGAGATACAGCAAAATCGTGGCCTCGCCGGGATCGCCGTTGTTTTCGAACGTGCCGGCGGGTTCGAGGTCTGAATTGGTATTGGTATTGGTATTGGTATTGGTGTTGGAATCGGAACCGGAATCAAGATCTGACTCGAAACCGGCATCCGCATCGATTGACTCGATCGGCGGCATGCCGTTACGGTCGACGTGTGCGACTGCTGGAACGCGAACGGCTTCGACAACTGGGTCCGGCAGGTCGTCCGTCTCGTCCGTTGACTCGGTCGAAACGGAAACACAGCCGGCAAGCGATAGCGGAAGCAACCCGCCAGCAGCAGCGAGAACTCGTCGACGGTCCATACGTCGTCAGCCACAGCGAGCCCTCGTTATCCTTTCGTCTCGATGACTGTCGAACCAATGGGTGGTAGCACAATCGGGACACCAGTTCGGAATGCAACCGCCTGCCCGACCGCTGAAAGAGTTCCCTTACAGAGCAGTAGGCGCGTTGGCTATAGTAACAACTGAAACGGTTCACACACTGATCGCCGATCAGTCTGGCGATCAGGTGTACACTGACTTTCAGTGGCTACTATAGGTAGTATCGAGGGGCGACGCTGTCTGGCAGCGTCGCTGCAGGAGCGGGATAGACTGCAGGGAAAAGGTCAGTCTCAGTTTAGGCGATGAGCTGCTCTTCGCCCTTCTCCACGACGATGCGACACGGCGGCGTGATCTTGTTGTAGGAGCGACGGAGTGCCTCCTTGGCGAACTCGGCGTCGTCGACGTCACACCAGATCGTGAAGATACGCTCGCCGGCGTCGATGCGGGCTGCGGTGCCGACGATCTTCCCGAAGGACTGGCGCATCCCGTCGGAAACACGGTCTGCACCTGCGCCGGTTGCCTGCTTGTTCTCCCGGATGACGTGGTGGGGGAACTTGCGCAGGATCATCTTGTACTGGTGTTCGCCAGCGTTTTTCAGCATGTGGCGGTTGGCCGAGAGGCGGGAAGCCTCGAGGCTACCGTGTCGGATCTGGACCTCTTCTTCGGTGATGAGGCTGATCTGGACCGGGTAGTCCTCGGAGTCTGCCTGCAGGTCGCCCATCTGGTGCTGTGCAATCTTCGAGCCGGGAATGCCAGTGATGTACTCGCGTCGCGTGTATGCTGGCTTGCTAATGTCCCGGTACATTGAGGCGGGTTTGTCTGACATGGTTGTGGTTACTTACGAAAAGGCAGGCCTACCGTCCGGATAAAGCCTTCGAAGCGCGCGCTCGAAACCGCTCCATCCGACCACAGATACTCGCACTGTGCGTGTGAGTGTGTTTCACTGGTCGTGGGGCTGCTGGACATTCACTCTCGAGAACACGGCGTGACACAACAGTGAATCGATTCAGAGCGTGGCGGCCACCTGAGTAGGGTAACCCGCGTATTGCGGCGGCGTACTTAAGTTTCTACCACAGGTATCATAACGCATGATGAAGAGTTTCCGGATCGGGACCCTCTTCGGAATCCCGATCAAACTCGATATTACGTTCTTGCTGGTGCTCCCGTTATTTGCGTATCTTATCGGGTTCCAGATCGGTGCTGTCACGGAACTCCTCAATGCGTTCATGGGAGCCAACATCGACGTGGAGTCCGTCACGGCTGGTTGGAACCCCTGGATCCTCGGCCTTGCCGCTGCGATCGGCCTGTTCGTCGGCGTCGTCTTTCACGAACTCGGCCACTCACTGACCGCCCAGCGGTACGGCTTCCCGATCGACTCGATTACGCTCTGGCTGTTCGGCGGCGTCGCCGCGTTCTCCGAGATGCCCGAAGACTGGCGACAGGAGTTCGCGATCGCCATCGCCGGCCCGATCGTCTCCGTGCTCGTCGGTATCGCCTCGTTCGGCCTCTTCTACGTCACCCCAGCGAGTATGGACGGCACGCAGTTCGTGCTTGCATACCTCGCAATCCTGAACATCGCGCTCGCGGGATTCAACATGCTGCCCGCGTTCCCGATGGACGGCGGTCGCGTTCTCCGGGCGTTCCTCGCTCGCTCGAAGCCGTACGCCAAGGCGACCCAGCAGGCCGCGAGCATCGGGAAATTTTTCGCCGTTCTGATGGGGCTGTTCGCGCTCATCCCGCCGTTCAACATCATCCTGCTCGGCATCGCCTTCTTCGTCTACATCGCCGCCTCGAGCGAGGCCCAGCAGGTGACAATGAAAGCGGCGTTCCAAGACGTGACCGTCTCGGACATCATGACTCCCGCGAGCGATCTTCACACGGTCGCTCCCGGCGCCTCCGTCGCACAGTTGATCCAGCGGATGTTCAGCGAGCGCCACACGGGCTACCCGGTCGTCGAACCAAACGGTGGCGGCGGCGGTCGCCTGGTCGGACTCGTGACGCTCTCGGACGCCCGTGAGATCCAACCAGTCGAACGCGATGCCTACACCGTCGAGGAGATTATGACGACGGATCTGAAGACCATCTCCGCGGAGTCCGACGCGATGACCGCAATCGAACAGATGCGCGAGAACGACATCGGTCGGCTGCTGGTCGTCGAACGAAACGGCCATGATGGCGCTCCCGGGCAGGAGGCTGACGTGCCGCCCGGAAGTGAACCACGGGCGGGTGACGACCTTGTCGGCCTCATCTCACGCTCGGACATCATGACTGCCTTCGACATCGTCCAGAAGAGTGGGGCAGTCGGCCTCGCGGCACAGGCCCAGCGCGCAGATTGAGGGTGACAATCGACGGCCGTACAGATCGCGCCATAGCCGCCGAAGCACCCGTTTCGTGCGCCGAGACCAACATTCTTAACCGCGACGGTAGCCGAGAGTGCGCCGATGCCACCGGCCATCGAGACCGTCGATCTCGTGAAGGATTACGGGGAGTTGCGCGCGTTGAACGAGCTGTCGCTCACCGTCGAAGAGGGTGAGTTCTTCGGCCTCCTTGGCCCCAACGGGGCGGGGAAAACGACGTTCATCAACACGCTCGTCGGTCTCGTCCGCAAGTCGGGCGGCGAGGCGCGAGTCTTCGGCTACGACGTCGAGGCCGACTACCAGCAGGCTCGCAACGCGATCGGACTCGCACCGCAGGAGTTCAACGTCGATCGTTTCTTCCCCATCCGAGAGGTCCTGATGCACAAGGCCGGTTACCACGGAATTCCCGAAGATGAAGCCGGCGAGCGAGCCGACGAGGTGCTCAAGCGCGTCGGCATCTACGACAAGCGACACGAGCGCTTCGACTGGCTCTCCGGCGGGATGAAACGCCGCCTCCTCCTCGCGCGAGCGCTCGTTACTGACCCAGATTTGTTGATTCTGGACGAACCAACCGCGGGCGTGGACGTGCAACTACGCCACGACCTCTGGGACCTCGTCACCGAACTCAACGAGGAAGGGACAACCATCCTCCTGACGACCCACTACATCGAGGAAGCAGAACGCCTCTGTGACCGCGTCGCCATCATGAACGAAGGCCACAAGGTCACCGTGGCGACCCCAGACGACCTCAAACGCCGCGGCACCGACACGATCGAGATTCTACTCGAGTCCACCCCGCCCGCTGCCGCGACCATCGAGTCCGCCCTCGGCGAGTACGCCCACGAGGTGTCGACGAACGGCGACCAACTCGAGATCCGCGTCGACGACGGCGGGTCGACTGTGCCACAGGTGTTGCACGACCTGGAGGCGGCGGGCCACGAGATTGCAGACCTCGAGATTTCGCGGACGTCACTCGAGGAGATCTTCGTGGATCTAACGCGACAGGAGGATCGGTCGGTGACGCGGTCGTCTGCTTCCAGTGCGGGTGACAGTGAAGCTCCTGATGCTGGTGAGCAGGAAGGGGAACAGAGTCAGAATCAGAATCAGAAGCAGGAGCACGGACACGAACGCGAACAGGAACACGAACAGGAACACGAACAGGAGGGAGTCGCCTAATGCTCTCCGTTGGCTTTCGCGCCCTGTTCAAGCGCGAACTCCTGCGATTCGTTCGCCGGCCGAAGAACACGTTCATGCCGCCGGCGATCACCAACGTGCTCTACTTCGCCGTCTTCGGAATGATCCTGGGCGGCCGCATCGACGAACCCGTCGAGGGGATTGGCTACATCCTCTTTCTCATTCCCGGACTCGTCGTCCTCGGGACCATCTCGAACGCTTTCGAGAACGCCTCGTTCTCGATCTTCCACGGGCGGTGGAACGAGTACATCCACGAAACGCTGACCTCGCCGCTGTCGTACGTCGAGATGGTCGTCGCCTACGTCTCCGCGAGTGCCGTCCGCGGGCTGATCGTCGGCGTCATCATCGCCGTCATCGGCCGCCTGTTCGTGCCGATCAGCATCGAGAACGGCCTCTTCCTCGTGGCCACGATGGTCGTCATCGCCGCACTCTTTGCGGGGCTGGGAATCATCGGCGGCCTCGTCGCGCGGGACTTCGACGATCTCACCGTCATGAACCAGTTCATCCTGCGCCCGCTGGTCTTCTTCGGTGCCGTCTTCTACTCGCTGACGATGCTCGAACCGCTCTGGCAAGCCGTCTCGCTGCTGAACCCGATGGTCTACATGGTCGACAGCGTCCGCTACGGCCTGCTCGGCTACTCGGACATGTTCGAGGTCGCGCCGGCCGCCTACGCCGAGTTCGCGCCGCTTGCCTCCCTCGGCGTGCTCACGCTACTAACCGTCGCCGTCCTCGCGATCGATGTCTACCTGTTCAAGATCGGGTACGGACTCACTGACTGAACTGGCGAGCACTCCCCGAGCAGACAGCCACCGAACGCAGGATCAACGCCACTTTATTGCTTCGTGCGAGCGTATTGTCAACTATGGAACGCGAAGAGTACTGCTGGAACTGCGGGTCGGTACTCGAGTCCGGCGCGAATTATTGTTCGGCGTGTGGTGCGGAAGTTGGCCGAGACGACCGTGCTGGAGGTGAAAGTGAGAGTGGCGGTCGAACGGATGAGTGGGGGACGAACGACTACGGAGCCGACGACTATGGGTCGGACGACTACGGGGCCGATGACTATGGAACGGACGACTACGGCTCCGGAAGTTACGAGCAGGCCGGGTATGGGTCGGACGGCTACGATGCGCCGGGATACAAAACGCGGCGAAACGACACGTCGTTTGCTGCCGTGACGCATCTGCTCGCGATCTTCACGTGGCTTATCGGTCCGCTAATCGTGCTCGTCGTCACGGAGGACGAGTTCGTCGACGCGAACGCACGGATGGCGGTGAACTGGCAGATTATGTTCACCATCTACATGCTGCTCTCGCTGATGCTAGTCATCGTCGGCGTCGGTATTCTCGGTCTGATCATCCTGCCGATCCTCGACATCGCGTTCTGCGTCGTCGCGGCGGTGAAGGCGAACGATGGAGAGGTCTGGCAATATCCGCTCACACCGGAGATTGTCTGAGAAGTGGAAATCGCTCGCTGTGTGTCGCTTCTACCGTTGTCTGTCGCAGTTTGTCACCGTTTGTCGCTGTCTGCCGCTGTTTGTCGCTATCCGTCTCGCCCGTTACGCTTCGTACTCACCAACTTGCACGAGCTGTTTCCCGATGTTGTCACCCTCGAACAGCCCGAGGAACGCGTCGGGCGCATTCTCGAAGCCCTCCACAGTGTGCTGGCGGTACCGAATCTCATCGTTCTGGATAAACGTCGAGAGCCGGCGGAGTGCTTCGCCCCAGCGGTCCTCGTAGTCACGAACGAGTAATCCTTCCACGCGGGCGCGACTCTCGATGAGTTTGGCGAGCTTTCGCGGCCCGGTCGGGACCTCCGTCGCGTTGTAGATCGAGATCTGTCCACAGACCGCGACCCGCGAACGGACGTTGAGCAGCGGCCAGACGGCGTCCGTGATCGGCCCGCCGACGTTGTCGAAGTAGGCGTCGATACCGTTCGGACAGGCCTCGGCCATCGCCCGTCCGAGGTCGTCGGTTTCCTTGTAGTTGATCGCCGCGTCGAAGCCCAGCTCGTCGGTGAGCCACTTGACCTTCTCGTCGGAGCCTGCGGTACCGACAACGCGCGCGCCGGCGAGGCGAGCGAGCTGGCCGGCGACGGAGCCGACCGCGCCGGCGGCCGCCGAGACGACAACCGTGTCACCCGGCGTCGGCTCGGCCACGTCGAGCATGCCGAAGTACGCGGTCACGCCGGGCATCCCGAGCGTGCCGAGCGCGGTCGAAATTGGGCCGTGGTCGGGATTGACTGGTCGAAGTTCGTCGCCGTCCGCGATGGCGTGCTCGGCCCACAGGAGTTCGCCGGTGACGATGTCGCCCGACTCGTAGCCGTCGTGATTCGACTGGACAACTTCGGCAACGACGCCGGCTTGCATCGGCTCGCCGACGTCCCAGGGTTCCTCGTAGGACTCGGCGTCGCGCATCCGGCCGCGCATATATGGGTCGACGGACTGGTACAGCGTCCGGACGAGTACCTCGCCCGGACCGGGGTCGTCGAGGTCGACGGTGACGAGATCGAAGTTTTCCATCGTCGGTTCGCCGGTCGGGCGGCTCGCGAGGTGCCACTGGCGCGTAGATACCATACGCACACATCGGTGTGTCGGCAGGTCAATATTTGGTTCCCGGAACCTGCCGGTCGGCGGGCTCCCGGATGTCAACCTAGATCCAACCGGGTGCCAACGAACTCCCAAAGAGTAACGCCTTTGACGCCAGTGGGTGCGTGAGTTCGTATGGGAGGCAACGCCGAACAGGAGTCCCAGGAATCGTCCTGTGCGAGCGACGGGCACGCCGTACTGACCGACCTGCTCGCCGGCAACGCAGCGCACGCTGACGCACTACCAGAGGAGTACTTCGCAGCCGTGCAGGACGGTCAGCAACCGGATGTCGTCTCGATCTGTTGTTCCGACTCGCGCGTCCCCCAAGAGCGAATGTGGGACGTCGCCGACCCCGGCTCCGTCTTTACGCCGAGCAACATCGGGAATCAGGTCTGGGACGTCGACCACGGCGAGCGCATCGTCGATGGCGGTCTGCTGTACCCGATCCACCACGCCGGAACCAGCGCTGCCGTCATCGTCGGTCACACCGGCTGCGGGGCCGTCACAGCCGCCTACGAGGCTGCAACTGGTGGCGAGCTTCCCGGCCCGCGCGGCGTCGACAAGTGGGTCGAACAGCTCGTCCCCGTCGTGGAAGCCGGACTCGAGTCCGACCAGATCGACGCCGATGCCGACGACGAGACAGTCATCAACCAGCTCGTCGAGTTCAACGTAGACCGGCAAGTCGAGTTCCTCCGTGCCGCGGAGGACGTGCCCGAGGAAGTCAGCGTGTACGGATTCGTCTACGACTTTCAGGGCGTCTACGGCGACGAACACGGCCGCGCGTATCTGGTCAACGTCGACGGCGAAACCCAACCGGAAGCGATCGCCGAACTCGTCCCGCCGAAGTTCGAGTCTGCGACGCGCAGTCTGCTGTGGTGAGCCGGCCAGTCAGTAGCCGCCACCGTCAGCATCCGCAAAACAGCGCCCACAGCGCGTAATGGTCTGATCCTCGGTTATTCGTTCGATCGGGACGACCTGTAGTCGACCGTGAGTCACATGTGCAGTCGCACCGCAAATCGTCTGCACGTCGGTCTGGTCCGCATGCTCGCCTCGGTGCTTGTGGATCGTTTTCGTGTGCTCGTTCAGAACCCCATCCATGGTATCACATAGCACGACCAGATCACATAGTTCCGGTACCAACACACATCGGCTCGAGTACGTTCTCGATTCCAGATCAGATGCCGATCGGTTCGACAGCGATCGATACCAATTCGACGGACTCCCCCCAACCGCAACGATCTGCCCATCGAGACGAAGAGTATACTGATACGTATCGGCAATTATCCCCCCAACCGCACACAGCGGCCACAGCTCGCCAGTATTCCGCACTACCGCATGAGTCGCAGGGTTTATGGGTCCAGCCCTGCTCTCTTTAGAAGCAATGGCGAAAGGAACCGTTGATTTCTTCAACGACACAGGCGGCTACGGATTCATCGAGACTGAGGACGCGGACGACGACGTGTTCTTCCACATGGAAGACATCGGCGGCCCGGACCTTGAGGAAGGACAGGAGCTCGAGTTCGAAATCGAGCAGGCCCCAAAGGGCCCGCGCGCGACGAACGTCGAGCGCCTGTAAGGCGGAATTCGTAACGGTATCGACTCTTGACTGCAGTATTCTACACCTGTGAGCGACAGCGCTGTCATCACTCACTGGCTGTTCAGTAACTGGCAACCCAAATCGAGCGGCTGCGCCGTAACCGGTCGACTGGACCGTGCCCTTTTATCTCGTTCGCCTCTGTAGCTTCGGTTTGACTTCCCAGTCGGGCGGTTTTCGGCGACCGAATCGACTGGCACGCAGCCGAACACGACCCACTACAATGGCGAATCAGTACGTCACGGCCGCAGAACACGTCCCCGAGGATGTGACAGGCGAGACAGTAACAACCCTTCAGCTTCGGGACCCCGAGACGAAGGAAATCTTCGAGGCGCGCGTCCGTCTGTCCAGAACCGAAACACACCTCGAGGACCCACACCCCCTCTCGGTCGTCAGCGGCCCCCACGAGACCACGACCGAACAGTGGTACGTCGAGTTCGTCGACCGCGCCGTCGACGAGACACTACTCGAGTCCCTCGCGTCCTCCCAGCGCGAGCGCTCGAACGTGCTCAACACGAGGTCGGACGATCTGAAGGTCCTCCTTCGGTATCTCGTTGAAACTGGCCGCTACGAGTCCTCATCGGCGGCCATCCGTGAGCTGTTGTTCAGCCAGTTGGCCGAGCAGGAGCCGGCGTTGCTCGACGCGTACGACGAGATCCGAACCGAGTACGACTCCGATCCGCTGCGTGAGGCGCTCGAACGGACGGTTGACGGAGGCGAGAGCACAGCCCCGAACGCGGAGTCGGAGGCAGAGACGGGCACGAATGCGGATGCGGATGTGAGCAGGAAGAGGAATGGGAATCGGAGCACGGATACGGCCAGCGATGATACCGCACCGACCACGACAGCGCCGACTGACCGCGACCGCACTCGTCCCTCCCGATGACAACTTCCGTAACGACGTTCCGTGAGTTTCTCACCGTACTCGAGAACGCCGGTGCACTCACCGAAATCGAGACGCCGGTTTCCTGGGACCTCGAAGCGAGCGCGGTCACGATGGCCGCGAACGAGACTGACGAGCGGATTCCCGTCTTCGAGTCCGTCGAGGGCAACGGTACGGCTGCCCGCCTCGTCGGTGATCCCTACCGCGGCCCCCGCGGACGGGAGTTCGACCACCTCGCGCGGGCGTTCGATCTGCCGAAGCCGGCGCGACGATCGGGACCCGCCTACTACGCCCAGCTTATCGATCGCCTCGAGAAGCAGCGTGAACCGACCGTCATCGAGCCGGGAACAGCGCCGTGTAAGGAGGTCGTTCGGACTCGCGCAGCTGAAGACAGAGACGCGAGTGCAAGCGCAAACGGGAGCGCGAAGACGAATGCAGACACAGACGCGAATACGGACACAAACACAGACGCGAACCTACTCGAGTTCCCCTGGCCGTACATCCACCAGCAGGACGGCGGGCGCTACGCGACGCTGACGACGCTCGTCGCGCCGGATCCGGACGGCGAGTGGGGGCGCTGGTCGCGCCATCGGGCGATGATCCACGGCGAGTCGCGAGCGAGCGTGTTGTTCCTTGCTGGTGAACAACTCCCGAATCGCTACTACTACGAGTACGAGCGCCGCGGCGAGGCGATGCCGGTTGCCCTCACGCTCGGCGCGGGGCCGGCAGTCACCGCTGCCAGCGAGATGTGGATTCCCGTCGGGCGGAGCGAGGCGACGTTCGCCGGCGGGCTTCAGGAGTCGCCAATCGAACTCGTTCCCTGTGAGACGAACGACCTCCGCGTGCCGGCGTCGGCCGAACTCGTCATCGAGGGGCGGATTCTCCCCGAGAAACGACTCGACGAGGGTCCATTCGGCGACTACTTCGGCTACGTGAACGGCCCGCGCCGCTCCATGCCGGTACTCGCAGTTGACGCGATCACCCACCGCGAGCGACCGTACCTTCCCTTCTGCGTGGAGGGCTCTGGCGTCGGCTACGCCAGCAACTCGACGAGTTCGCTCCAGGTCGCGGCCGCCGGACCGGACGCCACCCTCGGCCTGCGTGCCGCCGGCTACGACGTTGCGATGGCCGCACCCTGGCCCTACACCGAGCGAACGGTCTGGGTGATTGCAACGGATCGGCCCTATCCGGGCGCGCTACACGAACTCGCGAACTTCATCTTCACCACCTGGGGGATGCTCCACATCGACTGCTTCGTCTTCGTCGACCGCGAGGTCAACCCGCTCGACTCGCGCGCGGTCGTGGAAGCGCTCGCGCTGCACGCCGATCCGGCCACGGACTTCCACCAGTTCGGCGTCGAGCGCATGCCAAAAGTGCCGCTGAACATCTACCAGACGCCAGACGAGAAGGGCAGTGCCGCCGTCGGCACCTCGAAGTCGAAAACTGCGAAGGCGTACATCGACGCGCTCTCGGAGGGCGAGCGACCGACCCAGACCATCGGCAACCCCGAAGACCGCCAGCGCGCCCGCGATCTGCTCGCCGAGGCCGGCGTGGCAGGCGTCGCTGACGAAGTCGACACAATGGGCGAACGGCACAGTGCAATCGATCAAGAGACGGACGCGACGCGACACCAGCACCCACAGCACCAGAATCGATGACCGCCTTCCGCAAACACCTCGAGTTCCTCCACCGAACCGACGACTGTCGCACGCTCTCCCGGCCTGCCGATTGCTCCCCGCAGGTCGTCGCGGCGGAGGCACTTCGAGCGGGTGGCCACGCGATCGAGATGGAACCCGGTACCGACCGCGAGGGCGCACCCACCGCAACCACCGTCACCCTCGCGAGCGGCGTCTACGGCGGCATCGACCAATCGCGCGGACAACGCACAACGGACTCCCGGCACCGGCAGGGCTACCCCTGGACCCGCCTCGGAATCGGCCTCGGGATCGATCAGGACCCAGCGTACACCGACGTACTCGAGTCCCTCCTCGCGCTCGGCGAGCGCCGCGACGAGCGCGACGTGACCTACGTCGAGCGCGCTGCCGACGCGACGGCGCAGGATCTCCGGGAACTCGGACTCCCGACGCCGCCGGACGAGGCCTGGCCGCGGTTTACCCTCGGACTGCTCTCGATCGGTAGCGATCGGGGTTCTTACTGGGCACCGATTCACGGCACGATCCTCGACGGCAACACCATCCGTGCTCGAGTGCCGGCGGCCGTCGCCGAGCGAGACCGCCTCGAGACGGGCGCAGCGGTCACCATCGCACTCGGTGTTCCCCCGGAAGCGCTCGCGGCGACGCATCTGCTCGCGATCACGGACCGACTCGAGACGCCGATCGAGGACCGCGGCGTCGGCGCGACGGTCCCTGTCATTCCCACCGCCGGCGGCGTCGTCCCGAGTTCCGCGGAAGTCGTCGTCGAGACCACCGTCGCCGACCGCCAGCCTGCAACGCAGTCCGAGAAACGCGAGTTCTGGGAGCGACTGGGTGGCGGAGCGACGCTGACACTCGAGTCCGACGCGATCTTCACTCGTGAGGAGCCGGTCGTGCCGTTCACGCCGCTGGGGGTGCCGCTGTCGGACGACCTGCAGCTTGCGGCCCTCTCGCTATCGGCGACCCTGTTCGATCGGGTCAACAGCTACTGGGGTGTCGCGCCGGTCGACTGGCTGCTATTGCCCGCGGAGGGGCGGCTCGGGCTCTGTCTCGTCGCTTCGGAGATTCTCTACGCCGGCTTCGAGTGGCAGCTTGCGAACCTGCTGTTCTCGCTCTCTGATTGCTTCGACAAGGTGCTCGTCGTCGACACCGAGATCAGTCCGCGAAACCTCGGCCGGGCGCTCGGCGATAGCTGGGTCAAGGCCCACCCCTCGCGGGACTGGCTGGTGAGCGAACCCGACGCACCGAGCGCGCGGATGCCGACGTACGGCCGAGGCAGCGGTGGAGGTGGAGGCAAGAACAACCACGAAGGCGGTGACAGTGAGACCGGCGCACGCCTCTACGTCGACGCCACCTGGGACCCGCGCTGGACGGACGAGTACATCGCACCCAGAGTCTCGTTCGACGAGTCGTACCCGCCAGAACTCCGCGAGGCAGTTCGGGACTCGTGGACGGAGTTCGGGTTCGAGCGGGAGTCGATGGCTACCGTCGGCGACGAGTCCGAGTCGGCGGAGTGACGGGTCGGGAAACAGCGAGTAGCGAACAGGCGCAAATCTGTTTCTGAGCGCAGGTGTACTCGAGTACCGACCAGGAGGGACTGAACTGGTCACGCTCGGTACTGGTGTATACGAAACTGTTTACGCAAGAATGCGCCGGGGTAGACACCGTGTCGTCGTGCTGAATCGGTTGGTTCCTCCGGTAAATCGCGCGAAAGTTACCAGAATAGTTATTGGGGATGGCGAAACCGCTTCGGTGTATGCCATCGCGCGGCAACCGACTGGTTCACGTCCCGCGAACTGGGCGGGTCGCGCGAGGTCAGTCACGACGTGTCGACGACCCAACCATCGGGTGGGGACACGGATAACGGTGCACGACGAGATTCAAACTATGAACTTCGAATCTACACAGGAACGCGATCTGATCCGACAGACGGCGGCCGACGTGGCCGCGGAGTACGGCCCCGAGCACTGGCGCGAGAAGGAAGAAGCCGGCGAGTTCTCCGAGGCCTTCTGGGACGAACTTGCCGAGGCGGGCTTTCACGGCCTGCTGATTCCCGAGGAGTACGAGGGCGCTGGCATGGGAATGCAGGAGATGGGCCTCGCCATGGAGACCCTCTGTGCGGAGGGCTGTGGGATGGCCGGCACCTGGTACCTGGTGCTCACCGCGGGAATGGCCGCGGTCGGCATCCGGGAGTACGGCACCGAGTCCCAGAAGGAGACGTACCTGCCGGACATCGCGAACGGGAAGCGCAACTTCTCGATCGGGATCACCGAACCCGAGGCGGGGACGAACACGCTGAACGTCGCCACGAAAGCCGACAAGGACGGCGACGAGTACGTCCTCAACGGCCAGAAGGCCTGGATCACATTCTCCGATCGTGCCGAAAACATGATTATCGTCACGCGGACGACCCCCCGCGAGGAGGTCGACCGCGGCACGGACGGCATCAGCCTGTTCATCGTCGATATGGACGATTCGAACATCGACGTCTCGCCGATCGACAAACACGGCATCAACTACTCGAAGTCTTGCGAGGTCTTCTTGGAGAACGTCCGCGTCCCCGAGGAGAACATGCTCGGCGACGAGGGAGACGGCTGGTGGGTGCTGGTCGACATGCTCAACCCCGAGCGGATCGGCTTCGCCGCGGCCGGAACGGGAATCGGGAAACTCGCCGCGAACACGGCCATCGAGTACGCGAACGAGCGCGAGGTGTTCGACGCGCCGATCGGCTCCCACCAGGGCGTCTCGTTCCCGATCACGAAACCCTACGCGAAGATGGAGACCGCCGCGCTCATGCGCGAGAAGGCGGCCTGGCTCTACGACCAGGGCGAGGACTGTGCCTACGAAACCAACGTCGCGAAGGCGACCGCCGTGTCGGCCGGCATCGAGGCCGTCAAGCAGTCGATGCAGGCCTTCGGCGGCTGGGGGTACGCCACCGAGTACGATGTCGAGCGCTGGTGGCGCGAGATCAACCTGACCCGGCTCGCGCCGGTCTCCCAGCAGATGGCGTACAACCACATCAGCCAGCAGCTCGGGTTCCCCAAGTCCTACTGAGTGATCACGATGTTTAGCAAACTACTCGTTGCCAACCGCGGCGAAATCGCCGTGCGCGTCATGCAAGCCTGTGAGGAACTGGGTATCGACACCGTCGCAATCTACAGCGACGCGGACCGAAACGCGGGCCACGTCGAGTACGCCGACGAGGCGTACAACGTCGGCCCCGCACCCGCAAGCGAGTCCTACCTCGATCAGGAGACGATCATCGACGTCGCCGACCGCGCGGGTGCCGACGCAATCCACCCCGGCTACGGCTTCCTCGCGGAAAACGCCGCGTTCGCGGCCCGCGTCGAGGATGCCGAGGGGATCACCTGGGTCGGCCCGCCGAGCGGGGCGATGGAGGCCCTCGGCGAGAAGACGACGGCCCGACAGGTCATGCGAGCGGCCGACGTGCCGGTCGTCCCCGGCACGACCGATCCCGTCGACTCCGCCGCCGAAGTCCGCGAACTCGGCGAGGAGTACGGCTACCCCGTCGCGATCAAAGCTGCCGGCGGCGGTGGCGGTCGCGGCATGAAAATCGTCCGCAGCGCCGAGGAGGCCGACGACGCCTTCGAGAGCGCGAAACGTGAGGGCGAGGCCTACTTCGACGACGACACGGTCTACGTCGAGAAGTATCTCGAGTCCCCCAAGCACGTCGAGGTGCAGATCCTGGCGGACGAACACGACACCGTGCTCCACCTGGGCGAGCGCGACTGCTCGCTCCAGCGCCGTCACCAGAAGGTCATCGAGGAAGCGCCGAGTCCCGCACTCGACGACTCACTGCGCGAGTCGATCGGCGAGGCGGCCCGCCGCGGCGTCCGCGAGTCGGGCTACACGAACGCCGGTACCGTCGAGTTCCTCGTCGAGGACGGCGAGTTCTACTTCATGGAGGTCAACACCCGGATTCA
Organism: Natrialba hulunbeirensis JCM 10989; assembly: GCF_000337575.1. Taxonomy (GTDB): domain Archaea; phylum Halobacteriota; class Halobacteria; order Halobacteriales; family Natrialbaceae; genus Natrialba; species Natrialba hulunbeirensis. The sequence goes on along the minus strand of NZ_AOIM01000035.1, from coordinate 85,436 downwards.
GGTCGAGCACACCGTCTCCGAGGAGGTAACGGGAATCGACATCGTCCGGGAACAGCTTCGCATCGCGGCCGGCGAGGAACTCCCCTACGCACAGGACGACATCGATATCGAGGGCCACGCCATCGAGTTCCGGATCAACGCCGAGAACCCCGCAAAGGAGTTCGCACCGACGCCAGGCACACTGGAGACGTACAACCCACCGAGCGGTCTCGGTGTTCGACTCGACGACGCAGTCTCCCAGGGCGACGAGATCGCGGGCGACTACGACTCGATGATCGCGAAGCTGATCGTTCGCGCACCGACACGCGAGCGCTGTCTCGACCGCTCACAGCGCGCACTCGCCCACTTCGACATTTCGGGTCCCGAAACCATCGTGCCGTTCCACCGGCTCATGCTCGCGGATGATACCTTCCGCGCAGGCGAGCACACGACGGCCTACCTCGACCACGAAGTGAGCCAGGACGAACTCGCCGACGCAGTCGAGCGCTGGGGGTCGGGTGCAACGACCGGCGGCGCAAGCGATGCCGACGCGAGCGAGCACGAACTCACCGTCGAGGTCGACGGTCGGCGATTCGACGTGCTGGTCGAAGACGGCCTGCCGCGGGCGGCCAGCAACGGCGGCGCAGCCGCTGGTGAGTCCTCAGGATCAGGGAGCGGAGCTGGCGCTACCGAACAGGTCGCGGCCGGCGACGCGATCACGGCCGAGATGCAGGGCACCGTGCTCTCGATCGACGTCGAACCCGGCGACGAAATCGCCAGCGGGGACGTGGTCTGTGTCCTCGAGGCGATGAAGATGGAGAACGACGTGGTCGCGCCAGGAACTGGAACCGTCGCCTCGGTTCCCGTTTCCGAGGGCGACTCGGTCGACATGGGCGACCCGCTGGTCGTACTGGAGTGAGATGAAACGATGACGATAGACCTCAAACTCAGAATTTCGGACGCGGCGGCACAGGACGAGAGCGAAGTGCAAGCGGTCGCCTCGGCGCTCGCCGAGCACTTCGGCGAGGACGTCGAACTGTACACGCAGTCGGGGGACGATCTGCTCGCAAGCGCGTCAGCGCCCACTGGAGCGGCGAGTGGCGGTAGCGGTGGCAGTGGCGCTGCCGGCTCTGGCTCGGGCTCCGGACCGGTCCAGAGCGCCGGCCGAAGCCGTGAGCGCAGTAGTGCAGCGGACGACCTCGAACCAACCGAGCGCGAGGAACTCCTGCGCGAGGAAATCGAGGAGATACTCGAGGGCGGCCCCGAGAAGTACAAGGAGCGACTCTCCGATCAGGGGAAGCTGTTCGTTCGCGACCGACTCGATCTCTGGTTCGGCGACGACGGCGGCACGGATGACGGCGGTTCGGACGGCGACACGGCCGGCAGTAACGGCGGGAACACGATCAAGTTCGAAGACGGCAAGTTCGCCAACTTCGACGCCGAGGACGACCTGCCTGCGGACGGTCTCATCACCGGCGCGGCGGAGTTCGAGGGCCGGGACCTGCACTTCATGGCCAACGACTTCACCGTCAAGGCGGGCTCGATGGCCGAGAAGGGCGTCGAGAAGTTCCTGCGAATGCAACAGCGCGCGCTCAAGACCGGTCGCCCCGTCCTCTACCTGATGGACTCCTCGGGCGGCCGCATCGACCAGCAGACCGGCTTCTTCGCCAACCGCGAGGGCATCGGGAAGTACTACTACAATCACTCGATGCTCTCCGGGCGCGTTCCGCAGATCTGCGTGCTCTACGGTCCGTGTATCGCCGGCGCGGCCTACACGCCCGTCTTCGCGGACTTCACGATCATGGTCCGGGACGTGAGCGCGATGGCCATCGCCTCGCCGCGGATGGTCGAGATGGTCACCGGCGAGAACATCGATCTGCAGGATCTCGGTGGCCCGGACGTCCACGCCCAACACTCCGGAAGCGCGGATCTGATCGCCGAGGACGAGGAACACGCACGCGAACTCGTCGCGAAACTGATCAGCTACCTGCCGGACAACAGTGACGAGAAGCCACCCCAGACAGCCGGGACAGCGCCGCGGCTCTCACCCGAGGGCATCGACGCCGTCGTTCCGCAGGAACCGAACCGCGGCTACGACATGTTCGACGTCATCGAGCGCGTCGTCGACGCCGACTCGGTACTCGAGTTGCGACCGGAGTACGGCAAGGAGATCATCACGGCCTTCGCGCGCATCGACGGCCGGCCGGTCGGCATCGTGGCCAACCAGCCAAACCACCGCGCGGGCGCGATCTTCCCCGATGCGGCCGAGAAGGCCGCCGAGTTCATCTGGACCTGCGACGCCTACGACGTGCCGCTGCTGTACCTCTGTGACACACCGGGCTTCATGGCCGGTTCGCAGGTCGAGAAAGACGGCATCCTAGAGCAGGGTAAGAAGATGATCTACGCAACCTCCTCGGCGACGGTGCCGAAACAGTCCGTCGTCGTCCGCAAGGCCTACGGGGCGGGCATCTACGCCATGTCTGGGCCAGCCTACGATCCGGAGAGCGTCATCGGCCTGCCAAGCGGCGAAATCGCGATCATGGGCCCCGAGGCTGCGATCAACGCAGTCTACGCGAACCGACTCGCGGACATCGACGACCCCGACGAGCGCGCCGCACGCGAGCAGGAACTGCGCGAGGAGTACCGCGAAGATATCGACATCCACCGAATGGCAAGCGAGGTCGTCGTCGACGAGATCGTCCCGCCGAGCTCGCTGCGCGAGGAACTGGAAAACCGCTTCGAATTCTACGAAACGGTCGAGAAGGATATTCCGGACAAGAAGCACGGGACGATTCTCTGAGCCGCGCGGTCGAGCGGAACACCCAAACCGGGTGCTGTTTTGGTTCTGGCGTCCGAATCGCCGTCCATGGCTGAACCACTGATCCGAACCAGTGACGAGATCGAGTACGAGGCCGTCGACGCTGCGGACGGACTCGAGAAGGGCGTGCTGATCGCGGACGACCACGGCGCACCGAACTTCGCGATCCGGCGGTTCGTCCTCGAAGCGGGTGCCGAGGTCCCGGAGCATACGAACGAGGTCGAACACGAGCAGTACGTCCTCGGTGGCGAGTACACCGTCGGCATCGACGACGAGGAGTACGAGGTTGAGGCGGGTGACTCGCTGCTCATTCCCGCGGGAACGGTCCACTGGTATCGAAACGAGGGCGACGAAGACGGTGCGTTCCTCTGTGCGGTCCCGAACGGCGACGACGAGATCGAACTCGTTGAGTGACGCGGGTTGCTGTCCAGTCCCACGGTGTACCACCTCCCACCCAACGGGGCTGTGACCGGAGCGCGACCCCGCTGTGATGGTTACCAATGTTCACTCGAAGTGGACGGTCCGCTTACCGCTCCTGATTTTTGCGATTATTTCAACCAACGGAGTTCGAAACATCCTATGCTTTCAAGAGTGATCGCTTCCCTTGGTATGATAAGCCATGGATTGGCAGACTGCAGAGCGAGAGTTCTCGAGCGACGTACTGGGAGGGGAACCACTGGGGCAGCTGTTCGAGGCGTCGGTCGAGCGGAATCCGAACGCGGTCGCCCAGCAGTATCAGGGCGGGATCTACGACCGTAGTTTGGCGGGGACGGCGTTCGAACCCGCCCCACACGGCGACTATGTGAGTCTTACCTACACCGAGATGGCCGAGATCGTCCGGCCGCTGGCGACCGGCTTTCGCGAACTCGGCGTCGAGGGCGGCGATCGGGTCGGCATCTTCGCCCAGACGCGCATGGAGTGGGCACAGACAGACTTCGCGCTGCTCGCCGCCGGCGCAGTCGTGACGACGGTGTACAAGAACTCCTCACCGGAGAAGGCCAGGTATCTGCTCGACGATCCCAACGCAGACGGCGTCGTCGTCGAGAACGCGGACGTGCTAGAGCGCGTGCTGGAAGTCGAAGACGAACTGGATCTAGAGTTCATCGTCTCGATGGACGCGTTAGACACAGAGTACGCCGACGCTGAAACGGAGATCTACACCCTCGCGGATGTCTACGAGATCGGCGAGGAGCGACACGATCCGGACGCCTACCAGGAGTGGCTCGAAGAGCGCGACCTCGACGATCTGGCGAGCATCATCTACACGAGCGGAACGACAGGCAAGCCGAAGGGGGTCATGCTCACTCACGGCAACTTCCGGACGAACGTCAACCAGGTCTATCGCCGGTACGGGCCGCGACCGGACAAGGACGAGGACGTGCCGAGTATCGATCAGGACAGTACGCTCGTCTCCTACCTGCCGCTGGCACACGTCTTCGAGCGCACGGCGGGCCACTTCCTGCTGTTCGCCGCGGGCGCGACCGTCGCCTACGCCGAGAGTTCGGACACGCTGAAAGAGGACTTCCAGGCCGTTCAGCCGACCGGCGCGACGAGTGTGCCGCGTGTCTACGAGAAAATTTACGACACGATTCGCGAGCAGGCGACGGAGTCCCCGGTCAAGGAACGCATCTTCAACTGGGCGACCGACGTAAGCCGCGAGTACTACCAGGCGGACGATCCGGGGGCGATTCTGGAGTTCAAGCTCTCGGTTGCAGACAAACTGGTGTTCAGCAAGGTCAAGGAAGCGCTGGGTGGAAACATCGAGATGCTCGTTAGCGGCGGTGGCAGTCTCTCGCCGGAGCTCTGCCAGCTCTACCACGGCATGGGACTGCCCATCTTCGAGGGCTATGGCCTGACTGAAACCTCGCCAGTCGTGACGACCAACCCGCCCGAGGAGCCGAAGATCGGCACCGTCGGCCCGGCAATCATCGACTGCGACGTAACTGTCGACGATTCGATTGTGCCGGACGGCGACGCCGCCAACACGCCCGGCGAGACGGGTGAACTCCTCGTCCGCGGGCCGAACGTGACCCAGGGCTACTGGAACAAACCCGAAGCGACGGATCGGGCGTTCACCGAGCACGCGCCGGGTGTAGACGAAGACGATGCGGGAGGTGAAGACAAGGGCAAGTGGTTCCGTACTGGCGACATCGTCACGATCCGCCCCGACGATTACATCGAGTTCCACGAGCGGACGAAACAGCTTGTCGTCCTCTCGACCGGCAAGAACGTCGCGCCCGCACCGATCGAGGACGCCTTCGCCTCGAAGGAACTCGTCGAGCAGTGTATGGTCGTCGGCGACGGCGAGAAGTTCGTCGGCGCGCTGCTCGTGCCGAACATCGATGCGATCAAGCGTGCCGCTGCGGACGAGGGCGTTGCACTGCCGGAGAATCCCTCGGACATCTGCGATCACGAATGGGTCCAACACAGAATCGACCAGGCGGTCGACACGGTCAACGAGAACTTCGAGTCCCACGAGACGATCAAGGAGTACCGGCTCGTTCCGATCGAGTTCACGGAGGAGAACGACCTGCTCACCCCGACGATGAAGAAGAAGCGCCGCGCGATCCTCGACGCGTTCGACGACGAGATCGAGTCGATCTACGCAGAGGATTCGGCCGAACAGGCACCCGAAGCCTGAGACGATTGGTGTAACGGGTTCGGTACACCTGCTGCTGGCTCTTTTGCGTGCAGTTGTCGACCGTTCACCGGCGATCTGGGGACAACGCTGAGACCAGAAGACAGACAAACCCCTCACCCAAGATCAGTTACCGATGGTCCTCCACCGCTGGGCGTATCGCACGAGCGCAGACGCCCTCCACCCCGGTACGACCGTTCGCTACTACTACCGAACCGGCGATTCCCTCGCAACCGTTATCGAACGAACCGAGCGCTACGTTACGTTCGTCGGTGAGGAGTGCAACGGCCGGTTCACACACGACCAGATCGACCACCTGATTCGAGACGGACGACTCGAGGTCGTCCTCGACGACACCGATCATCGGCCACCGGCAGACGAGGAGATAGTTGGCTTGTCTTCTAAAAGATCACACGATGTTGTCTGAAGTTGAACAGCCAATCCAAATAGTCGGTTGAAGAGTAAACACCCACAGTCACAGAACCGGTATCATTTTGCCGGAGCGCGTACCACGGTAGTGTGTATGAAACACGTCCGGGGACCGTTGTGTACGATCGACGTCGGCGAACAAACAGTCGAAACCGAATCGATCGACGACGTTCTCGAATCGTCGATCGGCGGCCGCGCGCTCACGACGAAACTCGCCCACGAGCGCATCCCGTTCGACGCCGACCCGCTCGGACCGGAAAACCGCCTCTACTTCGCGACCGGCCCGCTCCAGCATGCGACGATGAGTTTCACGGGCCGCATGTCGGCCACCGGCGTCTCGCCGCTGACCGACGGGCTGCTCTCCTCGAACGCGGGCGGCTTCCTCTCGCGGAACTTCACCGGCACCGGCTACAGCACTGTCGAGATCGCCGGCGCGAGCGACGAGCTCGTCATCGTTCACGTCACCGACGAGGGCGTCGAGTTCGAAGCCGTCCCCGAACTCGAGAAGGCGACCGTTCCCGAAACCTGTGACTACATCGACGACGAGCACGGACTCGGCTCGGAGCACACGGTCGTGATCGGCCCCGGCGGCGAGAATGAGGTTCGTTTCGCCTCGATTATGACCTCCGAGGAACGGGCGTTCGGTCGCGGCGGACTCGGTGCAGTGTTGGGTGCGAAGAACGTGAAGGCGATCACGTTCGACGGCGACTCCACCCACGAGGTCGAGATCCCACCCCTCCAGATGGAGATCCACGGCGAGGCTGCCCAGTCCGACAGTCCGATGCGTGATCAGGGGACGACCTCGGTCGCAACGTACGCGAACATGGTCGAAGCCCTGCCGACGCGGTACTTCTCGGAGCTCTCCTACGAGCACATCGACGACATCAGCGGCGACCGCGTCGAGGAGAAAAAGTACAAGAAGGGGACCTGCTCGGCCTGTGCATTCGCCTGCAAACTGCCGACGAAAGACGAGGAGACCGGCCTCGAAACCGAAGGCCCCGAGTACGAGACACTGATGGCGTTCGGTTCGAACTCCGGCGTCGACGACATCGTGGACGTAATGAAGTCGAACAAGCTCTGTGACGAACTCGGGCTCGACACCATCTCCGCCGGCGACGTCGTCGCCGCCTACCTCGCGAGCGAAGACGAGTTCGGCAACGCCGAGCTCATCCACGAAACCGTCGAGAAGATCGCCTACCGCGAGGGCATCGGCGACGACCTCGCAGAGGGTATCGACCGCGTCCACGACGACCTCGGCGTCGAGAACTGGTCGGTCAAGAGCATGGAGTTCGCCGCCCACGACGGGCGCACCCTGAACGGCCAGGGGCTCGCCTTCGCGACCTCGAACCGCGGCGCGGACCACATGTACGCCGAGTTCTACCCCTACGAGTACCCGCTCGTCGACGCCGACGACGCCTTCGACAAGGAGGGACTCGAGGACAAGCCCCCGAAAGTCGTCGAACTCGAGAACATCAACGCCATCAAGGACAGCGCCGTCCTCTGTAAGTTCTCCCGGAGCTTCATGACCGAAGAACGCATCGAGACACTGCTCGACGCCGACTACGAAGAGCTACTCGCTCTCGGCGGCGAAATCGTCGCCCTCGAGCGCCACTTCAACAACCAGCGCGGCTTCGACCGCAAGGACGACACGCTACCGTACGAGATTCCCGGCTTCGAGCAGGGACTCGACGAGTACTACGCAGAACGCGGCTGGAACGAAGACGGGACGGTTCCAGCGAGTGCACTCGAGTCGGGTGGCTCTGACGCGGCACCGGCTGACGACTGAGGCAGCGCTGCTGTGCTGAGTTCTTCGCTGCTAGTAGTCTGGATGTGGGGTTCCGCAGCGTCGGTCGGCGCAGAGGGCGCACACAGTGGGAATTGCGTTGTGCCCTGGACAACCGTGGCCTCAGGGCTCTGTGGATCCCGTTGATCGACGATCGGAATCTGGCGTCGTACTGAATACAGAAGATGAGTGTCGCACGATCGGTTTGGTCATCGCCGTCGATTTCTGCGTAGCCGACAGCTCTCTAGTCAGTCACTCTGACCTTCACGGAGAACGGTCGCACTTGCCTTCCCAACGGTCTGAAACTCCGTTGAACCACATTGGCAGCCGTTTCTCGTCCCGATTGGTTGAATCGTCCCGTCTGGCCACTTCTTGGCCGCATACGCACTTCCACAGTCGAAACATTCAGCAATTGTCCGTTCACTCTCTCCCTCGGGCATTGTCTACCCCCAGTTAGGGCAATAACAACATCAGAACTACTCTTGGTTATACAACTGATTTAAGTATATCACTGGTTCGACTCCCCCGTTTCGGGAAGGGTGCTCTCGAGGATGTGCTTCATCCCACGACGGAGACGAGACGCGATAGCCTGCTGCGTGATTCCGAGCTCGTCGCCGAGTTGTTACTCCGAGTGTGAGTTTGGATCGGTGTTCTCGGTGGGGTCGGTAGTTCCGGTAGTGTCGGTGGAGTCAGTGGTCCCGTCGCGTCCCCGATCGCTGTCGGAGTCAAACACGCTGTCGTACGCTGTGGTGTTCTCGCCATCGCGAACGCTCTCTCCATCACCATCAAATCCGCTCTTCTGCTCGTCCTCTGGCGACAGCCGATCGTCACCGCGAGAGCGCAACGGCGCATCGTCGGCCCGCGAGGGATGAATGTTGAAGTTGTGACCCTTGTAGGGGTCCGTCTCCGGATCGTAGTCGAGTTCGCTGCGCTCGAAGAGGTAGATAAAGAAGCCAAAGATCGGGACGAGGAACGTGATCGCCGCCCACTTCGCCGGCGGCTCGAGCCCGACCGTTCCGGCGTCGTAGTACGTGAACGCCGTCAACCCGACGTGCCAGGCGAGTGGAATCCCGACGACGATAGCCAGGAGCAGCAGGTCCATTGGTGGTCCTACGTGCCCACGCGTTGTAAGTCGACTGCTCAATCGTGATAAAAAAACTACCGCGACCCAGTGAAACCGCGTCCGCAGGTAGTTCACGTCGAATTCGATCGCTGTACCCTGACACGACCACCTGTTGTCTCGCTCGCGGTCATACCGCACGCTCGCAAAATCTGGACCAAAAGTCCTCGATCGACCGCCCTAGTTCACGTCGAACTCGATCGCTGCACCCTGGCCAAAGCCAACACAGAGCGTCGCCAGGCCGAGTCCGCCGCCACGCTTCTGGAGTTCGTGAATCAGCGTCACTGGGAGGCGCGCGCCGGAGGCACCCAGTGGGTGACCGATGGCGATTGCGCCGCCGTTGACGTTGAAGATGTCGGGGTCGATACCGAGTTCGTCGCGCGAATAGAGCGACTGGCTGGCAAAGGCCTCGTTGAGTTCGACGAGGTCGTACTCGTCGATGTCGCGGCCGTTGCGCTCGAGGAGCCCCTCAGTTGCGGGGACCGGACCGATTCCCATCACGGTCGGGTCGACGCCGGCGACGTTGTTCATGCCGACTTCGGCCATGATCTCGAGGTCGTTCTCCTCGGCGAACGCCTTGCTGGTGATGAGCAGCGCGGACGCGCCGTCGGAGATCTGGGAGGCGTTGCCGGGCGTGACGGTGCCGTCGGACTTGAAGACGGTCGGCAGCTCGCCGAGCTTCTCGGCGGTCGTGCCTGGGCGAAGGCCTTCGTCCTCCTCGACGGTGCCGTCCTCGGTTTCGATCGGGACGATTTCGTCGTCGAAGCGACCCTCCTCGGTTGCCTCGACGGCTCGCTGCTGGCTCTGGGCGGCGTACTCGTCCTGCTCCTCGCGGCTGACGCCGTACTCCTCGGAGACCTTTTCGGCGGTCATCCCCATCTGGAGTTCGCCCATGTTGTACAGTTCGGCCATCCGCGGGTGGACGTTGTGCGTGTTCTGCCCCATCGCGACGCGGCTCATGCTCTCGACACCGCCCGCGATGACGGCGTCGCGGTTGCCGGCGGCAATGGCGTCCGAGGCGGAGATGACGGCCTGCATCGAAGAGGCACACCAGCGGTTGATCGTCGTTGCAGGCGTGTGCTCGCCGAGTTCGGAGAGCAGTGCGATGACGCGGGCGACGTTGTTCCCCTGCTCGTCGCGCTGCTGGGCACAGCCCCACATCAGGTCGTCGACGTCTTCGCCGGAGAGACCGGTCTCGGCCAGGATTTCGTCGATGAGCGGGACCGAGAGATCCTCGTTTCGGAGATCGGCGTACACGCCGTCCTCCTTGCCCTGTGGTGTCCGCACGGCCTTCACTACGACTGGTGTCTGTGACATACTGTATCGAAGACGCTTAACAAACTTAAATCCGGGAGAACTCGCGAGGATGCGAGGAGAGTTTACTGATTCTGTACCCGATCACGCGAAAACGGCAACTGGCCATAACGATGATTTCGTCCTATTCAGAACTGTGAGTCGATGAAACAGGTTGGATCACACAATCGGGGGCCAATTCAATGAGCGAACCGAAATCGACTCGGAGAACGCTGTTTCAACTGGCCGGGGCAGGTCTCGTTTCAGTTGCCGGTCTGGCTTCGAATACGGCCGGTGCGACGAGCGACCCGGACGCATCACTGGTCTTCGAAGAGCAGACGTCCGACGGGACCTCGATCACCATCGCCGAAGCGAGTTCGACTGTCGATGGAATGCTAGCAGCTCGGAGCAACGAAACCGGGGAACTCGGACGAACGACGATCGAGGCCGACACGACAATCGAGGACCTGACACTCGAGTTCACCGAGCCGATCGATGACAACGGGGAGATCGATATTGCTGTCAGCATCTACGACCACGAGACTGGGCAGGGGATTGCCCGCGAGGTTGCGACAGTCTCCTTCGAAGACACCGTCGATGTCGTCTCCGGGGTGGAAGAACGGTTCGTCGAAGCGGATCCGTCAGCCGGATTCAACTACCCCTATTACCTGTACGCACCGGATCGAGTCTCCGATGACGAAGCGACGCCCGTTCTCGTCGAACCGAACAACACGGGGACGACAGCCGACGAGCTCGAAGAGCACCGTGAGGTTGCACAGCGCCACATCGAGGGTGGTACCTCGCGGAGAGTCAGCGAGGAGGTTGGGACACCGCTGGTAATCCCGGTCTTCCCGCGCCCAGTACAGGAGCCCGTCGACTGGTCGCACTACATACACGCGCTCGACAGGGAAACGATGAGTATCGAGAGTGGCGATCTCGAGCGCGTTGATCTACAGCTCCTGGCGATGGTTGAGCACGCCCGCGGGCAACTCGAGAGTGAAGGGTACGACACCGACGACGGCGTTATGCTGAACGGATTCTCCGCATCGGGGAATTTCGTCGAACGCTTTGCCATGCTTCACCCAGAAGAGGTCGTATCGGTCACGGCCGGTGGGTTGAATGGAATGGTCACGCTGCCCCACGAGGAGTACGACGGCCACGAACTTCCGTTCCACGTCGGAATCGCGGACGTCGAGGAGCTCACCGGCGAGCCGGTCGATCTCGACGCGGTCGACGAGGTCAACCACTTCCTCTACATGGGAGCACAGGACGACAACGACACCATTCCGTACGACGACGCCTGGACCAAGGACGAACTTCGTCAGACAGCGCTCGACGTTTACGGCGATGATATGATTACGGAACGGTTCCCAACCTGTCAGGCTGCGTTCGAAGAAGCCGGTGTCGATGCCCAGTTCAAGATCTACGAGAACGCCGGGCACAGTCCTCGTGAAGCAGAAGCGGACATCGTCGAGTTTCACCAGAAAAGTCTCGCCGGGGAGAGTGTGAGTGAGTTCGGCGACGCACTTGGAACCGAACCTGTGATCGAGGTTTCCGCGACAGCGCCAGCAGTCGGCGAGGACGTTTCGTTTGACGCAACCAAGTCCTCAGCGGGTGTCGGAACGATCGTCGCCTACACGTGGGAGTTCAGTGATGGAGAGACAGGTTCCGGTGAGACAGTTACGCACGCGTTTTCGGACGCAGGCACACGGACAGTCACACTGACGGTCATCGATGACAGCGGTGGGAGCGCGGAGACGTCAGTGGAGATTGCAGTCGGCGATGTAGAGGCTGATGCTGACACTGCGGAAGAACCAACAGATAGTGAATCTGACGGAGCCGACGGAACGGACGACGAGGAAGCTGAAAGCGCTGACGACGCTGACGCGGAGAGCGAAGACGACGGCGGCAGCGAAGATTCGGATAACGGGACGGAAACAGCGGAGGCAACCGACAGCGACGAAACCGATGAGTCAACTGCTGACGAGAGTGGTGCTGACACCGACGGGATACCAGCACCAGGATTCGTCGGGACACTCGCGAGCATCGGCGGGGCGGGCTACCTGGTAGCTCGCTATCGTGGCGACGGCGAGGACTCCCGTTCCTAACGACACCGACACTCCGTACTCGAACCAAGAAACCTTATCTCGGGCCTGTAGAAATAGGCGCGCATGGACGAGGACGGCACGAAGGCAAGCATGGAGTCGGACCAGTCGACTGACACCGACATTGACACCGACGCCGACACTGACACCGACGCCAGCAGCGACGGTGAACCGGCAGGAGAACAGCCACGAACCGTCGCCGAGAGTTCGCCCACGGAGCAATCAACCACCGGAGAGCAAGCGGGGGCGAGCGAGGACAATAGCCCACTACCGAACGTTCCAGATACCGAACCCGAAGAGTCCGACATCCCCGAAGACGTCCAGAAGTACGCCCGTTTCAAGAAAATGGACGGCGCGCAGTACGACCGCGTTAACGAGTTCCTGCGCGACCGAACCTACATCACCGCCCGCGAGTGGGCCATCGCCCGACTCTGTTCTGACTTCCGGACCGAAACCGGCGTCGAGATGACCAAAATCGGCGAAAACCTGCCCGAACTCGTGCCGTTCATGACCGACACCTACACGCCCCAGGCGGTCAACCAGGCCCGCTCCTCGTTCGAAGACAAGGTCCGAACCGCCGGCGCAACCTTCCTTTACGGCGCAATGTGTGACTTCTTCACTGCCGAGGAACTCGACGACGTGATGTACGAATCTACCGAGGTCGCGAAATTCCTGCTGGAGGTCGAGGGGGTCGACCTCTCCGTCGAGGACGAACTCGAGGCCGAAGAGCGAATCTCCAGCGTAATGCGCGAGGTCCGCGAGGCGAGCGCAGAGTTGCGCGAACAGGAAGACGAGTAGTCACGCACGGCGAATGGGGCCGGTCGGGAGCAGCCACTCCAGACAGTTGTACCGAGTACAATCGTTCCTGCCGGTGGTAACCGCCGGAAAACACCGTTTCTGAATCGGGACTGTCTGGTAGCTGACTCGATACTAACCGTCCCCCTGTGCGAGCGAGTCGTGCATGACATCCCACGCGACCGACGACGCAATCGACGGCGGGACAACCAACAGCGACGACGGCCGTGATCGGTGCACGGCATCACGAACCGACACGGGCCGGAACTCGAGTACCCCGCCAGTAGCGGGCAACTTGAACCAAAACCAAAACCAAAACCAGAACCAGAGCCCAAGCCTGAGCCGCCGACAAACGATACGCGCGAGTGGCGTTCTGGGAGCGCTCGGACTGGGCGGACTTGTGGGTGGACTCGAGTTCGGGACTGGCGTTGGGACAGCACAGACACCGGACACGACGCAGTGCGGCCGGCCGGATGAAGTCGTTCATCTCGACTACGACGACTACGAGGGGTGGGACGACGTATATCGTCTGTCGAACGGCGATCCGGCGGCGCTCGACCTCGTCGCCGATCCGACTGCCTCCGGGAACCGGGCGCTGCAGGTGCGCATGCAGGAGGGTGCACACTGGGGTGCGAGCACGCACTACGATTTCGCGGACGGCCTGTTCGAACTCACCGGACGCGTCCGGTTCGCGCTCGATACGGGCTGGGAGATGACCGGTCGGTATCCGGCGAACTGCCGGCTCTGGAACTGTGCGATGGCGCTCGGCGAAGGGAGTGCCGGTGGCGGAATGCCCGACGGGACGAACGGCTGGAGTAATCGACTGTACATCACCAACCGGGGATCGGACCCCGACGGGCCGTTCTCTCTGCTCTCACACACGTACCATATGGACCAGAACCAGGACCACGATTTCGTCATGGAGGGCGAGCCGTACGCGCTCGGTCAGCCAGAGATCGTCCCCGGGAACTGGTACGAGTTCGAATACTACGCCTGCGTGAACACGGTGACCGACGGCGCGGCGAATCCGGACGGGATCGTCCGCTACTGGCTCGACGACGACCTCGTCTACGAGCGCGAGGACCTTCGGTTCACGACGGATCACGCGAACAACATCATCGATTCGAACGGTCCCGCGGGTCACTACGGCGGCCAGTACACCGCACCGAAAAATCTCTACGCGTACTACGACGACCACTCGATGGCGTTGAACGGGACGTTCGAGTTCGGGCCCTGCTAATCCAGTCTGAACCAGTCTGAACCAGTCCGATCTAGTCCGAATCAGTCATCACTCTCTCGGCGAGAACTCCCACGACTGCACGTCCGATTCCGAAAGGAACAGCGACGGGTCATCGTGGGAAAACGTCACCCACGGATCCGTCTCGTCCGCATCGATCGCCCGAACGTGGATCAGCAGTTCCTCCTCAAGGAGCGCCGTCTCGAAGACAGGTTTCGCTTCGGGGAGGGTGTAGGTCACCGGGACGAAGACGGCGACCGAGTTGTCAGCATCGCGTTCGACGGCGAGTGCGAAGCGGCGGCTGTCGTCGCGAGTTGTGTCATCCTCGTCGACCGGCAGATAGTACACCTCCGCGTCGCCGAACGTCGTGGCCGAGTCCGCGACACGGTCCTCGACCCGTTCGAACGTCTCCTGATCGATGCCAACGTCGAGACCGAAGCGCTCCTCGGCCTCGCTCGGCGAGACCGACGCCGGCTCGAGAACGATCGGTTCCCAGCCGTCCTCGTCGTACTCCGCGGCGATCGCGTTCGCGTCGGCGAGCAGTTCCGCCCACCGGTCGTCGGCCGTCGGTGCGTCGTCGCTCATCGCGAGCCCTCCACGGCACGATCGCCGTACCGTCGGTCTATCGCTACGTCGGTGTGCATACTCGTAACCGACGGGACGGAGCCCGAAAACAGTACCTTTCGCTCTCACACCCACCTCACTCATACTCCTCCCGGTCCCACCCTCGGGTCGATCTGTCGTCTACCGCATCGGCGTCCGGTTGCTGTGCCGCCGGACCGCCGTTCGACTGGTCGCTGTCTGCCGAGCCACCGTCGTCCTCGACCGGTACAGACTCGACCGTGACAGCCTCCGAGTCGACATCGCCGATAAGTGCCTCCTCAAACCGCGCGCGGACCACAGCTGGATGCGGGTCGCCACCAGCCGCCGCAATCGTCCCAACTGAATCGGGATCGAACGCGAGCCCGAGCGCGCCGTACACCGACTCGAGTACCGGTCCGATCTCCTCGCGGTTGTCGACCAGAACGATCCCCGCCGTGAGGGCGGCATCCTGGCGAACGCGCTGGGCGAGGCCGACGAGTTTCCCGAGTGTCGGGTCCCTGTTCCCGCCAGCAGCGGTGAGCCGGGCCGACACAGAGTGCGAGCCGGGACAGAACGCGTCCGCCGGCTCGCCGCGCTCGGCGTCGACACCCAACTCGGAGAGTGCCCGCTCCGTCGCGTTCGTGGCTCGCTCGTAGCGCGCGTCGGTTCCGCGCCGGAAGTCTTCGACCGGGTCGGCACGGGCGAACGCGATCGTCGTCTCGCCGTCGTAGGCGACCGCGCGGCCGCCAACCGACCGCTCGATCGGTGCGAACCCGTGCTCGCGTGCGGCCTCGTAGGCCTCGTCGTACCCCTCTTGCCTGCGATCACGCCGGCCGAAGGCGACCTGTCGGTGCGGTCGCCAGACCCGAACCGCGGGTTCGCCGTCGGCGGCGAACTCGAGTAGCGACTCGCTTGCCCGCCGGTCAGCGTCTATCGTGTCGGCGCGGCCGCGAAGCACTCGCATACCAGTGGCATTTGTGTCGACGCACCTAAACGCTCTCGCTGCGAGTCGTCGGTACAGTTGTGATCGATCTGTCGGACACAGACGCGGTACCGCTCTCGGAGGCAGCACTGGCACCATACGCTCGCTTCTCGCTGTACAACTCGCCGTATCCGGCCCACGACGCGGGGTGTGCGATCGACCTCTATCCCGGGACGCTGCGCGATGGTCGGACGACCGCCGCGCCGAGCCCTGTCGCCGGCACCGTCCGCGAAACCCGCACGGTCCGCGCACCGCCGAAACCGTACGCGCCAGAACACGACCATCTCATTCTGATCGACTGCGACGGCCCCGGTGACTGTGCAGGGCTAACAGCCCGAATCCTCCACGTCGATCCCGCTGTCGAGGCCGGTGACCGCGTCGAAGCGGGAGAGTCGCTCGGCAAACTCGTCCGCGCCGGCTTCTTCGCGCCGTGGGTCGACAACCACCTCCACGTCGGCTTTCGGACGCCGGCACAGAACCCGTACCGCGCCTCAGGGTCGGTTCCGATCGAACTCGCAGACGGCGTCCGCCCGCGGCCGCTCGCATGGGACGGCACTGGAACCGTCGTCGCGACCGGCGAAACGTACGCCGTCCTCGACGCGCCGACACACCCGAATCCGGGCGAGGAATTCGTCGGTGTCGGAGTCGACGACAACGACACGAGCGGCGTCCTCGACGGCGGACTCCCGCATTACGACGGCGGCGGAGTGTACTCGAGTACCCCACTCCCGTCGCAGGTCTCGCTGAACGGGGACGAACTCGGCTCGATCGCGGATGACGGCCGGTCGATCACGTGGGACGATGTGGTCGTCACAGCGAACGGGGACCCGATTACGGGGCTCTCGCTGTTCTGTGCGCGAGATGCGGATTTCGGCGCGAAATTGATCTGCCCGAAGCGGCCGTTCGAGGACGGGGAGCAGGTACAGATCCGCGTTCGAGGGCAATAGCTGAGTAACGGTGACAGAGACGACTCGCTGATTCAGTCGTCGAACGTCTCGCCGTTGACAACACGACCCAGAAACAGCGGCGTCTCGGTCGGCTGGTCACGGATGTAGAAGAGGAACGGTCGATCGACTGTCATCGAGACGCTGTCCGGCTGTCCGCCGTCGTCGTCCCCTCCCATCACCACCGCCGTCGCCGCTGCAGCCTCCGTCCCCTCTTCGTCCACCTCGATGAAGGTCTCGTGGATGACACTCGTGATAGACAGGTCGCTGTCGTCATCCTCGAGCATCCCGCTGAAATCTGCACTGGCCCCGTCGAACGCTCGTTCCATCCCCAGTTCGCCCAGCACGTTTCTGAGGTCGAACTTCGACTCAATACCGAACTTCGGTAGTGCGAGGTCTACCACTGGATAGGTGGCTTCATCGAGCATGATTGCGAGCCGATCCGCTGTCAGCGACGCTTCGAAAGACTCGAACTCGCCTTCCGCGGGGAGGATAACGACCATACTCGTGTCGTCGTTCGCATACGGCAACTCGACGAGTTGATGGCCACCGATGTCGGCGTAGCGAAGTTGCGTCGACTGGTGCATCATCTCCACCTCGGATTCAGTTCCGTCGAGTCCGGTGAACGGCGCGGGTTCCGTGCCGTCAGGATCGAAGTCGTGTTCCCAGGCCGCGAGGAAGTAGACTGCGTTCGTCAGCACGAGTTGCGTCGAGGCGTTGATTAATTCTTCGGGGAGAAGATCCTCGATGCGGTCGTTCGTCTGCGCTTCGACCCAAGCGTTGATTTCCTCGCGCGCCTCGTCCGGGTCTCCAGCGAAGTCAACGGTGTGGTCGCCAGCCTCGTAGTACGCCTCGAGCAGGTCGAGATAGTCGTCGGCGAAGGGAAACTCCTTGGCCGCCCAGACGGCATTAGCACTCGATAGCTGGTACCCAAGTGCGTCCGTTTCGTCGGAGTCCTCCGCCCCGTGCTGTTCGACCTCCTGTCCGTCCCTGTTTCGCTGTTCGAGTTCCGTTTCGAGCGCGCCGAATGCGGCGTGGAGGTCGTCGTCTTCGAGGTCGTACCGCAGCGCCGCAGCCATCTCTGCGGCCGTCTCGCCGCGTGCGCCAGCGTAGGTCATCGCCAGCGCGACAGAGACGCTGTACGGAGAGACGAAGAGGTTTTCATCGTCGGCCACTCCGTCCCGGAGTTGGTCTAGAAGTGCCAGTGAAAAATCGATATTACCCCGCACCTGATCGGCAGCTACCGCCGAACTGATAGTGGGGTCCGTTACGAAATCTGTCTGGGGAAAGGTAGGAGCGTCGTATTCGTCGAACACGCTGTCCCCCTCCCTCCAACCCATTCCAGACAGGCAGCCAGCTCCGCTGGCCATCGCGGCCCCGATCAGAGTAAGAACGGTCCGTCGGTCGGATGACATACCGATCACACGTTCCTGCCGCGATAAGTGCTTTTTCATAGTAATGTCCGATTTCGAGTTTATGCCTTCTACATCCGTAACGAACGGCCATCGACGACGCGACCCAGAAACAGCGGCGTCTCGGTCGGCTGGTCGCGGATGTAGAAGAGGAACGGTCGATCGACCGTCAGTTCGACCTGATCTGGCGGAGCCGAAACCGGCATTGTGACGGCCGTTGCCGCGGCGGCTTCGGTTCCCTCCTCGTCCACCTCGACGAAGCTCTGGTGGATGATGTCGCCGATGAAGAGGTCGCTCGTCTCACCGTCGACCATCCCGCTGAAATCTGCGCTGGTGGTGAACCCCCGCTGCATCCCCAGTTCCTGCATGACTGAGACGAGACTGACCTTCGACTCGATACCGAACTTCGGCATCGCAAGGTCGACCTGCGGGCGCGAGGCATCGTCGAGCATCGCCGCGAGTACGTCCACCGAGAACGACTCCTCGAAGGACTCGAATTCGCCTTCTGCAGGGAGGATAACGACCATGCTCGTCTCCTCGTTGGCATAGGGAAGTTCGACGAGCTGGTGGCCCTCGTGCTCGGCGTAGCGCAGTTGGGCGGCCTGGTGCATCATCTCGACCTCGGTCTCGGCACCAGCGAGCCCGGTGAAGGTCTCCGGCTCGGTGTTCGCAGGGTCGAAGTCGTGCTTCCAGGCCGCAAGGAAGTAGACCGCGTTCGTCAGCACGAGCCGCGTCGAGGCGTCGACCGAGCCCTCGGGCAGGAGGTCCTCGATCCGATCGTTCGTCTGTGCTTCCACCCAAGCGTTAATTTCCTCGCGCGCCTCGTCCGGGCTCCCGGTAAAGTCCACGAGGTGCTCGCCAGCCCCGTAGTAGGCCTCGAGAAGGTCGAAGTACGCGTCGTCGAACGGATGGTCCTCGGCTGCCCAGACGGCGTTGGCACTCGAGAGCTGGAAGCCCAACTCGTCCTTACTTTCGTCGTCATCCGCGCCGACTTCATCATCTCGCGGCTGTTCAATCTCCTCCCCGTCTTCGTTTCGCCGATCGAACTCGGACTCGAGTGCACCGAAGGCTGCGTGGAGCGTCGTGTCGTCGGATTCGGTTGCTGTCGACCAGTCGTCGGCACTTCCCGGCAGATCGTACCGCAGTGTCTCACGCATCTCTGCGGCCGTCTCACCGCGCGCACCGGCGTACGTCATCGCCAGCGCGACAGAGACGCTGTACGGCGAGAAAAAGAGGTTTTCATCGGGTCGGTCCGTCCGGAGCTGGGAGAGAAGGTCGAGCGAGAACGCGACGTTACTGCGGATCTGATCTGCGAGCAGGTCGTCCTCGAGTTCGGGATCGGTGACGAACTCGAGTTCGGGGAAGTCGCCGTCGAAGTCGATATCGGAGTTGGATCTGCCTGTCTCGTCGTCGGGTTCAGTTCCGTTCGAATCTCCGTTCTCGACCTCGTCCTCCGCATCGGGAGATGTCCCTGTACAGCCGGCCATTCCCGCGAGAAAGGCACCGGAGAGAGCGAGCATCGTCCGTCGGTCGGCGTAGCCCTGTGTCATATGCGACATAACGAACTGGCGTATCAAACGTGTTCGGGAGGGTAAAACGGCAGTTTCAGCTTACGATTCGCCAGTGTGTTCGCGGTGGCGCTCTTTCGCCCGCTGGTAGGCGTCGTCCTCCCGCACTCGTTCCCAGTAGGACTCGAAGACGAGCGCTGCCTCGCGTTTGTCGGGGTCCGCCCACTGTTCGGGGTCGCGTTCGGTGCCATCCTCGTCGTACTTCTGTCCCCCAGAGTACTTCGCGTAGCGCATCGCTCGCGTGTACCCCATCTGGAGGTACTTACGGGCCATATCCATCCCAGGGAACTCGTCGGTCGCTCGGTACTGTTCGTACTGATCGTAGATTGCCTCGGCGGACTCCTCGGCTGCGTCCTCGTCTTTGTACGACCACAGCGGCAGGAGTTCGCTCTTGTACGGTTCGACTTTAAAGACGCCCTCCTCGCCGCGACCGATATCGTACTCGGCGGGATTGGCGCGGAAATCGGTCTCGTACTCCGGGCCGCCATCGCTGTTGGTCGATCTATCTCCCATAGCTCACCTGTGGCGGACCAGCGGGAACGACCCCCGGCCGGCATACGAAACCACGCCACGCGAAACGACTGAAACGACAGGCGACAGAACGAGTGGGCAGCGAGTCATACGCGTCCGCCAAACGCTCGCCGAACCCACAACAAACACCCAACAACTGGCAACCACAGAAGCGTAGCCATCAAGACAGTTGCTGTCGGACCACAGGGTATGACCGAAGACGTCCCTGAGATTACCGGCGACGGCGGCTACGACGACATCGCACAGTACCTCCAGAGCTACATCGACGAATACCAGGACTTCCTCTCGTGGATCGGCACCAGCGTCGACGACGTCGGTCCCGGGACGATGACCATGTCGATCCCCTACGACCAGAAACTCACGAACGTCCGCCCCGCTGCAACGACCGACTCGGACCAGCGACCCGACATCCACGGCGGCATCGCCGCCACGCTCATCGACACCGTCGGCGGCCTCGCGCTCCGAACCGAACTGGAGGACCCCGTCGATGCCTCGATCGCGACGATCAACCTGAACGTGAACTACCTGCGTCCGGCGACGGGCGACTTGACGGCGACGGCGAACGTGATCCGCGTCGGCGGAACCGTCGGCGTCAGCGAGGTAACGGTCGAGAGCACGACGCCGGACGGCGAGACGAAGGAGGTCGCGACCGGGCAGGGATCTTATCGGGTGTTTCGGCGCTGAGTCGGCGGTGGTGTTGGGGTTGGGACAGGGTCGTAACGGAGTCTGGACAGGGTCGAAACGGGGTGGGATAGGATCGGAACAGAGTCCAAACGGGACTGGTATATGACGCAGATTACGTCTCGCGCCCCTCAGTTCGCGACCCGAACCGAAGTCGGCCGTGGAGGTAACAACCGATCGCACAGACGAGCACAAAGTAGCCGTAAATCACCGTTTCAACGTAGACGGGGACCGGTTCCATCACGATAGTGTGGGCACTCGAGTACCATACGTCTGAACCTGAACTGCTGATGGCTTTATGGGCCGGCGTAAAAGAGAGGGCGAGAATGTCAACTGAACCGAAGACACACTACTGCGTCGCACCGCGTACAGGAAGTGGCGATTCGTAGTCGTGCAGTGACGGTCAGTGGGCACCATAGCTCTGGCGGACCATCCAGAACCGGACGCCCAGATAACACATGACGATGCCGAACGTGACGGCGTACAGCGTCGCCCCGTTCGTCGCCGCAGCAATCAGCGCACCGGCGTTGAGGAGGATACCGAAGACGTACATCGCCTGCAGTCGTCGCCCGGTCATCGACCGCTCCCCCATCGAGTACTCATACGTACGGCTTTGACTGAGACGACTAAACTCCGTCTGTATCGATCGCGCAATCCCCGCCACAGCAGCCTGCACATACCCCGCCGGAGTCGCCGACGTTTCACATTCGATTACACTCATACCTGCCTTCCCGATGGCGAACCTCCACCGGTTTTGACAGACAGCTATCTGTTTTATGTCGCTGTCCGCCATACAGTAGAGACGGGTAGTCACCAGTCTCAAACCGTGACAACAGACATGACAGACGGACGGACTGACCAGATTCGGTGGCAGTTCACCGACGGCCAGCGCCCGCGAGCACCGCACATCGCATCGATGACGTGGCGACACGGGCTGTTCGCGAACTGGCCGGTCGACCCCGACCAGCTCCGACCGCACGTTCCAGCGCCGCTGGAACTCGAAACCTGGGACGGCGACGCCTGGCTCAGCATCCTTCCGTTCGTCCTCACGAACGTCGGCATCCGCGGCTCGCCTGCAGCGACCAGAATCGCGTTTCCAGAACTCAACGTCCGAACGTACGTTACCTGCCGCGGTGATCCGGGACTCTACTTCCTCAGCGTCGACCTCGATAAACCGCTGCTCGCAACCGCCATCGGTCGGCTTACTCGTCTCCCGGTGTTCAACGCCACCATGTCCGTCAGCGGCACCGAGGACGGCATCACGTTCTCGAGTCGCCGCTCGGACACCGTGGCTGACCTCCCTGGAGAGAACGGGACCGACGACGAACCCGCCTGGTTCGCCGCAACCTACCGTCCGAACGGGCCAGTCACCACGGCAGAGCCAGGGTCACTCGAGTACTGGTTGACAGAGCGCCGGCGGTTCTACGCGCCGGCCAGCGGGCACGGTCGTAGCGGCGTGCTCACGGCAGAAATTGCACACGACCCGTGGCCGTTACAGCCGGCAGAGATGACGATTCGAGAGAATACGGTGTTCGACAGGCACGGATTGCCGGAGCCGTCCGGCGGGCCGATCTGCTATTATTGCGACGAACTCGAGATGACGGGATCGATTCCGCGGCGTGTGCGGTAGCTGGTATGAGGCTTACTGAACCTCGGTGTCGATCAGCCCGAACGGGGTACCGGTATCGCGGTCGCGGGCGTTCTCGTAGACGACGCGAGCAGCGGCGACGTCCTGAATTGCGAGCCCGGTCGAATCGAAGACGGAGACACCGGTCACGCCCGATTCATCGTCCCCGCCTGCTCCACCGGCCCGACCTGCGTTTGCGCCGACGACGAGTTCGCCGATTTCGCCGTAGATGTCCGCATCGGTCAGCGTTCCCTCGTGGTACGGGACGTTGATCTCGCCCGAGTGAGTACACTGCTCGTGGTCGTCGATGACGATGGTCGCCGCCTGCAGGAGGTCGTCAGCGAGTTCGTGCTTGCCCTCTGCGTCGGCACCGATGGCGTTGATGTGGGTGTGCTCACCGACATCGTCGGGTGTGACGACGGGGTTGCGGACAGGTGTCACGGTCGAGAGCACGTCGCAGTGGCCGGCCTCCGAGATGGAACCGGCGCGGACGTCGAACTCGTCGTCGTAGGCGTCGATGAACCGCTGGGTGCGCGCGTCGTCGAGATCCGAGACGACGACCTCCTCGATGGGGCGAACCTCGCTGATTGCGTCGAGTTGCGTGTACGACTGGACGCCAGCACCGACGAGACCGAGACTCGTCGCATCCGCGACAGCGAGGTAGTCCGTTGCGACGGCTGCTGCCGCACCGGTTCGTTTCATCGTCAGCGTCGTCCCGTCCATGATCGCGAGCGGGGAGGCGGTTTCGGGATCGGAATAGATCATCGTCCCCAGCACGGTCGGCAGGTCGTGCTCGGCAGGATTGTTCGGGTGGACGTTGACCCACTTGATGCCTGCCGCGTCCCAGTCATCGGCG
Organism: Natrialba hulunbeirensis JCM 10989; assembly: GCF_000337575.1. Classification (GTDB taxonomy): domain Archaea; phylum Halobacteriota; class Halobacteria; order Halobacteriales; family Natrialbaceae; genus Natrialba; species Natrialba hulunbeirensis. The sequence continues at coordinate 62,056 of NZ_AOIM01000035.1, read as the reverse complement.
GCGTCAGCATCGCGCTGTGATCCTGACTCACTCGAGGACGCGTCGCTTCCTCGAACCTCGAGATACGCTGGCATCGACCGGAAGTCGCCGTTGTACTGTGGAAGGTCGATGTAGGACTTGGCTGGCATCTGTGTATCGCCACGCTCGAACGCACCGAAGGCCTGTTCGACCGCCTCGATGATGGCACCCATCTGGGCGTTCGCCTCGACGTCGTCGCTGTCCAAAAGCAGTGTCTGCATAGAGGCGAATATTGCGTGGCGGGACCTTAAGTGATTCTCCGGCCAGGAGAACCGGGCAGCGGTATCGTTGTCACTACAGTGAGATCGAGTGCCAACGGCAAAATGGGCCGTCGCAAGTGTGCTCGGATGCGGTCCGAGCTGACAGTACTGGTCGGGTGAAACGTAGGTAGCTGCGAGTCGGGCTTGCTCGCGGGTCGTTCGCTTCCCGCTCGCTTTCACGAGATCCTTACTCGCTTCGGTCGTCCCGACCTCGCCTACTCACGGCGCAAAGCGCCGTTCGCATGGACGCGGGTTTGGGTTTGGTCAAACCGCGCTTACATCATGCCGCCCATGCCGCCACCCATACCGCCCATACCGCCCATGCCACCGCCGCCTGGTGGCATGTCTTCGCCGTCGTCGTCGTCGGCAACCGCGAGGTCGCCGGCTGCGATGACGTCGTCGATGCGAAGCAGCATGACGGCCGCCTCAGTGGCGGACTCGATCGCCTGCGTCTTCACGCGCAGCGGCTCGTAGACGCCTTCCTCGGCCATGTCAATCGTGTCGCCGGTGAACGCGTCGAGGCCAGCGGCCTCGTTGCCGCCGTCGTGGTCGGCGCGAAGTTCGACGAGGGAGTCGATGGGGTCGAGACCCGCGTTCTCTGCCAGCGTGCGCGGGATGACCTCGAGTGCGTCTGCGAACGCTTCGACAGCGAGCTGCTCGCGGCCACCGACGGAGTCGGCGTAGTCACGCAGCGCGAGTGAGAGTTCGACTTCCGGTGCGCCGCCGCCGGCGAGCACCTTGCCGTCCTGGAGCGTCGTCCGAACGACGCCGAGGGAGTCCTCGATTGCGCGGTCGACTTCGTCGATGACGTGCTCGGTGCCGCCGCGGAGGATCATCGTAACGGCCTTCGCGTCGTCGACGTCCTCGACGAAGATGCGCTGGTCGCCTGCGATGTCCTTCTGGGCGACGCTGCCGGCGAAGCCGAGGTCGTCCTCTGTGAGGTCGTCGACCGAGGAGACGGGCGTTGCGCCGGTCGCGCGGGCCAGCTGGGACTGGTCGCTGGATTTGACGCGGCGGACGGCGATGATGCCCTCCTGTGCGAGGTAGTGCTGGGCCATGTCGTCGATACCGCCGTCGACGAAGACGACGTCAGCACCGGCGTCGGCGACCTGCTCGGCCATCTCCTTGAGCTGCTGTTCTTCCTGTTCGAGGAACTGCTCGAGCTGGTCCGGATCGGTGACGTTGACCTCGGCGTCGATCTCGGTCTCCTTGATCTCGAGGTCGCCGTCGACGATCGCGACGGAGGCGTCCTCGGCGAAGTACGGCATGTTGTCCGAGACGCGCTCCTTGTCGACGATGACGCCCTCGACGAGTTCGGAGTTCTCGATCGAACCGCCGACGACCTTCTCGACCTTGATGTTGTCCGTGTCGATGGTGTCCTCGTCAGCGACGGCCTGAACGGCGTCGACGACGAGTCCCGAGAGCAGGTCGCGAGCGCTCTCTGCGCCCTTCCCGGTCATCGCGGTGGCGGCGATCTGGTGGAGGATTTCATCGTCGTCCTCGTCGACCTCGATCGCGATCTCCTCAAGTGCGTTCGTGGCTTCCTCGGCGGCCTGGCGGTATCCCTGTGCGAGCGTGGTTGCGTGGATGTCCTGCTCTAAGAGATCCTCGGCCTGGCTGAGGAGTTCACCGGAGACGACGACGGCGCTCGTGGTGCCGTCGCCGACCTCGTCCTCCTGGGTTTCGGCGACTTCGACGATCATGTCCGCCGCGGGGTGATCGATCTCCATCTCCGAGAGGAGTGTGACGCCGTCGTTCGTAACGATGACGTTGCCCGAGGAGTCGACGAGCATCTTGTCCATCCCCTTCGGGCCGAGGGTCGTCCGAACGGACTCGGCGACTGCCTTACCGGCCTGTACGTTCATCGACTGCGCGTCTTTCCCGGAGGTTCGCTGGCTGTCCTCCGAAAGAACGATGAGGGGCTGGTTGCCCATCTGCTGTTGAGCCATAGTCACCCGAAGGATTGATTGTTATTCTATATAAATGCTTTGGTGTCCGCGCTCGTTACAGCGCTGAATCGACGGGGAGTGTTGCACCGAGTGAAACCGGTCAGCAGTTATTTATGAACGATTAGGAGTTCCGACTGTAACGGCATGACGACCAGTCGGCAAACCCAGAAGGAGACAGAGGAGACGGAACAGGACCAACGAACCCGGCCAAACCTGAAACAGATCGGAGGGACTGGATACTCAACGTCGCCAGCGGTCGGAGCACGACGACACGGCGCAATCGATGCGATACGGTTCGACACGGCAGATACGGCGCGAACCGTACGACACCGACGCTACGGCGACTCCGAACCAGAGTCAGAGTCAGAGCTGGAGCCAGGGAACCGGTGATACTGCAGCCCCTGGTGTTTCATCTCGTTGTGCTTCTCTTCTAGGAACGAGTAGACCGTTCCGTGTGGAGCCCCATCGAGGAGCATCTCGGCAGCCGTCCGTGCGGCCTCGACCTCCGGCGGCGTCCCGATGAGTCCCAGCGTCGATCCGTAGATAACGACCGACGCACCCGAGAGCTCTTCCATGAGTTCACGGGTCCGGCCACCTTCGCCGATGAGTCGGCCCTTCTGGCGCTTCATATCGTTCTTGTTCCGGGAAGCGGCGTCGATGTCAACGACGTCGAACAGCATCATGTCGTCATCGAGCAACCGAAGGGCGTCTTCCGGCGGGAACCCACGTCCGATCGCACGGACGATTTCGGGACCCTTCAACCCGAGAACGGGGTCGCCAACCGTTTCGATAGCAACCGAGCCGTTCTCCGAGTCGATATCCAATCGCACTTCGGCCGCCGCCTCGATCTCACGCATCGTCTCGCCACCCTCACCGATGAGAACTCCGATCCGGTCCTGCGGAATCTTCACGTGCTGCATACACCCGGCTACTTGCTGCGTGAGGTTAAGGCCTTGGTCCGCTCGCCGCCGTTTGGAACCGCTCCCCACACCGCGGCATCCGGTTCCGCACAGGACGTTACTCGAGTACCGACCGAAACTGAACCGACTCCGTTCGCGTGTCCACGAGTGCAATGGTCTGGTGGTCCTCGGGGGTCGTCGGGAACTGTGCGCCGGGGTTCAGTAGCGTCGTGCGCCCGTGTTCCGAGAGTTCACGCGTATGGTGATGGCCGTAGCAGACGAAGTCGTACGACTCGGAGTCGGCGATTGCCCGAACTTCGTCCATCGATTCCCCGTGCAGGACGGCAAACGAGAGGCCGTCGAACTCGAGTGTGGCGAACCGGCCGTGGAGTTCGCTTTCGCCGCCGAGCGAGTCGAAGGCCGCCTGCAGATTGGCGACGTCGCCGTCGTTGTTCCCGAGAACCCCGTGCAGTTCGAAGTCGGAGAAGTACGGCGGGAGCAGCGGTGCGACGAAGTCGCCGCAGTGGATGACGATTTCGACGCCCTCCGATTCGAGGAGGTCGGTGATTCGTTCGGTTGCCGCGACGTTGTCGTGGGTGTCGGAGACGATTCCGATGTTCATACCCAATGGGGGACCCGCGAGCCACTAAGCCGTTCGGGGTGGGAGCAAGAGCCACCACAGGCGACTGTTCCCGAACTCATCTTCGCCACCGTAGTTGTGACATCGTTCAACTACTACCTTGGTAACGACCGAACCGGGCCCTCCGCGGGCTACTCGAGTACCCCCGGAACGCCAGCCCGTTCCAGTGCCCGGCGACGTTCGTCGTCCGTGAGCCGGTAGGACTCGAGTTCGTCTGAAATCTCGCCCAGCGCGTCACGGCGGCGCTGATGGGCTGTGAGGAAGTCCGTGATCCGCTCGATCGCGAGCTCCTTCAACTCGCCGCTGAGCAGGTCGCCTGCACGGTACGCGTCGGCGATGGACTCGAGTGTCTCGTCGTTCTCCTCGAAGAAGAATCGCAGGTACTGGAAGGGGACGTCGACCGACGGATCGCCGCCGTGCTCGCGGTGCTCCTCGAGCGTGGCTCGGCCGCCGGTGTAGGCGTGGGTGTGGATCGTCTCGGCGACGGTGTCGGGATCGGCCGTCAACTCGATCGACGGCGCGTCGCCGGAGGAACTCATCTTCCCCGGCCCCGCCAGACTCGGGAGGAACCGCCCGAGCAGCGCACCGGGTTTGTCGACGGGCAACGCCTCTTTCGCGGCCACGTCGCGACAGACGCGAACGTGCGGGTCCTGATCGATGGCGATGGGGACAATCGTGGGCTGTCGACCCGCCACGAGCTGCGGAAGCAGGAGGTGGGCCGCCTGCACGGCGGGGTAGAACTGCAGGCCGACGGTATCCTGTTCGCCGTAGACAGCCTCGACGGTAGCCGGCGTGAGGTGGTTTGCGAGTCGAACGGCAATCGGGTAGACCACGTCTGCGTCGGCGGTGTCGACCACGATCCGGGTGCGTTCGGGGTCGAAGCCGACCGCGAGGACATCACGGAGGTTCTCGCGAGTGTGCTCGCCGATCGATTCGAACGACTGCTCCTTCGCGAGGTACTTCTCGTCGTCCGAGAGCGGGATGTAGACGGTCGCACCCGTCGCCTGCTGGAAGCGTTTCGCGAGGTACAGCGGGAGGACGTGCCCGAGATGCATCGGTCCCGAGGGACCGCGCCCCGTCACGACGGCGTGCGGTTCACCGGCCTCGGCGGCGTCGAGGTAGTCCTCGAGATCCCGGCCCGCGTAGAACGTCCGCCGACGCAGCAGCGGGTGGTCGGGGAAGCGCTCGATCTGGTCGGCGGTGAGCGGGTCAGCACCAAAGCGCTCGAGTAGCTTCTCGTAGTCGACCTCGCCGGTGACGGCGTAGGGCGTGACCCTGAAGTCGTCAGTAGGTGCGTTCTGATCGGCCGCTGCGTTCAGTTCTGCGTCGGTGGGTGGGTCACTGTCGGTGCTGGTTGTCGCGTCAGTTGGCTCGCTATCAGTACTGGCTGTTGTATCGGTCGGTTCGCTATCGGTCTGCTCTCTCTGATCGGCTGGTGTTGGCATGTATTGTGTCGTGACTGTCTCGCAGTGCTCGTCAGCAATCTGTACGAAACGAAAAACGGAGGGAGCACCCGCCACCGCGACCGCGGGTTAGGCCGCGCCGGCCGCGAGGACGACACTGTCCGCTCTCGAGGACGGCTGCCAGCGCCAGCGCCACTCGAGAGCGGTTGCCATTACTACCCAGTAGTCGCCCGGGTTACCTAACAGTTTCTCCGGTCACGAACACGAGTATAAGTACGAGCACAAAGCAAGCGATCCAGGACACCGATCACGACCAGCACTCGAGTCGCCGCCAGTCCTCGTCGGGAACCGAGAGCGGTTCATCGGAGCGGGTGTCGTCGGTCCACTCGCCAGGGTCGTGTTCGGTTCGGTAGACGGCGTCGGCCGTGAGGAAGTAGCCGGCGAACCACTCGCCGTGGCTCTCCCAGACGGCCGCGTCGTTGTCAGCGTAGAGGACCTTATCGTCGTGTTCGGTTTCGATCAGGAAATCATCGAGGTACTCGCCGGCCTCGGTGAGCGCCTCGAGTGAGTCGGCGTCCGTGATCGACCGGGACTCCCCGGTGTCGGCAACGTGGTCGATTGCGTCGAGCAACGGCTCAGAGGTGGCGATTGGGTCCGCTGTCGTGGAGACGCGTTCGAGGTCGGACGAGTCCGCGGGTTCGGTGTCGTCTTTGTCGCTGTCCGCAGCAGACTCGTCTTCGAACGGGCGAATCACTATCTCCCCGTCCCAGCCACGGCCGCTGAAGCCGACGGATGCATCGACTCGTGCCCGGTTGACCTTGTCTTCGTCCTCATCTTCATCTTCATCTTCACTCTCACCCTCAGCCTCGTCCGCGACGCGCACCGCCTCGATAGAGACGGACCCGCTGCGTGTCGCGTTGTCCGGTGCCGAGGCAGCGACCCAGTCCGATTCAAACGTGTCGACGAACGATTCGGCCGTCTCACGCGAGAGCTCCGTTGGCGGCTCAGCGTCGGTCGCGGGACAGTCACCACTCGGCGCGTTTTGGGGTGGTTCCGGGAGGGACTCTCCGGAACCGTCAGTCTCACCATTGCCGTTGCCCTCACCATCGCCGTCGCCGGCCTCGTCACCATCACCGTCAGTGCCGTCGCTGGTGAGACAGCCAGCAACCACCGCAGTGGACAGTCCGGCAGCAGCCAGCAGGCGGCGTCGATACATTACGAACACGCACGACGGGACCAGACAAGTATCTTCAGGAAGGTGAAACGTCTCTTTGAGGAAGCTGCTACCCTCAGGTCAGTCTCGGGACGGATCCGGCTCCGGATCAGTGACGAACTCGAGTAGCTCCTCGGCATCGGTCTCGAGCCCCTGTCGGGAAAAGAAGTTCGCGACGTTCTCACAGTCGCGTTCTAAGAAGGTGCGACTGTTCGGGTGGTGAACGGTGACGGCCTGCCCGAGGTCGATGACGACGAGTTGGCCCTCGTGGAAGACGACGTTGTATTCGCTCAGATCTCCGTGAATGAGGCCGGCCGCGTAGAGGCGGCGCATGTACTCGCGCATGACTTCGTAGGCGGTCTGGGGGTTCTCGATGTGGACCTCGCCGAGGCGCTTTGCGCGGCCGTCCTCGTTGCCGATGTACTCCATGAGGAGGACGTTGCGCTCGGTAGCGATCGGTTCGGGAACGCGAACGCCCGCTTTCTCGGCCCGCATGAGGTTCGCGTACTCCTTTTTCGTCCAGGCGAGGACGACGTCCTTCTTTTTGCCGCCCAGCCCCTCGAAGCGCGGGTCGCCTTCGAGATAGTCGCGCATGTGCCGGAAGTTCGAAGCGTTGATCCGGTACACTTTGACGGCGACATCGCGGTCGTCGCCGAGCGCATGGTAGACGTTTGCCTCCTTACCGGTCGAGAGCGGGCCGCCGAAGGCCTCGACGTAGCCGTCCTGGACTAGCTTATAGAGCGCCGCCAGCGTCGCGTCGTCGAACACCGACTGCTCGACTTTGAACTGATCGGCGTCTTTGATCCGCTCCTCGAACTGCTCGAATTTGCGGTCGCGCTTGCGGGCGATCCGGTCGGCCTCGGTGTCCGAAACGTCGATTTCCTCCCACTCGTCGCCAGGTGTCTCGGCCTCCTCGAGATCGACCAACCCGTACTCCGCGTCCGTGCCCTGTCCCATCTACTCGTATCTAAGAGGTGCAAGCGGGTAAAGGACTGGGTATCCGTCCCCGCAGACACCCACCGCACAGCCGACCCCGCCAGAGCGAGCGACGAACCCACTGCGGTGAGCAACGAACGGCAACCGACGTTCCGAGTCAGCGACTTTAGGAAGGGGGAGTTCGATAGCTCCGACAACGATGCCAGCCGCCGATTCGGACGCCGACGAGAACCCCTACCTTCGGAATCCGTCGACCGAATTCGATCCGGTCGATGACCTCACCGAGGCCGAGGTCCGCGAGCAGGTCGAGTTGCTCCGCGAGGCCATCCGCGAACACGACCGCCGGTACTACGTCGAAAACGACCCGCTCATCGCCGACCGGACCTACGACGCGCTGTTCGAGCGACTGCAGGTACTCGAGTCCGCATTCGATTGCAGTCACCCCGACAGTCCAACGAGGAGCGTCGGCGGCGAACCGATCGAGGCCTTCGAGACGGTCGACCACGAGGCACCGATGCTCTCGATCGACCAGAGCGGCGAGGAGGCCGATGTTCGTGAGTTCGACGAGCGCGTCCGGCGCGAGGTCGGAGCGGTCGACTACGTCTGTGAGCCCAAGTTCGACGGCGTCTCGATGGAGTTCGTCTACGAGGACGGCAGCCTCCAACGCGCCGTCACCCGCGGCGACGGCCGCGAAGGCGACGACGTGACGCAAAACGCCCGCACCATCGGCTCGGTTCCACAGAAACTCCACGGCGACTACCCCGACTTCCTCGTGGTCCGCGGCGAGGTCTTCATGCCGAAAGACGCCTTTCAGGAGCACAACCGCGAGCGAATCGAACGCGGCGAGGACCCCTTCGCCAACCCGCGCAACGCGACCGCTGGCACCATCCGCCAGCTCGACCCCGAAATCGTCGCCGAGCGCCCGCTCGACGTCTTCTACTTCGACGTGCTCGCAGCGAGTGAACTCGAGGACAGCCATCGCGAGGAACTCGAGCGGTTCCCCGAGTTCGGCCTGCGAGTCACGGACCATGTCGAGATTGTCGACGACATCGACGACGCCATCGCGTACCGCGACCGGATGCTCGAGGCCCGAGACGACCTGAACTACGAAATCGACGGCACCGTGATCAAGGTCGACGACCGCGACGCTCGCGAGGAACTCGGCCGAACGGCCAGACACGACCGCTACGCCTTCGCCTACAAGTTCCCCGCCCGTGCCGAAGTGACTCCGATTGCCGACGTGGCCGTCCAGATCGGTCGTACCGGTCGGGTAACGCCCGTCGCCCTGCTCGAACCGGTCGACGTCGGCGGCGTCACCGTCTCGCGTGCGAGTTTGCACAACCCCGAGGAAATCGCCGAGAAAAACGTCGATATCGGCGACACGGTTCGCGTCCAGCGTGCGGGCGACGTGATTCCCTACGTCGAGGAAGTCATCGAGAAGGGGGCGGAGAACGAACCCGAGAGTCACTACGAACTCCCCGACCACTGTCCCGTCTGCGACAGCGCGATCGAACGTGACGGGCCGATGGCGTTCTGTACCGGTGGATTGGCCTGTGATGCCCAGCTTCGGCGCTCTATCGAGTACTACGCGAGCGACGGCGGCCTCGATCTGGAGGGCCTCGGCGAACAGAGCGTCCGCCAACTCGTCGACGCCGGACTCGTCGAGTCTATTGCCGACCTCTACGAACTCGAGCGCGAAGATCTGACCACACTTGAGGGCTGGGGTGAAACCAGCGCCGAGAACCTCCTGTCGGAGATCGACGCCAGCCGCGAGCCGCCGCTCGCTGACTTCCTCTCAGCACTTGGTATCCCCCACGTGGGACCGACGACGGCACGCGAACTCGCCCGCGAGTTCGGCACGTTCGAGGCGGTCCGTGAGGCCGCCGAGGACGACCCGGCGGCACTCGAGGGCGTCGACGACGTGGGCGAGACAGTCGCGGAGACGATTCACGAGTTCTTCGCGAGCGAGGCGAACGCCGCAGCAGTGGCCGACATTCTCGCTCACGTCTCGCCACAGGAGACGGTACTCGAGTCCGGCGGCGACGAACTCGACGGTCTGACGTTCGTCTTTACGGGGTCGCTCGCCGATGTGACCCGCAGCGAGGCTCAGGAGACGGTTGAAGCCCACGGCGCGAACGCGACAGGAAGTGTATCTGGGAATACGGACTACCTCATCGTCGGCGAGAATCCGGGTGCGACGAAGCGCGAGGACGCCGAGGAAAACGACGTGCCGATCATCGACGAGGGCGAGTTCCGCGAGCTGCTGGCAGAGCGTGGGATCGATCTTGGATCGTAGGAGAGTGGATCGGTGGTGGCGAGTCTAGAACGGGGATTGGGACGAAAATGGGGACGGAGACGGGGACGAGGACGAGAACGAGAACGGCAACCAGAACGGGGACGAGAACGGCAACTGGAACGAAGACGGCAACCAGAACGCCGAAGCGGATTGGTGTACAACGATTTCACATGTACGATACGCTTCTGGTTGGCGTAGATGGGAGTGACTTCGCACAGAAAGCGCTTGAACACGCTGTCGAACTGTCGCAAGCTGTTGGGGCAACCCTCCACGTCATCACGGTTGTCGATTCGACGGCGAACCCGATGCGGTTCAGCGTCACCGAAGTGGATGAACTGAATCAGGCGAAGGCGACCCTCATTGAAAACATTACAAAAACAACCGGGAATGACGACATCACGGCCGAAGTTCGTCGAGGCGACCCTGCTGATGCCTTGCTGGCGTATGCTGCTGAAATTGATGCGGATCTAATTCTCGTCGGACAGAGTGGTGCCGGACAACTCGAGGCAACAATCTTCGGACGGACGACCGAGCAACTCGCGGAACAGACGCAGATTCCGCTGACTATCGTACCACTCTCGAACGAAGACTGACCAGTTGTTGTCTGGGAAACTCACCCGCTGAGTCGCTCACAGCCAACGACTGATGAGCGATGGAACTGTTCTCTGTATTCAGCACTCCCACTAGAACAGACCGTTCAGTGATATGTTCGACAAAGTCAAATCTACGTAGTTGCACCGACTGCGAGTCGGACAACCGCGATAACGGCGACTGGAAAGAGCAGTGGTAACGTAATCACAGCTAGCGGGAACACTACGTCTGACGGAAGAGTGAACCGCCACGGGCGCGGTGGCCCGTGGCTTCTCGTGGATTAGTCTGACACACCCGCGACACCATCGGCATGATGACCTCTGGCGGTGTCGTGGGTCACGGTCGGCTGGTCCACACAGCCCGATGCCTGCCGTCGCAACTTCCGCACAGTGGGAAGCGTCTTGAGAGCAGGCACATTCCTATCCAGTTTCTCCAACTCTTTCTTGGCGATGTTGATGGCCGCGTTCCGGTCAGCGTGGTCTTGGCGGCCACACTCTACGCACTTGAATCGCTTCTTGTTCCGGTTTGCACGAGTCGTATGCTCACACTTGGTAAGTGAACACGCCTGACTCGTGTATTCAGGGTTGATCTCCTCGCTCGGGATGCCTTGGAACGCGGCTTTGTACGTGATGAAGTCCCGAAGTTTACGGAACGGAAGTGAGTGGAGGCGACGGTTCATCCGGGTGCCATAGTCAATCGAGTCCCGCATCTCTTTGAGGTCTTCAAAGACGATGACGGGAGTTTCGAACAGTGACACCCACTCCACGACTTGTCGAGAGACTTTGTGGAGTTGGTCGTGAACGAACCGTTCCTCCTTCTGCTCGAACGCCCGATCAAATGACGACTTCCCGGCGTTCTGCATCCGCTTTCGCATCGTGAAGTACCGATGCCGTTCTTTCTTGATTTCAGGGAAGTCGATGACCACCGAGTCAACAATGTCGTTCTCGTGGAGGGCAGCGAGAGCAATACAGTCCTCGTTACTATCCACACCAACCACTGTTCGTGACTCCGCTTTGTCTTGGACTTCGATTTCGGTGTGGGTGATGTTGATGTGGAGTTCGTAGTTTCCGTTCCGCTGCATCGCTTCCGCCGTTCCAACACGCCACTCATCGGATTGGATTGCTTGGCGGAGTTGTTCAAGAGAGTCGAGCGAGCCACTGAGTGTCCCCTTCACCGGGTTGTACGGTTTCGCACTGACCCGATAGCGGATGCAGTCGTCTTTGAGGAACAGGTTGTAGCCTTCTTCGTAGTTCGACCGGAGCGGGTATGTGCCGTCTTTGGTGTGGCTGGGTTGGTTATAGTCGTCGTACTCGTAGTAGTTCTCCATCGCTTCCAGTGATTTCTGTACGACGAGTTGTGCGGTGTTGTTCACGAGGTTGGCGTCAGACTCCAAGTCCTGTCGAATCTCGTCCCAGTCCTCACCGTTCTTTGCTCGCCAGATCGTTTCGTTGTACACGCGCCGGGCTTCAAGGAAGGCGTCATCCAGAAGTCGCTGACCGTCCTCGTCGGGTTGGAGTTGGAAGACGAGTGTTTTGGTCAGCGACTTCTGCATACCCTAATCGTCGTACTGCGGTCTTGTAAAGGTATGGAATACGGTTGATAGGTTGGCCGAGTGTCGGGCTTCACCCCCGACCTCGGTGGGTCGGGGTACTCGCCCTTGTTTCTCTAGTATAGAGATGAGCTCCAGAACGAGGAGCCCGCTCAACAGCGCGATAATCAGATTGAGTCGCAGGAGGATTGGATTATCCGACATTAGATCAGATGTGTTCGTTACCGAATATATTTCGATCGGTAACTGGTCGGCTGCACCGGGGAATCATTCAGCGAAAGACCGACTGCACCGGAGAAGACCGCTGTGTAGTAAATCCTACCTACCAATGTGGGGCACGCGACTTAGTACCGAAGCGATGTATGGATCACATGGCTTCGATCCCCGACGACTTCCAGGATCTGTTCGAGAAGGAAACGTTCGCTCACGTCGCCACGCTGCTACCGGACGGCGCACCACACGTGACGCCGGTGTGGATCGACTACGACGCCGACACGGATCGGCTGCTCGTCAACACCGAGCGTGACCGGCGCAAGGAGAAAAACGCACGTAACGACGCCCGCGTCGCCGTGAGTATGACCGATCCCGACAACCCGTATCGGATGCTCTCAGTGACGGGGACGGTGGACGAAGTGACGACCGAGAACGCTCGCGAACACATCGACGAACTCTCACAGCGCTACACGGGCAACGACGAGTATCAAAGTCCGATCCAGAGCGAGCGCGTCATCATCTCGATCGAACCCGAGCGGGTGAGCCACTTCGAAGGGTGACGCGGAAGGCGCGCTCTACAAAAGGTAATGCGAAAGCGTCGCTCTACAGGTCGACCCGATCGAACCGGAAGAGCGCAATCGCGATCGGCACGACGATCCAGGCCAGCAGGATGACGAACGCGAACCAATCCTGCAGATAGAACGGCACGCTACCGAACATGTTTTCGAGCATCATCACCGTCTGTCCGTCGAGGTCACCCACCGACGTCACCAGCGAGAGGACGTTCTGGTAAGCCATTCCTGGATCGAGGCTGTTGAAGAACAGCATGACCTGTGCGGTCGTTTCACCTTCCGGCAAGTAGCCCATATTCATCAGCGTCATGAACGCGACGAGCATGGTATCCCAGAGAATGTAGAAGAGGACGAAGATGCCGATCATCCCCGCACCAGCAACGGTCGTCGAGCGCGTCAGCGACGAGACGGCAACCGCGATACTCGTGTAGGCGAGCCCGTAGATGATCGACATCACGAGGAGCCCACCGTAGTCGACGATATCGAAGCTTCCGAGCAGCGCGACGACGACGAGCGCCGCGAGCACGAAACCGACGATGAGCGAGACCGAAAGCACAGCGGCCCGTCCAATGAGCTTCCCGAGAAGCACGTCCTTCCGGGAGTGAGGAAGCGAGAGCAGGACCTTGATGCTCCCCGACTCGCGCTCACCAGCGATGGCCTTCCAGCCGAGGATCAGCGCGATCAGCGGGATAACCAGCCGCGTGATCCCGTTGACCATGGCCACGAGCGCCTCCGTCGTCTCCCCCTGCGCAGCGATATCTTCACCGAAGTAGGAGATGACGCCCGTCGTCGCAACCAGCAGGGTGAAGAAAAAGACGCTCAGCCCCCAGAACACCCACGAACGAATCGAATCCCGAAAGTCTTTCTTCGCAACCGCGCGGACACTCGCCGGGTTGATCGAACTGCTCGGCGAGCCGCCTGCCGTCGCGCCAGCTCCAGCGTCGGTTGCGGTCGTATCAGGTCCAGCGCCGGACCCAACGTCAGTGCTCATCGCGCGTGCACCTCCGTTCCCGTCGTGTACGACTGGAAGACGTCTTCGAGCGAGGCTTCCTCCGTCGAGAAGTCCCGAACGTCGACGCCGTGGTCCTCCAGTGCGGTGAGCACAGCGGTCTTCGAGCCCTCGACCTGCGCGGTGATCGTCGGTGGCTGTTCCGATCCGATGGTGACGGTCGAGACATCCGAGAGAGCGCGAACGGACTGCACCGCCTCGTCGTCGATGCGGTCGACCGTAATCCGAAGCGTCGTGCCGCCGCTGACCGAGTCACGAAGCCCCTCGACGGAGTCGACGGCGACCATCTCGCCGTTCCGGAGGATACCAACACGGTCACAGACTGCTTCGACCTGCTCCATGCTGTGGCTCGAGAAGAACACCGTCGCGCCGCGGGCGTTCTCCTCGCGGACGATTTCGCGCATCTCGCGGGCACCGTTGGGATCGAGCCCCGTCGAGGGCTCGTCCAAGATCAGCAGGTCGGGCTCGCCGACGAGGGCCATCGCGAGCATGAGTCGCTGGGCCATCCCCTTCGAGTAGCCGCCGGCCTTTTTGTCGATCGCGTCTGCCAGATCGACCCGCTCGAGGAGGGCTTCCGGATCGTCGTCAGCCCCCTTCGATTCGATGGCGAACTCGAGATGCTGGCGAGCGGTGAGCCGGTCGTAGGTGCGATACCCTTCGGGGAGGACGCCGGTCCGCGAGCGGATATCGCGGCTGTGGGCCTGTGCGTTGCGGCCGAGCACCTCGACGCGGCCGGCGGTCGGGCGGATAAAGTCGAGGACGACATTGATCGTGGTCGACTTGCCTGCGCCGTTCGGGCCGAGAAAGCCGAAGACCTCGCCCTCACGGACCTCGAAGGAGAGGTCGTCGAGCGCGAGCGTCTGACCGTAAGATTTCGTCAGGTCGTCGACGCGGAGTGCGGGCATGGCTGACCCATCAGCACGTTCACCGATAAGAGTTGCCACTTGTGAGAGATAATCCACACACCAGATTGAAAGGAAGAAACTACAGCAGCCAGTCAGATCGGCTCGTCAGGCTCGTACTGGTCGGTTACACGGTCGACCTCCGCGGCGTAGCGCTCGCGGGTTTGCTCGTCCTCGACTGGTTCGAGGTCTTCCTCGGGAACACTCACCGCGGCAGTCACCGCCGAGCCTGTTCGCAGTGCAGTCGAGGAGCGTTCGCGCTGCTGATAGCGCGAGCCATCGGGCGTCGCGTACACGAGCGTCACGATATTTCGCGTCCCGAACTCGCGTTCGACCAGCCAGCACCGAACCGTCGACTCAGTCATGGCCGACCGTAACCGGTGGAGCACCGAGAAAGTATCGCGTCCGTCGTGGCCGGTCGCAGGAATCGTCCGTTCGCACGCACAGCAGAACGCCACAGCGTACTTGGGTCCAGTTGGTGCACTCACGAGCGAGACGAACCGATGGCCACGCGCAGGAACGGAGACGACGCCACCAGTCGAGACACCAGGAGCGACCGTAGCTACTCCCACGACACTGGTCCTCGAGTGGACCCCCTCGACCGCCTTCGCTACGACGGCGAGACCGAACAGCGACGCGTCGCACTCGAGTCGGCGACGGTCGTCGTCACCAGCCACCGGGTGCTGGCGGTCGATCACGCCGGCGACAGCGGTCGAGAGACTGCTGGGAACCGTCCCTACCGGTACGCAGACCGGCCAAACGTCCAACGCGTCGACGTCAGCACGGGCGGAGCGCCGGTACACCTCTACCGGACGCTGCTCAGTGGTGCGCTCGGACTCACACTCCTGACGATTTCGCTGGCGACCTCGTTCGCGGCTATGGTTCCAGCGGTGGCACTCGAGAGCGACGGAACAAGCGGAGACGGGACCAGCTCAGGTGTTGAATCAGAAACGGGTGCGTCGGGCGCGGAAACAGCAACCGGAGCGGAGTCCGGAACGGATATCTCGACGACGGCCGCCGTCGACGGAATCTTCGAGACGTTCGGGCTGGTGTTTCAAGCACTCGACCTGGCGGTGCTCGTGGGTGGCCTGCTCTCGCTCGGACTGGCGGCCGTATTCGCGACACTGTACGTCCGCTCTCGCAGGGAGCGACTGCGGATCGAAGTCGCGGGCGAGGCCAACATCGAACTACCGCTCGGTCGAACGGACGACGGGAGGGTGACTGCACTCAGTCTCCGCGAGGCGATCCGGCCGGGACCGGTGGGTGGGCAGTCGCTCGCAGCGACGAGCGGCAGTACTTCCGACAGAGACGGGGACGGCCACTCGCTAAACGACGAGTTCGGTCCGGGGAACGGGTGGTGAGTCGATCCACTGGTAACGACAGCGACAGCGACGTCGACGGCGACGGCGACGGCGACGAAATCACGGACCCGATGAGTCAGGCTGAAAGCCGTCCGCCTCCTAACGCGCTCGATGAACGCAGACGCGGTTCGCGAGCGTGCCAGGTCGCTGCCGCGAGAGCCGGGCGTCTACCAGTTCCAGGCCGACGGCACGACTCTTTACGTCGGCAAGGCCGTCGACCTCCGGGGCCGCGTCGGCTCCTACGCCGATCCGCGAAGCGCCCGCATCAGTCGGATGATCGACCGCGCGGACGCGGTCGAAATCGCCGTCACCGACACCGAGACGCAGGCGCTCTTGCTCGAGGCCAACCTGATCAAGCGCCACCAGCCGCGGTACAACGTCCGGCTCAAGGACGACAAATCGTACCCGATGGTGCAGTTGACGGATCACCCCGCCCCGCAGATCGAGATCACCCGTGATCCGAGCGAGTCCGCGACCGTTTTCGGCCCCTACACCAACAAACGGCAGGTCGAGACCGTCGTGAAAGCCCTGCGCGAGACCTACGGCGTCCGGGGCTGTTCGGACCACAAGTACTCCGGCCGAGACCGGCCCTGCCTCGACTACGAGATGGGGCTCTGTACCGCCCCCTGTACGCGAGAGATCGAACTCGAGACGTACGCCGAGGACGTGACCGCCGTCGAGCGCTTCTTCGAAGGTGAAACCGGGATTCTCACGGACCCGCTGCGTCGGGAGATGGAAGCCGCCGCCCAGGAACAGCACTTCGAACGCGCGGCGAATCTCCGGGACCGACTCGAGACGGTCGAAGCCTTCCACGGCGAGGGCGGCGAGGCGGTCCAGTCGGTCGGTGACGAGCGCGCGGTCGACGTGCTCGGCGTCGCCATCGAGGGCGAGGACGCGACGGTGGCCCGGCTGCGCGCCGAGAGCGGGAAGCTCGTGGATAGAGAGCGCCACACGCTCGAAGCGCCGGGTGCAGAAACAGAAACAGAAACGGAAACGGACGCGAACACGGACGGCGACGCAGGCACAGACGCAAACGCGACAGCAGCTGCGGTCGATGGCGGCCTCGCACAGGGGACGGAGACAGCGAACAGCCGGGGCGGCGTCCCCGCCGTCCTCGCCGCCTTCATCGTCCAGTACTACGCCGAACGCGACCTCCCCGACGCACTCCTCCTCCCCGAACGCCACGGCGACGACGAGGTCAGCGCCTGGCTCGACATCGAAGGCGTCGCCGTCCGCGTCCCCGGTGCCGGCCGCGAGGCCAAACTCGTCGACCTCGCGCTCAAAAACGCCCGGCGAAACGTCGGCCGCCGCGACGAGTGTGGCATGCTCGCCGACGCACTCGACCTCGAGACGGCCCGCCGAATCGAGGGCTTCGACGTGAGCCACGCCCAGGGAACAGCCGCCGTCGGAAGCAACGTCACCTTCGTCGACGGCAGCGCCGACAAAGCCGACTACCGCCGGAAGAAGCTCACCGACCAGAACGACGACTACGACAACATGCGCGCGCTACTCGAGTGGCGCGCCAGCCGAGCCGTCGAGGGCCGAGACGACAGACCGGATCCGGACCTCCTGCTGATCGACGGTGGCGAGGGGCAACTCGAGGCGGCCCGGGACGCGCTGGCTTCGGTTGGCTGGGACGTACCCACAATCGCGCTCGCAAAGGCTGAGGAGACGGTTATCACACCCGACAGACAGCTCTCCTGGCCCTCGGACGCACCGCACTTGCACCTTCTCCAGCGTGTTCGCGACGAGTCCCACCGGTTTGCCGTCCAGTACCACCAGACGCTGCGCGACGACGTGAAGACGGTGTTGGATGACGTTCCGGGAATCGGCCCCGAGACGAGAAAACGGCTGCTCGGGCGCTTCGGCAGCGTGGAGAACGTCCGCGAGGCGAGCGTGGAGGATCTCCAGAGTGTCTCGGGTGTCGGTGAGAAGACGGCTCAGACGGTGAAGGAGCGGCTATAGAGTCGATATGCAGTGAGAGGACGCACAAAACTCACAGCAGATCGAATCGTCGCAGTTTGCTAACGTATTTGTGTTGTCGGGTTGAATCGTTCGGCGATGAACGACTTCGTCCGCGCCATGGTGGTCCCCTTCTTCATGGCCCTCTTTCCGGCGGTCTGGTTCGTCAACCGGAACCTGACGGCCGCACAGCTTCCGCCAACGATCGAGCCCAGTGCAGGACTACTCCTGCTCGGTCTGGCCGGCGCAGTCGCCGGTTCCGCTGTGGTCGCCGCCCTTCTCGCGGCCGTCGGGCGAAACCAGTCTGTCGCGGCCGAAGAGCTACCGTTCCGACAACGGGTGTTTCAGCCCGACACCGCCTCGCTCACCGTCTTCCTCGCGCTGGTCGGACTCTGTGCGCTCTGGGCGTTGGTCGTCTTCGTTGGAATCGGGCCAGCAGTGCTCGGCGACGCGCTGACGTTCGTGATGATCCTCCCCGGTCTTCCACTGCTCGTTCTCGCACCGCTCGCGATCCACTCCGTGGTTGCGACGACAATCGGCCTCGTCGCCTGCGCGCTCTGGCTGTCGGTCCTCTCGGTCGGCACCACCGAACTCGTTGGACGACGGACGACGGTCCGGAAATCCGACCGGTGACTAGGGCTATTGCCCTGGGCCACCTGTAATCGACTGTGCCCGCAGACGACCCACTCGACGACCTGCTTGACGAATTAGATAGCCAAAGTGACCTCGAAACCGCAGAGCAGGTGCTGTCGATTCGCATGGAATCCCGGCGGTACGGCAAACCGGTGACGATCGTCGAGGGCTTCGACCTCTCGAAATCCGAAATCGAGTCGATCGCCTCCGATCTCAAATCGTCGCTCGGCACCGGCGGCACCGTCGACGACGGCCGGATCGAACTGCAGGGCGACCACCGCGATAGAGTGCTGGACCTGCTTCGCGATCGCGGGTTCGACGTGCAGGCGTGAGGTCGGACCTGTCCGAGCCGACTGCTGCTCGACGCTGTCCTCAACCGAGCGTAACGCAGGTTGCACTACCACAATCCGCGTTGAGCGGCCCTCTTTGTTCCTCGGTATCGTAGACCACAGTATGGAGGGAACAATCCGACCAGCAACCGCCGACGACCGCGAGGCGATCCGCGAGGTCGCTCGCGACACCTGGCACGACACCTACGACGAACTCGCAAGCGACGTCATCGACGAAACGGTCGACGACTGGTACGCCGACGACGAACTCGAGCGCGCCCTCTCGAAACCCGGCACCGCAGTGCTGGTCGCCGAAACCGACGACGGCGTCGTCGGCTTCACCCACGGCGTCGTGCAAGAAGACGAGGGCAACGTGCTGCGGATGTACGTTCACCCGGACCACCAGCGCGAAGGGATCGGGACTGCGCTCCACGAGCGGCTGCGCGACGATCTCGCGGATTTCAACATGAACCGAATGCAGGCGATCGACCTCGCCTCGAACGAGGGCGGGCGAACGTTCTACGAAGACCTGGGCTTCACGGAGACCGGTGGCGGTACCGTCGAGATGGGTGACGAGGAGCACGAGGAAGTCGTCTACACACTCGAGTTGTAAGGATCGTTCGCGGGCACCCATTGAGCGGATTTTCAGGAACAGGTGGGGGGACAACTGGACAGTCAAACAGCCAGACAGTCAGAATTCCTCGGCCGGCGGCGCGACACCCTCGTCTTCGTCACCGCCTGCGAGTTCGAACTCCTCGCGGACCTCCCGAATCCGGTCGCGGATATCCGCGGCGAGTTCGAACTCGAGATTGCTCGCGGCTTCGTCCATCCGCGTCTCGAGTTCGTCGATGTAGCGGGCGGCGTCGTCCTCGTCCTCGAGTTCCCGGCCGGAGACCTGCGAGGTGTCGGTCTTGCTGCCGGGCAGGTTGGTCTCGCTGACGTCCTTGTCGATGGTGGTCGGTTCGAGGCCGTGTTCCTCGTTGTACGCCTGTTGAATTCGACGGCGGCGCTTGGTTTCCTCGATTGCGGACTCCATCGCGTTCGAGGGGTCGTCGGCGTAGAGGACGACCTCGCCGTTGACGTTTCGCGCCGCGCGGCCCATCGTCTGGACGAGCGTCGTTTCCGAGCGGAGGAAGCCCTCCTGGTCGGCGTCGAGAATCGCCACGAGCGAGACTTCGGGGATGTCCAGCCCCTCCCGCAGGAGGTTGATCCCGACGAGCACGTCGATCTCCCCCAATCGAAGGGAGCGGATGATCTCGTGGCGCTCCAAGGTGTCCGTCTCGTCGTGCATGTACTCGACGTTGACGCCGGCCTCCTCGAGGTACTCCGTGAGGTCCTCGGCCATCCGCTTCGTGAGCGTGGTGACGAGGGTGCGCTCGTCGCGGTCGATCCGGTCGTCGATGCGGTCCATGAGGTCGTCGATCTGACCGCTCGCCGGCGAGACAGAAATTTCGGGGTCGACAAGGTGCGTTGGCCGAACAATCTGTTCAGCAATGCGCTCGGAGTGTTCGCGCTCGTAGTCGCTCGGCGTCGCAGACACGTACAGCGTCTGGTCCGTCTTCTCCTCGAATTCCTCGAAGGTGAGCGGGCGATTGTCGTAGGCGGTTGGGAGCCGGAAGCCGTTTTCGACGAGCGAATCCTTGCGGGACTTGTCGCCGGCGTACTGGCCGCGGATCTGTGGAATCGTCTGGTGGGACTCATCGATCACCGTCAGGAAGTCGTCCGGGAAGTAATCGAGCAGCGTGTACGGTGCCTCGCCGGACTCGCGATCCGAGAGGTAGACCGAGTAGTTCTCGATGCCCGAACAGTAGCCCGTCTCCTGCATCATCTCGAGATCGAACGTCGTGCGCTCCTCGATGCGCTGGCCGGCGATCATGTCGCCCTTGCGTTCGAAGTACGAAATTCGGGAGTCGAGGTCGTCGCGAATCTCGTCCATCGCGCGCTCGAGTTTGGGCTCCGGAATCGAGTAGTGCTCTGCCGGGTGGACGAGGACGGCCTGCTGGTCGCCCTGGGTGGTGCCCTCGAGTGGGTCCACTTTCACCATGCGGTCGATTTCGTCGCCCCAGAGTTCGACGCGGACGGCGTAGCGGCCGTACATCGGGTAGATTTCGACGGTATCGCCCCGGACGCGGAACGTGCCTTGCGTGAAGTCGACGTCGTTGCGCTCGTAGTTCAGGTCCACGAGCTGTTTCAGGAGGTCGTCGCGGCCGACCTCCTCGCCGACCTCGAGTCGCAGCGACATGTCGATGTAGTTTCGCGGGTCACCGAGGCCGTAGATGGCCGAGACGCTCGCGACGACGATGACGTCCTCGCGGGTGAGGAGCGAGCGCGTGGCCGAGTGCCGAAGCCGGTCGATTTCGTCGTTGATCGAGGCGTCCTTGTCGATGTAGGTGTCCGTCTGTTCGACGTAGGCCTCGGGCTGGTAGTAGTCGTAGTAGGAGACGAAGTACTCGACGGCGTTCTCGGGGAAGAGGTTCCGGAACTCTTCGTAGAGTTGGGCCGCGAGCGTCTTGTTGTGTGCGATCACGAGCGTCGGCTGCTGGACCTCCTCGATGGTCCAGGAGACGGTATTCGTCTTTCCCGATCCCGTGACGCCGAGGAGCGTCTGTTTCTCCATGCCCGAGTTGAACCCGTCGGCTAGCTGCTCAATCGCCTCGGGCTGGTCGCCGGCGGGCTCGAAGGGCGCGTCGACCTCGAACGGGTGGTCGGCGTCCGGTCGGTCCGGCTGCAGGGGACCTCGAGAATCACTCATCATCGGGATCAAGGACTGGAGCTACTTTACGCGCTCGCATATGCGAGGGCCTGATCTCTCGCTCTATCCTCAGCGCGGGAACAGTGGCCGGGTTTGCTAGAGTCGTCGGCTGTCTCGGGAGCAGTCACTCGTCTGGAGCCGATCAAAAGCAGAAACAGACCGGGGCCCATCGCTGTAGTGTGTCGCCGGTCGTGTGTGGCTTCGTTTGTCCGGCCGTTCGCCCCTTCTTGCCTGACGCGCCCGCGGTTTACTGTCTCGGCAAGCCCTGTTTAGGCCCCTGCGTCAGCCTCGGCTGGCTCGTCAACAGGTGCGTCGTCGGTGTCGGGGTCAGGTTCGGGTTCTGGTTCCGGTTCGGCTTCAGGCTCAGTCTCTGGCTCGGTCGTCGATTCGTCAGCAGGCTCATCGGGCCCAACGGCGTCGTCGACTTCGTCATCTTCGTCTACAGGGTCGGCCTCCGTCTCCGCTGGCGCCGCTTCCTCATCCGCCCCAGGGCCGTCGACAGCGATTTCGACCGTGAAGTCACGGTCGTCCACATCGGCCGCCGGTTCGAGGTAGCCAATCGCGTACCCAGTGTACGCTACGTCGGCAGCGAGTTCAACATCGAACGACGCGACCACAGTCTCTGGGTCGCCCGCAGGACGGACGGAAAGTTCGTAGGAGCCGGCGGGAACGGCGAGGTACTCAGAGACGTCACCGAAGGAGACGTCCTCGACCAGCGGATCGTCGTCGGCGTAGATGTCAACTGCGGGCGCATCGGGCGAGAAGTGGGCGACACGAGCGAACGCCGACTCCGCCGGCGCATCTGTTGGGAGTGGGGCGGCGTCAGTCAGCACCTCTGGCCGGAACGTCTCCGCCTCGAGTTCGCCGATTGCTGCAACCGTGTAGTAGGCGTCACCGACATCGACATCACCCTCGAATGCGACGGTGTCGGGATCACCAGCCGCAGTAATGGTGACCGTGTAGGTACCAGGATCGAGGTCCAGATACGGTGAGATGGCACCGTAGGGAAC
Organism: Natrialba hulunbeirensis JCM 10989; assembly: GCF_000337575.1. Classification (GTDB taxonomy): domain Archaea; phylum Halobacteriota; class Halobacteria; order Halobacteriales; family Natrialbaceae; genus Natrialba; species Natrialba hulunbeirensis. Next base: position 39,559 of record NZ_AOIM01000035.1, on the reverse strand, counting down.
GTCCGAGAGGACTTCCGCGCCATCGACGAGAATATCGACCGCGGGTGCGTCGGGTGAGAAGTGTGCGACGCGAACTGCAGCGTCGGTGGGCTCGTCTGCCGGACGGTCCTCGTCCATCGGTTTGTCGTCGGTCGTCGGTTCGTCGTCTTCCGACGGCTTCCCGTCTGTATCTGTCGTGTCGTCACCGCTCGCGAGGGCGACTCCACTGGAGAGTCCAACTCCGCTTGCAACACCAATTACCTTGAGCGTCGTGCGTCGTGAGAACGTCATTTGCAGCCAATCAAGGGGCGTTCGACCAGAAGAACTCAGCAGTTGGTTTCAGCGGGTTGACTACCGTTTCTGCTGGTAATGCCATGTGTCTCGATAAGAGGTAATCAGTCATTCCCTGATGGCAGTCGACCAACACGATGTTGAACGCAGAACGCCGGATGGAAAACAGACTGAAACGGATTTGAACGGTGCGAAACAACCACCTATTCAGGTGCCACGCTAACCGTTATAGGGCGGGTCGTTGTGGCCTCGCACATGGTTCAGGAACTAGCGCAGGCGCGCGACGAACTCGAGGAGGCGGCGAAGACGGCCGACGACGACGGCGCTCGCGAGGATATCCGCGAGGTCGCCGATTCGTTCAAAGACTACACTGTCGGGGATCACGAACCCGATCACGCGATTCTCGACGAGCATCTCAACCAGCTCAGACAGCTCAGCGAGCGAACGGACACCGACACACAAGACCGGATCGACAACGCACTCGAGATCGCAGAAGAGTATCGCGAACAGATCGATCAAGCCTGAGTGCAATACCTCACAAAACACCAGATAATTTACTCAGAGACTCACCATTCACAAAGACTGGGCTTGACGAGTCACTGGAACGGTTTACCGGTGAAACCGTGCCCCGTCCAGCAGTTGCACCGGAACAGACCCGCAGCAGACCGTATCAGACGGCGGCTTCGACATCGACTTCGACCATGGCTGTTGCAGCGAGGTCGGAGACTTCGACGACACACCGAACCGGATATGGCTCAGAGACGTACTGTGCGTAGACTTCGTTGAACTCATCGAATGAATCGAGATCAGTGACGTACACAGTTACCTTGATGACGTCGTCGAAGGATGACCCGCCCGCCTCAAGGGTCGCTTCGATGTTATCGAGCGTCCGTTCGGCCTGCTCGCTCATCGTCTCGCCGACGATCTCGCCGGTCTCTGGATCGCCGGGGAGCTGTGCAGCGTGTAGCGTCTCTCCGTGGATCATTCCCTGCCCGATCGGCAGCGAATACAGATCGGTGAACGACGGCGCGCCGTCTGTCGTAACTGGCTCCATCGTTCACCTCCACAGCTGCGACCACGATAAAACAGAAGGTCGCGCAACCGAGCACAGCTCTGAGTCGATAAATTTGCGAGCGGGCGGTGAATCCACACTGACCGGTCGGCGCAGTCGGCGGCTTACTCGAGTCGATCCAGCACGGCGTCCTTCTCGTAGGACAGCGACAGCGACCGCGAGCGGCCGCGACCGTCGACCTCTGCGTACTCGGCGTCGATCAACCCGAGCTGGTCGAGCTTGTTCACGATTTCCGAATAGCGGGTGTAGCCGAGATCCGTCTGCTCGCGGAAGGCTTCGTACACCTCGCCAGCCTGCTCGCCGTCGTGGTGGGCGATAACCTCCAGTAAGGTCTGCTCGGTGTCGGTCAACCCCGACAGCGACCGCGAGAGGTTGATGTACTTCGACTGCTCGTAGGCCTCCTCGACATCCTGGCGTTCGACGCTGCGACTCGCACGCATCTCCGCGTTGAGCCCCGCCCGGCGCAGGAGGTCGATCCCCACCCGAAGGTCGCCGCTGTTGGCCGTCAGTTCGGCGACGTACTCGAGTGTCTCCCGGCCGATAACACCGTCGTGGAAGCCCCGGCGGACGCGCTCGTCGAGGATGTCGACGATTTCGGGCTGGTCGTAGACCGGGAAGTAGACGTCCTCGGGGCGGAAAACGCTCTGGACGCGGGAGTCGAGTTCGTCGATGACGTCGAGTGCGGGATCGGAAGAGACGACGACGACGCCGATCTTCGCGCCAGGGTGTTCCTCGTGGGCGCGAAGCAGCGAGTAGAGCGTGTCGGAGGCCTCGTTCTCGTAGAAGAGGTAGTTGACATCGTCCAGGGCGACGACGAGGACGCGGTCGTCCTCGACGAGTTTCTCCGCGATCTGGCTGAACAGTTTCTTGAAGGAAATCCCCGACGAGGGCGGCTCGTAGTCGAAGGTGCCCTCGAACAGTCGCGAGAACACCGAGTAGCGGGTCGCGTTGACCTGGCAGTTGACGCGGATGGTCCGCACGTCGCTGGTCTGTGCGCCGACCTCGTCGAACAGTTTCTGGATCGAGGTCGTCTTGCCGGTGCCCGGCGGGCCGCGAACCACGACGTTGAGCGGGCGCGAACCACGCACCGCTGGCCGAAGTGCGTACGTCAGGTTTCGCATCTGGCCCTCGCGGTGCTGGAACGTCTCGGGAACGTAGTCGATCTCGAAGACGTGCTCGTCCCGAAACACGGATTCGTCCCACGACAACATCCCCTCCTCGGGGTCGTCTGCCATCACTTTCACCACGCTGTCCAAGTTACTTAGTTGTTTGCTGTCTATCGGGTTCTGACCCGTTCGACAGCCGTGATCCACACCGATGGTCGGCTCTCATCGCACCGATGGTTCAGCTCCCAGCGGTCACTGTTCAGAGCCAGCCGTCCTCCACTCGGCCTACAAGTTTGGAGTCAGCCGCGCGCCACGCATCGCTCGCGGCTCTCGAGTACCGTGTTCCGCTACCAATGGCGGCGATCGGGCTCGGATTCGCAAGCAGCCAGCCGCCAACGCCGGCACGGTGCGCACGTGCTGCGGAAGAGCACGCTATCTATTTATGTTCCGTTGCACAAAATCAGATAGTGTCCGAAATGGCGCAACAGAACGTGACGATCTGCATCGATGCGTATCCAGATGCGGAGACCGACGTGTTTCGTATCGGGGCTGCGGACGATATCCTCCGGCTCTTGGCCGATGCCCACGAGACGGAGTTTACGATCCCAGATCTCGTCGACGCAACGGATGTCACTCGGTCGACGGTCTGGCGAGCTGTCGATCTCCTCGACAGTATCGGTGCCGTTCGAATCCGAAAAACAGCACGGCGAAACTACGTCTCGATAAATCCGGATCGGCTCCAGAAGGACGACCCGATACTCGCGATCGAACAATCGGAGTTCCACGCGCCGATTCGGACTGTCGTGACGCACATCCGTGAGGCAGCCAGTGATGCCGATGAGATCGACGACGTTGTCGGCATCGTCGTGTTTGGAAGCGTCGCTCGAGGCGAAGCCGACCGACAGAGCGACATCGACCTGTTCGTCGTGGTCGACGGCGACCGGACAACGGCCCGTCGCATGATCGCCGACGTTGTTGCCGGCCTCCAGGAGCAACGGTTCGATGGGGACCGGTTCGACTTCGAACCGTACGTCGAATCCACAGCGAGTTCACGTCGAGCAGGGCCGAAGCTCCGCGAGATTTTCACGGAGGGCGTCACGGTGTACGGCAGTGAGCAACTGCAATCGCTCCGGAAGGCGGTGATTGGCGGTGAGTAGTACGCGAATCGAACAGTTCATCGCCGACGCACAGGCAGCGTTCGACCGACGGCCGACAGCGATCGAATCCGGACTCGATGTGACGGACGCAGCGCTCCTCCAGCTACGGAAGGCGTGCCGACTGCTCGCCGGTGCTGCCGCCCTGCGTGAGGCGGGATACTACACGCTCGTCATCGAGGCCTCGTTCGTCGCAATCGAACGAACAGTCGAGTTTCGACTCCTCGAACGCAGGACGATGGAGCCGAACGATCTTCCCGGAACGCATTCCGGTGTGTATCGAGAAGCAGCCGCGGTCGGCACTGTTTCTGAATCTATGGCTGCGGACCTCGCCGACCTCTGGCGCGACCATCGGGCAAAAACGTACTATCAGGACGGACTGGCCTCAGCAGAACGGGCTCAGGCGATGTTTGCACTTGCCACTGAGATCCACGCCTTCGTCATCGGCCGGTCGTCGCAGGGCCACGAGTGCCTGTGCACCGAGACGGGTTCATAGTCACGGCCTACGTCGACATCGACGTCGACGCCGATACCGACACCAACGTCAGCTGTCGACTCTCAGGTATCACCGTTCAGAGCCAACCATCCTCCACTCGACCCACGAGCTCGGAATCAGCCGCGCGCCACGCATCACCCGCACGATCGAAGACTGCCGCAGCGCGCTCGTTCGCCGACTCGAGTACCCCCTCTTCATCGACCGTCGTGACCGCACCGTTCTCGAGTACCACCTCGCCGTCGACGACGACTGTGTCGACGAGGCCGGCGTTCGCGCCGTAGATCAGATTCGGGACGGCCGTCTGCAGCGGCTTTGACACGACGGGTGCGGTCGAGGGGTGGTCGAGGTCGAGCACGACGAGATCGGCGCGTTTGCCGACTTCGAGTGAGCCGACGCGGTCGTCGATCCCCAGCGTCTTTGCGCCCTCGATGGTCGCGACGCGAAGTGCCTCCCACGCGGGGAAGGCAGTCGGATCGGTCCGCTTGGTCTTCGCGAGCAGCGCCGTGGTCCGCAGCTCTCGCAGGAAGTCGTGCCCGCCCGGACCGGGTGCCTGATCCGTCCCGATGCCGGCGACGCCGCCGTACTCGCGGTACTCATCGATCGGCGGCGTGATGCCGTCGATGGCGGCGATCGAACTCGGGTTCGCAGCCATCCGCACGCCGGCGTCAGCGAGGTGCTCGCGTTCTGCGGCCGTGGCGTTGTGGAGGTGGGCCGCGAGCAGGCGCTCCGAGACGATTCCGAGATCGTCGAGAACGCTGACGGTCGTCTCGTTTGCACCGTAGCGAGCCTGGATCTGGCGGTGCTCGCGCTCGCCCTGCGCGACGTGCATGTGGATGCCCCGGTCGTGCTCGATTGCCCGGTCGCGGATCGTCTCGAGTAGTTCGGGCGGGACCATGTCGAGTGCCTGCGGACCGTAGAGACACGAGACGCGCTCGTGGTCGGCGTAGGTCTCGAACAGGTCTTCGTTGCGCTCGAGTCCCGCCCAGCCCTGCTCGTCGTCGAGCGGGTACGGCTCGTCTGGCCCGAGATCTGCCGCGGCGTCGTCGACGGCGTTGATCGTCTCCGCGGCGACGACGCGGACGCCCATCGGATCGTAGACCGCGTCGACGAGGTCCGCGACATCGGCCGCGTACTCGCCGACGGTGGTCACACCCGAGCGCAGCGCCTCGAGGACGCCGAGTCGCGCGCCGGCGATTTCGTCGTCGGGAGTCATCGCCTCCGAGAGTGGGCCGAGCGCGCGGTTCATCCACTCGATTTCGGGCACGTCCTGCGCGCCGCCGCGAAGCAGTGTCAGGCCGGTGTGGGCGTGGACGTTCACCAGTCCGGGGAGGACGACCCGGCCGCTTCCGTCGATGGTTCGCGCCGGATTGCCGTCGAACTCGTCGGCGGGGCCAACGGAACTGATCTCGTCGTTCTCGACGGCGATAGTAGCGTTCTCGACGATTCCGAGCCGGCCGTCGCGCATCGTGAGTGCGAGCGCGTTCGTGATTGCAAGATCTGCACCCATACCTGTTCAATGAACAGAACGGCAAAAAGGAGTCGTGAACCGGCAGCCCGCTGATGTGAGCGGAACGATGGTAGCCACTGCAAGGCAGTGCGCACCTGATCGCATGAGGGCTACGCGATCAGTGTGTGAATAGTTGCAGTTGTACTAGAGCAGTAGTTTGTCATACGAGTTCGGTAGCCAGAACGTGTGCGAATCCAGATCAGTTGATCCAGCAAGTGCGCCCGCGCAGTGATCGCTAAACGACGCTCACGGTCACGGTCACGGTCATGTTGACGGCAACTGTCGCTGCGTTTCTAGAACAACAACGCCAGTACCCGCTGTATCGAAGCCGCTTCCGGCCAGGCGGAGGGCCGTCCGCATCGCACCGATCATCGCTATACTACCTCACGTTCTCGGGAGATGGAATCGGATTGGGTCTAGCCCTCGGTTTGACGGAGGAACTCGTCGAGTTCCTCTTCGATGAGCGTTGCGACGCGCTCGCTGTACCGCCAGAGCGCGGCATTGAGTCGCTCTTCGGTCTCGTCATCTATCCCATCACCACCCCGAAGAACGGAGTCTTCGGTGATGTGGGGGTGATACACGCAGACCACGCCGAGCGGGCGATCCGAACTCGTGGCCCCAGCAGTGTGAATGCCGTACTGATCCGTTCCCCAGACGCCATCGCCGCCGTGTCGTTCCAGCTGGGAATCAAACGCATCGAGACGGTGCAGTTCGTCAGCGGTGAGGATCGGTGCATCACCCTCGAACAGCTCCTCGTACGCCTTCGTCCGGGCGTTGTTCGTCCACTGCTCCAAGTGCGATCGCGCTCGGATGACGAGGTGTTGCTCAGCCGGTAACTCGACCATAGACTATGGACGGGAGCCAGCTCAATCAACGTTTGCGCCAACGGCCGGCGGCCCCATCGAACGAACCGAGTCCTCGGGCATCGTCCGGTACGATCATCCGGTTCCCGCTCCGGCAATCCCCAGAACGAGTATCCCAGAGAGGGCAAACACCAGTCTCTACCCGAGCGCTATCCGAACAGGAATTTCGGCGGGCGCTCACTCGAACTTCTCGAGTAGCCGGTCGTAGAACTGGGGCTCCGACACGGTCTCGGTGCCGCCGTTTGCGCGCACCGAATCATCAGTCCCAGCCTCGGTCGCTAGCTTCTCGACGATCAGTTCCGGCGTCGAGCGCGCGAGATGGTTCTTCACCGGCGAGCGGTTCACCTCGAGTTCTCCCTCGACCAGTCCGACGGCCTCGATGCCGTCGACGGTCACCGCGAAGCCGGCCATCTCGCGGATCTCGTCCGCCAGGTGGGAGACGAAGACCGCCGTCGCGCCGTTTTCGTGCAAGGCTTCCAGAATCCCGGCGATGATCTTCGCCGACGCGCCCGGTTCGGTGATGCTCTCGAGTTCGTCGACGAGCACGAGCGAGCCTTCACCACCCTGTGCGAGGTCGGCGAACTCGCGAACAGTGGACTCGAACGCGCCGGCGTCGAGGGTGCCCTGGGTCTTCGCGTGGTAGTGTAAGTCGTCGAAGCGCCGCAGTTGCGCGCGCTCGGCGGGGACGGGCAGCCCCATGTGGGCGAGGACGACGACGCTCGCGGTGAGGTCGAGCAGCGAGGTCTTCCCGCCGCTGTTGACCCCCGAGAGGAGTGCGACACCAGCGACCTCGTAGTCGACGGGGTCGATGGCCTCGAGTGGTTCGTCGAGCAGGGGCGAGCGACCGGCCTCGATGGTGAAGCCGGTGTTGGCGTTCGTGGCGGTATCACCGCCACTGCCGCCGCTACCGCCGCCGCCGTCAGCGTCCCAGACGAACTCGGGCATCGTACACCCAAAGTCCTCAGCAAAGCGGGCGATCGCGAGTTCGACATCCAACTCGAGTGCAGCCCGGACGAGTTCGCGCGCGCCGTCGCGCTGATCGGCGAGGTCGGCCGCCAGTTCGCGCTTGAGTTTGCCAGCGCGGCGCTCCTTGGCCGCGACGAGTTCCTCGCGCAGTCGAGCGGTGGCGTCCTCGTCGCGTTCGACCGGGAACGTCGGTTCGTCGCCGAAGATGCGCCGTGCGAGTTCGGCCTCGCCCGCGTCGAGGTCGAGCGAGTCGATCAGGTACTCGCGCGCGGCGGCGACGGCTGCGGCGAACTCGTCTGCGAGTTCCCGAGAGAGCAGCGAGTCGACGCCAGCGCCGCGTTCGACAAGCGAGAGGAGGTCCGAGCCCTCGATGGTCACGTCCTCCTCGCGGATCGCGTCCCGGAGGTGGTCGTTCGCGACAGTTTCTGCGGTGCCGACCGCGGCGTCTAAATCGTCAGCGGCGACCGTCAGTCGGTCGAGTTCGTCGTCGCCGGCGACGGTGCCATCCGGCTCGAGTCGCGAGAGGCCGTCCTCGAGTGCATCGAGGTCGCAGTCGACCTCATCTGCGAGGCCAGCGGTCCGGTGAACGTCGATCGCGGCGGTGATTCGATCCCGGTTTCGCGCGAAGAACGCGAGCGGGCGCTCGGGGACGATTTCGGCGGGCGTCTCGAGTGCGTCCGGTCTGACCTGGACATCGCCCTCGACGGTGACGCCGGCGAAGGATTCGTCGAGCGCGATGACGGTCGAGTAGCCGCGAGCGAGTTCGGCGAGTCCCTGGGCGTCCTCGACGACTTCGACGGAGAGTTCGGGAATTGCCTCGCGAGCCGCGGAGTAGCGCTCGGCGTCGGTCGTCGCGAGACAGCGCTCGCGGACGCGAACGTCGCCGGGCGTTCGGAGTGGTTCGACGCCCTCGAGTGCCTCGAGGATGGCGGGGTCGGCCTCGCGTGAGATAGATTCGCGCGCGAACGTCTGGACCTCCTCGATGCGCGAACGGCGCGGGCTCGGGTAGAACGTCTCGACGCGCTGGGCGGCGTAGGCCGTGACCGTACGTTCTTTGAGCAACGAGAGGACCTCGCGGTAGATCTCTCTGGCGCGGTCGGTGGCGAGGAAGCCGCCGGGGTCGTCGTGTTCGCGCCGGATTGCACCGCGTGCGATCCGGGCGGCCCGTCCCTGCGTGATGCCGGGAGCGGACGCGATCGTCGCAACGTCACCCGCGCGAAGCGCTCGCTCGGGATCGTCGAGATCCGACAGCGCCCGGGCGGTCTTCTCGCCGACACCCGGAATCGACTCGAGGTCCATGTTCTCGACGGTCGTATCCAACCGGAGCGAGAAAAAGCTCCCGCCCGACGGAGACGGTGTGGTATCACCCAGCAATGATCGTCAGGCAGTCGAATTGCGCAGTTTCAGCCCTCGAAACGGGCACAGGGCACACTGCAAGAGACGCCACGGCGCTTATCCTTCTCGGTGACTTTCGGATGTGTATGTCGCGTCGATTGGGAGCGTCCGGGACGCTCTGGGGAACTGCCGAGGTTGGGGATGAGGAACGGGAGTTGGAACGCTACCGTTCTCTCGCGCGGATGGTCGACGGTGGACTCTGTCAGTGTAACGAACAGGGGTGTATCGAACTCGTCGACGATGGCTTTCGATCGGTCACCGGCTACCCGGGTGAGGAACTCACGAACGCCCACATTTCGACAGTTTTCGACGATGCAGGTATCGCGGCGATCAACGACGTTCTCGGGTCCAATCCCGAGGACGAACCCGTCGTCGAAACCGTCGTCGATGTCCGAACCGCCAACGGGGACGACGTGTCCTGCACCGTGCGGGTTACGCAGGTCCCACCAATGGGAGAGACGCACGAAGACGAAAGAGAGGGAGAAGGAGAGAGAAAGAGTGTGCTCTGTTTCATCCGAAACTACCGTGAAACGTCTGCGGCCAGCTTGGAAACGAGCCAGAATGAAGAACAGGGCTCGGCATCGGCCGCTTCGAACACGGATCGCGCCTCGGCAGACTCCATCAGAAGCGCTCTGAACGGAGCCAACATCGGTGCAATCGTCCTCGACGAGTCCCGGACGATCAGGTGGCTCGACGAAACCGCCGAAGCGTTCCTCGATCTCGATCGCGAGTCAGTTCTCGGACAGTCAAAACGCACTGTCATCGAAGACCAGCTTGCTGACCGGGTCGTCGAACCCGCCTCGTTCGTCAGCCGAGTTAGCGATACTGTGGGCAGAAACGGGAGGAAGAACGAGGGCAAGAACCGAGGCAAAATCGGCGCTAAAGTAAGCGACAACCCACACGAAACCGAAGGTGACCGCACGGACAGCCACACAACCGATGACACAGCCGTCAGCAACTATCTCGAGTTCAAACTCGTCGACGAACACGGCGAGCGCTGGCTCGAGTGCCAGAGCAAACCGATCGAGACCGGCCCCTACGCCGGCGGTCGTGTCGAGTTCTACGACGACATCACCGACCGAAAACGTTCGGAAGGAAAGCTCAGGAAGAGCCAGGAGGCGTTCAACACCCTCGTCGACACCGTCGAGGAGTACGCAATTTTCCGACTCGACGAGAACGGCCGTATCATCAGTTGGAACGAGGGCGCACGCCAGACCAAGGGGTACGACCGGGCGGAAATCCTCGGCGAGCACTTCTCGGTGTTCTACACCGACGAGGACCGAGAAGCGAACGTTCCCGAACGGAATCTCCGGATTGCACTCGAGACGGGCTCGGTCGAGGACGAGGGGNGGTGTTCTACACCGACGAGGACCGAGAAGCGAACGTTCCCGAACGGAATCTCCGGATTGCACTCGAGACGGGCTCGGTCGAGGACGAGGGGTGGCGCGTCAGACAGGACGGATCACAGTTCTGGGCAAACGTCACGATCACACCCGTCTGGGACGACGACGGCACTCATCAGGGGTTTCTGAAGGTAACGCGCGATATGACCGACCGACGAAATCGTGAACGGGAACTCGAGACCGAGCTCCAGCGCGTTTTCAACCGGGTGTCCGACGCGCTGTACGCAGTCGATAACGAGTTTCGATTCACGCTCGTCAACGACCGTGCCGAGGAACTGCTCGGTCACCCCGAAGAGGACCTCCTCGGGGAGCGCCTCTGGGACGTCTTCCCGTCAGCCGCCGAGATCGACGACGTCTGGGATGCGTTCCATACGGCACGGGACGAACAGGTCGCAACGCACTACGAACTCTACTATCCCCGACTCGGATTCTGGGTCGAGGCCAACCTCTACCCATCCGAAACCGGTATCTCAGTCTACTTCCGGGACGTCACCGATCGAAAGCAGCGCGAGCAGGCGTTAGAGGAGTCGAAACAGCGCTACCGGACCATCGCCGAGTACTTCCCGAACGGCGTCGTCACCCTGTTCGACCACGACCTCGAGTACACCCTCGCGGCGGGCCGGGGCTTCGAGATGATCGACGAAGACCCCGCCGAGATCGAAGGCTCGAACTTCGAGGACACCTGGACGCCGGAGGTGCGAGAAACACTCGAGCCCGTGCTTCGAAGCGCACTCGAGGGCGAGAAACGATCGGTCGAACTCCGGCACGACGGCAGGGAATGGGTGCTGTACGCGGTTCCGGTAACCGACAGTGAGGGGACCGTCTTCGCCGGGATGACGATGGCCCACGACATCACCGAGCGCAAGGAGAATCAGCGCAAGCTCGAGGAGACGGTTGCGCGACTCGAGGAATCGAACCACCGCCTCGAGCAGTTCGCCTACGCGGCCTCCCACGACTTACAAGAACCCCTGCGGATGGTCTCGAGCTATCTCCAGTTGCTCGAACGGCGCTACAGCGACGCGTTCGACGAGGACGGCGAGGAGTTCCTCGAGTACGCCATCGATGGCGCGGATCGAATGCGCCGGATGATCGACGGCCTGCTCGCCTACTCCCGCGTCGAAACGCGCGGTGACCCCCTTGAGCCCGTCGACCTCGACCATATCTTCGCAAACGTCCGCGAAGACCTCCAGCTACAGATCGGTGAGACGAACGCCGAACTCACGGTGACCGAGGACGGCCTCCCTCGCGTCCAGGGCGATGCCAACCAGTTGCGACAGGTCTTCCAGAATCTGCTCGAGAACGCACTCGAGTACAGCGGCGACGAGCGCCCGCGGATACGCGTCGATGCCGAGTCTCGTGTCCGCAATCGACGCCGTGAGTGGGTGATTTCGGTCCATGATGAGGGAATCGGAATCGAGCCGTCGGATCAGGAGCGGGTGTTCGAGGTGTTCGAACGGTTGCACACCCGCGAGGAGTATCCGGGGACGGGGATCGGGCTCGCGCTCTGCCAGCGGATCGTCGAACGCCACGACGGCGAGATGTGGCTCGAGAGCGAACCGGACGAGTGGACGACGGTTTCGTTTACGATACCGGCGGCAGAGTGAGAACGACTGCGGGAGCACGACGGGGCGGTGACTGGCGCTTGCGGTCTACGGGACCGTCGTTATCCGGCGTGCGTCCCAACGACGGACATGGTACTCAAACGATTCCTCGGGTCGAAGGCGACGCGGTCGTTCACCGTCGTCTCCGTCCTCGCAGAGATGAAACGCGCGCTCGACCGTGGACACAACGCCCGCGCGATTTTGCTGCTCGCCGTCGCGGTCCTCGCCTGGAAGTGGGCCGTAATCGGGCTGGTCGCACACGGACTCGCGAGTTTGATCCGGCGCGACGAGTCGGAGCACTCGAGTTCGCAGCCGGCTTGAGTCCGGACGAGGAAGTGCCAACCTAAGCGGTCGGCCAGTTCGTAGCCGGCCCAAGAAGCGATTTCGTTCTCACCGACGAACCCGCGGACTGATCAACAGAGCTAACTGTTCGACGTGAAACGGCATGCAGTATGGAACGGTCCCTGCTGCACTCCCTCTCCCTGTTCCTCCGGAGTCCGTCGAGATTCTTCGAGGAACACGAACCTGCCACAACGCTCCCGGTCGCGATCGGCATCGTCGTCACGTTCGCGATTGCGCTCGTCCTCTCGATCTATTTCATCGCGTCGATCCTCGGCGGGACGATCGACGGGACGGTGGCAGTCGACAATCCGAATCGACCCCCAGAATGGGTGTGCGACGGTCCCGCCGGCGAGATGCACGAGACGAGCAACTGCGACGAACCGGAAACCATCGAACGCGACGGCGGCTCGCTCGTATACGAGGCGGCGACTGACTACGTCGGCTACGTGGCCGTCCTTCCGTTCGTCATGTGGCTCGTCGGCGGTCTCGTCCTGTTCGCCGCCGGCAGACTCGCGAACGGGTCGCCCTCGCTTGGGGGGACCTTCGCACTGGCGGGCTGGGCAGCCGTCCCAGAGTTCGCGCGACTGACGGCCGGCTTGCTCGCAATCGCCTACGCACTCTCGGACGAGACGATCACCCAGCTCGAGCAGGCACCGAACGTGATCGAGACTGCGCTCGGCCCCGTCGAGCCCGTCCTGGCCGTCGCCACCATCGCAACCGTGGTCTGGCAGTGGGCCCTCCTTACCGGCGGCCTCCAGCAAGATGCCGATCTGTCGCGAGCGGCCGCCGGCGTCGCAGTCGGTATCCCACTCTCGATCGTATTGCTGCTCAGTCTGGCCTAGCAGGACAGAGTGACATCCTCCTCGCCGTAAACGGAGAGGGACCGAAGGTCCCTCAGGCAGTCGGGCGTAGCCCGACGACGGCGAGGCTTCCCACGCATGGGGAATACCAGTCAGTCGTCGTCTCCAGAACTGAAGGTTCTGGCGGGCTGCACGAGACCTCCGGTCTCGTGAACGCTGGTAGAGGGTTCCGACTCTTCGTAGGCCGTGAGCGTCATCTGCGCTGGTACGCTCTGCTCACGGTGAGTCGTGGCGGTATCACAACCGCTCCCGTCCCGTGGCGAGTCATTGCGTTCCGCCTTGTCAAGCGGGACGCTCTCTCCCCACGGGTCAACCCGTCGTGCGATATTCGCGGAAGCATTGATGTCAGCCTGAAGCGTCGAAACGTGGCAATCGTCGTTCGAACACCGGAACTCGGCTTGTGAATCCCCGCCGACCAATACGGTAGCACGAGTGGCACGTCTGCGAGGTGTACGCCGGATTCACGTACTCGACCGGGATGCCTGCTTCCGTCGCCTTGTCCTCGATGCGCCTTTGGAGGCGGGCGAACGCCCACGAGTGAAGTCGACGGTTCATGTACTTCCCGTAGTCAAGACGTTCGCGGATGTATGTCAAGTCCTCCATCACCAACACCGGATTCTCGAACTGTGTGGCGTATTCGACGGCTTGCCGAGACGCCTTCTCCACGATGTCGGTAAGCGCGTTCTGGTAGTGGTTGAATCGGTCGTCAATCCGCCACTCGGATGCGTCACGCTCTTGGAGGCGTTTCAGGATGGTGTGCATCTCTTTGCGGAGATGCTTCGCTCTGCTTCCGCTACACACAAACGGGTCAGTCGGAGAACCGTCCTTGAGGGCACAGCCCGTGATGAGGGCGGTTTCTCCGATGTCTAAACCGATGTGCGTGGCGTCACCGTTTGTCGTTGGTTGTTCAACTGGGTACTCGACGGTGACGTGCAGTACCCAGCTCTTCCGGTGTTTCTGAAGCCGTATCTCGCCCGCCTTCGCGTCCTCCGATACGAGGTCGTGCCAGAGGTTTTCTTGTTCTGGGTTGATGCGGAGCGGTATCCAGAAGTTCGTTCCCCGACCGGGACGGGGAACCCACCACGTAAACTCGTAGTCGCGTTCTTCGGAGTGGTCGAACTTCGCAGCCTGATTCGTGAGCCGTATCGGGTGCTCGTCGTCCAACTCCTCGGCGTTGTACGTCTTGCGGAGTTTCGGAACGTAGTTGCAGAGGGCAGCTTTGGCCTGATACGGGAGGTCATAGGGTGTCACGATGTCGCTCACCGCCGACATGGTACTTGCCCCGGCGTTGAACGCCTCTTGCAGACCGTCACGGTAGGTTTCGAGCAGGTCGTTGAGTTTCGACTGCTTGTGGGCTGTCGGTGGGGCAAACGTCGCTTGAAGCGTCTTAGTTATCGTTGTCACTGGCGTCTAATCCCTTCTCGATTAGTTCAGCATAGGCTCGAGGATGTCGGATGCCATTATCGCGGGCATACTCTTTCACCCGTTCGTGGAGACCGCTCCCTCGCTCCATATCGATTTCAGTTCGCACAACTATTTGTACGTTATTTTGGCACTAATAACTTCCGTTCGGTATTCGGACTGCTGTAGACTGTGGGTTGGGTAGTTGAGTGACGCAATTCACGCCCGCCGTGAACGGCGGGATTCTCTCGCTGTTTAAAGATAGAACAGAGCAGAACAAAACAAAGTGGCTCTGTTGAATCCTCACTGAGTGATAGGATTCAGCGATTGTGCTGAATACAAAGCACGGGCCGTGTTTAGACGCCGATCAGTTGCCGTCTCGACCGGGATTATGTGGCGTTGAGTGAGGAAGCAGGGAGTATGCCGTCTCAACTCGCCCGCTTCACCGACCAATGCGTTGATTTGTCCCAGAACGCTGTCACTGGTGAGCCAGCACCGGCGGTCGAGAAGGGTGACGGCGGCTACGCTGACTGGGTGATCGTCTCGATTCACTGCCTTCGAGAGTACCTGAACCAGCCCTACCGCCGATTACTCGATATCCTATACGAGATGCCCGGAATCTCCGCTAAGCTCGGACTTTCTGTGGATCAGCTACCGGATTTCACTACGGTCTGCACGCGGAAACAGGATCTCAAAATGCGGATCTGGCGGGTGTTGCTGCGGTTATCTGTCTCGCTGCACGAACTCGGCGACGTTCAGGCGATTGACGCAACTGGGTTCAAACGACATCAAGCCAGCCGTCACTACGTTCTCCGCGTCGGCTACAACTTTGACGATATCAAGACGACAGCGCTCGTTGACTGCGATACTAGCGTCATCATCGATATTCACTGCTCGATGAAACAACCGCACGACACTCAGGTCGGACGGCAGGTACTGACGAGAAATCTGGCACAGCTGACCACGATCACCGCCGACAAAAGCTACGACTGGGACGCGCTCCGGCACGAACTCAGGGACGCTGGCATCCGCCCAGTGATCAAACATCGTGAGTTCTACGGACTCGACAAAGCGCACAACGCTCGCCACGACGAGAACGTCTATCATCGCCGGTCGGTCGTCGAGGCGATTTTCTTCGCCCTGAAACATCGGTTCGGCGAGACGTTGCGGGCTAGAACGTGGTTTGGCCAGTTCAGAGAGCTCGTCCTAAAGGCCGCCGTCAGAAACATCGAGCAAGCCGTGAAGCTCTGACACCACTGATCTCACACGTCTAAACAAGCCCCAAAGCACGAATGTGGCACGATCTGAGCGCCAATCTGCAAAGGATAGCGGTCGGTCAGTACAGGACAAGCAGTTACCAAGGCAGCTATTGATTTGACCGAAACATGCCAAAAGTCGCCTGTTGAATATAGAAGATGCGTTCCGCACAGCGGCTTCTTTTTTCGCGTCAACGACGAGGAACCAACTGCTCACCGACTTACTGTGCGCGTTCAATATCGATCTCTCGGGGGGTTCCTATTTTAGTATAGTCTGACGGATACGTTCTACTATTGTTTCCTCATCAGTCATTTCGACTGTTTCTCCGCCGTCCCTCATTTTTTTCTCTCGTGTCCTCATCATCGTCTTCCCCTTCTCCGAACATTTCGCCAACTTCTTCACCACCTTCTTCGACCATTTCACCCACTTCTTCACCACCTTCTTCGACCATCTCAGCTGTCTCCTCACTGCCTTCTCGGACCGTTCCGCCTACTTCATCGCCACCTTCTTCGACCATCTCAGCTGTCTCCTCACCACCTTCTTCAACCATTTCAGCTGCTTCTTCACCACTTTCTTCGACCATCTCAGCTGTCTCCTCACCGCCTTCTTTGAGCGTCTCGCCCGCCTCTTCGAGCATCTTACCCGCCTCTTCACCACTGTTTTCGGCCATCTGACCGATCTGTTTACTTCCCTCTTCGATCTGATCGCTGACCCCCTCGCTGGACTCTCTAATTCGGTTGGCGACGTTCTCCGTCGTCGCCTCCGTCTTTTCTGCTACTCTTTGACCACCCTTCTGGACCTGATCAGCCGCACCGTGGGTCATCCCCCACGTGCGACTTTTGACCGTGTCAGTGACCCTATGACTCTGATTTGAGGAGGTGTTACCCTCAGAACCGACCTTTTCGCTTACTGAACTAAACCAATCTCGGAGTACGTACCCAAGGCCAATGAGAGTGATTATATCAATTAGACGTGGACGAGAGCTCCCTTTCTCAGTAGTCTTTCTCCCCTCATCGCTGGTCGTCATTTCCCCCTCGCTTCTCCTCCGGTCTTCGTGTCTGGTCCTCCTCTCGTGTGGAGTGGTCACGTCTGGCTTACTGGACATCAAGTACTATCATCGGCTCTATAGAGAGTATTCTTCGGCCAGCAGCAGCAAGTCGAAAAATGGCGGCTAAATTGTTATTCTCCAAACAGTATGTGGCGCGTAATAGATGATATGGAGTACATACGAGAGAGAAGACTGTCCGGTCTGAACAGGGGGATTGACGTACCGCTGGTTGGCCAATTAGTGAGTACAGGGGGGCTCATGTATCGTTTCGCACCACCCTCGATGGGCCGAGTAGACGTGACCAGCAGGTTACCCACTTGGATCGATTTTGGATAGAGATAGAACTGGCAGACAGTGCAGAGGTGGTGATGGATAAGGTTCCCTGCAGCCCCTGTGTTGTTCCTTTTTGCGTTTTTCGAACACATCGTAGTCCGAACGTGTTACAGAATAAGTAGCCCGCCTGTGGCGGAATGCGTAACCGTTCCATCCGCATGTGTAGTTACCGCTCAGTACAGGGCAAAGACATACCGGGTCGGTGCCGCGTACGAAACGTGAATCTGTTCGTGACTCGGTTGCACAGTCCCGTGGAGGGTATTTACGCTCAGGGAACCACGGGTTGAATGATGGCTACAGAGGCTTCTTTCACCGTTCCATCGGACGAGTTCCCGCTGGGAACGGTGTTCAAGCAACTGCCGGATGTGTCAGTCGAACTGGAGCGGATCATCCCCGCTCGAGACGTGGTGATCCCGTACTTCTGGGTACGGGGAACGACAGTTGACGATGTCGAAGGGGCGTTCTTGGAGCACCCGGGCGTGAAGGGGATCCAGTTCATCGACTCCGTCGAAGACGAGCATCTGTTGCGCGTCGAGTGGGCGGTGGATTACGACGACGTGTTGACCACGTTGACGGAGACACAGATCGCGCTCATCGAAGCCGTCGGGACGGACGAGCAGTGGACGTTCGATATTCGTGGTGACACCCGTGGTGATATAGCCGATTTTCAATCCCGTTGTCGAGAGTTGGACATCCCGATCACGCTCACGGAGCTTCACGCGCTCACGCCTGTTGAGACGGGTACCGAGGCGGCCCTTACCGACACCCAACAAGAGGCGCTGGTGCTGGCCTACGAGCGCGGATACTTCGAATCCCCGCGCGAGGCGACGATGGAAGAAATCGGCGACGAACTCGGCATCACACAGCAGGCCGTCGCATCCAGACTCCGCCGTGGAATCAAACACATCCTCGGAAGTACGCTCTCCGACGTATCGGCTCCCTCTCGATAGAGAGTATAAAAGCGTCTTGGGTACTAAAAAAGGAGAGTAATCCGGGCAGGTCGTCTGAAAATAATGTAGTGAGCGAGAGTCCCATTCCGTTCGACACGGTGCTCGACCTGTGTGGAGATGAGCACCGTCGCATCATCCTCGCGGTACTCGCCGCAGAACAGCGTTCATTGATGGTGAATGATCTCAGGAGTACGATTCTCACCCATAATCATCATATGCCAGTTACCGACGCTTCTGAAGAGGTGCTAACGGAAATTCAGTCTTCGCTACATCACACGCACATTCCAAAGTTAGAATCGGCAGGGATTATTGAATACGATTCAGAACGTCAACTCGTAGAACCAACGGAACAGTTCGACCAACTACAGCCCCATCTATCTGCAATCCTCGGTACCGATCCGAATCTCGACGAACCAATTGAGTTGTGAGTTCGTTCAGGTGACTCTATCTGCGATATGGCGCGTGGATTACTGGTGTCTGATTGGAGGTGCGGTCAATAAGCACGTATAGTGAGCAGATAATTCACTTATTTTGGCGTGAAACAAACAAAGTCGGTGTGCTGCACTCATGCTCTGTATTCAGCAGCCATCTCTTATCATGTTCTGATTATTTCAATATATCCAATAAAAGGACTCGACTACTCGAGTACATCGTCCTCGACCAGCGGCAACGTTGCCAACTGCGCCGCCGACAGCAACACGCGATCCTTCTCCCAGCCGTGGGCAATCGACTCGACCATCCCCGCCCCGTCGGTCAACGGCACCAATCGTGCTGTCGTCCCGCGCGGATCGGACTCGAGTGCAACGAGCGCGTGAGGGAACGAGGAGACGGCGGGGACGGTGAGTTCGGTAACGCCGTCGGCCCGTTCGACGGCGGGGAAGTGGAGGTGGCCGGTGACGACGAGCGAGACATCGTGTTGGACGAGCAGTTTGACCAGCGGTTCGGGGTTGGTGAAGCCGGGAACGCTTCCCTCGACGGGGAGTTCGGCGCGGTAGCGTTCGTAGAGGTCGCCCGTCGCGGGCAGGTTGTGGTGGACGACGACGATGGACGTGTCGGGATCTGCGGCGGAGAGGGCCTCGTCGAGCCACATCAGTTGTTCCGAGTCGATGCGGCCGTCCCAGGTCTCGGCGGGTGAGCCTGGGGTCGCGGCGTGGCTGTCGAGTCCGAAGACGTCGAGGTCGCCGAACTGGACGTGAAACGGCAGTCCGTCGGGTGTATACCGGTCCTCGAACGTCCGGACGGGCAGTGACTCGTGCTCGTCGAACGTCGTCGGGAAGTCGTGGTTACCGGGGACTGCGACCGCGGGTGGCTCGAGGTCGGCGAGCTCGTCGAACAGGTCGAACTCGGGCGGCGTTCCGTTTCGCGTCAGGTCGCCGGCGACGACGACGCCGTCGAACGCGCGGTCGTTGACCGCCGACACGGCGGCCCGGAGGTGGCGTTCGGTGCGGTGAAAGACCTTCCAGGTGCCGGTCGCATCGGTTGCGAGGTGGATATCCGAAAGGATGGCGATGCGCGTCGGCTCGGCTGTAGTGGGTCGGGCGAACCGGGCGAGCAGTTGACCGGTGTGTGGGTGTGCCATCTGATCAGTGGTCGCTCAGAATGGATGTGGGGCGGAGTGGGAACGGAGCTGGGAAACCGATGCAGACCCACTCACTCGTCGTTGTAACCGTACTCCCGCTCTGGGTCCTCGACGCCTTCGGTGCGCGAGCCGACCCAGGCTCCGAGCGCGATGCCGTAGACGAGGTGGCTGGCGTGGAACAGCGCGAGTTCGTCGTTCTCGAGTCGAACGTCGAGCAGTTCCTTCAGCATGAACTGCGAGCCGAACGCCGAGAGCGCCATGCCGAAGACGCTCCCCCAGACGATGCCGCGCTGTTCGGGTTCGATCGAGCGCTCTGCGTCCTGAAGCGCGAAAATGACGCCGAAGACGGCACCGGCCTGCACGCCGTAGAGGAGGTGCAAGACGAGCCCCGCGACCGGGTGGTCGCCAGGGTCGGAGTCGTCGCGAGCCACATACTGCGTCCAGAAGTTCGCGGAGGGTGGCAGCGAACGCAAGATTGGGAGTCGAAACGCGGTCATGATGAGCGTCGCCACGAAGCCGGCCTGCAACCCGCGGACTGCTGCGGTGACAACGTGGGCTGTGCGCGAGCGATCGGTGGGCGAGGCGGACTGGACAGACTGATCCGCAGCGTCGGCCGCGTCCGCCGCTCGTGACGGGCGGGACGGCGAGCGAGGTGACAGCGATGATAACCGATCGAATACGGACATTGGGGTTCGGTGTGGTACCACGACCGGCCTCTTAACGCTCCGGCGCGCGTTTGACTGCAGGTCGGAACTGCTCGGCCCGGCCTGCCGGAACCGACAGACCATTACGTGGAATTGACCGAGTAGTCAGTGAGATCGGACGCGTGGACGACAAGACGACTGCGGACGGACAAGCAGACTACAGTTCGAGACGGCGGTACCTCATTATCGGCTCCGTCGTCGCCAGTACCTTCTTCGTTGGTTTCGGCGGCGGCGTTATCTTCCCGATCCTCCCGAACCTCGGTGAACTCCTCGGAATCTCGCCGTTTCTCGTCGGCTTCATTCTGAGTGCGAACCGGTTCTCGCGGCTCGTCGCGAACGCACCCGCCGGGAGCCTCGTCGACCGTATCGGCACCCGAACGCCGTTCATCGCCGGCCTGCTCATCCAGAGTGTCGGCACGTTCGGCTACGTCATCGCGATGATCGCGCCGCTTCCCGAAGCCTGGTTCCTCCTCGCCCGACTCGTCTGGGGGATCGGCAGCGCGCTCGTCTTCGCGACGGCCTACACCATCGCGGCCGACGTGAGCCAGGGCGGTTCCCGGGGGACCAGTATGGGACTGATTCGCGGCGGGAGCATCTTCGGCTTCCCGACGGGACTCGTCCTCGGCGGCATCGTCAGCGAGGTCGCCGGCATCAACGCCGCGTTCATTGTCGCCACGGCGTTCGCACTGGTCGCGAGCGCGATGGCTTACGCGACCGTCCCAGAGACCCACGTCGAGGGCGAGAACCGCCAGACTGTCTCCCCGTGGAACATCGACACGAGCCTGACCACCGTCACCGTCGGCCTGGTCAACTTCGCCGTCCTGTTCGCCTACATCGGCGCGCTGTTCGCGACGCTCGTGCTCTTTCTCGACGAACACGGCATCGGCGTTCTCGGCTTCAACGCGCAGGGCTCGTCGGGAATCTTCATGGCAATCACCGTGCTCGCTGCGGCCGTTTTCATGTTCATCGGCGGCTTCGTGAGCGACCGAACGGACTCACGCATCCCGACACTGCTCGTCTTCCTGATCGTCTCGTTCGTCGGCTTCATCCTCCTCGCCGGTGCGAACTCGGTCGAAACACTCACCCTCGCGTGTATCTTCATCGGCGCCGGTCAGGGTGGGACGAGCGGCCCGCTCATGGCGCTGCTCGCCGACCTCACGCCGAACGACGAGATGGGACGCGCCGCCGGAACCAACAACGTCCTCGGCGACGTCGGCGGTGGACTCGGCCCACTGATTTCGGTTCCAATCGTCGAAGTCGTCGGCTTCGCCCCGGTGTACGCCGCCTGCGCGATCATGCCACTGGTCGCCGGTGCAATCCTGCTCGGCGGCGTCTACCGTGAAACCGGCATGTTGCTCCCCGCAACGCGGCTTCGCGGTGGCATCAACGAGTCGCTCGACGATTGAGAGTGGGTCCCAACGGCCGAAACGCAGGGGCCGGCAGCACACGACAACGACAACGCGCTTTTGCCCGCGCAGTCCGAACGAGATGCCATGACAACGGTCGAGGCGAAACGCGAGGCCGCCCGCGACGAACTGGCCACCCACGACGGCGTCCTCGTCGCCTTCTCCGGCGGCGTCGACTCGAGTGTCGTCGCCGCGCTCGCCCACGACGCGCTCGGGGACGACGCCGTCGCCTGCACCGCAAAGAGCGAGACGCTTCCCGAAGCCGAACTCGAGGACGCAGCGCGCGTCGCCGACGAAATCGGGATCCGTCACGAAATCGTCTCCTTCTCCGAACTCGAGAGCGACCAGTTCGTCGAGAACGACGACGAGCGCTGCTATCACTGCCGAACGATGCGCCTCGGCGAGATGATCGAGACCGCACGGGACCTTGGCATCGAAACCGTCTGCGACGGGACCAACGCCGACGACCCCGGTGCGGGTCATCGGCCAGGACTGCAGGCCGTCGAGGAACTCGAGATCCACTCGCCGCTGCTGGCACACGACATCGCGAAAGCGGAGGTGCGCGCGATCGCCGACCAGTACGGGCTCTCGGTGGCGGATAAACCCTCGATGGCGTGTCTCTCCTCGCGCATCCCGACCGGACTCGAGGTCACCGAAGAACGGCTCACGCGCGTCGAGCAGGCCGAGGCACTGTTGCGTCAGTGGGGGTTCGACCAGTTCCGCGTGCGCGACCACGACGGCCTCGCCCGCATCGAAGTCTCGCCCGCGGAACTCGAGCGCGCCCTCCAGCGCGAGTTCGTCGAGACCGTCCGCGACGAACTCTCGGACCTGGGTTTCGACCACGTCACGCTCGATCTCCACGGCTACCGAACGGGGAGCGTCAGCCCGGAGTCGGACGAGACAGTTACAACCGAGTCGGACGACTGACCGTCGCTCCGCGGACTCTCGGTTTTCGTTCGTTCGGATCGATCGGTGTGAAGTGGTCGTTCGGTCAAAACATAACGTGATTTCGTCCCTCGAACACGCTACTGGCCCAGCAACCGCCACGGTGTCCGACAATATTGCACGAGGCGACACGAACGTCACAACAGATCGAGTACCCATACTCGATGGACGACGCCGATCTGCCGCCCGAGTGGGCCGTCCACACCGCCCGAGCGTACACGCCTGCCGACCACGAACGAGAGCACCAGTACCGCCTCTACGACCACGTCTCCAAAGACCTGCGGCTGAAAGTCGCCCCCGCCTCGCTGGATGACAGCGACCAGCCCGGCTACGCACTGACCGTCACGAGCTACCCGGAACTCGAGTGCAGCGAGCGCCAGCGGGTGCGAACGGTATTGACGTTCGACCGCTGTGACGAACTCGCGCGCCGGTTTATGCTGCTTTTTTCGGCACGGTACGACGGTGCGGGCTCACTCGAGGCAGCCCGAGAGTACGCGGCGGTGCGGACGCGGTCGCATCGCTGAGCCTTGGACACCGCGAAGTTGTTCGAACACCCACTATCGGACGACTGTCAATACCCAGTGTCACTATCTGATCTCGAACAACCACGTTTGCGCGAGAGTCCGGTTTCCGTGCGGTTTTCGACACCGAGAGACTTTTTACTCACTACCGAGTAAGCAGTTTTGATGATGGAAATGATGTGGCAAGATCTGGTCTTTCTCGCTGGAAGCATTCTCTCGATCGTCTTCCTCGCACCGACAATCAAAGACGCCTCGGCCCGCGTCCCGCTCGGCTCGAGTGTCCCCTCGATGACGATCGGGGGCATCTACGCGTTCACCTACGGCACGATGGGCATGACGTTCTCGGCTGCCGGTTCGATCGGCGTCGCGGTCATGTGGTCGCTGATCGCGTGTTATCGCGCACCTGGTGAGCAGGGCATGAAAAACATTCTGCGCTTTGCGACCGATCTGGGCCGACAGACACGGGACGTCGTACAGATCGCACTGCCGACCACCGACGGCGGACAGGGTCAGGCACAGACACAGTCCCAGACTGAACACCAGTCCGGTCACCAGCAGTCGGCTGACTGATCGGCCGCGGATGCTGGACGGCTGTCCGTTCCCCGTTATGTATTGAATTGCGGTCAACCCGGCTACCGCACCTGTTTTCTGCTCCGTACTCACGGCGCGTCGACAAACGCTCTCGCAACTCACAGCAGCAGTGAGTGCGGGGATTTCGTCGACGAAACCCGCTAACGAGGTTGTTTCGTTCGCTGGTCGTCTCCAGGCTGTTTTCTCACGAGGCGTGACGGACGCCGCGAGCAGGCGTCGGATCGCACTCGGCGTTTCGTCTGCCAGTATGTACTGTCGAACTCGTCCGACGGTGACGGTGTTCGTGGCAGGAAGGCCACTCAACGACAATACGGGTCCTCAAGGTAACACGGGTGCTCAACGATGCCAGGGCTACGTCCAAGCGACGGTTCACCCACAGGGCCGACCGTAGCTGGAACCGGCGCGAGCGAGCGAAGACGTGGGAGGAACGTCCTCGCGAGTACGACTCCCGACACGACTCGCAGGAGAGCACCTGCAACCGCACCATCGAGCAGCTGCAATCGCGCCGTCGAGCACGGACAACCCACGAAGAGTGCGTGCAATCGGATGGCTACTCGAGTAGACTATTCGACAGGGAACGAGCGCGTGAGCGAGAGTGGGCGATCTCGAGGAGACGCCCTGCTCACAGGCACAGCATTCCCATCAAGGGGCCGGGAGAGTCGAGAGAGTGGCTAGTGGCTAGCAGACACATGGACACACAGAGTCACTCGCAGAAGTATCGTTCACGACATCGGCTGCAGTCAAGACGGCGAACGGAGTCAGTCCACGCCGACCCACTTCAGGATCAGCAGTGTGCCCTCGAACAGCAGGATCATCGTGATCCCCACGAGGATCGGGGCCATCGCGGTCGGGTCGAACGTGAACATGAACGCCAGCCCGAAGAAGGCCGCCCAGAAGTACAGGCGCTTGTCAGCGAGCCAGCGCCGAGTCGTCACGCCCATCATGATTGCGAGCATGATGAACAGCGGGATCTGGAAGACGATGGCGAGGAAGCCGATCAGCGTGATGATCAGATCGAAGGTATCGCCGAGCGCGTAGGCAATATCCGCACTGCCCTCCGCGTAGAACGTGAAGTACTCGAAGAGAATCGGCAGGACGAGCACGTAGGAAAACAGCATTCCGATCCCCGCAAGGATGACGCTCGTCGGCACGGCTGCAAGGTAGTACTTGCGCTCATGCGGGTACAGCCCCGGCTTCATGAACCGGTAGCACTGGTAGACGAACACCGGCAGCCCGACCATGATGCCGAGCAGCGCCGAGACCTTGATTCGGGTCAGCCACAGCTCCAGCGGGTGGTAGACGTGTGGCGGTGGGACGTTCTCGATCTCGTACGGGAAGACGTTGAACCAGATGTACTCGATTGCCTGTGAGGCACCGAGCAGTCCGATCGCCGTCCCGGCCGACGCAAAGAGCAAGACGACCGCAACCCGGAGGATCATCTCCTCGATGTGGTCTGCGAGGGGCATCTCCTGGTCGTCCGGCGGTGTCGAAATACCGCCGACGTCCTCGTCAGGGTCGGGGTACGACGGCTCGTCTGACTCCGAGCCAGGTTCGTGGCCGCCGACAACGCCTTCGCCGTCGGTTTCGACTGGGTGGTCGGCGTCGGCGTCAGCGTCAGTGTCAGTAGCAGCGTCAGCGTCCGCGTCTGTTTCTGTTTCTGTTTCTGCTTCTGCTTCTACCTCTGCCTCTGAGTCCGCTAACGTATCCGCTGTCGTCTCCGGCGCCTCCGACCCAGACGATGGCGACGGCTCCTCGTCTCCGTTCGCAGGGTCCTCATCGGGGTCCACAGTCTCCCCCGTGTCCGCCGACTCGTCCGACATCTATCGAGATATAGATAGGCCGCCAGTTATAGGCCTTTTTCTTACGAGCACCGGGAGAGAGTGACAAGCCGGGTGACCGGTCGAGAAGTCGGGCCGTCTCACGGACACTTCCGTGATCAGGGGGTCCCTGACTCGAAAGGTTGATAACTGGATGTCAGTTACCCCAGCACACGAAATGAGTTCTGCCGTCGATGAGGATACCGCCCGCGCGATAAACAGTGGGCGCGAAACCCTCGGCGCGATGTTCTCGAGCGCGCAGACGCATCTGCAGAAGGTGTTTATCGTCTTCGTTATCGGCTTTATCGGCTCCTTCTATGCGTTGCGCGTCTTCATCTGGGACTTCCTCGAAGAGACGGCGAAAGCTGAGATGTCGCCGTACGTGGCGAGTTCGACGGACCTGATCACACGAACACCGTTCGAAGTGATCCTCTTACAGGCGAAAATCGGAATGCTCGTCGGGATCCTCCTCGCGATTCCCGCCCTGCTGTATCTCTCCCGGGATGCGCTTCGCCGCCGCGGCTACAAGAGCGTCGTCCCAATCTCACGGAAGTACATGGCCGGCTTCGGCCTCACGTCGATCATCCTCTTCTGTATCGGTATCACCTACGCCTACTCGATTTTCTTCCCGTACGCGTTCGACTTCCTCGCGAGTAACGCCGTCAGCGCCGGTGTCAAGCCGAGCTTCGGAATTACCGAATTCACCGAGTTCATGGCACTACTGACGCTCTCGTTCGGGCTTGCGGCTCAGTTGCCGCTCTTTATGGGCGTCCTTTCGTACACCGAGATCGTCCCCTACGAGACGTTCCGGGACAAGTGGCGCCACGCCATCGTCGGCGTCACCGTCTTCGGTGCGCTGTTCTCCCCACCGGACCCGTTCACGCTCATCATGTGGGCGATGCCGATGGTCGCACTCTACATCTTCAGCCTCGGCCTCGCCAAAGTCGTCTCGAACATCCGCCGACGCGGCGCAGCCGAAACCGACGGCACCGGAACCGACCACCTCAAACGGCTCGTGATCCAGTTCGTCGGCGTATTAGTCGTCGCTGCGGCCGCCATCGCCGCAGCCGTTAATCAGGGTGCCTTCGACTACCTCGAGCAAGCGATCTACCCATCGCTCCCTGAGTGGGCCCACCCCGGCCCCGACGGCCCGCTCGGACTCGAGTCGGTTGCACTCGAGTACGGCCTCCTGGGTGATGTCGCGGTGGGACTCGCGGTCGCCCTCGGGCTGGGAGTGGCCGTCCTGTTCCTCTATACGATCAAGGTACTGCAGGCGCCGGTGTACCCGCGTGAGGGTGACATTCGGTCGGCGAGCGATCCCGACGATGTCGATTTCGAGATGCTCATGCCCGAAGACATCGAGGAGGTGCCGGCGACGGTGTTCCTCAAGATGGACGAGGATCGGGCGATGGAGACGGCTCGGAAGGCGATGTACGACGACGACCGGGAGAAGGCACAGGCGATTCTGGATCGGTTCGATACACTGCACGAGCAGCAGGCAGAGGCTGAGGCCGAGTCTGGGTCCGAGTCCGAAGAAGGCGAAGACGGTGCCGATATCCAGGGAGAGGGACTGAGCCAGGCCGACGCCGACGAGGACGAGGACGAGGAGGAAGGCGGTCTCTTCGCGAGTACGGCCGCCGGCATGCTCGATCCGTTCACCGAGGAAGAAACGGACGAGGACGACATCGGCGGCTACGCCTACGACATCGCGTTCATCCTCAACAGCCTCACGTCGAAGATGTTCCGCATCGTGGCCGTCTTCATGGTCGTCATGGGCGGGACGTTCTTCTGGCTCTACCAGGGCGGACTCGGCTGGATCCTTACGATGTTCCTCGACCGCGTTCCAGAGCACATCCTCCACGAGGTCGCCGTCCGCAACGATGTCGATCCGGCCGGGATGACCCTCGACGAACTCATCATGGAGATGGACATCGTCATCGCGCTCCACCCGGTCGAAGTGCTGATCTTCGAGGTGAAGGTGAGTGTGCTCGCAGCCATCGTCGCCATCCTTCCGATGGTGCTGTACTACGGCTGGCCGGCGATGAAAGAGCGCGGACTGGTCCGCGGTGACCGGCGCGTCTTCGTCGTCTGGGGCGGCTCACTGCTTGGCGGCTTCGCGTTCGGGACCTACCTCGGATTCTTCTGGGTCGCACCCGCTGTCATCTCCTATCTCGTCTCCGACGCGATCACCAACGGAATGGTCGTCTCCTACCGGATCAGCAGCTTCTTCTGGCTGGTGATCTTCACGACCATCGGTATCGGCTTCCTGTTCAACATCGTCGTCACGATGGCGCTGTTCCACGTCGGCGGCATCATCAGCTACCGGACGATGCTCAAACGCTGGCGGCCGGTCGTGGTCGGTATCTTCGCCATCGCGGCCATCGCCAGCCCGAAGGGGATCCTGACGATGCTCCTGTTCGCGATTCCGATCGCACTGACCTACATGCTGGGACTCGGTGTGTTGTACCTGCTCACCGGCGGTGGCCGCCTCTTCGGCGGTGGCGGCCGCGGTGGTGACGAGGCCGGTCCGGAGCCGGAGGGCGAGGCGACGACGTAGGTCGGCACTTCCAGGCTGTTCTCACAGCAACACCGATACGCCCCAGACCGATCCTTACAGCAACGTCGACAGCAACCAGCTACGGCACCGCTGTCCGACGACTTAAGGGAGGAGGCTACGAAACGGGCTGCTAGACTGATGCCCAAAATCAGCGTGGAAATCCCACAGGAACTGCTCGACGACCTAGACGGCCACGTCGGCGACGACGGCAAGTTCGTCAACCGAAGCGATGCGATCCGCGCCTCGATCCGGAAAACGCTCGATCTCCTCGACGAAATCGACGACCGACACGACCGACTCGACACCGACGAGGAGTGAGGAAGCCGAAGGGGACACAGCGGGTCGCGAGCCGGTCACGTAGACGTAACGGCCAGCGCGACAGCAGAAACGACAGCGGGCAGCGCGACAGCAGAACACCGGCAAAAACGAGATCGAACGCTGGAAGAAAAGAGACCGAAGGCGGGAGGCAGAAGACGAGAGACGAGAGACGAAAACAGCCAGACACAAAGACACAAAATGACAGACGAAAACCGACCCTACTCCTCGTCGATCCGCTCTGCGAACCCGAAGTTTGGCTTCACGTCACCGACACGAACCGTCACAACATCACCCTCCGCAGTTCCCGGCACGAACAGCCGATAGCCCTCGACCGAGGCGATTCCGTCGCCCTCCGTCCCCGTGTCGACGATCTCCACCTCGAGTTCGTCTCCCGAGCTCACCGGCGAGGTGAGTCGTCCTTTCCCGATGAAGTAGATCTCCGAGGACTCATCGCGCGACGCCTTCGGACTCGTTGCGCGCACATACTGGAACTCCTCCTCGACATCCGCACGGAAGTCGTCGACATCCGGCCCCTCGAACACCTTGACGATGAAGTCGCCGTCCGTGTCGAGTAACTCGAGTGCAGTCTCGAACGCCTGTCGCGCGAGGTGGAGCGAGCGGGCCTGGTCGAGGGAGTATTCGCCGGACATGTTGGGTGCCATGTCCGAGATGACGACGTCGACGGGGCCGCCGGTTCCAGTAGCGGTGCCAGTTTGTGCTGAGTCGTCGCCGCCCGCAGCCTCGATAACGCGCTCGCGGGTTCGTTCCTCAGTCATGTCCCCGCGCAGGGTTTCGATGGTGTCGTGGTCGTCGAAATCTCGGATGCGCTGGAGGTCGACGCCGATCACCTGGCCCTGGGGGCCGACGGCTTCGGCGGCGACCTCGAGCCAGCCGCCGGGGGCGGCACCGAGGTCGACGACGGTGTCGCCGCCGGAGATGACGTTCTCGAGTTGGTCGAGCTGTTTGAGCTTGTAGGCTGCCCGGCTGCGGTAGCCTTCCTGCTTTGCTTTGTTGTAGTAGTGGTCCTTTCGTGCCATACGGGTACTCAGTTGGTCGTACTAGCGGGTGAAGACGGATAGGTGTCGCGACTTTCGGCTTTGAGTCGGGATGTGGCGGCGGTGTGAGGTTATTGTGCGGAAGCGTTGTCGTCGCTGTCTCTGTCCCCGTCTTCGTCAGAGCGATCAGAGCGATCAGAGCGGTCAGAACGGTCGGAGGAAGGGTCTGTCCGTTCAGCGGTGGTGTCTTCGGATCGGTCTCGGTCGTCCAGCCCTGCGTCGTCGTCGACGCCAGCCCCCTCACCGACTTCGGAATCGATTCGCTCCGGATCTACCTCGGCGTCGTCACGGCGGCCTTCGTCCATATGACCGGGCGCGACATCGGCATCTGAGCGCTCTTCGAGGTCCATTTCGGGTTCGACTTCGGCGTCCGTTCGCTGGCCTATATCTTCGCTGGGCTCGATCTCGGCACCTGCATCGTGGTCAGTCAGTTCGGTGGGGTCGACCTCGAGTCCGCGGCTCGCCTCTTCCTCGACGGCGTCCAGTTCGTCGGGGTGTGATTCGTCAGTGGGACGTTCGGAAGCGTCAGTCTCTCCCCGCTCTGTCGGTTCTGTCTCACTCCCGTCCGGTTCCGCCTCCAGTTGCTCGTCCGGATCCACGCGTGGTTCGTCCGCCAGACCGTCGTAGTGTTCGTCACCGATCATCGGCTCCGAGGTATCGCCCGCCGTCGTACCGGGACCTTCCTCGGTGCCGTCGATTCCGGTTTCTGATTCGGTAGTGTCGCCGGAAACCGGTTCGCCGGGCGTGTACTCGTCGTCACCGCGCTCAGCGCCCGTCGCTGCCTGCCGGTCCGCTCGCCGCTCAGTGGTCTGGCCGGCGTCTCGGGACTCGTCGCTCGTGATGCTCTCCTCCGGGACAGCGGGACCCAGTCGGATCGCATCCTCCGTCACCTGCTCGACCGCGTCGTCCGTCACCGGCACCGCACCCTCCGACTCGCTTCCCCAGCCGAGGACGGCCTTGATCGAGTCGGTAGTTTCCGGATCCGCGTCGACGTACGCGGTTTCCGGCTCGACGGAGACCACGATGCCAAGTGGCTTGCCGTCCGCGCTCTCGACGGCCTTTCCGACATCGTCGTCCGTGAAAGTGGGACTCATAACCGGGCGTAGTGGGAGTGACGGGAAGGGTATCGTGCCTGCACAGCACGGGACCTTCGGGGTGTCTGGTGAGGGGATGAGGAGAAGGTGAGTGGGAGGGAAAGGAAGGAAAGAAGGCAGAAAGGCAAAAAGGAAAGACAGTTCGAGCACGGTACTCGAGTCCAGTCCCATCTCAGGGGTCAGTCTCCGCCGTGGTTGTGTGCGTCCGGGTCCGTGCCGGGATTGGTCTCGTTCTTTGTCTTTGTCTCTGTCTCTGCCCCTATCGTTTCCCCTGCCTCCGGCTCTGGAATCACACCGACGTCGGGCCGCCCGCTCACGACCTGCTCGATACGGGCTGCGCGCGTCCAGCCGAGTTCTGGGGCCGTGAGCACGTCGAGTAGACACTTGACGTTGAGCGCGTCGTGGAACTGCTTGTAGCCGACGACGAGCAGCGGCGCGTAGACGAGCAGCCGCCAGTCTTCGCCCTCGATCTGAATGCCGAGCGCCGCAATCAGGAAGACGATGCTCGTGAAGAAAACAAACACCGCGAACACGGTGAGCACGTGACCGGCAGCGATTAGCCAGGCGATGTACGCCAGCACGACGAAACTCGCAAACGGCAGGAAGAACATCTCGACCAGCCGGAACGGGAGTGCGATCCGGTTCAAGTAGCCGTACGACGAGTCCGTCACGACCGACCAGTGCTTGATGATCGTCATGTAGTTGCCGCGGTACCAGCGCAGGCGCTGACGGTAGAGGTCGTGCCAGGTCGCCGGCGCTTCCGTGTAGACGCGTGCGTCGCTCACGGAGACGCGGTAACCAGCCCGAAGCACCTTCATCGTCACGTCGAAATCCTCCGTGAGCGTGTCCGGATCGTAGGCGAACACCTCCGAGAGCACCTCGCGGCGGTACGCACCCAGACAGCCGGGGACGACCATCACGATGCCGAAGTAATCGAGCGCGCGCCGGTAGATGTTCACACCGATGGTGTACTCGAGTTGTTGGCAGCGAGTGACGAGCGAGTCGCGGTTCCAGATAGTGACGTTGCTCGCAACAGCACCGATGTCCTCGTCGGCGGCGAACGGGGCGACGATGTGTTTCAGGGCGTCTGGGTCGACGATGCTGTCGGCGTCGACGGTGACGATAATGGCGCCGGAGGCAAACAGGAGGCCGTAGTTCAGCGCGGAGTACTTGCCACCGTTTGCCTTGCTGACGACCGAGACTCGCTCGCTCGCGGCGGCGAAGGCACTCGCCTCGGCGAAGGTGCTGTCGGTACTGCCGTCGTCGACTGCGACGATCTCGAGTGCGTCTTCGGGGTAGTCGGCGTCGAGCAGGGATTGGATCGTTCGGCTGACGTAGCCCTCCTCGTTGTAGGCCGGGATGAGGACGGTGAGCTGTGGGTAGGGCGGTTTCGGGGCGTACTTCGAGCGGCCGACCTGATCGTGGAAGAACGCGATGAACGCGATGAACCAGTAGTAGACGAAGATCAACACGACGGCGCCGAGGTGGACGAGCGCGAGCAGCGACGGCCTGAGCCAGCCGAGCCAGATGATGAGTCCGATGTAGCAGGTGACAGCGACTGCCAGCCCTCGCGTTCCGAAGACAGCTCGGAATCGTGGGGCGCGTTCGACGACGTAGTACGACCAGCCGAGGTAGACCAGTAACAGGAGGCCGAGGAGCGCGATGGCGTACAGCGTCTGTGGAGCCATCACATCGACCAGGAGCCAGAACGGCACCAGTGCGGAGAGAAACAGCGCGACCGAGCGCCACTTGACCGACTGGAGCCGCCGAATCGCAAACTGTGCGCGGTCGCGGCCGACGACGACCGGCGCGATCATGATGGGGTTCATCGGCCCACCCACTGTTGTATATCGGCAAGCGCCTGTTCGGCTTCTCCGTCCCCGTTATCTCGGTCCGCAGCGGCCGCCTCGGCTTGCTCCGCCGCAATCGCGACGTGAGCCGGCTCAAGGACACGCCAGCCGTCGTCCGTCTGCTCGACCGTCCCCATCTCGACTCCGAGCGCGAACTGCTCGATGGTCAGAAAGCCCGTGTTCTCGTCTTTCATGTGCTGGACGAGTAACTCGAGTTGCTCGACGCGTTCGTCGGTCGTGAAGTACTGGTAGTGGAACATCACGACGTGAACGTCGTTGGCCGCGTGGGCCTCGTCGAAGGAGTCGGTGAGCGTCTCGAGGTCCTCGAACGGGACGGCGGTGTCGTCGGATTCGTTGGATTCGTCGCTGTCCGCCTCATCTTCCTCAAGAAGCTGTTCTTCGTAGGCAGTCCAGTTTTCGAACGCTCGGGTTTCGGGGACGTGGACGAGGCCACCGTCTTCGAAGGTGCTCTCGTTCCCATCGTAGTACGCATCAGTGAACCACGAGCCGCCAGAGACGGTGGTGTAGTTCGCCTCCTCGAGGACCGACACCGTCGTCTCGTCGTAGGTGTTCATCGGCGGGATGAACGTCGAGGACGGCGAGTGGACACACTCGTCGAGCAGTTCCTCGCCGGCTTCCAGTCGCTCGCGTTGCTCGTCCGCTGGAAGGTCGCCGAACTCGCTCGAACCGTAGAACTCCGTTAGCGGCTCGTGAGTGAAACCGTGCAGCGCCATCTCGAACTGGCCGGGATACTCCGTCTCGAGGGACTGCAGGTACGTACAGAGCTCGGGATCGTCGGTCAGCGGAGCTTCACCGTTCGTATCCGGGATAATCCCAAGCGTCACCGGCACCTCCTCGTCGATGAACACCTGATTCACGTCCCGAAGCTCGTCCTGATTGTACCAGGCCTGCACGTCGTCGTTTCTGAACAGCACGATGGAGTCGTACTCCTCCCACTCCGGTTCGCCCGCTGCAACCGTCGCCGGCTCGCTCTCGAGCATCGGCATCACCGATATCGCCCCCGTAATGCCGGCCAGGAGCACCATCACGACGAGCGCCGAACTCAGTAGTTGCCGGGCCAGCCGCGACTCGGGCACGTAGCGCGCCGGCAGCCAGCTCAGGTTGTCCTCTCTTGAGGGGAGCGTCGGAAACGTCACCGTCGGAAGCGGTGGCGCGACATCCAGATTGAGGTCGAAATCGTCGGTTGCCAGCGAATCGCACTCGAGACACCGGCCGACTGTCTGGAGTCGCGTGAGCTCGTCTGCCGACACCTGTTGATTGCACTTCTCACAGCCGTCCGCAAAGTCGTCTTCCGGCGCGACGTGGCCGCAGTCGTGTTCGTCGATGTGTTCTGCGGTGAGCGTGCGTGACCGACAGATCGGACAGGTGGACGGCAGTGAACTCATACACGAAGGAGAGAGCTGAGACAGGCAGTACTGTCAGCGACCTGTACGTAGTCTCGGTCGGTTACCTCGAGGTAACACCAGTTTTCCGTTCCGTACGGACCCGCTATTTATCATCGCTGGCGAGGACAGCAACCACTGATCGACAGCCTGGCCCGCAGAGATGGCCACGAACGATGGCCCACAGACGAACACTCACTCACGAACTCACGACCGCGACCCACACTGACGACCCATGAGCACTCCACCGACCCCAGCGGAGTCGACCGCACTGGCGATCCTCGGCACCAAGTGGAAACCCCGGCTGATCGTCGCCCTCGCGACCAACGGTCGACTCGGATTCGGGGATCTGAAGCGCGAACTCCCGAACATCTCGGGAAAGGTGCTGTCGGAGAACCTGGAGGAACTACGCGACCACGGCGTCGTCTCACGTGACGTCCTGCAAGAACAGCCCCGCCGCGTCGAGTACGAACTGACCGGTGCCGGGCGTGAACTGTACGGACTCCTCGAATCGCTCGCAGACTGGGACGCGACGTACGCAACCGAGCGCGGCGTGCCGACGGTCCTGCTCGCCGAAGACGATCCGCGGCTCCGAGAGCTGTACGCACTGTGGTTGCAAACCGACTACGACGTGGCAACGGCCGCAGACGGCAAGGAGGCGCTCCGCTTGCTCGACGAGAGCATCGATGTAGCAGTGCTCGCTCGCGGTCTGCCGACACTCGACGGTACCGCAATCGCAGCCGCACTCGAGACGGCCGGCCAGCGAACACCGGTTGCGATCGTGACGTCAGGAGACGTGTCACCCGACGATGTGTCGATTCCGGCAGACGTGTTGGTCCGCGATCCGCTCTCGAAAACGACCCTTCGCGACGCCGTTAGGCGATTGACGCGGCTCAGAGCGGAGTCGGCGATTGGGCGAGACATTCGTGCGCGTCGCCACCGACTGGCGTTCGTCGAGCGCCACCTCGGACCGACGGCACCGACGGCGGAGTCCTACCAGCAGGTAGCGGACGAACTGGCGACACTCGAGCAGGACCGAGCGGCGGCTGCCGAGACGAGAGAGCCCTGGCGGCGACTGCGATCGACAGCGGACCCGGAGTCGGCAGGTGTGAGTTACGCACAGCGCCACGGGCAAGATCACGACTACGACCACGACCACGACCACAACCAGAACCGAACCCACGCGGTCGACGATTCGACTGACGACACCAGCACACACGACGGCAGAGACGGTGATGAAAACGAATGACAGCACCGAGCGCACTCGCCGGCGGCCAATCGATCCTCCTCGTTGAGGACGACGACCTGCAGGCACGGCTGTATCGGACGATGCTCCAGCACCTCTCGAAACTGGAGGACACACCACTCGAGTCGGCCTCCGTCGAGCACGTCGAAACGCTGGCGGAGGCTCGAAGCGCGATCGGCACGCCCGAGACGGACGACACGACCACAGCCGAGACGACTACCTGTCCGTTCGACCTCATCCTCCTCGATCTGAACCTCCCCGATTCGAGTCGTCTCGACACGTTGACCTCGGTACTCGAGGACACTCACGAAATACCGGTCGTCGTTCTGACTGCGATGGACGACACCGAACTCGGTCAGCGGGCGGTCGAGCGCGGCGCACAGGACTATCTGATGAAAGAGCACGTAACACCGCGGCTGCTCGGACAGGCCGTGAGATACGCCATCGAGCGCCAGCGCCGGCTGGCCGAAATCGAACGCCAGCGCCGAGAGTTAGCGCTGCTCCACTGGCACGTCCGCCACGAGTATCGCGACGATGCCGCGGTGATCCTGGGCTGGGCGGCGGAACTCTCACCGAGCGATCCCGACACGCAGCGGACCGTCTCACGGATCGTCGACGCGGGAGAGCACATCGTCGACCTCACCGACTCGATCGGCGCACTGGTGCAGGCGATCGAGACGCCGAACCCGGTACTCGAGTCCGTCGCGCTGGAGCCGGTACTCGAGATAGCGATCGATCGGCTCGAAACGCGCTACGGCGACGTGACGTTCGAGTGCGATCCGACATCGGAGGAGGACGTTCGGGTGCAAGCAGACCGGTTTCTCGGAATTGTTGTCAGGGCGGTCGTGTATACGCTCGTCGAGTACAGTAATGTCTCACAGCAGCGGATCGTTTTGCGGCCGTTCCGAACGGAGCAGGAGATGGAGCGGTGCGTCGAGTCGGAGTCAGGACCGGAGCCGGAGTCCGAACGCACGGACACCGAAAGCGGCCGACGCATCACCAATACCGACGGGTGGGGTGGGGACGGGATCAGCGCCGGGTTCGATCTCGTCGCCCCGACACTCGAGAAGCCGGTACTCGAAGCGACGGTCGACGAGCTACGCGAGGGGAACGACATCGAGTCGGTGCTCGTGCAGACGTTTCTCGACCGCTACGGTGGCGAGGTGGGGGTTGTCCACCCGGCTGATGGCGACGGAGAGCCCGTCCTATGCATTGAATTGAACGCTGCTGAGTGAGTGGGGTGGCTCAGTGTATCGATGTCTCGACTCGAGAGCAGCGCTCGAAGCTTGAAGCCCCTCGACCACGTAGGATCGGTATGACGGCGGCAGCAGACGACGAGATTCGTGTGCTCTGTGTCGACGACGATAGCGTTATTCTCGGACTCACGGAGACCGTACTCGAGCGACTCGAGGACGCCATCGTCGTCGAGACGGAAACGGACCCGAAAGTAGCGCTCGAGCGGTTTCGAACGCGAGAGTACGACTGTGTCGTCTGTGACTACGAGATGCCAGGGCTGTCGGGGCTCGAACTGCACGATGCGATTCGAGAGGAAGACGCAACGATACCGGTGATTCTGTTCACCGGCGCTGGTTCGGAGGAGATTGCAAGCGAGGCGATTCGGCGCGGTATAACTGATTATCTTCGGAAAGAACGCGGGATGGCACAGTACGACCTGCTCGCATCACGAATTACAACGGCAGTCGAGCGCTACCGGACATTCGAGGAACTCCAGCGCAAGAACGCGGCGATGGACGAAGCACCGGTCGGTATCGTACTAACCGACTCGAGTCTCCCCGATAATCCGATCGTCTACGCCAACGAAAAATTCTACGACCTGACCGGCTATCCCGCCGCGGAGGTGCTCGGTCAGAACTGCCGATTGCTACAGGGAGAACGAACCGAACAGGAGCCAGTCGACCGAATGCGTGCGGCGATCGAGGCGCGAGAGTCGATAACGGCGGAAGTTCGAAACTACCGGCGCGACGGGACGATGTTCTGGAACGAGGTGACGATCGCTCCGATCGACGGCAGCGAAACGCCGTACTTTGTCGGCTTTCAGCACGAGACAACCCGCCGGAAGCTCGCCGAGCAACGGCTGAGTCGACAGAACGAGCGGCTCAAGGAGTTTACAGGAACTGTCTCACACGACCTCCGCGGACCGCTTGCCGCCGCAACGGGCTATCTCGAACTGGCCCGGGCAGAAGCCGACGATGTCCCGTTTCTCGACGACGTAGCAACCGCACACCAGCGAATGGAGACCCTCATCGACGACCTACTGGTGCTCGCTCGAGCCGGCAACGTCATCGACGACAGCAGTGCTGTCTCGATCGCGGAAGCCGTTGAATATGCCTGGAATCCGCCGCCTCATGTGACAGCGAGCCTCGACATCCAGATACCGGACGACGTGCAGGTTCAGGCGGACCAGAATCGTCTCGTACAGTTGTTCGAGAACCTCCTCGGAAACAGTCTCGAGCACGGCATTCACGAGGACGACGGAACAGAGACGGTGACGATCACAGTTGGATTACTCGAGGACGGGTTCTTCGTTGCAGACGACGGTCCAGGTATTCCGCCAGACAAACGCGAAGTGATCTTCGAATCGGGCTACACAACCAACCCCGACGGAACTGGACTCGGCCTTCGGATCGTCCAGGACATCGCCGACGCCCACGGCTGGAACGTAGCTGTAACCGAGAGCGACGAGGGAGGTGCTCGCTTCGAGATCACGAACGTGCAAATCGCCGACGACTGACGCCGCCAGCAGACCGCAGTCAGCGTGATATCCATCACTGCCGGCGTGATGTGAACCGTTGGCGACGTGAGCGTACCCACTGCCCACGTGACAACCACCACTTCCGGCACGGTTCTCGTCCGAAAGGGTGCCTTTTTATGCCAACCGTCCGTAGCCCGATTCATATGTTTAAGGCCATCGTGAGCGCGGAAACGCTCACCAGCGCGCTCGACTCGATCAGCGTGCTGGTCGACGAGTGTAAGATCCACCTGGAGGAAGACGGACTCGAAATTCGAGCCGTCGACCCCGCAAACGTCGGGATGGTCGACCTCTCGCTCGACGCGGCCGCCTTCGAATCCTACGAGGCCGACGGCGGGCTGATCGGCGTCGACCTCTCCCGACTCGAAGACATCGCGGGCATGGCCGAATCCGGCCAGCTCATCCAGTTCGAACTCGACGAAGAGACCCGCAAAC
The DNA here is from genome assembly GCF_000337575.1 of Natrialba hulunbeirensis JCM 10989. Taxonomy (GTDB): domain Archaea; phylum Halobacteriota; class Halobacteria; order Halobacteriales; family Natrialbaceae; genus Natrialba; species Natrialba hulunbeirensis. The sequence continues at coordinate 1,244 of NZ_AOIM01000035.1, read as the reverse complement.
TCCACATCCAGATCGACGGACTCGAGTACACCCTCGCGCTCATCGATCCGGACAGCATTCGCCAGGAACCAGACATTCCGGAACTCGACCTGCCGGCGGAGGTCGTTCTCGAAGGGAAGGACGTCAACCGCTCGGTTACGGCGGCAGACATGGTTTCCGACCACATCGCGCTGGGTGTCGACGACGGCGACGAGTCGTTCTACGTCGATGCGGAGGGTGACACCGACGACGTCCACCTCGAACTTACCGAGGCGGACCTGATCGACCTGCAGGCCGGTCCCGCCCACTCGCTGTTCAGCCTGGACTACCTGAAGGATATGAACAAGGCGATCCCCTCGAACACCGAGGTCACGCTGCACCTCGGCGAGGAGTTCCCGGTCAAGATCTACTTCGGCTTCGCGGAAGGGCAGGGCCAGGTGACCTACATGCTCGCACCGCGTATCCAGAGCGACTGAGTCCGGAGTTTTCGCGGGCGGTCTCGAAGAGAGGAGCGGGTGATCGCAGTTGACACTGTTTTTCTGCCGGACCAGCACCGATCACTGCTGTCTTCGTTCGGTGACCGTGATCTACCGTTGACAGTCCACCAGACCTGACATAAAGGCTGCACAGAGACAGGACAGTCGTTACCTGTCCAGTACTGGTGGGAGGGATACGACCATGCCCTCCAGCGACGATACGTGCGACGGTGATCTCGAGGACCAGGAATCAGCGGATGAACCGGACCAGCGAACCCACTCGGGAGCGGAGACAGATGTCCAATCAGAACCACACTCAGACGCTGACTCGAACCCAAACTCAAACCCACTCGAGTACACCACCAATTTTGACCCGATAACAGACAGCGCAAGCGAGCGCGTCGTCGTCACGATCGCCGCGCTCACGGACACCCGTCCGGCTGAACTGCCAGCACTGGCCCACATTATCGACCCGGACGCGCTGGATCGGGTGTTCGAACACGCGGCGACGAAAGCGGATGCTGGTGAGCAGGAGGTCTGGTTCACCTACGCAGAGTTCGATGTCGGACTGCACAGTACCGGAACGCTCACGGTGCGGAGTGCAACTGGGAGCGCAACCAGCACTGACACCGATACCGATGAAACCGATACAGCAACCGCCTGAGATAACACTCGCTTCCAGCACAGACACACCGTACGAATCGGTTCAAGCGCCACCGTCGACCGGACAGAGCTGAGCTAACTCGAGTGGGCGACTCGAGGATTCTCCGCAGCAGCGAACGCATCGTC
>NZ_AOIM01000034.1 GCF_000337575.1 Natrialba hulunbeirensis JCM 10989 | reverse complement strand
ACCTCGTCGTTCGTCCCGTGAACGATCAGCGTTGGCACGTCGATCCGATCCAGCTCCGCGCTGCTGTCGAACCCGAGGAACGCACCGAGTTGGGCCTCGAGTGCCGGCCGACTCGCGTCCTGTTCCAGTCGCCACTCGAGTAGCTGCTCGATTAAATGCGGGTTCCGGTTGGTGAACGCAGGAGTGAAGACGGGACGTAATTGCTCGCGGAGGCGTTGGCGCTCGCTCCCGCCGCCGGAGGCGAGCAGTCGGTTAGGAATCTCGTCGGGGATCGGATCGGCGTCGGCCCCGCCGTGGGTCGTCCCGCAGAGTATCAGTGAGGCTGCGCGGTCGTGGTCGATGGCGTACTGCTGGGCGATCATCCCGCCAAGGCCCGAGCCGACGAGGTGGGCGCTGTGGACGCCGGCGTCGTCGAGGACGGCCTCCAGATCGGCCGCCAATCCAGACACCGAGTAGCTCGCTACGTTTTGAAGCAGTGGAGCTCGGAGTCGACCCGGTAGACGGGGGACGAGCGGCGGGAGGCCGGCGTCGGAACGGCCGGTGCCGCGCAGATCGGGTGCAATTACGGGCGCGCCGAACTCGCGCGCGACGGCCTCGCGCTGCCAGCGCCACATCCACCGGCCGTATCCCAGATCCTGCAGGAAGACGACGGGTGTCGCGGTTCGTCGCTCGTCCATCGGTCGCTCGTCGAACTCGTAGTAGATCGACACGCCGTCCCGCGTCGCCCGTGGCATGGGCGAGACAACGGGTCGGATCCTCTTGAATTGAGGGCTCGTCTCCCGACCCGTGCAACTTCGACACACGCCTGGGCATAGGGCGGGAGATGCGATCGGACAGCGCGATCAGAATGGTGCCGTAATCATTGATTACCGACACCGTCGCGAGCCAGCGACAATCAGTGGACTTAATCCATCAGAGTAGCTTCCCATTACCGATGCAGCGACTGCACGCTCGATACCCGTTTCTCGAAGCTGCCCGCGAGACCGTGGCGACAGAGACGGTCGATCTGGCTACCGTCGTCGAGCAGGAGCGAGCAGTCGTCGAGCGCGCACGACAACGAGTGATTACCGCGCTCGAAGACGGCGAAATTGGCGAGCCCCACCGAGACCCCCGCACCGAACTGCTCTCCTACCCGGTCGCGCGCGTCCTCGTTTCGATGGTCGGCGAACGCGTCCTCGTGCGCCGATACGCCCGTGCCGAGGCCGAGACTGCCCACGAGCGATTCACCGCCGACCTCGAGAACACCACCGAACTCAAGAGCGTCGAGTCGACCGGACTCGAACTCGCGGAGTTGCTCGCAGAGTTCGATCTCGAGGAGGCGGTCACGGCTGAGTCCGTGTCGGCGACTGCGACTACCGGGACCGGAACCGGAACCGGGGCCAGCGCCGGGACCGGCACCAACACAGCCACGGCTGGCACAACCGGCACAACCACAGCAACCGATCCCGACAACGCCGACCGATTCAGAATCGACGTCGGCACCTACCTCCCGCTCGCCGCCGACCTCTGGGACGACGAGTGGGGACTCGTCAACCAGCCCCTGACCGACGGCGAGGTCCCCGTCGGGAAAGACGACCTCCTGCTCCTCCTGCGTGAAGCCATTCGCGACCGAATCGAAGACGGTCTCCCCTTCGAGGTCCCAACCACGATCGGCGACCCACTCGAGGACGCCGCCGAAGACGTCCGTGAGGTGCTCGCCAATCTCGACCTCACGCGCGAGATCGACACCGTCGTCCCCGAACTCTTCCCGCCGTGTATGAAGGCGCTACTGGACCAGGTTCAGAAGGGCGAACACCTGCCCCATCACTCCCGGTTTGCCATCACGGCCTTCCTCTCGAGTATCGGCATGACCACGGACGAAATCGTCGACCTCTACCGGGTGAACTCCTCGTTCGGCGAGGAGATGACGCGCTACCAGACGGACCACATCCGCGGCGAGACCTCGCCGACGGAGTACTCACCGCCCTCGTGTGCGACGATGCAGTCCTACGGCGATTGTGTGAACAAGGACGATCTCTGTGAGCGGATTCCCCACCCGATGGCCTACTACGAGGAGCGCGTCGACGACGCTGACGACGATGAACTCGAGGACTGGCGGGAAGGAGATGAAGATGGAGATGGTGATGATGGAGATGGTGATGATGGTGATGATGATGATGGTGATGATGGTGGCGACAATGATGGCGACGATACGCAAGATTCGGAGGGCGACAGCGGTGACGAGACCGACACCAGCAGCGACACTCCCGCTAACGAACAGGAATAGAAAAACAGCCGGGAGGAAGGGCTACTTCTCCTCGTGTTCCGCTTCTAACTCGGCCGCCTGCTGTTGAATATCCTGCAGCGCTTTCTCCTGCTCGCTGCGAGCTAAACCACCCGATTCGACGTGGCGACCCTCGTACTGCCAGGCGGGAATCGCGTCCCAGACACTCGAGTTCGACGCAGATGCCGGTGTTTCTGCGTCTCCGTCCGTGTCCACATCCGCGTTCGCGTCTGTTTCAGGGCTGGACTCGTCACTACCGGTGACGTCTGTGTTCTGTGTCTGCGCTGCGTGTTGCGTCTCCTGAGCCGGTGCACTCGCCGCGCGTCGCCAAAGGAGGACGACGCCGAAGCCGGCGAGGATAGCGGTGAGTCCGACCGCAGACCCCGGTGAGACGGTCCCTGCCGAGCGGACAAGGGCAGAGGTCCCGAGCAGTACGAAAACGCCGAGGACAGCCAGTTGACCGAGCAGGGACGGCTGTGGCGATGGTGGGGTCGTCTCAGTCGCGGTGTCGGAACTGGTCATACAGATATTTCAACACAGTAACTGAAAAACGTGCCGACGAGGCCAGATGAAACAGCCCACAGGAAAGGGAGAGACAGCGAGTCGACGGCGAACAGTACAGGAGCGCTCGTGACAGTCAGACCGCGTCCGGCGTGTCCGTTTCGACGTTGTCGTCGTCGCTTTCGAGTCCGTCTTCGGGGTCGTTCAGGACGAACGCCAGGGCGATGCCGATGATAGTCAGAAGGAAGACGAAGCCGATGATCGCCCCGACAAGTAGCTGTGCGCCGTCAGGGGTGAGAATTCCGTCGTCGCCACCGTAGTTCGTGCCGATGCTGGCCATGACGCCGAGCATCAGGAGAACGGAGGAGACGGCGACGACCAGTTCGATGAGTCGCTCACGCTCGAGCATTATAGCGAACGTTTCGCCGGACGCGTCAAAAGCGCTTCGAAGGGCCGAGGGTGCAGAGTGAGAGAAGGGGGGAGAGGAGGCCGAAGGGGGCGGAAGGGATCGAAAGGAGCGAAGACAATGGAAGGGATAACGGGGACACACGCCCGCAGTCGACCGGCTCTACAGGCACTCAGGCCGTGGTCAGTTCTTGCTCGAGGTCGCGGAGTTGTTCGACGCGCCGTTCCGTCGATGGGTGGGTGCTGAACAGCCGACCGACGACGCCGGACTTCAGCGGGATGATGAAGAAGGCGTTCATCTCAGCCTCCTCGCGCATGTCTTTGTCTGGGACTTTGTCGACCTCGCCCGAAATCTTCAGCAGCGCAGAGGCGAGCGCCGAGGGGTTGCCGGTGATAGCAGCAGCGCCGCGGTCGGCCGCGAACTCGCGGTAGCGCGAAAGCGCACGAATGAGGACGTAGCTGATGATCCAGACCACGAGCGAGACGAGGATCGCAACGAGGATCCCGGCACCGCCTTTCCCGCCGCCACCGCCGCGGCCGTGTCCGCCGCCGAAGAACGCGCCCCAGCGGACGATCATGAACGCGATCGTCGAGAGGAACGACGCGATGGTCATCACCATCATATCCCGGTTCTTGACGTGGGCGAGTTCGTGGGCGATGACGCCGTCGAGTTCCTCGCGGTCGAGGGTGTTCATCAAGCCACTCGTCACCGCGACGGCAGCGTTGCGCTGGTTACGTCCCGTCGCGAACGCGTTCGGAACGTTCGAATCAACCACGGCGACGGTCGGCTTTGGCAGGTCCGCCTGCTGCGAGAGCCGTTCGACTGATGAGTGAAGCTGTGGGTACTCGTCCGCCGAGACCTCCTTTGCGCCCATGCTGCGAAGCGTGAGCGTGTCGCTGAAGTAATACTGGACGAGCGAGAACCCACCAAAGACGAGCGCGATCGTCCACAGTCCACCACCGATGTAAAGCGTGAGGACGGCGGCGAAGACGATGTACAGCGCGAACAGCAAGAACATCGTCACGAACATCCGGCCGCGAAGACCCCAGTCCGGCTGCCAGTTCATACACCGTTGTAAGTGCTCAGAGGAAATAAGTATCCTGACCTCACGGTCAACTGTCGCGTCGAGTCGAACCGTTCCTCGATCGAACTCAGACCGGTATTCCTGCGATCTAACCCCCTCCGTTTCGCATGGAAACCCCCTGACTCAGAGACCTCGATCTTACGGCTACTCGTTGTCTGACGCCCGTCAGACAGTTTTTCGACCCTCATCGAACCCCCTCGTTTCGTGTCGAGTTTTCAGTGTGTGAAACAGAATTCCGCACAACGACGTGGTCGTTCTCCCCTGCGAAACCGTGCTACCGTCCGGATAGCGAAGGGGTCTGGCCGAACACGTTACGCCCATGGTCGAATACGATCGACGGCGCGTGCTGAAACGGACTGGACTCGCAGCAGTCGGTGCGACACTCGCAACGGCGAGCACGTCGGGTGTCAGTGCTGACACCAGCACCAACACGACAGGAGAGTCGGCAACAGGTACTCACTCAGCCGACGGTACTGGCACGGCTGGCACCGATACAGCCGGCTGGCCGTCAATCGGCGGCACCCCCGGAAACAACCCGGTCGTCGAGCCGGCAGCCGAACCCGAACCGCCGGTACACGTCGCCTGGGAGTACGAGCACGCCGGCCCGACGGCGATCGTCGACGACACCGTCTATCTCACCACCGACGGCGAGGTCCACGCCCTCGACGCAGCCGACGGGGCACTCGAGTGGGCCACCCACAACATCGGGGCGAGCGGGACGCCTGCGGTGCGAGGCGACACCGTCATAGTCGGCGGCGAGCGCTTGACGCTGATCGACGCTGCCGACGGCGAGATTTGCTGCCAGCACGATCTCGGCTACGACGAGGCGCTGGCCTCACCCGTCGTCGCGGGCGACTACGCGTTCACGGTCGGTGACGGGACCCTGTTCGCGTTCGACATCGACGCGCGCGAGGTCACCTGGGAGTTCACGCCCACAGCCGACACTGACGAGCACGAACCGCTGTACGAACAGCCAGTCGCCGTCGGCGGCGGGGCCGTTGTCGCCGTCAGTGAGAGCCACGCAGTTGCGCTCGAACTCGAGGACGGCACCGAGCGCTGGCGGGTCGACGACCCCGTCGGTGACGACGAGCACAGTCGGTTCATGGAGCCGAACGCGCGCCAGACGAGTTATCCGGTCGCGACGGACGATGTCGTGGCGATCGGCAGCGCGGATACGGACGATACGTCGATGTGGCCCCTCGGATACACGACGCTGTACGACGTGGAGAGCGGCGAGCGGCTGGTCACGAGCGAACGCTCGACGTTCGATCCGGGGGCGATCACCGACGAGCGGTTCTACGGCCTCGACTCGCACAATGTCAGGGGCTACGACCGAGACGGCGGCGAGGAAATCTGGGACCCAAGCGGTATCACGTACCGCGTCCCCTCGATAGCCGTCGGCGACGGCGTCGTCTACGCAGGACTGACCCTCGACGGCGCAGGATACGATCCGGACGAGGACGACGTGCCCGAGCACTACGACGGCGTGTACGCCTTCGATACGGACACCGGTGAGATCGAGCGGTCGGTCGGAACGGACGGCATTCCGCACATTGCACTCGCGAACGAGACAGTGTACGCCAGTTCGGGAACGCTCGTAGCGATCCGCTCCGAGAACGACGACTGGAGCGAGGAGGAGACGGACGCAGCGGGCGACGAGGAGAACGAAGAGGGCGGGACCGAGACTGACGGGTCATCAGGCGGCTCAGAGAGCGACAACGGAACCGAGAACGACACCGGCGAGGACGGCTCGACCGGACCCACCGGCGAGAACGACGGAACGAACGAAACCGCCGACGAAACAGACTCCGAAACCCAGCCCAGCGTACAGGCCCAGACGGAAGCCGAAGACGACAACGACGGCATGCCCGGCTTCACCGCCGGCGCTGGCGTCCTCGGTGCCGGAGCGGCACTCGAGTGGCCCCGTCGACAGGCCGGCAGTGGAAGCGACGCGGGCGGTGGAACTGAGCCGAGCAAGTAACGGAACGGCTGCACCGCTACTCGCCCGATCGGCGCGTTCCGAACCGGGTTCAGAGCGCGCCGTTTAACTCTTTCAGCCACCAATCGGGGATAATGAGTGAGTCTCGCGCGTTCTGTCCCCGATGCGGGGACCCCGTTCCCGAGCGATCGGCCGACGACGAGTCGGGCGACGCCGCCGATCCGCTGCGTCCCGGCAGCGAGGTCGACCTCTGCGATTCGTGTTACTTCGAGGATTTCGACTTCGTAGACGCGCCAAATCGGATCGATGTCCGGGTCTGTGCCCGCTGTGGCGCGGTCTACCGCGGAAACCGCTGGGTCGATGTCGGCGCACAGGACTACACGGACATTGCGATTGAGGAGGTGAGCGAGGCGCTCTCGGTCCACGTCGACGTCGAGGACGTCGCCTGGCAGGTCGAACCCGAGCAGGTCGACCAGAACACGATCCGGATGCACTGTTTCTTCACGGGTGTCGTCCGCGGCACGCCGGTCGAAGAGCAGGTGACGGTGCCGGTCAAGATCGCCCGCCAGACCTGCCAGCGCTGTGGCCGCATCGCCGGCGACTACTACGCCAGCATCGTCCAGATCCGCGCGGAGGGACGGACGCCGACGAGCGAGGAGACCGACCGGGCCAAGGAGATCGCCCACAACATCGTCGCAGACATGGAAGCCACGGGCGACCGCAACGCCTTCGTCACCGAGGTCGGCGAGACCGACGACGGACTGAACATCAAGGTCTCGACCAACAAGATCGGCAAGAAAATATCGAACAAGATGGTCGAGGAGTTCGGCGGTACCGTCAACGACGCCGAGACCCTCGTCACCGAGGACTCGGACGGGAACGAGGTCTACCGGGTCACCTTCGCCGTCCGCCTCCCGCCGTACACCCCCGGCGACGTGATCGGCCTCGCGGACGACACCGACGACGACGGGCCGGTTCTGGTCCGCAGCGCCCGCGGCAATCTAAAGGGAGTCCGCGTGACGACCGGCGAACGCTACGAGGCGGGCTACGAGGAGGGGAACTCGCCCGACGCACGTAAACTCGGCGAACACGAGGACGCCGAGGAGACCACCGTCGTCACCGTCGAAGACGAGAACGCCGTACAGGTGCTCGACCCCGAGACGTACCAGGCGAAAACCGTCGCCCGGCCAGACTACTTCGATCCGGACGCCGAGACGGTACCCGTCCTGAAGAGTCGTGCAGGGCTGCATATTCTTCCCGACGAGTCTGCATCCGCATCCGCGGAGGAGTAACTCATGTCGGACGAGCCGACCGATGGAGACGGCGCTGAACACGCAGACAGCAGGGAAGAGACAGACAAGACAGAGCGCGTAACAGACGTCCTCAAGCAAGCAAGCGCAGACGGCCCGCTCGCAGTCATCGTCGAAAAGCCACGCACCGAAACCGCGATCGAATCGCTTCGAACCGAAGGCGTCTACGACGACTCGCGGCACGTACAGGAAGAGAATCTCGAACGAGTGGCACTGCCCGTCACCGCACCGCCTGCCGACACCGATGTCCTCGACATCGTCCGCCAACTCGACCCCGAGTACCGAACCCGAGATCTGGCGACGCTCCTTGCAGAGAAGGGCTGGAACGACGACGCACTCGAGTCCACCCCGAGCTCGTGGGCAGTCATCGGCTCGGTGATCCTGGTGACGCTGCCGGCTGCCTTCCCTGCAGATCGAGAGCGCGAGCTGGGCGAGGCGCTACTCGAGTTACACGGCGAAGCGGAGAGTGTGCTTGCAGACGAGGGAATCGCGAACCATGGCGAGTCGGGCCGCATGCGCGAGCCACAGACGAGATTGCTCGCCGGCGAGCGCGATACAGAGACGGTCCACACCGAACACGGGACGCGGTACGGACTCGATCCGACGAAGGTGATGTTCTCGCCGGGGAATCAGGCCGAACGCGTCCGGATGGGCGACGTGTGTGAGCCGGACGAGCGCGTCTTCGATATGTTCGCGGGTATCGGCTACTTCACGTTGCCGATGGCCCGGGCCGGTGCGCAAGTGACGGCGACCGAGATCAACCCGACCGCGTTTCGGTACCTACTCGAGAACGCGATGCTGAACGACGTGGGTGACCGGGTAGACGCCTACATGTCTGACTGTCGAGAGCTGACGAGCGAGGTGGAGGCAGACCGGATCGTGATGGGATACTACGGGAGTGGAACTGAGGGCGAGAGCAGAAGTGGGAATGGGAGCGTGAGCGAGAACGAACCCAACCCCGACAGTGACGTCGAGCTAGCGGCAGACACGGCACAGCCAGAGACGCGCGACGAAGCGGCCCACACCTTCCTTGCGGACGCCCTGGACGCGCTCGTTCCCGGCGGTGTAATCCACTACCACGAGGCGACCCCGGAGTCGCAACTGTGGGAGAGACCACTCGAGCGCATCGATGCGGCTGGGACCGCTTCGGGACGAGAGCACGAGATCCTCGAGAAGCGCCGTGTCAAGAGTCACAGCGCCGGCGTCGAACACGTCGTCGTCGACGTGGCGTTCGAGTAGCGACCGGTTCGCGACGGTTGAAGCATCGAAACAGACCAGCCTAACAGAGACAGCACGTCACAGTGCGGCCGGAATCAGCCGTACTCGACTGCAAGTGACCGCAATCGACCGTACTCGACCGGAATCGGTCGTGACATTCATACTTCCCGGGCGAATTGCATCGCCTATGGACAAAAATCAGTTCATCGCGCTCGGCTTTGCGTTCCTCATGGTCACGTCGATGATCGCGTGGGGCGCACTCGCCGCGTTCTGAGGACGAATCACCTCGGCGTATATGACTCGATTTTGCGATGAGACTCCGCGCGTCGGTCGTTAGTCGTCAGTCGATCTCGTTAGCCGTCCGTATCCCAGACGTCTGCGAGCGGACTCGACGACGAACCGTTCGACGATCCGGATCCCGATCGTGAACCCGAGCGGGAACGAGAACGAGAGCGGGTATACGCAGTCCCAGAATCTGACCCCGACGCAGACCGACCCGTTGACTCGGATTGTGAGCCACTCGTACTCGAGTCCCCACTCGAGCCACCACCGCGACTAGCGCCGCGCCGGCCACCCGGTCCGGACGACTCACACGCCGCTTGCGGATCGAACGCCGGCAACTCGGGCGTCGACAGTCGGTCGACCTGTGCTGCGAACCAGTCGGGCATGTCCGTTCGCGCGCGCTCGAACAGATCGAGGAGACTCGAGTCCGCGAGATACGTCGCGCCGTGGTCGTCGGGGGCGCGGATGACGCGACCACAAGCCTGGATGATGGTCCGTAACGCGGTCCGGTAGTACCACGCCCACTGGCCCTCCTCGAGTCGGTGGGCGACGCGCGAGTCGCCGGTGTTGAGGTAGGGAGCCTTACAGAGCACTTGCCAGCGACAGAGGTCGCCCTTGAGGTCGAGTGCCTCCTCCATCTTCACGGAGATGAATACGTCGGGGTCGTCGCTGGCTTTCCACTCTTCCAGGTCGGCGTCGCGGCCATCACGGTCGTGGACGCGGATGCGCTCGCCGACGCCGAAGTCGCGCAGGAGGTCGGCGAGTCGCTCCTGAATGTTGTAGGAGTGGGCGTGAATCAGCCCCTTCTCGTCGGGGTGGCGCTGCATGAGTCGGACGATGGTACGGGCGATGTCCGGCGTCGTCTCGTCGCGGTGCTCGTAGGTCATCTTCCCCTGGGTCACGTCGTACAGCGGCCGGTTCTCGACGGGGAAGGTGTGACCGACGTCGACGAGTGCGACATCGTCGGGGTCGAGCCCGACCTGCCGGCAGAAGGCTGCCTTGTTGAGGATGGTCGCTGAGAGGAGCGCGAACTTGTTGCCCCGGTCCCAGACGGTGTGGGCGAGATACTTCTCGGGGTTCATCGGCTTGATCGTCAGGGGACCGCCGAGTTCCTCGTCGGCGTCGTCGTCCGTATTGGCTGCGTTCCGCTCGGACTGGTCGACCAGCCACGTCGTCGGACTCTGCGGGTCGCGAAAGTCCGAGACGAACCAGTCGAGTTCGCCGATCAGTTCCTGCAGACGGTCGCGTTCGCGGACCTCGCGGGGCGAGAGCGTCTCCTGTGCGAGCAGGTCGTCCTTGCGACGGGTACAGGTCTGTTCGAGGTTCTCGGCGTAGCGGACGGCCCGTTCGATACTGTCGATGTTCGGCACGCGCAGGTCGTCCCAGAACGGGACGGTTCGCGGCCCGAGCTGGATCGTCGCGTACATCTCCGCCCACTCGGCGAGGCCGTGGGCCTCGTCGATGACGACGACGTCGCGTTTGCGAAAGACCTCGCTACCCGCGGTCTGCATGAAGTACGCGAGGGTCATCGCCGCGATCGATCGGTTCGAAGCAATCGCGCGGTCCGAGAAGTACGGACAGCGATGCTGGACCGAGCAGTCATAGCCCCGTTCGCGTACGCAGGGTGCCTGGTTGACCGGCGTGTTGCGCTCCTGAGGCAGAATACAGGTGTAGTTCGACTTGCCGCGGATGACGTTCAAATCGGCGAGCAGATCGTCCGAGGCGACGTCGTCGAGCTGTGAGACCTGCGGGGTCGTGTAGTAGGCCCCGGCGGCCTCGCTCGGCTCCGCCTCGTCGATCGTTCGGGCACAGCCGGCGACGGATCGTGCGAGAAGAGACTTGCCGCTCCCGGTGGGCGCGCGCACGAGGACGACATCGTTACCGGCCGCGAACGCGTCACGGATGTCGCGGAGGGCCTGCTCCTGATTCCCGCGGTAGCTGGGCGCGGGAAAGGCGTCGAAGATCCGCTCGGGGTTCACCGTCTGAGTCACGGACCGGCCGACTCCTAAAGGCTACGGAGCGTTGCTCGCACTGAACTGTTCGGCCGTCGTGAGCGATGCTGGTCGGGATCGAAACTGACTGTCGGCAAATCAGAGCCGAACAGTCGTACGAAAACGGCCGGTAGGTGGCAGTTACCAGCAGGTAACCGACTGATTACAAATACGAACACCGGCCTTGGATCTAGTCGCGGAAGGGTCGCTCAGCGGTAGAGCATCGCGGTGCCAGCTCACCCTGGCCCGCGACGGCAGCACATGCCTCGTGGCGTTCAAATCCCACCCCTTCCGTTTACGGGATCGGTCTGCATGACCTTTCCCGTTGCATTGCCACCTTCCCCCCATCACAGTGGCCTGTTCGTGGTCCGCCGTCCGCGTCGGCCAGACCGTTCGCGGACCACGACTCATGTCTTCTCTCCGTCCCGGCAGGTCTCGAGTACGGGAGCGTCAGCTACCGCGAAATCGTTGCGGGAGCGCAGTACAGTTCACGCTCACCCTCATAGCGACTCCTCAGAGCGCTCGCCAACAGGAGCGAGGCGGGACGTCTCCGGGTCGACCTGCTCGAGTCGCGCCACGTCCTCGGCGGTTGGGTCGTCGGGGATGACCTCGAGACACGGGTAACACAGCAGGTGTTCCGTGCCGTCGGCGAGTTCGAGTGTGATCGCCGAGCCGTCACTGCCGTCGTTCTCGCCGAAGGTCCAGAGGTTGGCGATGCCGCCGGCAACGCTGACCGCTCGACCACAGCCGTCGCAGACGTCTGTTGCCATAGCTGGCAGTGGGTGCTGCGTTGTGAAAGTCGTTCCCCCGGTTCAGTTTTGGCTCCCGGTGTCAGCTTCCACCGCCGGCCAACGAGTTATACCGACCGCGGTGGTAGCGCCGGATATGGAGGTGCACTGTGCTGGCTGTGCCGGCTGCTGTATGGACTGGACGGCGTTGCTCGACGACCACGAGATGGATCGAACTCGCCAACGCGAGCGCAGACGATTCGCCGACGCCAGCGCCAGCGCCGACAGCGAGAACGAGCGCCGCCCACCGTTCGACAGCGATGCCAACTTCGTTCCACTCACCCGAGATGAGGTCCGGACCTTCCTCGACCGGGGAATGGCTGCTGCCATGACGCCGCGGTTCTGGCGTGCCCGCGACGAGCACGAGGCGGTCGAAATCGACGGCCAACAGGTCGCCGCTATCGCGGGCCGACCGGTCTTTTTCATCGGTCTTCGAAAACCGCCGAAGCCGGTCGCTCCCTTCGGCCGCACGGAGCCGACGTGGCTGCCGACCTGCGTCTTCCTCGATCCGGCGACGCTGCAGTGTCGCATCCACGGTGACGAACACTTCCCTGCCGAGTGCGGTGCCTATCCAGCGCACAACCTCGAACTGGGACACGAAACCGAGTGCGAGCGCGTCGAGGCGGCCTTCGGGGACGACAGGCTGCTCGACGACCAGCTTTCGGACGACGAACTCGGCGACGGACCGCTACTCGGCTCACAGGCTGTCGGTGAGAAACTCTTCTGTCACCCGCGGCCGGCTGCTCTCGCCGGCGTCGTCGACCGTCTCGAAGCCGGTCCTCTTCGACCGGCCGATCGCGCCGAGTGCATCGCAGTCGCAAGCGCCTCGAGTCCAGGCACGCTCGCGATTTCGGACCATCACTACGAGATGGGAAAAACACAGGCGTTGGAGGCGATGCCATCAGCTGGCGGTGGAGACCGTGGAAATAGCGCACCCGACAGTGCGTCCTGGGTCGGCCCCGCAATTGACGAGTGGCACCAGCGCTACGACACAGCAGAGTGCGACAGCGGTTCAGCGCCATCGCCCGACCTTGCGGCCACAGTTGAAGAAGACCGCGGCGCACCCGAGACGCCCGGCTGGGAAGAAACGGGAGAGAAGGGGACGGAGTGAGAACGCAGAGTGAAAACGCAAAGCGAGAATCCAACGTGGGAATTGGTACTCGAGTTCCCTGTACCGAACGACTCAGTGATGCGCGTGACGACTGCCGGTCATGCCTGTGACGACGAGAGCGGGCGGGTCTGAGGCGAGCGCCGTGGCTCACGACTCGTCCTGATGGACTGCAGAAGGGAGGGAGTCGACACTAGTCCGACTTGATCTGCTCGAACTGGTCGAGGAGGTCCTCCGCGGAGTCGCCCGAATCGTACTCTACGCGGCCGTGATATATCGTCCGCTCGTCATCGAAGTCGGCGTCGACTCGAGACGCTTGTTCTTCGCGGCGTTCGTGTTCGTCTTCGTCATAGGCACCCATTGACATGGCAAGTATACACATAGTAGGCACGATTCGCATATCAATGTAACGGTCGTTCATATTCGAAGGCAGTCACGACGAGTGATACTGTCGGACAGAACTATGCGAAGGGTGGACGCGCTACTATGGCCGTCTCCGAAGGTGACGATCCGGTTTTGCAACTGACTTCCCACTGACGTCTGTCCGGCAGCATGAGGAGTTGTCTCGCAAAACGTATGGCCGGCCGGACCGTAGGACGCCCGTGGCACGGCCGCTTCGCTTTCGCTATTCGCCCACGTCCTGGAGCGAGCAGCGAGTTCGACAGAAGATACTCCAGCCGCTCCGATCGAATATCGGTGCTCGTGCAGTGACGCCGCAGTTCGACATCGGCGCAGACTGGGAGACACACCGCTTCGAGATGCAAAACGGCGATATCGCCCTCTTTGCGCGTACTGACGACGAGGCCTACTGGATGGGCAACACGGAAACGCCGTCCTCGCTCTGGCGGACGGACAAGTACGGCTGGCGCGAGGTTCCGTATCACGTCGCGCGCTGGGCCCAGCGTGAACTCCTCGCGACGCTGCACGAGGAGGACCCGTGGCTCGCCGACTATCCGCACCTCTCGTGGTACTTCCTGCCGGTCTTCATGTCCAAAGACGGCCGCGAATCGACGCGCGCGTTCTTCCGCCAACACGCCGCCGGCTTCCCCGACGCGAGCCGCCGGGAGACGACGCGCTTCTTCGAGGACTTTCTCAAAACCGGCGTGCTCGACGAGTACCGACACGACATGTCGGGTAA
This sequence comes from Natrialba hulunbeirensis JCM 10989, assembly GCF_000337575.1. Lineage (GTDB taxonomy): Archaea > Halobacteriota > Halobacteria > Halobacteriales > Natrialbaceae > Natrialba > Natrialba hulunbeirensis. The sequence continues at coordinate 174,641 of NZ_AOIM01000034.1, read as the reverse complement.
ACTCGGCACCAGCAACCACGTCGACCGAGTTCGCATGAGCGCCGCACTCGGCGAGTTCATCGCCGCAAAAATCCTCACCGACGCGGGCTACGACGTGACGCCCGAAATCGAGGTGACGACGGGTCACTCGCTCGACTTCCGTGCCGAAGACGCCGAGACGAACGTCCTCGTCGAGGTTACCCGCCCGCAGCCGCCGACAAACCGGGCCGCAGACGGGCCCGTCGCCGCTGTCCGCGATACCGCCGAGACGAAGACGAACGGCCAACTCGCCGAACACGGCGGCGGCGCAGTGCTCTTCGTCGACTGTTCGAGTTTCCGTGACGACGCCTGGGCTGCCGTTCGCGGCGAACGGCCCGACGTGCGACACCGTCCCGCCGTCGTCTATCGCGCGCGCCCGAACGGCCGGGTCGAAGGGTACCAGAAAGGATCGGTGCCACTCGAGCTGGCCGAGGCGATCGAGTTTCTGGGCTGATTACTGAACGGCTGGAGTACTGGACGGCTGAATGGCTGAGGTACTCGACGGCTGAATGGCTGAAATACTCGGCGGCTGAACGATTGAACGACTGCTCCGTGCGCGGTCGATGACTCTCTTCGTTGCTCGAGTAGTTGTTCGAGTAGTTTCTCAACAGCCGATAAGAGAATCGAACAGGCCGACTTAGAAGGAAACCGCGTCCGGCGAGTACGGGCTACCGACCGGTGTTGGATCGCGGTCGCTGTAGCCGACGCGGCCAACGGCCTTGTTGCTCACCGCGGAGTAGACGGCGAGCTGTGCGTCGTCCGCCGATTCGAACGTTTCGGATTCGAGACGCGCGAGTACGTCGCCGACCGTCTCGGAGCCGTTCGGGAGTTCGAGGGTGCGGTCGCCACAGTCCTCGATCAGTTCCTCGGTCGTTGCGGGGTACTCGTGGTCGTCGATGACCTCGGCGGTGCCAGTTGGAAGCATTACACCCTATCGTGCGTGAACGATAATTATAAACATTGTCCATAATGGATTACTAGCCTCACCCAAGACCTAATATCGCTAGAATGGGTTCAACTGGCGTGCGCATCATCCGTGAAGCGGCCGGCGATACCCATCATCGCCACTGAAAACGCCTTTATCGACGGAACTGCTCGGATGAGCCAGACCAATGCCCTACGCCGATCTTCACGTCCACACGACGCGATCGGACGGCAGCCTCGAACTCGAGGCCGTCCCCGACGCGGCCGCCCGTGCAGACGTCAGCGTCGTCGCGATCACCGACCACGACCGACTCCAGCCGTTCGACGATCCCATCCAGGAGCGCGATGGGATCACTCTCGTCAACGGTATCGAACTCCGCGTCGAAATTCAGGGCGACGGCGACACCCCGAGTCAGCGCGTCGATCTTCTCGCGTATGGGATCGAACCGACGGCCGAACTCGAGTCCCTGACGACTGGGATTCAGAAGAACCGTATCGAACGCGGGCAGGCGATCGTCGACAACGTCGAGGACGAACTGGGGATCGACCTCGGCGTCACCGTCACAGACGGCTTCGGCCGCCCGCACGTCGCCCGCGCGATCGATGCGCATCCGGAAACCGAGTACGACTACGAGGACGCCTTCGATCAGCTCATCGGAAACGACGGCCCCTGTTTCGTCGCACGCGAGATTCCGTCGTTCGAGAAGGGCCGACGGATTCTCGGCGAGGCCGCACAGCTCGTGTCGCTAGCCCATCCGCTTCGGTATCCGGATCCGGAGCACGCGCTAGCACACGCAGCAGATCTCGATGCGGTCGAACTCGCGTATCCCTACGGGCGAGCGGTCGATCTCGAACCGGTAGAGCGAGCGATCGAGCGAGACGACCTGCTCGCGACCGGCGGCACCGACGCCCACGAGGACGAACTCGGCGTTGCAGGACTGTCGAAGGACGAATTCGACCGGTTGGGTCTGATCGCAGAAAGACAGACGGACTAGCCGGGAGCGGAGGGTTCAATGCCTCGTGGCACCAACGGCTGCACATGAACTGTCACTACTGTGACCGCGAGGCCGCCTTCGCCGCGGAGTCGGACGGCCTCAAAGTCGGTCTCTGTGAGGAACACTTCCGCGAGCGCTTACAGGAGCTCGCGGAAGCCGACGGACTCGAGAACCTCAAAGAGAAAGTCGACGTCGATCGCGCGGAATAGACAGAGACAGCAGAATCAGGCCGTTCGTCCGGCGTCGACGTCGATCGCGTCGACCGGACAGACGTCGACACAGAGCATGCAGTCGATACACTGGGCTTCGTGGGTGGGGTCTGCTTTCTCCTCACTCTCGGGGTGACCGGGAGTCTCAACCCATTCGAAGACGTCGACGGGACAGTCCTCGAGACAGGCACCGTCGGCGATACAGAGGTCGAAATCGACGGCGACATGGGTGCCGTGGATCCCGAGTTCTTCGGGTTCGTCGACGGGACCCCAGACGACGTGGCCCTCGTGTTCGTCGACCTGCTCGCGGTTTTCGTGGAACTGTGGATCTATGGCCATTGCTAACAGATAAAAACGGCAGGTGAGGACTTAAATGTACGGACTCGCTGTACTCCGAGAGAACGGCTAGCAGACACGCCAACGGTCAGTATTAGTCGAACGAACGGTCGGCAAAAGTTGACACAGTCAGTAGCCAAGCGAGAACAGCCAGTTGATGAGAATCGCACAGAAACCGAGCCCCAGAAGGCCAGCTAATACGAGAAACGCGACGCCCCACCCGAAAAGGTCGGCGAATAACCCGGTCGCGACCGAGCCGAGCGCACCGATAAAGCCGTACACGGTACGAATAAGACCGAATCCGGCACCGCGTTCTGCGTCCGAGAGGACGTCCATGAACCGCGGGAGCAGGGCTGCTCCCCAACCGAGGCCGGTCCCAACCAGTACTACTCCGATGACGACGGCCTCGAATCCAGGAACAGTGACGAAAATCACGAAGCCGATGCCCGCGAGGAGCAGACAGCCAGCCGTCGCAAAGTCACGACCGACGCGGTCCGAAACGGCACCCACACCGACCTGTGTGATCGCCTGTACGACGAAGTAACTCGCGAAGACGACGGCCGCGAGTTCGGTCGACTGCTCCCGGTGTTCGGTCAGGAACGTGGGGAGGAAGGTCGAGGTCGCCTGCCAGACGAACGCCGCGGCGATGGCGAGACAGATCGGGAACGCGATCTTCGGCCGCGAGAGGAGGTCCGTGATCGCGCCGACATCGACGCGCTCTTGCATGGGCTGGTTCGGTCTGCGAGGCGCTGTCGGGTCGATAAACCGAGAGAACAGCACGTAGACGAGAATCGCGATAGGAACGGCGATCGCGACGGCCGCTCGCCAGCCGTAGGTAACACCAACCCAGCCGGCGATCGGCGGTGCAACGAGACCCGCAGCGGGACCGCCGCTGTTGTGAATCCCGATCGCGGCCCCGATCTCGTCGTAGGTCCGGGTCAACAGTGTCGTCGCGACACTGTAGTGGAGACCGGCGACGGCACCCAGTGCAACCGTACCAAAGACGAACACTGCGAAGACGGGCGACAGTGCGAGAAAGAGACTCGTCACTGCCGTCCCGCCGACGGCAATCAGGATGATCGGCCGCTCGCCGTAGCGGTCCGCAAAGATCCCGCTCGGATACTGCGAGAGGAAGTAGGCCATCCACATCCCAGTCATCGCGACGCCGACGACCGAGTTGGTGACGCCGAAGTCCTCGGTGATCAGCGGCAACACCGGGCTGATTGCCAGCCGGCCGACCATCGTCGCGAAGAACGCGAGTGTACACAGCGCGAGAACTGTCTCGCTGTATCGCCAGCGTCTCATTCGCCACCAGCGAGCCGTCTCCGTATCGGTCTCCGTCTCATCGAATGCCTCGCCATCGTCGTTCTGATCGTTCACCCGTTCGTCACCGACGCTGACAGATGAGGGTATTGATCCCGGCAGCCGTCGTCCCGGAATCGAACGGCTACAGGCCGAATCCGCGTCAACGACGGCTGTCGTCCCCGACGGCGGGAAGATCCTTCTCCCTGGAAGCCGAGCACACGGATATGTCACCACCGAATTCGGCACCGTCGTCGGCGTCCGCATCGTCGTCACAGCCACACGTCAGAGTCATCAGCACCGGCGGTACCATCGCGAGCACGGGCGATGACGACGACACAAGTGGCAAGACCCCGTCGGTGTCCGGCGAGGACCTCGTTAACGCCGTCCCGGAACTCACCGAGTACGCCAGCCTCGACGTCGACACGGTCTGCCAGCGCTCCGGCTTCCAGATGACAGTCGAGAACGCGACCGACATCGTCGACGCCGCCGAACGCGCGGCCGACGAGGGCGTCGCCGGCGTCGTCGTCACTCACGGCACCGATACGATGGCCGAATCGGCGTACTACCTCGATCTCGTCACCACCGCCGACGTGCCGGTCGTCTTCACCGGCGCACAGCGCCCGTTCGACCAGGAGGGAACCGACGGCCCCGCGAACCTGCTCACCGCAGTCCGCGCCGCCGTCGACGACCGATTCCAGACCGGCAGCTACCTCGCGTTCAACGACACCGTCCACGCCGCCCGCTGGGTCGTCAAATCCCACACGAGCAAACTCGAGACGTTCGCCTCACCCGGCGCGGGGCCGGTGGCCGAACTGACCCCCAACGGCCTCCGAACGTTTCGCGAACCGCGCAGCTACAGCGACACGTCGGCCATTCCGGACGCCGGCGCGCGAATCGACCCCGACATCCGCGTCGACATCGTAACGAACGCGATGGGTGCCGACGGCCGACAGCTCGCGCAGGCACTCGAGTCCACCGCCGCTCCCGACGCCATCGTCCTCGCCGGCACCGGGCTCGGGAACGCGACCGGTGAGTTGGGGAGTGTACTCGAGTCGGCTATCGATGACGGCCTCCCGGTGGTGTTGACCTCGCGGTGTTACGCGGGCGCGACGGCGGGGCTGTACGGTGGGCCGGGTGGTGGGCAGACGCTCCGTGAGGCGGGTGCGATTTCGGGTGGTGATTTACCGGCGTGGAAGGCGCGGTTGAAGGTGGCGCTGGTGTTGTCGGTGGGTGGTGACGGTGCTGAAGACGAAGACGGAGACAGAACTCACATCCAGGACCGTATCGCTGCGGCGTTCGAGGGTGTCGAGTCAGTTGTCTGAGCGAGTCGAAACGAGTGGGAGCAGGGGACGAATGGATTTCAGTCGGACTCGAGTGCACCCGCCACCTCGAACACGGCCTCCTTGTAAGAAACCGTTCGCGTGGCCTCCTCGTAGCCGAACCAGCCGAGCGCTGTTCCGCGATCCGTTTCGAGGACGACGCGGTCGATACTGTCGTCATCGAAGAGCGGGAGTGTGTTTCGGAAACTCCGGAATCGACGGCGCGGGAGTTGTTCGGGGATGAGGTGGGCATCGATGTCGATGCCGATGTCGGTATCGGTGTCGGCGTCGGTGGTGCCGGTGTCAGTGTCAGTATCGGTACTGGCGTCGGCGTCGGAGGGAGAATGGGAATCGACTCGAGTAATCGTGACCGTCGCGGGGCGGCGGGCGTCCTCGTAATTCGGCAGACGGACGACGCGGTCAGCCGCGGTTCCGTTTCCAGTGTCGTCAACGGTGGCGTCCGGCTCCGGCTCCACCGCGAGAGGCGGTGCGTCGAGATCGAACAGGGCGGCGTGGGTTTCACCGTCAACGCTGTAGCCGACGGAGTAGGCGTAGCGACCGCCGCCGAGGTAGCCGACCGTTCGGGACCGATCACGGTCGATCGGCCGGCCGTCGTAGAGGTCGAGCGTCGACGTCGTGACGGTGCCCGGCGCGACCCACGACAGCGGGTCCGGGGTGATATCAGGTGCGATCCGGTACCACTCGCCGGCGACGAGTTTGGACAGCCGCCACTGATGGGGATTCCCCGACAGGTACTCGTCGCTGTGATTGACGAGATTGAATTCGATCCGCGCCGGTGCGGTGACCGCTTCCTGGTCCGGCTCGAGATACACCGGCGTTTCCGGGGTCGCCTCGTGATACCAGCTGAGGTCGGCGGGTTCGGCTCCCTCCTCGTCGACTGACTCGGGAAGCGCCGGCACGTCCGTCCCCGAAAACTGCGAGTCACCGTCGGGCCCCGGCGCGTCGGTCGGCCAGACGGCGATCGCGAATCCGCGATCCTGAGCGCCGAACTCGTACCGACCGGCCTCGATTGGCTGTGACACTCGCTCGTGGTGGCCAAGCAGGTGATACTCGCACTCGAGTCGCTGCTCGGGTTCGAGCGTGAGCGTCTCTGGATACCAGTCACCGTGGACGGTGTCGACCCGCCAGCGGCCATCGTCGTCTCGGCTGGACGGTACCACCGTCTCGGCGAGTGGGTGCTCCGCCGTCGGGACGAGGTAGGCTGTGTCGGTTGCGTCGCCGGACGACCGACTCGCAGCCGGATCGTTGAGCACGACGAGCCGAGTCGGATCGAACGTCTGCTCGTAGTTGCGGTGGTTGGCGATCACGCCCGAAAGCGTCGCCGGCGACGAGGCGGTCGCTGGCGAGTCGAAATCGAGTGTCGCACCGAGGCCGTCTTCGGTTCGAACGCTGCCAGTGACGACAGCGGTCAGCGGTGCCGTTTCGAAGTCGACGACGGTCACATCCGCAGTTGGCCACCCGATGGTTACGTCGTTATCCGCGTCCGCATTCACATCCGGGTTCGAACCAACCTGTGCAGGATCACGGTCCGGCTCGTCGTCCGTCTGTCCGAGATCGGCACAGCCTGCAAGAAGGGCCAGTCCACCAGCAGCGGTCTGGAGGAAGCGGCGGCGAGAGCGATGGCAGCGGCGGCGGTCCATACAGGGACGTGTTGGAGAAATAGTATAAGTGAGCCGCTAGCTAAAACTGATCTTTCACCGAACGAGACGGATCGTGAACGCACCGCTTTTGCATATGCCGTCAGTAACGCCGGTATGGATCTTACACACCGTCCGCGTCGGCTCCGGCAAGACCGGATACGCGGGCTCGTCAGCGAAACGAGCCTGGAGCCGGCGGATCTCATCGCGCCGGTGTTCATCGACGCGACGGCGACGACGCGCCAACCAATCGAGTCGATGCCCGGCCACGAGCGCGTCCCGATCGAAGACAGCGTCGCGCGCGTTAAGGAAGTACTCGAGACCGGCGTCGAAGCCGTCATGCTCTTTGGCATCCCCGAATCCAAGGACGCGACGGGAACACGCGCCTGGGCCGACGACGGCGTGATTCAGGAGGCAACCCGACGAATCACCGCCGAGACGGACGCCTACGTGATTACCGACGTCTGTCTCTGTGAGTACACCGAACACGGCCACTGCGGCACACTCGAGCCGGAACTCCGTGAGGACGACTCCGAAATGCCAGCCCCCTCGCTGACCGTCGACAACGACGCCACCCTCACCTCACTCCGGCGGACGGCGGTCTCTCACGCCAACGCGGGCGCGGACATGGTCGCGCCGAGCAGCATGACCGACGGCATGGTCGGCGCGATCCGCGACGGACTGGACGACGAAGGGTTCCACGACGTCCCCATCATGAGCTACGCCGCGAAGTACGAGAGCGCGTTCTACGGCCCGTTCCGGGACGCCGCCGACGGCGCACCCGCCTTCGGCAACCGCCGCCACTACCAGATGGACCCCGCGAACTCGCGCGAAGCGCTGCGCGAAGTCCGCCTCGACGCCGAAGCGGGCGCAGACGTACTCATGGTCAAACCCGCCCTTCCCTACCTGGACATCGTCCGCGACATCCGCCAGGAGTTCGACCACCCCGTCGCCGCCTACAACGTCTCCGGCGAGTACGCCATGCTCCACGCCGCCGCCGAGAAGGGCTGGCTCGACTTAGAGGAGGTCGCACTCGAGTCCCTGCTCTCGATCAAGCGGGCGGGAGCGGATCTGATTCTGACCTACTTCGCCGAAGACGTTGCGGGACGACTGCACTGAGTCTCCCAGCCGGAGTGTGTTCTGCGGTGGTGTGCACCTGGAGCGGACCGGAATCAGAAGGGGAGTTGATGAACGTCCAGTCACAGGGGAGACGATCACTGAAACTGACCGAAAGACGCCGCGCACGACACTGATCGACGGTTTGCTGGGCGGTGACCGGTAGTACTTGCCACAGCCACTGTGTGAAGTGGTACCTAAACGCCCAGTTGTAGCGCGAATCCGCGCCAAACTGCGGACATCGGAAACCTAATACACATTATATTGACTCTAGAGTTTGACGATCTAACCTAATAGGGCAGGATACTTGACGAACAACAACGCGTAGCCTTATATTCTACTGTTACATCCCAGTCGAACGTGATTTGGAACACGAACTGCAGTGGAGATGGAAGAATAGTGGACGATTGTCTACAGTGTCCGGTTAGAGTGATCCGTTCGAACGGAACTGAGGTGCGTGCGTAATGGTTGAATCGGTCGTGTTGCAAGCCGAGATGGGCGACCTCGAGTCGCTCGCGACGGGGTTGAACCTGGTGTGGATGCTGACGGTCACCTTCCTGATCTTCTTCATGCACGCCGGGTTCGCGATGCTCGAAGCGGGACAGGTCCGGTCGAAGAACGTCGCGAACCAGTTGACGAAGAACATGCTGACCTGGGCGGTCGGTATTCTCGTGTTCGTCGTCATCGGGATGGGAATCGCGAACAACGTCGGGACGATACTCGGCGGCGGCAGCGGCTCGAGTCCGCTGACGCAGTTCGGACTCGATCCGAGCGTCGAGATGGCCGAGTTGCTGTTCAGCGCGGTGTTCGCGATGACGGCCGCGACGATCGTGTCCGGTGCGGTGGCGGGCCGTGCAAAACTCCGCGCCTACGTGGCCTACACCTTCCTGCTCGCAGCGGTCATCTACCCGGTGGTCGCGGCGATGGTCTGGTACGCACCCGGCGCTGACGCGCCGATACTCGACAGTCTCGGCTTCGCCGACTTCGCGGGCGGGATGGTCGTCCACGGCGTCGGCGGCGTCGCAGGACTCACCGCAGCCTGGATCATCGGCGCACGGATGGACAAGTACGGCGACGACGGCAGCGTCAACATCATTCCCGGCCACTCGCTGACGTTCGCCGTGCTGGGGACGTTGATCCTCTGTTTCGGCTGGTTCGGCTTCAACGTCGGAACGGCTGCACTGGTGATCGACACGGGCGAGTTCGTCCTCGGTGACTTCGCCATCGTCGGACGAGTCGCAATCGTGACCGCGCTCGGTATGGGACTCGGCGCACTCGGCGCGTCGACCGTCTCCCTGGCGATGAACGGAAAGGTCGACACGCTGTACGTCGCGAACGGGATGCTCGCCGGCCTCGTCGGCGTCACCGGTCCGACGGACCTCATCACGCCCGTTGGGGCGATCGCGATCGGCTTCCTCGCCGGCGCACAGCTTCCGCTCGTCTTCAAACTCGTCGACGAGAAACTCAAGATCGACGACGTCTGTGCGGTCTTCCCCGTTCACGGGACTGCGGGTATGCTCGGACTGCTCATCTACCCGCTGTGGTCCGTCGAGGGAACGGTCATCGGCGGCGGACTCGTCTCCGGTGGCATCCTCTCGATCGAAGCCAGCGCGTTCGCACCACAGATCCTCGGCGTTGCAGCCATCACGATCTGGACCGTCGTGGCGACTGCAGCCGTCTGGGGCGCGTTCAAGCTGATCGGTCAGGCTCGCGTCACCCCCGACCACGAACGCGACGGTCTCGACCTCGCCGAACACGGCGTCGACACCTACCCGGAGTTCGGCCAACCCGATGTCGCTGCAGACGGCGGGCACTCGAGTTCGATCACTCGCACGGATGGCGGTGACCCGTCCCTGCGTTCCGATGGGGGAACGACCGACGGGAGTGAGATCGAGTTGGTCACGGCGATCATCCGCCCGGACCGCCTCGGTGCAGTCAAGCAGTCGCTGGCCGAGGTCGGTGCGCCATCGCTGACGGTCACCAACGTCTCTGGACGCGGTTCCCAGCCCGCAAAGCGGGGGCAGTGGCGCGGCGAGGAGTACACTGTCGACCTCCACCAGAAGGTCAAAATCGAGTGCGCCGTCGCCGATATTCCGGCGGACGAGGTCGTCGACGCGATTGCCGACGCCGCGAACACGGGCGAACCAGGCGACGGGAAGATTTTCGTCCTTCCGGTCGCAGACGCCTACCAGGTTCGCACCGGAAAGACGGGAACTGAGGCGGTCTGATCGGCAGCGTCTCGTCCGTGGTTCCGCGCCTGGATACCACCGCGACCCCGCCTCAGTCTGCGTATCAGAGAGATGGATTGTCTCCAGAGATGACCCATATTTATCACACCGCTCTCGAAGATAGCTGATGAATGAGTCAGCGGGGAAACCAATCGACGGTGGAGTACGACGAAACGGAGCGAAAGGGAAGCGAAGCAGACCCTGGAGCACAAGCGAAGACGGGAACCAGTTCGGATGACGAGTCGTTCCTTCTCGACGACGAAACTGTGCTGGTCGACACGCGGCCGACGTGGTGGGGATGGACTGGCTCTCTCACGCTTGCGGGCATGTTCGTCGGCCTGGGGCTCCTTCTCAGCGTCGCCGAGCTCGCACTTGGAATACTGGCGCTCGTTCCCGGCGTCCTGATCGCAGGCTACGTCTGGTACCAGCGAACCTACCAGCGGTATCTCGTCACCGACCGGCGCATTATCGTCGTGGCCGGAATGACGACCAGAACGACGAACGAAACGTGGGTCGAAGACGTGAGCGGGTTCCAGACAAAGACGACATCGTTCAGCCGCAGTCGTGGGTACGGCACGATCACGGTTTCGCACACGGTGACGCCGAGCGGCTTCGGCATGGGTGGTGATCTGCAGCTGCAGGGCGTTCCGGACTACGAGCAGGTGGCCCAGACGATTCGACGGCGCCAGTCTGAGCGGAAGGGGCGCTGAGCCAGCCACTTGCGGTGACACTGTCGAGGCTGATGGGCTCGGCAGACACCAACGCCCACCGGACAGATCGCAGGCGAACCTCGGTACTACTTTGCCGTCCCGTTCCCTAGGCCCGCGCATGAACGACGACAACTCGCGCGCGCTGTACGATCGAGCGCTCTCGGTGATGCCCGGCGGCGTAAACTCCGCCGTCCGCGCCGCGATCGAGCCCTACCCGTTCTTCGTCCAGAAGGGCGACCGCGGCCACGTCATCGACGCCGACGGCAACCGCTACATCGACTGGGTAATGGGTCTCGGCCCGCTGCTGCTCGGCCACAACCTCCCCGAACCCGTCCAGGCCGGCATCCAGCAGAACGCCAGCGAGGGACCGATGTACGGTACGCCGACCGAAATCGAGGTCGACCTCGCCGAGTTCGTCGTCCGCCACGTTCCAAGCGTCGAGAAGATCCGGTTCGTCAACTCCGGTACCGAAGCGACTACCTCGGCCGTCCGCCTCGCCCGCGGCTACACCGGCCGAAACAAGATCATCGTCAACCAGGGCGGCTACCACGGCGCTCAGGACTCGACGCTGGTCGAGGGCGACGTAGAGAGCGTCGCCCCCTCTTCGGCCGGCGTCCCGCAGTCGGTCGCCGAGCACACGATTCCGGTGCCGTTCAACGACGAGGACGCCGTCCGCGAGGCGTTCGAGAAACACGGCGACGACATCGCCGCCGTCATGACCGAGCCGATCCTCGCCAACTACGGTATCGTCGACCCCGACGACGGCTACCACGACTTCTTGCGGGAGATCACTGACGAACACGGTTCCCTGCTCATCTTCGACGAAGTGATCACCGGCTTCCGCGTCGGCGGCCTCGGCTGCGCCCAGAGCGAGTTCGGCGTAACGCCCGACCTGACGACGTTCGGCAAGATTATCGGCGGCGGCTTCCCCGTCGGCGCACTCGGCGGTCGCGCAGAGATTATGGAGCAACTGGCCCCCTCCGGCCCCGTCTTCCAGGCCGGCACCTTCTCCGGCCACCCCGTCACGATGGCGGCCGGACTCGAGACGCTCCAGTTCGCCGCGGCGAACAACGTCTACGACCACGTCAACGCGCTGGGCGACCAGTTGCGTTCGGGACTCGCCGACATCGTCGCCGATCAGGCCCCCGAGTACACCGTCGCGGGCACCGACAGCATGTTCAAGGTGATCTTCACGCGCGACGGCGAGGCACCCAAAAACGCGGCCGACGTGAAGAACGCCGAAACGGACCGCTGGCGGCGTGTCTTCTGGGGCCAGATGAAAGCGCAGGAGGTCTTCCTCTCACAGAACCAGTTCGAGTGCCAGTTCGTCAGCTACGGCCACACCGAGGCCGACGTCGAGGAGACGCTCGAGGCGTACAAACACGCGCTGTAGCGTCGGCCCCCTCAAAACCGGCCGCGACCAGATGAAACGACGAACTGTTATGAGGCCGGACATCGTTCGCTCTCGCAGGTGTTGTCGATCGTAGCCGGACTCGACTGGGCACGGGTCGTCGAGCGCCTCCTGTATCTCTTTCCACCCGTGATCGGCGTCGGTGTCGTCGGCGTGCTCCAGGAACTCGAGTACCCCGTCCCGGGACTCGACTTCGGGCTCTTTCTCGTCGGGACGTTTGGCTACACGGTGTTGACGCTGGCACTCGCGGTAGCGCTCGTGCTGGATGCGAAACGGGTTCGCGAACAGCCGAAGGCCAGTGGGAACTGGCGGCCACACCCGTGGCTCAACGGACTCTTCGCGCTCGTCTGGGCACCGGTAGCGGGCGTCGTCTACCTCGCGCGCCGACACAGGCGCTTCGGGACGCCGGCGGGCTGGTCGGGCTGGTGGCTCGTGGTCGCGGCCACACTGGTGACAACAATTGGTGGCCTCGTCGCCGCGATTGTGGCGTTCCTGCTCGCGATTCCGGGCGTCGTTGCCGCTGCGATCGGGCTCGCGGGTGCGATCGCCGTCGGTGCGTTTCCGGTGGCGATCCACCAGGATGCGGCCTACGTCTGTACTCAGTCGAACTCGTGGCGGCCGAATCCGGGCGTCTATCTGGGACTCGCGTTCCTGAGCCTCTCGATTGCGCCGTTGCAGCCGCTCGTCGCGGGGTACTACCTGCGAAAGCGACGGCGAGAGATCGGGCTCGGCGACGAGTGAGCCGATAGAGATCGAACAGAACTGGAGAGTCAGTCCGCTGCGACGACGATCGGCTTCCGGTAGCTCTCGATCGCCTCGAGAACCGCCTCGCGGTCGTCGTCACCGACATCGAACTCGATCAGCGCATCGTTGAGGTGGGTCGCGATCGCATCGAACTCGTCGTGGTCAATCCCCATGCCGTCGTGTACGGCTTCCATCTCGCCGCCTGAGTACTCGACCGGTCCCCCCGCGACCGAACTGATGAACTGGGTCTGGTGGGCGCGCTGTTTCTGCATGTCCACGTCGTCGAAGAAGTGTGCGACCTGTTCGTCGGCCACGACACGGTCGTAGAACTCGTCGACGACGGCACCGATCGCGTCCTCTCCACCGAGTCGGTCGTACAGGGTGTCTGTCATCGCGTTCAGGTTGCCACGTAAGTCGCATAAACCACTCCCCGAATATGTTGGCCACAAATATTGATAGAGTGTAACACCCATGTTCATTGTTAGCCATTCAATGAACTGCAGTACTGACTGATCGAGCCCTGTGATCGGGTCGTACTCGAGTACCAAGCGAGTCGGGCGACAAGCGTGCGCTTTTCATACCTCAGGCGAGGACTACCTTCTATGAAAACGCGTGGGACGTTGCGACTGGCGACACGGGGATCCACTCTCGCCCGGCGGCAGGCCACACTCGTCAAGGAGGCCCTGGAGAACCACCGGTACGAGGTCGAACTCGTCACCGTCGAGACCACAGGCGACCAGATCCGAGACGAACTCATCCATCGGCTCGGCAAGACGGGTGCCTTCGTCCGCGAACTCGACGAACGGGTACTCGAGGGCGACCTCGACGGCGCAATTCACTCGATGAAGGACATGCCGACTGAACAGCCCGACGACCTCGTCACCGCGGCCGTACCGGAACGTGGCCGCCCCGGTGACTACCTGGTCACGCCCGACGGGGCGACACTCGAGGAGCTTCCGCAGGGCGCGACCGTCGGCACCTCGAGTCTCCGTCGGCGTGCACAGCTTCTGTCCGAGCGATCCGACCTCACCGTCGAGCCACTGCGCGGGAACGTCGACACCCGACTCGAGAAGCTCCTCGCGCCGTCGCTGCAGGCCGAACACGAGGAGCGCAGCGAGGCCGACAAAGAGCGGAAGGGAGAAACCGGTAATGAGGACTTCGAGCCCGAGTTCGACCAGACCGTCGACGAGTGGTTCGACGGGCTCTCGGAACTCGAAAAGCAGGCCCTCGGCCGCGAGATCGAAACGGAGTACGACGCTATCGTCCTCGCACAGGCAGGGCTGGAGCGCAGCGGTCTCGACCACTACGTCGACGCACAGGAGCTCCCCACCGGAACGTTCGTCCCCGCACCGGGACAGGGCGCACTCGCCGTCACCGCAACGGACGACGAGACCGCCACGGAGATCCAGTCCGCGATCGACCACCCACGCAGCCGTGTCGAGACCACCGTCGAGCGCACCGTACTGGCCGAACTCGGCGGCGGCTGCATCGCCCCGATCGGCATCTACGCCATCATCCAGGGCGAGTACGTCCACGCGGCGGTCAGCGTCTTCGACCGCGACGGCGAGGAATCCGTCGCGGCGACGCGGGACCTTCCGGTCGAGGACCACGCGACGGCCGCCCGCGAGTTCGCACAGGACCTCGCCGACCGCGGCGCTGCAGAACTAATCGAAAACGCGCGCAAGGAAACCGAGAGCGAGTCCGAGCCAAGCCAGGAGGACCAGCCGGAGGGCAAATAGATGAGCGCTCCCGAGCCTGGTACCGTCTATCTCGTCGGCAGCGGCCCCGGCGACCCCGACCTGCTCACCGTCAAAGCGACGCGGCTACTCGAGTCCGCCGACGTCGTGCTCCACGACAAACTCCCGGGGCCAGAGATCATCGATCAGCTACCGGACGACCGACGCGAGGACGTCGGCAAACGCGCCGGCGGCGAGCGCACGCCCCAGTCGGAGATCAACGAGCGGCTGGTCGAACTCGCCCGCGAGGGCAAGAGCGTCGTCCGGCTGAAGGGCGGCGACTCGTTCGTCTTCGGCCGCGGCGGCGAGGAGGCGGAGTACCTGGCGGATCATGGGGTCCTGTTCGAGGTCGTCCCCGCCGTCACCTCCGCCATCGCCGCCCCCGCGGTGGCCGGGATTCCGGTCACCCACCGCGACCACGCCTCCTCGGTCTCGTTCGTCACCGGCCACGAGGACCCGACGAAGGACGAATCCGCCGTCGACTGGGACGCCCTCGCCGCCACCGGTGGCACCATCGTCGTCCTGATGGGCGTCGGTCGACTCCCGGACTACACGCAGGCCCTGCGCGAGGCCGGAATGACCCCCGAGACGCCGGTCGCGCTCATCGAACGCGGCACCTGGCCCGGCCAGCAGGTCGCGACGGGGACACTCGAGTCCATCGTCGACGTGCGCGACGAGCACGAGATTTCGCCGCCCGCGGTCACCGTCATCGGTGACGTTGCCGGGACGCGCGAGGGGGTACTCGAGTTTCTGGCGAACGAAGCGAACGAGGCAACCGAAGCGACCAAAGAGAGCGAGGAGGAACGCTAACCCATGCGCGACCTCTCCGTCGCCGTCTTCCGCCCCGACGACGAACGCCTCGCGGATGCGGTCGAACTGCTCGACTCGCTTGGTGCGACGGCGGTTCCGGACCCGATGCTCGCCGTCGAACCGACCGATGCCGTCCCCCGAACGGATGCGGATTACGTCGTCCTCACGAGCAAGACGGGCGTCGAACTCGTCGCGGAGACGGACTGGAAGCCCGGCGAGGCCACCGTCTGTGCGATCGGCCCCAAGACCGCCGACGCGATCCGCGCTGCGGGCTACGAAGTCGACATCGTGCCCGACGAGTACACCTCAAGCGGTCTCGTCGCCGAACTCGAGTCGGATCTCGATGGCGTGCGGGTCGAGGTCGCCCGCAGCGACCACGGCAGCCCCGTCTTACTCGACGGCTTCGAAGCCGCTGGCGCGTACGTCCACGAGACGGTGCTCTACCGACTCGTCAGACCCGAGGGGAGCGGCGAGTCAGCCGAGCGCGCCGCCGCAGGCGACCTCGACGCGGCCTGCTTCACCTCGTCGCTGACCGTCGAACACTTCTTCGAGGCGGCCGCCGAGCGCGACGTTCGAGCGGACGCGCTGGCGGGACTCGAAGACGCGACCGTCGGCGTCATCGGCGAGCCGACCCGGGAGACCGCCGCCGAGTTCGGCATCGACGTCGACCTCGTCGCGAGCGAGGCGACGTTCGACGCACTGGCCCGAGAGACGGTCGACGTACTCTCCTAACGGTTGCGAGCCACACAGTATCTGTGATCAGCGACCCGTTAGTGACAGTTCGATGGTCGCTGCAGCAATTGTTTCCCCTGTACCCGCTGCGAGTATCACACCTCAGTTTGAATTACGAAGCCGTATCATCAACGACTAATGGCAAAATTTTAGATCGTATTTAGTAACACTCCCCTATGGGAAAAACACACATCAGTGTTGTTGGAATGCATATATCCCTGGTCGGTGGCTTATTGATGATTGACTCGCATCTGAGCGGTATAGAACCGCCAACATTTTCGTTCGGGATGATTCTAGCTGGGATCGTTATAACAACAGCGACACTTCTTGGATATATTACCCTCAACTGATTTTTGGGATCTTGTGTCGTGGTAATAGGTGCCGTTCTGTCAGATAACACACCCTGAGATCTGGGACCTTCCGAACGTCCTCTCTAACGGCGGAGTCCGTAGAACGCACGCGTCTCGATAGGAACTGTACGTCATCGAGTGAGAGGCAGGCACCGGTACGAACGTCCGACCAGCCACCCCCACTCACGACCTGTGCCTGATCCGCACCTTTATTCGGGAAGCCGATCCAACGATACCGCGATGGCTGGCCCAATCCCCGAACTCGAGGACCGCGCACTCGAGTGCGCACAGAAACTCTGTGAGGCAGAGCGCGTATTGCTCGCCTCTCACATCGACGCCGACGGACTGACGAGCGCCGCCATCGCGAGCCAGGCGCTCGAACGCGCGGGCATTCCGTTCGAGACCGTTTTCGAAAAACAGCTCGACGCGGCGGCGATCGAGGCTATTGCAGCGACCGAGTACGAGACCGTCCTCTTTACTGACTTCGGGAGCGGCCAGCTCGACGAGATCAGCGTCCACGAAGCGGACGGCGCGTTTACGCCGGTCATCGCGGACCACCACCAGCCCGCCGACGCGGAGACGGATTACCATCTCAACCCGCTCCTGTTCGGCATCAACGGCGCGTCCGAGCTTTCGGGTGCTGGCGCGAGTTACGTCCTTGCACGGGCGCTCGCCGAGGTTTCGGACGAGACAGTCATCCCCGACGGCGGCAGTGTAACCGCAGCCCGCGCCGACAATCGCGACCTCGCCGCCCTCGCCATCGTCGGTGCCGTCGGCGACATGCAAGACTCCGACGGCGAACTCCACGGCGCGAACGAACAAATCGTCGCCGAGGGCGTCGACGCCGGCGTCGTCGAACCCAGCACCGACCTCGCCCTCTACGGCAAGCAGACCCGCCCGCTCCCGAAGCTACTCGAGTACGCCACCGACGTTCGCATCCCGGGCATCTCCGGCAGCGAACGTGGGGTGCTTTCGTTTCTGGACGAGTTGCCACTCGAGTTGCGCCGGCCGGCGGACGGGGGTGGTGACAGCAACGGCGACGACGCTGGCGAGTGGCGCCGCTGGGCGGAACTAACCGCCGAAGAGAAACAGACCGTTGCGAGCGCGCTCGTCAAGCGGGCCGTCTCCCGCGGGGTACCGGCGGGGAAGATCGACCGACTCGTCGGCACCGCGTACGTCCTGAGCGACGAACCCGTGGGTACCGAACTGCGCGACGCCAGCGAGTTTTCGACGCTGCTCAACGCGACCGCGCGCTACGAACGTGCCGACGTTGGCCTGGCGGTCTGTCTCGGTGATCGCGGGGAGGCACTCGAGCAGGCCCGCACGCTGTTGCGAAACCACCGGCGCAACCTCTCGAACGGGATCGATCTCGTGACCGAAGAGGGCGTGACGCATACGGACAACCTCCAGTGGTTCCACGCGGAGGATCGAATCCGCGAGACGATCGTCGGCATCGTGGCCGGCATGGCGATGGGCAACGAGGGGATCAGTCGCTCGAAGCCGATCATCGCGTTCGCAGACAAGTCGGACGACGACGTGGGAGCGGGCGCGGACCCGGACTCGACGGACGACCAGAATCAGGAGGTCAAAGTCTCCGCTCGCGGCACGCACGGTCTGGTTCGGAAGGGGCTCGACCTCTCCGCCGTGATGGGACAGGCTTCACGCGCCGTCGGCGGTGACGGCGGCGGGCACGACGTAGCGGCCGGTGCGACCGTCCCGAAAGGGAACGAGGCGGACTTTATCGAGCACGCGGACGAACTCGTCGGCGAGCAGCTATCGTGAGCGGTGACGGCAATATCGTGATTGTCGACGAACAACTATCGTGACCGGTTCATCGACGCCGGCATCGTCGGCACGAGCGGTGCACGCGAGGTCAGCATGTAGGCCGACTTACGGACCCCACCCTTCGCGTACTGAACCGAACTCTTGTGGACCGGCGTTCGTTTCCCGCGAATCTGAGTTCGTCCCTCGAGTATCGCGTCGACGAGGTCGTCGCCGCTGATCTCTGCCTTCGAAGGCGTGCTACCGGCCGGTTTCGGCGTAACGAGAATCTCAGTGTACGCCTTGCCGACGTTGGGGAGGTAGTGTGCGTCGCTCGCCCCGATCTCTGGATACTCGCGGCGGCGGGCGAACGTCCGCGCCCGACGATTGCGATACCCCGTAAAGAGCATCGAGTTGTACGTCTCGATCGCGTCTGCATCCTCGATATGGCGTTTTCGGACGCCGTGACGGCTACGCTGGAACGGATGCGGGACGATCGTGATTCCACCGAGTTCGCGAATCGTCTCAACGGTGTCCATGAACGGCTGCCCGGGATCTGGTCGCTCTTCAACACCAACCGCGAGGAGGTGGCCGTGACGCGTCGATACCTCGACGCCTGGGATACCGATGAGTCCGTACTCCGGTGCTAACGCCGCCGCACGGAGTGATTCGCCGATCTCATCGTGGTCCGTAATGACGACCCCGTCGAGACCGATGTCCGCTGCGTGCTCGAGAATCAGTTCGATCGGTTCGTGGCCGTCGTAGGAGTCGTCCGAGTGGACGTGAAAGTCGATCGCAAAGGGAAGCGGTGTCATAGGAATCCAGCGGGAGCTATCCCCTGTACCGCCGATAGTGGCATAAACACTCCGCTGGTACGCGGCGGGCGATAGTACCCGATTTTGTATCGCAATATATGATTTATTTCCTGCTGCTGTGACGGGCGAGAGACGACAGCAACCGGCTCGCTACGGCTCTGCACTGTTGATTGCAAACACTACAGTGAAATCCAGCGTTCAACAGCCCGTACGGATACGCTACAGCCGTGTTCAACGGTACTCGAGTAGCCACGTAGCCGAGTACACAAGTTGAGTCCGCACACGCAGTGCTGGATGGGGAAGGCGCTACTGACTTCTGGAGCCGGTGCAGTATGGAACAGCCATCGGACGTGAATCGTGTCTGCACAATGGAGGGTGCTGGTAGGGAGAACGGGTGACGGTGACGCCGTATTCAGTGGATCGGCTGGTTTGGCACGATTGGACATCGCCACAGCTGATCGAAGAGATCGGCTGGTGGTGACGCACAACGACGGGAGACCTGTGATTCAGGCAGACAAAGACTGGCCAGTCACTGCAGTCGATACTGCGAAGGCGGTGACAATGGCCAAAACCGTGGAACCAATCGCTCGAATCGGCGTGTTTCGTAGACGAAAGCGTTGGCTCGCCAGATTGGATAGCCAATTCACACAGGGGGCTCGAGTGCAGTACAGTCGAACCCCCCCGTGCTGGCAGCGGTTCACAGCGACGCACCGCTCCCAACTCGAGTCCAGCGCTATGCGTCTGGTTGACAGTAGCGCCAGTGTCAAACGGGGGGTTTTGGCCTGGAAAGCAGTTGTGAACGAAAAGTCAAGTCATCGTACACTGCATCATATATCAGATTGTGCTATACAAAATCTGCCTTCGTCAGCGAGAGGCTATCCACAACGATCGACTCTTACTTCGAGCCTGACCGTCGCTCCGGGACGATATCGGACATGGACACCTCGCGGAGTACGTTCACCACCTCGATCGGATCCGTCGGCTGCTCGACCGAGTCGTGAACGCGATGCATGCACTCGAGTAGCCCCTCCACGGCCGCGCTGCGCGTGGAGACGCGAGCGATCGCTTCAGAGAGCGAACGGTCACCGAGCGAGTAGCGACAACGCAGTTCCCAGTAACAACAGAGACCGAATCCAGGGTGGGAGTTTGCGGCAGGGGTTCGATCGGCGACGAGAACGGTTGGTGATCGGCGGTGTCGATAGGCGAAACAGCCGTCGTCGTGCTCAGTTGGTCCCCATTCCGGAGGGAGTTGCTCCCATGGAATGGGATGGTGATCGGGGGGCATAGTTGTCGATAGCGCCACTCGGAGAGGTGTCGGTTCGGCTTGCAAGCGCACCCTGCTCTGTAGGGTCCCCCTACTTCCAGCTGAGGCAGACAACACCGGTTCGCGTGACGATCTGTCAGTGAAGTTCGCGTGACTGTCTACCAGTGAATCCAGAGTGGCAAGACTGATCGTCCGACTTTTGTCTGCGCTCGTCCGTAGCACCAGTATGGCACACACGAATAGCGAGTTCGATCCCGAGGCGTTCGAGGACAAGTACGCCAACTACTTCCCCGAACTTCAGCAGGCCTACAAGAACGCGTTCAACCGGATGAACGACCAGTACGACTCCGAACTGGTCCACGCAATCGACCAGCAGGTGTTGAACGAGAGCGAGCCGTTCTACGTCGGTGACGATGACGACGCGGACAGCGAGTTCCGCATCGAACTCCCCGAGAACCCATACGAGCGGCTTACCGGCGTGGTCGTCGACCAGGACCGATTCGAGGAGGTACTCGAGATCCACATCGGAGAGATCGAGACCGAACTCGAGCGCGTGTTCAACCTGGCCTAAGTCGCCAGACCGGCCCGAGCAAGAGCAACACACCGAACAGCAGTGACCACCAGCGGGAAACGACGGAAGGTTTAGGGAGGTTCGTCCCTAACGCCGAGATATGAGTACCGAAACCCAGGGCGGAGACGATCTCGAGGACCGCGTCGCAAACTTCCTGCGACGGAACTTCCCGCAGATCCAGATGCACGGCGGCAGCGCGGCGATTCAGGATCTCGACCGTGAGACCGGTGAGGTCACCATTGCACTCGGTGGCGCCTGCAGTGGCTGTGGGATCTCCCCGATGACGATCCAGGCGATCAAGAGCCGCATGGTCAAGGAAATTCCCGAGATCGAGCAGGTCAACGCCCACACTGGCATGGACGGCGGTGGCGACATGGGCGGTGGCACGAGCCCCTCCTTCCCCGGCGAGACCGTCGACGACGACGGCGGCGAAGCCGACGAAGGACCGGAAGCTCCGTTCTAACGCACCGTCCGCCTCGGTGTGAGTTTGTCTGTTCGATTCGAGACGGGCAGCGATTTACTGATCGTGACGGACAGAGAGCGTAGACCACTGGCGACTGGGTAGAAACGAGACGAGCACGGTTCTACGGTTACCCGCGCAGTCGGAGCGATCCCATCTCACCGACCACCACGACCACCAACAGTCGTTACGCTGTGCGCACACTACAATCACCAACAGTCGCTACGCTGTGCGTACACCACAACCTCGTTCCCACGTCCGAATCAGGGTCGTGAGTATCTGATTCGTCGGAACGTCGACCTCGAGCGCCGTCGCCCGCTCCACCACATACCCGTTGATCGAATCGATCTCAGTCCGTCGACCGGCAGCAACGTCCTGGGCCATCGACGACGTGTTCGCAGCCGTTCCCGTCGCTACACGGTCCATCGCCGTGACCACCTCCCGCTCGCAAAGTGAAACCCCCGCAGCCTCTGCAACCCGTGCCGTCTCACGGGCTGCGTCTCTCGCCACCTCTGCTGCAGGACCGGACGAAACCGCATCGTTCGTCGTTCCCGTAAGCGCCGTTACCGGATTGATGCCCGCGTTAATCGCGAGTTTCGTCCATAGCCGTCGTGGCATATCCTCCGCGATGGCAGTCTCCAGACCCGCTCGGTCGAAGGCACCCCCGATGTGTGTCGCCTGGGTACTCGAGTTGGAATCGCTCCCGGTTGACCCGCCGTCGAGCCAGCCGAGCACGATCTCGCCAAGTCCGGTGCATTCGACGACGCCGGGTTCCTGGAGAATCGCACCATACGTCGCCGTTCCCGCCAGAATCGGCGCGTCGATCGCAGCGGCGA
Source organism: Natrialba hulunbeirensis JCM 10989 (assembly GCF_000337575.1). Classification (GTDB taxonomy): domain Archaea; phylum Halobacteriota; class Halobacteria; order Halobacteriales; family Natrialbaceae; genus Natrialba; species Natrialba hulunbeirensis. Next base: position 152,333 of record NZ_AOIM01000034.1, on the reverse strand, counting down.
GCGTCTCCTCGTTCCCCATCCCGTTTTGCAGCGAGAGGACAGCGTCGAACGCGCCGGTCGCGAGCGTTTCAGCTGCAGCAGGAGTATCGAACGATTTGACCGTCACGATCGCGAGGTCGGCTGCGAGATTGCTGCCATCTGTCGTCGCGTCGGGGGTGACCGTCTCGTCGAACTCGCCACCGAGTCGGAGTCCGGATTCACGGATTGCTCTCGCGTGTGGCTCGCGGGCGACGAGTGTTACCGTGTGCTCATCGGTTCGAGCGAGCACGCCACCGACGAGACTACCGAGACTACCGGCACCGAAGACCACGATCTCCATCGTGCAAAGGACGGGACGCCAGCGCGATAAAGTGTTAGTCTTCGGTCCAATAATAGAGGTTCTCTCGCTCCGTGCCACAGGACGGGCACTGCTCGGGCAGGTCCTCATCGAGGTCGTCCATCTCGCCGCACTCGAGACAACGCCACATCAGGTGTGCCTCGCCAAACTCGTGGCCGGAACGAACGTGTTCGACGCTCAGTCCCTCCATTCCGTCGCGAATCGTTACGTCGAAGCCGGGACCGTTTCCGAGTGGTTCACTGTCTCCGGTGTAGACCGTCGTGCCGACGCCGAGATGCAGATTAGAGTCATCGTGTCTGGAACCCATACGTGTCGTAGTACTCGAGAGCGCAGAAAGCCAGTACGCAGACTGGAGAGTCTGAGTAACCGGTTTCCGTGAGCGTCGTACTGTGTCGACATACCCACGATGTAGTGTATAACGATATATGAAATAGCCCTGGAGAGAGGGAGCAGACGCGAGCGAGGACAACGGACTCGAGTGCAACACGTTGAGAAGAACGCGAGAAGGGGTGGGGCTGAGACCGACGGCTATCGGCAAGCGAACGGACAGAAACGGATGACTGGCAGGTCAAATTCCCCGATAGCGGCTACATGAAGTCCTCGATACCGGACTGTTTGTTCTTGTCGTTCTCGAAGATGCTCTCGAGTGACTTCTCGAGTACTTCCAGTCGCTGTTTGGTGTAGTCTCGGCAGTCGTACTCCTCGGCGACCTCGATTGCCGTCTGCATGTACTTGTTCACCGATCCCTGGTGGACGGTGAGATTGACGCGACCGCCACACTCACGACAGTCGCCAGTCAGTGGCATCCGGCGGAACTTCTCGCCGCAGTCGAGACACCGGGTTTCCTGTCGGGAGAACGCCCGCAGGTTCCCGATCAGGTCCGGCAGGAAGTGGTACTCGATGACCCGTTCTGCGACGTCTGTTTCGTCGACGGCGGCGAGTTTCCGCGAGAGTTCGAGCTGGGCATCCATCTTGTCCATCATCGAACCCAGCGTCTTGTACGCGGAGAGGTCCGGGCCCATTGCGATGTCTGTCACGTCGTGGGTGTGCTCGAAGCCGGTGTACTCGCCATCGGTGCCGAGCGTGTCCTCGCCGATCTGGATGTCCACATCCTCCGGATCGGCCTGCTCTAAGGTTGCGAGATAGAACTCGCGGGGGTACTGCGAGACGATGTCCATGTTGTGGGCCTCGTCGTCGATCTCGGAGGGGTCGATCCGGGAGGACATGACCAAAGGCGCGTCCATGCGCCCACCTCGTTTGTCGGGGAGGAAACTTCTACTAAAGTTGAGAAGTCCGTCCATGAGAAGCATCACGCAGTCTTCGTCCCCGTCACACTGCCCGACAAAAACATCATTGGCAACGAGCGTATTCGTTTCCTCAACAGTGAGACAGTACGTGTAGTCGGTATTACTTTCGACAATTTCGGTCGAAACTACTTCATCAAGCCACGTTTCACCGCCGTCAGCGAACAGTCGCTGTGTACGACACTCCGTTTGCTCGAGGACATCGGTTATCGTGTCCTGCTTTCGTTCGAGATGGAATCCGATCCGGTCGGCGAATCGAGCAGCGTTCTCGGACGTTATTTTGAGAATCCAGGTCTCGAATTCTGGGACAGGTCCGTCATCGGCATAAAACTCAGCAACGGCACCGGTAGACGGACAACGGGTTTCACGGTACGCTTTCGCTGCAATTCCAAAGCGTTTCAGCGCGGCGACGAGGTCATCCGCAAGTTCGTCGCTGACTGTGTGGGCCCGAATATCGATACGATCACTTGACGTGCTCCCATCGCCGCTGAAGTACGCAGCAAGGAACGCTCGCAACTGAGATTGTGGGCTATCAAGGATGGAGTTCGGAATCCGTTTCGTTTCTGCGGTCGTTCCGAGATTGAGTACGTCCGCGAATAGCACCGCGACGAGACGACTCGAGACAGTTACTTTCCACTCGTTCTCTTCGAACGCATCTATGGAGAGCGCACGGTCGAACGCATCCATAATCTCATCTCGGGCTACGTCGTCAGGCGTACAGATCGTCGTCTGATAGAAGGATCCATCTTCCTGACGGGAAAATCCTTCAGCAGTGTAATAGCCGAGCAGTGTCGCAACGGATTCGTCGATTGTAAACTGTCGTTGAACACTCGCACTGTCCCGTTTAACTCCGAGCGTAATGTCGTCCGGAATCCGTTCGAGGAACTCGTCGGTCTCGAACAGGGAAAGAAGTGGACCGACCGGAACGCTATCTCGATTTACCCAGTTGTAGACCGTGGACTGAGAGAGATCAAGTCGTTCAGCGACTGGCTTGAGATATGCCTGTTCCGTTGTCGCATCGTCGAGTAGTTCCGTGATTCGATCCGAGCCGAGGCCACGAATAACGAGTGAGTCGTTCGGAATTGCGTCCGTCTCGATAAACGCGTCCAGCAGATCGATCGATTTCTGCGTTCCCTCAAAGTCGATTGACTTCGGACTCGGCAGTTCGTCACCCGGCGAGAGCATTCGAGCGTCGACAGCCTCCAACCCTGCGGGCGTCCACCGATGGAACGTGTGATCTGGCGTTACAGTGATCGTTCGACCGCTTCGTGTTTCGACGCGAACGAGGTGATCAGGTGCCGGATGTTTCGAAACGGCAGTAACGGGTCGCTCAGTGGGCGTTCCGTCGGCAGAAACTGACGGAACGGTAAGCCCATCAACATCCTGTACGAGTGTCCCGAAATCGTCCGTACCTGGCTCAGTCAACCGCTCTTCGACGACCGTTTCGATCGATTCGTACCCCCACGCGTCGTTTTCGTTCTGGTACCAGAGGTTCGTCTCTGGATGGAAGCAGTTGCGACGCTTTGCGGCGTGAAAGTACGGATGCGCGTATCCGACCGCTGCGCTCGTAAAACCAATCACTCGTCCGACAGTTGCGGCGCTCGTGTGCGGTGCCATGCCGAACACCAACTCGCCGACCAGATCCTGACGATCCTCGAGTTCGTAGAACGGCTCGAGCCCGTAGTACTGCTCAAGCAGGTCATCGATGAAGGCAGCCGTCTGCATCATGTGTTCGGCTGCGCCGTCAGAAAGGACGATGTCCTGCACGTTGAGTTCGACCAGCTGATCCTCGTGGACCAGTGGCTCACCGTGGATATCCTCCTCGTAGCCCAGCGCCTGAAGCTGCCCGACGTCGATGTCGAGTTCGCTCGCGCGGACTGATGTCACCGGCAGGTCCGTCATGTCGTAGCGAACGGTGCCGTCTTTGAACGCCGACACGTCGTGTTTGGCGCGCAGGATCCCCTTCTCGATGGGTTCTGGAACCTTGTTCGACGAGGTCAGCCCCTTCACTCCCTTCAGGATCTCGAAGGCGTTCTCTCGCTCGCCGACGGACTCGAGTGCACTCCGGAATTCGTCGTTGATGTCGACCTCGCGGGTCTCGACGCAGGTCCCCTCGATCTCACAGCGGCCACACTCGACGCGTCCAGCATCGTCGGGCTCGAGTGACTGTTCGCAGTCGGGACAGCGGTAGTCGGGTTCGGTTCGGGTCTCGCAGTCGGGACAGCGGTTCTTGAACGTCTCCGTGCCACAGCTCGGACACTGGTGACGGCCGATCTGGACGTCGACGACGCCGGGCGTGTCCGACATGGTTTCGGCGTGTTTGGCCGCGTCGGCCACGTTGCGCTGTGCGCCGCCGGCCTCGCTGATCGGGAAGAGGGTGTGGACTGGCGGGCTGAGGTCGCGGCGCTCGGACTTCTCCGGGCGGCCCATTCGGTTGCCGACGCGAGTGGGCGAGCGTTCTCGAATCTCGAACGGTGCGACCTCGTTGACGGCTTCGACAGCGTTCGAGCCGTCCGGCTGGTCCTCGTGGCCCCAGGTGCGAGCGCGCGTCGAGAGGTCGTCGTCGGCCCAGGTGCGCTCGAGTTCGATCGTCGCTGACGAGGTACTCGCGTCCGGTCCGTCAGGAGAGACGTTCGCGCCAGGAGACCGTGAGGAGCCGTCGGTCGCCGTCCGTCGGATCTCACAGCCGAGCGAACGCGCGAGCGGCCGCCAGTCGTCGATTTCGATTCGGCCATCGTCCTCGTCGCTGCCCTCGCGCTGGCGGTGTTCGATTACGATCGTCTCGAGTGCCTCGCGTGTGGGTTCGGTGTACTCGAGGACGAGGGTGCCAGTCTCTGCGCCATCGCCGCCAATCCCGTCTTCGGCCTGCTCGACCCGTCCAGCAGCCACTGCGTCCGCCAACGCACAGAAGTCCTCGACGGGCAAGTCGTGCCAGAGGTAGGTGTACATGGGGTGCAACGGCGCGTCGTACTCGAGTGCCCACTCGATCGCCTCGTCGGGGTCGGGGTGTTCGAGGTCGATGCGCGGGTCGTCCTGCAGGGCCTGGATGTCGACACCGGCAGCCTCTATGTCCTGAATCCACCACTCGGGGGTGTAGGAGGCGGGCGCGAGCGGGTGGTTGTTCTCGACGAATTCGCCGTAGTTGACGAGGTACTCGCCGAGGTCGAGGATCGCTTCGACGCCGTTTCGGATCTCCTTGGCTTCGGCGGGGTCGTCGACCTGGCGAACGTCGCCGTTGGCGAGTTTGACGGTCGGCCCCTCGATGGAGTCGACGGGAACGACGCCGGCGGCCTTGCCGGGTCGTTCGGTCTTGATCTGGGTGCCGGTCGCGAGGAAGTCGTCGACCAGGTGCATGGCGGCGGGGTGGACGCCGGCGGTCGCGAAGCCGTGGTTTCTCGCGCGGCCGTAGCGCAGGCGGAAGCCGCCTGCCGCACAGGGGTGGGAAAAGACCGGCCGGCCGGCAATCAGGTCGCGGAGGAACTTTTCGGATTTGCCGACGCGGGGTGGTCCCTCGGCATCGTCGCTGTCGTCGGCCGGAGTATCGCCGTCGTCGGCTGTGTCGGGGTCAGCTTCGTCCGTCTCGGCGTCTGCTCCGCTCTCTTCGTCGCTGTCTCCCTCGTCCTGTTCGCCGGTCTCGTCTTCGGCAGCCGCGTCGTCAGCGTCTTCATCTTCGTCGACCTCCACATCCGCCGCGTAATTGCCGTCGATCAGATCCTGCAGCCACGGCCAGTCGATCTCGTCGAGATTTCGGGTGTAGCGCTGGATCTTGGGAGCCTTGAGCGCGATCCCCTCACCCAGCACGAGACACATCCCGCCGCGGGCGCTGTTGGTGTCGACCCGCTCCAGGTCGCGAAAGCCGGAGACCTCCTCGTCCCCCGTTGCCTCCCCGTCGAGCATGATCGGGAGGTGTTTGGCGATGAACTTCGCCTCCTTGTCCTTCGGGCAGTACTGCAGGCCCGTCTCCTTGTCGTAGAGGGCAATCTCCTCGGCGTACCGCTCGATCTCCTCCTGTCGCGCGTCGTACTGCTCGATACCGACGAGCGCGCGGGTGTAGTCTGCGACTAGCACGGAGAGCGCCTGTGCCGTCCCGCCCGCAGATCGGATCGGTCCGGCGTAGTAGACGTTGACGAACTCCGTCCCGTCGTCGTTCGTCAGAATCTCGACCCGGTCGATCCCCTCGATCGGCGCTGCGACGACACCCTCCGTGAGCAGGGCGACCGCCGTTCGAACCGCGCCCTCGACCTTGCCGGCTTTCGTCTCGTAGTCACCGACACGACCCTCTGCGAAGTCCTCCGCGAGTTCGAGAGCTGCCTCCTCGCGAGACATCTCGCCCTCGAGTTCCCTGACGCGCTCGGCGACACCGTCGATCCCCAGAATGTTCTCGACGCGGTCGGCCATGTCCCGTGCGGTCGGAATCTCGACGTCAGGTTCGGGATCGCTGCCGCGTTCTTTGGCTTCCTCGGCGACGTCGAACGCCTCCTCGAGCTGGGACTCGAGTTGCTCGAAGTATCGTTCGTCTTCCGTGCGCATTTCAGAGCCAGAGGTCGAGCTCGGTTGTCTCGTCGTACTCGCGCTCGAGGCCCTCCTCGAAGACGCGCATGTGGACCTCGCCGGCCCAGACGGTAGCCGCGTTCAGGTGGCCGGCGTAGGTGGTACCGTCGGGGTCAGAGAGGACGGCGTGGGTGTGGGCAAAACGCTCGTCCTCCAGCAGGGAGACGTTGCCGACACAGCTTGCGACTTCGAGTGGCTCGTCGAACTCGATGGGGTAGTACTCACACTCGTCCTGGTCGTAGAACCAGAGTTCGGCGTCCTGGACGGCACCGAGGGCGGTAAACCAGGCGGCGTCGGCCGCGACCTCGTCGGCGAGCGACTCGAGTTCGGCGCGCCAGTCCGCGCCGGTGTCGAGGCGGGCGACGTACTCCGCGTCGGTGTCGACGGCTCGGTAGTTCATACAGCGATACTGTATGTGCCGGTGGAAAAAGGTCACTGTTCCAGTCAATAGCGGACGATGTGGCGGTGTCAGAGCGCAACTGTAACACCACCGAACGCCACGAGAGGGTGGTAGCGTCACACAACAGATCACCGACCGTGAGTGTCTGCTCACCGGGTCGGATGAGTGAAACGAGTCGAGAACTCATCAGACGGACGCTTCGAGGAACCACATCTGTTCAGTAGTACACAGCAATGGCGACCAAAGGACGGCAAAAAGCGTGTAAAATCGCATTACGTTGGGGCCTTCGTCAGTATTGCCGTTATTCCCTTCGTTTGGGAGAGGATAACAAAGAGTCGATGACTGTGTATATCGACGGGATGGTACGGAAGTTACCAGACGTCAGCCGGCGATACGTTCTTGCGACCGGAACGGCAGTGTCGGCGACGGCCATCGCAGGGTGCATCGGTGGGAACGGTGAGGACGAAAACGGTGAGGAGGACATCATCGATCCCACAGACTACGACTACGATCGGGAGGAACCCGACGACGAGGACGCTGCTCGCGAGAGCACGATGGAGTACACCCAGGAGCTAGAACGGGACGAGGACTTCGACCCGATTCACTCCAACGACGCCTACAGCGCGCAGGTGTACAACCTCGTGTTCGACGGCCTCTACGAGTGGGACGCCGGCCTCGACCTGGAGCCGAAGGTTGCCGTCGATATGCCCGACGTAGAGCGCGACGGCACACGATACCTCTACGAGATCCACGAGGGAATCGAGTTCCACAACGGCGAGGAACTCACCGCGAGCGACGTGGCCCACACCTTCATGGCCTACCAGGAGGAGGACAGCGTCAACGAAGCCCAGTACGACATGATCGAAGACGCCGAGGCGATCGACGATTACCAGGTGCAGGTCGACCTCGAGCATCCGTACGGGCCGTGGGAACTGCAGACGATGGCGATCTCCATCGTTCCCGAGAGCGAACGTGAGAGCGAGGACGACCGCGAGGAGTTCAACACGAACCCGGTCGGCTCCGGCCCGTTCGTCTGGAGCGACTTCGAGTTTAACGAGTACGTCACGCTCGAACGCAACGACGACTACTGGGACGATCCGGAGCCGTATCTCCAGGAGATCACCTTCGTCGATAACGTCGACGAGGCGAGCCGAGTCGGCGAGATCCGCGCCGGCGACACGGACGCCATCGCCGACGTCCCCAACGACGACTGGGGGGAACTCGAGGGCGACGACGACGTGCGAGTCCACATCAGCGAGAGCCCGTCGTACATGCACCTGACGTTCAACTGTCGGGACGACGCGCCGACGGGCGATCCCGACGTGCGTCGGGGGATCTGTCACGCGTTCTCGATGACCGACTTCGTCGAGTCGCGCCTCGGAAACGTTGCACAGCCGCTATCGGCACCGATTCCGCCGATCACGAACGACCAGTGGGGCTTCCCGCTCGACGAGTGGCACGACGAGCACTATCCGGAGTACGATCCAGACCAGGCCGAAGAGTTGCTCGACGGCGCGGTCGACGACGACTGGAGTCCGACGATCGCCGCACCGGGTGACCACCGTGGTGATCTAGCCGAGCGGATCGTGACCCGCCTTCACGAGATCGGCTACGAGGGTGCTCAGGCCGAGACGCTCGACTTCGGGACGTTGCTCGACCAGACGGTGTACAACGAGGATCCGAGTCCGGACGACTTCCAGGCGTATCTCCTCGGCTGGACCGGCGGGCCGGACCCGGACGCCTACATGTACAACCTCTATCACGAAAGTCAAGTCGGCGTTAATCAAGCGCACTTCTACGAGGGAAGTGACAGCTTCCACGACGACATCGCGGAGGCTCGCGAGCTGGCGGATCAGGACGAACGGTATGACCTCTACGAGGGTGTCATGCTCGAAATCTTAGAAGAGTTGCCGTCGCTCCCGGCGTACTCGTTCCACAACACGATGGCGTCGGGCGAACACGTCCGGGACCTACACGCCCATCCGATGGTCCAGCAGAACCCGCGTCCCGTCTCCGAGTACGGCAACGTCTGGATCGACGACTGACCGGGACCGTCTCGCTCGTGGCGTCAGGGCTGGTTTGAACCGGCCCTGGCTACCACTGCCGACGCCCGCTGGACAAAGAGAGCGACGCCGGAACAGCACACAGCCGGACCCGCTGCAGCTGAGACCGGAGACGATGCCGGCGGCGGCCTGAGACGCGAAGAGACGGCAACTCGACTCCGACCACCACCAACGCTCACATCGCTATCGCACTCACATGGGACTCCTACGATACACGGCCTTTCGCGTGGTGCAGGCGATCCCCGTCCTGATCGGGATCACCGTCATCACGTTTATCCTCGCGAACCTCGCCCCCGGCGACCCCGTTCGGCTCATGCTACAGGGCCAGGAGGTCGACCAGGAGGTGATCGAGCGCGTCGAGCGCCAGTACGGCCTCGATCGCCCGCTCCACGAGCGGTACGTCACCTACATGGTCAACCTCCTGCAGGGCGACCTCGGACACAGCATCCACCGGGACCGGCCCGTCACCGACCTGCTCATCCAGCGGGCCGGACCGACACTCTTGCTCGTCATCTCCGCGTACGCCTTCGCGCTCGTAACCGCGATCCCGCTGGGTATCATCGCCGCAACCCGGCGAAACGAGCCGACCGACCACGTCTCACGCATCGTCGCGCTCATCGGTGTGAGCACCCCCTCGTTCTGGATCGGCATTATGCTCATCCTGATCTTCGCGATCCAGCTCGGATGGCTGCCCTCGAGTGGGCTCGTCTATCCGTGGCGCAGTCCAGCACACTACGGCTACAGCGGGTATCTCGAGTTGGCGTTCCAGACGATACGCCATCTGCTGTTGCCGATGGTTGCACTGGGGACGTTGCAGATGGCGACGCTGATGCGCGTCGAGCGCACGCAGATGATCGAGTCGCTGCAGGGGGAGTACGTCAAACTCGCGCGAGCGTACGGCGTTCCGGAGCGGACGATCCTGCGAAAGCACGCCTTCCAGGTCGCCCAGTTGCCGATCATCACGATCGTTGGACTCAACCTCTCGACGGCGCTCGGCGGTGCCGTGCTCATCGAGTACGTGTTCAACATCAACGGGATCGGGCGGCTGTTCCTGGAGGCGATCCAGAGTCTCGACTACCAGCTAATCATGGGAATCACGATCGTGATCGGGACGATGTTCGTCATCGGCGTGATCATCACGGACATCTCCTACGCCTACATCGACCCTCGAGTGACCTACGGAGATCGTGACTGACCATGCGAGGAATTAGTACCACGCTCGGCGATGGAAGCGACCTGGGAACTGGTCTGAACAGTGTTCGGAACAGCGACACCACCACAGGAGGTGACTAAGCATGGCAATCGGTGAAGGCCAGATGGGAGATCGATCCGGCGGCCCACCGGAGGACGTCGAAGCCAAGTTCGGCTGGCGCTACACGTTCGCGAAGGTGATGCAGGATACGACCGCGCGATGGGGGCTATACGTCGTCGCAATCGTCCTGCTGATCTCGGCGTACACGATGATCGACAGCAACCTCTCGCGGCTCACCTTCGGTGCCGTGTCGGACTTTACGTTCGCCGAGGCGCTCCCGATCTTCGATCATCCTGAGCGGATTCCACCACCGGGACAGGGAGAGGAGAACGTTCCACCGGCGTTTCACGCCGATGGCTCACTGAGTAATCCGCTTGGCACCGATCCGAGCGGCCGCGATTACTTCACCAGAATCGTCTACGGCGCACAGGTGTCCGTCAGCGTCGGCATCGCCTCGACGCTGATCGGCTTCGTCGGCGGAACGCTCATTGGAGCGGTCTCCGGATACTACGGCGGCCGGGTCGACGACGTGCTCATGCGGATGGTCGAAACCGTCTACGCGATCCCCCCGCTGATCCTCATCATCGTCTTCACGGTGTTCGTCAGCGGCGGGACACCGGATATTACCTACGCGATCATCGGCGTCGGAATCACGTTCATCCCCGTCTTCGCCCGGATCATCCGCAGCGAGGTACTCTCGGTGCGCGAGATGGACTACATCGAGGCCGCGAAGGCGTCGGGTGTGAAGAACCGAAACATCATCCTCAGACACGTGATTCCGAACAGCTTCGCGCCTGTGCTGGTCTATGCAACCCTCCAGATCGGCGTCACGATTCTCATCGTCGCCGGCCTCTCGTTCCTCGGTTACGGTGCACAGCCACCGACGCCGGACTGGGGACAGATGCTCAACGTCTCACACGGCTACATGCACTCGAACGTCTGGCTCTCGATCTGGCCGGGCCTTGCAATCCTGATCACGATTATGGGATTCAACCTGTTCGGTGACGGCCTGCAGGACGCGCTCGATCCGCGAATCGACGACTGACCGACTACCGAACCGATCACGAGTAACCCACGACACCGACGATGACAACACCACCCCACCCATGAGCGCAGAACCACTCCTTCGCGTCGAGGACCTCAAGACACAGTTCTTCACGGACGCAGGAACCGTGCGGGCAGTCGACGGCATCTCCTTCGAGGTCTACGAGGGCGAAATCGTCGGCCTCGTCGGCGAGAGCGGGGCCGGCAAGAGCGTCGCCTCGATGAGTCTCCTTCGGCTCATCGAGTCACCCGGGGAGATCGTCGGCGGTGAGATTACCTACAAGGGCGAAACGATCTTTGGACTCGAGGAGGGCCCCGACGGCGAACTCCGCGAGCGCGAGGACATGCTCACGAACGAGGAAGTGCGCACGCGTATCCGGGGCAACGAGATCGCCGTTATCTTTCAGGATCCGATGGAGTCGCTCAACCCCGTCTTCACCGTCGGTAGTCAGCTCCGGGAGTTCATCGAACTCAACCGCGATCTGTCAAACGGTGCGGCACGACAGGAGGCGATCGACATGCTTCGCGAGGTCGGCATTCCCGATCCCGAGGAGCGCTACGAGGAGTATCCCCACCAGTTCTCCGGCGGGATGCGCCAGCGGGTGCTCATCGCGATGGCGCTGGCCTGCGAACCGAGTCTCATCATCGCCGACGAGCCGACAACGGCGCTCGACGTGACCGTCGAGGGCCAGATCATCGACCTGGTCGACGAACTCCAGCAGAAGTACGATACGAGCTTCATCTGGGTGACCCACGACATGGGCGTCGTCGCCGAAATCTGCGACCGCGTGAACGTGATGTACCTCGGCGAAATCGTCGAGCAAGCGCCGGTGGACGAACTGTTCTACGACACCAAACACCCCTACACCGACGCGCTGCTGGACTCGATGCCGCGGCCCGACCGGACCGTCGACGAACTCGACCCGATCACAGGCGTAATGCCGGAGGCGATCAGCCCGCCGTCGGGCTGTCGGTTCCACCCGCGCTGTCCCGACGCCCGGAAAGCGTGCAAGCGCATCCATCCCGAGAACAGGGAGGTCGCACGCGCCGAGGGCTACCCACACCGCGCCGCCTGCATCAAACACGACGTCTTCGGTTCGGACTACGAGGAGAGCGTCCCGATCGAGAACGGTGCCGGAGCCGACCAGCAGACGCCCGCGAGCGCGACCGACGGTGGCCGCGGCGAGAGCGAACGGACCGACGGAGGTGAACACGATGAGTGAGCGTACGTCGGGGACCGATACTGGCACCGGTGCTGACACCAACGCCAACGCCAGCACCGATACCGACACCCCCAGCGACGCCGGTCAGTTCGCCAGCGAGGCCGGCCAGTTCGGCTCGGAGATGTCCGGCGAGACCGTCCCCTACGGCGAACCGCTCGTCGAGATCGAGGGGTTGAAAAAATACTTCGACCAGAGCTCCGGCCTGTTCTCGGGTGTCTCCGTCGATACGAGCCAGTTCCCGCCGATCAGCGTGGGCGAGGAGCGAGTCAAGGCCGTCGACGACGTGACCTTCGACATTCGCCGCGGCGAGACGCTCGGCCTCGTCGGCGAGTCGGGTTGTGGAAAGAGCACGCTCGGTCGGACGATCCTCCGGCTGCTGGAGCCGACCGCAGGACGGATCTCGTTCAAGGGAGAGGATCTCGCGACGCTCAGCGGCGAGGATCTGCGGACGAAGCGCTCGGAGATCCAGATGATCTTCCAGGATCCGCAGGCCTCGCTGGATCCGCGGCTGACGATCGGGCAAATCATCGAGGAACCGATGCACGCCCATGGGATGCTCGACGACGAAGGACGGGAGGCCAGAGCGAAGGACCTCCTCGAGCGCGTCGGCCTCGACCCCCACCACTACAATCGGTATCCCCACGCTTTCTCGGGCGGCCAGCGCCAACGGGTCAACCTCGCCCGCGCGCTGTCGGTCAACCCGGACTTCATCGTCTGTGACGAACCCGTCTCCGCGCTCGACGTCTCGATTCAGGCGCAGGTACTGAACACGATGGAGCGCCTGCAGGACGAGTTTGGACTTACCTACCTCTTCATCGCCCACGACCTCTCTGTCATCCGCCACATCTCCGACCGGGTCGCGGTGATGTACCTCGGGAACATCGTCGAACTCGCCGACAAGGAGGAACTCTTTGAGAACCCGCAGCATCCCTACACCGAGGCGCTACTCGAGTCCATCCCGGTTCCCGACCCCCGGGAAACTGGCGCGCGGGGGGTACTCGAGGGCGAGGTGCCGAGCCCGGTCGATCCACCCTCAGGGTGTCGGTTCCGGACGCGGTGTCCGCGCCTGATCGCGCCGGAGGCGTACGAGTGGACCGACGAGGAGTGGGCACAGACGCGAGCGTTCATGCGGGCGGTCAAGCGGCGGACGTTCGAGCCGATGACGGCCGCCGAGTTGCGCGCCGACTTCTTCGGTGGGACGCTCCCGCAGGGCGAACCCGGCCGAATCGTCGAGGAGGCTATCGAACTCGTCGCGACGGATCACGAGTCGGCCGCCGAGGTGACGCAGGCGGGACAGCAGGGTGAGACGGCCACCGACGGCGGACAGGCGACTGCCGGCGGCGGTCAGTCGCGAGTGGTCGCCTGGAACTCTGCGACGACGTTGCTACTCGAGTCCTTTGCCGAGCAGAGTATCTGTGCGCGAGAGCGACCGGCCTACGAGATTGAGCCGGAGTACGGCGGCGAGTCGCATTTCACTGCCTGTCATTTACAGCGGTGAGTTGGGTGGAGCTGGCAGTGTGGCGAGCACTACTCACAATTCACACATATCATGATTCCCCATTCACTCCAAAAATAGTAACTGTAGAACAACTGTATTGAGCCCTATCTACGCACTAAACACCAGTCTTCGTTCACGAGAAGCAGAGATACACGGACGAGAAACACATGATCTTCCATCTCATAAATACTTATGTGGCCGACGGCACTATTAACTCATGTATGAGTAAGATCCTCGCTACGGTTGCCGCCTGTAACCGCACGGTCGCAAAGGCTCGACGAACCATCCGACACTCCCCGGAGTTCGGTGACGATACCAACGCCGACGAAGATGGACGTCCATCGACGCGCATCCCGCCGGGTGGCTTCCTCACCGGATAAAGCGGCAGAACTCCGAAACTGCCGGCTGAACCGCTGGAGTCCGGTTCCCCTCCGGTCGGTCTCCACCCTCGCTCTGTTCGCTGCGCTCTCACCCCTCCACTCTCGGTTCGTCTCCCATAGCAATTGATCGTGGGATGCGGTCGACGTTCGTACTCCCGTGCGCTCGATTCTGTACACGTCACGCTCGACACACTGTACTACTGTACTCGAGTACACCCGCCTTCGCGAATCGGTCATCGAATTCGGACAACAGTCGAATCGCTCGGCTGGTAGCGGCCCTCCCTGGTCGCGATGAACGCCCGAATCTCGTACTCGCCCGGATCTGGGACGACGTACTCGTGGCGACCCGCGGTCCGCTCGAAGCGGCCGTTCCAGGTTACGCGGATCTCCTTTCGCTCGCCCGCGCTGAACCGAAACGTGGAGGGGGCGGATTGAAGATAGCGGCGCTCGTCGCTCGCCTCGAGTTCACCGTCGACAGACCAGCCCCAGCGGCGACGGCGCGGCGTGGGTACGGCAACCGAAACCGGGAGTCGATTGCGGAACGCGACGGTGAACGAGACGGCTTCGTCCTGCGCGTAGACGTCGCGGTCGCTCGTCACCGACACCGAAATCGCCCGCCGAGCGAGCGGTCTGGGGACGAGCGACGAGAGCAACGACGCGATCGAGTACCGGGAGTCAGACGTGGACTCGAGTCCGGTTCCGGAGTTGGTTCTGGGTCCGGGACCGGGGCCGGGGCCGGGACCAGGGCCGACGCCAGATCTTCGCGGTCGATTTCCGCCAGTTCGACCGCCGTCACGTCGGCTATCTGTGCGCTGATGATCGACCATCGACTACGACATCAACGACGGTGTACTAAATGTTGGGCTCTGGTAAATCACTAAACGAGGCGACTCACCGTAAGAGATCATGTCGCGAGCGCCATACTGGGACGATTACGACTGTAAAATCGATATTTGTGCTTGAAGAAGATATTTGTGTGTGGTGATATTAATTTCCCGTGATGAAGCGTCGGAAACTCCTCGCAACGTCGTCGCTCCTTTCGTTCGGGGTAATAGGTTGCTTGGGTAGAGGAGAAGAGACTGGATCAGAGAACCCTGTCGGGATGTCCGTTGAGTCTCTCTACCGGGCCTCTCCCCTTGCGGATACCGAACTGGCAAGCGGTCTATCAAGCACACCGTCATCCTACCAGACGGTTCTTGCCGATAGAGCGGCAGCCGAAGCTCGGCTAGAACAGCACGGGGATGTAGATGCGTTTATCAACGAGACGGATTTCAACAATTCATATCTTGTAGCTATCTTGGCAGGGTTGTGGTCAAGTCCGCATCGGTTAGAACTGGCGGCGATGGATCGCACGGAGTCCGGTATCCATGCAATCGTAGAGACCGTCTCTCCAGACGCAGGAGACCACGATTTGGCCTATCATGGATTAGTCCTCCGTATCACCGATGAGATGGCCGGAATCCCCGAGACAGTGAGTGTGGAGGTTGACGGCGAAGATGCTGGGACCACCGAACGTGCTTTGGCTCTCGGTGAAGCACCCCCCGTTTCGATTGAAGCGGCTCCCGACCAAGAGTACGAACATTCTGGGGACGACAATCGTGTCTCCATCGAGACCGAAACAGGAGAGACGAAAGAGATGGCGTTTGACGAATGGAGCACAAGACAGGCAACGAGCGCCACTATAGATCACGTCCAAACGCTCCTTGAAGAAGAGGGTATCGTGAAGGCGACGGTAGATGGAGCCGAAGAGAGGGAAACCGCGATCGACGTTGAACCGGATGCGGTCACGGACGGGTTCTTCGATCACGAAGAAGCCGTTGACTGGACGGAATCCGAGAGCGAGGTCGCTGTCACCCCCGTCGTCCGTCATACAACAATGTATTCGAACGAGGGTGAAATCGAGTATGGATCGGGTGAGAACTGGGGACCCCAGGTGGACTTCGAAACAGTCGTCGAATCGACGCCCCAATCTGCCGAAGTTACGGTAACATTCCCGGAGCGAGACGACACGTCGGTCGTTCCAGTGCTATGTCTCCAAGAGGAGATATACTAGATAGCACGTTTCTCCGAAAACTCGAATTTTTGTACTCAAGCCTACGAAAAAAGTCCATCACGACCTGACGACGCTAAAGAGATTCTCGGCGAGCACCTTGATGAGGCGAAACAAAGCAAGCTCAAAGACGTTTTTACGATAGCTAAGAAGTAGCGGACGCGAACGAAGCGCCCGCTTGTACGCCACTGCAGCCCGACAGGCCCCCACCGTGTCGAACAGTGAAACCCCCCTATCGCCACGCCGGAAGTGTCATTGCCTCGTCCGCTCGCATGGAGAGCCATGCGTCGTCGGCCGAGATATCCGCAATGACGTACTCGTCGCTCGAATCCGTCGAATCGATCGAGCCGACGACCGTCTCGTCTGCCGCTGTGGTGTGGGGTTTCGACACCATGGTAGAGAGTGACAATCCAAGACATATAAGCGCGTCGAATCGACCTCTCAGAAGACACAAACGGACTGACACGAGCGCCGAACGCGGGCGCACGAAACACTGGGTTTATACTCATTTTTGCCCTACTGTAGGGACATGAACGTAGCCGACGCGATGACACCCCGCGAGGACGTGGTAACCGTCGACCTGCCAGGCACTCGCTCGGACGTACTCGAGTACCTTCAGGAGCGGTCGTTCTCGTCAGTGCCGGTCGTAAAACCGACGGACAACGGCCCCGAGTACCGCGGACTGGTCTCTCGAGATACGCTAATCGAACAGCCCGACGAGGACCAGCTGGTCATGTTGATGGACGAGGTGCCGACGACGACGCGCGAGAGGGGACTCGAGGAGGTCGCCCGAACGATGGTCGAGGAAGGCGCGCGCCGCGTTCCGGTCGTCGACGGCGAGTTCGAGGGGATCATCACAGTGACGGACGTGATCCACGCGATCGCGACGGGCGATCAGGAGACCGACGACACCGTCGGCGGCTACGCGAGTGAGGACGTGAACACGACTTACGAGGGCGCTCCGCTGCCGGTCGCCGAGCGCGAACTGTCGTACGCGAACGTTCCCTACACGGTCGCGCTGGACGACGAGGGTGGAATGAGCGGTGTCTTGACGGAGGTCGACATCATCGAGGTTGCCCGCATCGTCGAGGGCGAGGAAGAGACGGGGAACAACTTCCCGGATCAGGACTCGGAGTGGTCCTGGGAAGGGATCAAGGGCGTCGGCAGTCGCTACCTCCCGACGCGGGACATCGAGATTCCAAACGGTCCCGTCCGGGAGTTCATGAGCGACGACGTGGTGACGGTCTCGACCGAGAAGACGATTCAGGAGGCCGCACAGCAGATGATCACCAACGACATCGAGCAGATTCCGATGGTGACGGGCGAGCAACTCGTCGGCATCGTCTGTGACGTGGATATTCTGGAGGCACTCTATGAGTGAACAACAGCAGAACACGGCGAGTACGGATGCAGAGACAGCGGCAACTGCGGAGACGGACGCAGAGATAGAAGCAGCCGCGGCAGACGAACAGACGAGCGAGAAACTCGTCGAACTCGCAAAGCGCCGGGGCTACTTCTTCCAATCGTCGGGCGCGTACGGCGGCGTCGGCGGCTTCTACACCTTCGGTCCCCAGGGCGCAGCGCTGAAGGGCAACGTCGAGGACGCCTGGCGCGACCGCTTCGCCGTCGCCGAGGGCAACATGGAGATCGACGCGCCGACGATCATGCCCGAACCCGTCTTCGAAGCCTCGGGCCACCTCGATGGCTTCGACGACATGCTCGTCGAGTGTCCGGAGTGTAGCGAGAGCCACCGCGCGGACCACGTCGTCGAAGATAACACCGAGTACGAGGACGCCGAGAGCCTCCCCATCCCGGAGGTTGAGGAGGTCATCGCCGAGTACGAACTCGTCTGTCCCTCCTGCGGTGCGGGGCTGGCGGGCCAGGCCGTCGAAACGTTCAACCTCATGTTCGCGACGAACATCGGCCCCGGCGACTCCCAGCCCGGCTACCTCCGCCCCGAGACCGCACAGGGCATCTTCGTCGAGTTCCCGCGACTCAAGGAGTACGCCCGGAATCAGCTCCCCTTTGGCGTCACCCAGATCGGCCGCGCCTACCGCAACGAGATCAGCCCACGGCGCTCGATCATCCGCACCCGGGAGTTCACGCAGGCCGAACTCGAGTACTTCGTCGATCCCGAGGAGGACGAACCGGACCTCGAAGCGGTCGCGGACGTCGAGGTAACGCTCTACCCGGCCAGCGAACAGAACGCCGACGATGGTGCAGAGATCGAGACGACCATCGGCGAGGCCGTCGACAAGGGCATCATCGGTGACGAATGGGTCGCGTACTTCCTCGGCGTCGCGAAACCGTGGTACGACGCCGTCGGCGTCGATATGGACCGGTTCCGGTTCCGTCAGCATCTCTCCGGTGAGCGCGCGCACTACGCAGCAGATTGTTGGGACGCCGAGAGTGAGATTGACGGGAATTGGATCGAGATGGCCGGCTTCGCCTACCGCAGCGACTACGACCTCTCGAAGCACGCCGAGTACTCCGAGGACCGCTTTACCGTCTTCCGGCAGTACGACGAACCGAAGACCGTCGAGCGCGCAACCGTCGACCCCGACATGAGTTATCTGGGTCCCGAGTTCGGCGGCGACGCCCAGGCCGTCGTCTCCGAACTCGAGTCCCTCGCCGGCCGAGACCGTGATGCGTTCGAGAGTGACAGCATCGAGATCGAACTCGAGGGCGAGCACCACGAGATTCCCGTCGAGAAGACCGGCTTCGCAGTCGAGGAACAGACCGAGGCCGGCGAGCACATCGTACCACACGTCGTCGAACCCTCCTTCGGTGTGGACCGGCTCGTCTACACCGTCCTCCACCACGCCTACGCGGAGGACGAAGTCGACGGCGAGGAGCGCACCTACCTCGCGCTCGATCCCGAAGTCGCGCCCACCTTCGTCGGCGTCTTCCCGCTGCAGAACGACGACGAACTCGAGGCCACCGCCGACGAAATCGTCGCAAACCTCCGGGACGTGGGCCTCTCGGTGACCTACGACGACTCGGGTAACATCGGTCGGCGCTACCGCCGCCAGGACGAGGTCGGCACGCCGTTCTGCGTGACCGTGGATTACGAGACACTCGAGAACGAGGAGACCACCGTAACCGTCCGCGAACGGGACACCACGGACCAGACGCGACTGCCGGTGTCGGAACTGCCAGAGATCATGGCGGATCTTCGAGCGGGGGAACTCGAGTTCGACGAACTCTAACGGAAACAGCGGGAGTCGGTAGCGGCATAGCGGAACGGGAGAACAGGAACGACAGGAGGAACGGAGACAGCGATCGGAGAACAGGGGCCTACGAGTCTGACTCCGACGCTGGCTTCCAGCCGCCGAGTTCTCTGGCGACGGCAACGTGTCCGACGACGTAGAACGGGATCACTGCGAGGATACCGATGGAGACGTTGCGAAAGATCACGTCTGGAAAAACGACAGTAGCGAGTACGAGCGTCACTGTGATGACGATCGCCATCACGACGAGACGGGCGGCAATGCTGAGATCGCGAGCCATCGTCCCGATCCGCTTCCCGACCGGCGATTGTGCGACCGGTCCCAGTACGATTGCACCGAGGACGAACCCGAGCGCAATCCACTCCCAGCGTAACCCGTTACCCGGAGCGGGCCAGGTTCCGTGAAGGAGTGCGAGGCCACCAGCGAGGCCTCCTGAGACGACATCGATTTTCGTCGGCGGGCGATCCGGAAACACCGCACGCAACACGGTCGAACTCATTTTGTAACTGTTCTAGAACCGACAGTAAAATAATACCTACTTTGGCATGTAATCGGTGTGGGACGAGGATCTCTCACCCTCGAGCCAGAGGCTTCCCCATCGCTGTCGGCGTCTTCCCCCGCAGAACGAGGCCGAACTCGAGGTCACCGAGAACGAGGGACGACAGTGGCAGTCCGTAAGAGGAAGCAACGGAACAAAAACGGTTGCGAGTGTCGGAACCGCCTCGAGAGCAAGATTGAATCCGTGAGCGAGGCCGGAGGCCAAGCGAGCGGGCCGACGACCGATGTGGAGGCCCGTACGGGCTGAAACGGAGGGAGGAGGGCTTTTCATCACCAGTTTGCCGAGTGCGATCGCTCTGCGGCCCACGCAGCGCAAACGGTTGGACGTAACCGACGCACTGAAGGTCACCACCTCCGACGGGAGAAACAGAGACGAAACGATGGCCGACGAACTCAAACGACGGCTCGTCCACTCGAGTGGGGCCGGCCTGGTCGCCCTCTATCTGCTCGCAACCTACCTCGACCTCGGCCTCACCTGGGAACGCTTTGGCGTCCTGATGACGGTCCTCGCCGTTGGCACGATCGCACTCGAGTTCGTCCGACTGAACGTCGGACTCGACCTCTGGATCTACGAGAAGTTGACCCGCGACTACGAACAGGACCAGTTCGCGGGCTACGGCTACTACATGGTGAGTATGACCATCGTGGTCCTGCTCTTCCAGCCCGAAATCGCGCTGCCGGCGATGTTGATGCTCGCGGTCGGCGATCCGATCAGCGGCGCTGTCTCGGATAACACGCTGCGGCGGGTCAAGAGCACGAAGGTCCTCGTCACGATGTTCGTCGTGAGTGCGATCATCGCCGCGCCCTTCTTGTATGAAACCCCGCTCGCCGTCCTCGCGGCCGCCCTCGGCGCGACCATCGCCGACGGCGTGAAGGTCCAGATTGGCGATTTCATCGTCGACGACAACCTGACGATTCCGATCTACGCCGGCGTGCTCGCGTGGGTTGTACTCGAGTTCGTCCCGATTTGAATCTGGTTCGGATTCGTCCCGGTCTGACGGGCGCTCTGCTCTGCCTGAATCGGGTTCGTCCGGTCTGAATTGTGTCGGATTTTGTTGTTCTGCTCCCCGTTCGTCTCGAGCACGAGCAGTTACGTTTCGTGACTGTATTCGTTACCAACTAGCATGCTAGGTGTGGTGGTTAGTAATTAGCATCGCCCATTCGAGGCCGGGCTATGTTCAGCGCGCTCACGCTCGATAGACGGCGATTCGTACAGGCAACGGGACTCACAGCAGTTACGGGGCTGGTAGCGGGGAGTCAGGCCAGCGCCGCGGATGAGGCGGAGGAAGAACAGACACAGGAAAGCGACCAGGAGCAGCAAGCCGGGCAGAGTCAGCAAACCCAACAGGGGCCACCGGTCGACGCCGGCGACGTGTTCGACCACCTCGATCAGGCGGCGATCAGCGTCTTCGCACGCGACATCGAAACCGGGGACGTGATCGCCGACAGCGGGTCGGAACGACCCGTCCAGCCAGCGTCGACGACAAAATTGTTGACCACTGCGGCCGCGTTCGACGAACTCGGCCCCGACTATCGGTACGAGACGACTGTCGGCGTCGTCGGCGACCGCCGAAATCAGCGCGTCGTGGAATCGCTCGGTGTCGTCGCCAGCGGCGATCCGGACCTCACGGCGTCGGACCTCGAAGCACTCGCGGCGGCCGTCGCCGACGCCGGCATCGAGCGCGTCACCGATCGGCTCGTCGTCGACGTCTCCGCGTTCGACGACGGCGAGTACCCGCCGGGGTGGACGCTCGGCGACGCGGTGAACACGTACGGCTCGAAGAGTTCGGCGTTCGTCGTCAACCACAACGAGGCCGAGGTAACGGTCTCCCGGCAGGGCGACGACTGCGAGTTCGAGCACACGGTCGAACCCGACTCGGGGCTCGTTGATGTCGAGATTGAACTCGAGTGCGTCGACAGCGACCGGTTCGTGACGATAACGACGCCCAACCACTGGACGAATACCGCCGAGGTGAACGGGCGGATGGTGCCGGACGACGAGGCGACGGCGTCGGTTCCGGTCGCGACGCCGAACGAGCACGCTGCGAGAGTCTTCGCGCGGGCGCTCGCGGACGAGGGTGTCGAGATCACGCCGGGTGGCGGCGGTCCGGAACCCGAAATCGAGATCAGCGACGAGCCGATCGAGTTCACGGAAGAGGTGACGACTCACGAGTCGGTACCGCTGTCCGACATCGCGGAGGGACTCAACCACTGGTCGTACAACATGGTTGCGGAGAACATCGCCAGAACGGTGGCCTACGAGCGCGAGGGTACCGGAAACGGCTCCTGGTCGGTCTGGGAGTCGTATCTCGACGAGACGCTCGCGGCGGCCGGTGCGGAGACGCCACAGATTCGCGATGGCTCCGGACTGTCCAGACACGACCTCGCCTCGGCGCGCGACGCGGTCTCGATGATCGAGTGGGCACTCGACGCCGACTGGGGCGAGGAGTTCTACGGGACGATGGCAGTCGCCGGCGAGGACGGCACGCTTCGGAACCGACTCGGGGACGTCGACGCAACGATTCGAGCCAAAACCGGCTCGCTTCGGGGCGTGACGTGTCTCGCGGGCGTTATTGAAGACGACGGCGAACCGGCGACGAGTTTCGCGGTGCTCGCGGCGAATCTGACGGGCGAGCGAGCCAACGGCGCGTCACCGCGGGTCGACGAACTCGTAACAGCGATCGCTGAGGAGAGTGGCTGAGCCGCGACAGGATCAGTGGCTCGGCGACTATTGTTGGCGTAGCGAACCGATTCAGGCACTGACGCCGAGTTTCTCGAGTTCGTCGGCGGAGTACTCCGTCCGGAGTTCGTCGATACTGTGTTCGGCGCGGATTGCCTCACGTTTCGTCTCGGACAGGTCGTCGACTTCGTCGAAGCAGTGGCACATAGTATCACGATGTACGGGAAGGAGCAACAAAAGCGTTGGTCGGTGGCATGCAGTGTCGGAGGAGCGGGCTGGTGTTGGAACTGCATCGAGTGGAGCACCAGCAAGTTCGAGTATCGATATCGGCAACATCGTACCGTACAGATGCTATCATAGGCAACGAAAGCCAACGGCTGAGCCAGACTGTGGCACACCTGTTTCGGTCCGAATCGTTATCGAGCGTGAGAACGTTTCTGACCGGCAGGCGCGGCAAGATCCTTGCCGCCGTTGCCGCCGGCTGGTTTCTCTCGATCGGCGTTCGCCTGGCGTACCCGGTGTTGCTTCCCTATCTGCAGGAATCGTACGGCCTCGATCTGACGACGGCCGG
Source organism: Natrialba hulunbeirensis JCM 10989 (assembly GCF_000337575.1). GTDB lineage: Archaea > Halobacteriota > Halobacteria > Halobacteriales > Natrialbaceae > Natrialba > Natrialba hulunbeirensis. Next base: position 129,192 of record NZ_AOIM01000034.1, on the reverse strand, counting down.
CTTCCTGCTGACCGTGCTCTGGCTCGCGTACGCGCTCGGACAGCTGCCGGGTGGTATCCTCGCTGATCGACTCGGTGAGGGGAACGTGCTCGTCGTGAGCACAGTCATTTCAGCAGCGACGCTCGGGCTCGTCGCCGTCGCCAATTCGGCACCGATCGTCTTCGTCGCGACGGCCTGTTTCGGCTTCGGAACGGCGCTCTACGGCGTCGCCCGGTTCACCATTCTCTCCGACGTCTTCCCCGACAACGACGGCACCGCGATTGGCATCACGATGGCCGCGGGCGAGGTCGGCAACGCCGTTCTCCCACTCGTTGCCGGCGCGATTGCAGCAACACTCGCCTGGCAGTTCGGCTTCGGCCTCGCCGTCCCCCTCTTCGGGCTCGCCGCCTTCTTTCTGTGGCTCGTCGTCCCGAACCGAACCTCCGGCGAGTCGAGCGCGGTCGACAGCATGTCACTCGAGACGGTCCGCTACGTCGCCGTCCAGTTGCGCCGGCGAGCGATTATCGTCGTCACGGCGATCCAGATCCTCACCTACTGCATCTGGCAGGCGTTTACGGGCTTCTACCCGACGTATCTGATCGAGATCAAGGATTTCTCGCCGGCGGTCGCGACAGGACTGTTCAGCGCCTTCTTCGCGCTCGGCATCGTCGTCCAGCCGGTGACGGGGAATCTGTACGACCGGTTTGGCATCCGCCGCTCGCTGCCGGCCGTGCTCGGGGTCATCGCGTTCGCACTCGCCGCGCTGCCGTTCCTCGAGGGGTTCTGGCCGATCGTGGGCGGCACCATCCTCCTCAGCAGTATCCTCGGCTACGGAACGATGACGCTGACGTACATGACAGCGGCGTTTCCGGCGGATATGAAGGGGACAGGGCTCGGCTTCCTGCGGACGTTCTACATGACCATCGGCGCGGCGAGTCCGGTTTTGTTCGGCGCGCTCGCCGACCGCGGCTTCTTCAACGAGGGGTACATCCTGCTGGCCGTCCTTGCGGTCGGTGCGATGGTGCTCGTTTACTGGTTGCCAGAGGGATAGCGCGTGAGAATCAGAAGATGGGACGAAATCAGAACTGGCGCTCGAGTTCGATCGGCTCGCTGTCGGTGTAGTAGGGCCCGCCGAGGCGAGCCACCGTATCGATCTTCGCGGCGTCGATTTGCCCGTCCGTCAGCACCGACTCGTCGACGTGAACGTACTCGACGTCACCCAGAATCACGAGTCGGTCGCGGACGTGCAACGAATCGTATAGCGTACACTCCATCGTGACCGTCGCGTCCGCGACTCGCGGCGCGTCGATTCGTTCGCAGTCGGCCCGCTCAACGCCGGCGAACTCGAACTCGTTTTCGTCAGGATCGAGATCAGCGGAGGTCGTGTCCATCTGCTCAGCCAGCGCCTCGGGAACGACGTTGACCGCGAACGCCTCCGTCTCGAGTGCGTTTCGTGGCGTGTCCTTCTGCTCGCCGCTCTCTGCGTACGGGGTATTGAAGAGGACGACAGGCTCCGCGGAAGAGATGTAGTTGTAACTGCTGAACGGTGCGAGGTTGTCGACGCCATCGGCACTCGTTGTACTGATCCAGGCGATGGGGCGCGGTGCGACGGCAGACTTGATAATTCGGGCGCGCTCACGGGGCGTCAGCGACTCGATGTCGTGTTCGGGCATCCGAGGGCACCTTGCGTGCCACTCGTGTCACATGTTGGAAATAGGGATAATACGGCGGACGTTCGTTCGAGACAGTTCGAATCGATGAAATCGTCGAAGTTTGTTCGCGATGACGACCACAGAGAGTCCCCTGCCGATACCGAAATTCGAACCGACTCGAATTTCCACTCTCGTATCGTCGTTAGCCAACGTGCAGTGTGGCTGTCGCCTCGTGTACGTTCTCCTGAACTGTCCCAATCGAGAACCTGCTTGTCACCTGATGAGAGCCGTTCGGTGGACACGCTACGTCGTGATCGGCCGACACGAGCACGGTGTAGCGAACCGAAATCGTCTCATCGCGATCCAGCGGTATCGCTTTCCCGATGCTCACCTTGAGTGGTGTTCCCAGCGCCCGCCAGCATCCCTCGTTGGGGGAGTCGGGGATGAACTCTGCCGGGCGTTCGGGACCATCTGGATCAACTGGCCCTACATAAGTACCGTCACCTTCAGGAATGAGCGTGAGAGTTCCCTCCTCGCTTAGTACCGCTGTAAACGGCGGCTTCGCTCCGAAAAAGAACTGGCGGGGAAAGCCGGTATTTGTCAGTCGGAACTCGATCTCCGGTGGCGTCTCGATCGTTCCGTGGCACAGTTCGGCCTCAAATCGAACGTCGGCTTCTTTGTGGCTAGAAACGTCCGTAAGCTCCAATCCAGTATCCATTCCGATCATGTATTTCCGGTTATCCGTCTGTGAGGGCATCGAACATCCGGCACACACACTGCCAATCGCTGCACCACCGGAAGCCAAAAACCGGCGACGACCCAAAGCCATCAGACTGCAACCGAGTATTCTGATTCAATGGCGCTCATCATCGTTGCACGGGACATTTTTGTGTTCCCGGCATAATGAATTCCCGCAATATATGCTTCGTAGATTCCGAGACCAGAGTTGTATTCGCGCATGAAGTGGGGCCCCCCTGAGTCGCCGTCATCTTCGTCTGCAGATGTATCGAATGCATGGTGGTCGTCGTAGACCTCGTTGAGCGTTCCGGATTCCATACCTGTTCTCGCACCTCGTCTTCGAAGACTGTAGTCACTGTTCTCGTTGTCAACAAGTTCATCTCGACCGACAATACCGAAGATGTGGACATCGTCCCAATAAGTATCGTCACCACTGGCCCCAGCGAACTGATGGTACGTATCTGTGTCAAGATCAATGACACCAGCGTCGAATGCTGGCTCTGGCGTGCCGGGATCGTCATGTTTGTCGTCCATTCGGGAACCAATATGTTGATCGTCGTCAGTTGCCGGTTGGTACATATCCTCGTCCTTAATCACGTGGCCAGCGGTCACAAGATTATAGTCATTGTTGCTTCCGTCATGCACCGGCGTTCCTCCTGAGCCATACTGAAAGCTCGCAGCATCTCCCCATTGAAGAACCGACCCCCCTGGAACAGGTCGGTACTCGTGATTATAGTAGTTTCCAGGGCCACTAGATGTGTCCTGGGTCTGACTAGAGAGAGACAGTTGCTCCGTCTCAATTGTGATCGGAATACCATCAATCGTTCTCCGATAATTACCATCCCCGGCAGTCCCAGATATTGTATCAGGGAGCATTCCCCTCAATTTCTCTTTGGAAGGGGTAGGTTCGATTGTTTCCTCCTCCCCTCGGTTGACAGTGCGCTTCACGATGACGGCTTTCTGGGAATGATGGCCCCGCGTGACAGTCGTCACACCCGCAGTTACCCCGTCGCTGGCTCCCTCTGCTTCCAACAAGCTGTTGACTTGAGCGGCAGCATCGTGTGCAGTTTCAACGACAGCCCACTCGTCTCGGGGAATCGTATAGAAAATCGGTTCACGTTGCGGCTTTTCCTCACGGCGAAGCACCGCTTCGTGATTCGTGTGACGAAGTTTCGACAGGCGAGGTACCTCGTCATCAAGATCAACCGAGGCTACAGCGTCCTTTGTGAGAAAGTTCAAAGCAGCCCCTGAAACACCGAGACCGGCCACAGTGCTGAGAAACCGTCGTCGTCCCATTCGTCTTAACTTCTGATTAATACAATCTGCCATACAGACAAGCATACAGATGTACACAGATATAATTTTGAGTAGTTTTAGATATGTGTTTTTACTATCCACATTATCCATATTAAAGTCGTACACCAGATTTCAGGAGATATGGCGCGATCAATCAGGCTACAATATGTGGCTTCAAAATAGATTTACTTTCACCTCGCTTTCTCAATCCTTAACCGGACCCGCGTCGAAGCCGCCGCCAATGGCAGCCCAGGACGAGGAGCCGCCCTCGATCGATCACCCGCTACTCGAGTCCGACTTTCTCGAGCGCCGTCTCTACCAGCTGAAACTCGCCGGGACCGCCGCGAACGGTCATACGCTCGTTTGTCTCCCGACGGGTCTCGGCAAGACGACCGTGAGCCTGCTCGTGACGGCGCGGCGACTCGACGAGGTCGGCGGCACGTCGCTGATGCTCGCCCCGACGAAGCCGCTCGTCCAGCAACACGCCGACTTCTACCGCGAAGCGCTCCAGATTCCCGACGACGAAATCGTCGTCTTCACCGGCGACGTGAGCCCGGACGACCGCGCCGAACTGTGGGAGGAGGCGACGGTCGTGATGGCCACCCCGCAGGTGATCGAAAACGACCTCGTCGGGAGCCGGATCTCGCTCGCCGACGTGACTCACCTGACGTTCGACGAGTGCCACCGCGCGACCGGCGACTACGCGTACAACTACATCGCCGAGCGCTACCACACGGACGCGGCAGACCCGCTCGTGACGGGGATGTCGGCCTCGCCCGGCGGCGACGAGGAAGCCATCCTCGAAGTCTGTGAGAACCTCGGCCTGCAGGAAGTCGAGGTGATGACCGAGGAGGACGCCGACGTCGACGAGTTCACCCACGACACGGAGGTCGAGTGGGAACGAATCGACCTCCCCGACGAGGTGCTGGAGATCCGCGACGCGCTGAACGAGGTGATCACGGATCGACTCGAGAAACTCAAAGAACTGGGCGTCGCGAAGTCGACCCAGCCCGACCAGTCCCAGAAGGACCTGAACCGGATGCGCGCCGAGTTACAGCAGTTGATCAACAACGACCAGTCGGAGGGGTTCAAGGGGATGTCGGTCCACGCGGAGGTGATGAAGCTCCGCCAGGCGGTCACGCTCGTCGAAACCCAGAGCGTCGAGGCCCTGCGGCGGTACTTCGACCGCCAACGCAACCAGGCTCGCTCCTCGGGGGCCTCGAAGGCCAGCCAGCGAATGGTTTCGGACCCGCGCGTTCGCGAGGCTATGCGGAAAGCCGAGAGCTTCGACGAGTTACACCCCAAGTACCGCAAGACGCGGATGCTCCTCGCGGAGACGCTCGGACTCGAGGGCGGCGAGCGCGTAATCGTCTTCACCGAGTCCCGAGACACGGCGGAGGCGCTGACGGCGTTCCTTTCGGATAGCTTCGACGCGAAGCGTTTCGTCGGGCAGGGTGACCGCGAGGGCTCGGACGGCATGACGCAGAAACAGCAACAGGAAGTGCTCGACGAGTTCCGCGCCGCCGAGTTCGAGGTGCTCGTCTCCACGTCGGTCGCCGAAGAGGGCCTCGACGTGCCCGAAGTCGACCTCGTGCTGTTCTACGAACCGGTCCCGACGGCGATTCGATCCATCCAGCGCAAGGGCCGGACCGGCCGCCAGTCCGAGGGTCGCGTCGTCGTCCTCATGGCCGAAGACACCCGCGACGAGGCCTACTTCTGGATCTCTCGGCGCCGCGAGAAAGAGATGGAGTCCGAACTGCGCGAGCTAAAGGGGATGGCCGACGACCTCGCCGACGAACTCGACGAGTCCCAACAGTCGCTCGCCGATTTCGGTGGGGACTCGAGTACCGACGGAGCCAACGCCAGCACCGACGCCGACGGCCAGAAAGACAGCGAAGTGAAAGTAGACGAAAACGGGAACGATCCCGACGCAGTCTCCGACTCTTCCAGTGGAAGCGGAGGGGGTTCGCCACAGCCAGGATTGCAGGAGTTCGAGGCTGGCAACGATGACGAGGAAACGGCGGACGGCGAATCGGACAGCGAGGCCGACAACGTGGAAACGCACGAGCCGTCGGCCGAGGGCGACGCGATCGAGATCGTCGCCGACCAGCGCGAGATGGACGCCAACATCGCCCGCGACCTCTCCCGACGCGAGGAGATCGAGGTCCGACTCGAGACGCTCGACGTGGGCGACTACGTCCTTTCAGATCGCGTCGTCGTCGAACGCAAGTCCGTCGCCGACTTCGTCGACTCGCTGGTCGGCGGTGACCGCTCCGTCTTCGAGCAGGTCGGTGCGATGGCCCGCCACTACGCCCGCCCCATCGTCGTCGTCGAGGGCGACGGCCTGTACGAACAGCGGGACATCCACCCGAACGCGATTCGCGGGGCACTCTCGAGTCTGGCCGTCGACTTTGGTGCGAGTGTGCTCCGGACCGAAGGCGAGGACGAGACGACAGAACTGCTCGCAGTAATCGCAGGCCGAGAACAGGAGCTTTCAGACCGCGAGGTCTCGGTCCACGGCGAGAAGCAGTCGAAGACGCTGGCTGAGCAACAGGAGTACGTCGTCTCCTCGATCGCCGAGATTGGGCCGGTGACCGCACGCTCGCTACTCGAGGAGTTCGGCACGGTTGAAGCGGTGATGATCGCGACCGAAGACGAGTTGCAGGCGGCCGACGGCGTCGGACAGGTGACTGCTGAACGAATGCGGGAGGTTATCGGCAGCGAGTACACCGGACCAGGCTAGCACGCGTCCAAAACGGTAGCTGTTCCAGTGGAGTGCCAGTGATTCGAACCGGGCCGATGACCGGCCGTACCGAGTGGGCAGCGGGCACATGCACGCGAACCGGTTACGGTCATTGCCGTAGACGATAACAGCGGCCAGTGTCACCCGCTGAATCAGATGCCTTGTCGGCAGCGTCGCCGACTGTCGGAGAGTCACCGCTGACGGGGTTGCTCGAGGGTTCCGTAGCGGTGACACTCCCGTTCGACGACCCCGTTGCAATCTTCGGGCTCGCAGTGGCGATTTTCCTGATCGCACCGCTCGTCCTCAAACGGTATCGGCTGCCGGGCATCGTCGGCATCATCCTCGTCGGCGCGATGATCGGCCCGAACGGACTCCACCTTCTCGAGCGCGGCGAGACGATCCAGGTGCTCGGCGAGGTCGGCCTGATCTACCTGCTGTTCATCGCCGGACTCGAGATCAACCTCGCGCAGTTCGTCGCGTACAGAGACCGGAGCATCGTCTTCGGACTGCTCTCGTTCGCGATTCCGCAGGCTGTGGGTACCGTGGTCGGCGTCGCAGTACTTGACCTGTCCGTTGCTGCTGCATCGCTGTTCGCGGCGATCTTCTCCTCTCATACGCTGCTCGCGTATCCGGTGGTTACCCAGCTTGGAATCGCGAAGAACGAGGCGATCACGGCGACGATCGGCGGGACGATTCTAACCGACACGCTGGCGCTGCTCGTCCTTGCAGTCGTGATCGCCGCAGTCGGCGGTGAGCTGGACGCCGCGTTCTGGGTGCAGTTAACGGCCGGACTCGCGGTGTTCTTCGTCGGCGTCTGGCTCGTCGTGCCGCGGCTCGGACGGTGGTTCTTTCGGATCCACAGCGAGGAGAGTTACTTCGAGTACCTGTTCGTCCTCGCCGTCCTCTTCGGTTGTGCGATCCTCGCCGAACTCGTCGGCGTCGAGCACATCATCGGCGCGTTCCTCGCCGGACTGGCGCTCAATCGCCTTATCCCCGAAACTGGGCCGCTGATGAACCGCATCGAATTCGTCGGCAACGCGCTATTCATCCCGTTCTTCCTGTTGTCAGTCGGCATGCTCGTCGATGCGCGAGTCTTCTTCGAGGGGACCGAAACGCTCCTCATCGCCGGCTCGCTGCTCGGGATGGTCGTCACTACGAAGTATCTCGCCGCGTGGGTGACCGGCCGGCTGTACGACTACGACCGTAACGAAGTCTACAGCATGTTCGGCCTCTCCGTCGGCCAGGCCGCGGCGGCGCTCGCGATCGTCCAGATCGGATTCGACGCCGGCGTCGGCGGCTTCGACCAGCACATGATCAACGGCGTCGTGGTGATGATTCTCGTCGTCAGCCTGTTTAGCCCCGCGCTCGTCCAGCGATTCGGCACAGAAATCGCTCGTGCGCGCGAGCGCGAACCGTACGATCCAGCTACGGCCCCACAGCGAATTCTCGTCCCAGTAGCACACGACTCGAGAGACCCCCGCTCGCTGCTCGAACTCGCGATGACGATCCGCGACGAACGCGCCGACGAGCCGATCCACGCGGCCACCGTCGTCCGCCCCGGGACCGTCACGCAGACCGCCGCCGCAGTCGGTGATTCGGAGACGCGACTCGAGACGCTGGCAGACGAGACCGTGGCTGCAGCGGTGCCACTCGAGACGCACACTCGAGTAAACCACAATGTCGCCTCGGGCATCGTCGGCTCGGCGGTCGACAATCGCATCACGACACTGGTGATCGGCTGGGATGGTGCTCGTGCGCGGACACAGCGAGTGTTCGGCCACGTGATCGACCAGGTGCTCCGACGAACGACGCAGCTCGCACTTGTCGCGCGGATTCGAGACCGACTCAATACCACACAGCGGATCGTGCTCGTGCTCCCGCCGAGTGTGGCTCGCAACGATGGCATCGCCGAAGCGTTGCATACGGTGGCGCTCGTTGCCGAGCAGACGGGAGCGCCGATTCACGCCGTTGTGGTTGGCGAGGAATCAGCGCAGTTCGAGCGGTTGATGGAGGGCGTTACACCAGAGCACACAGTGGAATTCGACACGGTCGCGAACTGGAACGAGTTGTCCGACTCACTTCACAGCGCGGGAGAGGCGGGCGACCTGATCGTCTGTATGAGTTCGCGTCGAACGGATGCGGGGTGGCATCCGGAACTCCAGACACTGCCAGCGCGAATCGCACGGCTTACCGAGGGAAACTTCGTGATACTGTATCCGGCGGTCACAGAGCAAACGGACGACCGGCAGTTCCTCGGGTTCTCCTGATCGCGATCTGTCGTCGGTGGCGTCGCGAGTCGCGACAGCGACAACAACAGCAACGACAGCCGACCTCAGCGAAGCGATTCCAGCGCCTCACTCGCCTCGCGGGCTGCCTCGAGACACTCTTTCGCGTACCGCGGGTCGTCGGTGGCCGCCGCCTCGGCGGCGAACTTCTCGAGTGCACGCGTCAGCGAGTCGCGGGCGGCGGAGCGGTCGCCGGCGCTGTCGTCAGTGGTGTTCGTGTCGACACTGCCGGCCGATGTCGGCTCCTCGCGACGGGGTGGTGACTGTGGGTCGGGCTGGGTCTGACTCTGGGGCTGCAACTGAGGCTGCGACTGCGACCGCGGCGCTGGCCGTGACCGGCCCTCATCCGCACGGTCCGAACCAGTCTCGCTCGACGGCTGAGACGTGCTGTTGGGGTCGGTTGTCGCGTCGGTAGTGGCGCGGTCAGTCGTCACGGACGTGTCAGCGGCGGAGTTTTGCTCGTCCGTCTCGGTCCCGGTCCCGGTCCCGGTCCCGGCCTCGGGCGCGCTCTCGTCGGTTGCAGCATCGTCGGCTGCATCCGCTTCGGCCGCGTCCGCCTCCAGTTCGGTCCCCTGCACAGCGTCCGGATTGCCGTGACAGCTCGGACAGAACGTCGTGCCGTTCTCCTGAAACAGCGGGTCCCCACAGGTGCCACAGTGGGAGTTCGTCATCGTCGCCCCCTTGAGCAGCAGGTCGCTCATGCGCTGAGTGGCCTGTCGCTCTTCCTTGTCGCGCTCGTACTTCTCCCGAAGCTTCTCGCGCTCGGCCTCCTTATCGAAGTCACTCATACCCACTAGAACGGTGGCATCCGTCGAAAAAGCTGCGAAGGCGGACTCGACAAACTGTCACTCCGTCCGCCGATACATCCCCTTCGACGCCGGTCGCGTCTCCTCGTAGCCGAACGACTCGTAGAAACCGTCGATGTCAGCCATGAGGTTGACGTACGCCGACGGCGGCGCTTCCGTCTCGAGGTAGGACTCGAGTTGGGTCATAATTTGCGTGCCGAGTCCCTGGCGCTGGTGGTCGGGGTGGACGGCCATGTCCGAAATCTGGTAGACGGTGCCGCCGTCGCCGACGATGCGACCCATACCGACCGTCTCGCCCGACGGTTCGTGGACGACGATTACGCCGTAGACGGAGTTGGGGAGCCCCTGTTCGATGCCCTCGCGGGAGCGCGGCGGCATGTCGGCGGCCTCACGCAGCGTGGCGAACGTCTCGGGGGTAGGGAGTTCCTCGCGGATGGAGTACGGATCAGCAGTGGCGTCGGCAGTGCTCGAATCAGTCATAGGTGAGCCGAGGATGGGATGCACAAAGCCGGTACCGATTCGGTGAGGCGGCGGTAGCGGGTACCAATGGTGCCTGTCGTACAACGAGTCAGGAATCGGGTCGCGACAGGGTCACTCGAGTGCCGCCTCCACGGCATCGACGGCGGCCGCGGGTGTCTCGACGGTCTCGATCTCGAACCCGTCGATCTCGTGCGTTTCGAGGCCAACGATAGGGCGGCCGTAGATGCCAGCGAAAGCGATTTCGGAGAGCGTGCCGACGCCGCCGGAGAGCGCGATGACCGCATCGCCGTTCATCGGAACGAGTGCGTTCCGGGCGTGGGCGAGGCCGGTTGCGATCGGGACGTCGACGTACTCGTTTGCGGCGGTCCGGCGGTCGCCAGGGAGGATGCCGATGGTGGTCCCGTCCGCGTCTTTTGCACCGCGGCAGACGGCTTCCATCGTCCCGCCGAGACCGCCACAGACGACCGTGTGGCCGCGCCGGCCGAGTTCGCGGCCGACTGCCTCGGCGCGGTCGGCTTCGTCGTTCGTGATCGTTCCGCCGCCGATAACGCTCACTCGCATGTGGATGAGACGGTAGCGCTGGCTCATATCGGTTCGGGGTGTGTCTCTGTCCCTGCTGCGCGACGAAGGTGAGTACGATGATGGGTCCACGTTCACCGGAGTTCGACAGTCGTCGATAGAAATATCGTCAGGTCGTGCGAGAAGAGCGGGATTCGACGGATTTAACGCAGGGGCAAGCGGATCGTTACGTGGTATGACGAAAGTTAGCGTGGTCGGCGCGGCCGGAACGGTCGGGGCCGCCGCAGGGTACAACATCGCGCTTCGGGACATCGCAGACGAACTCGTCTTCGTCGACATCCCGGACAAGGAAGACGACACGATCGGTCAGGCCGCCGACGCGAACCACGGCGCAGCCTACGACTCGAACACTACGATCCGCCAGGGCGGCTACGAGGCCACCGAGGGCTCGGACGTCGTCGTCATCACGGCCGGCATCCCGCGCCAGCCAGGACAGACGCGAATCGACCTCGCGGGCGACAACGCGCCGATTATGGAGGACATCGGCTCCTCGATCGCGGAGTACAACGACGACTTCATCACTGTCACGACGTCGAACCCAGTCGACCTGCTCAATCGCCACCTCTACGAGGCGGGCGACCGCGCACGCGACAAGGTAATCGGCTTCGGCGGCCGACTCGACTCCGCCCGCTTCCGCTACGTGATCTCCCAGCGCTACGACGCTCCCATCCAGAACGTCGAAGCGACCATCCTTGGCGAGCACGGCGACGCGCAGGTCCCGGTCTTCTCGAAGGTCCGCGTCAACGGCCAGGATCTCGAGTTCACTGACGACGAGAAGGACGAACTCTTGGAAGAACTCCAGACCTCCGCGATGAACGTCATCGAGAAGAAGGGGGCGACGGAGTGGGGACCAGCGACCGGCGTCGGCCACATGGTCGAGGCCATCCTCCGCGACACCGGCGAAGTGCTGCCAGCGAGCGTCACACTCGAGGGCGAGTTCGGCCACGAGGACACTGCCTTCGGCGTCCCCGTCAAACTCGGCTCGAACGGCGTCGAGGAAGTCGTCGAGTGGGACCTCACGGAGTACGAGCGCAACCAGCTCGGCGAGGCCGCCGAGAAGCTCTCGGAGCAGTACGACAAGATCGCCTGATCGGCTCAACACGACGAGAACTGGAGAGCTGCGAGAGTTGCGAACCGCTCTCGATTCGGATCAGCCGGATCGGACCACGGACAACCGCGACCGATTTTCTCACCGCGTTCGTCTTCCCGACCGAAACGGTAACCTACCCGTTCAGAATACCACTAGCGCGTGACAGCATACGACGCCGTGTTCTTCGACAGCGACGGTGTGCTCGTCGAGCCGCCGCCAGTGGAAACGCAAACTGAGGCCACACAGGACGCCTTTCGTGCGGTCGGCGTCGAGGACCCGGACCGCCAGCACGTCAACGCTATCGTCAACGGCGTGACGACCGAGACGCTCCACGAGGTTTGCTCGGCGTACGACCTCGAGCCAGCGGCGTTCTGGGCGGCACGCGAGCGCCACGACGAGGATTCCCAGTTCGCCGAGTTCAGGGACGGCACCCGAACGCGATACGACGATGTCGCCGCGATTTCCGATCTTCCAACGGAGGCGAGCTGCGGCGTCGTGAGCAACAACCACCACAGCACCATCGAGTTCGTCCTGGAACACTTCGAACTCGGCCCGTTCTTCGATACCTACTACGGTCGCGAGATGACCATCGAGAGCCTTCGCCTGAAGAAGCCGAACACGCACTACCTCGAGCGTGCACTGGACGATCTGTCCGTCTCCGCCGAGTCAGCACTTTACATCGGCGACAGTGAGAGCGATATCCTCGCCGCAGAACGAGCGGGACTCGAGTCCGTCTTCGTTCGCCGCCCCCACTGTCGTGCGGTCGAACTGGGAGTGGAACCGACGTACGAGGTCGAAGACCTGCATGGCATCGCGGAACTCGTCAGTAGCTGAATCGGAGCGACTGCGTCGAAAAGAGCGATCGATCAGGGAATGAGTTGCTCGCCGTCGTCGTCGTAGATTCGAATCGCGTCGACGGGGCACGTGCGAGCGGCGAACTTCGCGTCCAGTTCCGCGTCTTCGGGCACCTCGCGGACGAAAACGCCGTCTTCGACCTCCTCGCTGTCCTCGAGAATCGCTTTTCCTTTCGACTTGTCTTTCGTGAAGCCGTCCCACTCGGCGACACACTGGTACATCCCGATACAGGTGTCCTCGTCGAATTCGACTTTCATGGACGGCACTTGGGTGGATCGTGATAAATCGTTAGCGGTCGACCAGTATGACTGGCGGTACCAGAGACCATATGTCATTGTATATTTAGTATCGGCTGTGGCGTCAATTGTTGTATGTCACGGAACAACTCATCGTCGCGGTCAGCTCACGAACGTGAGCAGGGCCGTGGGGTACCCGATCCGCTTGGTCGCGCGATGCTCGCACACCTGCACGATGACCCAGGACGGCTCACCTATCGCGACGGCGGAGACGTGCAAGACGGATCCGTCGCCTCGTTCTACTTCAGCGACTCGAGTTCGTGGGAGACTGAGACGGTCGAGATCCTCGAGCGGCTCACCGACCACGAGCCGATTCTCGACGTGGGCTGCGGTGCCGGAACGCACCTCCTGTGGTGGGCCGACCGCGGCGTCGAGGTGATCGGCGTCGACGTGAGTCCGAACGCGATCAGCACAGCCCGTGAGCGCGGGTGCGAGCGGGTATGCGTCGGGGACATGCACACCCTGCCGGTGGCCACCGATTCGGTGGGTGCGGTACACGCCGTGGGGACCCAGCTCGGCCTCGGTCGGTCGCTCGCCGGCGTTCGTGCGATCCTCGAGGAATTCGATCGCGTCAGCCACGAGTCAGGGATCGCCGTCGTCGATAACTACGACCCGACGCGGCTCGACGAGTCGTTCCTCGGCTACAGATCGGATCCGCGAGAGGGAATTGCCCACCGGTGTTTTCACTTCGAATTCGAGCGCGAAATCGAATCTAGTGGTGGAACGCCGACGCACCACGGATGTCGTGAGGTGGGTCGAACGCTGCAGTTTCTGCTGTGTTCACCGGAACGGCTGCGGGAGGCAGCGACTGGAACGCCGTGGGTGGTGGCAGACGTACTCAGGTCGCCGGAAAGTGAGCACTACCGTGCGGTTCTGGAGAAAGAGAACAAGAAGGGGAAAACGGCCGTCGAATACTGACAGACAAACAGTGACCAGACGAACGGTAACAGCCAGTCACTCCGCAGGCGAGAGCAGGTAACTCCCACAGATCGCGAGACTACCAGCGAAGACGCCGAGGAGTCCAACCGGCGGTGAGACGAGCGTCAGCGCACCGCCGAAGATGAGTGCGCCGACGCCGGTCCGCCAGGCAATCGATTTCGGGCAGTAGCCACAGTGTGGGCACTCCTCGACGGTGCGCGAGAGTTCCTCGCCGCAGCGGGCGCAGAAGTAGACTGGTTTCATGTCATCATCGGTGCGGATCCGAGCACGAGTGCAGTGTCAGTGTCGGTGCCGAACGCTCGGCGCTGCACGCCCATAGAAGCTAGTGGTCGAACATCCTCACGTCCCGAAACGCGTGTCATTCAGGTCAACTGTTATATAGAGTGGCTAAGAACGTAGTGTTCGACCACGAAACATGTCAGTACGGTCCAGGATCGATGGTCTCGAGGAGCGGATCAACGAGCGGCTCCCGCGACAGGTGAAGATCGGTGCAGGGGTGTTGTATCTCCACCGAAGCGGCGGGAGCGAGCGACTGGACACACTGGCCGAACGGCCGGGGTGGGACCGATGGCACGACTGCTCGATCGGGCTACTGCTCGCGTGTCAGGTCGCGGTGCTCGGCCTCGTCCTGACGGGAGCGTGGCTGGCGCTCCAGCAGCCAGAGCCTACTGCGTTGAACGCACCCGAGAACACGATCGCGATTCCGGGCATCAACGCGTTCATGCCGCTCGCCGCCGCGCCGTCCGTAATCGCCGCGCTCGTGATCGCGACGGTGGCCCACGAGTTCGGACACGCAATCGCCTGCCGGCGCGAGGAAATTCCGTTGCAGGAGACCGGCATCGCACTCCTGTTCGGCGTCGTCCCCCTCGCGGCGTACGTCCTCCCCGGTGAGAAACTGGATACAGCCTCGAGACGGAGCCGGCTCCGCGTCTTCGCCGCGGGCGTGGCGAACAACCTGGTCGTCGCCGCCGTCGCACTGGCAGTGTTGCTCGCGCCCGCCACTGGAACCGCGATGGACGCCTACATGCTGTACTTCGGCTGGGCGGTCACCGGCGGTGTGCCACCAACTGCAGAGTCGATCGCCGCGCTGGGTCTCGTGACGAACCTCGCGTTCTGGACGGCCCTCCTGAGCGCGAACTTCGGGTTGCTCAATGCGCTACCGGTAACGCTACTCGACGGCGGCCGCGTGCTCTCGCTGGTACTCGATGAGGTCGGTGAGCGTCTCGGCCGACCGCTCTCGGCGTGGCGACGGCGACTCGTTATCCACGGAACCGGTGTCATCGCCGCCCTCGCGGTTGTCGTCGCGATTCTGGGGCCACATATGCCCGTCTGAGTGCTGGTCGCGTCGTTCGTTTCTGGCACCGATGCGGCCTTTGTCACACGACGACTGACTGCCACGGGAACGAACAACTCGTGTGAACGCGCCGATTTCCACGGAGTGCATATTCTTTTCAGTCGCGTCGTCGAACGTCGGTGAACGGATGGTTGCACCGTCGTTCGCCCTGCTGGTCGGGTTTGCCGTACTCACCTGTGTGTTTATGGCGTGGGTGCTTGGTGCGAACAGCAACTCACCGCCGTTTGCACCTGCAATCGGTGCGAACGCTATTTCGACGATGCAAGCCGCGTTCGTCATCGGCGTGCTCGCCGCGGCGGGAGCGCTCATGCAGGGCGGAAGCATCTCCGAAACCGTTGGTGCGGATCTGATCGACGGCGTCGCGATCACACCGCTGGCCGCAACTGCGGGACTGCTCACCGCAGCGGGCTTTATGGCCGTTGGAATCTATACTCGCTATCCGATCCCTGCTGCATTCGCGACGACGGGTGCAATGGTCGGTGTTGGCCTCTCACTCGGCGGCGATCCGGCGATGGCGACCTACCAGCGACTCGGAACGTTCTGGATCATGGTCCCGTTCATGTCGGGTGGGTTGGCGTATGCGACCGCAGTCACGCTCAGGCGCGAAGAGATCCCAGAAACGGTTGGCGTTCCGCTGCTCGCGGGAATCGTCGGCGCAATCGTCGCGAACGTCCGTCTCGGGGTTATCCCGGATCCGGTTGCCGATCAGGGAACGCTTGCGCGCTTCATCTCCCAGCAGGTCGGCGGCGGCCCGACCCTCGTCGCAGACGTGACAGTTGGAGTCCTCATCGTGACGGGTGCCGTCGGTGCGCTCTGGTTTTACTGGGTCCGAAGGCGAGTCCGCGTCTCCGTCGAGGACGGTATTCGCTCGTTTCTGCTCGTCCTCGGCGGAATCGTTGCGTTCTCCTCAGGGGGCTCACAGGTCGGGCTCGCAACCGGGCCGCTCGAGAACCTCTTTCGCGTCGAACTCGGCCTACCGGGGATCGTCCTGCTCTCGATCGGGGCGACAGGCATTCTCGCCGGTGCCTGGATGGCTGCACCACGATTATTGCAGGCGACCTCCAGGGAGTACGCGCAACTCGGCGTCCGGCGCTCGATTGCCGCGCTGGTTCCCGGCTTCATAATCGCACAACTCGCAATCGCACTCGGTATCCCGATCTCGCTCAACAACATCATCCTCTCGGGTGTCATCGGCGGCGGGCTGGCAGCGGGATCGGCCGGCGTCTCCCGTCGAAAAATCGGCGTTACGGTGACGTTCTGGCTGCTGACACTCGGCAGTTCGATCGTGGTCGGCTACGGGCTCTATCAGGCACTCGCGTTCGCGATCGGTAGCTGAGTACGCTCGGCTCGCGAGCGATCAGGTCGGCCACGCTTGAACCAACTCGAGAGCAACACGTCGGCCACACTCGAGACCGCTCCCGGTTCACTGGAGAATTGTTACCGGTTGTGAGGTTCGTTCGATCACTGTTGTCGCGACGCCACGGCCGAGAAATCGAGCGACGAGACCGCTCGATCGGGTATCGTGACCGTACATGACGACGTGATCGACATCGTGGTCGGTCGCGTACTTCGGAACGACGGTGCCGGGTTGCCCCTCTGTGCTGTCGATTTCGACCCGGTCGCCCGCCGACTCGTCGACTACAGCCAGCAAACGAGCTGCGCGCTCGCGCGCTTCGGCTGTTCGCTCGTCAGCGCGCTCGAGAACGCTGCCCTCGCTCATCCGCGCATCGAGCGGTGTTACGATCGCCAGAAGTCTCACGTTGGCGTTGGGAAACGTCTCAAGGGCGTAAGCGAGGGCGTCGTCTTCGCGAGGGCGGCCGAGCGTCGGAACGAGAACAGTGGCTGGATCGACCATACACCGTGTACAGCGGCCACAGGGATCGGTCTATCGCCGGCTGAGACTGCTCCCGACGTCGTCGGAACGAATCTCACCCAGCGTTGGAATGACGACCGTACACTCGAGGTGGTGAATCCGGGTCTCGTCATGCTCGCTGGAGTCAGTCGGGTCACGAGCCACGGTTTCCGTACTGGGACAAGCACGGCGGCTCGGGGAGAGAGCACAAGCGTACGCGTCACTCACTACTCACGACAGCACTCCGACGAGACCGATGCCGGCTCGAGAGACGACAGTTTAAACCGAAAGACGCGCCAATCACGGGTAATGAACGTCGAGGAGCTGTCGGGGCTCCCGCCCGGTACCCGCTCGCACTTCCAGGAGCAGGGTATCGAGGAGCTCTACCCGCCGCAGGCCGAGGCCGTCGAGGCCGGTGCGACCGAGGGCGAGAACCTCGTCGCCGCCGTCCCCACCGCCAGCGGCAAGACCATGATCGCCGCGCTGTCGATGCTCTCCGCCGTAAAGCGCGGCGGGAAGGCGCTGTACATCGTCCCGCTGCGAGCCCTGGCCAGCGAGAAGAAAGCCGAGTTCGACGCCTACGAGGAGTTCGGCGTTACGACCGGTGTCGCCACCGGCAACTACGAGTCGACCAGCGAGTGGCTCGCCACGAAAGACATCATCGTCGCGACCAGCGAGAAGGTTGACTCACTCGTGCGAAACGGCGCGGACTGGCTCTCCGACCTGACCTGCGTCGTCAGCGACGAGGTGCACCTGATCGACGACCGAAACCGCGGCCCGACACTCGAGGTGACCCTCGCCAAACTCCGGCGGCTCAACCCGCAACTGCAGGTCGTCGCACTCTCTGCAACCGTCGGCAACGCGGACGAACTCGCCGACTGGCTCGACGCCGAGCTGGTCGACACCGACTGGCGGCCGATCGACCTCCAGATGGGCGTCCACTACGGCAACGCACTCAACTTCGACGACGGCGAGACGCGGGAGGTTCCCGTCGAAGCCGGCGAAAAGCAGGAAGCCGCACTCGTCCGCGACATCCTTCAGGAGGGCGGCTCCTCGCTCGTGTTCGTCAACTCCCGGCGAAACGCCGAGGCCGCGGCGCGCAGGCTCGGACAGGTTTCGAGTCGCGAACTGACCGCCGGCGAGCGAAGCGATCTGGAAGCACTGGCCACCGAGATCCGCGAGGACAGCGACACCGAGACGAGTCAGGACCTCGCCGACTGCGTCGAGCGCGGCTCGGCGTTCCACCACGCAGGCCTCTCGAGTACCCAGCGCAGTCTGGTCGAGGACGCCTTCCGTGATCGACTGCTGAAGGTCATCTCCGCAACGCCGACGCTCGCCGCCGGTGTGAACACGCCGGCCCGGCGCGTCATCGTCCGCGACTGGCGGCGCTTCGACCCGAGCGCGGGTGGGATGGCCCCGCTCGACGTGCTCGAGGTCCACCAGATGATGGGCCGGGCAGGTCGCCCCGGTCTCGACCCCTACGGCGAGGCCGTCCTGCTCGCAAAGAGCCACGACGAGAGTCAGGAGCTGTTCGACCGCTACGTCTGGGCCGACCCCGAGCCAGTCCGCTCGAAGCTGGCCGCAGAGCCAGCGCTTCGGACGCACGTCCTCGCGACCATCGCCTCCGGATTCGCTCGTACACGCGAAGGGTTACTCGAGTTCCTCGAGGCGACGCTCTACGCGAGCCAGTCGAGCGAGGGGGGACGGCTCGAGCGGGTGACCGACGACGTGTTGAGCTATCTCGAGCGCAACGACTTTATCGAGCGCAGCGGCGGTCCCGAGGATACGCTCAACAGCGAGGCAGACGCGGCGAGCGCGTTCACGTCGGCGGCCGATCTGGCCGACAGCGGTGGTGGCGGTGACAGCGGGGGCACAACCGGTCAAGAAGAGGACCTCGAGGCCACCAGCCTCGGCCACACCGTCTCACGGCTCTACCTCGACCCGATGAGCGCCGCCGAAATCGTCCACGGACTCGAGGACGCCGACGAGCGCCCGACGGCCCTCGGGCTCTACCAGCTCGTCTCGCGCACGCCAGACATGTACGAACTCTACCTGCGCTCGGGCGAGGACGAGAAGTTCGGCGAACTCTACTACGAACGCGAGCGCGAACTGCTCGGCGACGCACCCAGCGAGTTCGAGGAAGAGCGCTTCGAGGACTGGCTCGCCGCCCTCAAGACCGGTAAGCTACTCGAGGACTGGGCGACCGAGGACGACGAGGAACAGATCACCGAACGGTACAAGATCGGCCCAGGCGACCTCCGCGGCAAGATCGACACCGCCGAGTGGCTGCTCGGCGCGGCAGAGTCGCTCGCGAGCGAAATCGGCAGCGAGTGGGCCGTCGCGGTCCGCGAGGCCCGCGCCCGCGTCGAACACGGCGTCGGCGAGGAACTACTCGAGCTCGTTTCGGTGAGCGGCATTGGTCGCAAGCGCGCCCGGCGGCTCTACGCGGCCGGCATCGAAGAGCCCGCAGCCCTCCGATCCGCGGACAAGGGCGTCATCCTGCACGTGCTCAAGGGCAAGAAGACGGCCGAGAACATCCTCGAGAACGCCGGCCGCGAGGATCCGTCGATGGACGGCGTCGAGCCGATTCCGGTTGAGGGCGGCTCCGGGTCGGAGTCGGCCAACTCGAGTGGCGACCAACCGAGCACCGGTGGAGACGCTACTGAGGGCGACACAGACACAAACACAGACACAGACGCCGACGACAACCAATCCAGCCTGGGTGATTTCTAATGGACCCGGAGCTACTCGAGTGCCGCCTCGCAGTCGACGACCTCGATGCGTTCGTCACCGACCTGGGCGAGATCAGCGAGCGCCACGGCGTGACGATACAGGCCTTCGACGCACGATACGTCGCCGGCCAGCAACACCTCCAGCGAACCGTCGAGTTCGCCGACCGTGCGATCGACCGCGGCGAGAACGTCGCTCGCGACCGGGCAGTCGAGATACTGCTCTATGCCGCGGGCCGACGGCAGATCGACCAGGCACTCGAGATGGGCGTCAGCGAGGGCGAGACTCGCGCCGTCGTTCTCATCGACCACGCCGGGTCGACGGAGAACGGACGCGGCGACCTCGAGGCCGCCCGCGAGGCGATCACCGAACTCGAGACGTTCGTCGAGCCCGAACCGACGCTCGACGACACCGACGAGGAAACCTTGCAATCGTTCTTCGACATCACCGGCGCCGAACGCGCCGCGACGGACGCCTCGCTCGGGGCACTGGTTCGTGAGCGGGTGGCGTTGCTCGAAGTCGAGAAGTAGCACTAGCACACGGAGATCGTCCCCAACCGGTACACGCAACCGAAAACCGACAAACCGACAGCACACTCTTATCCATCCCCGTTGAACCGCCGTTACCAACACAGATGGCCACCCTCGAGGACCCCCTCACCATCGGCGGCGTGACGATCCCCAACCGGCTCTACCGCGCGCCGCTACTCGAGTGCGCGGGCAACGGCCCTGATGCAGTCGACGCGCTGATCGACGACCTCGAGCCGGCCGCAGCGTCGGGAGTGGGCCTCATTTTCCAGGGTGCAACCATCGTTCGCGGCGAGGGCGGGTGCGCTGCACCAGGGATGACTCGCGTGCACGACCCCGCGTTCGTCTCACGGCTGTCGCGACTGACCGACCGGATTCACGACCACGGTGGTCGGATTTTCATCCAACTCGAGCACGGCGGCCTTCGGAGCATGGAGACCTGGAATGCCGAGTATCGCGCCAAGCATCCTGATCTCGAGCAACTAGCGGTGTCACAACCACCGTGGCAGCTGCGCCTGCTCGACCGACTCGGGTTTCTCTCGTACGACCCGCATGTGCTCTCGACCGACGAGGTGTATGACCTCGCGGCGGATTTCGGCCGCGCGGCCGCGTCCGCCGTCGATGCGGGCTACGACGGCATCCACCTCGCCGCAGCGAACATGGGGATCATCCAGCAGTTCCTCTCGCCGTTCTACAACCGCCGCGACGACGAGTTTGGGGGCTCGCCCGAGGCCCGACTCGAGTTCCTCGCGCTGGTCCACGACGAAATTCGTGAGCGGGCGGGCGACGTTCCAGTCGTAACCAAGGTGCCAGCAGAGACGCCCGCACCACCCCCGCCGATCGTTCGGCGGAAACTCTCGCTCTCGGACGGCGTCGAAATTGCGCGCCGACTCGAGCGGATCGGCTACGACGCCGTGGTGCCGGTCCAGACATCGGTCGTCTGGGATATGAGTATCGTGCGTGGCGAATACCCGGAGCGAGCATGGGCAAACGACAACTTACAGGAGGCGTACGACGCGGCCTTCGGTGGGCCTGCACGACGACGACTCGTCTCGCTCGCAAACTGGGTCCAGTCGCTGCAGTACGGGTTCGAGCCAGCCTGGAACGAGGAGTTTTGCCGACGGGTTCGCGAGGCGGTGTCGATTCCGGTACTCGCAGAAGGTGGGATTCGAGAGCGCGCTGAGATGGATCGATTGCTCGGCGCGGACGAGGAGAACGGAGGCGTCGAATCCGGGCAGGAGACCGAGCCTGCATGCGATATGGTCGGCATGGCTCGGCCGTTCTACGCCGAACCCCGACTCGGTGCGCGGCTGCTTGATATCGACGTGGATTCCACTCTTATTGACGAGAATACCGCGCCACGCGTCCTCTGTGATAGCTGCAACAACTGCACCGTCCCGCAGGCTACCGGCGCACCCGGTATCTGTCGTACGCCCAGCGTGCTCCGAAAGCGAGGGGTACTCGAGCGTGCGGGTGCGTACGCGACCAGTGAGGAAACGGAACCGCGCGAGCAGTGACGACGCAGACTCAGACCTGAACAGTCGCCGACGAGAACTCCTCGATCGTCCCCTCGAGTTCGTAGCTTGGCGTCCGCAACTCGAGTAGCGACGAGTCGGGAACGTCGACGAAGTGCAGCGACAGTTCGTACCCGCCGTCCGCGTCGATACGGCTGGCTTCGCGCTGGCCGGTCTCGGGATGGACCGCGAGTGCGTACTCGCCGGCGTCCGCGGGGTCCGTCTCGCCCTCGATTTCGTAGGTCGACAGCGACGCCTGGCCGTCGTTGCTCTCAACGGGGTAGCCGTTCTCGCGCCAGGGGTTGAATCCGTCTGCAAGGCCGTAGACGTCCGTGTAGCCGTTATCGAGAAGTGTCGCCGCTCGTTGGCCCGCCTGTGCGATCGGGCAGACGCAGTAGGTGACGATTCGCGTGTCAGTGTCCCACTCTGCAACCGGGTCGGCCGATTCCAGTCCGTCCGGTGAGGGGCTGAAGACGGCACCCTCGATGTGGGCCTCGTCGTACTGCACCTGGGTCCGCGCGTCGACAAATCGGGCCTCGTCGTTCTCCCACCACTCAGCGACGTCCTCGAGCGGTGCGAACGGGACGGTCTGGCCGTCGAACGTCTCGGTTTCGTAGTCCGCCGGGAAGTCGTGAGAGTCGGTATCGCCGGATTCGGAATCCGAAAACTGGTCTAGACACCCAGCGAGACCGACCGAACCACCGAGAACCGCGCCACCAGTCGCTCGGAGAAGCGTTCGTCTCTTCATAATTTAGGGAACACGTCCGCGAATTATAGCCGTTGGGGTCGACGCCAATAGCACTCGCGACCTGCTTCGTCGTCACTGGGTGAGATACCTGACCAGACCCCTTCGTTTCAACTGGAGACCCGGAGAAGAGACTCCGAGTGAACTCGAGTTGAAATGTGAGAAGTAGTCCATCCTGGATTCGAACCAGGGTCGAAGCCCCCAGAAGGCTTCAGGATTGGCCGCTACCCCAATGGACTTGACATGACGCCGCCGGTGTCGGCTACCAACGTCGTACCAGTCTGTAGTTGGGGTTCGTATTAGAGTGTTACGAACTCAGATGAGCGAGACAACGTGAGTCACAGAGAGTGCATCCCAGGACGTTCCTTGAGAAGTTCAATATCGTCTGGCTTCGGTCTTACTCGAGACCCTCTCGAGTACGATGTCTCGAGTACGGCCCGTTCCTTCGCGTCGTTCTAGCCACCACACGTTCGAATGATCGTCGCAGAGGCAGGTGTCAGCCCGAGTTCCTCGTACTGTGCCTTCGTCGGCGACTCACCAAGTCGTTCGGCAGCCTCCCGGAGTGCCTCGATACATTCGTCTTCCGTAGTCACACCTCCGTTCGTTCCAGCATCTAATATAAACCCGCAGACGGAAAGCGGATGGGAGTACGCTACTCGTGTGATCGCGAACCGACACCACTATTCTCCCAACCCAAGCATACTCGAGTATGTACGTCGGACGATTCGTCGTCGTTGGCCCGGAGGGTGGCGCGTACCGCGTCTCCTCACGGTCGTTCCCGAACCGAGCAATCACTGCGCGAGACGATGCTGAGGCACTGACCGTCGGTCCGACCGAGGATGCGCCGGACACCGACAACCCGTACGTCTCCTACAACTGCCTGCGCGTCGTCGAAACACCGACCGGCGAGACGGTCGCCTTCGGTAACGGCTCGCACGTCGACCCAATCGCGGAGAAACTCGAGTTAGGCTACCCGGCACGGGACGCACTCGCGGAGAGTCTGCTCGCACTCGACTACGAGAAGGACGACTACGACACGCCACGGATCGCGGCGACGATCACTGATGACGGCGAGGCACTGATCGGAACCGTCCGAAAGGACGCACTGCTCGTCGAGACCGTCGACGAGCCAACGCTCGTGGCGACCTACGAGAAGGACGCACCGGAGCCGATCGACTTCGACGCCGAGAGCGCCGCGGACGCAGCCAGCGAGAGCTATGCACTCGAGTACGAACACGCGGTGTGTGCGGCGGGGGTCGTCCGAACCGAGGACGGCTTCGAGACGGCGATTGAGAACGGGGACTAAGGCGGCGCTGCCCGACTGTGTCTATTGTGCGCTGCGTGAGCAACCTACAACTGTCTCGCGACAGTGAATGGTGAGTGACAGCTATGAAGGTCGGTCTCATCTCGGACATCCACGGGAATCGGGTCGCTCTCGAGACGGTCCTCGCGGACATGCCGCCGGTCGACGAACTCCTTTGTGCCGGCGACGTCGTCGGCTACAACCCCTGGCCAGGAGAGTGCGTCGACGAGTTGCACAAGCGGGACGTCCCGACCGTGCTCGGGAACCACGACGCCGCCGTCGCTGGCGAGACCCCGTTCCGATTCAACGGAATGGCGCGGGCGGGCGTCGAGCACGCTCGCGACCAGCTAACAGCAGACCAGCGCGCGTGGCTCGAGGGATTGCCGACGGAGCGACTCGAGTGCGACGGGCGCGTCAAGTTGGTCCACGGGCATCCAGATGATCCACAACGCTACTCGCGGTATACGTATCCGGAGGAGTTCTCGGCGCAGTTGCTCGACGAGGAAGACGTGCTGGTGCTCGGTCACACGCACGTACAGGGGGTCGAACGCTTCGCGGAGGGGATCGTGATCAATCCGGGGAGCGTCGGCCAGCCACGAGATGGTGATCCGCGAGCGGGCTATGCGGTCGTGGACCTGGCGGCGATGACCGTCGAGACGCATCGCGTCGAGTACGACGTAGAGGCGGTGCAAGAGGCAGTCGAGGAGGCGGGACTCCCGGATCGGATTGGGAGTCGGCTCGCACGAGGAAAGTAATCGAAGTAGTGTGGAATCGACGCGGTGCAGACGAGAGAGCAGGTACCGTGTAGGTGGATAGGACCAACTGTGAGAAGCGGTACACGGCCCCGAAGAGCAGCCGAATCGAACCTTTTAGGCAGGGTACCGATATATGGTGGCGTATGGTTGTCTCCGGCGACCGCGCGTGTACCGGCAGGAATCGACCACGATACGTCGAACGCCGGTGTTGTCGATGGTACACGCCAGCGACAGCGGGCGGCCAACGGAGTGAGCATCAGCGTCGTCCCGACAGCAGGGAGGCAAGTGGGAGATGATCGGACGACTACGCGAGGACACGCGGGCGATGTGCGACCGGGACCCGGCCGCACGCCGGTGTCTCGAGGTCGCGCTCACCTATCCCGGCGTCCACGCCGTCTGGGGACACCGAGTCACTCACCGGCTCTGGAATAGCGGCTTTCGGCTGCTCGCCCGCCTCCTGTCGCATCTCGTTCGACTCCTGACGGGCGTCGAAATCCATCCCGCCGCGACGGTCGGACGGCGGGTTACGATCGACCACGGGATGGGTGTCGTCATTGGCGAGACCGCCGAAGTCGGTGACGACGTACACATGTACCACGGCGTCACCCTCGGCGGCGACACGAACGAGCCGGTCAAGCGACATCCAACGGTCGAGGACGGCGTGAAAATCGGCGCGAACGCGACGCTACTCGGTGATATTACGATCGGTGAAGAGGCGGCTGTCGGTGCTGGTTCGGTCGTCACCGACGATGTCGAACCGGGTACGACGGTGGTCGGTGTGCCGGCGCGGCGAATTGACGACTGACGATTTGGAGACTCAGTTCAACCAGTTCAGTCAGTTCAGTCAATTCAGTCAATTCAGTTTTCCTGATCTTCGTCTACCGTTCCCTCCGCTCCCACCGGTTCTCCCTCTGCTGGGACTCCCTCGTCAGACTCGATGCTCGTCTCTGTGTCGTCCTCAGCAGCCCTCGCGTTACCATCAGCGGCTACATCGTCGCCAGCCGTCGCCTCGTCCTCAGATTCCGGATTCGAAACATATCCGAGTTCGAACCAGAGCGTCGCCGTACAGCCCATCGCCTCCTCGTCGAGTTCGGTCTCTCCCGCTCGCTGGTCGAGATAGCCGTTACAGCGGCCGTGTTGAACCACGTTCATCAGCGTCGCCGCCGAGCCACACTCGGGGCAGTCGATGTAGTAGCTCCCCTCGTCGTTCTGGTGCCAAGTGTCCGGATCTAACTCGGTGTAGGCGGCGTCCTCGCGTCGATTGTCCATGTCCGACTCATCGACGACCGAGCCGGTAAGTGCAAGCCCGGAACACGCAACCAGCCCACCGGCTGACTGGTCACCGGCCCAATCGCTCAGCCGTGTGACTCGACGAGCGGTTCGACCAATGACTCGCCAGCGTCGAGCAGCGTCGCCACGCGGTCGTCCGTCTCGGCCTCGGCGTAGACTCGCAACACGGGCTCCGTCCCGCTCGGGCGCACGAGCAGCCACGAACCGTCCTCGAGTAGCAGCTTGAATCCATCCGCGGTGTTCACGTCCGCAACCGTCGTGCCGGCGACGGTTTCAGGGATTTCCGACTCGAGTGCACCGAGCACGCGCGCCTTCTCCTCGTCGGGACAGTCGACGCTGCTCTTGTCCTGGACGACGGTCCCGTGGGCCTCGAGCAGTCGGTCGACTCGGTCGTCGATCGGTTCCGCGGCGTGCATGGCGGCTGCGAGCAGCGCGACGAGGACGCCGTCCTTCTCGCGGACGTGGCCGCGAACGGTGAAGCCGCCGGACTCCTCGCCGCCGACGAGGGCGTCGTGGTCGGCCATCGCCTGGGCGACCCATTTGAAGCCGACCGGGACCTCGTGGACGGCCTCGTCGTGCGCCTCGGCGACGCGGTCGATGAGATACGTCGTCGAGACCGAGCGGACCGCCGGGCCGGCGTCGGACTCGAGGAGGAAATCGTACAGCGCGGCAAAAAAGAGGTTCTCGTCGAGATAGCCGCGGGCGGGTGTGACGACGGCGAGTCGGTCGGCGTCGCCGTCGTTTGCGAGACCGAGGGTAGGTGCGCTGTCGGGGTCGGTAACCGAATCGATCAGGTCGGTCAGGTGCTCTGCGGCCGGTTCGGGTGCGCCGCCGCCGAAGTCGGGGTCGCGCTCACAGCGCAGGCGCTCGACGGTGAGGCCAGCGCGCTCGAGGGCGGCGTCCGTGACGCCGCGGCCGCTGCCGTGCATGGCGTCGTAGGCGACGGTCAGGTCTGTTTCGCCAAGGTCGAGGGTGGGATCGGGATCGCCCTCGCCGCGTTCAGTGATCGACCCGACGAGATTGAACACCGCGTCGGCGTGTGGCGTCGCGAGATCAACCTCCCGGACGGAGCCGTGCTCGGAGTCGGGAAGCGGGTCCGGCTCCGCGAGACGGTCGGCGATCGCGTCCGTGACGTCGGGGAGTGCCGGCGCGCCGGTGTGGGGAATGAACTTCACACCGTTGTACTCCGGGGGATTATGCGAGGCAGTGATCGCGAGGCCGCCAGCAAGGTCACGCTCGACGATCGCGTGGGCCACGTGCGGCGTCGGGCAGTCTCGCTCGGGGAGTAGCACGTCGAAGCCGTTCGCACACAGCACTCTGGCGAGTTCTTCAGCAAATCCGCGGGAACTCTCGCGGGCGTCGTAGCCGACGACGACGGGGGCGTCCCAACCCTCATCGGTGAGGTACGTCGCGACGCCCTGGCCGACCATGCGGACGCGCGGCGTCGTGAACGTCTCGAGTGTCGCTCGCCAGCCGTCGGTGCCGAACGTGATGGCGTCCATAGGCGTGGACTCACTGCCGGATGCGAAAAAAGCGACGCTGCAGTCCACTGGTCGAGACGATAGACTTGCAGCACGGGTAACTGTACAGACGGGCCGGTACGTGGGTTACACGCACATCGAAGCGACACGCACATTGGGCCAGTTCACGTTACCTCAACCAATGAGCCGCTCCACACCCTCCGTCCTCGCAGTCAGCGGAAGCCTTCGCGAGGAGAGCTACACGCGAACCGCACTGCAGTACGTCCTGCGAGCAGCCGCCGAGGCCGGTGCCGAAACGACGCTGCTCGACCTCCGCGAGTACGACCTGCCGCTTTACGATCCCGACGTCGACGAGCAGGGCGACGAACAGGAGGTGAAAGCCTTCGTGCGGGAGGCAGACGCCGTCGCCCTCGGCACGCCGGTCTACCACGGCTCGTACTCGGGTGCACTGAAGAACTTCCACGACTACTGCGGCTGGGATGAGTACGAGGACACCACCGTCGGCCTGCTCGCGACCGCCGGCGGCGGCAGCTACGGCTCGACGCTCGACCACCTCCGAATCACGGTGCGGGGCGTCCACGGCTGGGTCCTGCCCCACCAGGTTGGTCTTCGCAACGCAAAGGCGAAGTTCGAGAACGACCCCGACGCCATTGACGGGCGTCGGTTCCGCGACACCGACCTGCAAGAGCGGGTAGAAAAGCTCGGGCAGAACCTCGCCGAGTACGCGTTCATCGATCCCAGTGTCACGTCGACGCGGGCGGCCGACGACGATTGAACGACGACCGGTTCAACACGAGACGAACGCGACACAGACTGTTTACTGGACGTCATTGCCGGCCCAACTGCAATACGGCTACGGTCGAATCGGGACGTCGATACGGCAGTCCGTATTAGGCCTCGGCCGCGTCGAAGCGATGCTCGAACAGCCGATCGCCCGACTTCTCGCAGATCACGGCGATCACGTCGTGGGACGTACAACAGGACTCGACAACCTCCTCCGTCATGTGTACATCGCCGCCGGTCGGACACTCCTCTAAGAACATTCGGAGCGCGTTACAGATCTCGCCCTTCATCTGCGGGTCGTGTGTGTCCCAGTCGGGCATCCACTCCGCGAGGGTGCGACTCGCGGCGACATCGGCGAGTAACGCCGTCCTGGACGGCCACCGTCCAACGGCCTGGCGGTTTGCACGGAGGACCAGGCCGTCGCCGCGGGGCTCGAGATCCAACTCGTCGAGGTCAGCCTCGAAGTCGAACGCCTCGACGATGTCGGCACGCTCGATGGATTCCACGTCAACGGCGTCGATTTCGTCGAACCAGACCCGGTCGAATGCTGCGGTGAGACAGAGGTCATCGATGTCCTCGCAGGGCTCGATGACCTCGTGCTCGAGGAAGTACGCCTCGAGGTCGATGGCTTCGGGATCGGAACCACCGTCGTCGTCGCCATCACCGTCATCGTCGCCGTCGACATAGTGAGCCGGCGGTTCAGACTGCACCGTTGCGTCGGGGCCGGGCGGCTCGACCATCGGATCGAAGTGGACGGTAGCGTCGTCCGGGTCGGTCGTGTCAACGCCAGCGTGAGCGTCAGTGGTGTCGATGCCGATCTGCTCGTTGGCCATCGAGTCGACATCGGCTCCACTCGAGACCGTACCGGCATCGACGCCCTGGAACCCGCCGGCGATTTCGGGGTCTTGCTCCTTGCCGAACAGGCGTAACACGTCCGCCGGCAGATACCGTTTGGTTAACGTCGGCGTCCCGGGGACGAGATAGCCACGAAAGTAGATTATCGCAGTCGAGACGGCAAGCACGAGGATGCCGGCGGCCCTGTGTTTCCGAGCGACGAGCCAGCCAGCAACCGCGGCAATCGCCAGGTTGACCAGCGTACACGGTAGGCAGCGATTCTCGCCAGTATACTCCGGCTGTTTGAGATCGTCAATGTCCATATCGTTCGTACGGACAGCAACCGCCACTATCTATTTTTCGGAGAGATGGAGATAAATACTATCTGAAGACACAATTGCGTCGATAGCGGAGCAGTTCGAACGCCGTTCGCCGGTAGGCAGTAGCCGCGGGCAAAGAACGCTTGCCGGTGGATTCCCAGAGAGATCCGACCGGTTCATGCCTGTTCTTCGAACCCCCCTGTGGCGACCGACTCCCGTACTCGAAGTGCGCCACAATCGGGGCCTCACTCGAGGCCAACGAGTCGCACCTTCTGTGTGCGGGTCAACTGCTTGATCTCGTACTCACGAGACATGGCGGCCGAGCGCGTCTCGTAGCGTTCGTGATAGCAAACTTCGACCGGCGTTCGCCCGCGGGTGTACTTCGCGCCCTCGCCCGCGTTATGCTCGGCGACCCGTCGCTCGAGGTCGGTCGTATAGCCGGTGTAGAGCGAGCCGTCGGTGCACTCGAGTACGTAGACGATGTGGCGGCCGTCGGCGGCTTCGGTGTCGGGTTCGGTGCCGGTGTCGGGGTCGGGTTCGGTGCCGGCGTCGGGGTCGGGGTTGGTGCCGGTGTCGGTGCTGGTCCCGTTTCTCTCCGACTGTCCCCCACCGGCAGAGTGACCTGTGGCGTCTGGCTCCGACATCGGACGAGTGTAGGGAAACGGGGCCGAAAAAGGATGCTATCGGATTGACCGGGTGGCTGTGATGGATAAGCGAAGACTGTAGAACAGGACAGAGAGTGAGGCTGTGTACCCGACCCAAAGTTGGACGCAGTGGCTTGAACTGCACGAACGCAGTGGCTGGAGTGGACGAACCACGTCGCGATCAGTAGCCGATCGGTCCGCCGATCCGGCGGCGGATCATATCGACGAGCATCCCGCCAACGTATCCGAGCGGCGCGAGCACAATGAGGACGATGGCGACCCAGGCGAGACCGAGAACGGCCGAGAGAAACAGCGTATCGCCGCTGCCCTCGATACCGAACAACCAGGAGACGCGTGCGAACGCCAGAAACGGGATCAGCGCGAGCGTCCCGAGGACCGCTGCGACGGCGCCGTTGTTGGCCGGGACCTCGTAGAAGTCACTCCGTGCGGCCGCGACACCGCCACCGACCAGCGCGACCAGAACGAGCCACAGCGGTCGGTTCAGGAGAAAGTTCACGGCGAACCCCAGGATCACGACTGCAATCGCGCCCCAGAGCACGGGTCTGCGGTCGAACTCGAAGTCGGGGTCGACTGTCTGCCTCATTTCGAGAAGGTTTGTCCAGTCTGCAAATAAACATTCCTGTGACTCGAGCAGCGAGGATCAACGACGGGGCCGAGAACGCTGGCAAACGCTGGACAACAACTCATACAGGAGATGGCAACACGCAACAAAAAGGACCTCGTCCGAGTACGGAGTCGTCAGTTGAGGTGTGCAGTTCGTAGCGGGTCGGGTCGGTTGGCACTATAATTGACGGGCACGCTCGCGTGAGGCTTCAGCGATCCCCGCATTGGCCGAGCAGCTAATACACGCGCGGATTTCGCCGTGTGCGTCGGCGAAGACACGCGCGAACCGTTCGGAAACGTGCGCGTCGCAGTGGTCACACTTGGGCATGGGTTACACCGGCGAGTTCACCGGCACCCAGTACTATTCGTAGAAGAAATAAAAATCCTTCCTAGAACGAGTTATGCAGTTTGTCACTACTGAGATTATCTTTTGGTACGAACAACCTTAGTAGTCTTGAGCCCCATGGATCGCGCGCGAAATCAGGGTCGCTTGTGCGCCAGCAACGAAGCCGGCGTCGATGTTGACGACCGAGAGCACCGTACAGGACTGGAGCAGGCCCGCCAAGGCTGCCTCACCGTCGCCGCCGTGACCGTAGCCACTCGAGACGGGAACCGCGATAACCGGCGTATCGACGAGACCGGCGATGACGGTCGGCAGCGCACCCTCCCGCCCCGCGGCGACGATCAAGACGTCCGCGTCGCGAAAGCGCTCGACCTGATCGAGTGTCCGTGCGAGGGCCGCAACGCCAACGTCGTCCACCCGGTCGATCGTTGCGCCGGCGTCTGCACAGACGATTTCGGCTTCGTCGGCGACTGGCTTGTCGACCGTGCCGGCCGTCACGATACCGACAGTCGCCTCGAGTGTCGGCTGATCGAAGTCGGAGCCGACAACGCGGACGGTCGTGCCACGGCGCTCGATCGTCGCATCAGGCGCGGAATCGGCCAGCGCCGTTCGGAGCGCGTCGATCTGGTCGTCACTGACACGAGTGAGCAGCGCCCGGTCGGTCGTCTCGAGTGCGGTCTCTGCGAGCGCGACGACCTGTGCGGCGGACTTGCCCTCGGCGAGGATCGCCTCGGGAATGCCTCGTCGTGACTGTCTGGCCGCGTCGAAGCGGCCGGCCTCGCCGGTGACGTAGCCATTGAGTTCGGCCTCGGCCTGTTCGGGAGAGAGGGTGCCGTCGGCGACGGCATCGAGAAGTTCGCGCATACGTTCGATGGGGGGCCGCGATACTCGAATCCGTCGGACCGACGAGGGAGGTGTCGAAACCGCGCGCGAGAGGACCCAGCGGCGCGCGCGAGCAGAATCGATGCGCTCGAACGGGTGAAAGACCGTTCGCGTGACTCATAAGTCATATACTTTCCGGTGATCGGACCCCCCGAAATGGGCGTCGCAACCGCTGACGACCCGGTATTTCCGTAAATAACCAAAGCATTTATATGGTGGAAAGGGAAATCGCTACATCGTATGGCAGACCTTATCGTCAAAGCTGCTGTGAAGGAAGCGCTCGATGACAAGAACGTCGCCTCGGACTTCTACGACGCACTCGACGAGGAAGTCGACGAACTCCTCGAAGACGCTGCACGTCGCGCAGAGGCAAACGACCGAAAGACGGTCCAGCCGCGCGACCTGTAAGGTAGCGTTTACCACAATTCTTTCGTACGTTACACTGGTGAGCGATAGCTATCGCTGTCACTGTCAGTAACAGTCGTTGACGCTTGTTGGCTGGACAACTACTGACACGAGAACGAATATTAGTACTGGCACTGGCACTGCATCAGTACCAACTGAACGATCACGTTCCGAAAACGGCCGTCAGTAACCAGCAAGATAACGACGCGAGAGGGGAGGAAAGGAGTCAGCGCTTACCGGCGACGCTGGCGCTCGTCGAGATACTGCTTCGTTCGGCCGCCAACGACGTACTCTGCTTCCTGTAAGTCAGCGACGGAGGCCGACCCCGTGACGAACATCGCCGTTCGCAGTTCGAGTTCGAGCTGTTCGATCAAATCGACGACTGCATCGGTGCCCTGGCCTGCCGGGCCGAGGAACGGCTTGGCGAGACCGCCCGCACGAGCACCGAGGGCGATTGCCTTCGCGATGTCGAGTCCCGAGCGGACGCCGCCGCTTGCGATCACACAGTCGTGCATCGACGCGGACTCGAATGTACTCACGGCAGTCGGGACGCCCCAGGCGCGAAACAGTTGCCCGATCTTCTCCTGGCGGGACGCGCCGACGGCGGCGGCGCGATAGGATTCGATGCCGGACCACGTGGTGCCGCCCTGGCCGGCCACGTCGATGGCGTCAACGCCGGCGTCGGTGAGGCGACTCGCGGTCTTGCGCGAGATACCGTTGCCCGTCTCCTTGACGACGACCGGCACGGAGAGGTCGCTCGCGACGTGGCCGATTTCGGCGAGACAGCCCCGAGCGTCGACGTCACCCTCAGGCTGGACGGCTTCCTGCAAGAAGTTGAGGTGGATCGCCATCGCGTCCGCGTCGATCATATCGACGGCCGCCTCGACGTCCTCCACGTCGTACTCGAGTAGCTGTGCCGCGCCGACGTTGCCGTAGAGGAAGGCGTCGGGGGCGACGTCGCGGACGACGGTGTAGGACTCGATCAGGTCCTCGTCGTCGAGTTCGAGGCCGGCGCGCTGGCTGCCAACGCCCATGGCGATGTTCGTCTCCTGGGCGGCTTCGGCGAGTGCGCGGTTGATCTTGGTCGTGTTGGGGTGGCCGCCGGTCATGCTCTCGATGACGATCGGGGCCGCTAACTCGTGCCCGAACAGCTCGATCGTAGTGTCGATTTCGTCGCGGTGAATCTCCGGCAGTGCCTCGTGGACGAGGTCGATGTCGGCAAAGCCGGTGCCTGCCGTCTCGACGTCTTCCTCCTCGATGATGCGGATGTGGTCGTCTTTCCTGTCGGATGTTTCGGGCATCGAATCGTCTCCATCCGAAGGTGAGGGTGTCGGTATTGAAAAGGTGTCCATTCTCGGTGCGCAGGTGTGGGCCCTCGAGTCTCGAGTTCGATCCGTTCTCACTCTCACCACCACCAGACCGCCCACTCGTATCTCACACCAGACACACGCTTTTGGCACTTCCCGTCGAATTCCGCCTATGTTCCGTCACCTCCTGACCGGGATCGGCATCCTCGAGTTCGCCGCGCCGCGGCGCATCGTCCGCGCTGCAGAGCGAATCGCCTTCGAAAACCCCGGTGAGGGCCGGCTCAGACGGTGGACGATCCCGATGGCTCGACTCGAAGCGCTCGTGTTCACGTGGGCCGCCGTCCGCAAACGCGGTCCGCCCGCACTCGCTCGCCCACTGCTGGCCGGCCTCGGCCTCGCGATGGCGCTCGCGCCACGGTCGGCACTCGAGTTCGGTCTCAGAGTCGCCTACGAGAATCCGGACGAACTCGAGGTGAAGCCGTGGGTGGGGCCGCTCACGCGTGCGCTTGGTGTGGTCTATCTGGTCGCTGCGCTGGCTGCTGGGCGGGCGGATGCGCCTGCGACTGTCGAGGAGGGTAACGGAGAGAAGACAATCGGACCAGCAAACGACCGCTGAGATCAGTACGTCCGAACGTCCACACCGTCGTCCGTGCCGACGTAGGTCGCGTCGGCCAGCCCGACGAACAGGCCGTGTTCGACGACGCCCGGAATCGAGGCGAGTGTGGTCGCGAGCGCGTCTGGATCCTCGATCGCGCCGAACTCGCAGTCGAGAAGTAGATTTCCGTTGTCGGTGACGACCGGGCCGTCCTTGTGCTCGGCGTCACGAAGCGTTGGCTCGCCGTCCAGTTCGCGAACGCGCTCGGCGACGACGGTGTGGGCGTCCGGCAGCACTTCGAGTGGAACCGACCGGTCGAGTTCGGTCGTGAGTTTCGACGGATCGGCGACGACCAAAAAGCGGTCTGCGGCCGCATCGACGAGTTTCTCGCGGGCGTGTGCGCCCCCACCGCCCTTGATGAGCGCGCCGTGTGCGGCCGACTCGGGATCGTCGACCACCTGATCCGCGCCGTCGATCGCGAGATCCACCCCGTCGACCGCATCGAGGGTCGTCAGTGGAATGTCGTACTCGAGTGCCAGCTGGCGCGACTGGAACGACGTGGGGATGGCCCGAACGTCGAGACCGTCGGCGACGGCCTGGCCGATGGCCTCGATCGCGTAGGCGGCCGTCGAGCCGGTTCCGAGGCCGACGACGGTGCCGTCCTCGACGGCGTCGGCCGCGCGCTCGCCTGCGTGTCGCTTCGCCGTGTCGCTCCCGCCCTCGGTCTTCATGGTCTGGTTCGTCAGGCGAGCGGCGAGGAGAAAAACGTTGTACATCTCGTGTCGTGCTAGTCGCGTGTCCACTGTCACGCTGGTCGCGTTGTCTGCTGTTGCGCTGGTCGCATTACCCGCAGAACACCGCGGCCGAGGTCGAGCAGACACCTCGCGATCAGCCACAGTCTGGTACTATCCGAACGCCGCCACGAACTGGGAGCCAGCGAGCGGCGGTGTAGTCGTCACCGCGAACAGGGACTCGAGTGCGACGCGAACCTGGCCGAGCCACGGGAGGCGGACGACGGATTTGCTGGTGACCCACTCTGGTTTGACGACGGTCGTCTCGGCGTACTGACCCCCAACCTGGTCGTACAGGCTGTTCGCATCACCCTTCGTGACGAAGCCGTCGTGTGGTGCCGGACACGAGTGCAGCGCCGCACACGTTCTGTCACCGAGCGCGTCGGCGTCCGCCTTCGTCTCGGCCCAGTTTTCGCCCTCCTCGACCTAGAAGTGTGCGCGGTGGATGACCGGCGTCGCGCTCGGATCGCCGTCTGGTGTGAAGACAATGACATCACCGGGTTCGCCGAACCGGACGTGGGTGCCATCAGCAGTCAGTGCGGCGTCCCGAGTGACCACGCCGGTCTCGCCGACGGCTTCGCTGCCGACGAACCGGTCGCTGTCGGCGACGAAGACGAGGTCACCGGTGGCCACGTTCGGTTCCATGCTCCCGCTCTCGACTGCAGCCAGAGGTGGCCAGACGCCGCTGAACGCGACGAGCAACAGGCCAATCAGTCCGACGACGGCGACGGTGCTCGCGACATCTCTGCACGCAACGGCACGGGCATCGTCCGAACGGAGCAGCCAGCGACCGAGTCCGTCACTGGGGCGGGAGTCAGGAGTACTCGAGGGCTCGGCAGTGTCGGCTGCGGGCGCATCCGAATCCGAGCTCGGAGATGGACCCGAGTCTGGACGCGAGTGTGTACTCGAGTCGGCCGCCGAACCGGAGGGGGAATCAGAGCGGGGACGGTCGCTCATCGAGGTACTCTCCGAGACCACGGCAAGTCAACGTTTTGTATTTTCAACACCATCGGCTGAAACGCGCGATCTGTGGCGTTGCAACCGCCGCGAACCTTTTTCACACCCACCGTGGTCGAACACCCATGGCGACGGGGACTGCAGTCAGCCTCGAACACGTTCGTAAAACCTACCAGCTGGCCGAACCCGTCCACGCGCTCGACGGCGTCGACCTCGAGATTCCAGAGGGTTCTTACACCGCGATCATGGGACCAAGCGGCTCCGGCAAGTCGACGCTGATGAACCTCGTCGGCTGTCTCGACACCCCCACCGACGGCACCGTCGTCGTCGGCGGACAGGACGTCGGGGAACTCGACGACCGCGAACGGACCACCCTCCGCGGCACGACCGTCGGCTTCGTCTTCCAGACGTTCAACCTGATGCCGCGGCTCACCGCACTCGAGAACGTCGCCCTGCCGCAGCTCTTTCAGGGGATCGGTCGCGGCGAGCGAAACGACCGCGCACGCGAGTTACTCGAGCGCGTCGGACTCGGCGATCGAATGGATCACATGCCGAACGAGCTCTCTGGCGGCCAGCGCCAGCGCGTCGCCCTCGCCCGTGCGCTGGTGAACGATCCGACGATCGTGCTGGCCGACGAGCCGTCGGGGAATCTCGACACCGAGACTGAGGCCGACGTGCTCGACCTCTTCGACGAGTTCCACGACGCCGGGACAACCATGCTCGTCGTGACCCACGAGCGCCACGTGGCATCGCGCGCAGAGCGGATCGTCCACCTGCTCGACGGGCAGATCGAGCGGATCGAAGCGCTCGACGAGAGTGGTGCGAGTCCGCGGTCGAGCGCTGGACATACCAACGGCCACGACCCCGACCACGACCACGACGAGCGCACAGGATCGGCGAGCGGAGCGAACAGCTGATGCGCCCACTCGAGTTCGGTCGGCTTGCCTGGCGCTCGATCGGGAGCCACCGGTTGCGCTCAGCGCTGACGACGCTTGGAATTATCATCGGCATTGCAGCGGTGATCGCGTTCGTCACGCTGGGTGCGAGCCTGCAGGCCGGTTTGCTCGGCGACATTAGCCCGGACGATCAGCGGAATCTCTACGGCTGGGCCGCCGACCCAGAGACAGAGGGCGGGCCGCTCGCCGGCGCGCAGCCGGTGTTCACGCAGGACGATCTCGAGCAGGTGGACGAGCTCGAGGACGTCGACGCGGCCTACGGCTATATGCCGATTTCGACGCAGGCGCTCGCCTCCGACGGCGAGCTCACGCCACAGAGCGATGCGCTGATCGCCGCGGGGCCGCCGTACATCAGACCAGATACGATCGACGACGGCCGGCAGTTCGAGATGGGCGAACGCGAGGCGGTAATCAATCCGGCAGTTGCCGGCCAGTTCGAGGAGAACGTTTCTGTCGGCGACGAGTTGACCATCGTCAGGCAGGGCGGCGAGCAGACGTCTGTGACCGTCGTCGGAATCACGGACAGTTCGGAGGGATTGAGTCCGTTCGAAGGGTTCGAGCCGTCGCCGCGGGTGTACGTGCCGACGGATCCCTACTACACGGAGGAGGTGGACGGGATCGGTGCCGGATTCGGTGATGGCGATGGGAATAACGGTGATGGTGGCGGTGGATCGGACGAGGCTGATCCAGCCAACGACGATGACGACGAACCGGCAACCGCCGAGGATGCCCGATTCCTCGCGATCGTCGTCGAAGCACCGTCTGCCGACGACGGAGATATCGATCAGGCTCGCGACAGCGCACTGGCCGTACTCGAGAGCGGCGACTCCGATGCGAGCGAGTTGCTCGGCGACGACCTCGAGATCACCATGCAGACGAGTACCGAGTTGCTCCAGCAACTGCAGGACATACTCGACCTGCTCCAGAACTTCATCGTCGGCATCGCGGCCATCTCACTCGTCGTCGGTTCGATCGGCATCGCGAACATCATGCTGGTCAGCGTCACCGAACGCACCCGTGAGATCGGGATTATGAAAGCCGTCGGTGCGCAGAACCGGGACGTGCTGGGGCTGTTCCTGACGGAGGCGGTGGTCCTGGGAATTATCGGTGCCATCCTCGGCACGGTGCTCGGACTCGCCGTTGGCTACGCCGGCGCGTGGTACATCGATATTCCGCTCGTCTACCCCTACGAGTACGTCGCACTCGCGGTCGCCGTGGGAATCCTCGTCGGCGTTCTCTCGGGGCTCTATCCCGCCTGGCGGGCGGCCAGAACGGATCCGATCGACGCGCTTCGGTACGAGTGAGAGGGCAAAAAGTGTCGAGTCACGCCTCATTCGGACCATCGTCACCGGCTCCCGACTCATCGGTCCCGGTATTGGTATCATCGGTGTCCTCGTCGGTCTCGCGCCATCGTGTCGCTTCTCGATCGGAACGGTCAGGAGCCGTCATGTCGGTGGAAGAAGCAGTTTCGGCGTCGTGATCGCGACCCGCATCCGAGCGAGCGCGTCGGTCGGTAGCTGTAGATCCGTAGCGGTCGGGACGAGTAGAACGATCCGATCGATCAGACGAGGGTGGCCCATTGGGAGGCGACCGTGAGCGGCCAGTTCGGTCGTGATGTCTCGTGGACGACCCTGTCGTGCCGGGAGCGCTCGAGGACCGTGGCGCACGCACGCGGCGACCGCGTCGCCCCTCGCGCCGTGACGGCTCCGTTCCGATCGTCTGGGTCGTCCGGTGTCGCGCCGACGGGAACTCGCGGGCGAGGTACGACCCGATGACACCCCCGAGCAGCGAGAGGCCGACGGTGTAGAGCAAGACGACCGTCGAGAGCAACCCGAAGAAGGCAAGCACGACGACAAAGCCCTCGAACGGGACGGCAGCGACGCCGAAGCCAAAGCCGAAGAACCCGAGGAAGACGAAGGCGATTCCGATAATCGGGACGAACATAACCGCACCGGCGAGTGCGCCGGCGAGGACGCCGTCTCTCGTCTCCGGTCCCTCGAGAAAGCCGGCGACTGCACCCCCGATGATCGTCGAGAAAGGGATGAACGAGAGGACGACGGCGACGACAGCCCCAATAAGCGCGTTGACGACGGTTCGGCCACGACTCATAGGCAACCAACGACGAGCAGCGAGAAAAATGGCTGTGGTCGAACCAGGCAGTTTCGGACTGTTTCGGGGCGTACACCCCCACTACCGGACCGCTGATCGCAGAAAGCATCGACTACCGGCAAATCGATTCTGTGAGCGGGCAGGGACCTTAAGCCCGCGCGGCATAATATGCGACTAATGGACCGACGGACGTTCGTCCGCGGCGTCGGCGGCGGCTCGGTCGCCACACTCGCCGGCTGTCTGACCCGCAACGGCGAGAACGAAGAACACGCCGCCGAAACGGGCCCGCTGCGGGTCGCGACCTACACTTCCTTTGCAACCGGCTCAGACCACGGACCTGATACCGATACCGATACTGATACCGGTCCCAATCCCGAGCAGGCCCCCAACCCCGCCGGCGACTGGTTCCGAGAAACTGTCGAAGAGGAGTTCGAGGAGGAAATCGAGTGGACCGTCCCCGAATCCGGCATCGAACACTACATCCAGCGCGCCCGTCTCGACGCCGACATCGACACCGACGTCATCCTCGGCCTCACCGCGAGCGAACTCGCACTCGTGGACTCCGTGCTCGACGCCCACGGCGACACGCGACTGTTCAAATCGCTCGAGCGCGACCGACTCGAGCACGCCGACCGAATCCAGTCCGATCTCGCCTTCGACGACCCGCGCGACCGCGTACTCCCTGTGGGCACCAGCTACCTCTCGCTCGTCTACGACGAGACGGTACTCGAGTCCCCACCCGAGACGTTCGAGGACCTCCTCGAGCCGACGTATGCGAACACGTTACTCGCACAGGAGCCGCGCGTGTCGAATCCGGGGCAGGCGTTTTTCCTGTGGACGGTCGCGGAGTTCGGGTCCGGCTCTGGCATGCTCTCCTTCTGGGAAGAGTTGCAGGCGAACGGCGTTCGCATCGAGGAGCGCTGGACGGACGCGTATCGGGACGCCTATCTCGAAGGTGCGCGCCCGATGGTGGTCTCGTACTCGACGGATCAGGTAGTTGCGGCCGCGACGGACCGAGACATGCAACGCCACCAGATCGCGTCGCTCAACGACACAGGGTATCAGAGTACGGAGGGCGCTGCGATCTTTGCGGACGCGACGCAGCCGGACCTCGCCTACGAGTTCGTCGACCTCCTGCTCTCCCGGACGGCACAGGCCGAGCTCGCGACGCGAAACGCGCAGTTCCCCGCCGTCGAA
Source organism: Natrialba hulunbeirensis JCM 10989 (assembly GCF_000337575.1). Classification (GTDB taxonomy): domain Archaea; phylum Halobacteriota; class Halobacteria; order Halobacteriales; family Natrialbaceae; genus Natrialba; species Natrialba hulunbeirensis. Next base: position 89,156 of record NZ_AOIM01000034.1, on the reverse strand, counting down.
GACGAGTACGTCGATCTCGATGCGACGTTCCTCGAGAACTCACAGGAGCCAGCCGAGGCAGTAACGCACACCTACGACGACCTGGAGGGGGAGTTCGCGACCTGGCTCGAGACCTGGGACGACGAAATCGGAGATTGAGACAGAGAACTCGGTGCAGTTTTAAGACGGCGAGCGTGGTACGTCGCCGCGCATGGCCCTACAACGGATACTCAGCGGTGACCCCTCGAAGACGTCGAAGCTCTACCTCGCGATCGGCGTCCTCTCGCTGATCAAAGCGATTGCGGTGCGAGACGACAAGAACCGGTTCAGACAGGAGTTGACGGACGCCGGGCTCTTCATCGGCGTCGGCCTCGCGCTCAGAAAGTACAGTCAGCTCAAAGCGGAGAAGCGCTCGGAGATCGAGTCGCAGGTTCCCGACTGGGCGCTCGACGTTGCCGAATCCGCGGCGGCGAAGCAGGCGGTCCGAAGCGCGGCAGAACGTGGGCTACGGAGTCGCTCCCAGCCAGAACCGGAGCCGGGTATCCGAGACCGAGCGCGCGGACTGCTCTCGAGCCGGTAAGCAGACGGGAGAGAAGCGACTAATCAAGGAATCGAAAAATCAAACCGAGCCGTCGGACTGGTGACTATCGGCTTCGTCAGTCGTCCGAAAGCGCGTCACTCAGCGCATCCACACCGCCGACGATCGGAAGCCGGGCGGCGCTCTGTTTCACGTCGAGCGTGAGTTCTTTCTCCTCCGGCGGCCGCTGCGTGAAGTCGTAGTCCGTCGAGAGGACGGCGATACCGATCCGGTGATCCGACGCGAAGACGTGATCGTCCGGCTGGAGGTCGAACGAAAGCCGGTACGGCGTGCCGGGATGGATGGCGAACGTCTCCGAGTCCGACTTTCGGTTCTGCGGGTTCATCCACCCGCGGTTGATGATTTCGGTCTCCCCGTCCGGTCCGACATCGACCAGCACGCCCGTCACGTTCGCCGATTCCGAGTCGAACGAGAGTCGCACGTCGAGTTCGACCGTACCGCTCAGGTGAACGTCCTCCGCGAGTTGTGCGGTCGTATACAGCAGTCGGTGTTCCGACTCGTCGGCCGCGATCAGGTCGTCCGCCGGCGTGTCCGGTTCCGCTGGGTCGACGACCGTCTCGGTGACCGGTCGGCCACGCGTGTGCTCGAGTGTGAGCCCGCCCGACATCCGGCCGCCCGGCGTGAAGTTGAGTTCGGCCTCGCTCGTCCCCGGAACCGGCCACTCGTCGTACGTGGTCCAGGAGTCGTCCTCACGCTGCACCGTCGCCGTCGGTCCGTCCATCACGTCGTTCTCGACCCCGAACAGCCAGCGCGTCCACCACAGGTTCAACTCGTCGAGCCAGTCGTCCGGCCGATGGCTGAGTGGACTCGAGTGCCCGCCCTGGTGGAGCCAGATCTTGCGCGAGACGCCGGCCTCGCGCAGTGCGTCGTACCACTGGGCGAACTGCTTGGTTTTGACGTTGTCGTCGTTGAGTCCGTGGGTGACGAGGACGGCGGCCTCGACGTTGTCGGCGTCGGTGACGTAGTTGCGGGCGTCCCAGAACTCGTTGTAGTTGCCGGTCTCGCGCTCCTGGTCGGCTTCGATCTGCTCGAGAACGGGTTCGGCGACCTCCCGGTCTTCCCGGGTCGTGACCCACGCGGCGAGCTGGTAGGCGTCCTCGCCCTGCCAGCCGCCGGGGGCGACGACGTGGCCGTTCGCTCTGAAGTAGTCGTACCAGCTGGAGATTGCGACTTCGGGGACGATGGCCTCGAGGCCGTCGACGCCGGTCGCCGCGACGCCGTTGGGCAGCGTGCCGTTGTACGACGCGCCGATCATGCCGGTTTTGCCGGTCGTCCACTCGGCCTCGACTGGGTCGCCGCCGGAGCGGGAGTCGTAGGCCGTCGCGCGGCCGTTCAGCCAGTCAACGACGGCTTTGATGCCGTTCACCTCGTGTTCGTCGCCACAGGTGTTCGCACCGGTCGACTTGTGCGTGCCGCGCGAGGAGGCGTACGCGAAGACGAATCCTCTGGGAACGAAGTACTCCTCGTACGTGCTCGGTCCGATCCAGTCGGTTGCACTGCCGCTGAACGCCGTCAGGTCGTCGCTCTCGACCGTCTGCTCGGTCGACGTATCGCTTCGGGGCCGATTATCGCGACCCGGTTTATCCGGTTCGTACAGCGACACGTCGACGTCGTAGAGGTCGGCCGTGCTCATATCCAGCCCGCCGAAGTACGGACTGGGCTCCATAATTACCGGTAGCGCGACATCGCTGTCTACAGTCGACTCGGGCCTGGCGATTTCGACGTGAATCCGATCCAGGTCGCCGGTGTCGGTCGTGTCGGTCTCCGTTTCGACCCAGAACTCCTCGCGGAGTACGTCGTCCTCCGCGAAGACGGGTTGGGCGCGTCCGTCCTCGAAGACAGGGCCGTCGGCGTCCGTCGCTGCAGTCGCGGTGACTGCTCCCGGTACCATCGCCGCGCCGATTCCGGCAGCGGCGTACGTTCCGAGTGCCTCACGGCGTGTGAGTCCGTTTTTGCTCGGCTCCCCATCATGTGGAATGTCATCTCTGGGCATCACCAGGGACAATCACGTACGATTATAAGTAATTTTTGCGAGAAGTATTGAGTTCTCTATAGGAAGTTGATCGGCTACTGCGAAACGGAACGCGAAGCGAACCGGAGCCAAATCGGCTACTGCGAGGACGGGACCGGCTCGAGTTCCGCCGTAAAGTGTCTGATCTCGGGCATCACGGGATCGCTCGCGAGCTGGAGTCCGGAGACCGTCTCGCGCTTCTCGAGGACGGCCTCGGCAGTCTCAACGACGTGATCGAAGTGCTCGCGGTGATACGTGCGTCGCGGAACGGCGAGGCGGACCAGTTCCGGCCGGTCGGTGTCCGGGAACGCAAAGCTGCCGAGTTCGACGCCGCGCACGCCGCCCTCACGGTAGAGTTCGCAGGCGAGCACTTGACCGGGGAACTCCGCGGCGTCGAGGTGGGGGAAGAGTTCGCCCGCGTCGATGTACACCGCGTGGCCGCTGGTCGGCGTGTAGACCGGTACCCCCACGGCGGCAAGCTGTGCGCCGAACTCGCGAACCTGTTCGATGCGGTCCTCGAGATAGGCGTCCTCGACGGCCTCGCGGAGGCCGACGGCCATCGCTGCCACGTCGCGGCCGGCCATCCCGCCGTAGGTCGGGAACCCCTCGTAGAGGATCGCGCGCTGCTTACACTGCTCGAACAGCGCGTCGTCGTCGGTGGCGACGAAGCCGCCGGCGTTGACCAGCCCGTCCTTCTTGCCGCTCATCACGAGTGCGTCGGCGTAGCCGAGCTGTTCGCGGGCGATGTCGGCGATCGAGGCGTCGCCGAACTCCCCCTCGCGCTGGCTGACGAAGTAGGCGTTCTCCGCGAATCGGCAGGCGTCGATGACGAACGTGGCGTCGATCTCGTCGGCGAACTCGCGGACCTTCCGGGTGTTCTCGACGCTGACCGCTTGGCCCGCCGCCGAGTTGTTCGTGATCGTCTGGACGACGACCGGGATGCGCTCGGCACCGTGCTCGTCGACGACGGCACGGGCGCGCTCGACCGAGAAGTTGCCCTTGAACGGCTCGTCGGCGTCCGGATCGTGGGCGAACTCAACCGGGCAGTCGACCGGGTCAGCGTCCTGATTCGAGATGTGCGCGCGCGTCGTGTCGAAGTGTGTGTTGTTCGGCACGACATCGCCAGCCGAGAGGAGCGCCCCGTAGAGGACGTTCTCAGCGCCGCGGCCCTGGTGGGTTGGGACGACGTTCGAGAATCCCATCACGTCTGCGACCGCCTCCTCGAGTTCCTCGAAACTGCGAGAACCAGCGTAGGACTCGTCACCGCGGATCAGGGCGGCCCACTGGGCGTCGCTCATCGCGCCGGTACCGCTGTCCGTCAGCAGATCAACGAAGACCTCCTCGGAGGGGAGATTGAAGAGATTGTAGCCGGCGGCCTCGAGATTTCGCTCGCGTTGTTCTCGAGAGGGGAGCCGGATTCGCTCGACCATCTTCGATTTGTATGCGACCATAAGGACTCGAGAACGCCACGCGTGTTCAGTCTAGCTGGAACCTCGTGTTCGCTTTCGTCTCGAGGAGTGCGTTTACGGCCAGACAGGGACACTGATGAACGGAATCGTGAGCGTGCTACACAGGGTGGACACAGAGAGTACTGCCAACGAAGAGATAAATTATTGTCAATTGGGTCAAGAGAGATCGTATGTTAGGTTTGAAGTTCGTACTCGTTGGAATGAATCTCGTCCTGGCAGCGACCTTTTTCGGTCCCTCGGCTGGGTTGCTGGTGTACGCAGGACTTGCGCTCTCGATCGTTGGCCTCCTCGTAGGGCCTGAAGACTCGCTACAGCAACTCAGTAGCACGACTCAGTAGCAGCCACTGTGCAGACTAACAGGTAAATAAACGGGACCAGACTGAACGACGGGGCTCTAAAACGAGCCCAACCGGAGCAACACACGTCCCAACTCGAGTACGCAGCACCGCTCACCCAGAAGGATACCGAACACTCCTTCGGAACCCGAAAAACGAAACCAACCGACTCCTCAGAACAGATCCTGCGTCAACTCGAGTGTCGTCTCGCGGTCGTCCCAATCGACGAACAGCGCAACGCTGGTCGCACTCGTGATGACGTCCTGCAGGTGGATGCGCTCCTCGGCGAGCGGGTTGACGATCTCGCTGATGACGCCGGGCTGATTGGGGAGTTCGCCGCCCGTCACGCGGATGACGGCGACGGGTGAGTCGACGGTGACACTCGAGAGTTCGTCGCGGGCGATGACCTCGCGGTGGAGGATGTTCTCGGCGCGTTCGGCTTCGTCCTCGTCGATGTAGAACGTGACCGAGTCCATGCCGCTGGCGACGGCGTCGATGTTGACATCGCTCTCGCTCAGCGCGGCCGAGAGGTGGTGGAAGATGCCGGGTTCGTTGCGGATCGCGCGGCCGGCGACGGTGAGGCAGGCGAGCGGGCGCTCGCGGAGGTCGACGAGGTTTTCGAACTCGCCCTCGATGCTCGTGCCGCCCGAGAGGAGGTCGCCGTGCTGGTAGTGGACGACGCGGACGTCGAGCGTCTCGTCCTTGTAGGAAAGCGCGGAGGGTGCGACGACTTCGGCACCGCGGAACGAGAGATTGCGCAGTTCGTCGACGGAGATTTCGCCGACGTTTCGTGCACCTTCGACGACCCGTGGGTCGCCAGTCATGACGCCTTCGACGTCGGTGACGATGACGACCTCGTCGGCGTCCATGTACTTGCCCATCATCACGGCGGTCGTGTCGCTGCCGCCGCGGCCGAGCGTCGTGATCGAGCCGTCCGGTCCTTCGGCGAGGAAGCCGGTGATGACCGGGACAGTCTCATCCATCTCCGCGGCGACCGCTCGGGCGCGTTCGTTGGTCTCCTCGACGTCGACTTCGCCGTACTCGTCGGTGACGACCGGCCAGCCCTCGCTGCCGGGTTCTAAGAATCGGGCGTCGATGTCGCGGGCCGAAAGCGCGGCCTTGAGCATCCGAACGGAGGTCCGTTCGCCCATGCTCACGATCTGAGCGCGGTCGGCTTCGTCCGTCTCGAACGAAATCTCGTCGAGCAGTTCGTCAGTGGTCGATCCCATCGCGCTCGCGACGACGGCGATTTCGTGGCCGTCCTCGACGGCGGCCGCGATCGAGTTTGCGGCACGATTGATACGGTCGCCGCTACCGAGGCTCGTCCCCCCGAACTTGGCTACAACGCGCATAGGGGCACCTCGTTCCGTCCAATCGAGCGAATACCGGTGGCGTGGCTCATACTGATTCCGTTACCAGAGCGAGCAGATAACTGTGTTCCCTTCCACGTATTTTTCCGGTGTTCTGTCCCCTGTCGTCGGTGAATTCACATTTTCGACCATCAACGATCGTCGGCCACGTCACCCGCTCTCGAGTCGGTCGTCGCGGCCGAACCAGTTTCCTGAGACGCGGGAGAATCGAGCAGATCGCGGACGGATTTATATTCATGGGTGCCTTTACCACACACCGATGAACGTACGGGACGCACTCGAGGCCGACGCGGACGCGCTGGCGGCGATCGCCGACTCGCCGACCGACGTGATGCGAAACCTCGTCCACGATCGCACCGTCCGCGTCGCAGAGGACGGCAGCCACGATCCGAACGCCGACGTCTCGAGTTCGGGCTCGCAGTACGGCGGCTCGGATCCGGAGGACCTGCTCGGCTTCATTAGCTTTGATGCGCGCGAGAATACGGTGCACGTGACACAACTCGATGGGACAGGCGAGGCCTGTCGACAGTTGCTGGCGGAGCCGGTTCGGTTCGCCGAGCGCGAGTCGATGGCGGTAGAGGTGCTTGCCCCTCCCGAAAACGAGTCGATCGAATCGGCGGCCGACGAACTCGGATTCACGAGGGAGGGGCGTGGACCGCGCTTCGACGGAGCGCAAACGGTTCGGTTTCGACTGGAGCCGTCATAGCTGATGCTGACGGATCGCGTGCGGTCAGATGCGCCACACGCGCCGGAACGAGTCGTTAGCTGAATTTCTGTACCGTTACGTCGAGCGTATCGAGGTCGACGATCGGTGCGAAGCCCGAATCGGGGTTGATGTTGACGCTCTTCTGGAAGTCCGTCTGGGCCTGCCAGCAGCCCGAGTTGATCGCGAGCACGTTGTGGTACTTTCCGAAGCCGAGTTTGTGGACGTGGCCGGTGTGGAAGATATCCGGTACCTCGTCCATGACGAGGAAGTCCTCCTCTTCGGGTGCAAGACGGGTATGACCACCGAACTGCGGCGCGACGTGGCGCTTTTTCAGAAGCTGGTACATCGCTTTGTGCGGCTCGTCGTAGCTCGCTTTCTCCTCGGGGAGTTCGGCGATAACCTCGTCCAGCGAGACGCCGTGGTACATGAGAATAGAGACGCCCTCGACGGTGACGGTGGAGGGGTTGCTCACGATCTGTGGATCGTGGGCGGACATGATGTCGCGAAGCCGGTCGTCAAAGCCAGGCTGGGGCTCTGCGAGCCGAACCGCGTCGTGGTTACCGGGAATCATGACGATGTCCAGATCGCCGGGAACCTGCTTGAGGCGCTCGTTGAAGGCCTCGTACTGCTCGTAGATGTCGACCACGTCGAGTTCATCGTCCTGGTTCGGGTAGACGCCGACGCCCTCGACCATGTCACCCGCGATCAGCAGGTACTCGACGTGCTGGGCCTGCTCCGTGTAGAGCCAGTCCGCGAAGGCGTCCCAGGCGTCAGCCATGAACTCCTGGCTGCCGACGTGGACATCACTGATCAGCGCCGCCTGCACGTGGCGGTCTGCCGTCGACGGCTCGTGCGTACGCGGCACGTCCGGGAAGTACATCGAGTCGACGAAGGCGATGCCTGCGTCGTCCGAGAGAGTTCCCTCCATCGCCAGCACCTCATCACAGAGCAGTTGGTCGACCATATCGGCGAACTCGCGGTCTTTCATCACCAGCCACGGGAACGTACCCGTGGCGTCCTCGAGTTCGATCAGCCAGTGGCCGCTCGCCGTCGAGCGGATGTCGTTGACCAGCCCGACCATTCCCGCCTCGCTGCCGCCCGGCATCGACTGGATGGCCGTCGCGGGCCGGTGGTTGACCCGACCGCGGAGCTTCCCGCCGAGGCGCTCGAGTCGGTCACGGAAGACGGCGACGAAGTCCTCGTACTCGCCGGTTCCCGTACTGTCACCGGTCATGTCGCCGTCGATTTCGAGCGAGCGAAGCGAAGGATCGCTGTTGCGTTCGATCTGCGCGTTGGGCTCCGAGTCGGAGGTTGGGGCCGATACAGACCCCCCTGTTTCAGCTGGAACTGATCCCGTAGTGTCGTACTGATCTGCAGGAGGATCTCCAGTTGAAACGGAGGGGTCTTCGCCAGCCGCTAGCACGGCTTCGACGTGATCCGTTCGAACGACCAACGCATCGTCGGGCATCCCCTCGACGACCTGTTCGAGGACGGCCGCGGGTTGGTCCGCCGCGGCGATATGGGTCACTGCTTCGCGCTCAGCGTTGTAGCCGCGGCTCGTAAGTTCGCTGACGATTCGGGCCGGCCCCTCGAGTGGCACACGAGTCGTATTCGTGACCTGGGGGAAAAGGATAGCGAATCCAGAACGAACTCGGGCCAGATCTGGGCGACTTCACGTGGTTCGACTGAGCAGAAGGTTGATTGTAGCCCCCAGCAAAAAGCGGGATGATGAGCGGCCCTGATCCCGGTGGGACTGACGACGATGTTGGTGACCGACGTCGCGATCACGATCGCGATCACGATTACGAAGACAGAGACAAAAACGGAGACGGAGACGAACACAAAGGCAATCGCGATCACAACACCAACCAAACCCCCGAGTCAGACACCGACGCCCCGACTGACTCGACCAGTACCAACACAGAACGGGAACCAACCCACCGCGAGGACGCCAGTGAACACGATCAAGCGGTCGAACCAACCGCTGTCGCGAGTGACACCGGCCGGCGCGACGACCGCGTGACTATCGAAGACGACGGCGTTATCCGCTGGTTTCTGCGCTCGAACGATGGATCAGTCGTCATCATCAGAGACATTCTGAGCAGTGTCGCGATCGTCGCCGCGATCGGCCTCCTGTTGTTCGCTGTGAGTGGGATCTGGCCACCGTTGGTCGCCGTCGAGAGCGGCAGCATGGAACCGAACATGGAACGCGGCGATCTCATCTTCGTCGTCGACGATGACCGCTTCGTCGGCGACGACCCCGCCGGCGAGACCGGTGTGGTGACACTCGAGAACGGCCAGAACGGCGGCCACGAGAAGTTCGGTGAGCCGGGAGACGTAATCGTCTTCATGCCTGATGGCGACCCAGGACAGACACCGGTGATACACCGGGCACACTTCTGGGTCGACGAAGGCGAAAACTGGGTCGACACGAAGGCAGACGAGGAAATCGTCGGCGGCGCAACCTGCAACCAGGTTCGGACCTGTCCAGCGCCACACGACGGGTTCGTCACGATGGGCGACAACAACAACGGCTACGACCAGTACCAGGGCGGAGCCGCGACGACGATCGTCCATCCCGACTGGGTGACCGGCAAGGCGATGTTCCGCATCCCGTGGCTCGGCCACATCCGCCTCGCGTTCGACGAATTCTTCGGCGGTATGCTCGGCCCGATCGCACCCGGTGCGACAGGACTGATCGACGGTGCAATGCTTGATCAGATGAGCAACGCCGGGATCGGTGTTGCTGCCAGCGCTGGCGTTGGAGTCGCGGCTGCAGCACACCGGTCCAGGACGTAATTCGGACAGGAACATCCGCTCAGGAATTTCGGACAGAAACAGACCACAGCCGGTCGTTCAAACCAAGACGCAATCAGTCGTTCTTGCCGGACTCGATCTCGAGTACCAGTGCCTCACGGTCGGTGAGTTCGTGGGCCGTTGGATCAACCGCCTCGCCGTCGACTTCGACTGCAATCGTCGTCTCTGAATCGCGGTCGTCGTACACCGTCCCGTCGAACGTCACCACGTTCGAATCGTCGACGCGCTCGTACTCGAAATGCGGGAGGAGGTTAAATCCCTCCGCGACGGTCACCCGTTCCTCGCCTTCCATGTACCAGTAGTCGTCGAACTCGTGGAGGTGGAAATCTATCGAGTCGTTGTCGGCGTGTTCGGCCTGGATCTTGTCCATCGACTCGATCGACTCGTCGTCGATGGTGATCTCGATCTCGCCGCGTTCGAACTCCTCAATTTCACCGTCGTGATCGTCGGAAAGACAGCCACTCAGCGCGAGAATACCGGGGAGGCTACCGAGTCCCGCGAGGACCGTTCGTCGCTGCATACTGGGGGAAAGCGAGTCCGGAGATATCCCTCCTTCGGACAGGCCGAGCGAGTGGGAACCTGGATCAGACAGGATAGGATAGAACAGAACAGGGACGCGCTTGCGGTCAGTTCTCGAACCGTGCCTGCACGAACGGCTGGATATCGTCGATATCCGAAAGTCTGGAATCAGAGAGCAGTACCGCCTCCGTCTCGTCGATCGGCACCGAGAGGCTGATCTCCTTCGTTCGGCCGTAGCGTCCCTTCGAGACGACGACAGCGTTGACGATTCCGAGCATGTCGAGTTCGCTGATCAGATCCGTCACACGGCGCTGTGTGAGGACATCCGCATCGATCTCCTCACAGAGGCGCTTGTAGATGTTGAACACCTCGCCCGTGTTGATGCTGTGCACACCGTTCTTTTCCAGAAGGATGATCGAGAACAGGACCAGTTTGCTCTGGGTCGGGAGAGTGCGGACGACCTCAACGACGCGGTCGAGTTCGATCTTGTCCTGCGCTTGGCGAACGTGTTCTTCCACGATGGTCTCGGCCTGCGAACGCTCGGCGAGTTCGCCCGCCGTCCGCAAGAGATCTAGCGCACGCCGCGCGTCGCCGTGTTCCTGTGCAGCGAACGCCGCACACAGTGGGATCACGTCTGCGGACAGTGCGCCCTCCTTGAACGCGACCTCGGAACGGTGCTGGAGAATATCCCGGAGCTGATTGGCGTCGTACGGCGGAAAAACAATCTCCTCCTCCCCCAGACTGGACTTGACACGCGGGTCGAGGAAGTCAGTGAATTTGAGGTCGTTCGAAATGCCGATAATCGAGACGCGGGAGTTCTCGAGTTCGGAGTTCATCCGCGACAGATTGTAGAGCGTGTCGTCACCGCTCTTCTCGACGAGTTTGTCGATTTCGTCGAGCATGATGACGACCACCCGCTCGTCGTAGTCGACAGCGTCGAAGAAGACGCTGTAGACACGATCAGTCGGCCACCCGGTCATCGGTACCTCTTCGAACGAATCCTTGTCCTCGCGAAGGGACTCGATCCGAGCGTCGATGTCGGCAACCGATTCGAAAGCGGTCTCCTCGAGTGGATGTGATGGCCGATTCGTAGCGCCACCACTGTACCCCTCTTGTTCGACTGGAGACTGTGAACCGTTTGCACCCTCAGATCCTCTCTGTCCAGGGTCGTTTCCAGTCGAAATGTTGCGGTGGTGTTCGGGTTCTGGCTGGGTCGACGGGGAGCCGGCGGCGTCCTCGTGGTCGGATTGTGCGGACGCCTCCTCATATGCCGTGACGTCGTCCCGAAGCGCCTGCAGCGATTCGATCTGATCGTCGATTCGCGCCTTGTTCTTCTCGATGAACTTGTTCGCGAGCTGTGCAAGCACGCGATACTGCGTGTCGGTGACCTCGCAATTGATGTACTCGACGTCACACGGGACGCTGTACTTCTGGGAGGTGCTCTCGAGTTCCTTACTGACGAACTTCGCGCTCGCGGTCTTCCCCGTCCCGGTCTTTCCGTAGATGAGGATGTTCGATGGTGTTTCGCCGCGGAGTGCGGCGACCAGAATGGTCGCCATCTTGTTGATCTGATCGCTTCGGTGGGGGAGTTCGTGTGGTGTGTACGACGGGCGAAGGACTTCCTTGTTCTCGAAGATCGGTTCGCCGCTCAGGAGGTCGTCGAACAGGCCCTGGTTCGAGTCCTCTTCACTACTGCCGAGGTCAGTGTCGCCGAAATCGGTCGAGAAGCCGTGTCTATTGTCCGTGTTGGTGGGTGTGCCGCCAGCGGTAGTGTGAGTATCAGTGCCAGCGCCGGCGTCGATCTCCGAATCGGTATCGGCGGCAGTACCAACGCTCTCGACGGACGTCTCAGTACTGACGGAGCCCTCAGTATCCACGGTTTCGGAATCGAGAGTATGGGTAGTTGATACCGGATCAGACTCACTAGATGCTGACTCGCTCGCAGTAGTCGTCGTCTCCGCTGCGGACGTGTTCTGGGCTGGTGGGTTTGGCGATCCATCAGCCGCCCCTGCAGCCGAACTCGAGTCGTGGTTCGAACTCGTGGACGAAGACGAGTCGGTCTGTTGAGAGGAACGGTCGTCGGCTGTGGAATCGTCCTCCTCTGACCCCATTTCTGTGTCCGTGTTCGAACCTGTTTGTTCCGTTTCGTCGTCTGACATTCGTCGTACACGTACCCCCTTGTTTCGAGTGCAGATCCAAACCCGACGGCAAGGATATAACGGTGTAGGCGAGCCAACGAGGCTGGTCTACTCTCCTACTGACCCGGTTCGGATCCAGTTGATGCAAACGAAACAGAGGAAGACGGTGATATTAAATTCTTCCCTTCCATTCACGGACGGTGAGCGATTCACAGAACAGAACAGTCAGAACGAACTACCCGACTCTCGGATGAAGTTGGTACTCGAGCGGGCGGAACAGTTCGTGCCGTGGTCGGTAGTCCATCATGCCGTGGGCGGTGGTCAACCTGATCGGGTGATTCGTTTGTTCGGGTGATCTGTGAGAGTATCTGGGACCGATTTCAGGGAGCTGTCGGTAGTCTGGAAAGATACGAGGGCGCGTACCCCGCGCCACCGTGCGCGGGAGTGAGTCCGTCCCCGGGTGGCCAACCACCACTGAGTCGGCGATTTTGTCCTAACACCGGGCATAATATGCCTGTGAAGAAGTCGCTGACCTGCAAGTAAAGTGTGTAACGTGTGCGTACGTGTAATAGTGTGTGCCTGGGTGTGAGTGAGAGTGCGGATGTGGATGTGGATTGTTGTCACGAGTATTGCCAGCAGCAATTCAAGAATCTTGTAGAGTGGAGGGACGATGCCCCCCACCCCTTCGTTTCAACTGGAGACGTGTGAGAGAGGGGTGGGGAGGGATGACTTCTAGAAGGACTGGATTTATAATGGTGGGTGAGAAATACGGTCCGTACCACTAGCAAATTGGTATTTTTACTAGAGGAGTTAGTTTTATTGCTAGTTGCTACTAGATCTGTCCCTTTCAGGGAGATCTGTTACTAGACCACCCGTACTCTCTGTTTTCTCCCGACAGACCCTCTGTATTTGCGTTCGAGGCGAAACAAGGGCCATCACAACCGATCGTCTGCCACTGTACTACCCTACACCCTCGTCACTCTCCAGTTGAAATGAAGGGGTGGGGGTGTTCAGAATACGCTATGTTCCGACACCATCTCCGAAATCTGACTACCTTAAATTAATCTAGCGCATTCTAGTCTATGTTAGTTACATCTAGTTGTTCGTGAGAAATACAATCTCTATCATTTTCGATCAACCTTTGTCGATCGTTGTCAATCTCTGTCAACCTCCTCTGAATCTCTATACACCTCCGATCGCACTCTCAGGCCACAAGCAGTTCACACCTCCAGCGGAATTCAACCCCAGTTCAGCACTCAGGTTCAGCAGCCATCTCTTCGGCTCAGAGTGTCGCTCCCGATGCAGTTCAGATTTCACCCTCCAGATACCGCTTAGACCCATCGGCGTCGCTTGGTCTCTGAAACACGTTCATCCCTGTATTTCGGTAATCCGTACCGTTGCAGCAACACCACAATTCGATTGTGCCGTCGAACCTGACAGCAATCTATGCTTTTTCGTCTGAAAATCAACACGTTTGACGTAGGCTTAAGTGAGTTCAGTCAGTAGTACGCGCAGATGCACCCCGCGGTGCTGGAGGGCCCTACAGATGGGACTGTTCACAGAACTCAAAGATAGTATCTCTCGGGTTACGGACCGCCTGTTCTCCGAACAGGAACCCAAACGAATCGGTATCTATGGTCCACCGAACGCTGGAAAGACGACGCTCGCGAACCGGATCGCTCGCGACTGGACTGGCGATGCGATCGGGACTGAAAGCCACGTTCCACACGAAACGCGGCGCGCGCGCAGGAAAGAAGATGTCGAGATCGAGCGCAACGGCAAGACGGTGACGATCGACATCGTCGACACACCCGGTGTCACGACGAAAGTCGACTACGAGGAATTCACCGACGAAATGGAGGAGGACGACGCAATCCGCCGCTCTCGTGAGGCGACCGAAGGCGTCGCCGAGGCCATGCACTGGCTTCGTGAGGACGTCGACGGCGTTATCTACGTCCTCGACAGCGCAGAAGATCCGATCACGCAGGTCAACACGATGTTGATCGGCATCATCGAGTCTCGGGACCTGCCTGTTCTCATCTTCGCGAACAAGATCGACCTGGACGACTCGAGTGTCAAGCGCATCGAGGATGCGTTCCCGCAGCACAAGACGATCCCGCTGTCCGCAAAGGAGGGTGAGAATATGGACGAAGTCTACGAGAATATCGCGGAGTACTTCGGGTGAGCACCGATGCCAACAGCAACTAACGCGGACGACTCCGATCCGCCGGACTCCGACGGTGTCCAGATCGATCTCATCAGCGGTGAGCGCATGGATAGCATGGCGACGATGGAGAAGATCCGGATGATCTTAGACGGCGTCCACGACGGCAATATCGTTATCCTCGAGGAGGGACTGACTCCAGACGAGGAGAGTCGACTCATCGAGGTGACGATGTCCGAGATCAGCCCGGACGAGTTCAACGGGATCGAAATCGAGACGTATCCCAAGTCGGAGACGCGCGACTCGTCGCTGCTTGGCCGACTCATGGGATCGGACGAAACCGAGGCGAAGTTGACGGTGATCGGCCCGGCGAACCAGATCGAGACACTCCACAAGGACGAAACACTCATCAGCGCGCTCGTTTCCCGTGATTAGCGCACAGCCAGTGAGGAGAGTGAGAGACTAATGCCACACGAATGCACGAACTGCGGTCGGACGTTCCCGGACGGCTCCAAGGAGATGCTTTCGGGCTGTCCTGACTGCAACGGGAACAAGTTCCAGTTCACGCCATCGTCTGCGACGAACGCGGATACAGCGTCGGATCCGTCTGGTGGCGCTGGTGCTGGTTCGCCCAATTCGTCCGATTCGCCCAGCTCAGCCGACTCCCCTGGCGGAGCCGGAACACGGAGTTCCGACTCCAACTCACCCCCAGATCAAGACACGGACTCGAGTGGTGTCACGAGCCGCGCAGCCGAAACGGTCCGCGACTGGGTTACTCGAGACGACACCGAGGATGCACCGGATCCCTCGTCGGCGTGGCCAACGTCGCCAGCGTCGGAGACGGATTCGAGTCCGTCGTCTGCTGATGCTGGTGGTCCCACCGAAACTACCGGTACTGCTGATACCACCAATACTGACAATACTGCCGATACCGCAGAGACCCTCGACCCGAACTCCAAACCTGCGCGCGGATCCAACGTAGACCCGAATTCGGAGACAGCGCCAGGATCGGAATCACAGTCGGATGACTTTGGCTCCTTCAAGGAGTGGCCGGATAGCGCCCGGCGTCCGGAGGATCGGTCGTCTGCGGGCGAAGCTGCCTCCTCTTCCTGGGAACAGGCATCTTCGTCCGCTCGTTCGTCTACCGACACAGACGAGGCAGCCAGCAGCGAGGGGTCTGCTTCGAGTGGACCACGCTCACGCCAGCAGCGGTCGGACTCGAGTTCGGAGACTGCGCCATCGCCATCGTCGTCGACGACGATGGCAAACAGCGAGAACACGGCGCAGTCGGATGCACGAAGCGAGTTCGTCCCATCGGACGAGTTGCCGACGGGGACGGCGACCAGTGCTTCGTCGCAGTCGACACCGGCGAGTGGTGAACACGGAGAGAGTGGTGCGGAACGCCACGAGTCTGTCGAGCGCCAGTCTGGTGAGCCAGCGGCGTCTGCGAACACAGAGCCCAGTGGCAATTCGGAGCAGCCAGCCGACGACAGTCCGCCGGAGCACGGTCGCGTCGTCAGCGAGCCAAGCGGCGAGAACCCGTCGATGGAAGAACTCCGGGAAGAACTCAACAAGCAGTTCGAGAGCATTCGGATCGTTCGTCCCGGTCAGTACGAACTCAATCTGATGGAGCTCTACAACCGCGAGGAGTACATTATCTCGTTACAGGAGGACGGTCGGTACGTGATCGACGTTCCTGATTCCTGGCGAGATGGCGGCGAAGAGTGAGCACAACGGTCGGCCGAGCAGAGTGAACCCACTGTTCGGCCGGGACAGATGGATTTAAGCGACGCGGGCGACAGTTCCCGACCATGAGCACTGCAACCAAGGTCGTCGTTACGACGGTCGCTGTATCGGCGCTGCTGTCGATCCTGCTGGTCTTCCAGAACGTTTTCGTCTGATGTTCGAGGCTCGCGACCTCTCACGCCCGGTCGAGGCAGTTCGAGACGAACACGCGCCTGACACTCTCGTCTTCGACTGCGAGCGCGACTTCGAGACACTCCCGCCGGCGCTCGCCGAGGATCTCGGTCTCGTGGTCGACACACTCGAGCCGGCGAACTATCCAGCAGCGTGGCTGCCCGAAGATGCACCCACGCTGCTGTCACGATACGCGAGTTCCGATCTCACGATCGGGATGCCAGGCGACGGGAGTGTCGTCTGGACGCGCCAGACGGAGCCGCCGCTCGTCCTCGTCAAGCCCCGAGTCGAGGGGTCGCCGGAGTCGTTCGTCGACTTCCTTCTCGCAGAGGCGTTCGTCGAACTCGGACTCGATGTTCCCGAGCACTTCATCGGCTTTTTCGAAGACGAGTATGCGGATCTCGATCAGGCGGTCGATCTCGACCCGAACAGCACCTACCAGATCGCGGCAGCGCTGTACGACGGCTGGCTCGGACTCCAGACCCGGGAAGTCTTTGCCGAGTGGCACGAGCAGTCGGACCGCGCAGAACTCGGTGACGCCTGGCAGGATGCGGGAACACGACTCGAGGACCGGGTTGCTGGACTCCCGCGTGCGGTCGCACGCGGCGAGACGGATTTTGCGGATGCGACCGAACTTGCCTGTGCGTCGATCAAGCACGCGATCGAGTTGCCGGCACCGTTCGCAGCACTGGATACGAGCGCCTACCGCGATCATGGCCCCGAGTATGCGATCCGGTGGGCGGAGAAGACGTTCGACGCGCTCGCGGAGTGATGGATTCGCCCTCCGAATAGTGGCACAACGGCATCTCTCCGAATAGTAGCAAAACGGTCGCTCTCCGAATAGTAGCACAACGGTCGCTCTCCGAATAGCACCTACCGTATCGATTCTCAGACTGACTGCTACTCGTTCGCTTGGTCGTCCAGAATGGGCGCTAGAACGCCGCGTCGACGTCGCCGTCTTCGTCGAGATCGATCACACCATCGAAGCGATCACGGAACGCCTCGACCAGTTCCGGTTCATGGGGGTCTTCCGAGACGTGAAAGAGCCCGACTGCATCGTAGGACTCGAGTAGGTCGAGAATGCGGTCGACCGCTTCGAGGGCTTCGTCGTCGCCGGCGTAGTAGGCGAGTTCGGTGATCGAATCGAAGCTGAGCCGCAGTTTGCCGTCGTGACTGTCGAGGAAGCCGTCGATGTGTTCGATGATGCCGTCGACATCGTCGGGAGCGGCGACGTAGTGGACGGTGTCGCTCTTGCGACGGGAGTAGCCGTGTTCGATGCTCAGGGTATCTAAAATCTCGGCGCGCTCCTCGTCGACGTCGTAGTACTCGAGTTTCTGCTTGACTTCGCGGGCAGTGGTTCGCGTGGAGACGACGAGGAAGTGATCGGTGTCGGTTTTGAGGAAGTCGGTGTCGATGCGGTCCGTTTCGCCGGTACTCGGGTGGAGCAAGAGAATGCCTGTGCCGCCGGGTACGCTGTCCGGTGTCTCCTCGATCTCGAGTGTGTAATCCATACTGCAGTGAACAACTGCTGGAACGGACTTAATAGTGAGGATCTGTGTGAATGTGACACCCTTGGTGAGTGTCGTGAACCGATTTACTGTGGGTCTCGTGAAATGATTTCTGTGTTGCTGTGGAGCAACTGCGCTGTCAATGAGAGCTGCGCTGTCAACGAGAACTGCGCTGTCAACGAGGTTACTGCAGGTCAGAATCTTCCTGCCGAAGCAGAATAATCATCGACAGCCCGGAGATGAGGACGAGAATGAGCGCAGGCAAGGCGGCATACCGATAGTGTGCCGTTCCGTGTGCACCCCAGATAAGCGTCACCAGCGTCTCCATGCCGATCGGCTGCAGCATCAGCGTCGCCGGCAATTCCTTCATCGTCGTCAGGAAGACGAGGACACCGCCGGCGACGACCCCCGGAGCGATCAACGGCAGCGTTACCCGTCGAAACGTCTCGCCACGGCTAGCGTTGAGCGTCTTGGCGGCCTCCTGGAGCTGGTCGTCGACCTGCAGTACGGAGGTCCGAATATTGCCAACCGCCTGCGGGAGGAATCGAACGACGTAGGCGAAGACCAACAACACGATACTCTCGCGGTAGATGAACGAGAGATAGCTCGACCCGAAGAACACGAGTGCAAGCCCGATAACGATTCCCGGAACGGCGAATCCGACGTAGGTAACCCGTTCGAACAGTCGCGCGAGCAACGAATCAGAGCGAGCCGAGAGGTAGCCGACCGGCAGCGCGAACGCACAGGCGACGAGCGCCGCCAGCACGGCGAGCACCATCGAGTTCAGCGCGTACTCGAGTTCGAACGCGTACGCGGTCGTGGCGCCGCCGGTTCCTCGGAGGAGCCAGACGCCGAAGATGGCGACCGGGACGACGATCGTCACGATACCGAGACTCGCGATTCCGCCCATCGTGGGCCACTTCCAGGTACCGAGTCGAATCTGTGAGCCGCGACTGTCGCCGCTGCTTGCGTCTTCGTCTCGGCCGACGCGTGCCTCGAGCAAGAGCACGAGCCCGGTGACTGCGAGGAGCTGGAGTGACAGCAGGGCGGCGTACTCGACGTTGATCGCGCCGTACTCCCAGTAGATGGCGCTCGTGAAGACCTCGGTCTGCATGAACGCTGGCGTCCCGAAATCGGAGATGGCGTAGAGTGCGACGAGCAGCGAGCCGGCGGCGATGGCCGGCCGAATCTGGGGGAACGTTACGCGGCGAAACGCCTCGAATCGGTCGGCGTTGAGCGTCCGGGCGGCGTCGACGAGCGAGGCGTCCATCGAGAGCAGGGCGGCCCGAGTCGTCAGGAACACGTACGGGTAGGTATAGAGCGTGATGATCAGGACAGTACCCCAGAAGCCCTGGATGTTCGGCATCGCCATGCCGAGAACGGACTCGAGTTCGCCGTGCTCACCGAAGGCAGAGACGAACGCGAACGCGCCGATGTAACTGGGGATGACGAGCGGGAGCGCGGCGACGACGGTCCAGAACCGTCGGTAGGGGAGGTCAGTTCGCGTCGTGACGATTGCGAGTGGCACGCCGATCAGCATAGAGAGAATCGTCACGCTGGCCATGAGCCCGAGGCTGGTAACGAGAATCTCGGCGGTGCGCGCCGAGACCATGAGTTCGAAGCCTCGTGCCGGTTCGACTTGCGCTGCGCGCTGGCCGATCCAGAGCAGCGGTGACGCGACGAGGAGTGCAATGAGGCCACTCAACACGAGTAGCCAGGAGAGCGAGTTCTGCCCGGCCGCGTCAAACAGTTTCTGCAGTCGGTTCGAGGCCACGGGTGATACTCGGTCAGAGTATTTTGCCGGGAGGGATTTAGGGCTTCCTAAACCACTGATGACAGCGAACGGACTGGTCTGGACTGGACAGTATCCAATCTCCCGATTCGAACTGTCTACGTCCGGGCGCCGCCGGTCACATCATGCCTTCTTCGCGGAGCAGGTCGTTCGCCGGCTCGAGATCGCTGAGCTGATTCAGGTCGAACTCGAGTGGGTTGATCTCCTCGAGCGTCGGTAGTTCGCCAACGTAGTCGACGCCGTCGATGACGGGGTACTCGCCGTTCGTGTCGACGAAGAACTCCTGTCCTTCCGCGGCGATGACGTGGCGGGTGAACTCGGCGGCGAGGTTCGGCTTCTTGTTCTCGCCATCGAGGATGGCGACACCGGAGACGTTGAACAGACAGCCAGGATCGTTGTTGGTGAACGTGACGTCGATTGGAGCGTCGGGATCGTTGCCGACGATTCGGCCGGCGTAGTACTGGTTCCCGAGAGCGACCTGCTGCTCGCCGTTTGCGACTGCTTCGGCCTGCTGGGAGCCGCTGTTGTACAGCGTTGCGTTCTGGTCGTCGACCATACTGCTGACCCAGTCGCGGGTGGCTTCTTCGCCTTCCGCTTCGATCATCGCGATGATGAACGAGCGGAAGGTGCCGGAGTTGGGTCGTGTCGAGATGATATCCTGGAACCGTTCGTCTTCTGCGTACTCGAAGATGTCGTCCGGCAGTTCCTCTGCGTCGAACTCGTCAGTGTTGTACTGAATCGCACGAACACGTCCGGATGCACCGGTCCACTGGCCGTCGGAATCACGGTAGTTGTCGTCGACGGCACCGATAACGTCCTCGGGAAGTTCGCGTGCGAGTCCCTCCGCTTTGACACGGGCGAGTTCGCCAGACGATTGCGTGTAGTAAAGGTCCGCCGGACTGTTCTCACCTTCCTCGAGCAGGCTGACGAGTTGGTCGTCTTCATCGTCGTAGTCGTCACGAATCTCGAAGTCGTCGTAGCGCTCCTCGAGTGCGTCGAACAGTGGCTGGATCTGGTCCTGGCTTCGTGCGGAGTAGATCGTGAGCTCTCCTTCGAGGTCGCCGAGGTCGTCCCAGGAGACGGCAGACGATTCGACGGCGGCAGCCTGTGGCCCGTAGTCGTCGAACGGGTCCTCTCCGGAGCTTCCCATACAGCCTGCGACGGTGAGACTGCCGATCGAGACCGCCGTTGCGCCCAGAAACCGCCGTCGATTCATCGCTGTTCCCATTGATCCGTCGGTGTCGCGCCGTTCCATACATTGTTTTAGGTCGACCTAAAACACATATAGCTTCCGATTAGCAGCGAGTATATCCTCGAAAATCGATGGAGAGCAGTCGCTGTTCGGCGGCCAACACCGATGCCCACGGCATTTCGGCCGGCCTAAACCTCTCCACGTTCATCTTTTTAGGCGATCCTAAAGTATCTGTCGCCCCCGTCTCGCGCCGACAGAAGTCGAATCCATTTTGCGCCAGTAGCCCTGCACTTCCTGCATGAGCGTACGCGAGGAGTTCGACGATTGGGCGACGAGCGGTCGCGACCGAGGGATGGAAGAGCGCCACTGGCACACGGCAAAGCACGCACTCGCACGGATGCCGGTGGAGGCCGGCGATACCGTCCTCGACCTCGGCTGTGGGAGCGGCTACGCCGGCCGTGCACTCCGAGATACCAAGGACGCAGGACGAATCTACGGGCTCGACGGCTCACCCGAAATGGCCCACAACGCCGCGGGCTACACGCAGGACCCGCAGGTCTCGTACGTCGTCGGCGACTTCGGCTCGCTCCCCTTCGGTGACGACACTATCGATCACGTCTGGTCGATGGAGGCGTTCTACTACGCCGCCGATCCCCACGAAACGCTCGCCGAAATCGCTCGCGTGCTCCGCCCCGGCGGCACCTTCTACTGTGCGGTCAACTACTACGAGGAGAACGTTCACTCCCACGAGTGGCAGGAAAAAATTTCGATCGAGATGACTCGCTGGGACCGCGACCAGTACCGCGAGGCCTTCCGTGACGCCGGACTGTACGTCGCCGAGCAGGACAACATTCCGGACCGCGAGATCACGATTCCCGCCGAAGCCGAGTTCCCGGTAGACGACTGGGACACCCGCGCGGAGATGGTCGAACGCTACCGCGAGTTCGGGACGTTGCTCACGGTCGGCGTCGCACCGTAACTACGTCGGCGTCGCACCATACCGACACCACCGTCACAATTGTCGCCGACAAACCCGCAGAGACCAAAACCCCCCTATTTCCACTCGAAGTCTGTCACACCCCACCACCAGCCTGGAAACAGTGCTTCCGTTCCAGTGGAAACAAGCCTGTTCGTGTTGCCCAGCTAACTTTCAACATCATAGCGGTGGTCGACACCAGTTCGGTTACTCGAATCGCTCACCCGCCGGAATCGTCACGTCGAGCCAGTTTTCCTTCGGCGGGAGCGGGCAGTCGTACGTCTCGCTGAACGCACAGAACGGCGTGTACGCCAGATTAAAATCGACGACTAACTCGTCGCCCGTCTCGAGATCACGATCCGCCGCCAGTTCCATGTACCGACCCCCCTCGTAGCTCTGCTGGCCCGTCGTCTTGTCCCGGAACGGAATGAAGTACGGCTCCTGGTTCGGACTCTCGAGTTGGTACGCCGCAAGTGACGTACTGACGTTTTCGAGTTCCTCGTCCGCGCGCTCGAGGTCGAACTCGAGTGTCGCCACGCGCAGGTATCGCATCTCGCGTCCGGTCGTCGTGTCCATGAGCACGACTTCGGGGTCGTCGTGGACCGCGGCGCTCGCGGTGACGCGGTACTCCGGATTCGGGTCGAAGTACTCGAGTGCCTCGAATTCATCGCGTTCCTCCGGTGGGACGGGTGACTGGGGGTGGCTGGCGAAGAACTCGTTTTTCTCTGCGCGCTTCTTCTCGAGTTCGGTGCGCCACTGCTCGGTGTCGATGTCGTGGGTCGAATCGCTCGTGTCGCTCATGGGTGGTGTTCGGGGTGGTGACGGGTGTGTGTTGTGCTCTGTGGTTCGTGGTGGGGGTGTAGCGTTTGTGTTCCGTGGTGGGGGTGTAGCGTTTGTGTCCCGTGGTGAGTATGCGTACTGTTTGTCTCGTGAGAGTGCGTACGCCGAACAGTGATTCTGGCTCTCGTCACCTGTTTCCGAGCGGGGGAGACGGTGCAATACTTATTCTCACGGGACGTACAGTTCAGCCATGTTACAGCACGCCGACGGTTCGACGCAGACACAGGAGGGATGGCTGTGACCGAGCGCGATAGTGGCTCTGGTTCTAGACCTGACCCCGGTCCCGCTCCTGATCCCGGACGGCGGCCAATCGCCGTCTTCCTCGGTTCGCTCGTCGTGCTCTCGGGAGCGTTCGTGCTCGTTTCGCAGGCGCTCGACGTGAGTATGGTCGCGCTCGCGCCCGCGTATATGTTCACACCGATGCTCGCCGGGATCGCAACCTGCATGGTCGGCTCGCCGTCGTTCGAGGCTGCTGGTCTTCGATTCCCGTGGCAACGACTGCGCTGGCTCGCGATCGCCGCAATCGTCCCGATCGCACTTGTCCTGCTCGGCATCGCCATCGCGCTCGCGCTGCCCGGCGTCGAGTTCGTGCCCGACGCGAACCCGTTCACGGGTGAGGGAACGGAGTTCGCACCGGCCGACCCCGCGGATCAGCCCGAGGGGCCGTCGCTGCCAGACTGGCCGTTCAACTTGCTCGTGACGATCGTCGCCGCACTCATCACCGGCGCGACGATCAACGCCGTCCTCGCGTTCGGCGAGGAGTTCGGCTGGCGTGGCGTGTTCCTGACGGAGCTGTCACCCTACGGCTTCTGGCCGGCGTCGGCCGCGATCGGCGTCGTCTGGGGGCTCTGGCACGCGCCGGTGATCCTCGAGGGGTACAACTATCCGACAACCGATCCGCTCGTCGGCGTCGCCGTCATGACCGCGGCCTGCCTCGCGATGTCGCCGGTGTACACCTACATCACGATTCGCGCCAAATCGGTGATCGCGCCGGCGATCTTCCACGGCACGTTCAACGCCTTCGGCACGACGCTGATCGTCTTCGCACAGGGCGGTTCCGAACTCGTGGTCAACCCGGTCGGTGCGGTCGGCATCGCGGTCTTCGGACTCGCTGCGGTCGCCATCGCAGTCCGCGGAACGCCGTCGTTGACGCGCGAGTGGGCGCTTGTAGAGGACGAGAATAGTGGGGACGACGACTTCGGGGACAGTGACGAGGAGTCGCACTTCGGGAGCGAATCGACAACCGAATTTGACGGTGGAGACGTCGGAGAGGGTGGAAACAACGGTAACGACGGCGACACCGGTGACACCGGCAACACTGGTGGACAGTAGCTCTTCCTTCGCTCCCACCCACCCGATCCGAACGGTCAACCTACTCCGATCGTTCTGACTCCCCACCCACGTAGGACACCTCGATCCGACGAGATAGCGACACGAGCAGCGCGATCCCCAACAGCGGCGCGATATACCGCAGCGCAGACGCGAGCGAACTCGAGTCCCACGGCGAATCGTCGACCTGCTGGCTCTCGTACACCCGGTAGCGAGTACCGTCCTCGAGTTCGATCGGTGTCTCCGGGATGTCGACGGCGGCGCGAGTGGTCGTTGCCCCCTCTCGTGCGGCTTCGGCGACGGTCGGATGGAGAACCTCGTCGGTTACGTCGACCGAGATTCGCTGTAGCGCGTCGTCTGGGTTTGTGGGTTCGAGGGACAGTTCGACCCTGTGCATCCCGTTTCGCTGTTCCGACGCGTTCGTTTCATACGTGGGCTCGTACACCTGCCTGTCGAGTTGGACGTACTGGTAGTAGCCCGCCAGATACGGTCTTGCCGGTGGCGTGTGGCCCACTCCTTCCGTCCACATTCCGGCTGGTACCGCCTGCCCGTCGAGCACCTGCTCCTCGAGTGCACAGGCTCGCAGGTCGCCAGCCCAGCCGGCGCAGTCGATATCCTCACTGATCGGTGTCAGGGCCGGTACATCGTCTCGGTCGGCGTATTCGATTGTACTGTCGTTGGTCGTCACCGCCGCGCGGTCGAACTCGTGGGCCGGCTCGCCGATGTGAAACGTTGCAACCAGGAACGGGCTGGTGAGGAGACAGAGCGCGAGCAGGGAGACCGCGAGGTCGCGGTAGAACGGGGAATCGCCACCAGGGTCAGGGAGGGACATTACGGTCTTTGACTGTCGGCACGATATAAAAACCGTTGAATTGACACGATTCGCTGTGCGGAGGTTTATATCCGATCCCGCACCGAGAGTGGTCCGTCAACGCTTTGGCCACCCGACCATGAGTACGGGAAGAATGACGGACTGGCGACCGATCTTCGGTCACGCCGAGCCCTACGACGAGCAGGTCGACGGCATCGACACCGCCGTCGACGCGGCCCGTGACGGTGGATACACGGTCATCGAAGGAGCCTGCGGGACGGGGAAGACGATGATCGCGCTCACCGCCGGTATCGACCTCGTGCGCGACCCAGACACCGACTACGAGCGCGTCTTCGTCCTCACTAGCGTCAAACAGCAACTGCGCCAGTTCGAAGCCGACCTCGAGACGATCAACGAGAACTTGCCCGCCGACTGGGACCCCGTTTCGGGGCTCACACTCGTCGGGAAGGCCGACGTCTGCCCGTACAACCGGGCCGGCGCGGGTGACATCGACGACAGCAACGTCTACGACCGCTGTGAGACCCTCCGCGATCGAACACGGGACCTGACCGGCGAGGGCGGCGAGACGACCGCCGCCGCACTGACCGCCAGCGCACGCCAGCAACAGACGGGGCTCGCCGACAGCGGCCGCTCCGGTTCTATGGGACGATTTCTCGAAACTGCCGGCGAGACGGCTGCCTACCCGCCAGAGATGGCGACCTACTCCGATGGCGGGCCGGTGAGCGCCGAGACTGAGTTCTGTCCGTTCTACGCGCAGTACCTGGAGGACTTGCCAGACGAGGGCAGCGACGGAGACGCAGTCGAAGCGGTCCCCTACGACCTCACCGACGCGGGGATGATCACGCCGGAGGACCTCGTCGCGCGCTCGGTCCGCAACGGTACCTGCCCGCACTCGGTCATGGGCGCTGCACTCGCCCACACCGAGGTCGTCATCGGAAACTACTACCACGCGTTCGACCCGCGAACGACCGGTTCGTTCACCGGCGCGCTGCTCGACGATTCCACGTTCGTCGTCTGTGACGAGGCCCACATGCTCGAACCGCGCGTGCGCGACCTCGTCAGCGACGGGGTCGCCGACACCACGCTCCGGGACGCCGAAACCGAACTCTCGCGCGTTATCCAGCCCATCAAGTTCGAACGCGAGGGCCGCCAGGCAACCGGTGGCTCCCAGACCGCCGATGCCGACCTCGTCCGCGCCGAACTCCAGGACAGCGACGTCACCTACGACGAACTCAACCGGACACTCGAGTTCATCCGCGATCTCAGAGACGAACTCGACCGCCGTGTGACCGCCCATCTCGACCGGAAACACAGGGGGTGGCGGTCGGATCTCACCGACCTCCCTGACGAAGAGATTCCACTCCGTGACCCCGGGGAGCCGGCCGAAGACAAACTCTCGGAGTGGGCGAGAGAGGCGGGCTACGGCGACGCCGACTGGGTCCGCGTCGAGGCTGTCGGCGCTGTCGCCGCACGAATCCTGAACGAGGCCGAAGACGAAGACCGGACGCGGGCCGCACCCGCCGTCGGCCGCGTGCTGGGCGAGTGGTACCGCTGCGGTCACACGGAGTACTTCCGCGAGATCGAACTCGAGCGCACCTGGAACGACACGGAGCCGGCGGACTCCTGGCGACGGGCCTACACCGCTCGTATCGCGCTGCACAACTGCGTCCCAAGCGACGCCATCGGCGACCGCCTCGCGGCCTTCGGCGGCGGCATCCTGATGAGCGCGACGCTGGAGCCGATGGACGCCTTCACCGAGGTCACGGGACTCGAGTACCTCGCCCGCGAGGAGGATCGACCGGTCGTCGAACGACGATACGGGCTGCACTTCCCCGAGGAGAACCGCGAGAGCTTCGCGGTCGCCGCGCCGAAGTTCACGTACGACAACCGCGGCAGAACGGGCGACGAGAATCCGACGCGGACCCATTACGCCGACGCAATCACACAGGTTGGTCAACTTCCGGGCAACGTGCTCGTCGGCATGCCGAGCTACGCTGAGGCCGAGTGGATCGCCGAGATTCTCGAGGACCGTCTCGAGAAACCCGTGCTCCGCGACGCTTCGAGCGACGACGAGGCGACGGAGTCACTCAAGAGCGAGTTCTTCGCGGGCGAGGGGAAGGTGCTCGTGACGAGTCTCCGCGGGACGCTGACGGAAGGTGTCGACTACAGCGGCGACCGTCTCTCCGCTGCGGTCGTCTGTGGCGTTCCGATCGTCAATACCTCGAGTCCGCGGACGAAAGCGGTGCGTCGCGCCTACGACGACGCGTTCGGCGACGGCTTCACCTACGCGCTGACGATTCCCGCGGTTCGGAAGGCTCGGCAGGCGATCGGTCGGGTGATCCGCTCGCCCGAGGATACGGGCGTCCGCGTGCTGTTAGACGAGCGCTACGCTCGCGATAGCTGGGACTCCGTCGTTCCCTTCCTCCCGGACGACGACGAGTTCCAGACTGTGAGTCCGGACATGCTCGAGTTCGGGTTGGATCGGTTCCAGTCGAAGCTGTCCTGATCAGCGACGCTCTGCTCAGTCCAGTATATTTTAGCTGACAGCCCAGCGATGTTTAGTTTGGTGTGTTCAGGCCGCAGGCCGACTGCTCAGCGACGGTCGGTGAGCTCGGTCTCGCCGTCGCTCGCGCGGTTTGTGTTGGCCCCGTCACCGCCGTCGAGCTGTGCCTCGACCCGTCGCTCGAACTCCTCCTCGCTGATCTTGCCGGCTGTGTACTGCCGCTTGAGCTCTTCGAATGGGTCACTCGATTCGGACCCGGAGTGGCTCTCGTCTCGAGTTGAGTGAGACCGAGCCCCCGCCGCCGGTGTTCCGGTCGGTGGCGAAGTGTGTCCCGTGGTCGAACCACTAACGGACGTGGTCCCCGTCGATTTCGACTCGCCGGTTACCGACTCGGCGTACGCTTCCGTCGACTCGACGTTCCCGATGAGCGAGAGGTAGATCGGCCAGAGCATTAGTACGGCGAACACCAGCATCGCAACTGACGCGCCGAGTAGTGCCGGTGTCCAGAACAGCACTCCGAGTGTGACCCCGCCGCGTGGTATCTCGAGGAGAGCGATTAACAGGAACCAGAATCCAATCGTCCCGATCGGTGCACCGAGGAGGAACCGGCCGAGCGATCCATCCGGTGTATACTGTTCGACGAGCGCGTGCCACTCTCGACGACGCGAGTTCGAACCGGGTCGACGGGGAGCCATACCGTTACGACAGCGAGCCGATGTATTAGTTCCAACTGTTTCTCACAACGATCGGGACCGATGGAACCGTCTCCCTCTCGACTGACTCGCCGAACTCGAGTACTACCGATCAGTCGCCGAGTCGGTTTCGCTGTCTGTGTTGCTGTTGGTGTTGGTGTCGCTGTCTGTGTTGCTGTTGGTGTCGGTGTCGCTGTCTGTGTCGGTGTCGCTGCCAGTGTCAATGTCCGACTCGTCGTCGGTGGCGACGGCGATGCCACGAAACTGATCGGCTCCGGTTGCGTTGTCGTGCCCGCCTAATTCGGCCGACCCGGCTTCCTGGCTCACCTCGATTGGCTCGATCGCAAACCCAAGCGACTCGTAAAAAGGCCGTACATCCGCATCGAAGTGTGCCGTCACTCGTCGCTCGGGAACGGACTCGGACTCAGACTCGGATTCGGACTCGAGTACGCACGTGACGAGCGCCCGTCCGATTCCCTGTCCGCGGTGGCGTCGTCGGACGGCGATTGCGGCGATGTGTGCGCTCTCGCGGGCCGGTTCTATGGACTCGTTTGTCTCGGCAGCACCCTCTGTTCCAGTACTGCACCCGTCTGTTTCGGGTGGAACCGGAGCCAGAACCAGCGTGCCGAGGATTCGTTCGTCGGCTCGCGGGCTGGCTTCCTCGGATTCTGGCGTGTGGTTGGAGTCAGTCGAACCGCCCTGCCAGTCGCCGGCAACGAGTACGTCTCCCACCGCAAGCCGTGTCTCGAGGTCCCCAAATGTGAGCATCGCGGCGTCGAGAATGCGACGGATCTCGAGTTCGTCCGCGGCTGTGGCGGTGCGGACGTGGATGTCGCCAGCCATGTAGTCGTGTTCGTCGTCGGGTGTCAACAGTGCGTTGGTTGGTGAGTTCGTCGTCGCCGGTGCTGTACTGTACCGTACTATACCGCGGTCGTAGTTTGTGGCTCGTGGTCAGGATCACGACTTTCGGCGTGCAACCCGAACTATTATTCCCGATTGCTGGGATGAGGTACTTAACGCTGTACAATGGTGCAACATTCAGACTCTGTCGATATCGCCGATATCGAGGCCGCTCGCGACCGGTTCGACGACGAGTCGGTTGTTAAGCGAACGCCCGTCGAGCGGAGCACGTCGCTCGACGAACTGACCGGTGGCGAGGTGTTCCTCAAGATGGAGCACCTCCAGTGGACGGGTTCGTTCAAGACCCGCGGCGCGTACAACAAGATCGCACAGTGCGTTGCCGAGGACGGGACCGACCGCGTCGTCGCCGCGAGCGCGGGCAATCACGCCCAGGGGGTCGCACTCGCCGCGACGAAACTCGGTATCGACTCGACCATCGTCATGCCCCGGACCGCACCACAGGCGAAGGTCGATGCGACGAGAGGGTACGGCGCGGACGTCGAACTCGTCGGCACCGACTTCCGCGAGGCGATGGACTTCGCCGAAGACCTCGTCGACGGCACGGACGTCGAGTTCGTCCACGCCTACGACGACCCGGCGATCGTCGCCGGACAGGGTACCCTCGGCCTCGAGATGTACGAGGACCTGCCGGAGGTCGACACTGTCGTCGTCCCAATCGGCGGCGGTGGCCTCATCGCCGGCATCGCGACCGCGTTCGCCGAGCACTCGCCTGAGACTCGTGTCGTGGGTGTCCAGGCAACCGACGCGGCCACCGTTCCCGATAGCCTCCAGAAGGGTGCACCGATCTCACTCGAGTCGGTGAACACGATCGCCGACGGCATCGCGACCGGCGGCGTCTCGGAGTTGACGCTCTCGCTCATCGAGGAGCACGTCGACGACGTGGTGACGGTGACCGACGGTGAAATTGCACGAGCGATTTTGCTCCTTCTCGAGCGTGCAAAGCAGGTCGTCGAGGGGGCTGGCGCGGCCTCGGTTGCAGCGATTATCAGCGACGAACTCGACGTCGAAGGCGAGACGGTGATGGCCCTGCTCTGCGGCGGGAACCTCGATATGACGATGCTCCAGACGGTGCTCGTCCACGCGCTTTCCGATCGGGAACAACTGCTACGGCTTCGCGTGCGAATCGACGATCAGTCAGGCAAAATGGAGGAGATTTCGGGCGTCATCGCCGACCATAACGCCAACATTCAGACGGTGCGCCACGACCGCTCGGCGCCGGAACTCGATGTCGGCGAGGCGCACCTCGACTTCCAGATCGAGAC
Organism: Natrialba hulunbeirensis JCM 10989; assembly: GCF_000337575.1. Lineage (GTDB taxonomy): Archaea > Halobacteriota > Halobacteria > Halobacteriales > Natrialbaceae > Natrialba > Natrialba hulunbeirensis. Next base: position 59,286 of record NZ_AOIM01000034.1, on the reverse strand, counting down.
CAGCGGCGCGGGACAGGCGCGGGCAATTATCCGCTCGATTCGTGATCACGGCTACGAGGTAACGCACGTCAACGCCTGAGGCTCCGTCGTCTCGCGGTAGTGTTGGCTATCAGCTACCGGCCACGGCTACCGACTCCCACCCTTAATCAACCGCAACACCGTCACCTGCTCGCTCTCGACCGGTTGATCCTCCGGCACTGGCCGTCCCTCAACCAGCACGCTCACCTCGTGGGGACTCAAGTCGATTTCTCGAAGCAGGTCGGCATACGTCGGTTTTGCTTCTTTGTCTTCAGCAGTGTCTGCACTCGAGTCGCCACCGATCTCACGGAGGTCGGCGAGCGAAATCTCGTGTGTCTCCTCGCCTTTGACGTCGACGGTGACGCGCATGGATGGTGTTACGGCGGGTGAAACTTGAGCACGTCGTTCGCCGTTCGTTGTTCGCCGTTCGCTGTTCGTTGTTCGCGGCCGTCGCGCTCCCTGAACGGCGACAGAGAGATTCCGTGACGTTAGTCAGTTGTCGGGTCGTCCTGATCGAATCCGTCGCGGCCGTCCGGATCGCGTCGGCGCGGCTGGTCGCGCCGCGGGCCGGGATGGGAGTACGGCTGTGGGTCCCGCTCTCGGCGCTGTTCGCGACTCGTTCGCCGGTGCTTGACCAGTGCGAGAGCGAGCGCACCGAGCCCAAGCAGGAAGAACAGGAAGTTCAACAGCCCGCCGATCCAGGGGATCTGCGCGAGGAGTGCGCCGCCGACCAGCCCGACGACGAGGGCGAGCCACCGGTTGTCGATCCCGCCGGCGGAGAGCAGCCACGCTGCGACGGCGAAGCGGCCGTAGATAATTCCGACCCAGATGATCAGTGCGAACAGGAGTCCGCCGACGAGCGAGAACGGGATGCCGACGATCGTGATCGCAAGCGCGATCAGCAAGAGCGGGACGCCGATGAGCACACCAAGTCCAACCAGACCGGAGCGGACGGGCTTCTGAGAAACCTGGCCCGCCACGGAATCGGAGAACCGCGGGAAGATAGCGAGCAGCGCGGCTCCGAGGAGCAGGTTCAGCACGAAGATGTACGCCGAGGCGAGCAGCGATCCGATCGGCTCGAACGTCGGGGCCCACTCGCCGCCGAGCGTGGAGTCGTACTCGATTTCGCCTGCGACGGCGTCAGTGTTCCCCTGGAGGTCGCCGCCGTAGCGCAGGTCACCGCCGATCGCGGCCTCCTCGCCGAGAGTCGTCGTTTCGGCCCCGAGTTCGGCGTCGCCGTCGATCGTTCCGTCGATGGCCACACTCCCCGCGCCGGCGGCGAGGCTGCCACCGATCGTTGCACCTTCGGCGATTTCAAGTCCGCCAGTCGCGGCGTTGACGTCACCGCCGATGTCGCCGGTGATCGTGACGCTTCCGGCGCCGGCCTCGACGTCGCCACCCACGTTGCCATCGATTCGAACGTCACCCGCGGCAGCGCTGACGTCTCCGGTGACCGTTCCCTCGACGACGACCGTGCCACCGAAAGCGTTGAGACTGTCGACGGTCTCGTCAGGTCCGATGGTGATGGTCCCCCCGGCGCGCGTCTCGGACTGTGCGGCGACGGGTGCCGAGAACGCAGCACAGCCGACGAGGACAACGACGAGGAGGACGAACGCGGTCGAGCGCCTCGACCGTCCATTGGTAACACCTTCCATATCACCCATTCACCGTGAGTGGTGAAAAACCTGTCATTCGGTAAACGTCTGGACCAGTTCGTTTCCGGGACGATTGATGACCACACATGTCGACCGTGTCGTACACCGCTCAGGGTGACAGTGCCCTCCGATTCGCAGTCAGGGCCCGTCGCGCACCATCGTTCGGTCGATTTATCTTCGGCCCGTCCCTTGACCCGGTATGAGCGACGCCGACGGCGCGACTGAGGCCGAGACCGATACCGACACCGAGGTCGCCGAGTCGACTGCCGGGCGGACCGAGGTCTGGATCGAGAAGTATCGGCCGGAGTACTTAGACGAGATCAAAGGCCACGAAAACATCGTTCCGCGGCTCCAGCGGTACGTCGAACAGGACGACCTGCCCCACCTCATGTTTGCAGGGCCGGCCGGCACCGGGAAGACGACCGCCGCACAGGCTATTGCCCGCGAGGTCTACGACGACGACTGGCGTGAGAACTTCCTCGAACTCAACGCCTCCGACCAGCGCGGGATCGACGTCGTCCGCGACCGCATTAAAGACTTCGCGCGCGCCTCCTTCGGCGGCTACGACCACCGCATCATCTTCCTGGACGAGGCTGACGCACTCACCTCCGACGCCCAGTCCGCCCTTCGCCGGACGATGGAGCAGTTCTCGAACAACACCCGCTTCATCCTCTCGTGTAACTACTCGAGTCAGATCATCGATCCAATTCAGTCTCGATGTGCGGTGTTCCGCTTTACCCAGCTCACCGAAACCGCCATCGAGGCGCAGGTTCGCGAAATCGCCGCCGATCAGGATATCGAGGTCACCGATGACGGCGTCGACGCGCTGGTCTACGCGGCCGACGGCGACATGCGAAAGGCGATCAATGCCCTGCAGGCTGCGGCCGTGATGGGCGAAACCGTCGACGAGGAGACGGTCTTCGCGATTACCGCGACCGCACGGCCCGAAGAGGTCGAGGAGATGGTCGACCAGGCTATCGCCGGCGACTTCACCGCTGCACGCGCGTCACTCGAGGACCTCCTCACTGACCGCGGCCTTGCAGGCGGTGACGTGATCGACCAGCTCCACCGCTCGGCCTGGGAGTTCGACATTCCGGAAAAGGAGACGGTTCGGCTGCTCGAACGCCTCGGCGAGGTCGATTTCAGGATCACGGAGGGGGCGAACGAGCGACTCCAACTCGAGGCGATGTTGGCGTCGTTGGCGCTCGAGCACCAGTAGCGACGGCTTTTCGTTTCGGTTCGTTTCGGTTCGTCTCAGAAACGTCCGAAGGCGGGGACGAGGGTCGACGTCAGAAGTCGATGGGTTGCGGTCACCGATCACAACTCAACCGAGTCGATACCACGGAATGCAAACGCCGAACGCTCGTCGTCCGCCGCAATCCCGACGTCCCAGCCGTGGGCATCGGCGATCTGTTCGACGCGCTCGCGAGCACCGTCTAGATCGCCTGCAGCTTCCGCTTCGGTCTCCGCTGAAGCGGCGAGTTGCGGTTCCGTTTCCGTAGATGGTGGTGTCGATACCGATGCCGATGCCGACTGCGCATCCGCGTTCGCCGCAGCCGCCGTCTCGTCGGCGACACTCGAGTCCTCCTTCCTCTCTCCCCTCGCCCCCCTCACTGAGTCGTCGCCAGCACTCGTCGCCGAAGGCCCATCGCGAGCAACGTAGAAGCCGTCATCCGTCGCGCCGACGGTGACTCTCGCTGACGGCGTCGGTCCGTTACCTGCGTGGTCGAGCCCAGCACCGTCGGCCAGCACGAGTCGAAGCACCAGTTCGAATAGCTCTCGCAGTCGCGTCCGGTCGGCCTCGAGGACGAGCGTCGATTCCGTGACGAGTTCGGCCGTGCCGGTGTCGACGGTGATCCAGGCGCGCCGGGCCACGTCGTGAATCGCCACGGGCTCGGTCTCGGCGAGCACGTCGTCGCTCGCCGCGAGGTCGTACAGCGACTCGACGTGGTCTGTTAGCTGCAGGTGGGCGTCGTCGATCACCTCGAAGTGTTCGGCGTCACCGGTCTTCTCGACGAGTTCGAGGTAGCCCCGGGCGACGTTGAGCGGCGTCTGGACCTCGTCTTCGAGCAGAGTCGCGATGGCATCGAGTCGGCGTCTGGTTGCCGTGAGCTCTCGCTCCGTCTCGCTCTGCTCGGTGCGGTCGACGTAGTAGAGGAGTCCGGTCTGAGCGCTCGCAGACGTGCGTTCCTCGGTCGGTTGCTGGGTTCCGCTATCGCTAGCTAGTGGAACTACAGTTACCTCGAACTCCCGCACCCCCGCAACCGTCTCCCGACGGCACTCGAGTACCCGCTGTTCGCCGGCATGCAGTGCGTTGGTGAGTGCAGTTGCGCGCTCGCTCAGGCCGGACGGGATGGTATACTCCTCGACGGAGCGACCGCACAGGGTTTCGCGGTTGTCGCCGAACGTGGCTTCGAAGGCAGCGTTGACGTCGGTGATGACGGCCTCGCCGTCTCCATTGGGGTCAGATTCGGCTTCGAGTTCGTACTGCAACGCCGGTAGCGGCGCGGCGGCGAACGCTGCCCGGAACCGGTCGCGCTCGGCCGCGAGCTGCTCGGCAGCCTCGCCGATGACTGTCTGTTCCTCTGCGAGACGGTCGCGCTCGCTTGCAATTTCGTCGCGGGCCGTCTCGAGTTGGTCACGCTCGGCCGCCAGACGCGCCTCGGCGCGGTTTCGCTCGAGGACTGCGGCCACGATTTCACAGCGGAACTCGAGTTGGTCGACAGTGGTTGGGGTTGTGGTGGTGTCGGTTTCGTCGGTATCGGTGTCTGTGCGTTCGTCTCTATCGCTGTGGGCCTCGTTTCTGTTTCTGTTCCTGTTCCTGTTGGCGTTCCTGTTTCTGTTGCCGTTCTCGTCCTCGTTCTCACTCCCACTCTCGCTCCCGAACCGCTCCGGCGTCTCACTCGCGGCTACCAGCACCCCAAGATCGTCGATCGGCACACTGCACAGCGAGCGGACATCTGGCAGCGGTGGCTCCACGTCCTCGGCCGCCGCTATGTCGGGAACGACGTACGACTCGCCGGCCCGAAAGGCCGTCCCGACCGGGCCGTCCGTCGGCATCGCATCGATCGCGTCCGCGTCGACCCCCTCAGCCGTCGTTTGTGCGACGAGTTCGCCGAAGTTGACCGTCGAGATCCAACACTCGGCGTTGTCGAGGGAGGTCGCCGTGAGTGAGACGAGGGACTCAAGTAGCCGGTCGCGGTCGCGACAGGAGAGCAGGTTGGTGATGCCGGCGAGCGGTGTGTCTGTGCTGTTGTGGGTGGTCGCTGTCGTTGCTGTCGTGGGTGGTTCTGTGTTCGTGTTTGTGTTTGTGTCTGTATCTGTGTCCGTCCCCGAGTCTGTTTTGCCGGTGGCAACGATGGCGGTGTCAGTGTCAGTATCGGTGCCGGTGTCAGTCTCGCTGTTGTCGCCGTCGCGCTGCTCGACTGAGTCGGCGCTCGTCTCCGTCGACCCGCTGTCGTTTCCGTAACACAGCCACGTGAGTTCGTCCGCGAGGTGAGAGATGGCGTCGTCGGTATCGCGTCGGACGTAGCCGTCGATGCCGTCGGTCGAGCGTGCGGCCGTCGCCCCGTAGCCGCTCTCGGAGAACAGGACGAGCGGCGTCTCTCCGCAGGCGTCGGCAACTTCGAGGAGATGCGCGCCGTCGGGCGTCGTCGGCGTCTCGGCGAACACGACACAGTCGACGTTTGCAGCCCAGCTTTCGACCCGCTCGACGGCGGTCATCGGCCGGACGGCGCGGTCGGGACCCGACGGCACGCGCTGGAGTGCTGCCGCTCCGTCGCGGGCCGCGTCTTCGGATGCGGCGACGTAGAGGATTGTCTGCGGCCGATGTCGTGGTGTCCCGGTTCCCATCGTGAGCCTGCCCCTGACTCGTCGTCTATTCGTACTGTCTGTATCACCACGATAAAGATTCTGCTGCCGGCAGCTGTTTTGTAACAGTTCAGACATCATCTAGCTCTCGGAGAGCCGTCGATACAGCGCTCAGAACCTGGCTCTAATTCACTAATTCACACCAAACTCACTAATATCTATCCGACATTATGGATAACTGAACACTCAGTATCTGAGATGAACGCACTGCTATCGGGCGGATTCTCGCGCAGTGAGCGTTGCGGAACTGTTTTACGCCCTGCATGGCCAACACGTGTATAATGAGCCAACTTGAGGAGGAGTACCGTCTCGAGTATTTCGAGACGGAGGGGTTCGTCCGAAAGGAGTGTCCCTCCTGTGGCGCGCAGTTCTGGACGCGCGACCACGATCGGGAAACCTGTGGGGAACCGCCCTGCGAGGAGTACGACTTCATCGAGAACCCCGGATTCGACGAAACGTACAGCCTCTCGGAGATGCGAGAGCAGTTCCTCTCGTTCTTCGAAACACACGACCACGAGCGGATCGACCCGTATCCGGTCGCAGCGAACCGCTGGCGTGACGACGTCCTGCTGACCCAGGCGTCGATCTACGACTTCCAGCCGCTCGTCACGAGCGGCGAGACGCCGCCGCCGGCGAACCCGCTCACCGTCTCTCAGCCCTGCATCCGGATGCAGGACATCGACAACGTCGGGAAGACCGGCCGTCACACGATGGCCTTCGAGATGATGGCCCACCACGCGTTCAACGCGCGCGAGGACCTCGACGACCCCGAGCAGTACGCCTACCAGGGCGAGGTCTACTGGAAGGACCGCACCGTCGAACTCTGCGACGAGTTCTTCGACTCGATGGGCGTCGACCTCGAGGAAGTCATCTACATCGAGGATCCGTGGGTCGGTGGCGGCAACGCCGGTCCCGCAATCGAGGTCATCTACCGCGGCGTCGAACTCGCCACGCTGGTCTTCATGTCGATGGAACAGGACCCCGAGGGCGAGTACGAGATGAAAGACGGGAACCGCTACACCCCGATGGACACCTACATCGTCGACACCGGCTACGGCCTCGAACGGTGGACCTGGGTGTCCCAGGGAACCCCGACCGTCTACGAGGCGGTCTACCCCGACATGATCGAGTTCCTCAAAGACAACGCGGGACTCGAACACACCGACGAGGAGGAGGCGCTCATCCACCGCGCCGCCAAGCTCGCGGGCCACATGGACATCGACGAGGCCGAGGACATGGAGACCGCCCGCGGCGAAATCGCGACCGAACTCGACGTCGACGCCGACGAACTCGAGTCCCTGATGGAGCCACTCGAGGACATCTACGCCATCGCAGACCACTGCCGGACGCTCGCGTACATGCTCGGCGACGGTATCGTCCCCTCGAACGTCGGCACGGGTTATCTCGCACGAATGGTTCTCCGTCGAACGAAACGCCTCTGTGACACGGTCGGCGTCGACGCACCCCTCGACGAACTCGTCGACATGCAGGCAGCGCGCCTGGAGTACGAGAACCGCGACACGATCCGCGACATCGTCCGCACTGAGGTCGAGAAGTACCGCGAGACGCTCGAACGCGGCAGTCGCCGCGTCGAATCGCTCGCTGAGGAGCACGCCGAGACGGGCGAGCCGATCCCGACCGACGAACTGATCGAACTCTACGACTCTCACGGGCTTCAGCCCGACATGGTCGAGGAGATCGCCGCAGAGGCCGGTGCGGACGTCGACGTGCCGGACGACTTCTACAGCCTCGTCGCCGAGCGCCACGACACGCCCGACGCGGCCGAGGAGATGGCAGACGAGACCGACGAGCGCTTTGCGGACCTCCCCGAGACGGAGACGCTGTACTACGACGACCAGCAGCGCACCCAGTTCGAGGCGGTCGTCCTCGACGTCTTCGAACGCGAGGAGGGCTACGACATCGTCCTCGACCAGACGATGTTCTACCCCGAGGGCGGTGGCCAGCCCGCAGACACCGGAACGCTCTCGACCGACGACGCGACCGTCGAGGTCCGCGACGTTCAGCGCGAGGACGGCGTCATCCTCCACCGCACGGACGACAAACTCGGCAAGGGCGAGTTCGTCAACGGCCAACTCGACACCGCCCGGCGTCGCCAGCTTATGCGCCACCACACGGCGACCCACATCATCATCCACGCCGCCCGCCAGGTCCTCGGCGAGCACGTCCGCCAGGCCGGTGCCCAGAAGGGCGTCGACTCCTCGCGAATCGACCTGCGCCACTACGACCGCATCTCCCGCGAGGATATCAAGGCGATCGAACGCGTCGCAAACGACCTCGTGATGGACAACACCTCGGTCAGCCAGGAGTGGCCCGACCGTCACGACGCCGAATCCGAACACGGCTTCGACCTCTACCAGGGCGGCATCCCGCCGGGCGAGCAGATCCGCCTCATCCACGTCGCCGACGACGTTCAGGCCTGCGGTGGCACCCACGTCAACCGCACCGGCGACATCGGCTCCATCAAGGTCCTCACCACCGAACGCGTCCAGGACGGCGTCGAGCGCATCACCTTCGCCGCCGGCGAGGCTGCACTCGAGTCCACCCAGGAGAACGAGGACGCCCTCTACGAGGCGGCCGAGATTTTGGACGTCTCGCCCGAGGACGTCCCCGAGACCGCCCAGCGGTTCTTCACCGAGTGGAAGGACCGGGGCAAGCAGATCGAGGACCTGACGGAGGAACTCGCAGCGGCCCGTGCGGGCGGCGGTGGCAGCGGCGAGGAGTACGACGTCGGCGAGACGACGGCAGTCGTCGACCGACTGGACGCCGATATGGACGAACTTCGTGCGACCGCGAGCGCGATCGTCGACGAAGGGAGCATTGCGGTGCTCGGCAGCGGCGAGAGCGGTGCGACGTTCGTCGTCGCCGTTCCGGACGACGTCAGCGTCAACGCCGGCGACGTAGTCGGCGAACTCGCCGCTCGCGTCGGCGGCGGTGGCGGCGGTCCGCCGGACTTCGCGCAGGGTGGCGGCCCGAACACTGAGGATCTGGACGACGCACTCGCGGACGCGCCGGACGTGTTGCGGCAGGTCCTCGACGCCTAAGCCGCCCAGTCGCACTGCGGTTTTCGTTTTCAGTCTCGTTTCTCGAACTTCTCGGGCCCGCTCGGAAGCGACACCGGTCTATTTGAGGACGCCGTTCCTGGCTCGGGTATGGACTTTGCGACGGCGTGGAACGAGGAGTTGCGGTCGTTCGTCGACGAACTGTGTCGGTTCGAGACGACCGCGGGGAACGAGGCACCGGCCCAGGAGTGGCTCCGCGACCGCCTCGAAGATGCCGGCTTCGAAACTTACCAGTGGGAGGCCGACCCCGCTGTCCTCGCCGACCACCCGTCGTTTCCCGACGACCCCGACGCCGTTACCGACGAGGTCGAGACGGCCGCTCGACCGAACGTGGCGGGCGTTCTCGAGTTCGGTGATTCCGACGCAGGTCCCACGCTGGTGTTGAACGGACACGTCGACGTCGTACCGACCGGAAACGGGTGGGAGGCGGACCCTTTCGAACCGCGCTGGGCCGACGGCACGCTGACGGCCCGCGGCGCGGCGGACATGAAGAGCGGACTGGCGGCCTGCGTGTTCGCGGCGCGCCAGCTGGCGGCCGAGCGCCCGGCCGACCTCGACGGCCGACTCGTCGTCGAGAGCGTCGTCGGCGAGGAAGAGGGCGGCATCGGCGCGGCGGCCGCCGCGCTCGAGAATCCGTACCCGTTCTCTCGGGACGCCGCAATCGTGGCCGAACCGACCGACTGCCGACCGGTGACGGCGACCGAGGGGAGCCTGATGAAGCGACTCCGACTCGAGGGCCGGTCGGCGCACGCGGCAACGCGCTGGGAGGGTGAGTCGGTCTTCCCTGCCTTCGAGCGCATCCGTCGCGCGTTCATGGCACTCGAGTCCGAACGCTGCGAGCGGGTGTCCCACTCACTGTACGAAGAGTTCGACATCCCGTGGCCGGTGTGTGTCGGGCGCGCCGAGGCGGGCCGCTGGGCGTCCTCCGTTGCGGACGAACTCACGGCGGAGTTTCGTATCGGCGTTGCGCCGGGGGAGACCGTCGACGAGGTCGAGCGCGAGTTCGAGGCGCAACTGGCGGATCTCGTCGCCGAGCCGTCGTTTCCGCTCTCGAGTGAGCCGTCGTTCGAGCGGTTCTCGATTCAGTTCGAACCGGCGGCGATCGACGAGGACGAACCCGTCGTCCGGGCGGTTCAGTCGGCGATGGCGGCACGGGGACTCGAGTGGACCGACGTGGAGGGTGCGACGTACGGTGCGGACAGTCGCCACTACGTGGAGGCGGGGATTCCGACAGTGCTGTTCGGACCGGGACGCATCGAGCAGGCGCACTTCCCGGAGGAGTCGATCGAGTGGGTGGCTGTCCTGACGGCAGGTGAGGTGCTCGTCGAGGCCGCGAAGCAATATCTTGCGGCATAGTTCGGCCGTCAAATCGAGCTGACCCGGTCGCGAGTGACTCCGGAACTGGAACCGAAACCGTCCTCCCGCACGCGCTCCTCGTCTCGACCATGCCTACCGCGTCGAACGGCTCCGTCTCGCTGTACTACTCCCGCGACGGCGACGCCGCGGCCGACACCGCTCCCGTCGTCTTCATCTCTGATGCCGGTCTCGGCGGCTGGCTCTGGGGCTGGCAACACGCCGCGCTCACCGGCCCGTTCGAGACCATCGCCTGGGACCTCCGCGGTACCGGCCGCTCGGACGCGCCGTCCGGTCCGTACGCTCTCTCCGACTTCGTCGCCGACCTCGAAGCGGTCCTCTCAGAGTGCGATGTTCGCAGCGCTCACCTCGTCGGCTGCGGCCTCGGCGGCGCGATTGCACTCGCGGCCGCTCGCTCTACGAGTCGGGTCGAAACGCTCTCGCTGTTCGGCACGGCAGCCACCGGCGATGCCTTTTCTCTCGAGTCGCTGTTTGCCCCGCCGGACGACCGCGATGCGATTCGGGAGTCACTCGAGACGGTGCTCTCCGCTGACTTCGTCGCGTCCCAGCCGGACGTTATCGAGGGTATGGTCGACTGGCGAGCCGATGGCGATGCCGACCGCGCGGGCTGGGAGGCACAGGTTGCAGCGCTCGAGGAGTTCGACGCGACGGACTGGCTCGTCGAGGTGACCCAGCCGACGCAGGTGTTCCACGGCTCCGACGACTCGCTCGTCGATCCCGACGCTGGTCGCGACCTCGCGCGTGGGCTGCCCCGCGGCGAGTTCGAGGTACTCGAGTCCGTCGGCCATCTCGGATTTGTCGAGCGCTCGCGGGATGTGAACGATCGGTTGCTTGGGTTCTTGGAGTCCGAGTCGCAGTCGGCGGACTCGTAGCCACAGAGCTGGCGGCTTGCGAATGACTCCTCTCGTATTACGGCCGCGAGCGTTATCGGTACTCTCGTGACTCTCTCGCTCGCACGGCGTGCTGCGCGCTTTCCGGATCGCACCGCTGTCGTCGATATCTCGGAGAAACGGCTGTACGCGCCGTCCGAGACGATCCACGAGGATCGGATCACCTACGACGGACTCTCGACGCTCACAGACTGGCTCGGTGCGCGCCTCGCAGGGCTCGGCATCGAGTCGGGCGACACCATCTGTCTCGTCTCGCGCAATCGCGTCACCTCGCTCGCGCTACTGTTTGCCTGTCGCCGCCTCGGTGCGACACTCGCCCCGATTTCACACCTGCTCACGCCGGTGACCGTCGAACGCCCGTTCGACGTACTCGACCCCGATCTCGTCGTCGCCGAACCGGCCCAACGAGACCTCGTGCGCTCGATTTCGTTCGACCGCTCGGTGACGTTGCCCGACCTCGCGGAGGTCGACCCCGCGGATCGCTGGCGCGGCGATTCCGATTCGTCGAGGCCGCTGCTTGCCCTCCACGGCGACGACGGCCGGCCAGTCACGACGTTCTCCGAACGAACACTCGAGTCCAACTGCATCGCGGCGGTCCTGACATGGGGGGTCACGCAGGACGCCGTCGCGCCGATCCCGACTCGGCTGTCGGCCCCGGACGGACTCGTTCGGCTTGCGCTGCCGGTGCTGTACGCCGGCGGCCGGCTGTTACTCGACCGAGCGTTCGATCCGGGCGATGCGCTGACCGCGATGGCCGCCGAGAACGCGACGCACCTCTCGGGACGGACCAGCGTCTTTCGCGATCTGGCGGGCGACGCGGACGGCGAATTCACGGCCGCACTCGAGTCCGTCCGGTGTGTGTTGCCGGATGCGGCGGTCGACCCGGCGCTGCTCGATCCGTACCGGGACCGGGGGATTCCAGTCTCGCGCGTGTATGGGGTACTCGAGTGCCCGACGATACTCGCGGGAAGCGCCGTTGCGAGCGGTGGTTTTGCGGGGACTGACGACGGAGATGGGAGAGACGGGGCTGCCGAGACGGCGAGTATCGGGCGTCCGATTCTGGACTGTCGAGTGCGACTTGTCGCTTCGGACGGCTCCGTCGTCGAGGGTGCAGGGAGCGGAACGCTCGAGGTGAGGGGGCCGGTGGTTGCGGACGGTCGCCTCGGTGGGGAGGCAGGGAGTCAACCAGCCGATCGGTGGGTCGATACCGGCCAGTCGTTCGAGCGAGACGAGCACGGGCGGTACGCACTGGAGTGAGAGACGGTCCTGAATATGGCAGAACGGGATGGAGCGAAACGGGACAGGACAGGATGGGACGGAACGGGACAAAACGAAACCGAACCGGCACCCATCAGGACCGCAGTCGGCTCTCGTATCGCGCGCCGAGTCGCTCCGTCGCCAGCAGCAGTTCGTGGGCGACGACGAGCACGACGACGGTAAGGACGATCAGGACGCCCTCGAACGCCGTCGAGAGCAATCCGAGCGAGACGATGAGCGTCGTCGCACACGCCGGCGGGTGCCGCGTGTCGGTCGCGAGCATGCCGCCGGTCGTCAGCACCGTCGCGAGCACGGCGCTCGCGGCGATCCGAAGGCCTTCGATCGAACCCGGATCTGTCGCGCTGGTCATCGTCACGCCTGCGGCGAACAGGTGGTACGCGAGCAGTCCGGCGACGACGCCGATCGCGTGACCGCCGATCACCCGCCGGGGAGAGGTCGCGTCACTGTCCTGAAAGAGCGCCAGGACGAACGCCGAGGGACCGAGACTCGGGAACAACATCGGTAGTCCGGACAGCCACGCCACTGCAGCGGTGGTCAGAATGAGGAGGCCGGTGTGCAGCGTCGTCCCCGTCCGGTCATCCATATCCTTCGATTGGGGGCTGACTCGAAAAACATCCTCGGTTTGAGTCAACTCTCTCGGCCCTGTACTCGCGTTGTTCACCCGCGCGTGTCGCTTTGCACTCTCGCGTGTCGCTACCGTCCTCGCGGAACGATCGTTACCGGAATCGTCGATCGTCGCGCGACACCCTCCGCGATACTCCCGAGCAGCATCCGCGACACGCCGGATCGACCCGCACTCCCCATCACAATCTGGTCGGCACCCTCTTCGTCGGCGAACTCGAGTATCGCCTCGGCCGAGGTTCCTTCGATGACGACTGTCTCGACGGAGCGGTCGTGTGTTGTTGCCAGCTCCCGCACCTCGGTGAAGAACTCGGGTTCTGCCTCGTCAGCGTCCGCTGAGGCCGACCCGCCCGCATAGCCGGTTTCGAGGTCGTCGACGACGTGAACGACCGTGATCTCGTCATCGGGATAGACTGTGAGAGCATGCTCGAATGCCGCACGAGCGGGCACAGAGTCGTCCATCGGAACGAGCAACTGCCGAGTCATGGGTGTTCGTACGGGGTTGTCCGTGAAAATCCCCGGCCCCTTCTGCGCTCGGCTCGATACTGGCCACTGCATCTGTCCGCTGCTGTGTCCGCCGAACGCCGCCGGCTCTCACCACTTTGTGGCGGCTGTTCGACCGTCGTTTCCGTCGCGTGCAGCGTTAGTTCGCCGTCTCAGGCGATAGTGCATCCTGTACGGTCCGTGAGTCGGGAAGCGTCCGCTCGAAGAAGTCGCGATTCTCGCGCATCGTCTCTTCGTCCCACTCCCACCACTCGAGTTCGAGCAGCCGTTCCCGCGTTTCCGCTGGGAATCGCCACCTCACTCGTTTGGCTGGGACGCCGGCGACGATCGCGTACGGGTCGACGTCGCTCGTCACGACGGCACCGGCACCGATAATCGCGCCATCCCCAATCGTGACGCCGGAGAGGATCGTCGCATCCGTTCCGATCCAGACGTCGTTACCGACTTCGATTGGCCCGTCTGCTGTGGGTGGCAGCTCGCTGTCGAGGACTTCGTCGTACAGCCTGATCTGCATCGCGGGTTTCGTCGTTTCGTGATTCGTTTGCTGGAACGTCGTCTCCCTGGCGATTGCACAGTAGTTGCCAATCTCGATGTCGCCGACGAGGTCACAGTCCGGTTCGAAGTTCGTCCGCCGTCCGACATCGATCGACCCGTTCAGGATACAGCCACGACTCAACCGGACGTGAGGGCCGAGCGTGACGTGCCCTCGAAGGAGACACCCCATCGAGATTCGTGCCGAGGGCGCGACATCGAGCGCAGTTGCGTCGACACGTCGATTGAGCAGCCCGTGAGTGATGGACGGATACCCAAGCATCGACAGGGACCGTTCCACGATGGTATCGAGGGCCATGGAACGGTGCTTCCTCATCGTGTCGGATATAAGTTATTTCTATCCACCAGAGTGTCATCACTCGAGACCAGTCGAAACACGTACCTACCGTCAGTAGGCACGACGACCAGTTCGACTAGTTCGACGTTTGCGTTGTCGGCTGGCTCACTCGTACCGGCGCGAGCAAACGTGCAATCATGAGTCCTGACAAGTAGCCCGCTGATTATGGATCGGGAATCTGTCTGTGGGTGTCGGCTGGGAAACGCATAGCGGGCGTACGAGTAACCAGCATGTCGCTGTCGCGCCGTTTGATCTCGTTACTATCGGTAACCATAGTGGTAGCGATGACCGATTTGAACTATTTCGTACATAACAATCGGGGTTCCTGAATTGCCTCGGTAGTACACCGATGAAACGACGAACGTATCTCACGACGACATCGGCTACGGCCGTTGGACTCGCGCTGGCGGGCTGTATGGGCGGTGATGAGAGCGGTGACGATCCGAGCGACGAGAACGGTGGTGACGCCGACAGTGAGAACGGTGACGACGGCGGCAACGGCAGCGGCGAACCCGGTCTGGTCGGCACCTTCGACGACTTCGAATCGATCGACGAGTGGGAGGCATTTCAGGACATCGGCGCGATCGACACCGATAGTGAGCGGTCCTACGACGGCTCGCAATCGATGGTTCTCGCGCCGGACCCAGAAGACGGCCAGGTCCGGGCCCGGCGCTCGCTCGACGACCCAATCGATATTCGGGACGTCGTCCCTGGGCTCGCGATGACTGCTGAAGACGACGGTGTCGTACTCATTCAACTGCAGGACGAAGACGGTGACTACGTCGAGTACAGCCAACAGGTGATGTCGGACATGCCGTTGGCTCGCAAGAACTTCGGACTCACACGCGTCCGCGGTGAACCGGACCTGAGCGAGATCATGGTCTTGCAGATTATCCGCTGGTTCGGCAGCAGTGGCGACGAGGGTGACGACGACAGCCGGATGTGGGTCGATGACTTCCACTTCGTCCCGAAGCCGAACGCCGGCAAAGTGATGCTCCAGTTCCACGGCGGCTACGAGACCCATCACTCGGAAGCACTGCCGCGCGTCTCCGAGTACGGGTTCCCGGCAACAACGTTCGTCCCGACCAGTCGCATTCGGTCGGACGTTGCGGTGGAAGGCGACCGACTCACGGAAGATCAGGTTGCTGACCTCGCCAACGATGGGTGGACGATCGGGAGCCACTCACACTTCGGAACGCACGTCAGCAACATCGGCCCGGACGAAATGGAGGAGAACATCACCGAACCGATCGACTGGCTCGAGGACGAAGGGTACGACGAGGGTGCTCGCTTCTTTGCGTTCCCCGGCTCGCAGTACACCGAATCCGCCTACGAACTCGTCCAGGAGCACTACGACCTCGCGTTCGCCGGCCAGACACAGGCACAGGGCTATGCCGGCAACCCACACCTCTGTTCGACGGTGTCGAACCCTGCACCCGGCGAAGCGGCTAATTTACTCGACTGGACGGCGACCCACGGCGGCATCACGTCGCTCGCGTTCTACCAACTCGAGGAGGAGGAGGCGATCGAGGGTCTCGAAGAGACGCTCGAAGAACTCGATGCCCATGTCGAAGCCGGCGATCTGGAGGTCATTACGCCGACGGAGATGGCCGACGAGTACGTACACTAACGACACTGGTGGTAACTGGTGGTAGAAGCCACCGCTTGGATCGGGGTTCGGGAACCGGCCGCTGGGATCGCGTTCTGACCCGGCGTTGCATCCCGCGTTTTCGCTCGTTTGGCGCCCCTTGCGAGCAAACTCTACACCGGATCGTCCACATCCAGCGCCGACTCGAGTGCCGCCTTCTCTGCGCGCAGCGAGTCGAGGTCGTCCGCGAGTGCACCGTTTGCGAGGCGCTCGCGTTCCTCGGAAGTAAGCTGTTCGACCGCCTGCGCGGCCGTCTGGAGCCGGTCGTACTCGTCATTGTACGTCCGCAGCCGGATCTCGCGAAGCTGTGCAACCGTCTCCTCGTCAGCCACGCGGGCGACGAACGGTCGGTACTCTCGCACACGGCGCTCGAGTGCCCCCGCAGGTTCTGGTGGCCAGTCGATCGTCAGCGCCTCGGCGTCGATCCCGTCCAGATACGTCTGCTGGGTCGCGACGCGACGCTTGAGCACGTCCGCATCCTCCACGTAGTGCTCGAGTTTCGAGTGTGAGTAGTCGGCGAACTCAAGTAGCTTCGGGATCGGGTACTCGCCGTCGGAACTCTGCTCGACGTACGCCTGTAGGTCGTCGGGCGGCTGTCTGAAGCCGACGAACGGATACCACCGGCTGCGATCGACGAGGGCGAACACTTCTCGGGCGGGCGTCTCGAGTCGGTACTCGGTGAACACCTCGCGGATCGCGTCGTTGTAGGCCTCGACCGGGTCCCGCAGTCGTTCGATCGGTGCGTCGAGGTCGGCGGTGCCGAGTTCGAGCAGCCGTTCGTGGTCGCTGATTTCGCGTTCGAGTTCGCGCCGGCGCTTGGCGGCTGCGGTGCGGGCGTCGTCGATCGCCTCCCGGGCGGCCTCGCGTTCGTCGAGCAGTTCGGCGTACTGTGCCGCAGGCTCGAGTGCGTCGTGGGCGCGCTCGAAGTCGGACTCGCTGAGGCGGCGTTTGTCGATGGCATCGAGGGCGTCGTCGAACGCCGCACGTCCCTTCAGGTCGTCGGGGAGGTTCTCGACGAGCGTGGAGAACTTGCCCTCGAGTTCGACGTAGGCCGTGAAGTTCTCGCGGCCGGTGCCGGTCGCCCGGTCGACGTACTGGGTCAGGAGCTCGTCGGCGTCGCGATAGGCGGCTGCAGCTTCGTGGACAGCATCTCCGCCGTGGTCCTCAATACGCTGGGTTGCGCGTTCGAATCGGTCGCGGGCGGCTTCGAGGTCGGCGAGTGCCGGTGAGTCGACCTGTTCGTGGCCGTCCCGGCGATCGCCCTCGGTGCCGTCAGCGGCGTTGTGGTCGTGGGTGTCGTGGACGCGTTCACTCATCGTCTGGGTTACTCGGATTCGGTGGTCGTCTCGCCGCTTTCGTCTCCATCAGTCGTCTCGTCGACCGTCCCGCCGTCCGTGTAGACCGCGTCCGGATCGAACACCGCCTCGCCGACCGTTTCGCCATCGATAGTCCGGTAGAAACACGAGCGATGGCCGGTGTGACACGCGCCGCCCTCCTGGTCGACCAGATAGAGCAGCGTGTCGGCGTCGCAGTCGACGCGCACCTCGCGGACGTCCTGAACGTGCCCGCTCGTCGCGCCCTTCTCCCAGAGTTCGTCCCGACTGCGCGAGTAGTAGTGGGCGCGGCCGGTCTCGCGCGTGCGCTCTAGGGCCTCCGGAGAGACGTAGGCGAGCATGAGGACCTCGCCCGTCTCGGCGTCCTGTGCGACCGCGGGGACGAGGCCGTCCTCGCCGAAGTCGACCGCAACGTCGCCGTTGTCGTCCATGTCTGATGGGTTGGTCGTCGGGGCGATAGGTCTTTTGCCGCCTCGCAACCGTCGCCGCCCGGCGATTTATCGGGACGAACTTGTTCGGTGCATGTCCGTCTCGATTTGCGGACGTTCTCACTACGATAAACAGTCACGAGCAGTTATGGGTCCATCCATGGTTGGCGCTTATCACATGAGTAACTCGAGTTCGGCAACCACGATCACGCGCCGTGGCGCGATCGGTGCCATTGCGGTCGGACTGGCAGGCCTGGCCGGTTGTGCGGATAGCGAAGAGATGGACGATCCATCGGACAACGGGAACCACTCCGACGACGGCGATTCGAACGGCCACGACGGAAACGGCGACGCCAACGGTGAGGAGGGCTTCGAGCGCGAGATTCCCGACCGTGACATCGAACCTGACTGGGAAGAGGCCGCCGCCTTCCGGACCTGGCTCACCGACGCGGATCCGTTCAATGGCGGCAACCGCCGCTTCGACTACACCGAGGAGTTCCCCGAGGGGACCGACTTCGGGAGCGTCTTCCCCGAGTACTTCGAGGTCTCGTCGGAGACCGTCGACGCACACTTGATCCAGTCGCTCACGCAGGTCTTTTTCGGTTCGTTCGATCAGGACGCCATCCTCGCGGGCGTCGAGGACGACGACGAGTACGAGTTCGTCGAGGAGTACGAGGGGTTCGCGGTCATCGACGCACCGATCCCGAACACCGCTGGCCGGCGCGACATCGCCGTCGGCGAGTCGGCTATCGTCATCGGCCCGGATTACGAGGAGCGGATCGATGCCCACCGTGGCAGCCACGACCGCCTGGAGGACATCGACCAGGAGTTCACCCACCTCTTCCGGCAGTTCCCCCACAGGACGACGCTCACCGGGGAGTACAACGCACCTGAAGGGAGCGACGTCTCGCTCGACGAGATCTACATCTGGGGTGTCTCGAGTGAGTCGCCGATGGCAGACACCATGACTTGGGTGTTTATTCTGGAGGAGGGTGCCGAGCCGACCGACGACATCGTGGCCGAACTCGAAGGTATCTCGGACGACGTCCACGATACCGAGGTCGAGGGGCGGACGGTGACGATTACCGGCGGTGCACCGAACGTGTCGCCCGGACCCGACGAGTAGGCGCTCAGACTGGCGAGGACGCGTTCAGCGGGGCCGTGTGAGTGTGGCCGCGTGACTGAGGCTGCGTGGGTGTGGAAAAAGACGGCTTTCTGGTTTCAGTTCGGCTTCGGTTTCGGTTCCGGTTCGGCCTCAGTTCTCACCTTTCAGTCTGCAGTCTGCAGTCCGCAGTCCCCAGTCCTCAGTTCTGGCCGTTCAGCGTGATGTAATCGACACCGATGATCCGGTCGTCCTCGTTGAGTTCGTCCTTCGCCGCGTCGGGCACCTGACTGTCGACGTTGTACACCGTCAGTGCCTCCCCACCGTGGGCCTCGCGGGCGTTGAACATCCCGGCGATGTTGACGCCGTGTTTCCCCATCACGGTCCCGATGAGGCCGATGACGCCCGGTTCGTCCGTGTTGCGCGTAACAACCATCTTTCCGTGCGGAATGGCGTCCACGCGGTAGCCATCGACGCGGACGATCCGCGGGTCGTCGCCCGCAAAGAGCGTTCCGTCGACGGTGATCGAATCGTCGTCGTTGCTGACCGTCACCGAAATCAGGCTCTGGAAGTCCTCGGCCTGGCGGGTCTTCGACTCCGTTACGTCGACGCCGCGGTCTTCGGCGATCTGTGGTGCGTTGACCGCGTTGACCTGCCACTCGAGTGGCTCGAAGACGCCCTTCAGCGCGGAAGCCGTGACGAACTCGATGTCCTCGTCTGCGATATCGCCCTCGTAGGTGACTTCGATGTTCTCAATGCGGCCATCGAGGAGTTGTGCGGCGACCTTGCCGCCGGTTTCGGCGATTTCGATGTACGGTTCGAGACGCGGGAAGGCGCTCTCGTCGATCGAGGGCGCGTTGAGCGCGTTCGCGACTGGCTCCTCGGCGAGTGCGGCGTTGACTTGCTCGGCCGTCGAGGTCGCGACGTTCTCCTGTGCTGCCTCGGTCGAGGCACCGAGATGTGGCGTGACGATAATGTCGTCGTGCTCGAGCAGCGGCGAGTCGGCGGCGAGCGGTTCCTCGGCGAAGACGTCGAGCGCTGCACCGGCGACGGTCCCGTCCTCGACTTTGGTGGCGAGTGCGTCCTCCTGGATGATGCCGCCGCGGCCGACGTTGACCACGTAGCCGCCCTCGAGTAGTTCGAGTTCGTCGGGGCCGATCATCCCCTCGGTTTCGGGGGTCAGTGGCGTGTGGATGGTGAGGAAGTCGGCGCGGGCGAGACAGTCCTCAAAGTCGACGAGTTCGGCACCGAGGCGGTCGGCGCGTTCCTCGGAGATGTAGGGATCGAAGGCGACGATGTCCATCCCGAGTGAGTCGAGTTTCTTTGCGACCTCCTGGCCGACGCGGCCGAGGCCGACGACGCCGAGCGTCTTGCTGTCGAGTTCGGCACCGAGATACTCGCTTTTGGCCCACTCGCCGTCCTTCAGGCGGATGTGGGCCTGTGGAATCGAGCGCGCGGCGGCGAAGGTCATGGCGACCGTGTGCTCTGCGGCCGCGCGAACGTTTCCTTCCGGCGCGTTGGCGACGATCACGCCGTTGTCGGTCGCGGCCTCGATGTCGATATTGTCGACACCGATCCCGGCACGGCCGACGATGACCAGGTCCTCGGCGGCTTCGAGCACGTCTTCGGTGACTTCCGTCCCGGAGCGGACGATGAGTCCGTTGGCGGTAGACACCGCGTCGAGAAGATCCTCGCCCTCGAGTTCGTAGCCCGTTTCGACGTCGTGGCCGGCGTCTCTGAGTACGTCAAGACCCGCGTCCGCGATGGGGTCCGTGACGAGCACGTTCATGCGCGAGACAATCGCGCGCAGCAGGTAAACCCTTCCGTTGTCGCCACGGGTGGCAAAAACTACCTTGTCGTCGCTGTCTGGCGATTTCTGCTGTTTCCTTGGGCACCACTTCCGACTCATTCTCTCCGTTCCACTACTGCGAACTGTGTTCGAGCCGCGGCACTGCCTCCACCAGCGCGGCCGTCTCGGGATGACTCGGCTCCGCAAGTACCCGCTCGGTCTGCCCCGCCTCGACCACCTCGCCGTTCGAAAGGACGACGACCCGATCCGAGACGTGCTCGACCACGTCCAGATCGTGGGAGATCAACAGGTACGTCAACTCGAGTTCCCGCTGCAGTTCCAGCAGCAGGTTGAGGACCCGCGCCTGCACCGAGACATCGAGCGCCGAAACCGGTTCGTCGAGAACGACCAGCCGCGGTTCGAGTGCGATCGCCCGTGCAATCGCAACGCGCTGGAGCTGCCCGCCCGAGAGCTCGTGGGGGTACCGCTCGGTGTGGCGCTCCGAGAGCCCGACCGACTCGAGTAACTCGCCGACGCGGTCGCGTCGTCGCTGGTCCTCCCAGCCGTCCGCGTACAAGGGCTCGGCGATCACCTGCGCGACCGGCAGCCGCGGGTTGAGACTCGAGCGCGGGTTCTGGAAGACGACGCCCACGTCGTGGAGGGTGGCTGCCGTGCGCGTTCCGGCCGCGCCGACGGGGTCGCCGTCGAACCGAACTGCGCCGCTCGTAGGTGTTTCGAGTCCCGTCACCAGATCGGCGAGGGTGGACTTGCCGCTCCCGCTCTCGCCGACGAGCCCCAGCGTTTCGCCCGCCGCGATCTCGAGCGTCACGTCGTCGACGGCCTGCAGGCACCGATCGGTTCCGAGGAGACGCCTGAGCAGTCCGCCTGCCTGCTGGTACCGTTTCGAGACGCCCTCGAGAGAGACGAGCGGGTCAGTGTCGTCGTCCGGTCTCGGCGGTGGGCTCGCCGATCTGGCTGTGGCTGTAGCTGTGTCCGAGGTGGTACTCGAGTCTTCTCTGGCGCACTGGGTCTCTCCGCACCCGTACTCCAGCACCGGGCCACCATCGTCGTCGGACTCGCCGAACACGACGCCCTCGCGACAGCGCACCGTCCCGTCGTCGCGTTCGAACGTCGGCGGTTTCCCCTCCTGACAGGTGTCCACCGCCGCCGGACACCGCGGCGCGAACGGACAGCCTGGCTGCTCGCCGAGGCGGTCCGGAACCGCTCCCTCGATCGTCGGCACTCGTTGCTTTCTCGCCGCCCGGCTGGTTCGACACTCGAGTAGCGCTCTCGTGTAGGGGTGGTGTGGCTCTGCGAGCACGCGGTCGGTCGGGCCGGTCTCCATCACCTGCCCGGCGTAGAGCACGACGACGCGGTCGCAGATGTCGGCGACGACGCCGAGGTCGTGGGTGATGAGCAGGGTGGCCATGTTGCGCTCGTCGGTGAGCCGTCGGAAGCGATCCAGCAGTTGCGCTTGCGTCGTCGTATCGAGCGCGGTTGTCGGTTCGTCGGCGATCAGCAGGTCGGGATCGGACGCGAGCGCGATGGCCAGGCCGGCGCGCTGGCGCATTCCGCCGGAGAACTCGTGGGGATAGTCGTCGACGCGGTCGGCGGGGTCGTCGATGCCGACCTGTGCCATCAGTTCGACCGCGCGCTTGCGGTGGTCTCGCCAGTCCGATCGACTGGCGAACAGCGGCGCGTGCAGGTAGTCGAGCAGGCGCTGTCGTTCCGGCTGGTCGTGGACCTTGAGCGATTCGGCGATCTGTTCACCGACGTCGAACGCGGGGTTCAGCGTCTGGTCGGGGTCCTGAAAGACCATCGAGACGGTATCGCCGCGCAGCCGTCTGCGGGTTCGATCGCTCGCCTCGTGGACGTTCACGCCGTCGATGTGGACGGTGCCGCCGACGACCTCGCCGGGTTCCTGGAGGCCGACGATCGAGCGGGCCGTGACGGACTTTCCACAGCCGCTCTCGCCGACAATCCCGACGGTTTCGCCCGGTTCGACGCTGAACGAGACGCCATCGACCGCGCGGACGGGGCCGTCGTATGTTCCGAACTGTACCTGCAGGTTCTCGACGGCGAGGAGGTCCGTCGACTCGTCGTCGGGGGTGGCCGCGTCGTCAGGGCCGTACTCGAGTGTGGGTGGTGTCGTGGTCATCTGGATCTGGTTCTGGTTCTGGTTCTGGTTCTGGTTCTGGGTCTGGGTCTGGTTCTGGATCTGGGTGGTGTGGTAGTGTGATAGTCACGTCCGTTTCTCCAGTGTCGTCTCGTGATTCGGGTCGAGCACGTCGCGCAGGCCGTCGCCGAGCAGGGTGAATCCGAGCACGGTGCACATGATGGCGACGCCGGGAACGTTCGCGATCCACCAGGCGGTACGGAGGTGGTGACGCCCGTCGGCGAGCATCGTCCCCCACTCGGGGGTCGGCGGCTGTGCGCCGAGGCCGATGAACGAGAGGCCGGCGGTGCCGAGGATGACCGTTCCCATGTTCAGCGTCGCGAGGACGACCACCGGACCGGCGACGTTCGGCAGGAGGTGTCGCGTCGCGATCCGAAACCGGGAGACGTTCATCAGCCGTGCAGCGCGGACGAAGTCGCGCTCTTTCGTCGCGAGCACGGTCCCGCGGACGAGCCGCGCGTAGGAGGCCCAGCCGACGACGGCGAGCGCGAGCATCACGTTCCGTAGGCTTGGGCCGAGGATGCCAGCGATCACGAGCGCGAGGACGAGTCCGGGGAAGGCGAGCTGGATATCGACGAGCCGCATCAGAGCCTCGTCGACCCAGCCGCCGGTGTAGCCCGCGAGCAGGCCGATCGTAGTCCCCAGCACGAGCCGAATCGTAGTGACGGCGACGGCGATGCCGAGCGAGAGCCGCGCACCGTAGAGGAGCCGCGAGAGCAGATCGCGGCCGAGCTGGTCGGTGCCGAAGGGATGCGCCAGCGAGGGACCCTGCAGCCGATTCGCGAGATCCTGCGTCGTCGGGTCGTACGGCGCGACGAGCGGCCCGATGACCGCGGCAATCGTGATCGCCGTCACGATACTCAACCCCGCGACGTTGAGCGGGTTCGCACAGAACGTCGCCAGCGTTCGCGACGTTCGGAGCGCACGATACCGGCGGCCGACCGCGCTTGCGATGGACTCGAGTGCGACGCTCATGTGGGGTCACCTCCGAGCTCGACGCGCGGGTCGAGGTAGCGGTAGCTCAGGTCGACGAGCAGGTTCGTCACGACGAAGGCGACTGCGGTAAAGAGGGTGATCCCTTGTACGACCGGGTAGTTGCGCTCGAAGACGGCGTCGACGAGCAGCATGCCGAGTCCGGGGCGCTGGAAGACGATCTCGATCACGACTGCGCCGTTGAGCAGCGCGCCGAGCTGGACGCCGAGGATGGTCACGACGGGGACGAGCGCGTTACGAAGTGCGTGTTTGTAGACGACGATCCGCTCGCGCAGGCCCTTCGAGCGCGCGGTGTCGAGGTAGCCCTCGTCGAGGACGTCGAGCATCGAACTCCTGACGAGCCGGGTTAGCACGGCGGCCATGCCGGTGCCGAGCGTGACTGCGGGGAGGACGAGCTGGCTGTAGCTCCCCGCGCCCGCGACCGGGAAGACGCCGAGCGTCAGCGCGAAGACGAGGATCAGTAGGTAGCCGAGCCAGAAGTTCGGCATCGAGACGCCGACGAGCGCCCCGAGCTGGCTCGCGCGGTCGATCGCCGTCCCGCGGTGGACGGCGCTCAGGACGCCGGTCGGAATCGCGAGCGCGAGCGCGACGACCACCGAGGCGGCGGCGAGTTCGAGCGTCAGCGGGAGCGCGTCGAGGATGAGCGCCGAGATGGATGCGTCGCTGTAGTACGAGGTTCCCAGATCCCCGCGCAGCACGTCGGTGAGCCAGTCGGCGTACTGGAGCGGTACCGGCTCGTCCATGCCGTGTTCCGCGCGGAACGCCTCGATTTCGGCCTCGGAGGGCTGGCGGTCGAGTTGCTGGCTGAGAATCACCTCGGCCGGGTCGCCAGGCGTCAGAAAGAGCAGCCCGTAGGTGACGACCGAGACGCCAGCGAGCACCACGAGCGACGTGCCGAACCGATGGACGAGGTAGGGTGCCGTATCCATGCTACGTCGTTCGCGTCAGCTCGCCCCACTGGGCGAACTTGTCGATCGGATGGAGGTCGAGCCCCTCGAGTTCGGCGTCCGCGGCGACGACGTACTCCCGATAGAACAGAGGGATAACGACGCCTGCGTCCATAATCTCACGCTGGGCGGCGACGTACGCCTCGCGCTTCTCGTCTGGGTCGTGTGACTGGAAGCCGGTCTCGATCAGTTCGTCGACCTCGCCGCCGAGGTTGTGTAGGCCCGTCCCCTCGGCTTCGTACAGGTCCTTGTTCGAGATGCCCATCGTGTGGAAGTTCTCCCACATGATGTAGTCCGCCGCCGGACTGTTCGACTGCGACGTGCCGAGTTCGAGGTGGAACTCGCCGCGGTCGGTTCGGTCCCGGAGCGAGGCGCTCTCGAGTACCTCCACGTCGAGCGTCACGCCGATCTTCTCGTACTCCTCCTGGAGGATCTGGACGAGCGTGCGGCCGTCGTCCATATCGTTCTCGACGAGGCAGGTGAGTTCCTCGCCGTCGTAGGACGACTGCGAGACGAGGTCACGCGCCCTGTCACGGTCGCGCTCGTAGGCCGGCAGTTCCTCGTCGGCGGCCCAGTCGATGACCGTCGAGAGCGGGCCGCTGGCGGGCTGGCCGACGCCTTCGAGGACGGTGGTGACGATTTCGTCCTGCGAGATCGCGTAGTTGAGCGCCCGTCGAAGGTCGGCATCGTCGGTCGGCTCTCGGTGGATGTTGATCGAGACGAATACCGAGCCGGAGGACTGTTCGGTTTCGATGCGCACGTCGCCACGTTCACGTAGTCCGTCGATTCGGCTCGTCGCGGGCTCGTAGATAAGGTCGACCTCACCGGCGACGAGCAGGTCGGTTCGGGTCGTCGCGTCCTCGGCGGCCCGGAACGTGAGTTCGGTGGGTTCGGGAGCGCCGCCCCAGTAGTCCTCGAAGCGTTCGACGCGAAGCTGTTGACCCTGTTCCATCTCGGCCAGCGTGAACGGGCCAGTACCGATGATTTCGCCGGCGCGGCGGTCGGCCTCGGCCGGCTGGATGTCGATCATGTTGTGTGCGATCGTTCCGGGGAATCCGGGGAACGGCTCCGTCGTCTCGAAGGAGACGGTGTAGTCGTCGATCCGGTCGACGCTGCCGGGTTCTACGTGGAGCCAGCCGTGAACGAAGTCGCCACGCTCGGTGAGAATGTCCTCCTCGAAGGAGTGGACGACGTCGTCCGCGGTCATCTCGTCGCCGTTGTGGAAGGTGACGCCCTCCCGGAGGTCGAACACCCAGGTAGTGTCGTCTGTCGCGGTCCAGTCGGTCGCGAGCCACGGCTGTGGTTGCATCCCGTCGGTCCCCCAGACCAGTGGTTCGATGACCCGCGTCCAGTAGGGTGTCATCCCACCCCAGTTGTCCCAGGAGTCGCCCGTTCCCGTCGGGTCCGCAGTCGGGACGATCGTGAACGTCCCGTCCGCTTCCGCATCCAGACTGGTCTCCGCACAGCCGGCGAGACCGACGATTCCAGCGCCAACTCCGGCAGTAAGGAGTTGTCGACGTGTGGGTGCTGTGTCCATCATGTTATTAACTAATTCTATATTTTAATAATACTTGCTAACTAGGGGTGGAGGTTAACAAGGATTCTCGTACTCGTTAGTTTCCAGCCGCAACTGGTGCTAATTCGATCCTGATCACCGTCATTGATGCTCATTGTGCAACCTGAATTTATGTACTGAAAGTAAACTTGTGAATGTTCTGGTTCACGCATCGATAGCTCCCGACGATTGATGAGTCGAGCAGACCCCTACTCGAGTACGACTTTCGCAGATTCGCACCACGTATCAGCCAGTAGCCGTCGTTGGTCGGTCCAACGTGGCAAGGCCACACGCGGGACGATTGTGGTGCCGTGTGAAACCTGCCGTGAACCTGAACTGGTTTATCCGGCCGCCCACAATCGGCGAGCGATGACAGTCGTCGCTTTCGACTTCGACGGGACCCT
Organism: Natrialba hulunbeirensis JCM 10989; assembly: GCF_000337575.1. Taxonomy (GTDB): domain Archaea; phylum Halobacteriota; class Halobacteria; order Halobacteriales; family Natrialbaceae; genus Natrialba; species Natrialba hulunbeirensis. Next base: position 32,731 of record NZ_AOIM01000034.1, on the reverse strand, counting down.
TTCGGACTCCGAGATGACGGTACTGCTCGGCGAGCGTTGCAACGTCGCCGACGAGATGGCCGAAATCACCGAGCGTGCGATGAACAACGAGATCGGTTACGCCGAAAGCCTCCGGGAACGGGCGGCTCTCCTCGAAGGCCTGCCAGAATCCGACGCGACCGCCGCCTACGAACAAGTCGAACTGCGACCGGGTGCGGCAGACCTGATCGAGGCGCTCAACACCGCCGGTATCACGACCGCTATCCTGACCGGCGGCTTCGAACGCGGCGTCGCAGCGGCACTCGAGCGCGAGGGTGTCGCCGTCGACCACATCGTTTCGAACCGCCTCCCGCTGGTGGACGGCGAACTCACCGGCGAGGTCAACGGCTCACTAATCGAGGGCACCAAGGACGACGCACTCGAGTCGCTCGCCGACGATGTCGGTGCCGACCTCGAGGAGACCGTCGCGATCGGCGACGGTGCGAACGACCTTCCGATGCTCGAGGTCGCCGGCCTCGCGATCGGTTTCGAGCCGAAACCGGCCGTTGAACCACACTGTGACGTCGTCGTCTCCTCGATGGCCGAAGCGCGCGAGGTACTCGAGTCCAACGCTGTACTCGAGTGATACTGCCTGACAGAAGTCAGTGAGAAGTCGGCCGCAGTAGCGCGACCGACCTTCGAATCGTTCTGTCCGGCAGTATGATCGACGCGGTTTACTCGCTGCCGATTGACTGCTGTGCACGACGTTCTCGCGCTTCCGAGTATCCACTGTAATGGCCTATTTCCCGACCGAGAGAGTTTTAACTCATAATCGAGTAACTGGATTTGATGATGTGGCAAGACTTCGTGTTCATGATCGGTAGCGGTCTCTCCGTGGTCTTTCTCGGGCCAACGCTGGCGAACGCCAGCGCTCGTGTGCCGCTCGGAACGAGTATCCCCTCGATGACGATTGGCTACGTCTATACGCTTACCTTCCTGACACTCGGAATGACGTTTTCGGCGCTCGGCACGTTTACGGCCGGGACGATGTGGGCGCTGATTACGATGTTCCGTTCCCCGCCGGCGCGACGATTTATGCGTGCAACGGGGCTCGACCTGCTCGGTAGCGACCTGCGACGGTGGCTGGCACGACGGCGACCGGGCCGCAGCGTTGCCACCCAGTACGTTCGATTCGATGGCGGACAGGACGACCAGTCCCCGCGGCAGGGGCATGTGAACACGGCCGACTGACGTGTTACACGCCGCTTTTCTGGCTGTTACTCGGAAAACAGACTGGTGTGAACGGGTGCAAACGACTCCGATTCGCCCGTCGGTTCGTCACCATCTGTCGTATCCGTAATCGTCCGCCCGACGAGTCCCTCCTCGAGTACGGTCGACAGCGGCGGGCCGACCTTCTCCGGTTCGACGAGGAAGGCGTCATGGCCGTGGTCCGATTCGACGACGTGGTGGGAAACGTCGACGCCGGCCTCGCGGCAGGCTTCGGCGACCGCTTCGGACTGTTCGACGGTGAAGTGCCAGTCGCCGGTGAACGAGAGGAGGAGGAGTTCGCCCTCGAAAGCCGCGAGTGCGGCCGCGTCGGATTCGTACCCGGTCGAGAGGTCGTAGTCGTCCATTGCGCGCGTGAGGTACAAGTAGCTATTCGCATCGAAGCGGTCGGTGAACTTCTCGGCCTGGTAGTCGAGGTAGGATTCGACCTCGCGGTAGGGGAAAAACGACGCTGCGGGGTCCGGTGATTCCTCGCGAACTGTCTCGCGGCCTGCCGAGCGTCGGCCGAACTTCTGGGACATCGAGGCCTTCGAGAGGTACATGATGTGGCCGATCTGGCGAGCACGTGCGAGGCCCTCCTCCGGCTCCGGTCCCCCGTAGTAGTGCCCGCCGTTCCAGTTCGGATCGCCCGTGATCGCTCGGCGAGCGACCGTATCCAGCGCGAGACACTGCGCGTCGAGTCTCGCGGCCGTGGCGACGGCCGCCGCGCGCTCGACGTCGTCGGGATACCGCGAGAGCCAGTCGAGGACGTTCATCCCGCCGACGCTGCCACCGATGAGGGTGTGCAGTCGCCCGACGCCGAGTTCGTCGAGCAGCCGACGCTGTGCGCGCGTCCAGTCGCCGACCGTGACCGGCGGGAAGTCGGTGCCGTAGGGCTCGCCGGTTTCGGGGTTCGTACTCGCGGGCCCCGTCGTCCCGTAGCAGGAGCCGGGAACGTTCGCACAGACGACGTAGTACTCGGTGGTGTCGACCGCCTTTCCGGGACCGACGACGTCGCCCCACCAGGCGCGAGCCTGTCCCGCGGTGTCGTCGCCGGCGTCGGGGCGGCGGGCGACGTGTGCGCTCCCGGTCAGCGCGTGGCAGACGAGGACGGCGTTATCGCCGGTGAACTCGCCGTACGTCTCGTAGGCCACCTCGAGATTCGGGATCGACTCGCCACACTCGAACGTGAACTCGCCGAGCGACTGCACGTCGGTCGTCGTCATGTTCGTCCGTCGCCCTCCGTCGCCGTCCGTGTCGCGGTTTCAATCGCCTGCTCGAGGTCGGCGAGGATGTCCGCGGGGTCCTCGATGCCGACCGACATGCGGATCAGATCCGGCGTGACGCCGGCCTCCGCTTGCTCCTCGGGGGTGAGCTGACCGTGAGTCGTGCTCGCGGGGTGGATCACCAGCGTCTTCGCGTCGCCGATGTTCGCGAGGAACTGAGCGACTTCCACGCTCTCACAGAACGTCTTTCCGCCCTCGTAGCCGGTCTCGAGACCGAACGCAACCATGCCGCCGTAGTCGGCCAGGTAGCGCGCGGCGTTGTCGTGGGTCGGATGGGACTCGAGTCCGGGCTGGGTCACCCAGGCGACATCCTCGTGGTCGGCCAGGTACTCCGCGACGATGGCCGCGTTCTCGCAGTGTTTGTCCATCCGCAGCGGGAGGGACTCGAGTCCCTGTAGCGTCTGCCAGGCGTCAAAGGGTGACTGCTGGTTGCCGAGGCTGCGAAGCGAGCGGAAGCGAGCAGCGGCGGCGAACGGTGCTTCGGGGAAGTCCCGCGAGAAGTCGACGTCGTGGTAGGCGTGATTCTGTCCGGCAACCTCGTCGTAGCCGTGCTCGCCCCACGGGAACGTGCCGCCGTCGACGAGCACGCCGCCGACGGTCGTCCCCGAGCCGTGGAGCCACTTCGTCGTCGACTCCCAGACCACGTCGGCCCCGTGCTCGAGCGGCCGACAGAGCGCCGGCGTCGCGAACGTGTTGTCGACCACCAGCGGCACGCCGTTGTCGTGGGCGATTTCGGCCACGCGTTCGAAATCCGGCGTGACGAGCGAGGGATTGCCGATCGTCTCGACGTGCACGAAGGCGGTGTCCTCGTCGATGGCTTCCTCGTAGGCGTCGTACTCGAGTGTCGGCACGAATCTGGGTTCGATGTCGCGTCGCGTTGCGGTCTTCGCGAAGTAGGCCGTCGTCCCGCCGTAGGTGTCGGTCGAGCAGACGACGTTGTCGCCCGCCTCGGCGAGGATCAGGGTGGCCGAGTCGAGTGCGGCCATACCGCTGCCCGTCGCGACCGCGCCCGCCCCGTTCTCGAGTGAGGCGAGGCGGTCCTCGAGCATTTCGACGGTGGGGTTGCTGATTCGAGAGTAGATGTAGCCGTCGTCCGCCAGCGCGTAGCGCTCGGCGGCGGTCTCGGCGTCGGGGAAGGTGTAGGATGTCGTCTGGTAGATCGGCGGGGCGCGCGCACCAGTGGCCGGATCGGCTCGCTGGCCGGCGTGAACGCTCCGCGTGCCGAATTCCGCCGTCCCGAACTCGGCGTCGGTCCCGTCGCTCGCGTCGTCGCTCATGTTCAGTATGCATATAACTCCAGACTCATATGCGCCTCAGTAACGGCAAAAACCGCTGTCTGTGGCTAGTGATAACACTCCGGAATTAAAACGTGGGCTGAATCGGGTTATCTGGTGTGGCCGTCTGTAGTCGTATTAATAACTATCTGTAAAACTAACGCCAATAACCAATTTAGTCTGCCACAGATAAGATATTAAAACTTTGACGTATTCGATAACCAGAGAAACATCCACGCTGCCACCCCCTGAATGGCTATTAGACCGTACACAGTCACTTCTTGCACCCTTGATAATATAGGAACATGCATGTCAGTAGTAGTAACAAAGAGGAAGAAAAAGCTTCCCGCCACCATAACCCAACCACAAATTTCATACTTATCTGACCCTCTTGCATACTCTCTCCTTATAATCAAAAATAGAAATATAAATAACAGGATGTACAACAAGAGCAGTGGACTCATCATGGTGTTCTGTATATTTCTCCGTATTATATATTTAAATTCCCATAACCATGTGGATATAAATGTGGCTCTATAGCTCACCTAGCAGACAGGTAGGTCTTCGTTGTAGAAGGTTTCGTCAACAACTAGTGCCTCATCTGTCCAGGTCGCAAAATCCGAGTAACTGAAATCATCGTGTTCCTCGAAAAACCATTCTTCGACATCTGCTTGAACGACAGGCCCCAAATCAGAAAAGCAATGCATCGAGGAAACCTTGTATATAACAGTCGCAATTGCGCAGACAGCACACGACGTACGTGTAACATCTAGAATACAAGTCGAACATGGCACGGAAGTTGGAATCGCACCCGCGACAGCTAGGGCGACACAATCCCATTTTGCGTCTGGAGCTATTTGGACGTCTACTTCGACACATTCACTACTGCCACCACCGGGAGGGAACGTGTAATCGTCCGCTCCTAATTCGTTCTCCCTATGGAAATCCCTCTCTGTTTGGATAATATCACCGGCCTCGGATTTTATCACCTTTACTTTGTCCCACCCAAAGAGGCCACTAGCTGTCGGTTTGTCCGTTTTTTGAACGTGGTGGATAACTGTATGGTGCGAAAGGTCTAAACCCATTGTATCGTTACCAATCCAAATGAATACTAACTCCTCCTCTTTCTCCACTTGTTGGCTAGACGACTCCGCCTCGACAACGATGTAGTCGTAATACCCTGTTTCCGTTTGGCTGGTTATACGTTTAGTTGTTGCACTGTCCCACGGTATACGCCATCCGTTTTCATTTGCATGATCAATGAGGGCGCGTAAGTCCGAATCCGATTGAGCCTGTTTGATTAGAGACGCTGTAGCGTCCTCACTGTGGTCTCGTGCTGCAATGTTGTTTTCTTTGGCCGTACTACTACCTGAAATTGCCCCTACAGTACCGATACCAACCGATCCGCTTCCAATTGCTTGGAGTAACCTTCTTCTTTCCATATATTAGATTACTCATCACATATATTAAAAGCTATGGTATAAACTTAAACTAAACATTTACCATTAGAATTCCCATCTAATATAATGGAGGGGTTCTTCCTCTTGAAACCTCTTCTACTTATGACGCAATTTCATCCCATCCATTCAATGCACTATATTTAACCAAATCTCTGTAAAAAACGCTCTTCATTGGTCAAATGGAACGGTCTTTGAATAGCCCCTCGTTCATCTACATTTATTTTTACGTATGATGTTGATGTCCGGGTCACCGAATAGACTTCAATACTCTCCTGTAAGTGATATTTAAGAAATCACTGGCTAACGGTATTAGTCCTGTTGACGTGTCTGGCGGGCTTCCCTGGCGGTGGCGAACGACGCATCTAATGGCGAGCGCACGGACGGCGACGAGACGGACGCCTTCATATTCTCCTGGTTCGAACCTCTGGTCGTGCACTCGAGTGATCGTGACCGGTTGGTGCTCGCGGCGGTCGTCTTTGCCGTCCTGTTCTCCCAACTGCTGCTCTATCCGGGTATCGCGACCCTGGTCGACGTGCTGGGGGCTGATGCGGCGAGTTCGCCCGTCGCGTCGACGACGCTCGATGCGAGCATGTGGTTTCTCGTGAGCGAGTTCGGGGCCTACGTCGTCTTCGTCGGCGTCTGGGGTGCGATAAGCGATGTTACGGGCCGTCGGACGCCGTTTATCGTACTGAGCGCACTCGGCGGGGCCGCGAGCTACGCCGCGCTGGCGGTCGTTCCCACGCTCGGCACCATCCCGTTCGAGGGTGTCCTCCTGTTGCGCGTCCTGCAGGGTGCGATGACCATCGGCGCGTTCTCGCTAACGATGACGATGCTGATGGATCTCGACGGCGGCCACGGTCGTAATATGGGCGCGGCAGGTATCGCCATCGGACTCGGTGCCGCGATGGGCGCCCCGATCGGCGGCCAATTGACCGAACTCGACCCAGTTGCGCCGCTGCTCGCGGCGGCGACCCTGCTCGTCTGTGTTGGCCTTCTGGTCTCTCGGCTCGAGGACCGAACGCCGGCGTCTCGTCGGACCGCCCGTGCCCTTCTCGAGGGCGTTCGCAAGCGGCCAACACTGTCACTGCCCTACGCCTTCGGCTTCGTCGATCGGATGACGGCAGGCTTCTTCGCGCTCGTTGGGACGCTGTACTTCCAGGAGACGTTCAACCTCGATCCCGGTGCGACCGGACTGCTCCTCGCGTGTTTCTTCGCGCCCTTTGCCCTCCTGCAGTACCCGCTCGGGACGCTCTCCGACCGGATCGGGCGGACGATTCCGGTCGTGGTCGGCTCCGCCTGTTACGGCATCGGCATTCTCGGCGTGGGGGCAGCCCCGTCCGTCGGTTCTGCTGCCGGTGCGATGATCGTCGTCGGCATCCTCGGCGCGCTCGTCTCGCCCGCGACGATGGCGCTCGTCACCGACCTCGCCGACGAACGCGAACGCGGAACTGCGATGGCCGGCTTCAACGTCGCGGGCAGCCTCGGCTTCCTCGGCGGTTTCCTCATCGGCGGCTCCGTCGCCGGCTCCTACGGCTACGACCTCGCGTTCCTCGTCGTCGGGGGGCTCGAAATTGCAATCGCGCTCGTCACGATCCCGATCTTCCTCCGGCTGTCACTCGAGTCCGGTGCGAAGTCGTCGCCGCAGGCGGACCGGTAGGGGGTGAGCACGTCTCGTCGGTACTCCCGCTATCCCTCTGTTCACGACGTAACACGGTCTTTCTCCGTCGTAAGGAATCACTACTGGTCAGTGTTACTATGGTATGAAATCGCATAACGGCACGCCGATAGAGGAGGGCCATTTTTATGTGGTGGTCTCTAATACGCTGTTGATGAGTCGAAACAACCCTCTCTCCCGACGTACGGCACTGAAGCTTACGGGTGCGGCAGCCGCGACCGCACTCGTCGCAGGATGTAGCGACGACGATACGGACGACGAAAACGGCGCCGAAAATGGCGACGAGAACGGCGGCGACGACATCGACCCATCGGAGTGGGAAGACGTCGACACGATCGAACTCGACGGCGCAACCGGCGGCTGGGAAGGCGTCGCACCTGACATGATCGCTGGTGAGCAGAACCCGACGATCGTCCTCTTCGAGGGCCAGGAGTACGACTTCACCTGGTACAACCAGGACAGTGGTACCCACAACATCGAGATCTGGGACGAAGACGAAGAGATCGTCGACGACTACGCAACGGACCAGGTCAACGACGACGAGCAGACCCTCGAGGGCGTCGTTGCCTCCGAGGAGATGGCCTACTACCGTTGTGAGCCACACGGCCAGATGCAGGGCGAGATTCAGATCGAGTAACACAGCGACGACTACCACTGGCTGCAGTTCTTTCGATCTGACTTCTTTCGCGTACGTTCGTTCGTGAGTCACAACACCGGCCGTCTCTTGTCTCCGCACTGCTTCCCCGTGCTGCCATCACTTCGCTGTTCACGCTCGACACTCCCGACTGGCTCGCAACTGCCCACTACCGCTGACGTATCACACTACAAATCCGTTTGTCGGAATCCGGAGATTACCACGGCTCTTCACCATTGTTAATTGTTACCACGTAACGACGAATTTCGAACGCTCAGGCGCTGACGGTGCGAAATCAGAATGCAGAAGTACCCCCGGACCATTTTCTCTAGAAATGATTTCACAGAGAGACATCCTGCTCTTTGTCGCTCTTGCGTTCGTCTGGGGGACCGCCTTCAGCGCGATCGAGGTCGGTCTCGCGACGATCCCGCCGATTCTCTTTGCGGCGCTTCGCTTTGACATCGCCGCGCTGGTCTTCGTCGCCCTCGTCGCGCTCCGGGAACTCGAGTGGCGACCACGGACTCGGACGGACTGGTACGCGATCGGCGTCGCCGGCGGCCTGCTCGTCGGTGGCCACTTCGCCTTTCTCTTTCTGGGACAGTCGTACGTCTCGAGTGCCGTTGCCGCGATCGTCTTGAGTCTGACGCCGATCGTGACGCCGCCGCTCGCACTCGCACTCCTGCCGAACCAGCGGATCCGCGCACCCGCTGTACTTGGACTCCTCGTCGGACTGGCGGGCATCGTTGTCATCGCGGTTCCCGGCGGCTCGCTCGACGGGCAGATCCTCGGCGTTGCACTGCTGTTCGTCGCAGCGACGTTGTTCGCGCTCGGGTCGGTGCTCATGGAGGGGGTCGACGAGAGCCTCCCGGTCATCTCCCTGCAGGCGTGGGCAATGGTCGTCGGTGCTGCCGTCTTGCACGCCCTGAGCGTCGCCCACCCCGCTGAGGCGGTTTCCTCGGCGTCGCTGACGCTGCCCGCGGCGAGCGCGCTGCTCTACCTCGGCGTGGCGTCGACGGCTGGTGGCTTTCTCATCTACTTCGTCCTCCTAGAGCGCGTCGGCGCGGCCGAACTCAGTCTGGTTAACTACGCGACGCCGGTCGTCGCTGCCGTCTTCGGCTGGGCGCTGCTCGGCGAGTCGATCACCGCACTAACGATCCTCGGCTTCGCGCTGATCATCGCCGGCTTCGCACTCTGTAAACTCGACGCGCTCTGGCAGGTCGGCGGTCCGCTCGTGGGCTACGGCCCGCGGCGGCCGACGTTCACGGACGGCAGCGTCGTCGTCTCGGGGAACTCCTATCTCAGTGACCGCGACCTCGGTATCGGGCTCGGTGCCGACGACGCCGCAACCGACTCGACGACGACCGCCAACGCGACGCCGAACACACACGGTACGAACGCGACTGGCGGGTCCGCGTCGGTCTCTCCACACGGCGACTGAGCCGTCTGTCTCTCGAAGTCCACCACTCGTTCACATCGCGTCTCACTCACCACCACCAACCCCTTCGTTTCGACTGCGCCATCCAAAACTACCATACCTCCTCGCCACCCAGTAGGCGGTACTCAGGTGGCTTCCGTGACCGAAAAACGCGAATACCAAGACGACTATCCCGAGCAGACGCTGTACATCCCCGGCCCGACTGAGGTGCGCGACGATGTCATCGAGGCCATGTGCGAGCCGATGTTCGGCCACCGCATGGACCGGATGACCGACCTCTACACGACCATCGTCGAGGATACCAAGACCTTCCTCGGCACCGACAACGACGTCATCATTCTCACCGGCTCCGGCACCGAGTTCATGGAGAGCTCGATCCTCAACCTCGTCGACGACAACGTCCTCGTCACAACCTGTGGCAGCTTCAGCGAACGCCAGGCCAACGTCGCCGAGCGGGTGGGCAAGACCGTGGACACACTCGAGTACGACTGGGGCCAGGCGGTCAAGCCCGAGGACGTCCGCGAGGCGCTCGAGGAGAGCGACCGCGAGTACGACGCGGTCACGTGCGTGATGAACGAGTCCTCGACCGGTGTCCGGAACCCGGTCGAGGAGATCGGCGACGTGGTCGCGGAGTACCCGGACACGTACTTCATCGTCGACGCGGTCTCCTCGCTGGGTGGCGATTTCGTCGCCATCGACGAGCACAACATCGACGTGATCTTCACCTCGGTCCAGAAGGCGTTCGCGATGCCGCCGGGACTCGGCGTCTGTGTCGTCAGCGACGACGCCTACGAGCGCGAACTCGAGTCCGACTCGGCCTCGTGGTACGGCGGGTTCCAGCGGTCGCTCGACTACTACGACCGGAAGGGCCAGACCCACTCCACGCCGGCGATTCCAATCATGCTGGCCTACCGGCAGCAGATGAAGCACATGCTCGACGAAGGCCACGACGCGCGCGACCAGCGTCACCGAGAGATGTCCGAGTACACGCGCGAGTGGGCGCGCGAGCACTTCGATATGTTTCCCGAGGCGGGCTACGAGTCCCAGACGGTGAGCTGTATCGAGAACACGCAGGGGATCGACGTTGCGGAAACGATCGATGCCGTCTCCGAGGAATACGATATGGTCTTCTCGAACGGCTACGGCTCCGCACTCGGCGAGGAGACGTTCCGCATCGGTCACATGGGCGAACACGACGTCGAGAGCATTCGGACGCTGACCGACGCGATCGAAGACGCTGCCGGCCTGTAACCGACGGGGGCGCACACATCGGTCGGAGCGTCCTGGAACCCGCCGTGACGGCGGAACGACGGCGACTCCATTTTTCGTTCTTCGCTGTCTCCGCTGTTTTCGCTCGTCTTCGAACGTGCTCAAGCGACGCGACTCTCTCGTCGTCTCGTATTTGCGTTGCGCCGTTGGCCTCGCAGTCATCTCACTTCCGCTTTGCGCACCGCCGGACCAGTCATCATGCTTGTATGATATTTTCGTGATTCAGATACTGTATCATAGTACTTGTTTCAATAGGGTATACGGTCTATATCGGATGATCTCTACAGTCGCGCGCGTTACCGTTACTACTATTCTTATAAGAAATATGAAATGTGATATGCGGCGAGGACATACGTCGACTTAACTCACACGTCCCGTTCGAGACGGCGGTTACATGACCCATGATCTGATATCCACACCTTCAACCGAGCGGCACAGGCCCGAAACCACCATCGGTCGCGAGTTCGATCGGCGGCGGTCTCGCGTTCCTGCTCGGCACGTTCACGCTTCTCGTCGCCGTCAGCTATATTGGTTGGAACCAACGGCTATAAGTTAAACCAATACAACCTCTCACGTAGTTAAAAATGCCTTCTCTACCACGTCGAACATTGTTAGGAGTTTGTACTAGTAGTATACTACTGATGAGTAGCGGTTGTACCTCGGACGAAGAATTAGACGAGCCTGTCCAATTTTGCTTGGCAACTATTCAAAATATGGATGGGTCAAACAGCTATAATATCCGTGCACAAATTGTTGATGAGGATGAATTGGTATATGAAGTAACTAAAAAATTATCCCCATTAGGGATGTCTCATAATCTTAATCCAACTACCATTTCAATAACAAGATCAGACCTTCCTTCACGAGAAGGTGCCTTCAAATTTCGTGTAAAGGTAGGTTCTTCTGAATGGAAATCCATTGACATGACAGCAATATATGCTGATTCTATCCCAGTGGGTGTTCAAGCAGTTATTACAGAGGAAGAGGAAGTATCTTTCTTTAAATTGGACCCAGAAAATAGAGAATATGATTGCTAGTTACAAATATGTAGCGCACCCGATTAACTTACTTGCCGAATTTGGGAGGGGACATTTTTTTACCCTCTTCTCTATATCTATTTCTTCCCCATTGATTACCAACGACTCATCTACGTCTTCTACCACAATATTGGTCTTCTCGTCGTTCGTGAATTCTGGGCTAGATATTGTGGCTTGACCAACTTCATCAGGGACCCAATCAGGACACCACAGTTCTACTTCCCATTCATGGGTGTGTAACCTATTCCCCCATTCATCACCAAAATTCGTTTCGGCCCAGATCGTCGCTTCAATAGTCCCAGTAATGTACGTATCTGGGTCACCAAATGCTTGACATCGAATCGTACAGGTTGTTTCAGTTAATCCTGACCCCGTAGATGCTCCTCCAGTAGCGAATGGCCAGTAAAAATCGTATCCTTCACCGTTGTTTCCATCCGCAATGAGGGCATCGGCGATAGCTGCGTAATCTAGCATGTCCCCAATTACTGGAGCAGCACCTAATGCTGCTTCAAGAACATCTTCAAGTTCGTCATCATCGGGTTCATTTAATTTCTCGGCATCATCGTCTTCTGGACGAGATGTCCCGAAATAATTATTGTTTTCCATATTACCTGGACTTGGAGTCATTAGATTCCCATTATTCATATCAAAATTAATCCCTTGTGCTTCCAAATACGGAGCAAAATCGGCATCGCTTGGATCATCTCCTAATCGGGAACTCCAACGTCCGAATTCCGACCGCGCAGTTATTTGCAGGTCATGACCCCACGCTCCTAGAGGATTATTTGGCGCATAAAATCGATCATATTCAACAACACTGCTCGTATGATATCCCTCATACTGGTATAGGGACGGATTGACATAACAGGCACCATCCCATTCATCAGTCGTTGGAGACGGTTCTCCACCTGGTGGTGGACGCATGTAATCATCAGTATTCGCATCATCCGCTGATGATGTTTGTGTGAGTCCTCCGAAACCTACTAATGCAACGCTCGTTCGACAAAAATCTCTTCTTGACCGACTGTGTTGGGATTTATCTTCTCCCATGAAAATCACATAGGCCAACAATAATAAATATCTTATAGAAACTCCTTATAACAATTTCCTATGGTTATGACCCTCTTGGTCATAATCGTCTTCTCGAACGGCTACGGCTCCGCGCTCGGCGAGCAGACGTTCCGCATCGGTCACATGGGCGAACACGATGTCGAGAGTATTCGGGCGCTCACCGACGCCATCGAAGACGTCGCGGATCTGTAGCTACCGAGCCGAATCCAGCACGACGGGCGTTTCTGACTCCTCTCGGGCTTTCTGTCTCCTGTTCGGTTCCCGTTCGCTTCGCACTGCGCAGCTGTGACTGTCGCCATCACTACGGATCACAGCGAGCTCGTTCACGTCCGAATGTATAATCGTTTGGTAATGTAGACAAAGGTTACCATGGTAGTGGTTACAATGGTCTATGGAGTCTATAACGGTTGTTTTCTATAATGTTGTGTGGTAACACACATCCATTCCTACCAAGAAAGTGAAACATTATATACGGGGAACCCGTATTTCGAATCGAGACCACCCGTCCCCCGTTCGGGGCGACGGCTGCTACACACCATGACACAGTATCCACACCTTCGCCCACGAAGCACAGACCCCAAACCACCCTCGGTCACGAGCTCGCTCATCGGCGGGATCGTCTTCCTGATCGGTACGTTCGCGCTGCTCGTCGCTGCGAGCTACCCCGTCTACGCGGCAACGATCACGATTACGGTCGCACTCGCAGTCGTCGTCCTCCGACGCGCACTGCCCGCACTCGGTCGCCGCCTCCGTGGCTACATGACCGAACTCGATGTGCCCGGCTTCGGAACCGTCGAAATCCGCGTCAACTCTCAGTAATCGATTTTTCGCGTCTCGGTGTCCGTACAGCACAGCAGTCCCATCGCGACAGTAGACTCGTAGTCACGACAGCCGCGGTACTCGAGTACCCAGTTCCAGTTTCCAAGTCCCGACTCTGCCGGTCGACAAAAGGCGAGTGTCGTCCCGCTCGCTACCCGAACAGCCGTCCGAGCCGTTCGATAATCGCTCCAACCAGCTCAGTGACCCACTCGAACGCCGACGAGACGCTGTCTCGGAGCGTCCCAACTGAGCCACTCTCGGACCAGCCCTCCTCGTGATCGGAGCCACCCGTCGCCCGGTCGTCGCCGACCGCCGCGCGGGCATCGACGAGGCCGTCTCCTTCCGCGCAGGTGTCGAGCACCGACTCCGCCGTCTCGCCAAGAATCGATCGGACTGCCTCGTTGGTTCCCGGTTCCGGTCCCGACTCCTCGCGCGTCTCCCAGACCAGCGCCGCAACGCCGGCGACGAACGGCGCTGCGACGCTCGTTCCGCTGGCCTCGGCGTAGCGGTTGTCGACGGTACTCGAGGTGATGTCGGTGCCCGGTGCGAGCAGGTCGACACCCTCACCGACGCTGCTGTAGGCGGCGAGCGTGTCGTCTTCGTTCATCGCGGTAACGGCGACGACGTCGTCGTGTGTCGCCGGGTAGGTCATCGTCTCCTCGGTGCAAGAGTCGCTTCCGGTATTACCCTCGTTGCCGGCCGCCGAAAGGAGCAGGTGGCCCGCCGCGTGGGCGGTCTCGATTGCCTCTGCGACTGCCTCGCTCTCGCTCTCGCCACCGAGACTCATCGAGATGATCTCCACGTCGTTCTCTATACACCAGTCGATGCCCGCGATCAGATCGCTGTAGCGCCCGTCACCATTGTCGTCGAGCACCTTCACGGCGTAGAGATTCGCGTTCGGTGCCGTCCCCACCACGCCGCGGTCGTTGTCCACCGCGCCGGCGACGCCGGCGACGTGGGTGCCGTGACCGTGGCGGTCCTCGTAATCGTCGGGGAGTCCGGAGCCCGTGACGTTCTGTCCGCCAGCGACCGAGAGGCTACAGTGGTTGGCCTGGATGCCAGTGTCGAGAATCCCGATGTCGACGCCCGACCCGTCCGGTTCGACCTCGGTCGCGCCGATGCGCTCGAGCCCCCACGAGGCCTGCTGGTCGGGGTGGGTCTCACAGTCCGATCGGTCCGGCGGCAACAACGACTCGAGTAGCGACGGCGACCAGTCGTCTGGGATTCCGGTTTCGTCGTCTTCTTCGACGGAGGCGACGCCGGTAGCGGCGAGCAACTCGTCTAGTCGGTTCGACGGCACTTCTGCGAGCACGAACCCGAAGTTGTCGTACTCGCGAAGCGTCGTGCCGCCGACGGAGTCGACGACGTCGAGTAGCTCGCCGAGCAGTCCGTTTTGCGGGTGGACGAACACCCGTCGGCTGTCCGACGAGGGTGACGCTGCGGACGACTGCGATGCCGCTGCCGTCCCCGAAGACGTGACGAGACTCACGGAGACGGCCGCACCGGCACCCTGCAGGAGCTGGCGACGAGTGAGAGTCATGCGGATTGAAAGGTAAACCTGCAAGATAAGCTTTCTGTGCTGTCTGTTCGCGTCGTTGGCACGTCTCACTCATCGATGCACAGAGGCAGCTACCGAGTCGACACGACTGTCCCGACAACGAAACTCCACTCCCACCGAACCGAACCGAACCAAACGAAAATGCCGTCTCGAGTCGCTACTGAATGTGCCCTTCGCGACGGAGCTGATCCGCGTCGCTCTTCTCGTAGCGCCAGGTGATATCTGCCTTCTCGTCCTGCCAGTCCCACGGTTCGACGAGAACCACGTCATCCTCGCGGATCCAGATGCGCTTTTGCATCTTGCCGGGAATGCGCGCAGTGCGCTCTTTCCCGTCCGCACAGCGTACTGTCACCCGATTCGCTCCGAGCATGTTCGTGACGGTCGCGAAGACCTCATCCTCCTCAGGCATTCGGAGGTTCTTCCGACCACCCTCGCCGTCGTCGCTCATGGACCCCGGTTCGAGTTCGAACGGTTTAACCCTTTATCGATTCCCTGGGGCGATCACACCCCGCGCTGGCGAGGACTGTCCCGCGAACCACGGCGTTTATTTCGGTCGGCTGAGCATGCACGACTATGCTGAAACATCTCGGACTGCTCGGAATCGTCGGCATCTTGATTCTCGTTGCCGGTATCGGTATCGTCGCGTATGCGAGCCCTATCGTCGCCGTCGGCATCGCACTCGTGCTCGCTGGCCTCGGTCTCGTCGTCAAGGCGCTCGTCTCGAGTGTCCTCCAGCAGTTCGGTATGTTCTAAGCTCCGTTCTGCCCACCGTCCTGTCCTGTTCGTCTCAGACCTCGTTATCGCCAGCCCGATGCTCGCTGATCAGCTGATCGACCATCGCCGACTTCTGATCGCGTCGGCGCTCCTGGGCGCGGTCGTGCCAGTCGTCGATCACTGCCTCCACGTCCTCTTCCCGTGCGACGGCGAGTTCGTCAACCTCCTGCATCGCCACGTCGCCGGCAGGTCCGACCGGAATCCCGTGCTCGAAGAGCAGTTCGTCGGCAACCTCCGAGAGCCCGCCATCTTTCAGGATCACCCGCGGTTCGAACCCCGCGAGTAACTCCGCCGTCGAGCGCCCCGCACCGCTCGCGTCGCGGACGTAGACGACGTCTCCCTCTGCGATTCCGTACNCCCGCGGTTCGAACCCCGCGAGTAACTCCGCCGTCGAGCGCCCCGCACCGCTCGCGTCGCGGACGTAGACGACGTCTCCCTCTGCGATTCCGTACTGATCGTCGGCCTCGCGAATCGCTCCCTTCGTGAACTTCTCGACGACCTTGACCGGCACCAGTCCCTCCTTCTTCGCGGAGACATCACTGAAGTTCGAGTGATCCAGCTTCCAGAGCGCCTTCATCCGCGCGACCTTGTCCTCTAACTCCTCGACGCGCTCACGGGCCTCGTCGCGTTCGTACTCGAGTCGCTCCGCCCTGCGACGGTGGCGGGTTACCTCGCGGTCCTGTCGCACTTCCTTGCGTTCCTGGCGGCGGGCCGACTCGAGTTCTCCTTCCAACTCGTCGATGCGGTCGTCGCGATCTGCGATCCGTCCCTCGAGAGTGTCGACGTGTGACTGGAGGCGGTCGACCTGTCGTTCCAGATCTTTGATCCGCCGTTCCTCCTCGCTGAGTTCACGCGGTTCGTGTTCGGTTGTCTCCTCCTCGTCGCCGTCGTCGTCCTCGAGGTCGGCGAGGACTGCCTCGACGCTCTCCTCGTCGGCGACGACGCGGGCGGTGACCTCGCCGCGGTCGATTCCCGGCGGGAGCTTCGCGGCGATGCGCTCGAACTGGTCTTCGTGGGCGTCGACGGCGTACAGCGCGGCCGCCATCGCGTCGCGCTGGTGGTCGTCGTCGTAGGGGTGTTCGCGCGTTCGGTGTTGTTTCTCGTCGATCGGCAGGTCTCTCTCCGGAGCCCAGCCAGCCGCGTCGAAGCTCCGGCGGAACTTTTCGACCGTTTCGGGCATCGGCGTCACGTCTGCGGCGACGATGATCGGCCGACCGCGTTCGACGATCCACTCGATCACGTCGGCGGTGTCGCTGGTCCGTGAACTCCAGACATCGAGCACGTCGCCCTCGAGAGAGACGATGGCAGCGGCGGTCGTCGTCCCCGGGTCGATCCCGACGACGACGTGGTCCCGGCGCTTCGCGAGCGGGCGGAACTCGATGCCGTCGCGGCGCTCGCGCTCGATTTCGACGCGGACGTCACCCGAGCGGTTGCGCGAGACGGGGATATCCTGTGGGCGCGCCTCGACGGTGAACACCGCGTTCGCGTAGCCGCCGTATGCTTCCCGGATGTCGGTGTCGTACGCGAGGTTGGCCTCCTCGAGTTCGGACTCGACCTCACGGGCGCGCTTTTTCACCGAGCCGTGGATGCGGCGGGTGTAGCGGTCCTCGCTCCAGCCGCCGCTGCCGGTGGAGCGGCCCCGAGCGACCTTGACGGTCGTGGTGTCGGTAAAGGCGGAGACCTCGTGGCCGACGTTGTGGGCGGCGAGGCGGGCGGCAGCCTCGGCTTCCTGCATCGGTTCCTTGCCGTAGGGAATCCCGTGGCGTTTCGCGACTCGAGAGAGTGGCTCGGGCTGTTCGGCACCCGTTACCTGCACCAGTTTCGTTCCCGTCGGGAGCGCGCCGAGCAGGTGGATGAGCTGGTCCTTGTCGGCGGCCAGCTCGTACATGTTGTCCGTCGCGACGATCGCCGGCTCCTCGTCGTCGATCAGCCGTCTGAGTTTTCGGTGTGAGACGACGTCCCGCGAGACCGTCTCGCCGTCGAATTCGACCAGCGCGTACGACGGTGCGTCACCGCGCACGTCGCCGCTCTGGATGTCGACCCCGAAGACGACTGCATCGAGCGCACTCGTTCGCGTACTCACGCACGGGGGTAGGGGCGAAGTAAGTATAAATCCGGCGCGGGCGTGAGTCCGTGGCGGCGGTGTCAGGTGGCCAGTAAATTCCGGTTACGCTGCGTCTGCGTCCCTGTACTCGAGTTCGATCACATCGCCGTCCTCGGGGACGACCACCTCCTCGTCGAACACGTCGCGCGCCTCGGCGAGGTGGTCGCCGGTGTGGCCCGCGTAGCGCGAGGAGATATGCATCAGCGCCAGCCGGTCCGCACCGGCGCGGTTCGCGATTTCGGCGGCCTGCCGGGCCGTCGAGTGCGCGGTCTTGGCTGCTCGATCCGCGCGGTCCTCGGCAAACGTCGCGTCGTGGATCAGGAGGTCGGGCTCGTCCGCGGCCTCGATCGTCGCCACCGTTGGCCGCGTGTCGCCGGTGTAGACGAGACTGCGGCCGGGCCGGGGTTCGCCGACGACCTGCTCGGGGTCGACGACGGTGCCGTCCTCGAGTTCGACTGGCTCGCCGTTGTGGAGTTTCGAGAATTTCGGGCCGACGGGGACGCCCAGTTCTTCGGCGCGTTCGCGGTCGAAGCGGCCCTTGCGGTCGTCTTCGACGAGTGCGTACCCGACCGAGTTCGTATCGTGGTCCGTGCCGAACGTGCGGATTTCGTACTCGTCGGCGCGGTAGGCAACGTCGCCGTCGCCGACTTCGTTGATCCGCACCGGAAACGAGGGGCGGTTGCCGAGCGCGTTGACGAGTCCTTTGAGCTGGCGACGGGTCCCGTGTGGTGTGTGGACGGCGAGTGGCTCCTCGCGGTCGTTGAAGTCCATCGTCTGGAGGAGCCCCGGAATGCCGAGGACGTGGTCGCCGTGGAGGTGCGTGACGAACAGATGGGAGATGGAGAAGCCGGTTCCAAAGCGCATCATCTGGCGCTGGGTTCCCTCCCCGGCGTCGAACAGCAGTTCCTCTCCCTCGCGGGCGACGTGGATTCCGCTCGGGTTCCGGTTCGTCGTCGGAACCGCACCCGCCGTCCCCAGGAACGTCACGCGTAGTGGCATCGTAGTGATAGGGTGTTCGACGGCCCGGGGCTAAACCCGCTTCGAATGTCGCCCCATCGGTGCAGTAGCCACTCGCTGTGTCGCTGTCAGTCATGACTTGTCTGACGAGTGTCGTGCAAACGGACGGCGCGTTTTACGTCACTCCAGTCCGTAACCTTGCGCATCTAGCCACCCCCAATGAGTTCGAGACCGACTTTCGGCACGATAAAGCGTGTCGTCGCCATCCTGATCGCCATCACGATCGTCCTCGCGGCGGGCATCGTCGTCGGGCAGGCACCCGCACTCTTCGGCATCGACGACGACCCTGAAGCCACGATCGAGTTCGAAGACCAACAGCAAAACGGCTCGGCGGTCGTCATCGACGAGGTCACCCTCTCTGATGGTGGCTACGTCGTCATTACCGGCGGCACCGACGCGACCGAACCCCTCGCCGTCTCGGACCCACTCTCTGCCGGCACCCACGAGAACCTCACCATCGAGCGAGACGATGACGCAGAGCAGGACTTGCTCGGTCGCCTCACCGCAACCGTCCACCAGAACACCGCAGACGAGGACGACTTCGCCTATGCGGAGACCGACGGCACCGAGGACCAACCGTACCTCTCGGCCGGCTATCCCGTCAGCGCTACCGCCACCGTCACCGCCGAGGAAATCGACGACGCACTCGAGGACTCCTTCGCCGTCGAGGACCTCGATGCACCAGACAGCGCCACGACGAACGAAACTATGGAGGTCACCGCCGAGATCCGCAACCCGACTGACCTCGACGCCCAACAGCCCGTCGAACTCCGCCTCGACGGTCGGGTACTCGAGTGGCAGACGCTCGACCTGGAAGGCGGCGAGTCGACGACGGTCACCTTCGAAGTCGACACTCGCGGGACGCCACCCGGCGAGCGCGTCCTCGGCGTCTACACTGACCGTGACGGCATCCACGAGACGATCGAACTCGAGTTCCACACGGAGCCGAGTGTCACGGTCACTGATGCGAGTGACAGCCGTGTGATCACGGATGTGGCGATTCCGGTCGAGGGATTCGTTGCGGTCGTCGAGGATGGAGGCGAAGACGACGGTGAGAACGGAGATGGGGACGAAACTGCAGAGAACGGGACGGACGAGACCGACGCCGATCCCGATGACTGGGAGATACGTGGCGCGAGCGACCAACTCGAGCCGGGTGAGCACGAGGAGGTACGCGTCTCGTTCGACGAGAACGTCTCGGTCGATGACGGCGATGAGCTTACGGCAGTCATCTACGAGGGCGATCCAGAGAACCGTGAGGCAGCCTCGCCGTACGAACCGGATGCCGACGAGATCGTCGTCGACGAGGAGGCATTGCCTGAACTGGTTGCGACGACGTTCACCGTTGGCGAGGAGTCGACTGACGCGGAGTGACCGTCGCGGGTCTCGTGCGTTACCCGCGTCTCATACGTCACGGCGTGCAACCGACCACAACCGACCGATTCTTACCCGTCCCGTCCCTATCGCCTGCCGATGGACGCGCCGCTGTGGACCGACACGCACGCCCCCGAGTTGGCCGAGTTGCCACAGGACGACGCCCGCGAGTACCTAGAGCGGGCCGTCGACGAGCCGATTAATCTCCTCTTACAGGGGCCACCCGGCAGCGGCAAAACGGCGGCAGCGCGCGCACTCGCCCGCGAGGCACACGCCGACCCCGACAACGACCTGATCGAGATCAACGTCGCCGACTTCTTCGGGCGGACGAAAACCGAGATCAAGAACGACCCGCGCTTCGCACAGTTCCTCGTCGGCCGCTCCTCGCTGTCCAAGCGGGACATGATCAACCACGTTCTCAAAGAATCCGCGAGCTACGCCTCCGTCTCCGGCGACTACAAGACGATCTTGCTCGACAACGCCGAAGACGTCCGCGAGGACTTCCAGCAGGCGCTGCGCCGGATCATGGAGCAACACCACCGGACGACGCAGTTTATCATCGCAACCCGCCAGCCGACGAAGCTCATCCCGCCGATCCGTTCACGCTGTTTCCCCGTCTCCTTTCGCTCGCCGAGCAGTGCGGAGACCGTCACCGTCCTCGAGCGCATCGCCGAGGCCGAGGACGTCGACTACGAACCGGACGGACTCGAGTTCGTCGCGGGCTACGCGAACGGCAACCTCCGGCAGGCGATTCTCGCGGCCCAGACGACGGTCGAGGACGCGGGCGAACTCACGATGAGCGCGGCCTACGAGACGATCGGCGAGGTCGGGCTGGAGGACGAAATCGAGTCGATGCTCGACGACGCGGAGGCCGGCGAGTTCACCGACGCTCGAAAGACCTTAGACGACCTCCTCGTCGACGAGGGGCTGGACGGTGAGGAAGTTCTCGACTCAATGTTGCGGCTTTCGCGAAAGCGGTATCAGGGCGAGAAATTGGCGCGGATGCACCGACTCGCCGCCGATATCGAGTTCGAGATGCACGAGGGCTCGAGCGACCGGATTCACGTCTCGCACCTGCTGGCGGAGTT
This sequence comes from Natrialba hulunbeirensis JCM 10989, assembly GCF_000337575.1. Taxonomy (GTDB): domain Archaea; phylum Halobacteriota; class Halobacteria; order Halobacteriales; family Natrialbaceae; genus Natrialba; species Natrialba hulunbeirensis. The sequence continues at coordinate 11,632 of NZ_AOIM01000034.1, read as the reverse complement.
AGGCCGGGACACCTGAGCGCGTCTCACTGAGCGGTCCTGTTTATATACGTGGTTCCGTGAAATCGTCCTGCTGTGCGTCGTCCCCAGTAGTATGCACGTCGTTACACACTGAACTCGACCCTGGTCTGGCGATTCACCGCGCCCTGTTCCCCTCGAGACGGTTCACTCTGAACAGCGTCGGATTGGGGGAGAAGGTTTAATTAGCAAAGACTCCCTGTCATGTAACGGTATGAACGATCTCCGCACTGGACTGAGCTACGGTGACGTGCTCCTTGTCCCGAAACGCTCGCCAGTCGATAGCCGCAGTAATGTTTCCCTTTCGACGCCCCTCACACCAAGCATTGAACTGGCCAATCCATTGGTTTCCGCCGCCATGGATACGGTTACAGAGGCAACTCTCGCGATCGAACTCTCTCGTGCTGGTGGGATCGGTGTGCTTCATCGGTTTCTCACGCCTGCTGAACAGGCCGAGCAGATCGAACAGGTGAAAGCCGCGGGTGAACAGGTGTGTGCTGCCGTCGGTATTAACGAGGACTACATTGAGCGCAGTTCTACTGTGATTGAAAGTGGCGTTGACGCACTCGTAATCGATGTGGCTCACGGCCACCTCGAACGAACACTCACCGCGGTGGAAGCTCTCCGGGAAGCGTTCCCCAGTATCGATCTCATTGCTGGCAATGTTGCTACTCCAGCGGGAGTTGAAGATCTTGCAGCCGCCGGTGCTGACTGTGTGAAAGTTGGTATCGGGCCTGGATCTCACTGTACTACTCGAAAGGTCGCTGGTGCTGGTGTCCCCCAGTTGACTGCTGTTGATGACTGCGCGACAGCGGCTGATGACCTGGACATTACCATCTGTGCGGATGGTGGCATCCGCACATCTGGCGATGCCGTGAAGGCGCTGATGGCTGGCGCAAACACGGTAATGCTTGGCAGCCTTTTTGCTGGCACCGAGGAAGCGCCTGGAGCAGTGGTCGAGATTGACGGGGATCGGTACAAGCGCTCGCGTGGAATGGCGACGACGGCTGCTGGCAAGAAGCGTGAGGACAAAGACAACAATGTTCGGGCTGATGAGGGGGTAGAGGCATTAACGCCGTACAAAGGCACAGTCACCGATGTCGTCGATGAATTTTGTGCTGGTATTCAGTCTGGTCTCTCCTACTGTGGTGGCCATACGATCCAGAACGCGCGCGAGAAGGCGGAGTTCATCCGCGTTGCACCCAGCGCGAAGGAACGTGAAGGCTACCACTCGGACCACGACTGGGAAGGCGTCAGCGTCGACAGCGGGGTGGAGGCGATCGATGAGTCACAGACCGAGAACACGGATCCAGGTATGAACAGCACTGCTGAGAGTGACGACTAATTACCAACTGTCGCCGATGAACCGCAAGACGGCGTCGAGTTGAATCGGCACAAACGCGAGACCGCCAGAGACGGGTACAAGACCGTTGATAACGCAGGAGTCGAACCCAGTGTCGGCACTCAGAAACCGTTGGTCCGCGACCCAGAGCGGCTTTCCCGTGAGGTCGCCGAAACAGCGTCCAAAGCGGGTGGACCCGGCAGGATTTATCGTCACTCCGACTACATTCTGGCACATGCCCACTGTTCTCGATACTCGTATCCGAAATCGCTTTCGCGTCCAGCCGAATCACGCGAACAACAACGCAACGCTCCACGGCGGCACCCTGATGAAGTGGCTCGATGAGGTCGGCGCGATGTCGGCGATGCGCTTTGCCGGCGAGACCTGCGTCACCGCGCGAGTGAACGAACTCGACTTCGAGCGCCCGATTCGGATCGGCGACACTGCACTCGTCGAGGCCTACGTCTACGGCGCAGGCCGGACGAGCGTCCACGTCGCGCTCCGAGCCTGGCGCGAGGAACCCCGCAGCGGCGAGACCGAGCGGACGACTGCGTCCTCGTTCACATTCGTCGCGATCGACGAGGACAACGCGCCGGTTCCAGTGCCCGAACTGTCCGTCGAAACGGAGGAGGGCGACCGGCTCCGAGAGCGTGCGCTCGCGGCCGACTACTGACACGCTACAGCGATCCGTATGAGTGTCTCAAAACCGGTTCCGGCGTCGACACGCACACGCATTCGAACCGATATTCTCTTTTCCGCCCCGTTCGAGCGGCCGGTATGGCACTCGCGGACCGACTCGAGGAACTCGGCGTCGTCGCCGGCTGTGCAATCTTGCTCGCGATTCCGACCGCCGCGTTGCTCGGCATCTTCGTCGACGCCGTACTCTTGCCCGTCCGACTGAGTCTTCTCGCGCTCGTCCCCGGAATCCTCGTCGGGCTGGCGGTGCTCCGATCGGACCGTCTCGAGTACGCCCACGTCTGGCGGTTCGGACTGACGACCTGGCTCGCGGCGTTCGTCCTCTGGGGCGTGTTCGACATCTCCCAGGACGGCACCGACGTCGTGGTTGCGCTCAGCGCCTGGCTCGGCGCGGTTGCCGCTGGCCTCGTCGCCGCGACGGCGGACCGGTGGCGTTCGTGACGTCGGCCTACACTGATTCGTGACCGCAATGGGACACCGCTGTTATCGCCGCTACTACTCGAGTACAAGCACGTATCGCGTCAGCGAGCGATGCACCCGTCGCTCGAAGACGGACTCGAGTTTCCACCCAGCCTGGCGCGCCTCGTGTTCCCACGAGCGGTCGGCGACGACGACGGCGCGGGTGGCGACGCGGCGGGCTTCCGAGAGCGCGCCGGCCACAAGGTCCTCAAGCCGGTGGGTGTCGATCTTGGATTGGCGACCGTAGGGCGCGTCGAAAACGACGCCGTCGACTGCGTCGTCGGCGAGCGGGAGGCGGGTGCCGTCGCCGCGGCCAACGTGCCAGGAGCCGCGTTCGACGCCAGTTGGTGACGGCTCGTCTCGATCCAGGAAATGCCTCAGGTTCTGCTGTGCGCCCTCGGCCATCTTCGCCTGCGCGTCGGTCCCGATCACGTCCGCGCCGACGAGGCCGGCCTCGACGAGCACGCCGCCGGTGCCACACATCGGGTCGAGAAGGGTGCGGCCGGGTCGTGCACCGGCGATGTTCGCGACCGCGCGGGCGAGCAGCGGGTCCATGCTGCCGGGCTGGAAGAAGGGTTTGTCAGTCGGTGCGCGGGTGCCGAAGTCCCGAACGCTTTCGGCGGCGAGCCAGCCGAGGGTACAGACGCCGTCGCCGCCGTCTCCGTCGCCGTCACTGTCACCATCGCCGTCGCCGTCATCGCTTCTACTGTCGGCGGCCGAAAACACCGCCCGTAACACCCGGTCCGGCTCGTCGAGATCGACACCGAACCCGCGGTCGACCAACACCTGTCCGAGTTCGCGCTCGGCCTGTGCGGTGTCGATCCCGGTCGCGCCGTGAACGTCCGTCGCGCGGACCGCGACTGTCGTCTCTGACGGGGCCGGGTCGCACTCGAGTCCAAGCCCTACTGCGTCGAGGAGCGCCCGTGCACTCGCGAGGTCGGCGTCGGTTCGCCCCAGCAGCTCGCTCGCGCGGTGGGTGTAGGCGAGTCCGCGGACGCGCGACGGGTCGATGCCGCGGGCGGTGGCGAGCCCGGGTGCGATTCGGCGGACGTCGCTCGCGGCGCTCGCCGCTTCGCGGGCCGCGAACGCGTCGTCCTCGCCGCCGAGCTCGAGGAAGTACATGGTCGTTCGTCACCGCGGGGACGGTATGAGCCTACCGTTTTTCCCGACGCCGTCGGCCGCTCCGTGCGCAAATCGGCCGCCTCAGGGCTTCCCGACTCAATAAACCGGATATATCAGGTGTCGGTACCAACCTTTATAAACCTTAAATACGTCTTTTTAAGCGACTTATGACGGATCCGAAGGACACCATCAACATCGAAAACGTGGTGGCGTCGACCGGCATCGGACAGGAACTCGACCTCCAGAGCGTCGCAATGGACCTCGAGGGGGCCGACTACGACCCCGAGCAGTTCCCCGGTCTCGTCTACCGCACCCAGAATCCCAAGTCCGCAGCGCTGATCTTCCGGTCGGGGAAGATCGTCTGCACCGGCGCAAAGAGCACTGACGACGTCCACGAGAGCCTCCGTATCGTCTTCGATAAGCTCCGTGAACTCCAGATCCAGGTCAACGAGGATCCGGAAATCGTCGTCCAGAACATCGTCACCTCGGCCGACCTCGGCCGCAACCTCAACCTGAACGCCATCGCGATCGGGCTGGGACTGGAGAACATCGAGTACGAGCCAGAGCAGTTCCCTGGTCTCGTCTACCGCCTCGACGACCCAGAAGTCGTCGCACTGCTGTTCGGTTCGGGTAAGCTCGTCATCACCGGCGGCAAGAAGCCTGAAGACGCCGAACACGCTGTCGACAAGATCGTTTCCCGACTCGAAGATCTCGGTCTACTCGAGTAACGGGCTGGAATCGGTCCGGTTCGCGCTCGCTGATGATCTCTCTTTGCGGGGTCTGCGTTTGCGTTTGCGTTCGCGGTCTGCGTTTGCGTTCGCCACTCTCTGATCTCCGTTCTCCGACCGTCCTGCTTCCCGGAGACACGTCTGTCCGCTTTCCGAGTCGTCTCGTCGCTCGCAAACCGCACGGCGCGTTCCGGTCGCGAGCGACGGGCACAAAACCGGGTCGTCCGTCGCCGGGCCATCGTTGACACCGCGGGGCGTCGTAGGCACTGCCCGAATCCATGCAACCGCTGTATCTCGCCGTCGGCCTCGTGCTGCTGATCGCCGTCATCGTCGACCTCTTCTGGACGACACTCTGGGTCGACGGCGGCTCCGGCCCGCTTTCGGGACGCCTGACGACGGGCGTCTGGCGCGGCCTTCGGTTCGTCGCACGGGAGCGCTCCCGCGCGCTCAGCATTGCCGGTCCGCTGATTCTCGCGTGCACGCTCGTCATGTGGATCGGGCTGCTCTGGCTCGGCTGGGCGTTCCTCTTCGCCGGCGGCTCGGCTGCGCTGGTCAACACCCACACCGGCGACCCCGCGACCTGGCCGGGCCGGCTCTACTACGTCGCCTACACCATGTTCACCAGCGGCAACGGTGACTACGCGCCGACCAGCGCGACTTGGGAACTAGTCAGCGCCGTGACGACGGCGACGGGCATGGCGTTCGTTACGCTCGCGGTCTCCTACGTGCTCTCGGTGCTCGGTGCAGTCTCCGAAAAGCGCTCGTTCGCGAGCGATGTGACGGGGCTGGGCGACCGAAGCGAACGGCTCGTCAGGACAGGGTGGACCGGTGGCTCACCCGACGGCAGCGGTCGTGGCGGCTCGGATGGTACCGGTAGTACGCCCGGAGCCGCCGACGGTGGCTCCGATACCAACGCCCACACCCACACCCACACCCATCCCAACACTGACAACCCCTTCGCCGGGCTGGATCTCTCACTCGAGTCCCTCGCCACACAGCTTAGCCTCCTCGGGGAGCAACACAAGTCCTACCCGATCTTGCATTATTACCACAGCGAGCAGTCGGCCCAGGCCTCCGCGGTCGCCGTTCCGATTCTGGACGAGTCGCTCACGCTCTTTCGACACGGCATTCCGGACGAGGACCAGCCGAATCCGACGCTGGTCGAGGACGCGCGCTCGAGCGTCGACGGCTACCTCGAGACGTTAGAGACGGCGTTCATCGAACCGGCAGCGCAGGCCCCGCCCGCGCCGGAGCTCGACCGGCTGCGCGAGGAAGGTATTCCGACTGTTTCGGACGACGAATTCGAGGCGGCACTCGAGGACCACGCCGAGCGCCGGCGGAAGTTGCTCGGTGTCGTGCGGGCCGACGCGTGGGAGTGGCCGCCGGTGGATGACTGACGTGGTCGAACCGCTGATTGGCAGTTCACCGAGTGTCTATCGCAGGTACCAGCGGCTCATTTGATACTCGGTACCGGTACCTGTAACTCACCTGACGATCGTCACCGGAACCGGCGACCGGCGCGTCACCGTTTCGGCGACGCTGCCGATCAACACGCGACTCACGCCGTGACGGCCATGACTCCCCATGATGACGTGGTCTACGTCGTGAGTATCGATGTACTCTGTAATCGTCCGCGCCGGCGAACCCATTCTGAGTTCGGTCTCGATTTCGACGCCGTCGACCCGCTCCATCGCTTGTTTTCGGTTTTCTTCTAGTAGTTCACGACCGCGCTGGCGCAACTGATCGACGAAGTCGTCGCTGAAGAAGTAGCCCTCGTCACCATACTTCGCGAGGTTCCCTACATCGATGATGTGCAGCAACGTGATCGTCGCGTCCGGGTGTTCGTCGAGAGCGAACGCCAGCGCTGTCCGTGATTGCTCCGACCGATCCATCGGCACGAGTACGTGTTCGGGCATGTGTGGTGTTAGCTCCCGACAATGATAGTGGTATCGCTGCGGTACAGCTCCTGCTCACGCTGAGTCGGTGCTCAAATGTTGTTCAATCGCGGTAGTGGTCGCCGCTTTGCCCGACCATGTAGAAACAGTTATGAGTATTGACAGGAACAGTCCACTCACCGACGATGGCCTCCCACGATCACTTCGCACGAACACTCGCCCTCCTGTGTGCGCTCGCGATCGGTATCGCGAGTATCGTGTCTCCACCCGATCCGTTCACACTCGTACGCTACGCCGCACCACTTCTGGTCGTCGCCGTTGTCCTCTCGGTTATCCTCACCTACGGCGGGGGACTCGAGTCCGTTCGAAACGAGACGTAACGCTGCTTTCTGCTTATCCGTGTACGCGTGCTCGCTGCTCACTCCATCTCTTTCTCTTGGGCCTGTCCCCGTTCTCGCTCGCGCTCCTGAGCAGCCAGCGCGTCGAGTCGCGACTCTGTCGGCGGGTGGGTCCCAAACAACCGGCGCTCGAGTCGGTGCAGCCGCTTGGTGAGTTCCCAGTAGGCCGGCTCTCGGTCGCCGTCCGGACCGAGCATAACCTTCTCGAGTTCCGCCGGTTCCAGCGGGACGATCGACAGCGAGGAGACACCCGACACGTCCCGGAGGTCTGCCGTCGGCGTCTCCGCAACCTCCCGATCCAGTCGCCGGAGGGCGCTCGCGAGCGCGGCGGGCGACCCTGTCACCTCCGCAGCCGCCCGATCCGCTGCTCGCTCTCTGGCCCGCGAGAGGTGACTCGTGATCGTTCGTCCGACGACTAATACGCCGGCTGAGAGGAACCCGAGCGGCACCGTGAAAACCGCGAGCCAGCCGGGATCTTCAATCTCGGCGATCCGTGAACTCAGGCCGTCGGCGAGCACAACGGGGAGGGAGACGACCGTCATGACCATCGCGTCCCGGTTTGCGACGTGGGCGAGTTCGTGGGCGATCACGGCCTCGAGTTCGTCGCTGTTGGCACCGCCGACCGACTCGATCGTCCCCAGTGAGAGCACGAGGTGCATGTTCTCCGGCCGGAAGCCGACAACCAGCGCCTCCGGCGCGTCGCGGTCTGAGACGGCGATCGTCGGCACGGGAACGTCCAACTGGGCCGCAACCCGCGTCGTCGTCCGATACAACTCCGGGGCCGCCTCCTCGTCGACCGGGTGGGCGTCCGCGAGTCGTTCGATCGTCTCGAGTTGGGTGTACTCGAGATAGCCGATCGCCAGCAGCGTGATGATGGTGATGCCGGCGGCGTACTGCGCGCCGAACACGATGTCGAGGAAAGTGAAGATGCCGTAGAAGACGGCCCAGACACCGGCGAGGAACACCGCCGTGACGAGTACCAGGCCGAAGACCGCTGCGACCATCCGACCCTTCAGGGACGCGTGAGCGGAGGGCATGCGCCTCTCTTTCCATGCGTATCCCAAAAGTGTTGAGATCCGTGAACGACGCGTTCGCTGGTGTCTTGATTCACGTTTCGCGTTCCACGTTCCACTGCTCGGTCTCGACGATTGCCCGCGACGTGACACAACAGACACGTGTTTTTATTTATGTGAACGACGAAACTGGTGGTATGTCCCCGATCCTTGCGAGTGCCCTGACGGAAAAGCCGGTGTGTAGTGCGGACGGCCGTCAACTCGGCACCGTCCGGAACCTGACGATGAATCCACAGACTGGCCGGTTAGAATCGGTTCTCGTCGCTACGGACCGGTCAGCTGGCGAACTCAGACACATTCCGCGGACGCCGGAGGGCGACCTTCGAATCTCCGCGGGCGCGATCGTCGGCGTCGACGACCAACTCGTGGTGACGCTGTCGGATGCCGACTGACCGCCGTTCCCTCCTCGCGACGGCAGTTGTCTCCCTTCCGATGTCGACAGTCGGCTGTCTGGACGCTATAACCGAGTCCGACAGCGAACACGACGAGCCCGGTTCGGACGATGATCTCACAGGAGTGGCCGAGTCCACGGACCCCATGCCCACCGCCACCGTCGTCGAGCGCCACACTGAACGCGGCACGGCCGAGTCACTCTCGGCAGAGCGGACCGAGTGGGATCGATGGGTCGAGTATCTTCCAGCGGACACAGACGATTCAGCCGCCGACTCCGAGGTGAAATACGTACAATCGAAGGGGCCCTCGAATGCGGTTGATCCAGAAGCGTACGAAGACCGGGACGAGGAGTCGCCGAAGCGTGACCTCACGTTCACCACCACGTCCTGGGATCGCTGGAAGTACATGCGCGCGAACGAGATCGCATCGAAAGTGGCCGCAGCGCACGTTTCAGAAGCGCTCGGCATCGACGATATCAGTCGTCCTGTCGGGGCGAACCGTGAACCGAGCAGCCGTCGGCCGACGGTGTCGGTCAGGACTACCATCGGCGAGGATGGCGAACTGGTCGCTGGTGCGCGAGTCGACCCCGAGAAACTGGTGGCGGCGACGCCAGACTCGGTGTCGGTTACGTACGAACTAGACGGGCAGTCGTTCGAGACGACGCGGCCGGTGATGGCCGAGTATCGAGAAGAAGTACTGTCGTGACCCACAACGGTTGCCACACCGGAAACTGGCGGTAACAGCGAAAACAGTACCTGCGTCGCTCACTCGACCAACCGCTCGATTTCCGTCACCAGAATATCGCTCGCGCCGGCCTGCTTGACATCCGTGATCGTCTCGAACACGTCTCCCTCGTTGACCACCGCGTGAACCGCGACCTTCTCGCCGCCGCCGTTCGCGATGTCCATCACCGTCGGGCCGCCCATTCCCGGAATCACGTCGCGCACGTCGTCGAGGCGCTCCTCGGGTACGTTCATCATCAGGTAACGCTTGCCCTCGGCCTGCTTCACCGACGCCAGTGCGGTCCGGACCTCCTCGACTTTCGATTCCTCGCGCACGTCCTCTCGGGCGAACAGGCGGACGGAACTCGAGAGCACCTCCTCGACGACGGCTAAGCGATTCATCTTCAGCGTCGTGCCGGTGCTCGTGATGTCGACGATAGCGTCCGAAATTTCGACGTGGGGAGTCAGTTCGGTCGCACCGGAGACCTCGACGACGGTCGGTTCGAGGCCGCGTTCGGCGAAGAATTCGCGAGTGATGTTCGGGAACTCGGTCGCGACGGTCTTGCCGGCGAGATCCTCGACGGTCTCGATTTCGTCGTCTTCCGGTGCGGCGAGGACGAGTCGGCAGGTGCCGAACTCGAGATCGAGCAGTTCTGCGACGTCCTCGACCTGCGCTTCCTGAACCTGATCGTAGCCGGTGATGCCCATATCGGCCGCGCCGTCGGCGACGTACTCCGGAATGTCGGCGGCGCGGGCGAACAGTACCGAGACCTCGGGATCGACGGTGTCGGCGTAGAGCTGTCGGTCGGCACCGTTCTCGAGATGGAGCCCGGCCCGCTCGAGAAGGTCGATCGTCGGCTCGTGCAGGCGGCCCTTGTTGGGAACGGCGATTCGCATTTACAGCGTGTTGGGTCCCAGCGGGGAATTGTCTTTTCATCTCCATCAGCTGCTGTTGTGCTCGCTTCACGCGGTCGATACTCGAGTTTCGCGTAATCACTCGACCCACCAGTGGAACGGGGTGCGTTTCCACGGACGCCGCAGTCGGGACTCGAGTACACTGCAGTCTCGCACACCCGCTGGGGCCGGTCCGCTTTCGCATCTGGCTCCCGAACCGAATTCGAGTTTACTTTCGAAAGTCCATGGTTGAACGAGTCGATTCTTCAAAGGCACAACCCGCTTGAAGGTGTAGCCCGTACGACTAGCCATGACAACCAGACGGGCCCATCTCGAGATCACGGGCATGTCCTGTTCGACGTGCTCAGGAGCCGTCGAGGACGCGGTCGCAGACCTCGACGGCGTCGACGCGGGCAATGCCAACTACGCGACGGACGAGGGAACCGTCGAGTACGACCCGGCCGAGACCTCGCTGGCCGAAATCTACGACGCCATCGCGGACGCCGGCTACGAGGCCGCCTCGGTTACCGAGACGCTCACCGTGATGGGAATGTCCTGTTCGACCTGCTCTGGCACGGTGGGCGACGCCGTTTCCGACCTCCCCGGCGTGATTCGGGCCGACGTGAACTTCGCCTCGGACGAGGCGCGCGTCGAGTACAACCCGAACGATATCTCGCTGGCCGACATCCGCGACGCGATCGCGGACGCCGGCTACGAACCCGTCCACGACGAGGCCGAGGAGACCCAGGGCGCGAGCCAGCGCGAGCGCGCCGTCGAGAAGGAACTCCGCCGCCAGCGCCGACTGGTGATCGGCGGCGGCATCCTGACGCTCCCGTTCGTGCCGATCATGCTCGCGATGTTCGGCCTCGTGACGTTACCCGATCTCGGGACGGTCGACCTCGCCATCGCGTCGGTTCCGATTCTGGGGCTTCTCGAGTTCGTGCTCGCGACGGCGCTGATGGCGACGCTCGGCAAGGAGTTCATCGCCGGCGCGTGGCGGGCGTTTTCGCACAACCGGCGGGCGAACATGGACACGCTGGTCGCGCTCGGCACGTCCGCGGGTTACGTCTACAGTACGGCGTTCCTCTTTGGCCTCATCGCCGGCGCGGGGCTCTACTTCGAGGCCGTCGCGTTCATTCTCTGGTTCATCACGCTCGGCAACTGGCTCGAGGTGCGCTCGAAGGCCCGGGCGGGCAACGCGCTGCGTGAGTTGCTGGAGATGGAGGCGGACGAGGCCACCATCGTTGAAGACGGTGACGAGAAACAGGTCCCACTCGAGAACGTCGCCGTCGGCGACGTGATGAAGGTCCGACCGGGCGAGCGGATTCCGACCGATGGCGAGGTCGTCGACGGCCAGAGCGCGGTCGACGAGTCCATGCTGACCGGCGAATCTGTCCCGGCCGAGAAGGAAGCCGGCGACGAGGTCGTCGGTTCGACGATTAACGAGAACGGCGTGCTCCTCGTGGAGGCGACGAAGGTCGGCTCCGAGACGGCGATCCAGCAGCTCGTCGACCGGGTGAAGGAAGCCCAGTCGCGCCAGCCCGAGATCCAGCGGCTGGTCGACAGGGTGAGCGCCTACTTCGTCCCTGCGGTGATCGTCAACGCCGTCGCCTGGGCGCTGCTCTGGGCCGCGTTCCCGGAACAGCTCGCGGCGTTCGTCGACATGATCCCGCTCTGGGGGCTCGTCCAGGGCGGCCCCGAGGTCGCCGCAGTTGGTGGCGCTGGCGTCCCGGTACTCGAGTTCTCCGTGATCGTGCTCGCCTCGTCGCTGCTGATCGCCTGTCCCTGTGCGCTCGGACTGGCGACGCCGGCGGCGACGATGGTTGGCTCGACGCTCTCGGCGACGAACGGCGTCCTGTTCAAGGGCGGTGACGTGCTGGAGCAGGTGCGGGGGA
>NZ_AOIM01000033.1:46873-113407 GCF_000337575.1 Natrialba hulunbeirensis JCM 10989 | reverse complement strand
GCCATCAGAGATGTGTATAAGAGACAGGCCGAGCGTGACATCGCCCTCGGCGAGGTCAGTGAGTTCGAAAACGTCCCTGGTCACGGCGTCAGCGCCGAAACGGACCGCGGGCGCGTCCTGATCGGCCGCCGGAAGCTCCTCGAGGACGAGGGGATCGACACCCAGCCGGCCGAGGACACGCTGACGGAACTCGAGCGCGAGGGGAAGACGGCGATGGCGGTCGCGGTCGACGGCCGGCTTCGCGGTGTGCTCGCGGTCGCTGACGAGGTTCGCGAGAGCGCAAAAGAGACCGTTGCGGCGCTGCACGACCGCGGAACCGAGGTCGTGATGCTCACCGGTGACAACGAGCGCACGGCCCAGGCCGTTGCCGAACAGGTCGGCATCCCCTCGGAGAACGTCCGCGCGGAGGTCCTCCCGGAGGACAAGGCGGATCACGTCGAGGCGCTGCAGGACGAGGGCAACCGCGTGATGATGGTCGGCGATGGCGTCAACGACGCACCCGCACTAACCACCGCACAGGTTGGCGTCGCCATCGGCTCGGGGACCGACGTGGCCATCGAATCGGCCGACGTGACGCTGATGCGAGACGACCCAGCAGACGTGCTCAAGGCCGTTCGCATCTCCGAGGCGACGATCTCGAAGGTCCGCCAGAACCTTTTCTGGGCGTTCATCTACAACACGACGCTCATCCCAATCGCCGCGCTCGGGATGTTGAACCCCGCGCTGGCCGGACTCGCGATGGCGACCTCGAGCGTGAGCGTGATGGCCAACAGCCTCTCGTTTGCAACCTACGATCCGCACGAGGACTACCGCCTCGCGGTGTTGAAGCCGTTTGACGCGCTTCTCGGTCGAAACTGACGGGCCTGTTGAGCCACCCGACACGTCAATCTCGCTATTCCTACGGGATGTCGCGGATGAATCGTCACTGCGGCCTGGACAAACGTCAGAAAAGCTGTATTGATTCCGGTGAGGAGTGTGACGCTTGCAACCAGGATTGGGAACAACGTTATGTTCATCAATCAACTGAAAGCGGATATGAACGACCGGGAGCCAGCGTCTCTTATTCCGGCGGCTGTAGATACCCTCCCGATCAACTTTGCAATCCTCGATGACGACGGGACAATCCTGTATACAAACCGTGCATGGCAGGAGTTCGGGGAGGTAAACGATATCGAACTGCAACCTGATACGATCGGAACCAACTATCTTGCGATCACCAGACAAGCGGAAACGGAGGAGGGACAAGCTGCTGCCGCCGGGTTATCCGAGATTCTAGCGGGTGACCGAGAACTTTTTGAGTTCGAATATCCCTGTCACTCCCCCAACAAACAACGGTGGTTTCTCATGCGGGCAGCATCGTTCACTAACGGTGAGCAACGATACGTCGCCGTTGCCCATTTCGACATCACTGATCGGTACCAGTATCAGCGGCGGTTGGAAGAATCTAACGAGCGTCTCCAGCAGTTCGCTCACGTTGCCTCTCACGACCTCCAAGAGCCGTTACGGATGGTCACAAGGTACCTGCAACTGCTCGAGAATCGCTATAGCGACGACCTCGACGACGACGCCGAAGAGTTCATCGAGTTCGCAGTTGACGGTGCCGAGCGGATGGAGGCGATGATCGAGGGACTTCTCGCGTACTCCAGAGTCGAAACGCAGGGGACCTCTTTCGATTCGGTCGATCTCGACGCAGTGCTGGACGATGTCTTGACGGACCTCAGTGTGCGAATCGACGAAACTGACGCCGAGATCACTGCTGAACCGCTGCCGACTGTCAGTGGTGACGCCAGCCAACTCCGCCAACTCTTCCAGAACCTGTTGGAAAACGCGCTCCAGTACAGCGGCGAGGGAGACCCCCGGGTGACACTCTCTGCGACACGTGACGGGGACGAGTGGATTCTTTCGGTCAGCGACGAGGGGATCGGTATCGATCACAAAGATGCAGACCGGGTCTTCGAGGTGTTTCAACGACTCCATAGCCGCGAGGAGTACGAAGGGACGGGGATCGGTCTCGCACTCTGCCGACGAGTCGTCGAACGCCACGGAGGCGAGATTTGGGTGGATTCCGACCCCGAAGCGGGGTCGACGTTCTCGTTCACGCTTCCAGCAGCCGATACGTGAACACTTCGGTCAGGGCGTTACCGGCGCATCCTCCGGTCCCTCGAGTAGGTCCGCAAAGAGCACCTCGAGTAGCTCCGGCGTCACGTAGGCCTCGACGAACGCGGCGAGGACGAGCAACAGCCAGGCGAAGAGGACGAACACCGCAGTTCGGACCAGATACGGCCGGGTGAAAAACGCGTCTCGCGAGCCGAGCACCCGCTGGCCGAACCGCGAGAGCAGCCGAAAGCCGACGCCCGCGGCCAGAAACAGCGCCGGCAGCTCGAAGATACCGTGCGGGACGAGCGCGGCGAGAATGAAGTCAACGCCGGCGATGTCCGCGGCAGCAGCGCTCACGTTACCCACGATGATTCCGTTGAACACCATGATGAAGGCCGTGAGCAGGCCGAGGGTGAGCGCGCCGCCGATCGCCATGAGGAACGGTATCGAGTTGTTCTCGATGAAGAACATCGCGGTGAACTCGAGTTCCCCGTTCGCCTGCTCGTCCTCGAGTTCGGGCAGCAGTTCCTCCTCGAGGAGTTCGGCGACGATTTCGAGCAAGTTGACGCCGGCGAACAGGAGGGCGATGCCGATGGCGGTTCCGACCGCGAACATGCCGGTAGCGACCCAGACCGAGCGGCGGTGTTCGACCCATGCGGCACTCAGCGTCTCGAAGAGCCACGGGGCGCTGGTTCGGGCGATGCCGGCCGCCGCGGCAAAGCCGATGCCGAGGGCCGTGATGCCGAGCACCGGTTCGATGGCGTCCTGTGTGAGGACCGTGATTGCGGCCGTCAGAAAGGCGGCGACCGAGAGCCCGACCAGAATCCCGAACCAGTTTCGGTGCGCGTTTGCACCCGGTGTTGGTCCGTCCCTCCCTGGGTCCCGTCCGGGTGGGCCGCCGGGTGCGGTTGGATCGCTGTCGCTGTCGGTGTCGGTGGCGCGTGTCGCGTCAGCGCGCCGACTCGAGTCCCCCGCAGAATCAGCGCCCGTCAGTGATGGATCGACGGTGATCCGTTCGTCTTCACCCTTGCCCTCGCCCTCGCTATCGCGCTCACGCTCGAGTTCGCGACTATGTGGCGGTTCCTCGTCTCGGGCGTCTGGCTGTTCGTCTGTCAGAGACTCGTCAGCCGTGCCGCCCTCGTCGGCACTGTTCATAGGCGCGATTCCACGAAAGTCCGGATAAATCCGCCGCCTCCTCAACTCTCGCTGCGAGTCCGACAGGGGGCTGGCTACGGGGTGGCCGTCGTGTCCCCTCCGAGGAGCCGTTGACACTGTCGCCACAGTTGCTGCCGGCCGCGAGCGCTGCGTGCAATTCGCGTGTAGTTTGCGCCGGACTGAAGCGCCCACAGCAGTTTGTAGCTCAGTGCTCGCTCGTCGAAGTTACTCGAGAGGGTCGCGCGAGCGGCGTACCCACGGCGGAACGCGGTCCGAAGCCGCTCGCGTTCGGCCCGCGAAAATCGGCGAGTGTGCAGGTCGACGAACCGCACTTCGGCTCTGGCGAGCGCGTACTCGGCGTGGGTGACGTGGGCGTTCCCCCAGTCGAGAATCGCCGTGATCTCGCCTGTCGGCGTGACGAGCAGATTGCTCGGCTGGAAATCCCCGTGCGTGAGCACCGGTCGACAGCCGTCGTCGCCGGCCAGCGGAACCGGCAGCGCCGAACGGAGTCCGGTTGGGGGATCGAGCGCGTGCCAGCACTCGAGTTCGGTCAACTCGAGTGCCCCGCTGTCCGAATCCCGTGCGAGGCCACCGACGCGGTCGAACGCGAATTGTGGGTCCCGTTCGCTGAGACTGTGGAGCCGTCCGAGGAGTGTGCCGGCCCGTGCGACCAGCTGTCGCCGGTCGTCGCTCGCGAGACAATGGTAGATCTTGCCTGCGTTCTGCCCGCGCCGAAACTCGTAGAGTGCCCAGCGATCATTGCGTGCGAGTCCCTGATCTTCGTCGATATCGACCGACCCCGTCACAATCACAGCCGGCACCGGCAGTGAGGAGGACTTGCTAACCCACTCGAGTACCAACGGCTCGATCACCTCGCCGGTCCAGACGCTCGCGCCCCCGAGTTTGCAGACGACACGCTCCGGGACCGCCGGCACTTGCCGATTTTCGTCACTGCTCGTCTCGAGTGCCACCACAAACGTCTCGGCCACCGACCCTGCGGCCGGCCGCGAACACGACTGGATCGGTGGAGAGGACTCGAGGTCGAGGGTGGACTCGAGTGCGGTCGCTGTAATCTGTTCGGCGACGGTGCTCGGCTTCATTCCCGAGTGAGCGTACGAGGGGGTGTAGGGTATCGGTTCCCCCGTGTTTCTGTGGCTGATGTGCCTGTCAGGGTCTGTCGACTCGTCGCATCATCGCCTCGCTATAGTAACAACTGCAACTATTTACATACTGATCGCACAGCAGTCGTGCGATCAGGTGTGCATTGACTTGCAGTGGCTACTATAGAACACACGGTCGCGCTCGCACACATCGAAACACGTCCCGCAGGTACAACTCGCTGGCTCCCGTCTCCCCGTTAATGGCACTCGGCTCGTATGCTTTTCCATCTGTCACGACGCGAGCCGCAACCATCGCTCGCGAGGTCGCCGGGCGCACCTACCACCGACTGGCGCGGCTGAACTACGACCACCGGTGGGTCGCACGGACGAACCGAACGCCAGCCGGCGAGTTCCAGTGCTACGAACTCTTCAACCGCCACGGCGCAGACACGATGCTCGCCGAACTCGACGCCATCTGTGGGTCGTCTGCCGTCATCTACGACCTCGGCGCAAACGTCGGTATCTATACGCTCGCGCTCTCGGTCGCCGCTCCGCAGCGCCGACTCGTCGCCGTCGAGCCCTCGCCAACGAACGCAGCGCGGCTGCGTGCGAACGTCGAACTGAACGACATCGGCGGGCAAGTGACGGTACTCGAGTACGGCCTCGGCGACGAACCAGCGCCAACCACCAGCCCGTTCTACCGCTCGAGCAATCCGGAACTGTCGTCGTTCGACCGGGAGAGCGCCACGCGCTGGGGGGCACGGGTCCGTGAGGTGGACTCGGTTCCGGTAGTGACTCTCGACGACCTCGTGCTCACGGACTCGCTGCCAGCCCCCGACGCGATCAAAATCGATGTCGAGGGGATGGCACCCGCCGTGATCCGCGGCGCACGCGAGACGCTTGCCAGACACGAGCCGACGGTGGTACTCGAGTACCACGAGGACGGACTGTCGGACGACGTTCCAGGCGAAACGAAGGGGGTTCTGCAGGATCTATCATACGAAATTCTGCCGCGCGAAGGCTACTGGCGCTGTGAACCCCGATGACGGGTGGAACGTTGCCGTGGGAGACATAACGCAATCGTGGTTCGGGCTGGCGACCTGGCCGCCCGCTCGCAACCGACAACCGACACGCTAACACGCTCGACTGCGAAACAGTCGAGCATGGCGACGCTTGCGATCACAGACGGGCGGGTGCTCCTCCCGGATGCGACGGTGACGCGTGCGGACGTACTGATCGATCAGGATGCGGGCGAGATTCTCGAGGTTGGCGACGATCTCTCGGGTGCCGGCGACGAGACGCTCGACGCCGCGAACGCACTCGTGACGCCCGGATTCGTCAACGGCCACTGTCACGTCGCGATGACCCTGCTGCGTGGCTACGCCGACGACAAGACGCTCGACGCCTGGCTGCAGGAGGACATCTGGCCCGCCGAGGCCGAACTGACTCCCGAGGACGTTCACGCCGGCGCGGAACTGGGGTTACTCGAGATGATCAAATCGGGAACCACCGCCTTCGCGGACATGTATTTCGAGGTTCCCGAAATCGCGGATGCAGTCGAAACGGCGGGGCTCCGTGCCCGTCTCGGCCACGGCGTCGTCACTGTTGCAGCCGACGACGAGGCGGCTCGTGAAGATGCGCAGACGAGCATCGACGTCGCGCGCGACCTCGACGGGATGGCGGACGGCCGCATCTCGACGGCGTTCATGCCCCACTCGCTGACCACGGTCGGCGAGGAGTATCTGGACGAGTTCGTCCCGAAGGCGCGCGAGGCGGGCGTGCCGGTCCACTACCACGCGAACGAGACGGCGGACGAGGTCGCACCGATCGTCGAGGAACACGGGATGCGCCCGCTCGCCTACGCTGCAGAGAAGGGGATGCTCGAGTCCGAGGACTTCGTCGCCCACGGCGTCCACGTCGACGAGAGCGAGATCAGCCTGCTCGCAGAGGCGGGGACGAGCGTCATCCACTGTCCGGCTTCGAACATGAAACTGGCGAGCGGCATGGCACCGGTTCAGCGAATGCTCGACGCCGGTGTTTCGGTCGGTCTCGGCACCGACGGCGCAGCTTCGAACAACGACCTGTCGCTACTCGACGAGGCCCGCGACGCGGCCATGATCGGCAAACTCGCAGCCGAGGACGCGAGCGCGGTCTCGGCCGAGTCGGTCTCGGAACTGCTCACCCACGCGACCGCGGACGCCATCGGTATCGACACCGGTCGACTGGAAGTCGGCGCGCCCGCCGATCTTGCAGTGATCGATCTCGAGAAGCCACACTTGACGCCGGCCCACGACCTGGTGAGCCACCTCGCCTACGCGGTCGCGGCGGCCGACGTTCGCCACACGATCTGTGACGGACAGGTGCTCATGCGCGACCGTGAGGTTACGACGCTCGACGAGGACGCAGTTCGCGAGCGAGCCCACGAGCACGCCACGGCGCTTATCGATCGCGCAGAGGCCTGAACCGTCTCGAACGCTTACGGAATCTGAACACTCAGAAGAGACGATAAACGTTATAAACTATTCTCAACCGGTGTTATGCAATCCAAAATAACACGAACGACCCAGAACTGCCGGCGGGGTTTATTCGTGTCTTTCTGAATGTCTCGACTTGCAATGAGTAGTCACCAATCCACCGCAGTGACGATGGCAGCCCTGTTGATCCTGTCCGTCGTCGCCCTCCCAGGCGCGGTTATCGCAGCAGAACCGGCCGCCAACGACTCGGACGCGGGTCTCGGAATCGACGTCTCGCAAGACGAGTCGGTGACCGTCACCGTCACCGATAACGAGACAACGGTCGAGGAAATGAACCTGACCGTCAAGCCCGTCAATGAGAGCCAGTCGTACGCGGCTGCCGGCACGTACACGAACGTCAGCGGCGAGCAGACGTTCGACGCCCCTGAGGGCAACGAATCGATCGAGGTCGAGTTCGCCGCCGCAGTCGGCAACGAGTCGGTCTCGACGACCGAGACGCTCGTCGGCGACGAGGGTGAGGCGGACGAGCCCGAACACAGCAACTTCGGCTCGCTCGTCTCGGCGTTCGTCGCAGACCACCAGAACGAGACTGACGGACCACTCGGCCACCTCGTTTCGAGCTTCGTCACCGAGAACAACCCTGGCAACGCGCCTGACCACGCTGGCCCGCCAGCCCACGCGGGTCCGGGCGGTGACGACGAGAACGGCAGTCAGGGCCCACCAGCCCACGCTGGCCCTGACAACGCCGACGACGATGGCGATGACGCCAACAGCAGCTCCCAGGGCCCACCAGCGCACGCTGGCCCAGCCACTGACGCCGACAGTGACGATGATGGCGACGACGAGGACGCCGACAGCACCGACAGTACCGACAGCGCCAACTCGAGTAGCGGGCCACCTGGCCACGCGAACGGGAACGCTAACGGCAGCAACTAACACCCGCTCTACACCGGAGTATTGACTACCTGACTGGCGATCTGACGAAACTACCTACACTATTCGGAGCCTGCCACCGGCCGACGGCACCCACACGGTGTTTCAGAGGCACCCCACCCAACCCATCGCTCGCCCTCGCCGTCGCCGGGCGCAGGACCGGTCGCAGCGGTCATCGTCGCTGCCGTCGAACGATTCGTGGCAGCGCAACCACACCACCGACGAACCACTGCGGCCGACTCCACCGTTTTGACCCGATTTCCACGACGCCCCCACCAGTAGGAACGATCAATTGGGGGCTCCGATGCAGCTACTTCCAGCCCAACCCTCGTTCTCGCTTCGGTAGGGTTTTGGCCCCTGTCGCACTCAGTCAAGCTATGAGCGACTATCCGCCGATCAGCGAACAGCTGGACGACGCCGACGAGGCCCGCGAGGACGGCCGTCGGAAGATGGACTGGGCAACTCAACACATGCCCATCCTCGAGTCCGTCCGCGAGGAGTTCGTCGCCGACAAACCGTTCGACGGCGAGCGCATCGCGATGGCGATGCACGTCGAAGCGAAAACGGCGATTCTCGTCGAAACCCTCGCCGAGGGCGGTGCCGAGGTCGCAGTAACGGGCTGCAACCCACTGTCGACCCACGACGACGTCAGCGCTGCGCTCGATGCTCACGACAACATCACGAGCTACGCCAAACGCGGCGTCGACGACGAGGAGTACTACGACGCCATCGAGGCCGTCATCGCCCACGAACCGACCATCACCGTCGACGACGGTATGGACCTCGTCGCCGCTATCCACGAGGACTACCCCGAACTCATCGACGGCATCATCGGCGGTGCCGAGGAGACCACCACCGGTGTCCACCGCCTGCGCGCGATGGACGACGACGGGGCGCTTGACTACCCGGTCTTCGCCGTGAACGACACGCCGATGAAGCGCCTGTTCGACAACGTCCACGGCACCGGCGAGTCTTCTCTCGCGTCGATCGCGATGACTACGAACCTCTCGTGGGCCGGCAAGAACGTCGTCGTCGCGGGCTACGGCTACTGTGGCAAGGGCGTCGCAAAGAAGGCCGCGGGCCAGAACGCGAACGTCATCGTCACCGAGGTCGAGCCACGCCGCGCACTCGAGGCCCACATGGAGGGCTACGAGGTCATGCCGATGGCCGAGGCCGCCGAAGTTGGTGACGTCTTCCTGACGACGACGGGCAACCGCGACGTCATCGTCGAGGAGCACTTCGAGAAGATGCAAGACGGCGTCTTGCTCGCCAACGCGGGCCACTTCGACATCGAAATCGACCTCGATGCGCTTGATGACCTCGCAACGGACCGTTACGAGGCCCGTGACGGCGTCGAAGCCTACGAGATGGACGACGGCCGTCGCCTCAACGTCATCGCCGAGGGTCGCCTCGTCAACCTCGCCGCGCCGGTCTCGCTCGGCCACCCGGTCGAGGTCATGGACCAGTCGTTCGGCGTGCAGGCGGCCTGTGTGCGCGAACTCGTCGACAACGGCGACGCCTACGATGCCGGTGTCCACGACGTACCGGACGAACTCGACAAGGAGATCGCCGAGATCAAACTCGCAGCCGACGGCGTCGAGTTCGATTCGCTGACGGACACCCAGCACGAGTACATGGACTCCTGGGACCACGGGACGTAAGCGAGACCCGTTCTGCTGGTAGCGAGCCGCTGTCTCTCCGTTTTGTTCTATCACTCGACAGAGGATTGTTACTCCGCCTTTCCCGCTGACTCCTCACCGTACGTCCGTTTGAGTTCCGCTCGCCAGTCGCGGTCGACGCTGGCGCTGTCGTAGCTGCGCCGTTTATCGTCGTACTCTCGGAAGTCGACCTCGAAGCCACCACCGCCCGCTTCGCGTGCGTACTGGAGAGCGAGGATGACGTGTTCGAAGGTGATCGTCACGTCAGCGAGCGAGTTCGGACCTGTACCTGCACCTGCGCCTGCGCTTGCACTACCAGCCTCGAACACCCGACCCTCGTGGGCCTGGGTGGCAGCGATGTACGCAGCATACTTCGCGACCTTGCGGATCAGTGCGGGCGTGATGGCGATACGCCCGAGGAACTCGTAATCGAACGTCTCGGTGTCGACGGACGCACCCTCCGGGAAGGCGTCCCGCCAGAGCTCGCGGCGGATGAGTTCCTGCGGTTTGTCGAACTGAATCGAGTGGTCGATGCGGCGTTTGAACGCCGGATCGATCCCCGTCTCCTTGTTCGTCGTCAGTAAGAGGATACCGTCGAACGACTCGAGTCGCTGGAGCAGGAAGTTGATCTCCGTGTTGGCGTAGCGGTCCGTCGCGTCCGTGACTTCGGCGCGCTTGCCGAAGATGGCATCCGCTTCGTCGAACAGCAAAATCGCGTTCGATCGTTCAGCCTCGTCTAGCAGCGTCGCCAGCCGACTCTCCGTTTCGCCGATGTACTTGTTGATCACCTGCGAGAGGTCGACGCGGTAGAGATCGAGCCCGGTCTCGGCCGCGATGATCTCGGCGGCCATCGTCTTCCCGGTCCCCGGTTGCCCGTAAAAGAGCGCCACGATGCCGTCGCCGCGGCTGCCAGGTTCGCCAAAGCCCCACTCGCTGGTGACTGGGCCACGATACTGGAGGTGTCCGGCCAGCTCCTGGAGGTGGGTCATCGGCTTGTCGTTGAGCGAGATATCCTCCCAGGTGTAGCCCGGTTCGAGCGATTCCGCGAGGGACTCGAGTGTGGTCGCGGAGTAGCGCTTGCAGGCCTCGTAGAGGTGTTCGCGCTCGAGTGCGCCGTCAACGGGATCGAAGGGGGCGTCGGTGCAGTCGTCGCTCACGTCGCGGTTAGCCTCGTCACGGTCACCCGTCCCGCCATCAGTTCGGCAGAGATACCGCGCCGTCCGCACTGCGCGACGGATGTCACGCTGTGGAAGCCGGAAGTTCGTCGCGAGGACCGCGGGAAGCGTCTCGTCGGCGAACTCCGCGGTGTACTCTTCCCAGACGGCCAGACGCGTCTCGTACTCGGGGAACGGACAGTCGCAGGTCTCGAGTCGGTGCGTCGTGAGGTTCACGTCGGGCGTCCATGGCTCGGTGTAGCTCAGGAAAACATCGCCGGGCGCGTCGTCCATGCGCTCGACGAGCGCGTCGATGCTGGGGTAGTCGTCGGCAGTCGACGGTGTGATTGTTTCTTCCCCGTCGTCGACGGTCGGACCGTCGTCCCGTCCAGTCACCGTCTCGAGTCCCTCGAGATGGATCGCAGCATCCTGCAGGGCTGCTTCCCGACAGAGACGGGTGAGCAGGTCGTTTTCGAGCACGGCAGCGCCATCGGCACGCAAAATCGGCGTCTCCGGATCGGTGAGTGCACCGGGGAGTCGGTCTTTACCGGTGCCGTCCTCGCCCGAGAGGTAGTAGATCGTCGGCCGATCGGAATCGCGTGAGCGCGCAGCGATTCCCTCGAGTACGTTGGCAGTCTCCTCGGGAAAGACGAGGTCTTCGGGCGTGCGCTCGTGAGACTCGATAGTGACATGCTCGGAGAGCGGAGGGCCGAGACTATCGTAACCCTTGAGATACCGGACGATACGGTCGTCGACGGTGAGCGTATCGAAACTCGCGGGCCGCCCAGGATCTCGTGGAGTACGCTCGAGGAGGTCATACTCGAAGAGCGGTGATGAAGGAGAGAGTAACGCGGAGTGTTCAGCCGACGGATCGTCGCATTCGCAGTCGTCACCGAGATAGCAGCGCACCCGTTCGAGAAGATCGATGGACGGATACTGGGCACTGTTCACGCCACAGATTTTCCCATATGTCGTCGTGATCGAGCGATCGAACTCCGGTGCGAGGACGATCAATAACACGTCGAGCTCGGCCCGCGAGAGGTCGAACGCCCGTTTGATCGTCTCCAGTGGAAGATCGACACCGGCTTCGCGGGAAGCCGTCACATCGGCGTCGATCTGTTCGGCGCGAGCCGCGAGTTCGGCCCGGAGATCTCCACCGCTGTCTGTCACGGTTCCGTCCCCGCTCGAGACCGCGCGAATGCGCGACGCAACTGGTACGAATTGACCGGCACTCGTCCGTGTTTCTCCCCGGGAATCGCGTTCGGCCAGTAGTCGCTTGAAAAGCCACTGGAGCCGATCGAACTCGGCTTGCAGGTGGTCTCCAGCGTGATCGTACATACTACCGACTAGCTGCTTTTTTACTAATATATGCTGGTTCGATACTACTCTCCCCTTTCAAACAGTAGCTACAACGTGTCGGGTGCCTTTACTCGAGTTGGCTCTATGCGTAAATTCATCTCTCGAAGCGGAGATTCTGACTGGTGCTTCAGAACGTCCGAGAGTAACTATTAAGCACTATTAGTTTCAATTTTAACAAAATGAGTTGCTGGACTGGTACTTACTGCCGGCAATCCACGACCTCCAACGTGGTGAGTCGGTAGATGGGAGGGAAACGGACACGCAAGCGAGCATCGACATCGACCGACTCCGACAAGTCTCCGAAGTCAGAGTCAGAAGCCAAGCGTCGCTCCTCGAGTTCGACTCGATCGAAGAGTCGACTCGGCCCACTGGACGGAACCGCAGCGTTCGATCAGGGTATCGGTGACGATATCAACGCCCTGACCGGCCGGCCCGAGGGATTCGATGCGATGGTCGAGGCGAATCTACCCGAGTTCGAGCCGCTCCCAACTGGTCCGGACGCGCATATTCAGCGTGCACTCGAGGGAACCGACACCACGCAGGACGAGGTTCCCGGTACAGTCCTCGATGTGCTCGGCCAGGGAGGGAAGCCGTTAGACGGCCCGATCCAGCGGGCGCTCGAAGACCGCATGGACGCGGACTTCTCGAACGTCCGGATTCATACTGGTGGGAGGGCGGCTGAAGCGGCCGACGCGATCGACGCGAAGGCGTTCACCTGTGGGAACGATATCGTGTTCAACTCGGGCGAGTACGATACCGAGAGTCCGGAAGGCCAGCATCTGCTGGCCCACGAGCTGGCGCACGTCAAACAGCAGAACGGCGGTGCGTCCATCTCGATGATGCCCAAGGAGGGCGCTGATCTCGAGATTGATCCAGATCCGCAACTCGAGCGGGAAGCGGATCAGGCGGCTGAACAGGCGCTCTCCGGTGAGGGCCCGCTGGTGGTCAATCGGATGGGGACGGACGTACACGTGCAGCGGACACCTGCTGAGGTCAGCGTCGAGAACAACTACAAGGGAATCAGTGACCTCGTCGACGAGGTCAGCGAACTTCGCGAGCAGGTCAGTGAAAACAGTCAGACCATCGAACAGACCCAGTCCTCGCTGACCTCCCTCGAGGACGAGGTCCACTCCGGGCTGGGACAGAAAGCTGCGGGCCTCGCCGCTGGGGGCATTGGAGCCGGGACCATTGCGCTCGGCCGAGCAGGGATGGAACCCGCCCTTCAGGAGGGGCTTTCCGAGACTGCGATGAATCCGGAACTGGCCGCCCCCGCGATGGCTGCGAGCCTGATGGCCGTCGGTGTCGGTGCCGCCGGTGCCGGTGCAAAAGGCCTCTGGGACCGTGCCAAAGAACGGTTCTTCGGGGACGAGGCTGATGAGGAAGAGCAGTACGATAGCGAAGAAAGTGGTGGAACATTAGATTCGGTCAGAAATATGGTCCGGTGATTTCTGTGGAAGGCTCAATTCACGGAGAAAATGACGACCTAGCTGTGGTAGATATTATTGATAACAACGGCACTGAGCACGCTGTTGCAATCGCCCGAAATGGGACCGTTCAACAGCACGCTCAAGATGGATATCCTGATGATCCATCCCAGCGGACGTTCGCAGAAGACGAAAGCGTCTCCCAGGCCCGCCGCTTCGCCCGCTGGCACGTCTACCGCGAGGAAGGCTACGACACCGTTCCGAATCCCGACAACCCCGACCGGCTCGCTGCCGTCCTGATGGCCGTTCTGGACCTCGAGGACGAGGCCTTCGACGAGTACTTCGGGACGCTGTACGAGCAGATGGCCAGTCACGAGCGATCGGACGTGATGCCGGTACTCGACATTCCCGACGCGGTCTACAACGAGGAGTTCATCGTCTACAAACAGAACGTCTACCTCGAAGAAGATCTCGACACGATTCAAGAGCAACTGCAACGTCCAGCGGTCGAGGTACTGGGCGAGGACACTATTCAGGAACTCGTCGACGCCCAAGGCCAGGGACTCGTCGCCAAAGCTCGGTCACTCATCGGTGGCGGTACCGACCAGACCGACGACGAGTTCGACCCCGACGTTTCGTTCACTGATCTGACGATCGCGGATGTCTCCGGGCTCGACACGATGTACAGCGAGCCCGACGGCTACAAAACTATCGAGGGCGAGGACCCAATCGATCGCGAGCCCGACGCTCGGATCGAAACCCTTCCGATGGGCTTTACCCGGGAGCAGTTCCGTCGCCACGTCGGCCACATCCTCGTTTGCCAGATCCGCGATTGCTTCGTCAGCATGGGGCTGGAGCCGCCGGCTCAGTACCGCGTACTCGGTCACGGGAAGTTCAAGTACTCCGCAAAGTACCGTGATTTCGACTTCTATCCCGACTACTGGGATCACGAAGCGTCCATTTCGGGGTACCTCTCACCTGTGTAAGTAAGGACGCTATAGAGAACCCCAGAATATGATCGATGTCGGCGGCGAGGATCAGCCTCTCGGCGGGACCATCCAGCGCGCCCTCAAGGGCACTGGCACGAGTCAAGACGAGGTGCCTAACACGGTGCTTAACGTGCTCGGTGATGGCGGTCAATCGTTAGACCAGCCGATTCAGCGTGCACTCGAGGAGCGCATGGACGCTGACTTCTTGAACGTCCGTATCCATCCGGGCACAAGGACCGTCGAGGTCGCCGACGTGATTGCCGCGGCCGCACTCGGGGACGCCACTGCCAGCACTGTCATCGACGAGGTGGTGTCGCTCTTTGACGGGCAACTACAGGCGCTGGTTTTTGAGGTTCACCAAGAGCGCTGGATCGATGACCGACGAAGGGCACGACAGTCTGACTGACGAAGTAGCCGAGTTGTGAGATACCGTCTCCGAGGGCCAGCACGTGATCGAGGAAACGCGGATAACCCTCAGTGTCCCTCGAAGACGAAGTCCACAACAAACTTAGTCAAACGGCCGTTGGTATTGCTAACGTGGGGCTTGGTGCCGATACAATCTTCCTTGGCTGTCTGAACGGCCACCACGCTGAAAGTGGCTGGGTGTGACGGTCACGTATCGAATGGCCGAGCCGTCGCCCGAAGCCGCTGATATGAGCACATCGAACGCGGAGGACGTACGCGAGTCTGCAGCGGCTGTAGACAGTGAGCCCACCGGGACCACCACAACTGACGATAGCGACGCTGAACCGACGGCACAGCACTTTCCACCCGAACCGGAGCCTGGCTCGTACTCGATCGGACCGCTACTCACCCACTCGCAAATCGACGCAAACGGCCCACTCGAGATCAGTCTCGCTATCGAGGGCGCTGGCTCGCTCGACGACCCCGACCTCGACGTCTTTCTCAGGCGAGAGCGGATCAATCCGGGCGAGCAGATCGAACTCGGTGTCTTCGTCTCTGGCTGTGGCAGCGTTTCTGCGGACGCGCTCAGCGTCTTTCACGGCCACGACGGCGTTCTCGACCTGGAAGAGCCGGGAACGATTCGCCGCAACGCCGCCGGCCGCGGAGCCACTCACTCTCGCGAAGCGGACGATACGGATTCGAACTCGAGTACCCCTACTCGGTCGGACACGCCAGAGTCGCCTGGCCCGTCTGTGTTCCAGTCGGATGTCGACGCCGCTGGCGGCAGCGAGTACGGGCTCCAACAGAAGCCACTCGACGGCAATCGGCGCGAGGAGCCGGCGTACATACTCGAGTGCAATACGCGAACGGATGCGCCGCCGGGACGGTATTCGGTGCCGGTGGTGCTCACCTATCGCACCGAGGCTGGAATTAAGCAGGTGAAACACGTCCAGACGGTGCGGGTGAACAGCGTGCGAGAGCGCTGGGAGCCGTGGGTGACCCGGAGTGCGCTCGTGCTCGGTGTCGTCGGTGCTATCAGTCTGTTCTATGCGGTTGGCCCGGGGTTTTGAGCGTGGCCTCGGTTTGAGTGTGGCCTCGATTTCTGAGCGGGCGCTGTCTGGATATCTGCCCGCGAAAAAACGGCTTCTCTGGTGGGAGCGGTTTCCTGCCGGCTGGGAACGGTTGTCCCGTTATACGTGTTGTGAGGTCCAACCTGTATCCGTAGAGGTGACCGATAATGGAAGCAACTTCGATGAACCGGTTGGAAAGCCGCCTCGGTGGCGTGACGATTGACGGGCGGCCACACCAGCTGAGTGCGTGGGCGGTCGTCGGACTCCGGCTTCTGATGGGCTGGGTGATGGTAACTGCGGGCTGGGGGAAACTGACCGGTGAGTTCAGTGCGTACGGGTATCTGGCCAACGTCGACCCGGCGAGCCCGGCGAGTGGACTGTACGGACTGATGGCGGCGAGCGAGCCGTTGATGGGCGCTGTCGACGTGATCGTCCCGGTCACGCAGGTGCTCATCGGCGTCGCGCTGATCGCAGGCGCGTTCGTCCGCCTCGCGGCACTCGGAGCAGCATTCCAGATGGTGCTGTTCTACTTCGGTAGCTGGGAGGTCGCCGGCGGCCTGGTCAACGACCAACTCGTCTACGCGGCGGTCTTCCTGGCCCTCGGGGCGTTCGCGGCCGGCCGAATCCTCGGCCTGGACCGCTACATCGAGACGCACCCAATCGTGGAGCGCTATCCGGCGCTTCGCTACCTGCTCGGCTGACGAGGACGGCCAACGCATCGGCCGCTTCACCCCTTCTGTCTCTTTCTGTTGTACTCTCGCTGGCTCCCGACGACACGTCAATCGGAATACGAGAGAGGAACGCCCAAGAGGCCGGCCGCCCAATCGCCACGATATGGAAACGTCCCCACAGCAACGGACGGACGGGCCGCTCCGATCGACCCTCGTCGGCTTCGGCCTCGCGATACTCGGCTTAGTCGCCGCTGAATTCGTCACACTGCCGGCGTTCTTGCTCGATCCGACGCTCCTCGAGTCACCAGGTGACGCCTCGAACGCCGCAATCTTCGTCCTCCTCACCCTGAACTTCGTCGGTTTCTTCCTCGTCGGCGGCCTCTATCTCCGCTATACGGGACGAGGGTGGGACTGGCTCGATCTCGAGTGGCCCTCGCGTCGCGGCTGGATCTACGTCGGCATCGGTATCGTTGGCAGCATCGCATTCGTGATGGTCGTCAATCTCGTCGCGACGGTACTCCAGTTGCCCTCCTCCGAGAATCAGGTGATGACACTGGTAGGTGACGACCCGAACATGATTCTGCTCATGATCGTGATCGTCTTCCTCTTCAACGCGCCCGCAGAGGAGTTCCTCTTCCGAAACGTGATCCAGAAGCGACTGTACGCCGGCTTCTCTCGCATCGGTGCAGTCGTCGTCACGAGCGCGATTTTCGCGCTGGTTCACATCCCTGCCTACGCGCTCGCAGCCGATGGCTCGTTCGCCCCGCTCGGCGCGATTGGCGTCTCGCTCGCCGTCGTCTTCGGCGGCTCGCTGATCTTCGGCTACCTGTATGCGCGGACCGACAACCTGCTCGTTCCGACGGCAGCTCACGCCGCGTTCAACGCGATTCAGTTCGCGATCCTCTATCTCGTGGTTCGGTACGCGCCGGAGGAACTCGAGACGGCGATGGCTCTCGCTGGCGGTCTCGTCGCTGCGCTCCCGCTGTAACGTCACGACAGCTCGCTGATCACTTTTGCAGCGCTCCGGGCTGGCGCTTCGCCCGGTTTATTACCACCCCTCGACGAACTACCCGTATGTCTCAGGCGAAGGGCGACCGCCGCGAACGCGAACTCGTCAACGAACTCGACGAGGCCGGCTTCGCGGTGATGCGCGCGCCCGCAAGCGGTTCGGCGACCGAACGCGAACTCCCCGACGTACTCGCCGGCGACGGCGAACAGTTCTACGCGATCGAAGCCAAATCAAGCGCCGGCGACCCGATCTATCTCACCGGCGAAGAGGTCGAGGCACTCATCTACTTCGCACAGAACTTCGGCGCGAAACCCCGAATCGGCGTCCGCTTCGACCGCGAAGACTGGTACTTCTTCCACCCCGCAGACCTGCACGTCACTGACGGCGGGAACTACCGCGTGAAAAAAGAGACCGCACTCGCCGACGGCACCGACTTCGCGGAGTTCGTCGGTGCCTCGGCAAAGGTCACGCTCGACGAACTCGGTGACGAAGACGGCGACGACGGTCCAGACGAGGACATTCTTCGGGTACTCAACGCAGTCGAACAGGGCGTAATGGATATCGAGGAAGCGGCGCGGGCACTCGAGTAGCGCCGAGTCGCTACAATCCGTCTTCTTGTCCGCTTCTCGCGGCTACTCCGATTCTGCCACGATTTCGCGAGCGCCCTCAGCAGTGACTGACTCGTAGCGGACGATCGACTCGTACGCCTCGAGTGCGAACCGGTCGCCGCTCGTGATCCCGCGCGCCTCCTGGTCCGTGAGTTCTCTCGAGACGAAGTGGTTTGCGACGAGCGCCAGTCGGCCGTTCTCATCCTCGGCCGCCAGGTCGCGCTGTGCACGCTCGAGCAACACCGCAGCGGTAAAGACATCGAAGACGTAGTGTGCGAGGCGCTTTGCGGACAGTTGCGCGTACTCGGAGTCCTCGCCGGCGAGCGTCGCGAGCGCCCCCATCAGGTCGTGGAACTCACCTTCGACCGTCGCGGCGGCATCTGCCAGCGCTGGATGCGAGACGTACTCGAGTCGCTCGCTGATCGCGGCCTGCAGTGGTTCGTGGGCGTTTTCGCGTTCGAGCGCTCGGAGGACGTCAAGCGAGAGGATGTTCTCAGTGCCCTCCCAGATCGGGAGGACCTGTGCGTCTCGGAGCAGGCGGTTGGTGACGAACTCGTTCACGTAGCCGTTGCCGCCGTGGATTTCCATCCCGTAGGAGGCGGTGTCGACGGCTATGCGGGCGGTGCGGGCCTTGGCGATGGGGATCAGCAGTCGCATGAGCCGGTAGGCGTCGTCGGCCGTTTCGCCGGCTCTTGCTGCCCGTTCACGCTTCGAGAGTAGTCGCGCCGCCTCGAAGGTGTACGTCGTCGCGGCCTCGTGGGTGACGGCCATGTCGACCAGATCCGCGCGCATCAGCGGGTACTGGTCGATCGTCTCGCCGAAGGCCTCGCGATTTGCGGCGTAGATCTTGCTCTCGAGGAGGACGCGGCCGATGATGCCACAGGAGGCGGCCGCGTTCGAGAGACGTTCGAGGTTGAGCATCTCGGCCATCTGCCGGAAGCCGTGTTCTTCCTCACCGACGAGATACGCCTTCGCACCGGTAAACTCGACCTCACCGGTGGGGACCGAAATCGTCCCGAGCTTATCTTTGAGTCGGCGGTAGCGCTGGTCGTTGACGTCCTCGGGCGAGAGCGGGCCGTCTTCGCGTCGCTGGCCCTTGGTCAGGGGGTCGTCACGGTCACGGTCACGATCACTGTCATGGTTCGTGCTATCCGGGTCTCCGTGAGGCACGAGGAACATCGAGAGACCCGCGGTTCCCGCCGGTGCGTCCTCGGTCCGGGCGAGTGCGAGGGTCCCTTCGGCGTCGATATTCGAACAGAACCACTTCTCGCCGGTGAGTCGCCAGTAGCCCGCGCTCTCGTCCCACTCCGCGCGGGTCTCGTTCGCGCCGACGTCGCTGCCGCCTTGCTTTTCGGTGAGGAACATCGCGCCCTCGATCAGGTCCTCGTAGTCGCGACTCGTGAGCGCGTCGTAGTACTCACGCAGCACGTCGTCTTCGCCCTCGCGACTGAACTTCTCGAGGACGAGCGCCGCGCCGGCGGTCATCGCAACCGGGCAGTCAAAGCCCGGATCTGCGTAGGAGAGCAGGTACTGCATCGCGAGGTTGTGCGAGAGCGGCATCGGCTCGTCGCGACCTGGCGGCGCTTCGAAGGAATCCGCGACGATGCCCTGTCCGTAGGCCAGGCGTTCGTTCTCGTACTGTTTTTCCGGATACCGAACCCAGTTCTGTACCTCGCCGTACTTGTCGTAGGGCTCGAGTTCGGGGCCATGGTCGTCGATGTCGTCGGCGTTGTCCGCGATGGTGTGGCCGACGGTTTCGCCGAACGCGGAAAGTCGCGATTCGGCCCAGTCGAACTCGTCGCCGGTGTAGACGCGTCGAAGCTCGCGCTGGAGCGTCTGATCGAGTTCCCAGTAATTGACGTGGCGGCCTTCCTCAAAGGTGCCGTAGTCGATCCCGGTGTCCGTGTCCATGCACGCAATTGTTACCGTGTCTCAATAAAACGGGAGTACCGAAACAGTTTCTCAGTTGTGTACTGTTTCCAAGCGATCCCGAACGTGTGCTCGGATGGCGCCTCAGTCGCGCTTCTCGAGTCGCGTCCGCGGGAAGACGTACACCCGCAACGAGTTGGGGACGACGCCGTTCGGTCGTACAGTCGCGTGCGGGTAGACGACGCCGACGACGGGCACGTCGGAGTCGTATTCCGAATTCGTGCCGTACTCCGCGACGGTGCAGTCCGCGGCGTCGATCCGGACCGCGTCCGCTCGGAGGTCCGAGATGTCGACGACGGTGAGCCGGTCGCCCGTCTCGCGGTCGACAACCGTGTCACCCGGCCAGAGCGTGTGTGTCTCGCAGTAGACGGGTTGCCCGGACTCTTCGTCGTTGGTGGCAATGCCGTTGTCATCGTCCTCGGCGACGAAAACCGACTCGTGACAGTCGGCGTTCTGGCACTCCACGGCGAGCTGTCCCGGTGGCGGGGTGCGGCCGTCGGTGATCTCGATGGCGACGCGGCGGATGTGCTTGCAACGAACGCTGCGGAAGATGTGATCTGGGCAGGTACACCGGCCCGCCCCGAGGTCGACGAGGTAGGTGTGATCGCTCGCGGACTCGACCTCGTAGAGGCCGTCGCCGAGCGGGAGGACGGACATCGGTTCGGTCCGGGCGCGGCGCGAGCGCTCCTCGAGTTGGTTCGGTGTCTGTACTGGAAGCGGTGCTTTCGGTGACGCTGTTGTTTTCATGGGTGCGTCGGGTGAGACTGTCGCGGGATTGGTCGGGTGGCTATTCATCAGAGATACGTGCTGGAAGGGTATAACGGCCCTGTCCGTCGGAATCACTGACTGCTGACTGGGGCTGACCGTTGGGTTGTGTGACAGTCTCGGTGTGTTCGGAAAGCGTCATCTTACCGTCGCTGTGGTTCGATCACGGTGTAGTGACGAAGTAGCTCGAGTACGGCGTGATGACAAACCGGTTCGACCATGGTGTGGCGATCACTGCTGGTCACAATAGGTGAGTTCTAAGAGGATGGCTCCGTTCTCCCCGATATGGGACTGCTGGACGGACTCCGTGCCGCGCTCGGACTGCGCGCCGAGACTGACGCCAGACGCGACGCCGACCCCGAGGACCTCTTCGGGATGAGCACCGCCTATCTGACGATGGAGGCGGAGTTAGGGTACCAATCACTCGATATCGGCGCGCTCTGTTTCTCCGGCGTCGACTCCCACAGCTTCCGCGACGCGGTCGACGAGGTCGAGGCGATCCTCGAAGCCGGCCAGGAAGATACCGGCACCGAGTTCACCGTCACCGACGACGACCACGGCTATCACTGGGTCGTCCTCGAGGACAGCGATCCAGAGGACCTGATCACGAGCATGCACTTCGCCGCGGATACGTTCATCGAGCGCGGCTACGGCTCGCGGCTGCTCGCCGCGGTCTTCGCCTACGAGAACCGGGGTGGGACGGCCTACTGGATCTATTCGTTCCGCCGCGGTGCCTACTACCCCTTCGCGCCACGGTCCGGTCGGGAGCGGGACTCGAGTGCGGAGTTCAAACTGGAGGCTGCCCTCGATGGTGAATTGCAAATCGAGCGCGAGAAGGAGTACTGGTATCCGCTGTGGCCGAGTCAGCGGGGGACGCATCCCTGGGAGTGAGTTGAGAGTGAGCCGGGAGTGGGTTGGAAGTGAGCCAGGACTGGATTGGGAGTAAGCCGGGACTGGGCACGAAGTGAGTGATGCGAGCCGAGAATACGTCGAAATTGAGCCGAGAATGAGGCCAGTCTCGTGACTACCAAATATATTTGGCAACACGGCTATGGAGCTACCACCGCTATGAACTGATACGGCAGGCCGCCACATCATCCCCACACCACATCATCCGAACTGCGCCATACACAGTTCGTCGCCTGCCGCATCCCACTTCCTTCCGACTCCCATCCCGTTCGACGCACACGTATCGCCTAGCCGCGACGATGTGCGGACACTGACTCGCGGCTGATCGAGGCAAAATCAGCCCTGTTGTTGCTGCCCTGCGAGATGGGTAACTGGACCCAACCGAACCGGACCGAAGGAGTGTTTTGCATCGAGGACTTCCTAGACGCCAATGAGTCACCAGCAGGCCGACGCGATCGACGTCGGGGCCATCCGCGAGGAGTTCCCGATTCTCCAGCGCGAGTTCGACGGCCAGCAGGTCGTCTACCTCGACAACGCGGCGACGACCCAGACACCGGACCCAGTCGTCGACGCGATGAGCGACTACTATCGGGAGTCGAACGCCAACGTCCACCGCGGGATCCACCACCTGAGCCAGGAGGCCTCGGAGGCCTACGAAGCGGCCCACGATCGGGTTGCCGAGTTTATCAACGCCGACGGCCGCGAGGAGGTCATCTTCACCAAGAACACCACCGAGGGCGAGAACCTGCTCGCCTACTCCTGGGGGCTGGCCGAACTCAGTCCCGAGGACACGGTCGTCCTCACGGAGATGGAACACCACGCCTCACTCGTCACCTGGCAGCAGATCGCCAAACGAACCGGTGCCAGCGTCGAGTACATCCGTGTCGACGAGACCGGCCGACTCGACATGGACCACGCTGCCGAACTCATCGACGACGACACCGCCATCGTCTCGGCGGTCCACGTCTCGAACACACTCGGCACCGTCAACCCCGTCTCCGAACTGACCGACCTCGCCCACGAACACGACGCGCTCTCCTTTATCGACGGGGCACAGGCCGTCCCGAACCGCCCCGTGGACGTGAAGGAGATCGACGCCGACTTCTACGCCTTCTCGGGCCACAAGATGGCCGGCCCGACCGGCATCGGCGTTCTCTATGGGAAACGAGACCTCCTCGAGGACCTGAACCCATACCTCTACGGCGGCGGCATGATCCGCAAGGTCACCTTCGAAGACTCTACCTGGGGCGAACTCCCCTGGAAGTTCGAACCCGGCACGCCACCGATCGCCGAAGCCGTCGGCCTCCACGCGGCAGTGGACTGGCTCGAAGACATCGGCATGGATCGAATCGAGACCCACGAGGAGGAACTCGCAGCCTACGCCTACGACCGACTCGAAGCCGAGGAGGACGTCGAAATCTACGGCCCCGAAGGCGGTCCAGACCGCGGTGGCCTCGTCAGCTTCAACCTCGAGGGCGTCCACGCCCACGACCTGACCTCGATCATGAACGATCACACGATCGCGGTCCGCGCCGGTGACCACTGTACGCAGCCGCTCCACGACAAACTCGGCGTGCCGGCCTCGACGCGTGCCTCGTTCTACGTCTACAACACGCGCGAGGAGATCGACAAGCTGGTTGCCGCCCTCGACGACGCACGGCAACTGTTCGCGTAACGCGTCACGTCTCGTTCTCTGCTACCTGTTTGCGTCCCGATTCTCCGGCCGGAACACGTGTTGCTCGGACTCCTACTCGAGTACGAATCCGAGTCCAAGTACCGAGCACCGAGTCTCCCAATGGGTAGCTGTCGACTGTTGCTGCACTCTCGCGACCAACCGCGGGCGTGTCAACACGGAATGCAACCCTGATTGCAATAGTCACATATATCTTTGATTAGTGGCGACGGTACTGGTATGCACGTTCGACGAATTGGGGTTGTGGGTATCGCAGTGCTCGTCGTGATCGGGTTTGTGAGCCCGCTGGCGGCGGCCGGAACAGTTGGAACGACCGGAACGGCTGGACCGGCCGGAGCGGGACCAGCACCGACAGTCGATGCAACCGAGCCAACCTGTTCGTTCCCGCTGACCGTAACGGACGACACTGACACCGAGATCGAACTCGAGTCCCCACCTGAATCGGTCGTGACGCTCAACCCGAGCGCGGCCCAGACGATGTGGGAGATCGGTGCCGAGGACCAGGTGGTCGGGACGACACAGCACGCCGAGAACCTCGCGGGTGCCGAGGATCGCACGAGCGTCTCGACGGAGTCCGAGACGATCGAACACGAGATTATTGTCGACCTCGATCCCGACCTCGTGCTCGCACCGAGCTCCGACTACGTCTCCGAGGTGGACGTTGAGACGCTCCGTGAGGCCGGCGTGACCGTCTACTACTTCGACTCCGCGGAATCGATCGACGACGTTCGCGACCGCACGCACACCATCGGCTCGCTCGTCGGCGAGTGTGACGGCGCTGCCGAGACCGTCGACTGGATGGACGAGGAACTCGCCATCGTCGAGGACGCACTCGAGGGCGAGGAACGCCCGGACGTGCTCTACACCTTCTTCGGCTTCACGGCCGGCGAGGAGACGTTCATCCACGAACTGATCGAGGCCGGCGGCGGGACGAACGTCGCAGCCGAAGCGGGTATCGCGGAGTACCAGCAGCCAACCGACGAGATGATCGTCGAACAAGATCCCGAGTGGCTGGTCCTGAACACGAACTCGCCCGATGTGCCGGACGCGCCGGCCTACGACTCTACGACCGCCGTCGAGCAGAATCAGACGGTGACGATCGACGTCAACCACCTGAATCGGCCCGGGCCGCGTGTCGTCCACGCGGTGACGGCGATGGCTGAGACGTTCCACCCGGAGGCGTACGCCGAGGCGGTTGCTGACGCCGAAACGGAATCCGAGACGGACGCTGACGACGAGTCCCAAGCTGACTCTGACTCCGAATCCGACACCACCGACGACTCGGACGGTATCCCCGGATTCGGCATCGTTCCTGCTGGCGCTGCACTCCTCGCCCTGCTCGGCTCGCTCGCCGTAATCCGTCACGGTGATAGGAATCCGTGAGAAGATCCCTCGTATGAGTCGCAACGTTATCTCAACGTCGCCGTCGTCGACGGAGATTCTGTACGCCCTCGGCGTCGAACCCGTCGCCGTCTCGCACGCCTGTGACTTTCCACCAGAGGCCGCCGACCTGCCGACGATCGACGTCTCGAAAGTCGACGCCGAAGCCAGCGCCGACCGCCACGAACAGGTCCGCGCCGCAACCGCGAACGGCCACCTCTACCGGATGGACGCCGAACGCATCGATGACGCCGACCCCGACCTGATCGTTACCCAGGGCGTCTGCGGCGTCTGCGCGGTCGACGATGTGCTCGTCGACGAGACCCTCGCCGATCTCGACGCCGACCCCGAGGTCCTCGCACTCGACGCCAGTCGACTCGAGGACGTACTCGAGTGCGTCCACGACGTCGGCGCGGCCACCGGCACCGAAGCCCGCGCGGACGAACTCGTCACCGACCTGCGAGAACGAATCGCAGCACTCGAGGAGCGGGTGCCAGCAGCGCCCCGTCCGCGAACGGCGGTACTCGAGTGGATGGATCCCGCGCGGCCCGCCGGCACCTGGGTACCAGACGTGGTCGACCTCGCGGGCGGCGAGTACGGACTGAGCGAGCCCGGCGAGCGCTCGGCACCGGTCGAGTGGGACGACTTTCTCGAGTACGATCCGGAGGTGCTGGTGGTGGCTCCCTGTGGGTTCGATGCGGCGCGTACGCGCGAGCAATTCGGCGAGCTGTCGGATCGGCCGGGTTGGGAGGAGCTGACGGCGGTTCGCGAGGATCGGGTGTTCATCCTCGACGGCGGCGCGTATCTGACGCGGTGGACGCCGCGGCTGGTCGACGCTGCGGAGCGACTGGCGACGCTCTGTCATCCCGAGGAGTTCGGGGAGCCGCCGGCGGATGTCGTTCGCCCTTGAGTCCGATTGAAGTATATTCGTGAATCCGCCGCGGAACGGAGCACTTATCGCTCACTTCTGAAAACGGATGGGCTATGCTCGAGGAAGTCCGGAGTCGCGCCAGATCGTACTTCGAGGACGCGCCGCCGGCCCACGACTGGCACCACGTCGAGCGCGTCGACGCGCTCGCGGAGACGCTCGTTGACCGCCACCCCGACTCGGCTGGGATCGACGAACAGGTCGTCCACCTCGCGGTCGCCCTCCACGATATCGGCCGCGAGCGCGAGGACCGCGGCGAGATCGACTGTCACGCGATCTGGGGAGCTCGGGAGGGTAGCGAGATCCTTCGTGAACTCGGTGCTGCCGATGAGACAGTTTCGGCGGTCTCTCACTGTATCTGTGCCCATCGGTACTCGAACGACGTCGAACCGGAGACCGTCGAGGCGATGGTCGTCTCTGACGCGGACAACCTCGATGCGCTCGGTGCGGTCGGCGTCGGTCGCGTCTTCGCTCACGGCACCGCCATCGATTCGCCGATGTACGACCCGGCAGTTCCGATCGAGGATGACGAAACCTCGTCGGGTGTGAGCCAGTATAACCACCTCCACAAGAAAATCCTTGACCTTCCCGAGCGGATGTACACCGACGTTGCGAGCGAACTCGCCGACGAACGCGCACAGTACGTTCGCGAGTTCGCCAGCCGGTTCGAGGCCGAGGCTGTCGGCGAGCGCTGACGAGTCGGTCGCTCTGGTCACGCTCGGTGACTGTTCAACACGCTTGCGACAACTGGCACAGCGTTTTTGATTTGGGCGACGCTATGACCGATGCCGAGGTGAGAATAATGTACGAGAAACTCATCGGCAGTCCACAACAGGACCCGTTCGACGCCCTGGTCGACGTTCTCGCCGCGGTAGACCGGTACGACTTCACGCTCGCCGTTATTCCGGTCGCGTTCGCGGTTGCACTGATCGTGGCGACCGTCACGAGCGTTTCGACACCACAGATGTTGGCCGTCGCCGCGCTCGTCGGTGCACTCGTGATCGCCGATGCCTGTTATCTCAACCCGCCGATCCGTGACGGCGGTCGTGACGACCAGGGGTCGACGTAACGGTATCGCCTCCGATCAACAACCGTTTTTCGTACCGCCGGTGTCCTTCGAACAGCGTCTGCTCTCCAGTCCCTGCAGTTCGGCGTCGAGCGTCCGGCTTACCCGCCCCGGAACCCTTTTACAGATAACTGGCATAGCCACACCCACCAATGGGACTGGGCTCGGATATGTACCGACAGCAGATCCTCGACCACTACAAGAACCCGCGCAACTACGGGCAACTCGAGGATCCAACGTTTACCCACATCGGCGAGAACCCGATGTGTGGCGACGAGATTCGGATGGATGTCAAACTCGCCGAGGACGGCGACGACGGCGACGACAGCGCGGAAACGATCGAACGCGTCGCCTTCTCCGGCGACGGCTGTGCGATCAGCCAGGCGTCAGCCAGCATGCTCTCGAGTGAACTCCGCGGAAAGACCGTCGACGAACTCCTGGAGATGGACCGAGACGACGTGATCGACATGCTCGGTGTCGATATCTCCCCGATGCGGGTCAAGTGTGCGGTGCTCGCGGAGAAGGTCGCCCAGGATGGAGCGGAGATTTATCAGGGCGAACTCGACGTGGAGAAGACGACGACTGAGGACGACGAGTAAGTAGGTGAGAGTGACCTCGGGTGGCGGTTGCGGTTGTGGTTGTGGTTGTGACTGTGTCTGAGCAGACGAATTCGACGTTGGTTCCGCCTTCGACTCCTTTCCGACTTGTTCCGCTTGTTGGCGGCTGCCACGGAGCGAAGCTGCATTCGGAATTGGTTTTTCACCTGACGTGAACAACGTCGTATGGCTACTCCCCGTACCAGACAGCAGGATATCCTCCTCTTGCTCGCCTCCATTCAGGTCTCGATATTCGTCCTCGTCATCCCGATGCTCTGGCCGCTGTTCATCGGTTCGGTGCTGATTCTCCTCCACGTTGGGAGGGGTGAGTACCACCGACAACTTGCAGAATACGAGGACGCTGTCGAGCAGTAGTGCTGTCGCTACACAGATGGATGAGATAAGACACGGGCTAAAACGGACTACAACGAGTGTGTCAGTGTGACTGCGACGCTGATTACTCCGGCTTCAGACCCTCGTCCTGAACGCGCATGACTGCCTCGCCGTCGGCCAGGTTCGGCGCGTCGACCAGGCGAACGATCCGCTTGTCGCCTTTGGACTTGCGGAGGTACATCCGGAACGTCGACTTGTGGCCCAGGATGTTGCCACCGATCGGCTGGGTTGGGTCGCCGAAGAACGAGTCCGGGTTCGACGCAACCTGGTTCGTGACGATGACTGCCGTGTTGTAGAGGTTACCGACCTTGTCGATGTCGTGGAGGTGCTTGTTGAGCTTCTGCTGGCGCTCTGCGAGTTCACCACGGCCGACGTACTCGGCGCGGAAGTGGGCAGTCAGTGAGTCGATACAGAGCAGGCGAATCGGGTACTCGGACTCTTCGTATTCGCTCGCCAGTTCCTTTGCCTTCTCGGCGAGCAGCATCTGGTGGTTGGAGTTGAACGCCTTCGCGACGTGGATCTTATCGAGCACATCGTCGATGAGTTCGT
This sequence comes from Natrialba hulunbeirensis JCM 10989, assembly GCF_000337575.1. Classification (GTDB taxonomy): domain Archaea; phylum Halobacteriota; class Halobacteria; order Halobacteriales; family Natrialbaceae; genus Natrialba; species Natrialba hulunbeirensis. Next base: position 85,093 of record NZ_AOIM01000033.1, on the reverse strand, counting down.
CAACTGCGCCCTCGTCGCCAGCCGAGCCCTCGATTTCGCGGTCCTCGAGTGCAGCGTTGATTGCTTCGTCGGGGAGGCCCCGTACCATGTCGTCGATTCGTTCCGGCCGGAAGGTGTCCTCGGAGTCGATGAACATCGCGGCGCCATGGAGACCGCCGACCTCCTTCGGAAGCTGGACGTTGACGGCCATCTGGTGGGTGACCTGGGACTTCCCGGAGCCGAACTCACCGTACACTTCGGTAATCGACTGGGTCTCGATACCGCCGCCGAGGAGCTCGTCAACCTCGTCGATCTGCCAGCTCAGTTTGCCGATCTTGTTTCGTCGCTCGAGTACTGTCGAGCCGGTTTCGAAGCCACCGACGTCGGCGGCGTCACGTGCGGCGTTGACAATATCTGCGGCCGTCGATTCGCCGACGTCCGCGGTGTTCGAGAGTTCAGAGGGAGAAGCGACGGCGAGGCTCTGGAAGGAATCGAAGCCTGCGTCGTGGAGTTTGTCTGCGGTTGCCGGTCCGACGCCGGGGAGTGTCTCAAGGTCTGCGTCTGCCATACGTCTCCGTTATCGTGGACACCCCATAAACCCTCGTTAACAGGGAAGTGAAAGTGAAAGTGGCGGCAGGCGTCGGGGTGAGGAGTCTGGATGCTGAACAGTTATGTATGATGGGGTGGGCAGTCGCGCGTTCAGGCTGGGCTACAGCAGCAACGTATCACGACAACTGCAGCGACAGTACTGACGCCAGAATCAGTGCAGAGGCGACAACTCAGGGTAGCGACGGCTCGTCAGTCCACTCGAGTTGCACCAGTCGATCGCCAGTTCCAACGAACAGTTCCCTGTCGCCGACCGCCGGTGTGTTCGTGATGGGGTCCTCGAAGCCGTGGTGCCAGAGATGGTCACAGTCGTCGGTGAGGTCGAGGCCGTAGAGCGAGCCGGTCGTGTCGCCGACGCAGAGCACGTCGCCGGCGACGACGGGTCCTGCCTGGACCTCGCCGTCGAGGGCGACGCCCTTCTTCGAGAAGAGCCAGCCGCGCAGTTTTCGTCGGCCGAAGGTGGTGTCCGTGACGTGGGCGTAGCCGTCGTTCGCGCCGATGATCGTCGTCCCTTCCTCGGTGAGAACGGTTGCACTTGAGGTGAAGCCGCCGGTGATCGTGTAGGTGAACCAGGTCTGGCCGGTGCCGGCGTTCAACGCGAGGAGTGCGCCACCGGCGTCGGCGACGTAGACGCGGCCGTCGGCGACCGTGAGCTCGTTCGTCGCGACGCCGTTGGTGGGCGCAGCCCAGATTCCCGCTCCGTCGTCGCTCGCGAGACAGAGGACGCGCTCGTCGGCCGTCGCAGCGTAGATTCGCGGTGAGTCCCAGGTGTCGTCGCCTTCGGTGTCGATATCGATGCTGTCGTTCAGTTCCATGCTCCCGTCGAGTTCCTGTCCGAGGGTCTGGTCGGCGTCGTGGTTGCGTTCGGATTCGAACGACGGCGCTGTCGCTTGCTCCTGTAGCGGTGCTGTCCCCCGCTCTGTGTCCGGCGGTCTCGCGATAACCGGCGCTCCCGTCACCGGCGCGTCGGTTTCGACCGTCCAGCGGATGGTTCCTGGCTCTTCGGCCGACTCGCCGTCGCTGTCATCCAACTCGAACACGTCCACGTCGTCGCCAGCGGCCGTCGCAATCGCGGTGAGGCCGTCCTCGTGGCCCGCGTATAGGTCGCCGTCCGCAGAGAGCAGGGCCGTCGTGAGCGGGGCCGGTAACTCGAGTTGCCAGTACTGCTCCCCGGTCGCTGGATCGACGGCGTGAATCGTCCCGTCGGCAGTTCCGAAAAACAGGCGTTCGCCCGCGAGGACGGGCGCGGTGTCGGTCGCGGTCATCGTCTCGACGACCCACCGCCGTCGTCCCGTCTCCTGGTCGAACGCGTAGCAGTTCCCGCGGTCTGTTCCGACGAAGACAGTGTCGCGGTCGAGCACCGGGGGGCCGGTGGTGCCGATAAGGTCGGCTGTCCACCCCTCCTCGACGCGGACGGGGTCGGAGACGACTCGCCGGATGCCCGAGCGTTGCTCGTCGCCCTCGCACTGAGTCCATTCTGTCACTGTGGGTGCGTACTGACTGAATCGGTATAATGGATGCGACCTGCCAGCATCGTGGCCACCGCGGGCGCTCGTCGGTTCGGAGACAACTCAGAACGAACGACGGGGAGCATGCCCCAGTACGTCACTGCTCCCGGCCGCGTCCGCACCGGCAGGCACAACGCTGCTGTATGGCGCAGTCGATGATGGTGGTGTGGCTGCCTGCCGTGGTTCCAACTCACATGCCTGAGCTAATGAGCACACTGCCCAACTAGTACGGGCACCGACTCCGCTTACTGTCTGACTTCGAGCACCCGCGATTCACAGTCGTTGCACGTAATCGCGTACACCTGATAGGACCGGCAGCAGGATTCGACGGTCTCCTCGTCGAGCGAAATCTCGCCCGTACAGCTCGGACACGTCTCGACGAAGGCTCGCAGTCCGTTTGCGAGTTGACTCTGCTGTTCGATCGAAAGCTCCGGCCACTCCGGTACTCGCTCGGCGAGTACGTGTAGACTTCCCAGATCAGCCAACAGCGCCGCGTCGGACTCCCATTGGGCGGCGAGCCGTCCCTCGACGCGTGCTCGAATTGGCTGGTTCGCACCAGTTCCCTGGTCCAGGGTGACCGCCGTCTGCTCGACACCCAGTAGGGTTGCAACCTGTGTGGCTCGGTCACCGTCTCGCCGGTCATCGATTGCATCCTCCCAGGCGTCCTCGAGTTCCGCGGTCAGACAGAGGTCGTCTGCCGCTGTTGTGTCGTCTCCTTCTTCGTCAGCCTCGCCGTCCACATCTGCTCGCGAGCACGGCACGACGAGGTCGTACTCGAGTAACCACTGTTCGGGATCGATGGGCTCGGCGGCGGTGTCGGTGTGACCGGGTTCGACATCGTCGTCGGTGGACGTTGCGGGCGTCGCACCAGCACCGGTGGTCGATCCATCGTCTGCAACGAGCGTCCCCGTCCCCGGTTCGGGTTCCTTGTCGAACTTCGCCAGAAGCCAGTCGGGGAAGTACCGCTTGGTTAGCGTCGGTGTGCCGGGGACGAGGTAGCCACGCAGGGCGATTGCGACAACCGAGAGGGCGAAGACGGCGACCGCAAGGAGCGGTGAGACCACCGCGGCGGCGACGGCGAGTATGCCCGCGATGACGAGGTTGACGATCGTACAGGGGAGACACCGATTCTCACCGGTGTGCTCCGGATTGTGGACGTGTGCGAGAACCGGGACCTGCTGGAGCTTCATATTTCGACCTCAGCGTGATACGACAAAAACATTTTCCCGCCACTGGGTCGGCGTGAATAGATCGACCTGTCGTCCGATTCGCTGCGATCGGGTCTCCGCTCAGTACATCCGCAACAACTGCGCGTGATGGGTTTCGCCGACCTCGAGCACGTTCGCCTCGTCGATGAACCCCTCTTCGATCGCGAGTTCCACCGATCGGGTCCCCACGATATTGGCCACGTCCGCCCGCGCGAGACTGTCGATAACGGCGTCCTCGTCCGCCTCGTCACCGCCGTAGAATTCCTCCGTGACGGTCAGCGAGAGCTCGTCGCCTTCGAACGTCTCACCGAGTGCGTCGCTATCACAGACCGCGACGAGCAGCCCTTCCTGCGTCTGGCGTTCGTTGATGATCATGCGTCGTCTCGTCTCCGTCTGTTACTCGAGTTCCCACTCGCTGTCGCGGTCGGCTTCGCGGCCGGGGTTGGCGATGTCGCCCGCGGGATCGGTTGCACCGCCGCCCGCACCAGTCGGTTGGCCCTCCATCTCCCGTCGGTCCTCCATCATCTGCTGTTCGGCGCGCTCGCGCAGTTCGTTGGCCTCTTCGGCGATCTCCTCGGCCTCGTCGTACTCGCCGAGATCTTCGAGAATTTCGGCCTTCTCCTCGAGGATCTTGGCGTTTCGCAGTCCGAGTCGGATCGCGTTGTCGATACACTGCAGGGCTTCCTCGGAGAGGCCGCGCTCTGAGAGGAAGAAGGCGCGGTTGAACCAGCCCTCGGCGAACCGTTCGTCGATTTCGACGGCTCGCTCGGCGTGTTCGAGCGCCTGTGCGGTCTCGCCGAATTCCCAGAGGGCGTAGGCGAGGTTCGTCTCGGCCGTTGCGGCGTGTTCGCTCTCGGGGTCGATATCCAGGGCCTCTCGATGGGCACCGATCGCCTCGTCCCACTCCTCGAGTTCGGCGTGAGCGACACCTTTGTTGACCCAGGCTTCCTGCTCGAGTCGCTCGTCCTCGGCGTACTGGGCGGTTCGCTCGAAGGCGTCGGTCGCCTGCTCGTAGCGGTTGATCTGCATGTAGCTCAGGCCGACGTCGAGCAGTTCCGTGGCGTCGACGTCGTCGCTTGCGATCTGCTGGCTGTCGAGCGTGTCGGCGACGACGCGGGAGTCGACCGGGTCGACCTTCGAGGGGTCGACGTCCAGTTCCGGCGGATCGAGGTCGAACTCGTCGTAGGAGTCGCTGAATCCCTCCCCTTCGGAGAATCGGTGGTCGCGAGAGCCGTCTCCGGTTTCGTCTCCCTCTCGGTCAGTCATTGGTTGAATGTGGCGACGACGACTGTTAAGGGCTGCGACCCGGAACCCTCCGACTCGCTCGCCATCACGCTGGCACGACCACTATCGTTGAGTGACTCGCCGTCCAAGCGTTCGATATGCGTCTCTTCGTCAGCGTCGACCTGCCGGACGACCTCGCGAACGCAGTCGCCGACCTGCAAGACGAGTTCAGCGACGCCAGCGGCCTCACCTTCACCGACCCCGAGCAGGCCCACGTCACGCTGAAGTTCCTCGGTGATGTGGGCGAGCAACAGCTTTCCCAACTCGAGTCCGAACTCGAGACGGCGGTCGACGAGGCAGCCGTTTCACCCTTCACCGTCCGCTACGGGGGACTCGGCGTCTTCCCCGACCTGGAGTATATCAGCGTGCTCTGGCTCGGGACCGAAACGGGTGGCGACGAGCTGACGGCCCTGCACGAGGCCATCGAGGAGCGAACAACGGCGATGGGGTTCGAGGCGGAGTCCCACGAGTTCACGCCGCACGTCACGCTCGCGCGCATGGAACACGCGGGCGGGAAAGAGTTGGTACAGAAGCTCGTCCGCGAGCGAGCGCCGACGATTGGTGAGACCCGCGTCACAGAGGTGCGGCTGACCGAGAGCACGCTCACGGACGCGGGTCCAGAGTACTCGACGGTTGCACGGTTTTCGCTCGTGGAGTGAGCGGCGGTATCCGATCGCTCTCAACGCTTGCAAGCAGCAAGGTTTCACCAGTCCCTGGCGTCGCTTCCGTGCATGCAAACCGTCGTACACCTCCTGTCGGGAGACGAGAGCGAACAGGACACGTCACTCGCGATCGCCAGCAACCTCGTCGCTGACGAGAGCGGCCGAATCGACGACGTTGCGGTGGTCATCCAGGCGTCCGGAATCGAGGTCGCCAGAGCCGGTGGCAGAGCAGACGACGAAATCCAGGAACTACTCGACGAGGGTGTCGCGTTCAAAGCCTGCAGCAATACACTCGAGACGGTCGACTTCGACGAGGCCGATCTGATCGACGGGATTGAAACTGTCCCGGAAGGAGCCGTCGAGGTAACTCAGTTGCAGACGGACGGCTATGCGTACGTTCGTCCGTAGGTGTGATCAATCGTCGAGACTCCATCACTGGGGCCGCGGTGGTCCGGTATCGGTGTCCTACAGCCCATACTCTGCCCGTGTACCGTCGTCGTACGATGGGGCAACCTGCACATACAGCACCGTGTATGATGAGGGATGACGGGATACTGGCGTAGCCGATGGGATCTCCGTCGTCGTCGCTGTCTCGATTCGGACGGTCCACCCCGATCAGCCGCCGGGAGTTCGTCGCCGCCGTCGGTGGCGCGGGTGGTGCATCCCTGTTCGGGCCGAACGTGGACGCCAGCGAAAGCGATCCTGACCACTTTCGCGTACGCGTTTATCCCGGTCCCGTCCCGCCGACTGCCTGGCCCCGGTACGGCGCTCAAGGTATGAGCGACGACTGGCCGACCCCGTTCCGGGACGCGTTCGCAGCCGTCGAGGATGCGGTGGGGCAGATTCAGGCCTACGCGGCCGACCAGTCGCTGGTCTCGGATTCAACCGCCGTCTCAGAGTCGGAACTCACCGTGCACGTCGAGCGTGGCCCTCCCGTCCGTTTTCCGCTCCTGTCCGTCTCGCAGCCGACTGACCTCGCGTTCCCATCGCTGCCGACCGTTCTCGATGCCTTCCGAGACCAACTTCGCGATCGCGGTGCACTCGATGGGTCGACCTGCCACCTGCTGCTTTGCTGGTCGCCGTTCAACTACCGGGTTGGGTACGGTGGAACCATCTCGCCGAACGACCTGATCGGCTCTGCAGGGAGTGACACGGATGAGGATGGCCCAAACGCAGTCGACGGCGCACAGACCGTCGCCAACATCGGTGCGACGGCGGTCTGGGATTCGCGCGCAGTCAGCCGAAACATCGCGATCCACGAAGTGCTTCATACGTTCCTCTCGCCCGATATCGTCGCAGACGTTGGGGACACACGCTGTGATCACAACCTGGGAACTGCCACCAGAACCGGACCGGAGGGACGAACGCTGCGCGTGAGTCCCATGGCGACCGCCTACGCCGGCCCCGACGAGTTCGGTGGCGGGACCCGATTCCACGGCACCGGCTGCTACGATCACGACGAGTTCGCCCGCCACGACGGCTACGAGGCTGACGGCATCGAGCCGGCAATCGATCGCTTCGAGTACACGACGGAACTGAGCGAGGCGACACTCGAGGCCGCCACCCAGTACCTGACCCGCGTTCGATCTTGAACTCTGGAGCCTGTGTCCTGGACCCTGGATCTGGACCCTGAAGCCTGAACGCTGAACCCCGAGCCAGTCGAAATCGATCCAGGGGACCGGGAACCGCGACCCCCTCACACACCACGGCCCCGAGAGATGGACAAGATTTTAAGCCAGCACGGGCTACGTCCGGCTACTATGGGTAAGAAATCGAAGGGCAAGAAGAAGCGACTTGCCAAACTCGAGAACCAGAACAGCCGCGTCCCGGCCTGGGTTATGATGAAGACAGACATGGAAGTCCAGCGGAACCCGAAGCGACGCAACTGGCGGCGTAACGACACCGACGAGTAATACTAAGACCAATGAGTGCAAGTGATTTCGAAGAACGCGTTGTAACCGTCCCGCTGCGGGACGTCAAGAAGGGCGCAAACCACGAGGCCGCGGACCTCGCCATGCGACTCATCCGTGAACACCTCGCCAAGCACTTCGCCGTCGACGAGGACGCCATCCGACTCGACCCCTCGATCAACGAGGAGGTCTGGTCCCAGGGTCGAGCGAACCCGCCACGCAAACTCCGCGTCCGCGCGGCTCGTTTCGACGAAGAGGGTGAGGCCGTCGTCGAGGCCGAGGTCGCCGACTAAACTTGCAGCGACTCGCCTTCGCCGGGTCGGCCTACGTCGGCGTCTTCGCCCGTGCGACCGACTCGTGCGTGCTCGTTCGCCCGGACGTCGACGACGACATCGTCGCCGACCTGACCGACGAACTCGCGGTCCCCGCGATCCAGACGACCGTCGGCGGTTCCTCAACCGTCGGCGCCCTAGCGACAGGTAACGAAAACGGTCTCCTCGTCAGCTCCCGCGTACTCGAGTACGAGCGCGAGCGACTCGAGGAGGACGTCGACGTCCCCGTCGCGGAGTTGCCCGGCAGTATCAACGCCGCCGGAAACGTCGTCCTCGCGAACGACTACGGGGCCTACGTCCATCCGGACCTGCCTCGTGAGGCGATCCAGATCATCAAGGACACGCTCGACGTGCCGGTCGAACGCGGCGATCTCGCAGGCGTTCGCACCGTCGGCACCGCCGCAGTCGCGACGAATTCGGGCGTGCTCTGTCACCCGAAGGCGACCGACGAGGAACTCGACGTACTCGAGGACGCACTCGACGTTCGCGCGGATGTCGGGACGATCAACTACGGTGCGCCCCTGGTCGGATCGGGACTGCTGGCCAACGAGTCGGGCTACGTCGTCGGCGAGGATACGACGGGTCCGGAACTCGGCCGGATCGAGGACGCGCTCGGCTATCTGGACTAACTGCTGCGAACTGTCGGTCGGTTTTGCGGTCCGTTTTTGTGGTCGACGCTCCGTTCGCGCAGCGCTGGGATTGCGGTTGTCTCTACTGGGAACTGGTCTCCGTAGTCTCGACTACGAAGCGAGGGGCTCAGACGGCGTTTCTCTCCAGTAGACACCTCATACTGAACGGGTCGCTGGTACGAACGGTCCTCAAGACTTATGATATGGTAGCAACATGACACTCGTATGTTCGGGTCCCTGTTCGCCAGATTCAAAACTGGCCTCGCGATTGCAAAAGCCTCGTTTGGCATCCTCCGCCGCGAGAAGTGGCTGCTCGCGTTCCCTGTCATGTACGGCCTCGCCTGGGTCGTCGGACTGATCGGACTGCTCGGTGGTATCGTCGCCGCGCTGTTCGGCGTCGGCTACGGGATGGCGCTGGTCGAGCAGTTCACGACGGTCTCTGACGGCTCGGCCGAGACGGCAGTTACGGCCCTCCTCGTGGCTGCCTCCGCCGGCTTCATGTTCGTCGCCACCTCGATTGCGACGTTCTTCAGCGCGGCGCTCGTCCACGCCGTCGGCACCATGTTCGCCGACGAACCGACCAGTCTCCGTGCCGGCCTCGCCGGTGCCTGGGAATCCCGCCGGACGATCCTCGCGTGGGGTGCCGTCGGCACCGTCGTCGGGCTCATCTTCCAGGCACTCGAGAGCCAGGACGGCTGGGGGGCACGACTCGCCCGCTCGCTGGCCGGCTTCGCCTGGTTCGCGATGACGTTCTTCATCGTTCCCGTGATCGTCTTTCAGGAAGGCGGCGTTCGGAACTCGCTGCGCGAGAGCGCCAGCCTGTTTCGGGAGACGTGGGGGCAGGTCGGTGGGATCAGTCTCGGCGTCGGTATCGTGATGCTGCCGCTGATCGTTCTCACCGCACTCGCCGGCATCGGTGCGCCGATGTTCGCGCTCGCCGATCCGTGGTCGGTGCTCACGTTTACGCTCGTGCCGACGCTGCTGGTGATCGGCATCCTGCTGGCAGTCTATCAGGCTGCGACGGGAATCGCGAAGACCGCCCTCTACAAGTACGCCCGTGACGGCTCGCTGCCGCCGGAGTTCGACGGCATCGACCCCGATGCGCTCACGCGACCTCGGCGTGGCGGAAGCGGTCTGACGGGCCAGCCCTCGAATCGCGAGCCGGGACAGATCTAGCCCGGAGCCGTCCGCTACACCGGGTTTCGGCGAAACGCCCGCGAAACCGCGGCAATAGCTGTGGAAGGGAAGATTCTTCCGACTGCCTGCCGGAGTGAAAGCCATGAGTCAACAACAGCTCCAGCAGCTTTCCCAGGAAATTCAGGAGATTCAGGAACAGATCACCGCACTCGAAGGCGAAGTCGAGGACATTCGTACCGAGCAGGGCGAGGTTGACGAGGCCATCGACGCCCTCGAGACGCTCGAAACTGGTTCGACAGTGCAGGTCCCACTCGGCGGCGGTGCGTACCTGCGCGCGACGATCGAGGACATCGACGAGGCAATCGTCGAACTCGGTTCCGACTACGCTGCGGAGTTCGACCAGGACGACGCCGTCGGCGCACTCGAGCGCAAGAAGGAAACGCTCGACGACCGCATCGACGACCTCGAAGACGAGATTGACGAGTTCGAATCCGAAAGTGACGAACTCGAGTCCCAGGCCCAGCAGCTCCAGCAGCAGGCGATGCAACAGCAGATGCAGCAGATGGGCGGCCAGCCGGGCCAGGAACCGGACGAGTAAGGTAGCTGGGACGGACGGTCAGTTAGACCGGTCTCGCTCCCGCTCAACACTCCGCAGGTACCAGTCAGCAACCAGCAATTAGAAGGTAGCAGCCACTAGTAATTCCCTACAGCCACCGTTACAATGTTCGATAATCTGAAGAAGAAACTCGGAAGCTTCCGGAAGGATGCCGAGGAAGCTGCCGAAGAGAACGTCGAGGAGGTCGACGACCCCGACCCCGGCCCCGACGCGGACGCGGACGAGGACGAGGACGTTGCCGAGAGCGATGTCGAGGCTGACGCCGCTGCGGCTGCGGCAGCCGATGCAGCCGAGACGGCTGACGCGGTCGACCCCGAGCCAGCCGCGGATGTCGGTGTAGATGCGGATGCGGATACCGACGCCGACGCCGACACCGACACCGACGTCGATACTCGCACCGCCGACCCGACCGACCAAACCGACCAGCCAGCCACGGACACATCTCCGTCCACCGAGTCGGACGCAACCACGAGCGACGCCGCACTCGAGTCCCCGGTCGAGACGAGCGCCGAGACCGAGACTGTGCCCGAATCCGAGCCCGAGTCGGCGGGTGAGGTGGATGCTGATCCCGACGTGGCCGACGGCAGCGAAACTGCCGAGGCCGACGACGAGGCTGGCGATGCCGACACAGACAACAACGGCAGCACCGGCTTCGGCCGGAAGGCCAAATCCTTCGTCAAGGGGAAGTTCGTCATCGAGGAGGAAGACCTCGAAGGGCCACTCCACGAACTCGAGATGGCATTGCTCTCGAGTGACGTCGAGATGGGCGTCGCCGAGGAAATCCTCGACAACATCCGCGACGAACTGATCGGCGAGACGCGGACGTTCACGACCTCGACGGGTGCGGTCGTCGAGGAGGCGCTCCGGGATGCGATCTACGACGTGATCAGCGTCGGCCAGTTCGACTTCGACGAGCGCATCGCGGTCGAGGACAAGCCGGTGACGATCATCTTCACCGGCGTCAACGGCGTCGGGAAGACCACTTCGATCGCAAAGCTCAGCCGCTACTTCGAGGAGCGGGGCTACTCCACCGTGATGGCCAACGGCGACACCTACCGCGCCGGGGCCAACGAGCAGATCCAGGAGCACGCCAACGCGCTCGACACGAAAATAATCACCCACGAGCAGGGCGGCGACCCCGCTGCGGTGCTGTACGACGCCGTCGAGTATGCCGAGGCAAACGATGTCGACGTCGTCCTCGGCGATACGGCGGGTCGGCTCCACACCGACGAGGGGCTGATGGATCAACTCGAGAAGATCGACCGCGTCGTCGACCCGGACATGACGCTGTTCGTCGACGAGGCGGTGGCCGGCCAGGACGCGGTCAACCGCGCCCGCGAGTTCAACAACGCGGCCGAAATCGACGGTGCGATCCTGACGAAAGCCGACGCCGACTCGAACGGTGGGGCGGCGATTTCGGTTGCCCACGTCACCGGTCGCCCGATTCTCTTCCTCGGTGTCGGCCAGGGCTACGACCACATCGAGCGCTTCGATCCAGAGGAGATGGTCGACCGACTGCTCGAGGAGGAGTAGTCGCTCGCCGCTGGCATCGAATCAGTCGCCTTTCCTCATCCGACGTTCTCTGCGCTCCGTAGCAGTTAGAGACGAAACAGCTATTGGTGGCCTGACTGACGTGCGTGTATGTGCCCTCCCCGCTCTCGTCGGTCGATTCTCGTGTCTGCCGCCTCCCTCTCCGCTCTCACAGCGGGTTGTTCGACGGACTGGTTCAGCGGTCCAGAGACGGCTGCATCGAACGGTGAATCCACACTTCCAGGAACCGACGTTGACTGTACTGCTGTTTCTCGGCCGACTGCGTTTCCACCCACGTCGGCCGACGAAGACACATCCGGGGTCGAGTTCGAACTACTCGAGTACCCGCCCGACCCAGCCAAGCGTTCACAGAGTGCGCTGGCGTACGTGAGTGCACTCGAGCGGGCGTATCGCCAGCGGGAGTTTCTCGCGGGGCACGGTGACCAGGCGCGCGACTTCGAGTTGTCGATCGGACAGCACCGGCTGTCGGCAGTAGCCGACGAGGATCGGGACCACGACTCCGAGGACAACCGCGACCAGGATGGTGTACTGGTCTCGCTGGTGTACGATCTGGTGACGGAGACGGTGCACACGGAGCACGCCGAGTGGGACGTTCGAGTGACCTACTTCCTCAACGACCGGGTCGCGTTGCGTGCGCAGTACGACGGGATTGGAACGGAGCCGTCGTTCGACCCCGACCCGCGAGCGGACGGGGAACTGGTCGCCTGCTCGGCGGACTCGTAACCGGGGCGGCGAACTTATACGGACCCGCCAGAAAGCAGTGGCTGACACGACACATGGACCCACACATTCGAGTTGCCACAACGGCCGATGCGGCCGCAGTTCGCGACATCTACGCCCCCTTCTGTTCGTCCTCTGCGGTCACGTTCGAGGAGACACCACCGACCGCGGACGAGATGGCAGACCGTATCGAGTCGACACTCGAGCAGTACCCCTGGCTCGTCGCCGAGAGTGAAGACGGAACGGTACTCGGCTACGCCTACGCGGGTCCGCTACGAAAGCGCCAGGCCTACCAGTGGGTCGTCGAACTCTCCGTCTACGTCGCGGCGGACGCACGCCAGTCAGGTGTCGGGCGGACGCTCTACACGTCGCTGCTCGCGGTGCTCGAGGCACAGGGTTTCTATGAGGCCTATGCGGTGACGACGCTGCCGAACCCGGCGACGGTGGCGTTTCACGAGTCGTTCGGCTTCGAACGGATAGTCGACTTCCCTGCCATGGGGTATACGCAAGACGAGTGGCACGACGTCTGCTGGTGGCGCTACCAGCTTTCGGCGAAAGAGACAGAGCCCGAGCCGCCGACGCCGTTTCCCGAGTTCCGCACAACAGCCGGATCGCCGGACGAGGATGCCAACGAGGTAACGGGAAAGAAAGAGGATACGGAAGAGACGGTACTCGAGTCGCTTCTCGATTCGGTCGTCCAGGAGCCGTCGCTGTAGCCGGTAGGATGTGGCGATGGGATTCGGTGTGGGATGGTGTCTGGCGTCTGGTGTTTGGCATTTGACCGAAGTCACTTAGTGACCACCGCGCGCCCGTGTTCGTATGGCACCGGTACCCTCGAACTGGCAGACCTACCTCGTCACTCAGGAGTCCGTCTCGGCGGGACGCTCGACGCTCGAGATCGTCGAGGCGGCGATTGCGGGTGGAGTCGACGTCATCCAGCTCCGCGAGAAGGACACCGACACCCGGTTTCGGTACGAACTCGGTCGGGAACTGCGCGAGTTGACGGCCGAAGCGGATGTGGATCTGATCGTCAACGACCGGGTCGATATCGCACAGGCGATCGACGCCGACGGCGTGCACGTCGGCCAGTCGGACCTCCCCGTCTCGGTCGCTCGCGACCTGCTCGGACCGGACGCGATCGTCGGCTGTTCGACGGCGACGGTCGCAGAGGCCGAGCAGGCCGAAGCTGACGGTGCGGACTACGTCGGCGTCGGGACGATTTACGGCACGACCTCGAAGGACGTCGCGAAACACAAAGACGGCGTCGGTCCGGAGCGTGTCGCTGCTATCACTGATACAGTTTCGATTCCGGCGGTTGGAATTGGCGGAATCACGACCGACAACTCCGGGCCGGTCGTCGAGGCGGGCGCAGTCGGCGTCGCAGTCATCTCTGCGATCACCGCCGCCGACGACCCAGCGGCTGCGACCGCCGCGCTCGCCTCGACCGTCGAAACGGCAAAGCACGTCGAGCACGGAGGGACCACCGAATGAGTGACACTGACTCACCCGACGTTACCGGCGACGAACTGGCGGACTCGCTGCGAGCCATCGCGGAGGCTCCGCCACTCGTTCAGGCACTGACCAACGAGGTGACGATGAACGACGTGGCGAACCTCATCCTCCACTGGGACGCGCTCCCGGTGATGGCCGATTCGCCCGGCGACGCCGGCGAGATGGCCCAGGGTGCAGACGCCGTGCTGTTCAACACGGGCCAGGTTCCGGAGCCGAAAGTCGAAGCGATGCGCGAGGCCGCACAAACGGCAGCCGACCGGGACATTCCGGTCGTGCTCGACCCTGTCGGCGTCGGTTCCACGCCGACACGGAAGTCCGTCGCACAGACGCTGCTCGACGAAGTCTCGTTCACCGTCATCAAGGGCAACTACGGCGAGATCAGCGCGCTCGCGGGCGTCGAAGCCGACGTGAAAGGCGTCGAGTCCGTCGGCGACTACGACGATATCGAGGAGACCGCCCGCTCGCTCGCCGACTCAACCGGTTCGATCGTCGTCGCCAGCGGCGTCGAGGACATCGTCGCCGATGCAGACAGCGCCTACCGACTCACTGCGGGCCACGAGATGCTCGGCGAGGTCGTCGGCACTGGCTGCATGCTCGGTGCGACCCTCGCCGCGTTCAACGGTGCACTCGAGGACGCCCACGCCGCGGCGCTTCACGGGACACTCGCGTTCGGCGTTGCGGGCGAGCGCGCGGCCGAGATGGAGTACCAGGGACCGGCGAGCTACCGGACGAACTTCCACGATACGGTCGCCGGATTCGACGAGGCGATCGAGACGGCATCGCTCGACCTTGCTGATCGTGTCAAGCGGGTTGTCTGAGCCTGCAGCGGACGTCAGCAGACGGGCTTCGGGTTCGCGCCCAGCGCTTCCAGGTTTTGGACGTACGCCGCGTAGACAGTCTCGATTGCACCCGTTGCCGCCTCGATCGCTCGCTCTCGGTCGGCGTCGCTCGAACAGTACTCGGCGACGAGCGCCTCTGCGCGCTCGAGTTGGGTGTCCAGGTCGTCGCCGAATTCCCGGAAGACGGCCGCCGTCTGCGGGTCCGCGTCGCCGACGAAGTAGCCGACGACCTGTTCCTTCGAGCGCTTGCTCGCCAGGATGCGACCGAGGAATCCGCCGACGCGCTCGGGGGTGGACTCGAGTGCTCGGAGGTAGTCGTGGAGGGCGGGCGTTGCGGTTTGGTCGTAGGATTCGACAGCGAACTCGCTGTCGCCGCAACTCTCTTGCATTTCGAGCACGGTTTCGAGGTGCTCGCGTTCTTCCGCGGCGGTCGTCTCGAAGGTCTCACGTGCGTTGCCAGACTCGTCGGCCGCCCAGGCGTTGAACGTCCGCCAGGCGGCGTACTCGGCGTCCGCCGTGGCCTCGAGGACTGGTTCGGTCTCGATCTCGCCACCCGTGTCGGCGTAGAGGGACTTCGAGGACCCGAGTCGCGAGAGTTCTGTCTGTGCGTTCTCGCGGACCGTCTCGAGGACGGCCTTGGCGGTGGGCGGGTTGTCGGCGTCGGTATCGGTGTCGGCGTCGGTATCAGGGTCGTCGGTCATCAGTTCAGGGCTGCATGATGGATTGTCGTCGTTGTCTCGTCCCGTTCAGTCCGCTCAGCTTCCATCGCCGGTCTCGACCGGCGCGTTGACCAGGTTGCCCCACTCGGTCCAGGAGCCGTCGTAGTTGACTGCGTCCTCGTAGCCGAGCAGTTCGTGTAGCGCGAACCATGCGACGGACGAGCGCTCGCCGATACGGCAGTAGGCGACCGTCGTTTCACCGCCCGTGATGCCCTCCTCAGCGTAGAGGGACTCGAGTTCCTCGCGGCTCTTGAACGTGCCGTCGTCGGTGGTGACGGCCGCCCAGGAGATGTTCTTCGCACCTGGGATGTGGCCGCCGCGCTGGGCCGTTTCCTGCAGGCCTGGTGGGGCGAGAATCTCGCCGCTGAACTCTTCGGGAGAGCGAACGTCGACGAGCGGGACGCCGCGTTCGATCGCCTTCTCGACGTCCTCGCGGTAGGCACGAATGTTCTCGCGCGGGCCGGCGGCGTCGTACTCGACGGCCGAGAAGTCTGGCTCCTCGTCGGTCGTCGGGTAGTCGTTCTCGAGCCAGTACTCGCGGCCGCCGTCTAACAGGTAGACCTCGTCGTGGCCGTAGTACTTCAGCTGCCAGTAGGTGTAGGCGGCGAACCAGTTCGCGTTGTCGCCGTAGAGGACGATGGTCGAGCCCTCGTTGATCCCGTGGGTGCCGAGGAGGTCCTCGAGATCCTCCTGCTCGAGCACGTCGCGGCGGGTCTGGTCCTGTAGTTGCGTCTCCCAGTTGAATCCGACCGCGCCGGGGGCGTGCTTCTCGTCGTAGGCCTCCGTGTCTACGTCGACTTCGACCAGTCGGTGTGTGGGGTCGTCGCTTTCGAACTCGTCGAGCCGATCGGCGACCCAGTCGGCCGTGACCAATACGTCGTTGGCGTACTCGGTTGCTGCCATACCTATTCCCTGGTTCTCCGGGGTCATAGGGCCTCTCGAACCGGACAATGGAGTCGGCGATCTGTCCTGGAGGTGAGTGTTACCGCTATCGCGGACGCCCGGAATCGGCTCACATTTCCTCCCCTTGCAGGGTGTCTGCCCCCCGATACTCGGCGGGTCGGCTGACTCACGACTGTCACCATGTTCGGTCACGAACCGGAACCGATTGCCACCATATCGGTACCGCGGGGAGACGTGCCGGTACCGGTTCGTTATCGGCCACGGAGCGAGTTCGCTCAGCCGATGGACGAATCCGTCGTCGTCTCGCCCGACTGGCTGGCAGCGAACCGCGACCGCCCCGACGTCCGCCCCGTCGACGTCAGAGACGCCTGGGAGTTCGACGCCATCGGTCACGTTCCCGGTGCCGCCAGCATCCCCTTCGACAGCTACCGCGACGACTCCGACGTCGATCGCGGTACCCTCCCAGGTGCTGACGCCTTCGGCTCTCTGCTCGCCGCCGTCGGCATCGACCCCGACGACACCATCGTCGTCTACGACGACACCCACGGCGTCTTCGCCGCCCGGTTTTGTGTGACCGCACTCGAGTACGGCCACGACGACGTGCGACTGCTGAACGGGGATTACAGCGTCTGGAGCCGAGCGTACGAGACAACGACGGCCGCTACCGAGTTCGAGGCGACGAACTACGATCCCCACCCGCTCGACCGGGAGGAGAGCCCACTGGTCGGCCGCGAAGCGGTCGAGGCCGCACGCGAGCGAGACGCACTCTTGGTCGACATACGCGAGCGCGATGAGTTCGCGGAGGCTCACCTCCCCGGTGCCGTCCGGTTCGACTGGCGCGAGGCCGTGGACGACGAAACGCGACGGTTGCTTTCCGAGGTGGAACTGGAGGGGGTACTCGAGTCCCACGGCATCACGCGGGATCGCGAGATCGTGCTCTACTGTAACACGGCGCGGCGGATCAGCCACACCTACGTCGTTCTGCGGGCGCTTGGCTACGAGGACGTGGCGGTCTACGAGGGAAGTCTCACGGAGTGGATCGCGATGGACGGCGAAATTGAGACGGGTGTGCCGTAGGCAAGTGGCTTATCGGCAGTTATCACACGTGTACGGTGCGAATCGCAATTGGAGCGACGGATGTGACGTAGATGCCGGCGCAGCAATTGGGTAACCCAATAGCTGTCACGCGCTGCATGCTGAATACAGAGGGGGGAGATTCTGCAAATCTGCTGGGCGCTAGTCATTTGGCGACCCCTAAACCAGATAATTTACTTCCACTTTCACACTGCATGGCGAGCATTGGTATTCTGTCCAGCCCTCCTATGAGGATGTCTTACCGATGAAGTCACCGATCACAATCACCGACGAAGAGCAGTATTGGCTACGGAGCAGAGACGTCAGTGACTCTCCGAAGGTCGGGGGTGACGATTACTTTTCAGAGCACGGCGTTGCGCGACCGGAGAACGTGCAGTCCGACGATTTACCACCAGCGGAAAACGAAGCCGTTCGAGAAATCGACCGCGATGCACTCGAGGAGCAGAAAACGATCGGGAAGTGGCAGATTACGGGGTCAGCAGAGCGGATTGACGAGTTATGGCCTGAACTCGTCGCTGACGCAGAAGCAGGGCATCTCTGGGCAGTCAAGGCGATGACGACATTTGGTTACGAGGAGCTAGCCATGTACGACGACTATCTCCTCACGGTCTATACGCCGAATTATTTCGAGCGGCATGATGTTCTCCGGGTCAGGGACCACCTCCGTGACGCACACGACGTTACCCACGAACTGTACTACAAGCCAGACATCTATACGGCAAAGGGAATCGTCGCGGACACAGCCGAGGAATTTGGTCTCTCAGCCCCTGCACGATACATCCAGTAAAACCTGGACCTCTCGTGAAGCCGTTTGTGGCGCCCTCGATGGTGGCAGTGGCGACTGTTCGCAGCGATTCGAACCACACCCATTCTCGAAAACATTTAGGGACAACACTTCTTCGCTCGGAACGATAGCAATGGTCTCCCGCCGTCACCTCCTGAGCAGTCTCGGCTGTGCCGCTCTCGCGGGTTGCACCGCGGTCCTCCCGGACGACAGCACACAACTGGGTTCGGTCGTCGCGGTGAACTCCACTGACGACGAACGGACGATCGAGATCCGAATCGCCGCGGACGACGAAACGGTGTCGACGACGACGCACCGGTTGGACGCGATTTCTGAGCAGGTACCATCGGACGAGCAACTTCCCTGTGAATGGGGTGACGACCCGGACGAGTTCGTCATCGAAGCCAGACGAGAGGATTCCGAGTGGCGAACGCTCGATGTCTCCGAGCGAGCGACGAGCGACTGCGCTGCGGTGGGCGTCCACGCACGCGATCGAGGGTATTTACCACCGATCGAGTTCACCGTCCACGAGTGTTCCGAACTCGCGGACGACTACGGGTGTGGGTTTCTCGAGTGACGTCTCTGTCGCCGCTGTCGTTCTATTTTCGCAACTCAGACACCGCTGACGTCCCGCCAATTCGGTGCCGTTGAATACTGTCGTGAGGATAGCTCGTCGAACGCCGCGTAGACCCCCTCCGACAGCGCCGGGTGCACGTGCACCGGTTCCGCCACGTCCTCGACCATCCCCGATCCGCTGTCCATCGCGGTAACGACCTCCTGAATCAGCGTCGATGCATGCGGGCCGACGATATGACAGCCCAGTATCTCGCCCTCGGGTGCGGCCAGCACCTTGACGAAGCCGTCGGCGTCGAGGATCATCCCCAGCGGCGCGGTCCCGAACGGGATGTTTGCTGACTGGTACTCGAGTCCCCCCGCTGTCAGCTCCTGCTCAGTTTGCCCCACGCTTGCAACCTGCGGCGACGTGAAAATCGCGTGCGGCATCGCGTGGTAGTCGACCTCCTCGCCGGCATCGTCGAGCACGTTTGCGGTGACGATCCGTGTCTCGTAGTCCGCCGCGTGCTTGTAGGGTTCGTCGGCGAGCACGTCGCCCAGCGCCCAGATGTCGTCTGCGGTTGTCTCCAGAGACTCGTCCACCTCGACATGGCCCGAGTCGTCCGTCTGGACACTGGTCTCCTCCAGATCGAGGCTGTCGGTGTTCGGCCGCCGGCCGGTGGCGAACAGGAGTCGTTCGGCTTCGAGTTCGACCGATTCGTCGCTGTTCTCTTCGTTGTCGTCTCCTCCGTCGCCGTTCCCTCCGTCACCGCTCGGCTCGGCCGTCACGACGACTCCATCGGCCGTTTCCGCGACCGCCGCCGCCTCGTACCCCGTGTAGATCTCACAGTGGGACTCGAGTGCGTTCGTCACAACCTCGCTCACGTCGTCGTCCTCGCGGGGGACCAACTGCTCGCTGCGGCCGACGAGTGAGACTTCGGTGCCGAGCGCACCGAAGAAGTAGCCCAGTTCCGCGCCGATGTAGCCGCCGCCGACGATGACGAGGGAGTCTGGCTGTTCGTCCAGAAAGAGCGCGCCCTCGCTCGTGAGGTAGTCGACGTCCTCAACGCCGTCGATCGGCGGCACGACGGGACGGCCGCCGACGGCGATGACGATCGTTTCGCCGCGGATGCGCGACGGTGTACTCGAGTCCGACCCTGACGCCGAGTCCGATTCCGACGTGTGCTCGTCGTTGGATTCGACAACAATCGTTCGGTCGTCGACGAACCGTCCCGTCCCGTGGTAGCGGGTGAGGCCGTCGGTGTCGTCGAACGACGATTCCTGGTTGTCGGCCTTCTCGTAGACGGTGTCGTGAATCGCCGCGGTGAATTCGCCGAACTCGATCTCCTGTACGTCGGCGTGAACGCCGAACTCGGCCGCGCGGCGTAGTTCGTCGACGATGTCGGCGCGGTGGATGAGCGCCTTCGAGGGGATGCAGCCGCGGGTGACACAGGCACCGCCGAGTGGGCCGGGTTCGACGACGGCGGCGGTGAGTCCCTCGTTGACGGCGGCGCTCGCGACCTGGCTGCCGGAGCCGCCACCGAGGACGACGATGTCGTATTCGTCGGTGCCGCCGTCTGTGACTGCGGTGGTAGCAGTGGGAACAGTGGTACGTTCGCTGGAACCGTCAGTGCGCTCGTCAGCGTCGGATCCGGTCATCGGAGGATCGACAACGACTGCCGGCGTAAAACGAGGGGATGCGCTGGCTGGTTTGCTATGCACACGTGTCGGTGGCGGTGGCACTCACAGCCAGTCGTCGCCAGTATCGTCCGACTGGCCGTCTCTGTACGTACTGACCGCTTCCTGTAGGTTTTCGATCGCGATCTCTTCGGACTGGCCCTGACTCGAGACGCCGGTCTCCTCGTGGTCGACAATATAGAGGCCGTTCTCGTTGACACGGAGGGTGACGGTCTCGTCGCGGAGTTCGTCGTACGCCGAGAGGTCGACGGTGAGTTCGCGTTCGGTATCAGTGTCGGCGTCGGCGTCGGAATCTGCATCCGAAGGCATACCTCCGACTTGTCGCCGCGCGGGTGAAATACTCACCGACGCGCTGCGACGCGCTTCGACACGCTACTGTGGCGTCGTCGTTACGGTTCCCTACTGGGCCTCTGACCTGATACGGAAACTCGACAACCGATGCTCACGAGCCGGAACCGGTCGCCGTCCGAGTTCTGGCCGCCGAGTCCACGAGAAAAAGGCTTTAACGACCACGCCCCGTACATCCTGCAAATGGTACTCGACGATCTCGGGAGTTCTCTGCGGGGCAGTCTCGATAAGCTCCGCGGGAAGTCACGAATTAGCGAGGAGGACGTCGAGGAGATCGTCAAGGAGATCCAGCGCTCCTTGCTCTCCGCCGACGTCGACGTCTCGCTCGTGATGGAGCTGTCGGACAACATCAAAGCGCGTGCACTCGAGGAGGAACCCCCAGCCGGGACCCCGGCGCGGGACTTCGTCCTCCGTATCGTCTACGAGGAACTCGTCGGCCTCATCGGCGACTCGACGGAACTGCCACTCGAGGAGCAGACGATTCTGCTGGCTGGGCTGCAGGGGTCGGGGAAGACGACCTCCTCGGCCAAGATGGCCTGGTGGTTCTCGACGAAGGGGCTTCGGCCGGCGATCATCCAGACGGACACGTTCCGACCCGGTGCGTACGATCAGGCCAAGGAGATGGCCGGTCGTGCCGAGGTCGACTTCTACGGCAACCCGGACAACGACGACCCGGTCGACATCGCCCGGAAGGGACTCGAGGCGACGAGCGAAGCTGACGTCCACATCGTGGACACCGCGGGTCGCCACGCACTCGAGGACGACCTCATCGATGAGATCGAGGAGATCGAAGGTGTCGCCCAGCCCGATACGTCACTGCTCGTTCTCGACGCAGCGATCGGACAGGGTGCAAAGGAGCAGGCCCAGCAGTTCGACGAGTCGATCGGTATCGATGGCGTCGTCATCACGAAGCTCGACGGTACCGCGAAGGGTGGTGGTGCCCTTACTGCGGTCGACCAGACCGATAGTTCCATCGCGTTCCTCGGGACCGGTGAGGAGGTCCAGGACGTCGAGCGCTTCGAGCCGGACAGCTTCATCTCCCGGCTGCTCGGCATGGGTGACCTCGGACAGCTCGCAGAGCGCGTCGAGCGCGCGATGGAGCAGACCCAGATCGAGGACGACGACTGGGACCCCGAGGACATGCTTCAGGGGCAGTTCACTCTGAACGACATGCAAAAGCAGATGGAGGCGATGAACAATATGGGGCCGCTCGATCAGGTGATGGACATGATCCCTGGCTTCGGTGGCGGGATCAAAGACCAGCTTCCCGACGACGCGATGGACGTCACGCAGGAGCGGATGCACAGCTTCAGCGTCATCATGGACTCGATGACCGACGCCGAGAAGGAGTACCCGAAGGCCATCGGTGCGAGCCAAATCGAGCGCATCGCTCGGGGCTCCGGGACGAGCGAGGAACAGGTCCGCGAACTGCTCCAGCAGTACAAGATGATGGAGAAGACCATCAAGCAGTTCCAGGGCATGGGCTCCGAGCAGGAGATGCAGCGTATGATGAAACAGATGCAACAGGGCGGCGGCGGTGGCGGCGGGATGGGCGGCCTCGGCCCGTTCTGATCACCGCTACGTTGATTTGCCCTACCCGCTTTTGCCGCATTCTTGTTTCCGTTTCACTGGTATCTCCCGTCACAGACTCGGGACTCACTACATCTCTTGAGTGAGACACCTCCTCAGACCAACCGTATCCATCTTTAATTAGCGAGGGAACCCCGGCCTTTGTTGTCCTTCCTGAACTCGTCGTGACTGACATATCTACCAGCACGTTAATACAGCCACACTCACATTCTCGACGTAATGAATCGACGCCAGCACCTCGCTCAGCTCGGTGGTGTCGGCCTCGTCGCGCTCTCGGGTTGTCTCGATACTATCTCCGGCGACGAGACCGACGTGGTCGTCGCGGACCGAACCGGACACCGCGCGCTCGACCGCGCGATTGGCCGGCTGAACGAGATTGCGATCGAACTCAGCGCACAGACCGATGCCGACTCCTCCCCTCCCACGTCCGACGCGCCAGACTCCGCATTCGATCCCGACCCACACCACGACCGGCTCGAGTCCGCTCGCTCGTTGCTCGACACTGCGGCCAGTGAACTCGAGTCCGATCGCCAGGCAGACGTCGATCTCGTTCGTGACTACGCCGACGTTCTCGAGGGGCTCGTCTCGGTCACTGCAACCGTGACTGACGACGAACTCGAGAACGAGATTGAGGAGGTGAGTGCCGCGTTCGAGGCGGATGCAGACGATGAGACGACAGCCGACGGCACGGCTTCCGACGACGTAGACGACGCCCGCAACACCCTCGAGAAACGATCCGATCTCATCGGCGATGCACAGACCCTCCTCGAAACCGCTACCCAGACGCTCGACGGCTTCGACGAGTCGCGCTACGACTCCCTGCCGACCGTCGACCGCACACAGTTGGGCGATGGGATCGAGGCACTCGAGTCCGTCCTCGATTCCCAGGCGGTGCTGGTCGCCGGCTACGACGAGTTGCTCGCGGGCCACGCCGAACTCGAGACGGGACGCGACTACTTCGCGGACGACGAGTACGGTGCGGCCGAAACGGCGTTTCTCGACGCGAAGTCGTCGTTCGAAGCGGGGACGGAGACGATCGAAGCCGGTAGCGACTCCGCACCGACCGAACTCGTGGATGCGTTCGAGACGGCCCACTGCCAGGGAGAACACCTGCAAACGGCTGCAGCGGAGTTTGCAGCGAGCGCAGCGGCGGCTGACGACCGAGATATTGCTGGGGCCCAGCAACACCAGGATGCGGCAGAAGACGCGCTCGCGGCGGCTGGCGAGTGTGGTGAGTGAGCAGTCGGATCCGGTGGGCGGCAATTAGCTATCGACTGGCTTGCCGTCTTCCGTCGGCGGCGCAATCTGGTCGATGTACTCCTCGACTGTTGGTTCTTCGACGCGCACGCGGACGCTGATCTCGCCGAGTTCGTCCGGTTCCCCGACGGAGAAGTTGATTCGATCCTCGAAAGCTGCCTGCTTCTTGAGCGCAAACGAGAACGTGTCGCCCTCGCGCGTCGAGAAGAACTCGCCGCGGGCGGTGTCGAGAATCTCTTGTCTGTGCAGCAACTCTGAGAAGTGATCCATCGAGTGTGTCTCGGCGTGGATTTCGCCGAAGGACTCCTCGAGGTCAGCGTTCGGGAAGATGTTGGCGACGGCGTCGGCAACCCGACTCGTCACCTCGGTGTCGTAGACCGGTGCGGTTGCTTCGACGTCGACGCGGTAGATTTCGGTCATAGCTCTTGACGTTTGCTTCGGTGGGTGCGACTTAGGGTCTAACGGTGTGGTTCGTCTCGGGACTGGACACAGCCAGCTACGGCTGTGGCTCCTCGGGCTCTGCCCCGCTCTCGCTCGCGGTGGTCGCTCGTTCGGACTCCGCGTCCGTGGACTCGGTACTCACTCCGTCGCGAATGATCGACCGAATCTGCTCGTGGAACGACTCGAGTGACTCGGTGTTCTCGACGACGATGTCGGCACGCTCCATCGCGTCGTCCATGCCGAAACCACGCTCGCGTTCGTCGCGGGCGGCGAGCCCTTCGCCGCCATCCGCTTCGCTCGCATCACGGCCGCGGGCGTCGATTCGGTCGGCGCGAACGTCGAAGGGAGCCTCGATACTGACCAGGGTGAACGCCTCGCCGAATCGTTCTTCGAAGGCGTCGACTTCGACATCCGAACGGATTCCGTCGACGAGCACCGTTTCGTGATCCGCAAGTCGGTCCTCGATCATCGGGAGCGAGCGCTCGGCGATGGCCGCCGGCCCGTTCTCCTCGCGTAGCGCCTGTGCGACGGTCCCGTGGTCTTTCGTCGGGTCGAGCCCGCGGTCTGTGGTTTCCTGGCGGACGACATCGCCCATCGTCACGACCGGAATCCCGTCCTCGCGTGCGACGGTGGCGGCCTCTCCCTTGCCGCTCCCGGGGAGTCCCACCGTTCCGATGACGTGCATCGAGAACTCCTACCGCCGAGACGTGCATAAGGGCTGTGTTCGCCGTCGCGGGCCACTGGTCGGTGGTCGTGGATTGGATTCGTGGCTCGCGACTCGCGGCTCGTCGCCCCAACTCACAACCAGCGCACCCTGGTCCTGACTCGTGGGGGCATTCATTCCGAGGGGACTCGAGTACCAGCCGTTTCACGCGTCGAAACTGTGTTAGGGCCGGCGTAGCTGCCAGAACAACTCTTTCAGCTATCGTGTGTTTTCAACGGTGAGTGTAGTGGGCTGCTAGTAGCTGTCTGACCGGTCCGTTTGTGACTGCGTTGGAGGAACTGAGGCGGTTTGCGTCCACTGAGGGCGTCTGACAGCCGTTGCAGCGCTGAAACCGTCGGTATGGTTGCAACAGATCTATTCGGAATTTGAAACTCTGATAAGTCGCCTGAATTCTGCACGACGATTCGAACGAACTCGATCCATTATCTGGCACCCTCTCATCGGGCCAGATGCCGATATGACAGCACCGACCCTCGACCGACGCCGCTTTACGAAGCTTGCCGGTGTCGGTATGATCGCGGCCGTTGCGGGCTGTATGGACGATGAAGAGGACGACGATCTCGGCGACGACGACGGCGATATCGGAGCCGACGACGACGGGCCGGGTGACGACGGTGACCCAGGCGACGACGGTGACGATGATATGGGCGACGAAGACGAAGGCGAGGACGAGGACGATGTCGGTAACGGAGACGAAGACGGTGTCGAGAACGGCGACGAAGACGACGAGATGGAAAACGGTGATGCCGACGATGAAGATGGAGTTGGTGATGATGATGCGGGCGAAGATGATCAGGATGCGGACGAAGACGAAGTCGACGACGATGCGGAAGATGGAGTCGGTGACGACGATGAAGACGATGCAGACCCCTGAGGCAGAAACGGTGCGTAATCACGCCTGACGAACATGCGGCACATCGCTTTTTCTGGCAGCGGAGACAGTCCCAGTCAGTCAAAGGGTATAAATTGGCCTGACGAATACCCACCAGATGGCGACCGTGGGCACGTAGCTCAGTCTGGACAGAGCGTCGGACTTCTATCCTCGTTGCGGTTGCGACGGGGGAAGACATCCGATGGTCGTGGGTTCGAATCCCATCGTGCCCGCTTGCTGTTGCGAACACGTCGTGAGCAACAGCAGTACAATGAGATGGATTCGAATCAGGGAGGAGCTTTGCTCCGACAGTGGTTCGAATCCCATCGTGCCCGTGCGAAAACTATCGTTTCTGAACCTTCCGTCCGAGGTTCGCCTACAGATCTTGCGACCAGTCCGATAGCCACAGTCGCAACTCTTCAAATGGCCGGAGACTTACAAAAGTAAAATCATCTGAAGTGTATGGTGCTGATATTGTCTCCAAACGCACTTCTATGGCTGTCTCTCGAACACAAAGGATTTACCACCCAGACAGAATTTCCCGACATGCAGCGCCGTACCTATCTGACTCTCGCTGGCTCAATTGGGCTGCTCACTACCGCTGGTTGTCTCTCCGAAGAACAGGGTGACCACGAGGAGAACCCAGATCCCGACTCTGGCTCTGGCTCTGACTCGAGTACCAGTTCTACTCCCGACGCCGAGCAGGACCAAGACGATGACTGTCGGATCGAAACAGAAATCGAATCGGATCACCGCTACGACGAGTGGCAGACCGTCAGCGCCGGCCAGTCGATAACACTCAGAACGGAGCTCGAAACAGACGACGAACTCGAGATACAGGCCGTTCAGACGGACGATGGGGCACGCCCACGTGTCCGGGTCGAGGACCCAAACGGCGACCTCGTACTCGAGACGGATGTCTCCGAGCGTATCGAACGACGCAGTACCGCCCGGCAGGCAGGACGGTACTACATCCAGTTCGAAAATACCGCTACCATGACTACCGGTGAGTGGGATCTCGATCTCATCGTGCATCAGGAAGTCGAGACTGAGGTCTGTTCGTGATATCCACTCACGACTGAAGCCGTGGACTTTCTCCGTGACTCGATGTGATTTGTGGTCGACTCGAGTACCGGACACTCTGTTCGGCCACGATGCAGGGTGAGTGCAGGGGAAGTCCCTGCACTGCAACGAAATCTGGGTGAGCAGATTCTGGTGGAGTTGGTCTCGCGGTGGACTGCAGGGTGCGTTGGAGACCAGTTCAACCACTAGCGTAAACGACTATAAACTAGCCGCCTGTTCCTAACATTTGCCACCTGTAGCACGCCATGAAGACGCTGACAATGGGTGTAGTAGCTACTGTAAGTCAGTGCACACCTGCTCGTGCGACAACTGTCCAATCCGTGTGTAACTAGTTGCAGTTGGTACTATCGGAGCCAAGACCACCGCAGCCAGTAACACGAGTGTTACGTGGTTGGCCCAGTGTCTCTGTAGGCTTCATATGTGCAGGTAACATAGTGAAACTACATGAGCGACGAGTCAATTCCAGTAACGCCGGAACTGCCGGACAGCCCCGTCCATATGCAGGGCACCGACCACATCACCATCTGGGGGAGTAACGCCGAGGATACGATCGAGTTCTACCGTGATCTGCTCGGAATGCCGCTGGTGCTTCGCCAGCCGAACCTCGACGATCCGTCCCAGACGCACCTGTTCTTCGATACGGGCGACGGGCGCATCCTGACGTTCTTTGTCAGCGACGACCGCCCCTCGGCCCGCGGCCAGCGCGGCGGTGTCGGCGCGGTTCACCACCTCTGTTTCAGCGTCGATCCGGACGAGTACGAGGAGACGATGCAGGCACTCGAGGACGCCGGCTACCAGTACAACATCTTCGACCGGGGCATCTTCCACTCCATCTACACGCGAGACAACAACGGACTCGTCATCGAGCTCTCGGCGGACAAGTACGAGATTCCGAACGACCGCCGCGGTGAGATCCTGGCGAAAGCACAGGAGTTGCGCGAGGCTGACGGCGCGGAGTACGCCAAGGACGAGCATCTCCGCGGTGCGATCGAGGAGTTGGGACTCGAGGTTGTCGAGCACGACTTGCCCGACGCGAGCGCTGGCACCGGTGGGCTGTAATGACGGCACCGACAGAGCGCGGGAGTGGCGGCGATGGCGGAGGTGGTAGCAACGGCGGCAACAGTGCCAGCAACGACAGAATCGACGGTCCACACCAGGGCCAACCGCTCGTGACAGCCGGGACGGAACTCGAGTCTGCCGACGCGGCGATGGTCCTCGTCCACGGTCGCGGGGCGACCGCGCGGAGTATTATCCAGATGGGAAGCGAGGTCCACCGGGACGGACTCGCGCTCCTCGCGCCGCAGGCCCAGCGCAACGAGTGGTATCCGAACTCGTTCCTCGCGCCGGTGGAGTCGAACGAGCCGGGTCGAACGTCGGGGTTGCAGGCGATTTCGGATGCGATTGAGGCGGCGAACGAAGCCGACGTCCCGACCGATCGAATCCTGGTGCTTGGCTTCTCGCAGGGTGCCTGTCTCGCGAGCGAGTACGTCGCGCGCAACCCACAGCGCTACGGCGGGCTGGCTGCACTGAGTGGTGGCCTGATCGGCGACGAGATCGAGGCGGCGGACTATCTCGACACGGAGACGGACACGAACACAGACGCCACTCTCGACGGCACCTCCGCTTTCCTCGGCTGCAGCGACGTCGATCCTCACATTCCCGAAGAGCGCGTCCACGAAACCGCGAGTGTGCTCGAGGAACTCGACGCTGACGTGGACACCCGTATCTACGAAGGGATGGGCCACGGCGTCAACGAGGACGAACTCGAGGCGGTAGCCTCGATGATCGCCACGCTGGTCGGCGAGTAAGCCCCATACGTATCACAGGTGGTGACTCTCTGACTCGGTACAGCCGCTGCTTATGGCGCTCTCGGTCCTATCGCTGGGTATGGGAACGGACCGTTGGCCCGTGACCCGCCGGCGAGCACTCGCCGGTATCGGTGGCGCGGCAGCGATTACTTCAAGCGCCGGCTGTCTGGGGCTGGGAACGGAGCCTGAGAGCGAGGGTGACAGTCCAGACACGGATGCTAACGGAACTGAGTCCACGGACGACGACTCGGACCCAGTCACAGATGCAGCCGAAACGACCGTCACCGATACCGATCCCGATACCTGGGCTGGTGTCTCGACGATTCGACTCGACGCCTACGTCGGCGGCTGGGTCGGCGTCGAGCCCCCTCACATCGACCGCGTGGAAAACCCGACACTCGTCCTCGTCGACGGCCGCGAGTACGAACTCACTGGCGAGAATCAGGACAGCGTCAAACACAACCTCGCGATCCACGACGAATCGGGGACCGTTGTCGACGACCTTTCGTCTCCGATCATCGCGACACCTGGTGAAACCGAGACCCTCCGGTTCGAGGCCAGCCACGAGATGGTGACCTACATCTGCGAGCATCAGCCGGTGATCCAACTCGGCGATATCCGCGTTGTCGACGGCTGAGCGGCTGTGTCTTCGTTCCGCACAGACTCTCTCCCACCACAACCAGCACAACCAGTCTGCTTTCTGACGACTGGCTAGCACTTCCTCTCTTGGTGGTGTAGGAATCCGGGCAATGACACAGGTACTCGAAGACGAGGTTGCAGTGATCACTGGCGGCGCAAGCGGAATCGGCCGCGCAATCGCCCGACGGTTTGCCGCGGACGGGGCGGATATCGTCATCGCCGACATCCAGGACACCCCGCGAGAGGGCGGGAAGCCGACCCACGAACTGATCGACGAGGAAACTGAGGCCGAGACGGCGTACGTCGAGTGTGACGTGTCGTCTGTCGACGACCTCGAGAGCGCTGTCGCAGCGGCCGACGAGTTCGGCGGTGTGACGGTGATGGTGAACAACGCCGGTATCTTCCACGGCGAGGAGTTTCTCGAGACCGAGGAGGAAGCGTTCGACCGGATGATGAATATCAACGTCAAGGGTGTCTACTTCGGTGCGCAGGCGGCCGCGAGACGCATGGTCGAGGCCGACGGTGGGAGCATCATCAACCTCTCGTCGGTCGCCGGACTCGAGGGCGCGGGCGAGTTCGTCACCTACTGTGGAACGAAGGGTGCGGTTCGGCTCTTGACCTACGCTATGGCGTCGGTACTCGGTCCCGAGGACGTTCGCGTGAACACAATCCATCCGGGATTGATCGAGACGACGATGACGACCGACGACGTCTCGATCATCGGTTCGGAGGACGAGGACGCCTTTCTCGAGTCGATTCCGTCCAGGCGCGCCGGCCAGCCCGACGAGATTGCGGACGCGGCGGTGTACCTCGCGAGTGAGCAGTCGTCGTACGTCACCGGTGAGTCGCTGGTCGTCGATGGCGGAATGACCAACACGCAGTGAGGTCGTCGTTCGCAGTTCGTGGTTCGCGGTTCGTCGGTCACGATGGACACTCACAGAACGCTGGTCGTGCTACCGGACGACCGTCACCGGAACCGGCGCTCGACGAACGATTTTTTCTGCGATACTGCCGAGGAGAACCCGGGAAACGCCCGAGCGGCCGTGGCTGCCGACGACGATATGGTCGATGCCGTTCGACTCGTCTTCGGCGAACGCGACCACTTCGTTGTCCGGCCGACCGATCGCTGTCTCCGTTCTGAACGCGACGTCCGGATTGCTCGCGAGTTCGGCGATCTCCTCTCGGAGCGTGTCTGAGACCTCATCCTGCTTGTCCTTGAGTGTGTCCTGAACGTAATTGACGCTCGCGCCGGTGTAGCCCTCGGCGGCTTCGACGACGCGAAGGAGGACGATTTCGTCGTCAGCGTGGGTGGTAAACGCGTATTCGACCGCCTGCTGTGCGGACTCCGAGCCGTCGTATGCGACGAGAACTGCCATACGCCGTCGTTCTCCCCGCAGGTGTATAAGCGCGGCTGCTGGTTCTACCCCAGCAAAAACGGCTGGCCGCCGTGTTTGTTCGACTACTCTTCGAAGCCGTCTTCGAATCGGAAGATGCCGTCTCGCTGCACAACCTCACCGTCAACTTCGATGTACGAATCCTCGCTCATATCGACGATCATGTCGACGTGGGTCGCGCTCTCGTTTTGCTCGTTGCCCTCGCCGACGGTGTTGTCGTAGGCGCGGCCGACTGCCATGTGGACGGTGTCGCCCATCTTCTCGTCGAAGAGCATATTGTACGTGAATCGGTCGATATCGCGGTTCATTCCGATCCCGAGTTCACCGAGCCGGCGCGCGCCGTCGTCGGTGTTGAGGACTTCCGTCAGAATCTCCTCGTTCTTCGCCGCCGAGTGGGAGACGACCTCGCCGCCCTCGAACTCGAGATAGACGTCCGTAATCTCTCGACCCTGGTGATACAGCGGCATGTCGAACAGGACCTCGCCCTCGACGCTGTCTGGCTGTGGTGCGGTGAAGACCTCGCCGCCGGGGAGGTTGTGCTCGCCGTGGTCGTTGATCGTCGGGTTGCCCGCGACGGACATGGTCACGTCGGTGGTGTCGCCGCTGACGATGCGGACCTCCTCGGCGGGGTCGAGGATTTCGACCATGTTCGCCTGGAGCTCGCGCTGCTCGTCCCAGTCTTTGTTAACGGCGTCCCAGACGAAGTTCTCGTAGCCCTCGGTGCTCATTTCGGCGAGCTGGGCGTTCGCGGGCGCAGGGTACTGGGTCAGACACCAGCGCGTCGAGAGGCGCTCGTTCAGGATCGGTCGGTGGGCCTTCCCGTAGGCGGCGCTGACTTCTGGGTCGATATCGCTGGTCTGGGTGACGTTGTCGCCGGCGCGGATGGCGATGTAGACGTCCGTGTTCTCGATGAGCGCGAGTTCGTGTTCCGGCGTCTCGAACTCGCCGTCGCTCGCGCGGAGGAACGCACGCTGCTCGCGCTTACCGGTGCGCTGACTCGTCGTGACCGGATTTGCCCCCTTCTCCCCGATGATCTCGTGAAGGGCGACGACGAGGTCCTCAGCGACGGGATGAGCGTCGATGACGACGTTGTCGCCTTCCTGCAGATCGACCGAGTGATTCGCGATAATCTCGGCGTGGTTGCGGATTCGCGGATCCATACTGGACGAGTATTCGCAGTACTGGGATACAGTTTTCGAATCGAAACTACCGGTCAGCAGGGCGTCACCCCCTGTTCGTTCATCAGTCAGCCCAGCATCGTCCTCTTTCAGTTCCTTCCGTTGCTCACACCTGCCGGCTCACCGTCCCGCCCCACCGTCCGCCAGAAAAATCCCCAGATAGATCGATGCGAACGCACAGACAATCCCCGCGGCGAACGCGATGACGAACGGGGACTCGAGTACGACCTCGCCCCCGTCCTCGAGTACCCACCCGCTGAAGCCGACGGTGAGCAGGGCGATGGCGAGCAGTCGGAGAATGGAGACGAGTTGGCGGCCGCGTTTGGTGTTGGTCTTGTCTTTGCCCTCGTCCCTGACTTCGTTCTCAGTTGGCACGGTCAGTCACCCAATTCGTGTCACCGCTCCCACTAACGCTTTGCTGAGTGCTGGGTGGAACGCCACTAGCCCCGTTCGCTCCTGCGTTCTGTCCGTCCAGTTCGTCCAGTTCCTGGCAGAACGAGACGGTCGCAGCCGTCAGCACGAACGAGAGCGGGACCGCCACGGCGAGGGCAGTGACGAAGCCGATCACGGGGACTGTACTCACGAACAGCGAGAGCGGGATGGAGGCGATGATACCAACCGCAACGTGTCCGAGTGCAAACTGAAAGTAGGCACCGCCCGAAAGAGCGTATCCGGCGGATCGGCGTAGTGCCTCGATAACCGGTTCATCGGCGACCACGAACAGGAACGGCGCGGCGTAGAAGAGGTACATCAGAACGAACGCGACGGGTATCGCGAGAAGAATGAACGCAGGACTGACCAGCATCAGTGGGATCGCGAGCAGAAACGCAGCGAAGACGAGCAGGTGATAGACAAAGAATGGCGGCGTATACTGCCTCACGAGCGCTGCTATCGCGACTGGTTCGCCGCGAAGTCGTCGGTCCAGTCCGCCGATGTAGCCCGCGGCGATCACCGCTGCGATGAGGGCGTAGACGACGAGGAATCCACCAATGACCCCGAGCAGCGAGGGTCCGCCGATTTCGGGCGGAACGACGACCGTTTCGAACGGCGTTTCGATCGTTACGTCGGCTCCGGCGGGTCCGTGGCCAGTGGCGGTGCCTGTTCCAGCACCGGGATGTACCGCACTCGACGCCCCGGTCGTCTCGGCGTCGGGAGCGTCGATAAACGCCCAGAGGTCGAGCAGCGGGTTCGGTAACGGGAATTTCGCAGAGATAGTGAACCCACTCTGTGGTGCCATCGTTCGGGCGACTTTTCCGGGGTCGGCGAGCGAGAGAGCGAGCGGCACGAGCATGAATGGGAGCAGGGAACTGAATCGGCCGACGATCCGCGAGACGTGCGCATTGAAAGATCTGGGTGTTGCTGTCGCCGACCTGGGAGAGGAAGGGGACGAAGAGGACGAGGGAGGGGAGTCGGACGGGGGCGAATCAGGGGCCATACGACCACAACAGATGGCTGACACTTCAACGTACTGTTTGGTGGGTACTGAGAGCCAGACACAGCACTGTGATCACTGATACGGCGTATGGGTGTCCGTGTGAGACTCTCTCGCTGACCGTCCGCACATGCCAGCGTTCTTTGCCGGCGGCCGGCAACTGCATCGCATGATGGACTTTCGCTCGGATACTGTTACGACACCCGACGATCGAATGCGCGAGGCCGCACGCGACGCCGAGGTCGGCGACGATGTCTACCGTGAGGACCCGACTGTGGCCGAACTCGAGTCCCGCGTCGCTGAACGACTTGGCACCGAGGCCGCGCTGTACTGCCCGACGGGGACGATGGCGAACCAGATCGCCGGTCGCGTCCACACCGAGCGCGGGCAGGAAGTGCTCGCGGATCGCAAGAGCCACGTCGTGAAGTACGAACTCGGCGGCTTCGCGGACCTCGCCGGCTTGCAGGTGCGGATGCTCGACACCGACCGGGGCGTTCCAACGCCCGAGCAGGTCGAAGCCGGCCTTGTCGAGGAGGAACTCCACCGACCCGGCACCGGCCTGCTCTGTCTCGAGAACACCCACAACGCCCGCGGCGGCCTCGCGATCGATCCCGAGAAGATCGCCGCGGCGGCCGAGGCGGCCCACGAGAACGACGTGCCGGTCCACCTCGACGGCGCGCGCGTGTTCAACGCCGCGACGGCGCTCGACGTTCCCGTAACCGAGATCGTCGACCCGGTCGACACGGTCATGGTCTCGCTCTCGAAGGGCCTCGGCGCGCCGGTCGGCTCGATGCTCGCCGGCTCCGAGGCGTTCATCGAGGATGCCCGCCGCACCCGCAAGCTCCTCGGCGGCGGCATGCGCCAGGCCGGCATCATTGCTGGCCCAGCACTCTGTGCACTCGAGAACGTCGAGTCACTCGCAACGGATCACGAGAACGCCCGCGCGCTCGCGGATGGATTGGACGAGATCGACGGCTTCGACGTGCAAACGCCGGAGACGAACATCGTCCTCGCGGACGTTGCTGGTACCGGACTCGACACGGAGGCGGTACTCGAGCGCTTAGAAGAACAGGACGTGCTGGCGACGGTGTTCGGCCCGACGACGGTTCGGTTCTGTACGCACCGCGACGTGTCGGCGGCCGACGTCGAGACGGCGCTCGGGCGGATCGCGGACGTGTTCTAACTCGCACCGACGCGTCGTCACTGTCGGCACTCGTTGCGTTGTGATTCGTGGCTACTCGCTTGAGCGACGCGTAGCGCTTGTTACCGGCCCATACCATCGCGGAACTCGAGTACCGTCCGCCGGAGCAGCAGGTAGGTAAAGAAGATGAGCGAAAGCAGGATTACGACGATGGCGATGATGACGGGGTCGTCAGGGATGAAGCCGAGCATACGCGCGGGGTACAGCCCGGGTGTGCAAAGTCGTTTCGACGTTCGCCGGCTTCGAGCGGTCGACGGTCGGTGACAGTGTGGCGATTCAATCGCTGGCGCCTACCACCAGCGATTCTCGACGAGCCGGTCGACTGCCTCGCGAATCGTCTCCTCGTTGCGCGAGAAGGTGAACCGGACCCAGTCGGAGTCGGCGTCGGGATCCGTGTAGAAGCTACTGCCTGGGACGGCGGCGACGCCGGCTTCGCGGATCAGCCGGTAGCAGAACTCGATGTCGTCCTCGTCCGTCGGATACCGCGTCAGAATGTAGTACGCGCCGTCGGGTTTGACCGGGTCGAGGCCGGCTTCCTGTAGCCCGTCGTAGAGGATGTCCCGTCGCTCCTCGTAGGAGTCGGAGAGCTCCTGGTAGTACGATTCGGGCAGTTCGAGCGCTTCGACGCCGGCCTTCTGGAACGGCGTCGGCGCACAGATGCTCGTGTAGTCGTGGATCTTCCGGAGTTCCTTCGAGAGGTACTCGGGTGCGAGACAGAAGCCGACGCGCCAGCCGGTGACGCTGAACGTCTTCGACATGCCCGTACAGACGATGGTCCGGTCAGCGAGGTCGCCGACTTCGACCGGGCTGACGTAGTCGTCGGTGTAGACGATGTGTTCGTAAATTTCGTCGGTGAGGACGATCAGGTCGTGCTCGAAGACGATGTCCTCGATGCGCTCGAGTTCCTCGCGCGTGAACACCTTCCCCGTCGGATTCATCGGCGTGTTGAGGACGATGATCCGGGCGTTTTCGGCAGCCGACTCGAGTGCCTCGAAGTCGATGCCGAGGCCGTCGGTAATGTCGATAGGAACGGCGCTCGCGCCCGCGAACTGGCTCGCGGGGATGTAGCTCTCGTAGACGGGTTCGAAGTAGATGACCTCGTCACCAGGGCCGGCAAGCGAGAGCATCGTCGACATGATGGCCTCGCTGGTGCCGCTGGTGATCGTGACCTCGGTTTCAGGGTCGTACTCGACGCCTTTCCACTCGGCGTAGCGCTCGGCGACGGCGTCGCGCAGTTCGGGTAGCCCCCAGGTGATGGTGTACTGGCTGTCGGTCTCGATAGCCTCCTGGGCGGCAGCCTTGATCTCGGGTGGCGTCTCGTCCTCGTCGGGAATCCCCTGTGAGAGGTTGATCGCGCCGCGGTCGATCGCCTCGCGGGTCATCTCGCGGATGACGGACTCAGCGACGCCCGACGTTCGGGAACTGCCGATCGCACCGTCGTCGAACTCTGGTGTTCGTGTCATTGTTCACTCTGCGAACTTGCGCTCGAGTAGCGTCACGAGCAGGTACGAGGCGAGTCGCTGGGTGCCCTCATCGGAGTCGTACCGAGGTGCGACCTCCATCATGTCGACCGCGCCGACATCGTCGGTCTCGCCGAGCACTTCCATCGTTTTGAGCGCCTGGTGTGGGGTCAGTCCGCCTGGCACAGGAGTGCCGGTTCCCGGCGCGACGCTCGGATCGACGGCATCGATATCGAAGGAGACGTAGACCGCGTCGGTTCCCTCGGCCGCGGCGGCGACCGCGTCGGCCACAACCGACGTAATCCCCTGGTCTTCGACGTCGCGCATCGTATAGAGGTTGAGTCCGGTTTCCTCGGCGAACTCGAAGAACTCGGGAGATTCGTAGCCGCGGATGCCAACCTGACTGACGTGCTCGTAGTCGGTGTACTCGGAGTCTGCGATCAGCGCCGTACTCGAGCCGTGGAAGTCCGTGCCGAAAACGGGGCTCTCGGAGGTGGTGTCGGTGTGGGCATCGATCTGAACGAAGCCGACATCGTCGTGTTCGGCACCTTCCGCGAACCCGCGGAGGGCTGGGAACGTACAGTAGTGGTCGCCGCCGAGCATGACGGGGAAGGTCTGTGACGCGACCGTCGCCATGTGCGCGGCGATGCTCTCGGCGGTCGTCTCGCTGTCCATCGGGAAGATTGGTGCGTCACCACAGTCAGCGACGGTGAGATCGTCGAAGTTCACCTGCTTCCCGGTCTGCATATTCGTGAGCCCGCCCTTGTAGTCGGAGAGATACGCCCACCAACCGCTTGCACGCCGGATGGCCTGGGGGCCGTAGCGTGCACCTGGTCGGTTCGAGACCGCACCGTCGTAGGGGACGCCAAACGTTGCCGCGTCGACGTCGGAGACGTCACCGACATCCCGCATCTCCCCCTTCAGGAACGTCTTCGGACCAGCATACGCGAGTTCCACGTTCGCCCCCTCGACCGACTCTCGGAACGCCGCTGCAGGGTGCTGATCGCTCATTGGGTGCCCACCTTGGCTTGCTGGCTACCGGCCAGCGCGGTCGATTGCGAAGCGTCCCCTGTCACTGTTCCGACTGCTCGCACCTGCGAGAGATCGAGTGTCATTCTAATACATCCCGGCAACTAGTTGCCACCCTATTCGTTTCGCGACAGCACTAATAAGGTTACGCACCGCGTGCGGACATCACCCAAACACAACCTCTATTCCCGAACACATACGGGGTGACCCAGGCTCGAACTGACTCCTGTTCGATGCCAGTGTCTCCCCCCAAAACCAACCCGAACCCAAAGCTTGGTGGTCTCCCTCATCCACTATCCTCTGAATGGCTCCGGAGCTCGATAGACGGACGTACGACCTCCTTCGACTCGTCGACCGCCACAGCCCGATCGGCAGCATCCAACTCGTCGAACTCATGCAGCTCCACGGCTACGAGATCAAAGACCGGACAATCCGGCTCACACTCTCTGAACTCGACGACCTCGGGCTCACGGAGAAAGTCCCCGGTCAGGGCCGCCGCCTCACACAGCGCGGCCGCGACGAACTCGAACAGGGCGACGTCAGTAGTCGCCTCGAACAGATCCGCGCCCGCATCGCCGCCCTCACCAGCCGCGTCAGCTACGACCCGCTCGAGGACACCGGCGCACTCGTCACCTCCGCTGCCTACCTCGACGAGGACGACGTCGACAGGGCGCTCGACCTCGCCGCCTCACTCGAGTCCCTCCCGCTCGGCCCGATCCCGATCGCACTCGAGGACAGCGCCGAGAGCGAGCCCGGCGACCTGCGTCTGCTCATCCCCTCGAGTATCACTCTCGATGGCGTCCTGCTCGCCCACGGGGTCAACGCTGATCTTGCGACGGCAGGGTTACTCGAGTACGAGCCGGTGGCGATGGCAGAGCGGTTCGATGGGGAGGGGCGTGGTGCTGGCGGGAGTGAGAGTGAGAAGCAGCCCGAAAGCGCAGGCAAAAACGAAACCGATGATCCCGACCTCGACATCCAGAGCGGCGGCCGAATCGTCCGCTACGTGGATGTTATCAACGGAGAGGGGTCGTCGATTGACGTCATTTCGCTGTTGATCGAGTCGGGCCGTACCGACGTTCGGAGCGTTCTCGAGGGCGATGGACCCGGGCTGCTGGTCGGCGACGGTCGGCAGTTCCCGATCAACCGATACGAGGAGGCGCGTGATCTGGCAGTTGCGAGCCGCGACGCGATCGGCGGCGTGCTCGACTTCCGGCGGCCTCGCGAACAAGATAAGCTTCCGAACGGCAGTTCGGCGTGGGCGTTTGGCTCACTGACCTACGTCGGTCCCGGCGAACTCCTGCTCTCGGCGCTCAGCGAATACGACGTGACGAACGAGTGGGATACGCTGTACGGAACGGCCGAACGGAGCACGTTCGAACCGGTCGAAACAGTGGTTCCAGCACCGCTCGACGATTGAGGCGGCACTGTTTTTTCACATTCAACCAGTTCAGCGCTGCTCGAATCCGTTCACTGTCCCGTCTCTCGCTGTGTGTACTCACACTCACACTCCTGTCTCTTATA
>NZ_AOIM01000033.1:0-46867 GCF_000337575.1 Natrialba hulunbeirensis JCM 10989 | reverse complement strand
GAGATGTGTATAAGAGACAGGAGTGGTCGTGGGTGTCGCCGCGGTCGAGTGTTAGCAGTCGTAGTGCTCGGGACGACGCGATGCGAGCGCGTCATCGTACGGTGTCAGCTCCTTCTTGCGCGCTCGAGTGAGGGTACACGTCGCCGTGAGCGCGTGCTCGCCGTCGACTGGTGCCGGACCAGCGAGCGGGAGCCCGTTCGGATCGAGAATAACGCTCTGGCCTTCGAACATGACGCCGCGTTCTGTGCCTGCACGGTCTGCACAGGCCACGAAGACGCGGTTCGCATTCGCGTGGGCGAGCGCCTGGTGTGCGCCGATCGTCCAGCCGCCGGGTCGGGTCCCATCCGCGGGTCCCGGAACCCAGTTAGTCGGCACGGCGACGAGGTCGACGCCTGCTTTCGCTTGCGTCACCGTCAGTTCCGGAAACCAGAGATCGTTACAGATCTGGACGCCGAGCCGGCCAAACGGCGTGTCGACGACCGTGACTTCGTCGCCGGCGGTGAACCAGCGATGCTCCTCGTTCCACAGGTGGAGCTTTCGGTAGACGGTCTCGACGCCGTCAGGCGAGACGACGAGGGCGCTGTTGTAGTATTGGACGTCTGTGTTTGTGTCTGTGTCTATATCTGCGTCTACGTCCTCGTCAGCCTCCACAGCTTCGGGAAAGCCGCCGACGATCCAGGTGTCCGTCTCGGCCGCAACGGCGGTCCACGCGTCGGCTGTTTCGCCGTCGCGCGGTTCGGCCATCGCAGCTAGTTCGGCTTCCGATTCGAAGACGTAGCCCGAGGTTGCGAGTTCGGGGAGGACGATCAGATCGGCGTCCGCGTGCTCACGGACGACTGTGACCGTGTGCTCGCGGTTGCGCTCGATCTCGCCGAACACGGGTCTCGTCTGTGCGACGACGATCTGCGCGTCGGTAGCGGCCGCCGGTTCGTCCGCGGCCAAGCCCGGTTTGGTATCCGGGTCCGCACCCGAACCCGAACCCGAACTCGCATTCGTCATTACTCCCAGATCCCTCCGGAGAAGCGGTCAATCGCCGTCATCACGACCACAGTGAGGGCGATGAAGACCACACTGGCGGCCGCGATGGTCGGCGAGTAGCCGTACCGAAGCGAGTTGAAGATCTCGATCGGAATGGTGTTGACGAGGAACAGCGACAGCAGCCAGGCGATGATGTACTCGTTCAACGAGAGGATGAACGCGAACAGCGCACCCGAGATCACGTTCGCTCGGATGAGCGGGTACGTGATGGTCCGTAGCGTTCGCAGCGACGACGCGCCGAGGTTCATCGCAGCTTCCTCGTAGGTCCGGTCGATCTCGTCTAACCCCTGTGAGACCAGGATGAACGGGAACGGCGCGTAGAAGATCCCGTGTGCGACGATGATGCTCGTCCGCGAGCCGGCGATGCCGAGCTCGAGGAAGAACACCAGGAACGCGACCCCGATGATCACCGGCGGCACGAGAATCGGCAGCACGCCGAACGTCCCGTAGATCGAACTCCACTTGTAGTCGAATCGGTCGAGGGCGAACGCGAGTCCGCCACCAATCGTCGTACTCAGAAGCGCTGCGGCCCCTGCGATGGCGAAGCTGTTGACCAGCGCAACCATCCACGATTCACTCGTGAAGAACTCGACGTACCACTGCATGGAGAACCCACCCGGCGGGAACGTCAGGAACTGTTCGGGAGTGAACGAGACGGCGATGATGATCGCGAGTGGGACGGCAATGAACGCCATCGCAGCCGCGACGTACACACGGAACGTCACCCAGATCACTGACTCGCGGGTGTTCGCGTCGACGCGGGTGACGACGGAGTCGATCGCGCTCCCGATCTGACCGGCGACGGCAGTCAGTCCGATTGCCGACGCGGCGTTACCAAAGCCGCCGCGAACCTTCGCGAGCGGGCTGGTTCCCGTCGAGCCAGCCTGCTGAGAGCCGCCGTCGGTCGCGACCTCTTCGCTCCCACCGAGGCTTCCCGCGGTGACGTTCGTCACGCGGATGAGCGCCCAGAGGAACACCATCACGACGAGGATCAGGCCGATACTCATCGCGGCGGCGAACGGGTAGTTACTCTCGCTCATGATCTGCTGTTCGATCAGCACCGGCAGCGTCCGTTCGGCGGAGCTACCGAGCAGTCGCGGCAGCACGTACGAGCCGAGCGCGAGGATGAAGACGAGCGCAGTGCCGCTCGTAATCCCGTTCTTCGAGAGGGGGAGCGTCACACGGCGGAACGTCTTCACCGACCCCGCACCGAGATTCTTCGAGGCCTCGAGTAGCTCGCCGTCGATGTTCCGAATGCTGCTGTAGAGCGTGAGGACCATGAACGGCAGGAAGACGTACACCATGCCGACGACCAGTCCCCAGTAGCCCGGATAGAACGACTGTGGCTCGGAGAGAATCCCGGTTGCAACGCCGATCGAACTCAGGACGCCGCCGGAGGCCAGAATGACCTGCCAGGCGTACGCGCGGATGACGTACGTCACCCACAGCGACGAGATAATGGTGATAAGCAGCAGGCTACGCAGCCACGGTCGGTCCATCCGTGCGAGATAGTACGCGATCGGATAGCCAAGCAGCAGCGAGAAGATGGCTGTCACGAGCGCCAGTTCGATCGTCAGCCACATCTGGCTGAGATAGAGTCCGGGCTCGATGAACGGCCAGGACGACGTAAAGTCGACACTGACGAAGCGGAGGTAGTTCTCGAACGTGAACCCGAATTCGTACTGTCCGCCGGGAATGTTCACCCAGAAGCTGAAGACGAACAGCAGACACAGCGGGATGAAGAAGACGGCGACGAGCCAGAACAGCGGATACGACAGCGCGTACCACTTTGCTCTCGCTTTCAGGCCCGCACGTCCGGAATCGCCTCCGTCTGTGGCGTCACTACCGCTTGCAGCGTCACTACTGGTCGCTGTTCCACCGTCGGCTACGAGTTCGGGGGCAGCCTCGGTGGCGGGGGTGGTGTCAGTGTCAGCGCTGGTGTCGGTATCGGAACCCATCTATGCCCCCACGAGTCGACAGTCGTCGGCCGCGACGGAGACCGCCACTCGGTCTCCGGGGCC
This sequence comes from Natrialba hulunbeirensis JCM 10989, assembly GCF_000337575.1. Classification (GTDB taxonomy): domain Archaea; phylum Halobacteriota; class Halobacteria; order Halobacteriales; family Natrialbaceae; genus Natrialba; species Natrialba hulunbeirensis. The sequence goes on along the minus strand of NZ_AOIM01000033.1, from coordinate 43,808 downwards.
TCGTTTGTCCATCCCACTTCGCCGAACGACGGTGATTTCGCGGCCGCTGTCGGTTTCGAGATGGAATTCGACGCTACTACCGAGGTGTCGCTTGAAGGTAATCTCTCCCTCGAAGACGGTCGTGCCACCAGCGTTCGTGCCGCCGTCTGCGCTGGCAACATCGGCGTTGCCGGCGGTCCCGTCGTCGAACCGGAACCGCTCCGGACGGATGACGACCGAGGTGTCGTCGCCGGCCGAGACGCCGTTCTGTACCACAGCCTGTATGGAGACATCGTCGCAGTCGACCATCGCATAGCCGTTCTCGACCGACGAGACGGTCCCATCGAAGATGTTGGCCGTCCCGAGGAAGTCCGCGACGAAGCGCGAGTTAGGGTCGTTGTACACCTCTTCCGGTGGGCCGACCTGCTCGAACTGACCGTCGTTCATCACGGCCAGACGGTCCGACATCGTCAGCGCCTCCTCCTGATTGTGCGTGACGAAGACGGTCGTGATGCCGATCTCCTGTTGAATGCGGCGCAGTTCGACCTGCATCTGCTCGCGCAGTTGCTTGTCGAGGCTCGCAAGCGGCTCGTCGAGCAACAGTGCTTTCGGCTGCGGTGCGAGTGCACGTGCGAGCGCGATACGCTGTTGCTGGCCGCCGGAGAGTTGGTCTGGCGTGCGGTCGCCAACACCCGGTAGTTCGACGAGTTCGAGCATCTCCTCGACGCGGGCATCGATCTCCTCGGTGGTGTAGTCGCCGTCGGCTTCCATCCCGTAGGCGATGTTCTCGTGGATGGTCATATGCGGGAACAGCGCGAAGTCCTGGAAGACCATCCCGGTATCACGCTCGTACGGTGGTGCGTCGGTCACCTCGTTCCCGTCGATGTGAACACTTCCGTCAGTTGGCGTCTCGAAACCGGCGATCGTTCGGAGGGTCGTCGTCTTCCCACAGCCAGACGGGCCGACGAGCGTCACGAACTCGCCGCTCTCGATGTCGATATCGACACCTTTGACTGCGAGAACGCCACCCGGATACCGTTTCTTTACTCCTGCAAGTGAAATTCCACTCATGAACAATTAGATTAGCTCGATTGGCTTAGCCGATGATGAACTGTTCCCAGCGCTCACTAACCCAGTCCTCTTCCTCGACGTAGAGTTCGTACTTGGGCGTGATCGCTTCGTCAGGTCCTGGCCCGGCGATCTCCTCGTAGAAGTCGTCGTCAATCTCGGAGTACTCGCGTTCGACCGTCGGACTCGTGTACAGCCCCTGTGCGAGTTCGTCCTGCACCGAAGGCTGGCTCGCGTAGTCGATGAACTCGCGCGCCTCCTCCTTGAGGTCGGACGTCTCGAGTGTGACCCAGAGCCCGGAGTCGAGGATCGATCCTTCTTGGACGAAGTTCGACTGGACCGGCGCGCCGTCGTCCTGCATGACTCGCGTAATGTCACTGTAAAGCATCCCTGCTGGCACTTCGCCGTCACGGAGTCGCTGCTGGAACTCCGCTTCGTTCTCGTACCAGAAGTTCGCCTGATCCGTGACGCCCTCGAGTTCCTCGAATACTTCCTCGACACCGTCGCGGTCGTCGAGAATGTCCTGGCCGTCGAAGTGCACTTCTGCGGTGACCTCGAGCAGGAACGAGTTCGACGCGTAGCCGAGGAGACCGAGGGTGTCCTCGTACTCCTCGTCCCAGAGCGCCTCCCAGGAATCGATTGGCTCCTCGATGACGTCCGTGTTCTGGACGAGGTTGATGTACCACGACAGCGCACCGATACTCGAGATGCCGCCGTCGGCCTCACCGACGAGGTCGTCGCTGATGTACTCGAGGTTCTCGAACTCGTCGTCGTCCCAGATGTGCCACAGATCGGAGTTCAGTCCCTGGAGGACACCGGTCTGTGCCATGATCGCGACGTCGACTGGCGCGTCGCCGGCACCGACGGCGTTCTCGTACTGCGTGAGCGCTTCTTCGGAGGTCGGTTGTGCCTCCGATTCGACGCTGATGTCGGTTTCGTCCTCGAATGGGGCGAAGAGGTCCTCGTCCATGACGTCCTGGAACACGCCGCCGTAGACCGCAACGGTTAGCGTGTCGTCCCCGCCGTCGAGCATTCCTGTACAGCCTGCGAGTCCTCCGAGGGCAGCGACACTCCCCGCTGCCGCCGTCGATCGAAGGAACGTCCGTCTCCCGTGCGTGTTTTCTGCTGGCATACAATTGCCACCTACTCCACGTATCCTTGCTATCCCTACATAAACCTTCCCACAGTGCGTGGTGACGTGTCTCTTAGCGACACTGTTTCCCATCTCTCCTGTATTGTTTTAACTGCCTCACCAACTGACGAGCCGTTCGTTACCGTCTGCGTACGACTCGCCTCACGATTGCCACATATATGTCAATTATATTTTAGGTCGTCGCGATCGTGTACCCGAGCCAGCGTTTCCCACTCCGTCGCGATCCCCTCCTCGACACAGCGGGCGATGAGACACTCGGACAGCCCGACACACGTTAGCGAGGCGAACGCCCAGCCCGGTTCATCCCAGGGAAACGGACCGGGTTCGCGCGGCCGCCGCACGTCGACCACACCGCCGAGTTGGCGGCGAGTGGCGACTGCGAGTTCGTGTGCGCGATCGTACTTCGCGAGCGGGAACTCGCGATTGTCGGCGACGAGAAGCCCTGGCTCCCCTGCAAGCGCCGAGCCGACCGTCGTGCGACGCGCCTCTATCAGCAACGATACCATGTCGACCGTTGCCCGTTCGTCCCCGATCACGTCGGTAAACCGCCTGATCGCACCGCCGTGGGCGGCCGGCTCCGGATCGTCGTAGGGGACGCTCTCCGGATCCGCGTGGTACTCGACGACACCAGTCGTCTCGAGATCCGTGTCGATCCCCTCGTTGAGCAACACGCCGTCGATCGTTACACTGGAGGGCGCGGCGATCTCGAGGAACTCCGCACCGTCGCGCTCGACCGACTCGAGTGCTGTCGTGGCTGGTCCCAGCGGTGAGTCGTCGATCGTCGCGATGATCGATTCGACGTCCGACCGGTTTGCTGCCGGCACGGTAACGGTACCGACGACGATGTCCCCCTCGTCAGTGTCTGGATCATATGTCACGTGACTTGTCAGGTCGGCGAGGCGCTCGCGGACCTGTTCGACGCGGCCACTGACGCCGCCGCGGTCGAGCTCTGCACGGCCGGCAACTGTCAGCCGCCTCCCTTTTCCACCTGCTTTCTCAGTCAATCCGCTCTCATCGAGGTCGGCGAGCGTAAGCCGGACCGTTCGCTCCGTGATCGAATAGCCGCGCTCGCGGAGATGGGTGGTTAGGTGAACGCTCCCAATTGGTTCGTGAGCCGCGAGCAAACGGAGGATATCGTACGTTCGTCGATCCGGATCGCTCGTCATCGTTCGATACCTACTGTGCGTCGGATAAATGCGTGGCGAGATCCGCGAAGGCGTCGATGTGTGTGTCGATCTCGTCGGTCGTGTGCTGGACGCTGATCGTCCACTGCTGGGAGGCGTCGTGCGGGTGAGGGATGACGCCGCGGTTGAGCATGCCGAACCAGTAGGCCTCGTGGAACTCCTCGTCGACGTGCTCCCAGTCGCGGAACGTCCGCACGCGTTCGTCCGTGAAGTACACCATTCCCTGCGAGCCTGCGGTGACGACGTAGCCGTCGATGTCGGCGTCGGCCATCACGTCGCGGTAGCCGTCCGCCAGGCGTTCGGAGAGTTCGGTGACGTGATCGTATGCGTCGTCCGTGAGGATCTCCCGCAGCGTGACGCCGACCGCGCGCAGCGAGAGCGGGTTCCCGTTGTAGGTACCGTAGTGTGCCGCACCGGTCGCGACGCCCTTCTCGAGATCCGCCGCGACCAGTTCCATGAGTTCTCGCTTGCCGCCGAACGCACCGACGGGATAGCCGCCGCCGATTGCCTTCGCGAGCGCGACCAGATCCGGCTGGACGCCGTAGTACTCGGCCCCGCCGCCGGGCGCAATCTTCGCGCCGGTCTTGACCTCGTCGAAGATCAGGACGGCACCGAACTCGTCGGCCAGTTCGCGCAGCCGGTGGAGGAAACCATCTTCCGGTTCGACGACGCCGAGATTGAAGCAGGCCGGTTCGACGAGAATCCCCGCAACCTCATCCTCGTGGGTGCGAAGCAGTCGCTCGACGCTCGCTGCGTCGTTGTACTGGGCCAGGAGGATGTTCTCGGGGACCGACTCGGGAATTCCACGGGACTCCCTGATCGGCGTTGGATTGTTGGCCGGTCCGGCCTGGTCGAGCGGCGGCATCTTGCTCACGAGCGCCGGATCGTGCGCACCGTGGTACGCGCCTTCCATCCGGATGATCTTCTCGCGGCCGGTCGCCGCCCGTGCGAGGCGCATCGAGTGCATCACCGACTCGGTGCCGCTGTTCGTAAATCGGACCTGTTCGATCGCCTCCCAGCGGTCGATGAGTGGCTGCGCCGCGAACTCGATGAGGTCGCTCGGTCGCGTGTACAGCGTCCCATCATCGATCTGCTCTTTCGTCGCTTCGGACAGTGCTGGATGCGTGTGCCCGACGAGCTGGGTCCCGTTGTTCAGCGCGAAGTCCAGGTACTCGTTCCCGTCGACGTCATGAATCGTCGTCCCCGTCGCTCGCTCGGCGTGTACGGGATACGGATCGTACGCACGATACGTGCTGCAAACGCCTGCAGGGACCAGTTCTCCCAGGTCCTCGGCAAGCGCCGCTGAGCCTGGTGTTTGCTCCTGATACTGTTCGTGCTCGCTCGCGAGTAACTCCGCGGCCGACGTGTCGGATGGTCGTTCTGGCTCGGTCATCAAATCCCGGAAATATACTTCCGGTTCTAGGGTCAACGATTCCCGTCTCAAATATAGCTTTCGGCGATGCGGCCCTCGCTCGCCGTACTCGACACGGTGTACTCGACAGTGGACTCCTCATTCGCAGCTCAGCGGCCAATTAGCACTACTGTGAGCCGATCCTGTCTGTCACTAAAACCGCTTTTTCACCTTACGCTGCCTATAACTAATCGCCGGCCATTGGTGTAGATGCGCCTCGATCACGCCGCCAACGCGTTGGTGTCGTGTACTCGAGGACGATCCGATCATCCCCCCACGATCGCCCCCATCTCACATCCCCTGACCATCGGTTGCCCCGCCCACTCCCCGCTGGTCCCTCGCTGCCCCCACTGCCCTCCCCATCCACCACCCACCACCAATCACCGACCGCCACCCCGCTGGCGCATTCGCTGTCCTCCTCCGTGCCTATTCATCACCACACTTCCACGTACCGCCACGTTGAGCGTCTCCTGACCACTGTGGTCGTCGGTACTACTGTACTACGGCGACACGACGATTGACTCGAGTACCGTTCCGTCTGGTTGGCGTAGTTCGCCGGTGAGTTTTGGGTCGTCGCCGTCGCCGTCACCGCCATCGTCACCGTTGTCCGTCTCCTCGAGAACGATAAACCCAGTCCGATTCCCACGGGGCTGGGCGTGACTGCCGGGATTCATCAGTAGACAGTCCTCGGTCTCGATCACCGTCGGCCGGTGGGTGTGGCCCGAAACGACGACGTCGGCGTCGCGCGAGCGGCCGAACATCGCGAGCCCCATCTCGCCGCCGTCGCGGCGGTGGGTGACGGCGAACCGGACGCCGCCTGCCTCGACGACGCGTGCCGTTGGGAGGCGGTCGCGAACCGCGGCGCTGTCTGCGTTGCCGTGTACTGCGAACAGCGTGTCGCACTCGCGCTGGAACGACTCGAGTGCGGCCGTACTCGTGAAGTCGCCAGCGTGGATGACGGTGTCTGCCTCGCGCGCTGCGTGCAGCGCCTCGCCGGTTAGTTCGTGGCCGCTGTTGCTGTGCGTGTCGGAAAAAATCGCGATCATACTGCACCTTCACCCGCACGCGGGACGTTCCTTTCGACTCTGTTGACGCAACCGACGCGCCCAACACACTTGTTCTCCACTCGTCTCCCGCGTCGCTCTCGTCCTCTCCTGACGCTTAGTGCTCGCCGTCGTCGTACACCGCCACGATTGTCGACCCTGGTGGCCGCTCGTTTAGCACCGCTGTCACCGTCGTCTCCGCCAGATCCACGGTGGAGTCGAGTGTTTCCCAGCCCCCGTCAGTCTCCACGGCAACGGCTACGTCCGTCGGACTCGCACCCGGCGGTAACCCTGTTGGGTCGTAATCGACTTCGATCCGCATCGCACTCACCCCGGCAAGCCCGTCCAGTCCGACCAGTTCGACCGGCTCCGCGAGCGCGTCTGCAGGGACGTCCGCCGGCGAGCAGCGCACGCTGTCGTCGACGCCAAACCCGTCCGGTACATCACTCGCGACGACGGCCGCGCGAGCGCCGCCGAACTCGAGTGCGAACTCTGCGGTGTCACTGGATCGGTATCCGGGAATGGACATGGTCGACTCGAAGAGCGGGATGTACATGGCGCTGTAGCGCGCAGGTGCTGGCTGTGGTGAGTGCTACCATTCCCTGTCTTCTCGTGTGGTGTGACCGATAGCCGTCCCTGGCTGAGACGAATCCTTTTATCGGAGCGGGAACCAATCACGTATCGTGTCCGAGACAGCCGGGTACATGCGCTTTTTCCCGTACGATCAGCCGTACGAGAACCAGCGCGAGGCCATGGACCGCATCCACAACGCGCTCGTGCGCGGGCAAAACGTCCTCTTTGAGGGAGCCTGCGGGACCGGCAAGACCCTCTCGTCGCTCGTCCCTGCCTTAGAGGTCGCCCGCGAGGAGGACAAGACGGTCGTCATCACGACCAACGTCCACCAGCAGATGCGCCAGTTCATCGCCGAAGCGCGCGCGATCACCCGCGAGGAACCCATCCGCGCCGTCGTCTTCAAGGGAAAGGGCTCGATGTGCCACATCGACGTCGGCTACGAGGAGTGTCAGACCCTGCGGGACAACACCCGCGCCGTCGTCGACGCCGAACAGGACAAACAGCAACTCGAGCGCCGCCAGCGCGAACTCCTGACGGAGAGCCAGCAGGGCGACGGCGGCGCGGCCGACGCCCGCTCTGCCGTGATGGACGAACTCGAGTCCATCGAGGAGCGCCTCGACGATCTGGAAGACCAGAACGTCTGTGACTACTACCGGAACAACCTGACCGAAGACACCGACGAGTTCTTCGGCTGGCTCTTCGAGGACGTGCGGACGCCCGACGAGATTTACGAGTACGCAGAGCAGCGCCACCTCTGTGGCTACGAACTGCTGAAGGAGGGTATCGAGGGCGTCGACCTGGTCGTCTGTAACTACCACCACCTGCTCGACTCGACCATTCGCGAGCAGTTCTTCCGCTGGCTCGGCCGCGACCCCGAGGACGTCATCGCCGTCTTCGACGAGGCCCACAACGTCGAAGATGCCGCCCGCGAACACGCCACCCGGACCTGCTCCGAGCGGACGTTCGAGTCCGCGCTGGACGAACTCGCGGACTCTGACGATCCGCGCGCCGAAGACGCCGTCAACGCCCTCTCGGCGTTTCACCGCGCGCTCGTCGAAACGTACGAGGACTCCTTTGGCTTCGGCGAGCGCGAACGCATCGGCGAAAACTGGGACGACGTTCCCATCGCGAACGAGGGCCGTCGGGACGACCTGACACTCGAGTTCCTCCAGCGCTACGAGGGTCGCGGCATTCAGGAGGACCTCGAGGCCGCGATGAAACTCGGTCAGGAACTGGATGCGGAGTACGAGGAGGCCTACCGCGAGGGTGAGACTGCGACCCGAACGGAATGTCAGACCCTGCAGGCCGCCGCCTTCGTCAGCGCGTGGATGAACGAGGGCTCGAAGGAGGGGCTGTACCCCGTCGTCTCCGTTACCCGCGACGTGGGGACGGACGAGGTCTACGGTCGCGCGGAGATCTACTCGTGTCTGCCACGGCAGGTGACGGGACAACTGTTCGAGGAGGTCTCGGCGACAGTGCTCATGAGCGCGACCTTACAGCCGTTCGACGTGACCGAGGACGTACTCGGCCTCGAGAAGCCGGTGACGATGGCCTACGGGTTGCAGTTCCCCGCGGAGAATCGCCGGACGTACGCCGTCGAGACGCCGCCGCTGTTCTCCTCGGACCGGGACGACCCTGCGGTTCAGGAGGACGTTACGGAAACCATCAACGACGCCGTTCGCATGACGCCCGGCAACACGCTCGCTTTCTTCCCGAACTACGGCGAGGCGAGCCGGTACGCGGAGCGACTCGAGTCCCAGTCCCGGTCGAACGTGACGGTCTATCTCGACGAACCGGGGCAGTCGGTCGAGGAGCTTCGACAGGAGTTCATCGCCGACGATGGGGCCGTCCTCTGTACCTCCCTGTGGGGGACGCTCGCGGAGGGTGTGAGCTTCGACGGCGACGACGCACAGACGGTGCTCGTCGTCGGCGTGCCGTACCCCCATCTGGACGACCGCGCAGAGGCGGTCCAGGAGGCCTACGACGCGGCCTTCGATGGCACCGAGACGGGCTGGCGCTACGCCGTCGAGATTCCGACCGTTCGCAAAACGAGGCAGGCGCTCGGGCGCGTCATCCGTTCGCCCGAAGATGTCGGCGTTCGCGCGCTGCTCGACAGACGCTACTCGAAGCAGGCGAAGTCGGATCTCGGCAAGTACAGCGTTAACAGCACCTTCCCGCACGAAGAACGCGAGGAACTGCTCGATATCGGGCCGGAAAAACTCAAGTTCGCGATGCTCAACTTCTACGGCGACCACGACTGCTACGACGGTGACGCGCCCGCGCCCTGAACAGTAGTGTTTCTCGCTGGCCGATCACTCGATCGTGACGTGACCCTTGCCGCCAGTCACTCGATCGTGACGTGACCCTTGCCGCCAGTCACTCGATCGTGACGTGACCCTTGCCGCCAGTCACTCGATCGTGACGTGACCCTCGCCGCCGATTAGCATGACAGCGTGGGTGCCGTCGTCCTCGACCGTCACCTCGAACGTCTCCTCGTCCTCGATCGTACGCGTCTCGACGATACCGTTCTCGGTGTGGTCGAGTCGGAAGCCGACTCCCTCACGCTCGAGATCCGAGTCGTTGTCGAGCGGAAAGACTTCCTCGACCTCGACGCTCACTGTCAGCTCTGATCCCGCGTCCGAGTCGAATTCGACCACTTCGTCCTCGCCGAGCGACGCGTCGACGCCACCGCCGAGGAGGCTGCTACAGCCCGCGAGCGGCACTGTTGCAAACAACGCCAGGATAGACCGTCGGTTCATACTCACGCAACTCGTGACCAGGGCTGAATAACTTCTGGCCGTCTTCCATCAGGCCGGCAACGACACCCGACTCACCGGGAGCTTGTACGCGCCATCCCAGAACTCGAGTTCGGTTACCGTCCAGGTCACCGGTTCGATGTCGCGCTCGGCCAGCCGCTGTGCTGTCTCGAGGTTACCACCGCGCGCGAGCGTCACGTGTGGGACGTAGTCCTCGCCCTCGAGTCCCTCGACATGGTCGAACTCAGCGAGCAACTGCTCGTGGATGGATTCGAGTCCGGGGCTCTCGACGGCGAGGTAGACGACGGGCGCAGAACCCAGTGGCGGGTCTTCGAAGTAGTCGATCCCCGTGATCTGAGCCTCGACGGCGGGCGCGCCCTCGAGTGCACGGTGGGCGCGACGCTGAAGCTGAGAGACGTGTGGGGCGTCGCCGAGTCGTTTGAGCAGACAGGAGTGGTCCTCGCGGACGGTTTCGAAGCCGACGAGGCTGGGGTAGAGCTGGTCGGCGAGCTGGCGAACGCGGCCGGGAACGGGGACGTTGACGCTATACACGCGAGTAGCCGGCTGTAGTCACGGCAGTTGCTTGAGGGTTGTGTTGGCGGTCGTGTTGTGATTCAGGCCGATCGGGATCGATCGGAGCTGACTGGAGCCGACTGGAGCTGACTGGAGCCGACCGGACCCGTGACGAGGGGACTCCTCAGAGTCGATCGAGCAGCCACAGCACGATGAGCACGAGAATTGCGAGCATGACCAGCGGCTGCAGCAGGCCGATAATGCCGCTAATCAACGCGCTAAGGACCTCGATGACGAGGAGGACGGCCACCAGGACGAGAACGATCTTCAGGAGCGTCTCGACTGCGAGCGCGCCGCGTGCGTCGTTCATACATTCGTTTTGGGCTACCAGTTTGAAAAGGACTCCGCTACCGCGGTCGGAAAGACCTATTTAGTCGGCACCGGCAGTTGTAGGTAATGGACGGAAGGGGGCTGCGGGCCCTGGTGTGCGGACTCATCGTCGTTGGGTGTGTGCTTGCCGTCGTCTGGTCCATTCCGGTCGCTGTGGTGGCGGATGCTGGATCCGGGACAACACAGGCGTTCCAGGCTGTACACGACGACGACCAGCTCGGAATACAGGGTACCGAGCACGGACAGCTGCTGGTACAGGAAAACGATGACGAGAACGGTGGGGACGATGCGGATGGGATCGGCAACGACGATGGCGAAGCCGATGACGACATCCCAGAACCGGCCGAGGTCGGCCAACTCGACAACGCAACCGACGTCCACATCAGTGTCTCGCTCTACGAAAACCGCTCGGCGATGTTCACCGTCGACTACCGGTTCGAAGACGCCGAATCCGAAGAGTGGCAACAGCTCCGAGAAGACGTCGAGGCAAATCCCGATGCGTACGTCGAGTACGAACTCGAAGACTGGGACTCGATCCGTGCCGACGGCGAGAACGAAACCGACCGCGAGATGTCGATCTCGAGTGGCTCTGTCACGACGGATACCAGTTCGACACCACAGGAGCTCGGTCACGTGACCTTCTCGTTCGAGTGGTCCTCGTTCGCCTACGTCGAACTGAATCAGATGGAGGCTGGCGACGCTCTCGTAGATTTCACCCTCGTTGAAGGGCGCTCACTGCAGGTGTTCCCACCGGAGGGCTACGTCATCAACGATGTCGAACCCACGCCTGACGACCCGCGCGAGGACTCGATCCGCTGGAACGGCGGCGAGACGGAGTTCATGGAGGGCCAGCCCTGGATCGTCATGATAGAGAACGGCGATAACGAAACGGAGCCGACCGACGCCGAGGACGGCCCTGCAATGCCGTGGCTCATCGTTGGTATCGCACTCGGCGCGCTGGCTGCTGCTGGGGCAGGTGGCTGGTGGTACAAACGCCGAAGTAAGACGGCTACGCCACCGGTTGGCGCAGCCGGCGACACCACCGACACTGACACTGGTGGGCGCCCACCAGCGTCGTCTGATCCAGCACCATCTACGGACGCCGGCGCAGCCGGGAACACCGACACCACCGAACCCGACGACCCGGTGTCGAACGGCCCACCACCCGAACTGCTGAGCAACGAAGAACGCGTCCTCCGGCTGCTCGAGACACACGGCGGGCGCATCAAACAGCAACAGGTCGTCTCGGAACTCGAGTGGACCGAGGCCAAGACGAGTCAGGTCGTCGGCGGGCTGCGCGAGGACGACGAGATCGACGTCTTCCGGATCGGCCGGGAAAACGTGCTGGCGTTGCCCGACGACGAGGACGACGAGTAGCTCCCTCCGTCACACCGCTGTTATTGTTCGCTGGTATCCTCCACATGCTGTTGTGCCTCTCGTTTAGAGAGGTGCTCGTCCTAACCGGCCGTCTCGTGCAACATTTGCCCGACACGAGGCTTTAATACGGCTCAAGTACGTACAGGTGTGCAATGACGCAGTCTGCCGGACCCGCACCTGCGTTCGCTTCCTTCGGGACCGGCGGGGCTGTCTCGCCGCGACCACGACGACCGCGACCGGGCCTTTGAGCCCATTCTATCCCTTATCCCCTCGTCCCCGACTGTTTACAAACTCGATAGGTATTTCCTATTTTCCTGGTTAGCGTCCGCTCTACTACTAATTTTCAGAACTTTAGATAGTGAAATTTAAGTACCTCCCTCGGGTTGATTCGGGTACGATATGACACGCGTTGCACTTGCGTTCTCGGGCGGACTCGACACGACTGTCTGTGTCCCGCTGCTCGAGGAAGAGTACGGATACGATGAAGTCATCGGCGTCACCGTCGACGTCGGCCAGCCAGCCTCGGAGTTCGAGGAGGCAGAAGAGACCGCCGAAGCGCTCGATCTCGACCACTACGTCGTCGACGCCAAAGCCGAGTTCGCCGACCTCTGTTTCGATAGCGTTCGCGCGAACGCGACCTATCAGGGCTACCCGCTCGGGACGGCGCTCGCACGCCCAGTAATTGCCGAGGCGATTCTCGAAGTCGCCGAAGAACAGGACTGTACCGGTATCGCCCACGGCTGTACCGGTAAGGGGAACGACCAGCTCCGTTTCGAGGCCGTCTGGCGCGACTCCGACCTGGAAGTCATCGCGCCCGTGCGTGAACTCGGCCTCACGCGCGAGTGGGAACAGGAGTACGCCGCGGAGAAAGAGCTCCCCGTCGAGGGCGGCAGCGGCGGCGACTGGTCCGTCGACACCAACCTCTGGAGTCGCTCCGTCGAGGGCGACGAACTCGAGGACCCGAGCTACGTTCCCTCGACCGAGATTTACAACTGGACGGACGAGCCGTCCGGCGAGACCGAAGAGATCGAACTCAGCTTCGAGCAGGGCTACCCCGTCGCGATCGACGGCGAGGAGTACGAACCGGTTGCGCTGATCGAGTACCTGAACGAACTCGCCGGCTCCTACGGCGTCGGCCGTACGGACTCGATGGAAGACCGCATGCTCGGCCTCAAAGTGCGCGAAAACTACGAGCACCCCGCCGCGACGACGCTGCTCAACGCCCACGAGGCGCTCGAAGGCCTCGTCCTGACCCAGGAGGAGCGCGAGTTCAAGCAGCTGATCGACCAGAAGTGGTCGAAGAAGGGCTACGAGGGCCTCGTCGATGCGCCACTCGTGGGTGCACTCGAGGGCTTCATTGCTGAGACCCAACAGCGCGTCACCGGCACGGTCACGATCCGCTTCGAGGGCGGCAAGGCTCGCCCAGTTGGTCGCGACAGCGAGTACGCCGCGTACTCGGCCGAACACGCCTCCTTCGATACGGAGACGGTCGGCAAGATTGCCCAGGAGGACGCCACTGGCGTCGCGAAGTACCACGGCTTCCAGCGCCGTCTCGCGAACTCGGTCACGACCGACGAGAGCGAGGATGAGCCGGAAGTCGAACTCGCAACGGACGGAGGCGAGGAGTAGTCATGACTGAGGAGAGTGCTCACGGCGGTGCCGGCGGAACTGATGGCGGCGACGGCGACGACGCATCGGGCGTCGTCCGACGAGACCGCTTCAGCGGCGGCCCCGCCCGGAGCTTCCTCTCCTCGCTCGCGGCCGACGAACGGATCTTCGAGGCCGACCTCGAAATCGATCGCGCGCACGTCCTCATGCTCGCGGCGCAGGAGATCGTCGACGACGAGACGGCAGGCGAGATCCTGACCGCGCTCGACGCAATCGAAGTCGAGGGCCACGGCTCGCTCCCCGACGGCGAGGACGTCCACGAGGCAATCGAGACGGCTGTCATCGACCAGGTCGGCGAGGAGGGCGGCACGATGCACACCGCGCGCTCGCGCAATGACGAGGTCGCGACCTGTATTCGCTACCGCCTGCGCGAGGACGTGCTCGACGCCATCGAGACGACGCTCGCACTTCGCGAGTCGCTCGCAGAGGTCGCCGACGCACACGCGGAGACGGTCATGCCGGGCTACACGCACCTTCAGCCCGCCCAGCCGACGACGGTCGCCCACTGGGCGCTCTCCTATGAGGGAGCCGTCCGCCGCGACACCGAACGCGTGCTCGACGCCTACGCGCGCATCAACCAGTCGCCACTCGGCGGCGCGGCGTTCGCGGGCACCACGTTCGATATCGACCGCGAGTACACGGCCGACCTGCTCGGATTCGACAGCGTCATCGAGAACTCGATGGATGCCTCCTCGAGTCGGGACTTCCTGCTCGAGACGACCCAGGCGCTATCGACGCACGCAACGACGCTGTCCGGTATCGCGGAGGATCTCATTATCTTCGCGAACCGCGGCTTCGTCGACCTCGCGGACGACTACTCCTCGACGTCGTCAATCATGCCCCAGAAGAAGAATCCCGACACGCTCGAACTCGTCCGCGCAGTCGCGGGGGACGCGGCCGGGAACGTCCAGGGGCTGACAACGACGCTCAAGGGACTCCCCCGCGCGTACAACCGCGACCTACAGCGCGCGACGACGCACGCCTGGGACGCCGTCGATTCGGTGACCGAGGCCAGTGAGGTCGCCGCGGGCGCAGTTGCGACGGCCGACTGGAACGAGGAGTTGCTCGAAGCAGAGGCCGATGCGGGCTTCTCGACTGCGACTGGTGTTGCGGATCTGCTCGCTGCGAACGGGATCCCGTTCCGTACCGCACACGAGATGGTTGCGAGCGCTGCGGAACAGGGTGCCGACTACGACGCACTCGACGCCGCCGCCGAGGACGTCCTCGGTGAACCGCTCGACACTTACGTCGACCCCGACGCCGTCGCCGACGCACTCGACCCCGCCCAGAGCGTCGCGAGCCGCGACTCCCAGGGTGGGCCGGCACCCGCTGCGGTGGCAGACCAACTCGAGTACGCTCGCGATGCGATCGGGTCCGACGAAGCGGTGCACACGGACCTCGTGGCTGACCTCGATGCGGCGCACGCGGCGCTGCGCGAGGAGGTGAACGACTATGTCTGAGTGGCTGGTGTTGTGGTCGGAGTCGTGGCTGGTGCGATCGCTGGGACTGTCGCAACTGTCGCCACTCCTGCGACTGCCGCGACCGCCGTCCCCGTCCGGGGACAATACATAATATCTGTGATATACAGAACAATATCTGCGGGAAAATAGACTTTTGGTGCCGTTAGCGTAGTGTGTGGTATTATAATTTCTCTTACAAATTCGGTGGATTTAAGGGTGTCTGGCTCCCAGGTCGAGATACAATGACAGAATGCGTCGAGTGTGGGGCCGAAGTCTCCCTGCACGACGATCTGGAAGCTGGAGAGATTGTTGACTGTACGACCTGCGGAGCCGAACTGGAAGTCGTCGACACCGCGCCGCCAGTCCTCGAGCGAGCCCCGGAGCTCGAAGAGGACTGGGGTGAGTGACCTTGCAGATAGGAATCCTCTACTCCCGGATCCGCAAGGACGAAAAGCTCCTCCTGACCGAGCTTCGCGAGCGCGGCCACGAGGTCACCAAGATCGACGTCCGCAAGCAGACGTTCGACATTAGCGAGGCCGCGGACGAGTTCGCGGACCTCGATATCGTCGTCGACCGCTGTCTCGCCACGAGCCGCAGCCTGTACGCGACGCAGTTCTTCGACGCGTACGGCATCCCCGTGGTCAACAGCCACGAGACGGCGGACGTCTGCGCGGACAAGGTCAAGAACAGCCTCGCACTCGAGAAGGCTGGCGTGCCCACGCCCGCAACGAAGGTCGCCTTCACGAAGGAAACGGCCATGGAGGCCATCGAGGAGTTCGGCTACCCCTGCGTCCTCAAACCCGTCGTGGGATCGTGGGGACGCCTGATGGCCAAGATCGACTCGCCCGACGCCGCAGAGGCCATTCTCGAGCACAAGGCGACGCTCGGTCACTACGAGCACAAGGTGTTCTACGTGCAGGAGTTCGTCGAGAAACCAGGTCGCGACATCCGTGTGCTCGCGGTCGACGGCGAGCCCGTCGCGGCAATGGTTCGCTCGTCGGACCACTGGATCACGAACGCCGCGAAAGGGGCCGAAACTGATGTCTTCGAACTCGACGACGAGGCGAAGGAACTGGTACAGAAATCCAGTGATGCGGTCGGCGGCGGGCTGCTGGGTGTCGACCTTATGGAAACAGCGGACGGGTACACTGTCCACGAGGTCAACCACACCGTCGAGTTCAAGGCGCTCAACGACGCTGTCGAGACCGACGTCGCCGGCACTGTCGTCGACTGGCTTGAGGAGAAAGCCCAGGACGCGGACGCTGGCGGAACCGAACTCGAGGTGACGTTCTGATGGCGGTCGGCACCGACGCCGATGCGAGCGCAGACGCGTCCGCCGAGACCGTCACCGCGACCGTCATCGGCGGCAGTGGTTTCACCGGCGGCGAACTCCTCAGACTACTCGCCGGCCACCCGAACGTCGAGATCGCGGAGGTCACCAGCCGCTCGAAGGCCGGCAAGAGCGTCGGCTCCGTCCACCCGCCACTTCGTGGGACGGACCTGCGCTTTACCGAACCCGAGGACCTGGAAAGCGTCGACGTTCTGTTCGCCGCGACGCCACACGGCGTTTCGATGGGACAGGTAGACGACTTCTTCGACATCGCGGATACGGTCGTGGATCTCTCGGCGGACTTCCGACTCGACACCGAGGAGCAGTACGTCGAGTGGTACGACGGCCACGACGCACCCGAGTACCTGGAGAAAGCAGAGTACGCGCTCCCCGAGATCAACCGCGAGAACCTCGCGGGCGCGGAACTCATCGCCGGCGGCGGCTGTAACGCAACCGCCACCATTCTGGGACTGTACCCACTGTTCGAGCACGACGTACTCGACGGTGGAGAACAGATCGTCGTCGACGTAAAAGTCGGCTCCTCCGAGGGCGGCGCGGGCGGCGGCGAGGCCTCGAGCCACCCCGAGCGCTCGGGCGTCGTTCGTCCCTACGCGCCGACGGGCCACCGCCACGAGGCCGAGATCGAGCAGTTCCTCGGCACCTCGGTGGCGTTCACCTGCCACGCCGTGGACATGGTCCGCGGTGCAAGCGCGACGAGTCATGTCTTCCCCAGTTCGCCCGTCTCGAAGGGCGACCTCTGGAAGGCCTATCGTGGCTGCTACGAGGAGGAACCGTTCGTCCGCATGGCCGCGGGCGGCTCCGGTGTGTATCGGTATCCGGAACCCAAGTCCGTCGCCGGCACGAACCTCGCCGAGGTCGGCTTCGAACTCGACCCCTCGAACAAACGCGTCGTCGTCTTCTCGGCAATCGACAACATGATGAAGGGCTCGGCGGGGCAGGCGGTCCACGCCGCGAACGTTGCGCTCGGCTTCGAGGAGACGGCCGGACTCGAGTTTACGGGACTGCATCCTGTGGGGGCACCATGACAACTGTCGTCAAAATCGGCGGCGCACGCGCCGTCGATCCCGAAGGGGCACTCGCGGACGTCGCCTCCTTGGTTGACGAGGGTGAGGAGGTCGTCCTCACCCACGGTGGCTCGACCGCGGTCGACGAGACACTCGAGGACCTCGGCCAGGACCCAACGTATGTCGAGACGCCCGGTGGTGTCGTCGGCCGCTTTACCGACGAAGATACCATGGACGTCTTCAAGATGGTCATGCCCGGCAAGCTCAACACCGATCTGGTCGAGAGCCTGCACAACGAGGGCGTGAACGCGGTCGGCCTCTCGGGCACTGACGGCAAACTGCTCGAGGGCAAACGCAAGTCCGCCGTCCGCGTCAAGGAGGACGGCAAGAAGAAGATTTTGCGTGGTGACCACTCCGGAACTATCGAGTCCGTGAACGCGGACCTACTCGAGACGATCCTCGCGGGCGGCTACACACCAGTT
The DNA here is from genome assembly GCF_000337575.1 of Natrialba hulunbeirensis JCM 10989. GTDB lineage: Archaea > Halobacteriota > Halobacteria > Halobacteriales > Natrialbaceae > Natrialba > Natrialba hulunbeirensis. The sequence continues at coordinate 26,396 of NZ_AOIM01000033.1, read as the reverse complement.
GTCTCCGTCCCTGTTCTCGGACGCGAAAAAGAGGGCGCGGAACGACGTTCCGCGGATAACTCGAGCGAGCAGGGCTCGCGAGACGGCGGGTACACGGCCGTCAATGCGGACGCCGATCGCGCGGCCGCCGCAATTGCGGGGGCACTCGAGGCCGACCTGATCGTCCTGACGGACGTCTCGGGCATCTACGAGGACCCCGACGACGAGTCGACGAAGATCGACGCAGCCGCGACGCCCGCAGAGTTCGAGACCGTCAAGACAGCCGCGGAGGGGTTCATGACGAAGAAGGTCATGGCCGCCGAGGAGGCCCTCGAGGGCGGCGCGGCCTCGGTTACGGTCGCCTCGGCGAACGCAGGCGACCCGATCACGAGCGCGCTCGCAGGCGAGGGAACGACACTCGAGCCCGGCGCGCTCGGTGACGCCGAGACAGCCGATGCGGACACGACACCAACGGAGGCAACACAATGAGCGGATTCGTCTTCTCCGAGAAACCGATCAGCATCGAATCCGGCGAGGGCGCAACGCTCACCGCCGAGAACGGCACTGAGTATCTGGATTTCGGCGCGAGCTACGCCTGTACGCCGACCGGCCACTGTCATCCGGACGTGGTCGAGGCGGTCCAGGAGCAGGCCGGCGAACTGCTGTACGTCCAGGGTTCCTATCCCGTCCAGGCGCGCGCCGATCTCCACGGGAAACTGGGGGCGCTCGCACCCGACGGCATCGAAAACGTCTGGCTCTGTAACTCCGGGACCGAGGCCAACGAGGCCGCGCTGAAGTTCGCTCGGAGTGCTACCGACGGCACGAAGATCGTCGCCGCCAAGCGCGCCTTCCACGGCCGCACCGCCGGCACGCTCTCGGCGACCTGGAAACCCAAGTACAAGAAGCCCTTCGAGCCGCTGCTCGAGGAGCACGTCGAGTTCGTCACCTACGGCGATGCAGGGGAACTCGAGTCCGCCGTCGACGACGACACCGCGGCGGTGATTCTCGAACCAATTCAGGGCGAGGGTGGCATCCATCCCGCGCCACAGACGTACCTCGAGACGGCGCGTGAGGTCACCGAGGCGACCGACACCGCACTGATCTTCGACGAGATCCAGACCGGAATCGGCCGCACGGGCGAGTTCTGGGCCTGTGAGGGCTCCGGCGTCACGCCCGACATCCTGACGACCGCGAAGGGCATCGCGAGCGGGCTCCCGATGGGTGCGACGCTCTGTGCGGACTGGATCGCCGAGGCATCGGGCCCGCACGGCTCGACGTTCTCCGGCAACCCCCTCGTTTCGGCTGCAGCGAACGCCACACTCGACGTGGTTGTCGAAGAGGATCTGCCGGGTAACGCCGCAGAAATTGGCGGCTACCTGCAGGACGAACTCGCCGCGCTCGACGTACCGATCCGGGACGTTCGCGGCGAGGGGCTCATGCTCGGCGTCGAAGTGAAACGCGGGGCGAATCGGGTGCTTCGCGATCTCGCACTCGAGCACCAGATTCTCGCGCTGCCGGCCGGTCGTTCGGTCGTTCGCCTGCTGCCGCCGCTCGTGGTCGACGAGGCGGCCGCAGAGCAGGTCGTGACGGCGCTCGCGGACGTGCTCGCGCCCGAAGCCGAGGCGCAGGCGGAGTCATGAGTTCGACGATGACGGATACAGATACCGACGCTGACTCAGATGCCGACGCCGACACCGACACCGACACCGACGCTACGGCCGTCTCGACCGACGACGCTCGCCAACTGTTGATCGACCTCGTCTCGACGCCCTCGCCCTCTGGCGAGGAGCGTGCGTCCGCCGAGTGCCTCGTCGAGTTCTTCGAAACCTACGACCGCGAGGTCTGGCTCGATGACGTCGGCAACGTGCGTGCACCGGCTGACGACTCGGTGTTACTCACCTCGCACATCGACACCGTGCCCGGTGAGATTCCAGTCGAAGTCGAGCCCGCGGATGAGGACGACATCGAAGCCGAAGTGGCCGAGGAGACCGGCGAGGACGTGCTCTGGGGCCGCGGCAGCGTCGACGCAACAGGACCGCTGGCCGCCATGGCCGCAGCCGCGGTGCACACAGGCGTCTCGTTCGTCGGCGTCGTCGGCGAGGAGACCAACTCGCGCGGCGCACGCCACCTCGTCGCGGACCGCGAGGCTCCCGACACCGTCGTCAACGGCGAACCGAGCGGAACGACGGGTATCACCCTTGGCTACCGCGGCTTCCTCTCGGGAACCTACGTCGCGACCAGCGAGTCCGGCCACACCTCTCGTCCCGAACCGAACGCGATTCAGCACGCGACGAACTGGTGGACACGCGTCGAGTCGGCGTTCGAAAATGACGAGTATCAACCCGTCTTCGAGCGCGTCACCACCAAACCCGTCGCCATCGACGGCGGCGTCACCGACGACGGCCTCTCCGTCGAGGCCACCCTCGACGCCCAACTTCGGGTCCCGCCCGCGCTCGACATCGAGACCGTCCGCGAGACTGCAGAGGCCGAACTCGAGTACGGCACCGTCTCATGGGCGGAACCGATTCCGCCGGTGATGGAGAGTCCGCGAACCGAGGTCGCTCGCGCGTTCCGCGCGGCGATTCGCAACAAGGACGGCGAGCCGCGACTCCTGCGCAAGACCGGGACCAGCGACATGAACCTTTACGCCGGCGCGTGGGAGTGTCCGATGGCGACCTACGGCCCCGGCAACTCCGACCTCGATCACGCGCCCGACGAGCGCCTCTCGCTCGCCGAATTCGACAAGTCCGTCGCGGTGCTGATCCGCGTCGCGACGACGCTTACTGGAGGTGAGGACTGATGGGAGAGACAGACGCAAACACAGATTCTAACATCGCCGACTCGCAGACGGACGCATCGCAGCCGAGACACTTCCTCGAGATCGACGACCTCTCGCACGAGGAACTGCTCACGGTTCTCGTCCGGGCGGCGGAGTTCAAGCGAGCCCAGCAGGAGGGGACGGCCCACGAGGCCCTCCCCGGCCAGACGCTCGGGATGATCTTCCAGAAGCCGAGTACGCGCACGCGCGTCTCCTTCGAGACGGGAATGACGCAACTCGGCGGCCACGCCGTCTTCCTCGGTGAGGACGACATCCAGCTCGGGCGTGGTGAACCGCTGAAGGACACCTCGCGAACGCTCTCGCGGTACGTCGACGCCGTGATGGCTCGAGTGTTCAGACACGAGAACATCGAGGTGCTCGCGGAGTACTCGTCGGTCCCGATCATCAACGGGCTGACCGACGACGCCCACCCCTGCCAGACGCTCGCGGATCTGCTGACGATTCGCGAGGAGATGGGCGGCTTCGAGGACGTGTCGGTGGCCTGGGTCGGCGACGGCAACAACGTCGGCCAGTCGTTCGTCATCGGCGCTGCGATGACCGACATGGACGTCACCGTCGCGACGCCAGAGGGCTACGGCATGGACGACGCGGTCATCGACCGGGCGCAGGAACTCGGCGGCGACCCGATGGTCACGCACGACCCCGTCGAGGCAGTCACGGACGCCGACATCATCTACACCGACGTCTGGATCAGCATGGGTCAGGAAGACGAACGCGACGTGCGCATGGACGCCTTCGAGGGCTTTCAGGTCTGTTCGGAACTGCTCGCACACGCCCCCGATGCGTCGGTGATGCACTGTCTGCCGGCCCACCGCGGCGAGGAGATCACGGACGAAGCGATCGAGAGCGACCAGTCGATCGTCTTCGACCAGGCTGAAAACCGCCTGCACGCCCAGAAGGCGCTATTGCACTGGCTACTCGAGTGACATCGTCTCTGGCACCAATTCAATCCAATCGTCGTCCTCACCGTGCAGTAAAACTGAGTTCTCGTCTTCTCGCTTCGCTCTCACAGTCGTTCCAGAATACCTGACGACGTGTCGATTGCAGTCACTGTTCGAGTCCCAGTCGTGTAGATCACATCGTCGGAAACTGCATGTGAATGATGCGTCCCATCACCGTCGATGGTCCCTTGCTGTTCGCCAGTAGCTGTTGAGAGAACAGTGACACTCCGTCCGATCGATCCAGTAATCAGTCTCTCGCCGACACAGATCGGGTCAGAATAACTGTCTCCACGTAATCCGTACTCGTCGTCGTATCGCCACTGTTCTCGTCCACTGTCTGCCTCGATAGCGAGCACGTCAAACCCAGCAGTCGCGTACACCGTGTCGTCATCGACAGCAGGTGACGTCAAGCACCCAGTCGCCTCGACAGTCCACTGCTGTGTTCCTGAGTCAGCATCTAGTGCGACAATCCCCTCCTCGACGAGTGATGCGTAAATCACGCCGTCTGCATACGTCGGACTCGCGAGTGACCGGCCACGTTGTTCGTGCCATCGTTCTTCTCCCGTCTCGCGTTCGTAGCAGTAGATTCCATCCGAGGAGGGAACGAATACGGCGTCGTCAGTCAGTACCGGAGCGAGATCGACTGCTCTGTGTTGTGCGACATCGCTGTATTCGGCGGTATCTACAGACCACTTGACGGTCCCATCACGCTGCGTAATGAGGTGTGTCTGTGCTTCTGTTCGGATCGCAATGTCGGTGCCCTGTACAGTTGGTGAAAATGGTCGACCTCCCAAAACGTCCGCTTCCCATTCGATCTCGTTTGCGGTATCGATCTTGTATACCGTCCCAGTCGACTCTGCTTCCTCATACCCGGGGACGATTAGTCCGTCGTCAAGCACGGCTGGCGTTCCCGAGACGCTACTCTCGGTTGTGATGACGGTCGAATCACTTCCATCGGCAGGAATGAACCGTAGTGCCTCCTCGTCGGCGATATACACCGTTCCATCGGCGACGACCGGTGATGTCGTCGGGCCGGGTCCAAGGTCGATCGACCACGCTGTTTCGAGAGAATCTCCAACATGGCCAGAACGGACGAAGCCCCGATTGAGCGGCCCACGCCCTGCCATTGGCCACCCGTAGTTCGAGTCGCTGTTAGCAGTACAGCCTGCGAATACTAGACAGACTCCCATACTCAGCACTGCTCGTCTGCTAACAGGCGTCATGTGTCACAGATACAACTTCTACAATCTTATTATTTGCTATCACCAACAGACATCAATTCACGGTGGTCCGTAGCTAGTCGCCGTCTGGTAGGATACCCGTTGTTGCCTGCAGGATCAATTACACACAAAGAAAGCGCCGTTACACTGCCTACTCGAGTAGGCCCGCTCCAGACCCGACCCAACTCGAGTCAACTGCTGGTTTTCTTGCCATAATGCGGTATTTCCGTCCTGGTGGTGCTGGCATCGCCGTGAACGATCAGAAATCGTTATGTATTGGAACGGAATCACGTTTGATCAGCATGTCATTCAAACTGCTACTCGCAGTGTTCATCATGCTGATCGGTCCCATGATGTTGATGGGACTCATCCTGATGTAAGGGGATTGCTTACAGATTCGGGCACGACAGCGGTGCAGCGCACGATCGCCGTCGCCACACGAGTGGCACGGGCGACCATTTTTGGAGACAGCGATCCGCGAGCAGCGCTACTCCGCGGGTTTCTGCCGTATCCACGTGCTTTTTGCCAGTCGATCCCTTCCCGTCGCACAGAACATAATGAGTCTCAGTCTCTCTGCCGACCAGCCGGCAGCGCCCGCCGACGCCGAGGACGGCGTCTGGCTCGAGTGCATCGCGTGCGGCGAGACGTTCGCGCCGTTCGCGGACGTCCGCTACACCTGTGACGAGTGTGACGGCCTGCTCGAGGTACGCTACGACGACCTGCCGACCTTCGAGGACTTCGCGGCTGCCGCGGACCCCGATCAGGGCGTCTGGCGCTACGCCGACACGCTCCCGCTCCCGGCGGGCGTCTCGATTCAGGAGGGTGCGACGCCGTTGTACGAGGTTCCTGGCCTGGAAGCCGATCTGGAACTCGAGGCGCTCCGAATCAAACACGAGGGGATGAACCCGACGGGGTCGTTCAAGGACCGCGGGATGACTGTCGGTGTCGCCGTCGCGAAGGAACTCGGCGTCGACCGGTTAGCCTGTGCCTCGACGGGCAACACGAGCGCCGCGCTCGCGGCCTACGGCTCCCGCGGCGGGATGGAGACGCTGGTGCTCCTCCCCGCGGGCAAAGTCGCCGCCGGGAAGGTCGCCCAGGCGAGCCTCCACGGCGCGCGCATTCTGGAGGTCGACGGCAACTTCGACGCCTGTCTCGACATCGTCCAGGAGTTAGCCGGGCAGGGTGAGGCCTATCTGCTGAACTCGCTGAACCCGTTCCGACTCGAGGGCCAGAAGACCATCGGACTCGAGATTCTGGAAGGGTTCCTCGCGGACTACGACACGGTTCCGGACCGGATCGTGCTCCCAGTCGGCAACGCCGGCAACACGTCGGCGCTGTACAAGGCCTTCCGCGAACTCGTGCAGGCGGGGGCACTCGAGACGGACGAAGTCCCGAAGCTGGTCGGCGTACAGGCCGAGGGCGCGGCCCCGATGGTCGAAGCGATCGAGAACGGCGCGGACGAGGTCCGCCGCTGGGACGACGTGGAGACGCGCGCGACGGCGATCCGAATCGGGAACCCGGTCAACGCACCGAAGGCGCTGCCGGGGATCCGGGAAACCGGCGGCACCGCGATTTCGGTTACCGACGAGGAGATCACCGAGGCCCAACGCGATCTCGCGGGCGAGGGCATCGGTGTCGAGCCGGCCTCTGCAGCCTCCGTCGCGGGTCTCCGGAAGTTGCGGGCGGAGGGCATCGTCACCGAAGACGAGCGCGTCGCCTGCCTGACGACGGGTCACCTGCTCAAGGACCCCGACGCGGCGGCCGCTGCGGGTCGGGAGCCAGAGCCGGTGCCGGCTGACACCGCGGGTGTTCTCGAGCACCTCTGAGTGAGGTCCCGCTGAATCAGTCGAGCGAGGGCGTACTCGAGTCCCGTCGAATTGAACACCGCTCGCTCGATCGGTGGTGTTCGAAACCGAAGGCCGTTAAACCCGTCTGACGCCCGACTGACTGACGCTTTTGTGGGTGTACGGTGTAGGTGTGTGTCGCCCATGTCCGTCGAGCATCGTTCCCACTCCCGTGCCCGTGACCGCTCCGTCGTCGTCAGTTTTTCGTGTGATTCCGAGACCGCCGCCGTCGCTGAGGCGGCTACCGATACCGATGCCGATACTGATACCCCAACCCACACGGACACCGACACTGAAACCGACGCCACGAGAGCTACTCGTACCGCCCGCACAGACACCCAGTCCCAACTCTCTGCTCAGACTACGTCACCGATCACTGCGAGATTCGTTGGAACGAACGCGACGCGACCGACGCCCGCCCGGCTCGAACGCACTCGCCTCCGCGCACAGATCGCTACACTCCAGACCGAACTCGAGTCGCGCACCGACCAGCAACAGGAACTCATCACGCAGTACGAGCGGCTTCTCGAGGCGCAGCAGGATGCGGCGAAGGGCGGGGACGAGGATGAAACTACGGGAGACAGCACAGCGGACAGCGGGTCAGTGCTCAAACGGTTGGGGACTGGGAACGGACGTAGACGTACTCGAGTAATTCGAATTCGTCGCCGGATCGAACAGTGGTGGCGGCAGCTTCGTCGGTAGTCGGTAACGCCGTCGTCGGGCCTCTCCGTCATGATTGCCCGTTTCGTACGGGTTGGTGCTTAGTCGGAGAGCCCGGTCGGTTCCGAGCCGGCTCCGTCCTCCACCACACTCGGCGTCTCGTCTGCCTCGGCAGTCAGCTCGTGGACGTACTCGAGGAAGTTCTCGAAGACCAGTTTCGCCTCGCAAGCGGCCGCGTAGTTCTCGTCGGTGATCTCTGCGAGGACGGCGTCGCGCCGATCCGTATCTATATCCTTGCGACGGACGAGTTCGCGGGCGGTCTTCTGGTCGTACTCGGGGTGGAACTGGACGCCAAAGACGCGGTCCTTGCGGAAGCCGTGGTTCGAGTAGTGGTTCTCGGCGAGTGGCGTCGCGCCGGGTGGGAGTGCCGAGACCTCGTCAGCGTGGCTAGTGAAGGCCGTGAACGATTGGGAGATGCCCTCGAACAGCCGCGAGTCGCCGTGGTGTTCGATTTCGCTGTAGCCGACCTCGTAGGACCCCATATCCTCGACGGTGCCGCCGAGCACGTCGGCCAGTAGCTGGTGACCCCAACAGATACCAAGCGCGGGCAAGTCTCGACTGAGCGCCTCGTTAACCCACTCCTTCGTGGCATCGATCCACTCCTCATCCCAGTACACAGACGATCGCGAGCCAGTGACGACGAGTGCGTCGAACTCGAAGTGCGTTGGAAGCTCGCCGTCCGTGACATCGAACTCGGCCAGGGAGGCGTCGAGTTCGCGCCGGAAGTTTCGCGTCGTGTTCGCGTCCTCGTGAGCCGCGTTCAGGACGGCGATGCGGACGTAACTCATCTATCGCCACTGTGGTCGCAGCAGGGAAAATCCTTCTGCACTGTGTTGGTCTTGCCACGATCGCTGACGCGCCACGCTGGCGGCCGACCACACTTTTCCTCGCCCAGTCGCGACCCACAGCGAACACCAAGCGTGGCTCCCGGAGGCCGAAACCATAACGGTACCGCGCCGTCCACACCCACCATCGACCGTGTCACTCGCGTTCATCTCGGCGACGGGGCCCGACCTCCTCCGGCTCCTCGCCCTTCCCGTCTTCGCCTGGACCGCCGTTCGCGACATCAAAACGAGGCGCGTCTCGAGTACCGTCTGGATTCCGCTCACCGTTCTCGGCGCGATCTTACTCGTCTGGGACGGCTGGCTCGCTTGGCACGCGGGCCCCGTCGGCTGGTCCCACCAGTTCATCTACGAGTTCGTCGTGCCGGCGACGGTGAGTCTGGGGCTCGTCGTCCCGATCGCGTACCTGTTCTGGTGGTTCGGCGGCTTCGGCGGTGCCGACGCGAAGGCGTTGCTCGTGCTCGCCCTGTTGTTCCCGACGCTGCCGTCGTACGCCATCGGCTCGTGGTCGTTCCCGCTTGTCGACACACCGATCGGGACGTTCTCGTTCACGATCCTGACGAACGCCGTCATCGTCGCGCTTGCGATCCCGCTCCTGCTGGCGATCCGAAACGCCGCGTCGGGTCGGATTCGCCGGGAGATGTTCCTCGGTTGGCCGATTTCCTGGGAACGACTCCCCGAGACACCCGGGTGGTTGATGGAGGAGCCAAACGGCACCACCAGCCGCGGACTCGACCTCGACGCCCTGCGGATGTACCTCCGCTGGCGAGGGTGCACACTCGAGGAACTCCGCGCAGAACCCGGATACTACCGGGACCCGAAAACGCTTCCTGCGGAGCCGAACCCGCCGACTGACGGTGCGGTTACGGTCGAAACGGACGGCGGCGTCGGTGGGGCGGCAGCTGAGACGGAAGACGTCGACGCTACTGAGCGCTCCCCACCAGAACCGAACGAAGACGTACCGTCCGAGACGACTACGGACGACCCCTGGGGAGCCGACGCCTTCCTCGAGGACATTGAGGGGACAGCGTACGGCACGACACCCGACCAGCTGCGCGCCGGACTCGATACGATCACGACGAAGGAGGCGGTCTGGATCTCACCCGGCACGCCGTTTCTGGTGCCGATCTTCCTCGGCATGCTGCTCGCAGTGCTCTACGGTGATCTGCTGTTCGGCGTACTCGGCCTCTTCTAATCGCCCGGTCGTGGTGAATCGCCATTGGTCGTCGGGTTTGCCCAGCCCACAGCATGTTCGAGTTACATCGATCCGCGCGTTATGCGTGTGATCATGGAACGAAACTTGCAATACTTGATGAGCGGTCTCACGATTTCTTCACTCATCTTCTCGCGTCATTGCTGCCAACCGTGTCCGAAGGCGATCCTTCCCCAGAGGGTCCTCCGCTGATTATCCACATCCAGTCGCTCGGTGGATCGTGTTTCGACTATCGTTCGGAAGGTTGATATGACGATCGTCCCTCCGCTCGACTGAGCGATGATCGACGGGCGACGAGCGAACGAGGATGATCTTCGGGAGTTCGCTCCAATACTCGTCGGGAACGCGTTGCCGATCGTGGGGATCGTCTGGTTCGACCTGTTGCATACGCTCGTCTTCGTACTGTACCTGTTCGAGATACTAACGCTGGTCGTCGTCTACTGTGGCTGTGCGCTGTTTGCCCAGCAGGAGATGCAGACCGAGGATCGGGACGTCACCCCTGTCGTCGTCGGGTCCGACGACGGCTATCTGAGTTCCCTGCCAACGGTTCCGCTCCCTGGACCGTTACCGCGGGTCTACCTGCGGAGTCTGCGCGTGATCGTGCCGTCGTTGCTGGTCGCCGGCTTTCTCTTCGTCGCAATCGGTGACACACTCGTCGGCGGACACGAGGCACACGACACCTTCCCGGCGTGGCTCTCGGCGTTTCGAGAGCCAGCCGTGTTCGGAACCGCGCTGACGATCGTCGGCTCCCATCTCGTCTACGTCTACCGAAACTACTTCCGTCCACGTCGATATACGGACCTGTCTCCCGTAACGGTCCTTGAGTATCCGGTTCGCCTGCTTCTGGTGCTCGTTCCCGGGGTAATCGGGTTGTTCCTGACGTTCGTTATTGTCGGTCTGTTCACGTTGGCGGTGGCGTCACAGTCGGCTGCGGACCGAATCGGGCTGGCGACGCTCATCGGCGGGTTCTTCCTTCTCTTGACCGTCCTCGAGTGGGCCCAACACCGAGCCGAACGAGCGGCCGACCCCGACGGATTCGCCGCGTGGCTGGTTCCACTGGCGCTTCGCTCGAAGTGGGGCGAGAGAGGTGCTCAAGAGTGAGCGTCTGCAGGATGGTCGAGCCAACGACACGACCGTCCCGGTGAAGCGAGAGATTTTGGACGTGAACCATCCGCCGTTTTCCGCTTCACCTCCCTCGTTGTGCCGGCTCAACTCGGTACTGTATGGCGATTTACCAAAGCCAATCGTTCAGGAGTTAGTAGTACACCCGTTCGACCACCGGCACCAGCGCCGTCCAGAAGACGACGAACGCAGCGCCAACGGCGATGATCCCGAGCCACAGCAGTTCGGTTCCGCCACTCCCGCCGATTGTGTCGCCCGCGCCTGTCGCTCCACTCGCTCCACCCGCCCCAGCCGCACCACTTTCTGCCCCCGGGATCCCACTCGCAAGCGCCACGAACGTCCCCACGAACAACCCGATACAGATGCAGACGCTGGCTAACTCGAGTACCGCTGGAATAGAGATCGGCAACTCGCGGATGCGAGTCCGAAGCCGGTCGAGGGTGCTCATCTGTGCCGAGAGTTACGCCGGAGTGAGAAAAGGGTCACGGGCGGCGGGTGTGTGACTGTGGTGCTGATCTGCTGTTTGCTGCTCGCGGGTTGCTGTTGTCTTTCGAACCCACTCGAGTTACGTGAGGAGTCAATCTGATTCGGTTCGAACCGTCGATCTGATCCGATTCAGGCCTCGGACTCGATACCTGCCGCAATCTCGTCGAGTTCGTCGTCGTCGAGATCGGGCGCCTCGCCCGCGACAGCGTGGATAGGGCCGCCACCGTCGCCCTCGAAGCGCGGGACGATGTGACAGTGGACGTGCGGGACCTCCTGGCCGGCTTCCTCGCCGTTGTTGAACGCGACGGTCGTCGCATCCGCGTCGACAGCGTCCTCGACGGCGGGAACCATCCGGTGGATTGTGTCGTAGAGATCCGTTGCAACGTCCGCGGGAACGTCGTTCAGCCGTTCGTACTCGTCTTTCGGGATCACGAGCGTGTGTCCCGGTGCCAGCGGATTGGCGTCGAGGAAGGCGACCGTAGTCTCGTCTTCGTACACGATTCGGGCGGGAATCTCTCCCTCGACGATCTGGGTGAAGATCGTGCTCATACGCCACTGTGTGTCGGCTCGCGGTAAGAAGGTTACCGCTGGTCGGGGCGGCTCGTTGGTCGGACCGTCTCGAGTACCGAACTGTGTCGCTGTCTCCGGAACAGGTAACTATGAACCGTGCCTATCGCTCACGTACTGCCATGAGCGATCGAAACGAGACGCCGCTGCAACGACTGTTTCGTGCCGAGCGGCAGTTCCACGCGATGGCACCGATCAAGGACATCTACAGCAAACTCTTCCTCAGAACCCTGCTCTGGTTCGCGTTCTTCACGTTCGTCTATTTCATGGTCACGGGGTCGGTCTGACCGACCGAGCGGTGCCGAGCCGCGATCGCTGACCCCGCCAGATTTCCTACGCTGATCCATCGCGCTCGCCGCACTCGACGCACTCGACGCATTCGTCCACCACCTCCCGAATCGCCGCGAGGTACTCCTCCGGCTCGTACCCTAACCGGCCGATCCACACGTCCTGATACGAGGGGTGCAGGATCGGCACGAGCCACGTCTCGAGTTGCTCACAGCGAACCGGCTCAAGTACCATCTCGATGAAGCCGTCCAGCTCTTGGTCCTCGGCTGCCAGCACCGATTTCGTCGCGTGTTTCCCCGTCGCGAGCAACACGGCCGGCTCGAGCGTCTCAACCTCGGTGACGAGGTGGGTACGGCAGTTCGTACGCTCTGCTGGTGTAGGTTCGCGGTTATCCGGGAGCTCCTCGGTAGCCGAGGTCTCGGTGCTCGCGACTTCACCGCTCGCTGTCGTGGCGCGTGAATCCTCGTTCGAGGGGAAGCATTTCACCGCGTTGGTGTAGTAGGCGTCGTCCCCGTAGCCGATTCGCTCGACCATGCGACGGATGCGTCGACCGGAGTGACGTGAGGTGTAGGCCTTGCCGGTCCAGTTGCCACCCTGCCAGTCGTCGGCGTCGGGGTTGCCGGAGCCTGGTGCTTCGCCGATGACAAGCACGTCGGCGTCGAGCGGACCGGTTCCCCACGAGATGCAGGTGCGGTGTTCAGCGAGTGCCGGACACCGCTGGCAGTCCGGTTCGATGACGTTTCGGGAGTCGGGGAATGGCGGGTCAGGGGCGGGCACGATCTGTTCCGAGGTTGGGTTTCAACGAGTATAGGCGGGCCGGATCAGCAATCTAACTGATTTCGACCGCGATCTGTTGCTCGCGGGAACAAGTTTACCTTTCTCGGGTGTCTTACCGGACTCAATGGCTTCAGAACTGCTTGCAGAATCACTGTCACTGCTGTTATACACCGTTGCTGCCGGCGCACTCACGATTGCTGGCGCTGCTGCCGAGTACGCGAGTCTGCAGCACTTCGGCTCGGGGGAGACGATGGTGGCGCTGTGGCTCGCCGCGATCGGCGGGATCATGCTCTACGCAGGCGTTTACGGACTCGGCTATCAGAAGGTTCTCCGTGGGGTCCGAGGACAGTAGACCGGGTACCGATTGCGCTAGCTCGCGTTAGCGAGGACAACTGCGTCGTAAACGAGTTTGACCACCAGTGCGAGCGTCCCGACGAACGCGAGTATCGCGCCGACGAGGACGGCGAGCATGGAGAGGAGGTCGTCGAGTCCGCGTACGACACCCGAAAACTCGATCCAGTTCGTCGACCCGACGCCCGTCCAGATCATCCACCAGCCGACAGCCACGACGACGGCGAGTTTCGCTACTTCGCGGTCGAGGAGCAATCCGATCGCATCGCGAGCCGAGAGCATTCCTGTGTCCCTGTTCGATCCCTGACCGATAGGCGTGTCGAACCGTCGGCGTCGCGTTCGTTCTCGCGGGAGGCCCACGACGCCGGTGCCGTTCTGCGTCATCACATCCTGCGTCATCACGTCCTTACACCGCGAGCGATTCTGGCACTCTGACATCCGGATGCCCGCCCAGTCATCCAGTTGCTGACTGGCCAGCCAGTCGCTGACCTGCAATATCGATTCCTCTTTACCATCCCAGGCAATTACGTGAGGTATGAGCAGGTTTAGCGAGGTCGACGACCAGTACGACCCCGATGCCGTCGAGCAACGGGTGTTCGACTACTGGGACGACGTCGATGCCTACGAGCAAACTGTCGAGCATCGATCGGACGGTGAATCGTTCTTCTTCGTCGACGGCCCGCCGTACACGTCGGGTTCGGCACACATGGGGACCACCTGGAACAAGTCCCTCAAGGACGTCTACATCCGCTTCCACCGAATGCAGGGCTACGACGTCACTGACCGACCGGGCTACGACATGCACGGGCTCCCGATCGAGACTCGCGTCGAGGGCCAACTCGGCTTCGAGAACAAGAAGGACATCGAGGAGTACGGCGAGGAGAACTTCATCGAGGCCTGCAAGGAGTACGCAGACGAGCAACTCGAGGGCCTCCAGTCTGACTTCCAGGACTTCGGCGTCTGGATGGACTGGGAGAATCCCTACCGGACGGTCAGCCCCGAGTACATGGAGGCGGCCTGGTGGGGCTTCTCGAAGGCTGCAGAGCGCGGCTTAGTCGAGAAAGGCCATCGCTCAATCTCGCAGTGTCCGCGCTGTGAGACGGCAATCGCGAACAACGAGGTCGAGTACGAGGATGTCGAGGACCCCTCGATCTACGTGAAGTTCGATCTCGAAGATCGCGAGGGCTCGATCGTCATCTGGACGACGACGCCGTGGACCATCCCGGCGAACACCTTCGTCGCGGTCGACAAGGAGGGCGACTACGTCGGCGTCCGCGCGGAGAAAGAGGGCGAGGAGGAACTGCTGTACGTCGCCGAGGCCAAACACGAGAACGTGCTGAAGACCGGCCGATACGATGACTACGAGGTCGTCGAGGAGGTATCCGGCGAGGAGATGATCGGCTGGTCCTATGACCACCCGCTCGCCGAGGAAGTCCCAGACAACGTCGATGCCGACGGTTCCCACGAGGTCTACGCCGCCGATTACGTCGACACGCACGGCGACGGTACCGGCCTCGTCCACTCCGCACCGGGTCACGGTGAGGAGGACTTCGAGCGCGGAACGGAACTCGGCTTCCCGATCTTCTGTCCCGTCGACGGCGACGGTGTCTACACCGAGGAAGCCGGCAAGTACGAAGGCGAGTTCGTCAAGGACGCAGATCCAGAGATCACGGCCGATCTCGAGGACAACGGCGCGCTGCTCGCCTCCGAGACGGTCACCCACAGCTATGGTCACTGCTGGCGCTGTGATACGGGCATCATCCAGATCGTCACCGACCAGTGGTTCATCACGATCACGGACGTGAAAGACGAGCTCCTCGAGAACATCGAGGACAGCCAGTGGCACCCCGACTGGGCGCGGGACAACCGCTTCCGCGACTTCGTCGAGGAGGCTCCCGACTGGAACGTCTCCCGACAGCGCTACTGGGGTATTCCGCTGCCCGTCTGGACGCCAGAGGATCGGGACGACGATGAGGACATGATCGTCATCGGCGACCGCGAGGAACTCGTCGAGCGCGTCGATCAGGACATCGAGTACGACAGCGTCGACCTGCACAAGGACACCGTCGACGACCTCACCATCACCGAGGACGGCACGACCTACACCCGCGTTCCCGACGTGTTCGACGTCTGGCTCGACTCCTCGGTTGCCTCCTGGGGTACCCTGAACTACCCCTCGGACGACAGCCAGTTCGACGAACTCTGGCCCGCCGACTTCATCCTCGAGGCCCACGACCAGACACGCGGCTGGTTCTGGTCACAGCTCGGCATGGGAACCGCCGCACTCGGCGAGATTCCATACGAAGAGGTCCTTATGCACGGCCACGCGCTCATGCCCGACGGCCGCGCAATGTCCAAGTCCAAGGACATCCTGATCGACCCCCACGAGGCCATCGACCGCCACGGCCGGGACGTGATGCGCGCGTTCTTGCTGTCGAACAACCCGCAGGGCGACGACATGCGCTTCTCCTGGGACGGCATGCAGACCATGGAGAACCACCTGCGGACCCTCTGGAACGTCTTCCGCTTCCCGCTGCCGTACATGCGGCTCGATGATTTCGATCCGCAGGCGACGACCGTCGAAGACGTTGCGGAGGATCTCGAACTCATCGACGAATGGGTGCTCGCCCGCCTGCAGTCCACCAAGGACGAGATGACTGCACACTTCGAAGAGCGCCGTCAGGACAAAGCGCTCAACGCGCTCATCGACTTCGTCGTCGAGGACGTCTCTCGATTCTACGTGCAGGCCGTCCGCGAGCGTATGTGGGAAGAGGAGGACAGCGCCTCCAAGGAAGCCGCCTACGCGACCATCTACCGCGTGCTCCGCGAAACCGTCGCGCTGCTCGCTCCCTACGCGCCGTTCATCAGCGAGGAAATCTACGGCACGCTCACCGGCGACGCCGAACACGACACCGTCCACATGTGCGACTGGCCCGAAGTCGACGAAGCGTTCGTCGACGAGCAACTCGAGGAGGACGTCGCACTCCTGCGCGCCATCGAGGAAGCCGGTGCGAACGCTCGCCAGCAGGCCGGCCGCAAACTGCGCTGGCCCGTCCCGCGCGTCGTCGTCGCAGCCGACGACCAGCGCGTCGTCGAAGCCGTCGAGCGCCACACCCCACTGCTCGAGGATCGCCTCAACGCCCGCGAGATCGAACTCGTCTCGCCCGACGACCGCTGGGGTGAACTCAACTACAGCGCCGAAGCAGACATGAGCGAACTCGGACCGACGTTCGGCGACCGCGCCGGCCAGGTCATGAACGCGCTCAACGAGGCCCGGATCGACGACCCGACACTCGAGTCGATCGCAGCGGCCGTGGAGGACGTACTCGAGTCCGGTGAGGAAATCACCGAGGAGATGGTTTCGTTCGTCACCCAGACGCCGGAGGGTGTCGCCGGTACGGCCTTCGGGCTGAACGGCGACGACCGCGGGGTTGCGTACGTCGACGCCTCGCTCACTGATGATATCGAGAGCGAGGGCTACGCTCGCGAGGTTATCCGCCGGGTGCAGGAGATGCGCAAGGACCTCGACTTAGATGTCGAGGAGCGCATCGCGCTGGAACTCACGATCGAAGACGACCGCGTTGCCTCGCTGGTCGACGAGCGCGCGGACCTGATCCGCGAGGAGGTTCGTGCGGACGAGTTCGGTGGCGACGTTGTCGACGATGGCCACCGCAAGGAGTGGGAGGTTGAAGGCGTGGCGATGGAGATTGCGATCGAGTCGTTGGCAACGCCGGAAGCGTCTGAATAAGCGCCGCTTCGCTTCGCGAAGCGGTATTTTTGGCCTCTTGCTGAGCGAAGCGAAGCAAGGTCAGCGAGAGCTTTGCTCTCGCCAGACAGATTTTTGCGCGAGTGGTTGCGAACGTAGAGAGCGACCCGAGCGGAAAAAGGTGGATGCCGAGATCGCGATCGAGTCGCTGGCGGCCGCTGAGGCATCCGAGTAATCACCGCCGAGTGGTTCGAGGCGGTACTTTTGGTCTCTTATCTTCGCGTCTGCACCGTACTCGAGAAGTGAGTCGAGCTGAGCGTAAAGCCGCGGGGGTGGTTACGTGCGGTCCGCCATCAGTTGCGGTCAGTTCTCGTCGTCTTCTGAATCAGGGCGCTCGTCGTCGCTGTCGTGAGTGTCACTTTCGTTGTCGGCGTCGTCATCGTCGGTCTCATTGTCATCGTCAGTGGCGGTACCGTCGCTGCCGTCCTCCTCATCGTCTGTTTGCTCGTCGGGTTCGTCATCGGCGTCCTCGGCCGCGTCACCGGGTTCGATCTCCTCGACGCTAACATCGTTTCCGTTCACGCCGCTCTTCGATATCACGGGCGTCAGATTGTACCCGTTGTCGGGGCCGCGTTTGACTACGTTGATGTCGAACACGAATTCGACGGGTTCGTCGGCTCGAATCTCGAACGAACTGGTGATCTGGAGCTTTTCGCTGGGAACTGTCACATCGACCTCCTCGCCGTCGACGATACCGTTGGTCTCTTCGACGAACAGTTCGATTTTTTCGTAGCTCCCGGCTGATAGCTCACCATCGAAGACACCGATTGCTTTGTCGCCAACGACCTCCGTCAGATCGACGGTTGCACCGTCGAGGTCGAGAATGTAGAAGCCTTCTCGGCGTTCACTTCCGTCGATGTCGGTATCTGTGTCGGTGTCGGTGTCCGTACCGGCGTCACTCTCACCGCCAGTACTCCCATCATCGCCGCCCTCCGTCTCGTCGTCATTACCGTCGCCAGCGGCTGTTTCACCGTCGTTCTCTCCATCCCTGTCTCCATCCGGTTCCGTTCCGTCCGTATCCGTTTCTTCCTCGCTCGCACCGTCTTCTGTGTCTTCTTCCCCGTCAGCATCGCTCTCTTCTTCGGCTCCACCGTCGAAGATACGTGCCTTGTTGAAAGAAACGTCCAACCGCTCGAAATCACCGATATCGGCTGGCATGTCGCTAATGAGGAGCCGGAATGATCCCGTCTCGGAAGTCGAACTATCCGTCGTTCCGGTCGCCTCCTCCCCTTCCTCTCGCTCCGCTTCGCCGTCGGACATGCAGCCAGCGAGCAGGGTCGTTCCAGCTCCGCCGGCGGCGGCGATAACCGTCCGCCGTCCGACGGCATCTGTCTGCCGGTCAGTTGTACTCGAGTCGTCTCGCGTCGGCTGCCTGGAAGTCATTACTGCGACCATGGTACGAACCGGATGTAAGCAGAGGTGACCGTTCGTCGTTTCAGAACGGTTTACAATCGTTTTTCTCGGACTGTCTTCGTGTTTAGACTGCCATTTTATTCGATAGCTGATGGGTCTGGCCTGCTAGGTACCTGTTACAGTTCTGCTGCGATCGACGGCGCAACCGAGACGGCGCTCTGCTGGCGTTCGATCGTGTCCGTGCCGTAGATCGCTTCGACGCCGGCCTGCGAGAGCTTCGTGACCGCGTTGCTCGCGAGTAGCGGGTGGACGCACGTGACGAAGACGCGGCCGACGCCACGCTCTTGCAGGACCCCGACGGCTTCGCTCATCGTCGATCCCGTCGCGATAATGTCGTCCGCGACGACGACGTCGCGGCCTGTGACATCCACGTCACTCGGCGTGATCTCGACCTCCGTGCCGGAGTGGCGCACCTTCTCGAAGTAGTCCGTCTCGCCTGAACCGTCACCGTAGGCGTCTCGAACCGTCTCGGCGAGGTCGATCGCACCCGCGTCGGGCGAGAGGAAGACCGGATCCGTGAGGTCGTCGGGCAGCGGCTCCGCGAGGCGGTCAGCCGCGTCGATGGCCGTCGCCGTCGGTTCGAAGAACTCACAGACTGCTTCCTCGTGTGGGGTGACGGTGAGGACGCGATCGGTGGTACTCGAGATGGCCCGCGCGACAGCGCGAGCCGAAATCGGGTGGCCGGCGTCGAAGGCCTTGTCCTGGCGGGCGTAGCCCATGTAGGGGAGGACGGTGACGACCTCCGAGACGCCGGCTTCGCGGGCGGCGTCCTGGAGCTGGAGCAGTTCGAGGTGGGCGTCGCTCGAGATGGTGGAGGCGACGATGATGGCGCGGTCGGTTTTGGTGTTGGTGTTGATGTCCTCGCCGCCTTTGCCGGAGTCGCCGCCGCTGTCGGCCAGGTCGGGGACGGCAGCGAGCAGTTCCCCATCCGGAAACCGGTCGTACTCGGCTCTGGCGAGTGGTTCCTCGAGTTCGCGTGCGAGCGCGGCGGCGAGCGCCTGTGAGGCGGCTCCGCTGATGATCATACTCGACACCACAGGATGGGGCGTAAACCAGTTTTCGTTCCTGTCCGTGACGGGCCGCTCTCGGACGCGTCTCGGGAGCTACTCGTCGCCCTCGTCAAAATCGGCGTCGCCGTCGCCACACGGCCCGCTGTTCGTATCGGCGTGGGTCGTCAGCTCACCGTTGCGGTTGATCGTCACCAGCAGGTTGAGACAGTCCGGTTCGTTCCAGGACATGGCGGTATCCTGGACCGGGTCGCCGTCGTCGAGTCGCAGAATCACGCGGAACTCGCCCGCGTCGTCGTCCCAGTCGCGGTCGAGGGTTGCGCCGTCGCCGGCACTCAACTCGTGGGTCGACCAGTGTTCGATTTCGCCGTCGAACTCGAGTATGACGTTGACCGTGTGGTCGTTTCCGCTCAGGTTTTCGACGGCGATGTCGCCGAGGACGGTGCTGCCGGGGTCGTCTGTGTTGGTCCCGTCCCCGTTCCCGTCTCCGTTCCCGTTCTCATCGCTCGGCCCGGTGTCGTCCTCGTCTTCCGTTCCGTCCGTCTCGTCGTCACCGTTCGGGTCGTCTTCGTTCGCGCTGCTAGAACAGCCGGCGATCGCTCCTGTCAGTGCGGTGCCGCCGAGTGCCAGGAGCCGGCGGCGCGGAAGGTCGCTCATGTGCTGGACCCAGACAGTCACGGATAGTCAAGCTTCCGCTAGATCTGCCGATCGGTTTTGGCTACCGTTGTTGTCCTGTCTCCGGACCAACTCGTCTTAGTCAGGGCGGACGGCGAGCCCCGTCACACCGGTGACGCCGACCGACCGCTGTCGCCACCCATCCGGTGCGGTAGCCTCACCTGGTTCGGTCGTCGAGACGAGGACGGTGCCGCTTTCGGTGACGGCATAGACTGATTCGAGAGCTGTCGCTGCCTCCTGTGCCGGCGCCGTTCGCGGGCCGTAGCCGACGTCGACGATGGGGTCGCTGACTTGTTCGATCGTCACTCGCTCCCAGTTGCCGTTCGAAAACGCGTACACGTCTGTTTCTGCCGGCTCCGCGGTCGTCGTCTCTGCAGCCGTTTCTGCCGTACTCGCCGCTGTGACTCCCGCAGTAACAGCATGTGCACGCGACAGCCGCCCCGGTTCAGCCTGTGGATCTGCTGTCACCGTCTCGAAGGTCCCTTCGAGAACTTTCATCCAGCCGTTCCCAAGCCTGTAGAGCCCGTCCGCCGTCGCCGCGAGCGGCACCGCTGCCGCCGACACGTCGACGACATCCGTCAGGCCGGCGTGCTCGAGTACCCGCGCTCCGTCTGTCTCGCGAAACCGGTAGACGCCGGCGTCGGTCGCGAGCAGGTCGCCGTCGATCGCGCGGACCGAAGTGGGGGTGCGGCGCTCGTCTCGCCCGCCGCTGTTGCTCGGACCGAACTCGAGTTCCTGCCAGTCGCTGTCTCGGCAGGCGTCTTGTCCGTCGTCGCCGCGCTCGTACTTCAGGAAGCGGACGGTACCATCGGGATCAGCGGCGAGGATCGTCGATCCCGTGACGCCGATCGCGGTTGCGGGTCCGAAGCCGGTGTCTGTCAGGGTAAATTCGCTACCTGCGTTGTCGCCGACCGACCCGTGGGCGTTGTCTTCCACGCGAACGTCCTCGTCAGTTGCAACGACGACGCGGCCGGCCTGAGTCGACGCGATATCTCGCGTGTCACAGCGCGCACAGAGGCTGAACTCGCCGACAGTATCGCCGGCGATGCGGACGCGGACGACACCGATCGAACTCGCGACGTAGGCCTGGACCGCGCCGCCACGGTCGCCGAAGACGCGTTTTTCCTCGATAGAGTCCATACGTCTGGATTGGATGGCTGGGCCGAAAGCGTTCCGCTGGTGTCGTGTGCTGTTGCTCGCTCACACTGCGTCGTTGCTCCGGAATCCCTTTGGGTGGTCCCGTCAGACTAGCGACCGATGGAAGTCTTCGGATCGAGCGGGACACGTGGCGTCGCCAACGAGGAGTTGACGCCGGCGTTCGTCCTGCGGGTTGCCAAAGCGGCGGGCACGGCCTGGCAGGTGGACCGGGTCGCAATCGCTCGCGACACCCGCTACACGGGACGGATGCTGGCCGATGCGGCAGCGAGCGGACTGACGAGTACAGGTACCGACGTCGATCGATTGGGGATCATCTCGACGCCGGGCGCGCAGGGGTATGCCGAGCGTGAGGGCATCCCCGTCATCGTCGTCACCGCCTCACACAATCCGCCCCAGTACAACGGCATCAAACTCGTCGGCAGCGACGGCGTCGAACTCGCCGTCACCGACCTCGAAGCCATCGAGGAGACGCTGCTCGCGGGCGAGTTCGCTGTCGCCCCGTGGGATGAAACCGGTCGCGTCCGCGAGATCGACGGTGTTCGCGACGCATACATCGACGAGTTGCTCGCCGCATCGGACCGCGAGACGATCGCCGACGCCGACCTGACCGTCGCTCTCGACCCCGGTCACGGCGCCGGCACGCTCACTAGCCCCGAGTTCTTCCGCGAACTCGGCTGTCGCGTCCTCACGGTCAACAGCCAGCCCGACGGCAAGTTCCCTGGCCGTGACCCCGAACCAGTCCCCGACAACCTCGGGGATCTGGGCCGTCTCGTCCGGACGACCGACGCCGACATCGGTATCGCCCACGACGGCGACGCCGACCGCGCCATCTTCTTCGACGAACACGGCGAGTTCGTCTCCGGCGACGCAGCACTGGCCGCCCTCGCTGCAGCGGAACTCGAGTCCGGTGAGACCACGGTGTCTGCAGTCAACGTCTCTCAACGACTCGTCGACGTGGTGACCAACGTGGGGGCCGACCTCGAACTCACGCCGATCGGGTCGACGAACATCATCACGCGAATCGAGGAACTCGAGGCCACCGGCGAGCACGTTCCGATCGCTGGCGAGGGCAACGGCGGTATCTTCTTCCCGGATTACCGGCTCTCCCGAGACGGGGCCTACACGGCAGCCCGGTTCCTCGAGTTGGTTGCTGAACAGCCGGTAAGTGAAATCGTTGGGCCGTACGACGGCTATGCGAATATTCGGCGTAATATCAAGTACGAGTCGACCGCTGAACGCGATGCGATGCTCGATGCGGCGGCGAACCATGCCCATGCAGCGGATGCGGAGCTGAACACGCGAGACGGCTACCGTCTCGATCACGGCGATGCCTGGGTGCTTGCTCGCCCGTCGGGAACGGAGCCACTGGTTCGGGTCTACGCCGAAGCCCGCGACGCGGATCGAGCGACCCAACTGGTCGACGAGATGTACGAGACACTCGCCGAGGCGAAGGTCGACTCCTAATTGCGTCTCGACGCCCTGTCCGCTTTGAGCTGGTTGGTCGATAAGACGGCACCGTGAAATTGCGCGTGGCGGTCCGTCCAGTAGCGAGTAGTGGATCTTCTCTCGACTGGTGGGTTGGTGTCCCACGGACAGACGCAAAAACGGAACCGGAACCGGAAACGAAGCCGGAACGGCAAACCGCGAGAGTGTTTAAATGACGCGGTTCTGCAGGTAGTCGAGGTGCTTTGCGTTGTAGACGATCTTGACCTCCTCAGTCTCGGCGGAACCGATGCAGGTCAGGCGGACGTTCTTCTCTTCGACCTCTTCGTCCGAGAGGATCTGCTGCATGTCCATCTGGATTTCGCCTTCCGTGACGATGGCTGCGCAGTTTGCACAGGCGCCGGCGCGGCACGAGAAGGGCCAGTCGTAGCCCTGTGCCTCGGCGGCTTCCAGGATGTATTCGCCCTCGTTGACCTCGAGGGTGCCGTAGTCTTCGTCGCCGAAGTCGGCGTCTGCAGCTTTCTCGAAGAGGTCATCGTCATCCATTTCCCAACCCTGGTCGTCCAGCACTTCGTAGTTGAGGTATTCTACCGTGGGCATCAACCGGCGTTTCGAGTCCCGTACTGGTATACCTTGCTGTTCCGTTCTCAATGGTCTTTTACGCAAAACCGGTTTTGCAGACCGTTCGTCCGTAAGAGGGATCGGTCTGGAGTCGTCTCGCGTACGTCGTTCGTACCCTCCGATTGCTACCCACGATCGATGAACGTTGGCCACGAAAGGGGATGGATGTGTGCTGCGTGCTGCGTGCTGAACGAGGAATGGACGTCCGGTCTGTGTTCGTGTGCAGCGTGTGTCGTGTGCGATCTGTGTTCGTGTGTGGCGTGTGTCGTATGCGCTGTCTGTCCGGGACCTGTACTGTCGATCCGACTGAGAGTCGCTATACCTCCTGGTTGTGGTGGTTGGTCAGTTACGACCACCGTTCTACTGATCGATATATTCGGTATCTTTATCACCTAGTCAACCACGATAAAAATCGTGGTTTACGAAACTGGTAATCGAACGGTCGACGACGCAGTCCGTCGCGTACTCGATGGGGTGCGCCTCGATCGAACCGACGGACTCGCCTTGCTCGCTCAGCCCGTGGAGGCGCTTGCGGCTGGTGCTGACCTCGTTCGTCGACACTGTTCCGACGGGACGGTCGACGCTTGCAGCATCGTCAACGCGAAGGCGGGCAACTGTGCCGAAGACTGTGGCTTCTGTGCCCAGTCGGCTCACTTCGACACTGGTATCGACACCTACAGCTTCCTCGATCCCGAAGAGATACTCGAAGCCGCAAACCGTGCCGAGGCCGACGGTGCACAGCGGTTTGGCATCGTCGTTGCCGAAAAGGGCGTCTCGAAGGCTGCCCGCCCCGACGAGTGGGCCGATGTTATCCGAGCCATTCGCCTCGTTCGCGACGAGACGTCCGTCGCCGTTGACGCTTCGCTCGGGATACTAACACGGGAGGAAGCAACCGATCTCGCGGCCGAGGGCGTCAATCACTACAACCACAACATCGAGACCTCCCGACGATACTTCCCCGAGATCATCGGGAGCCATACGTTCGAGGATCGACTTCACACACTCCACCGCGCCAAGGAGGCAGGGATGGACCTCTGTGCCGGCGTTATTCTCGGTATGGGCGAATCGCCGGCCGACCGAGTCGACGCGGCTATCGAACTCCAGGAGATCGGCATCTCCTCGCTCCCGGTCAACGTCCTCAATCCCATCGACGGGACGCCATTGGGCGAGCGCGACCAGCCGGCTATTTCGACGACCGAACTCATCAAGACCATCGCTGTCTACCGGTTTCTCCACCCCACAGCACGAGTTCGACTCACCGGTGGCCGCGAGGTCGCCCTCGAGAAAGCCGACCAACACCTCCCCTTCGAAGCAGGTGCCGACGGGATTCTAACAGGTGATTACCTCACCACAACTGGACAGACACCTGGTGACGACCTCGAGATCATCCAACGCGCCGGATTAGAGCCCAACCGTACGATAAACGACTTCGATCCAGCAGCGGTCACGGCCCGGCACGAAACCGCGGAGTCGGATCCGGAGCCAGCAGTGAGCACGACGCCAACAGATTCGGGCGAGTAACCAACAGACGATTGCGACACTGAGACACCCCACAAATTCCGCATGCACGATATTCGATTCGCCGTTCTTGGAACCGGTGGCATCGGCAGACGAACACTCGAGTACGCGACGGTAAAAGACGGACTGACACCCGTTGCTGCGTGTGATCGCCACGGCGTTGCGATCGATCACGAGGGGCTCGACGTGAGTGAACTGCTCGCGGCGACGGCGTCGCAGACCACGGATGACGGATCGAGTACTGCAGGCACTACGTCGGTCACCCACTCCCGCGAGGGAAGCGGTGTTGCGGCCTCGTCACAGGCTGAGCGGACGGAGACGCCGATCGACGATATCATCGCTGCGGCTGATCGTATCGATGCGGTGGTGATCGCGGTCCCGAACCTCGAACACGACTTCATCCCGCGTATCGCCGATCGATTTGCGGCGGCGGGGTACAAGGGAGTGCTCGTCGACGTGCTGAAACGCTCTCGCGTTATTGGCATGCTCGAGGACCGCCGCGACATGTTCGTCGACACTGGCATCACCTTCATTTGTGGCGCAGGCGCGACGCCCGGCCTGTTGACCGGTGCAGCCGCGCTCGCAGCCCAGTCGTTCGTCGACATCGAAGCAGTCGATATCTGGTGGGGTGTCGGTCTCAAGTCCGGCTACGAGGACAACCGCGGGACCGTCCGGGAAGATATCGCTCACCTCGACGGCTACGACCTCGAAACTGCCCGCCAACTGTCCGACGAGGAGATAGCGCGTGTGATCGACGATCACGACGGCCGCCTCGAGTTCACGGACATGGAACACGCCGACGACGTGCTCCTCGAACGGGCAGGGATCTGTGACGCCGAGGACGTGACGGTCGGCGGGATTCTCGACGTGCGATCGGACGAGAAGCCGACGACCACGACGGTGAGCGTGACCGGGACGACCTTCGACGGTGAACGGGGCACCAACACGTTCCAGCTCGACGACGCCACCAGCATGGAGGCAAACGTCAACGGTCCGGCACTCGGCTATCTGAAGGCTGGCGTTCGGCGGAACCGGAACGGCGAGTACGGCGTCTTCGGCCCGGCAGCGTTGCTGCCCGAATTCTAAGATGGCGCTGCAGAATTCTCGTGGGTTCGACCTCGAGGCACGCCTTCAGGAGCGAGAGCGGGCGGGTCTCCGTCGTGATCTCACACCGGTCGGGAGTGTCGCGTCTCGTGCTCGTGTCGCTGCTGACCCAAAGGGCGAGCCTGCCGATTTCGCGACGGCACAGGAACAGGTGCTCTTCTCCTCGAACGATTATCTCGGATTGGCCGGCAATCCGGCGGTCGTCGACGCTGCAGCCCGCGGTGCTCGCGATGTCGGAGCGGGTGCCGGCGCGTCACGACTCGTCGTGGGCGACACGCCAGCCCACCGGTCACTCGAGCGCACCCTCGCAGCGGAGAAGAACGCGGAGCGAGCGCTCGTGTTTTCGTCGGGCTACGCGGCGAACGTCGGAACGATCACCGCGCTGTCGCCGGACGTCATCTTCTCCGATGCGTACAACCATGCGAGCATTATCGACGGCGCACGCCTCTCGGGAGCGGCTATCGAAGTCTACAACCTGTCTCTTATACACATCTCTGATGGC
>NZ_AOIM01000032.1 GCF_000337575.1 Natrialba hulunbeirensis JCM 10989 | reverse complement strand
TTGCCAGCCCGCTCAGAGATGTGTATAAGAGACAGGTTGTGTGATGTCGCCGAGGAGTACGGAGCATGGATGATGGTCGATGAAGCCCACGCCACGGGCGTCTACGACGGCGGCGTTGTTGGCGAGCGTGACCTTGCAGACCGCGTCCAGATCCAACTCGGGACGCTCTCGAAAGCGCTCGGTTCACAGGGCGGGTTCGTGGCCGGTTCCCAGGCGTGTATCGAGTACCTGCTCAACGCCGCCCGGTCGTTCGTGTTTTCGACCGGGCTTGCGCCACCGGCAGCCACTGCTGCCGAGCGCGCGCTGGCGCTCGCACCAGACCGGCGCGATGCACTCTGGCGTGCTGTCGAGCGATTACGAACGGGGCTCGAGTCGCGCGGCTACGAGGTGACGGGCGAGACACACATCCTCCCGGTAATCGTCGGTGACCGCACGGAGGCAGTTGCGTTGTCGGATCGACTCGCAGCACACGGCATCGCCGCACCGGCGATACGACCACCGACAGTGCCCGACGGAACGAGCCGGATCCGACTCGCACCGCGAGCGACACACACTGACGACGAACTCGAACAGTGTCTGGCAGCCTTCGATGCAGCGTCGATGGCAGGGGGTCGCTCGTGACGCTCGCCGTCGTCGGTACCGACACTGGCGTCGGCAAAACGGTCGTTACGGCAGGACTCGTCGCACACCTCCGACACAGCGGACAGAACGCACGAGCCATCAAACCCGCCCAAACCGCGTTTCCGACGGATGACGATGCCGGGTACGTCCAGCGGATCTGCGGTGACGACTCGGCCGCGACTCGACTCCGGACCTTTGGGGAGCCACTCGCTCCGGCCGTCGCGGCACGACGGAGTGGCGACGAACTCGCGTTCGATTCACTCCTCGAAGACATTCAGCACGAACTCGAGACCGTTGCAGTCGGCGTGGTCGAGGGTGCCGGCGGCGTTCGTGTTCCGCTCTCGACCGACCCGCCACGCGAGATCATCGACCTCGTCGCTGCACTCGAGTTCCCGACGCTGATCGTTTCCCGCCCCGGACTGGGAACGCTGAATCACACGACGTTGACCGTCGAGGCGCTCCGGGCGCGAGACGTGCCGGTCGTCGGGGTCGTACTGAACCGATACCCACCCCAGCCCCGCTCCGTCGCCGAACGGACGAACCCTGCCGAACTGGAACGGCTGTGTGCCTGCCCGGTTCGGCCCCTTCCGGAGGTGTCGCCCGACGACCCGAAGTCGGTTCGTGAACTCGGTACTCGAGTTGCGGAACTCTGTGCGGATGCGGGAGCACTGTCTGCTGGGCGGTGACTGTGTTGGTAGCTGGACAGCTGGATGCGCGTCAGCGGAATGGTTTGTGCGATCAGAAGCCGAATATCGGTATAAACCGGAACGTGAGGAAGGCACCAACCGTGGAGATGACGGGCACGACGTTCTGCATGAGAATGACCCGAGCTGTCGTCGATGGGTTGAACAGATCGGAGGCCGTGGGGATGTCTTCGGGCTCTTCTTCCCCGATTTTCGGGGGCGTTTCACCTTCTTCGTCGGCGGTGAGTGCACCCACTGAGACGCGTGTTTCCTCGCCTGCTCTGACCTCGGAGAGCGTCGTCGTTCGGGTAGCACGTCCCCAGCCAAGTCCGATAATGCTCATCGTCGCAATGACGACGAAACTGGCGGGAATACCGATCCAGGAGAGCGCGCGACGACGATGGTCGAACTGATAACGGCAACGACGATCGCGGCCGTCAGCGGCAGGTTCGTAATGTCGTTTCCGAGCGTATCGAGCNGCGCGACGACGATGGTCGAACTGATAACGGCAACGACGATCGCGGCCGTCAGCGGCAGGTTCGTAATGTCGTTTCCGAGCGTATCGAGCGTTCGCCGCGCAATGGTGAAACAACCGATTGCAACGGCGAACGATCCGATAACGATCAATGCGGGCATGCCAAACGGGATCGTCAGTGAGCCGAGTGCGAGTTCAGTGTTCGTGCCGTCGACCGCACCGTAAATTGGTGCAATCGCGTTCGCGATGTTGCTCGTCCCGGAGGAAAAGCCCATCAGGCAGCCGATCCCCACGACGACGAACGCGCCCGTGATCTCGCGGCGGTCTGCGTCGTCGCCGAACTGGAGTCGCGGAACGATGCCCGAGCGGTCGACGGTAATCATTTCCCGACCGTCGCGGCTTGCCTCGATTGCGACCCACTCGTTGATTTGTGGGTAGAAGTATCGGCCGACCACACCGGCGACCCAGAAGCCGATGATCGGTGCAACGACCCACCAGATAACGATTTGGCCGAGTACGTCCCAGGCGAGCTCGCCAGTCGCAAGCCCGAGTGCAGCGATTGCACCAACAGCAGTCATCGAGGTCGAAGCGGGGACACCAACGTAGTTTCCGATAAACAGCGCGCCGCCGATGAAGAAGAGCACGGCGACGTTCGAGCGCATGGTAAACACTCCTGTGTCGTGGACGAGTTCGTTCCCGAGCGTGTCGACGACCTGTGGGCCGATCGTCGCCGCGCCGACAAAGAAGAAAATCGACATGAGTGCCGCAGCCATCGTCTTCGTGATTACGTTCGCTCCTACTGCCGGTCCGAACGCTGGCCCCGTCGTTGCGCCGCCGATGTTGTATCCGACGAAGATTGCAACGAGGATTCCTACGAGAAGCAGTACTTCCGTCACAGTGTGCACTCAAGCGAGCTGATCGTAAAAGTCGTCCTATTCAGTCGAGGCCAGCGACTCGTGAATACAATTCGCCCGCCGTTGCTCGGACTCCGAAGCAAAGAATTTCAACGACGGCTACCATACGTTCGGATAACATGTGTCCTCGTCGGATTACTATCGAACGTCGCGGAGGGCGGTGTAAGCCGCTTCATCGACGGCCGGAACGTATCGTAACCCAGTCACACTCGAGTTGGACAACCGAGACGGGTGCTACGTCCCGATGCTAAACCCGGTTCGTGTCGACGCTGCTGTCGACCTGGCCTATGGTGCGTTGATCGCGCTCTCGATCGTCCTGATCCTGACACTCGAGACGAACATCGGAATCGCGTTCGGTGTGGGTGTGTTCGCCTCCTACGTCGTCCACGTCATCTGGAAGATGGCGCGGTTCGACCCGGATTGGATGACACAGGCAGTCGAGGAGACTGTCGGCGAAACTCTCGAGCAGACGGTCGATGAGACGGTCGAACGGCAGGTCGAAGGGGTGCAGGCACAGGTCGAGGAAACCGTCGAAGAGACGGTCGGCGAGACGGTCGAACAAACAGTCGGTGAAACCGTCGAGGAAACCGTCGAACAGACGGTTGGCGAGACGGTCGAGGAAACGGTCGGCGAGACGGTCGAGCAAACAGTCGGTGAAACGGTCGAGGAAACGGTCGAGGAAACCGTTGGCGAAACTGTCGAAGAGACGGTTGGTGAGACGGTCGAAGAACAGGTCGAGGAGGTGCAGGCGACTGTCGAGGAGACAGTCGAGGAAACCGTCGGTGAGACGGTCGAGCAAACGGTTGGTGAAACGGTCGAACAAACGGTCGAAGAACAGGTTGGCGAAGTCCAGGCCAAAGTCAACGCCGTTGAGGAACGCGTCGACCGCCGTTTGCGTGAGGACGAGATCGAAGAGCTCATCGAGGAATCGGTTGACAACGAGTCAGCCGACGATGCGTCAGCCGCAGACGAGTCAGCCGACGATGAGTCCGCCACTGACAAACCAGCCACAAACGAGTCCGCTAACAACGAGCCAGCCGACAACGACCCACCCACAGACGAGTCCGAATCTTGATATCCTCACCTCTCCAGCTACCGGACGACTGTCACCGGAACCGGTGACCGCTTCGACACTGTCTCGGCAACGTTCCCGACAAGAAACCGGTGTGTCGCCCGATCCCTATCTTCGCCGTGACTCCCGAGAACGATCGTGTCGTACTCCTCGGCACGGTTGAGAATATTTCGCGCCGGATGCCCAATCCCGGCGACCGTCGTGATCTCCCGGTCCCGTTCGTCGGCAATCTCGTGTGCCCGATCGAACACTGACTCGGCGCGCCCTGCGGCCGCGTCACTGAGGTCGTCCTCGAGTGTCAAACTCACTGCGTCGCCCATCATCATCGACGGAACGCCAACAACGTGCAGGACAGTGACGTCGGCTTCGGGGAAATTTTCGAGGGCGTACTCGAGTGCGTGCCCTGCCTGGTCGGAGTCGTCCATCGGCACGAGGATTGTCGAGAGCATGCGTGTGACTACGACGCCCAGTGGCTAAGAACCTCGTTTCACGCAACCCCTGGCAGGAGCGTGAAGAATCCGTAGGCAAGCAGCGTCGACATCGATGGGCCGATGATCCACATCGAGATGTACTTGATGACGGCGCGGGGGTTGAAGAGGTCGGCCGCGTTGAGCACCTCTTCGGATTCTTCCTCACCAATTGCTGGGGTCTGTTCACCTTCCTGTTCTTCGGCAACGATTGCACCCAGTTCGATCTCGCGATTCTGGGCGTCGCTGTCGCGAGTAACGGCCTCACGGAAGGTCACTGGACGGGTTGCGCGTCCCCAGCCGATGCCGACGATGGTCATCACGGTCGCCATGACGAGGCTGATCGGGATGCCGATGTAAGAGAGCGTGGTCGTGATCGTCGACGCGGTTACCATGACGAACAGTGCTGCGAGCAGCGGGATATCGCTCAGTTCGCCGCCGACGGAGTCCATCGTCCGTCGAGCGATGGTAAAGCCGCCGAGTCCGATCGCAACGGTGGCGATGATGACTGCTTCGGTCACTTCTAGACCTGTCTCTCCGACCAGTGGTGCCGCAGCGTTCGGAACGTTCGACGCGCCGGCACTGAAGGCCATATAACAGCCGATGATGAGGACGACGACGGTTGTGACGAGTTCCTGGGTGGTCGTATTCGGTCCGAGCGCTGGCTTTGGAACCGCGCCCTGTCGGTCGAGGCTGAGGAGTGGGCCGTCGGAACTTTTGATATCGATGCGCTGGTTGACCCACGGATAGATATACCGCCCGATAATGCCGCCGATCCAGAAGCCGAAAATCGGCGTCACGACCCACCAGGAGATGATTTCCGCGATCATCACGTAGTTGAGTGTCCCGGTTGCCAGCCCGAGGCCGGCGATCGCACCGACGGTCGTCATCGACGTTGGCACGGGCACACCGAAGATGTTGGCAACGAGGATGCCGAGACCGATGAAGAAGAGCACGGCGACGCCAGCAGAGAGCGTGAGATCGACCGTGATAATATCCTCGCTGAGCGTTCCCATGACCTCCTGGCCGACCGTTATGCCGCCGAGGAACACGAACACGGTCATGATCGCCGCTGCGGTTGTCTTCGTCACGATCCCAGCGCCAACTGACGGCCCCCACGTAATTCCCGTCGATGATCCTCCAATGTTGAACCCGACGAAGATAGACGCGACAACCCCAACAAGAAGCAGCGTTTCTACCATCGACAACAAATACGATTATCCCGATAAAATAAGTATTGGACCCGTTCTGTACCGCCTGTGCTGCCTGTAACAGTTCTTCCACTCGAGTACCACCAGTCTCATCTCAGATGCCCCAGAAAAACGCGATGCCGAGAACGGTGACAGTCGACAGAATCAACTGGAGCGGTGCACCGACTCTGACGTAGTCCGTAAATCGGTAGCCACCGGGCCCGTAGACGAACAGATTCGTCTGGTAGCCAATCGGTCCCAGAAACGCCGTGCTCGCTGCGAACGTGACTGCGAGCACGAACGCGAACGGGTTTGAGCCGATACCGGCCGCCGCCGCTGCTGCGACCGGAATCAGCAGGACGACGCTCGCGTTGTTGCTGATCAGTTCGGTTATCAGTCCTGTCACGATGTAGAACAGCCACAGCACGACGATAGTCGGCAGCACACCCGCTGTCGAGACGACGAGCCACGCGAGGTAGGCCGCCGCTCCCGTCTGTTCTAAGGCAATTCCGAGCGGAATCACGCCGGCGAGCAGGAAGATGATGTCCCACTCGACAGCGTCGTACAGTTCCTTTGGCTCGAGGACACCGGTGACAACCATCGCCACGACGCCCGCAAGCGCCGAGATGAGAATCGGGTAGATCTCCAGTGCAGCGACGGCAACGACGCCAATCATAATCGCAATCGCAATCGGGGCCTTGCTGGCGCGGTACTCCGGACGGGGCGGTTCGCGGGCCACGATGACGTCGTCGCCGCTCGCGAGTCGGTCGAGGGTCTCCGGGGGTGCCTGGACGAGCAACGTGTCGCCCACATCGAGACGCGTGCCGACGATACGGCCACCGACGAGTTCGCCGTGGCTCCGCAGGCCGAGGACAGCCGCGTTGAACTCCTCACGAAACGCCTCTGGATCGAGACGGTCTCCGACGAGTCGTGAGTCGAGCGAGACGACGAGTTCCGTCAGTACGCCTTCCGTGTCGGTCGCCGAGAGGTCCGCGGACGAACCGAGGTGTCCGACCGGTTCGACGCCCGGGGCGTTCTCGAGTGCGGTGATCGCCTCGCGGTTCGTTCGGACGACGAGCACGTCGCCCTCGTCGAGCGGGAGTTCCTGTCGTGGTGCAACCGCACGGCCGCGGTCGCGGACGACTTGCACGATGTCGATATCGGGGCCGAGCGTATCGCTCGCGTCACCGACGGTGGCGCCGACCAGCGGCGAGCCGGGAACGATCGCGACATCTGCGACGTAGCTGCCGACGTCGTACTCTTCGAGATAGTCCGCTCGCGGTGGCACGCGCTCGGGGATGAGGTAGTGGCTGACGAAGATGAGATAGAGCGCGCCGACAACGACGACGATGATGCCGAGCTGGGTGAATTCGAACATCGAGAACCGATGGAGTTCGTCGTACTCCGCGCCGAGTCGGGCGCTGATGTCGCTCGCGAGGATGTTCGTCGACGTGCCGATGAGGGTGAGCATCCCGCCGACCTGCGAGGCGTAGGAAAGTGGAATCAGGAGCTTCGACGGCGACGTGTTGCCGCGATTTGCCACGTCGGTGACGACTGGGACCAGCAGCGCAACGACAGGCGTGTTGTTCAGAAACCCGGAGACGGGGCTGGTTGCGGCGACGGTCGCGAAGAGTTGCTTCCGGAGACTCGTCCCTGCGAAGGCGGCCATGCGTCGGCCCAGTTCCTGCACGATGCCGGTTCGGCTGACGCCGCCGCTCAGGATCAACATCGCCAGGACGGTGATCGTCGCCTCGTTTGCGAAGCCGGAGATACCGGTTCCCGGATCGATTCCCGTCCAGGGCTCGAGGACGACGAGCACCACGATCAACAGGATCGCGGTCACGTCGATCGGCAGCCGTTCGGTCAGAAAGAGCACGAGCGCGAGGCCGACGACCCCGAAGACGACGAGCATCTCCGTCGTCAGCTCGGGCTGGGCCACTGGCTCCTGGAGGAGCGGCGTCGCCGTGAGCGCTGCGCCGAGCACACGGTGAGACACACCGTCTCGGTACGTAACGCCTCTGCACGGTGCGTGAACAGTCTCTCGGCGATGGTCGTCCGACCCGTTTCAGTTTCGATTCCTCGACCGACGCATCGAGGACCAGCAAACTGCAAACCGTCGCCTTTACTCGGATGCACCCCGCTCACACACGTATGACTGACACAGACGACTCCTCTTCTCACACGGACTCGAGTGACCCCACTGATCCTACCAACCCCACCACCCTCACCAACCCCGCCACCTTCGACATCATCCCCGCCGTCGACATCCAGAACGGCGAGGTCGTCCAGCTCGTCCAGGGCGAGCGCGGCACTGAGAAAACCTACGGCGACCCCGTCGACGCCGCACAGCGCTGGCTCGAGGCCGGTGCCGACTCGCTCCACCTCGTCGACTTAGACGGCGCGTTCGACGGCGAGCGCGAAAACGCCGCCGCAATCGAGAGCGTACTCGAGTCCGTCGACGTGCCGACGCAACTCGGCGGCGGCATTCGAACGGCTGCAGACGCGCGGGACGTCCTCGACCGCGGCGTCGACCGTGTTATCCTCGGTACTGCGGCGGTCGAGGACCCCGATATCGTCGCGGAAATCAGCGAGACTCATCCCGACAGCGTGATCGTCAGTCTCGACGCGAAAGACGGCGAGGTCGTCGTCGAGGGCTGGACCGAGGGTGCCGGCGTCTCGCCCGTCGAGGCAGCCGAGCGCTACGAGGAACTCGGGGCTGCCGCAATCTTGTTCACCAACGTCGACGTGGAGGGGCAACTCGAGGGCGTGGCCACGGAACCAGTCCGGGAGCTGGTCGAGACGACGGACGTGCCGGTGATCGCGAGCGGGGGCGTGGCGACGCTTGCAGATATCCGGGCACTCGAGGAGGCGGGTGCGGCGGCGGCCGTGGTCGGAAGCGCGCTGTACGAAGGGAATTTTACGCTTGAGGAGGCGAAGGCTGTGGTTGGCGACGATGGTGACGATAGCCACGACAAGTAACCGACCGATCAGGATCGCCAGTACGCCGGCAACAGCAGGACGAGGACGGGAACGATTTCGATCCGGCCGATCCACATCATGACGATCATGACGGACCGGGAAAAGGCTGAAAACCCGTTGTAGTTGCCCATCGGGCCGGCGAGTTCGAACGCGGGGCCGATGTTCATGAAGATCGAGGCTGCAGCCCCGAGTGCGCCAAACTCGCTGACGTCGGTGCCGGCGCGTGCGGCGTCGACGACGAGCAGGACCGTCAGGCCGAAGAAGATGACGATGGCGAGCAGGACGTAGCCGAAGATGTCGTTGACGGTCTCCTCGTCGACGACGCTCCCACTGACCCGGAGCGGACGGACTGCCTCGGGGTGGATCGCCGTGAAGAGGTTTCGCTTGAACGCCTTCAGGACGACCAGCCAGCGCAGCGACTTGATCGAACAGGTGGTACTCCCGGCCATTCCGCCGATGAACATACAGAGGAATAGCACGTGCCTCGCGCCCGTACTCCAGTGGTTGAAGTCCATGCTCGCGTACCCGGTCGTCGTCACCAGCGAGACGACGTTGAAGACGCCGTGGCGGATCGTCGGCTCGATACCCAGGTCGAGATCCACATCGAACGCGAGGATCCCGACGACGATCGCGCTGAACAGGGCGAGCGCACCGAGGTAGAACCGGAGCTCTTCGGACTGCAGCGGGCGCTCGAACTCGCCCTGTGTGATGTAGTAGAGGAGCACGAAGTTGGTCGAACCGAGGATCATGAACGGGATGATCGACCACTGGACGATCGGCGAGAACGCGGCGATACTGTCACCTTCCGGTGAGAAGCCGGCGGTCGCCACGCTCGTCAGGGCGTGCGAAACTGCGTTAAATAGGTTCATCTCGTCCGCAACTCCGAGGAGGTGCAGTCCGTAGAAGACGACGACGGCGAGGAGCGTGAGGCCGACGTACAGCCCCCAGATGAGCCGTGCCGTCTCGGAGATGTGTGGCCGCAGCTTGCGGACGTTTCGCGTCTGACTCTCGGTTTCCATCAGCTGTGCCCCACCGACCATCAGATGCGAGAGCAAGCCGATCGCGACGATCAGGATCCCGAGGCCGCCGAGCCACTGGATGAGCTGTCGCCACAGCAAGAGTGAGCGCGGCTGGTTGTTGAAGTCCCACGTCTCCATGACGGTCGCGCCCGTCGTCGTCAGCCCGCTCATACTCTCGAAGAACGCGTTGATCGGAGTGTTGATGAGCCCGGTAAAGGCGGATTCGCCGGCGGAGCCGGCGCCCGCGAAGAGGAAGGGGATCGCACCGACGCTTGCGACCCCGAGCCACGTGAGCGCGACCATCAGGAACGACTCGCGCTGGCCGAGCTCGCGGTCCTCGCTCAACTGCTCGAGTGCCAGCCCGCTCGCGATCGCGACGGCGATGGCGATCAGGAACGGAACCGGGTCGTCGCCGTCGAGTACAGCGAGCAACGCCGGCACTGCGAGTGGGATGGAGAGCCACCGCAGCACCGTCCCAGTGAGGCTACAACTCGAGCGCCAGTCGACGCGAATCCTCATTCAAGTAGCCACATCTGGGATACGGGGGGAAATAATCGGTTCGGAAGGTGTCGCAGGTGGCGACGGTGGTGC
The DNA here is from genome assembly GCF_000337575.1 of Natrialba hulunbeirensis JCM 10989. GTDB lineage: Archaea > Halobacteriota > Halobacteria > Halobacteriales > Natrialbaceae > Natrialba > Natrialba hulunbeirensis. The sequence goes on along the minus strand of NZ_AOIM01000032.1, from coordinate 4,860 downwards.
TGTTTGCTCACTGCCCCCTCTCGAAGCGTTACACGGAGCAAGAAAGCACAGGGGACAAGCGTCGGGACGAAACGCGCTGACGGTGGCTCACCCGCGCTTGTAATCGTGGCCGATGTACAGCGTGAGGATGTTGATGCCGAGCAATCCGAGGAAGACGAGCGTTGCCCGTGGATCGCCAAGTCCCTGCGCCAGCAGTGGGAGGTAGACGAACGGTAACCCGACCGCAGCCCAGAAACACAGGAACTGCGTTGAACCCTTGAGGACGTTTCGGGCACTGGTCGTCGTCGATTCTGCCTGCTGGTCGCCATCCGTTCCTGACGGCGGCACGGACTCGTTCGAAAGTGGGGAGGGGCTGGGCGTTGAGTTAGACATCGCGGGTCACCTCTTCGTATCAGCGACATTCATTGGACGTATCATATAAGCGCCCGACGGTTGGCACTATTTCGGTCCGTTTCACGATCGTAGTGACACCGAAACGATCATTTTAGACGCTTCGAAACAAAGCGAGACGTTTTACAAAGAAATTTGCAGCCGTTTCACCGATTTGGCCACCCACTGAAAAACACTGGTGGGAGTAGGCGCCTCGTTCTCTCCGTTCCGCGCTCGTTTCGCTTCTCACGGCACACAGTACGTCGCGCGTGTCGAGCGAGTCGACAATCGCCTGTAGATACCAGTTCCAATTCCTCGCGCCACCGACGAATACACATTGTGTCCCTGCTCGTAACCGACTGCGACCGCGTGACAGACTCGTCGTGCTTGCCCCGCCTCACTACGCTCGCCACGAGCGCAACCCCCTTGTATCGAGGGCGCAATCGCTTCGACATGACCACGAGCGAGCGACGCGCCACCGTCACGCGCGACACCGGCGAGACGGAAATCGACTGCACGCTAACCGTCGATGGCGAGGGTTCCGCTACCGTCGACACCGGTATCGGCTTCTTCGATCACATGCTGACCGCCTTCGCCCGCCACGGCCTGTTCGACCTCGAACTCGAGTGCGACGGCGATCTCGAGATCGACGATCACCACACGGTGGAGGACGTGGCGATCGTGCTCGGGTCGGCGCTCGACGAGGCGCTCGGTGACCGTGCGGGGATCGTCCGGTACGCGGATCGGCGAGTGCCGCTGGACGAGGCGGTTGCGGACGTAGTGGTCGACGTGAGCGGCCGCCCGCGCTTTTACTTCGACGGGGCGTTTTCCCAGGACCAGATCGGCGAGTTCACGAGCGATATGGCGCGTCACTTCGCAGAATCGCTGGCGATGAACGCGGGACTGACGCTACACGCGAGCGTGACTGGCGAGAACGCGCATCACGAGGTCGAGGCGCTGTTCAAGACGCTAGCGCGGTCGCTCGACGATGCGACGCGGGTGGACGAGCGTCGAGAGGGAGCGCCGAGTACGAAGGGAACGCTGACGGAGTGACCGTGGGCTGGCTACTGTCCGTTTGTTTCCGGACTTAGGCGCGGTGAAGCTTCCCGCCCCGTTCGGTAAACTCCTCTTGCTCCAGTGCGTGATCGACGATGGCCTCGGCCTGTTCGGCTTCGAGGTCGTACGCGCCGGCTGCGAGCGATTCGACGGCGTTGCGGTCCATCGGCAACTCGCGGTTGCGCAGGAGGCGGATGACCTTGGGGTAGGCCTGCGGTACGCTTGGTTTCGACGTTTCGTCGGTTTTCGTGGCCGTACTGGCGCTGTCTGTCTTGGTCTCTCCGGTTGTCGCCGACGTCTCCGATTTCGCGTCCGCGTCCGTTGCTGATTCCGTCTCCGGAACCGGCTCCAACTCACCTGCTGGCTCTGACTCGCCCGCTGGCTCTGTATCGGTACCGGTAGCTGGGTCTGCTTCTAGTTCTCGGTCTGCTTCGAGCGTCCCCGTTGACTCTGACCCTGCGGTTTCTTTCGTCTCGAGTGCGGAGGTCGCTGCTGTTTCGACCGCCTCCGAATCGCCGAACGTAATTTCGGCTCCGCGAGTTGTGGGCGGGGCGTCGCTCCGGCTCTCGTTCTTGGTCTGGCTTTTGTCCCCACCTTCACTGTCTGGCTCACTCCGCCCGCCAGTGCCAGCGCCGCTCGGATCGTCTTCCTCGCCAGCCTCCGCGGCCGGTTCGCCACGAAGGCGGGCCAGCAGGGGCTCGAGGAGCGCTCCGAGCTGGTCCTTACAGGCCGGACAGAGTACCACCCGTCGTTGCTCGGCGTCCGTCAGCTCGAGTTCGGGTGGGAGGACCTCGAAGGTGCCGGCGGCCTCGCTGTCACAGAAGTCACAGTGCTGCAGTGCGCGCATGGGATGCGATAGCGGCCGGGTCGGTAATAAACGTCCGTCAGACACACCGTGAGCTGCCAGTCGCTTGCCGAGTCAGGCGGACCAGGGCATCTCCACCAGCTCAGCGAGCCGACCGGATGTCGATCACCGACCATTATACTTGGGCACTCGTATACCCACCAACGAATGTTCAACGAGATCATGGAGAAGTTCGAGGGGTCCCCGAGCCAGCAGGCGGTTATCCGGCTCCTGCTGGAGCGCGGTTTTTCGGTCAACGACGACGGCCGCGTCGTCTCGGGCGGCATCGAGATCCCGAACACCGGCATCGCCCGCGAGATCGACGTCGACCGGCGCGTCGTCGACTCGACGACGAACGCGATCCTCGACGATCCCGAACTGCGGCGTATCTTCCAGAACATCTCGCAGGTGCCGAGCCTGATGGACCTCGCCCCCGTCCTCGACCTGACGGTGCTCTCGATCGCCGTCGACAACGCCGAGCAGAAGGGGATCGTCGCCCAGGTGACCGGCACGCTCGCCGACAACGACATCTCGATTCGCCAGACGATCAGTGAGGACCCCGAGTTCACCGACGAGCCGCGACTGTACCTGATCACCGACCAGGACATTTCGGGGACGGCGATCACCGAACTCCGGGATCTCGAGTTCGTCCGGAAGATCGAACTGCAGTGAGCGCCGAGTACGCCCACAAGCCGTGAGTCGGACCTACAACACCATCGCCGAGGCCGCAACCGCCGAGTTCGTCGTCCAGGGTTCCGAGTTCATCGGCCACGCCCGGCCTGTCGACTCCGTTGCCGACGCCGAAGCGTTCATCGACGCGATCAGCGAGGAGTACGCCGACGCAACCCACAACGTCCCCGCCTACCGCGTCCGCGCCGACAGCGACGGTGACCTCTTGCGGGAGTACTCGAGTGACGACGGTGAGCCGGCCAGCTCGGCAGGGAAGCCGGCACTCAACGTGCTCACCCAGCGTGAGATCGAGAACTGCGTCGTGGTCGTTACACGGTATTACGGCGGGACGAACCTCGGTGTGGGCGGGCTCGTCCGGGCCTATTCCCGCGCGGTGAAGGATGCCGTCGATGCGGCAGGTGTCATTGAGGAGCGCCCGCACGAACGCGTCTCAATCACTGTGGAGTACGACGACTCCGGTACCGTTCGTGGCATTCTCGAGAGCGAGGGCTACGAGTTCGACGCCGCGTACGAGGCCAACGTCTCCTTCGACGTCCGGGTGCCCGTCGCCGACGCCGAGGCGCTCCGGGATCGGATTCGGAGTGCGACCAGCGGGCGGGCGGTACTCGAGTCGGCCTGAGTATTCTTTCTCCCTTGATTGCTCTCTTCGAGTAGATAGTACCACGGTTTCTTTACCAAAAACTGTCTGTGAAACTTACCTGTAGCAGTCGGCAACTGCGTGAGCGGATGGTTCGCCATCCAACGTGAGCGCCGCCGTGTCACCTCTGTCGGTAACGCTCGTGTTACTAGCCGACATCGGTGTCCGGGAGCATTTATCTGATTCTCACGACTATCGATGGGTGTACGCGAACGCTTCTCCGAACACCATGTCACAGAAATCTGATTACGCAGACGAAACCGAAATCGACGCATCACTCGACGAACTTCCAGATGACGACACCGTCAGCGAGACCGTTGCAAATCTCGAGGCCAACGGCTTCACCGTCGTCGTCGCCGATAGCGCCGAGGACGCTCTTGAAACGATCCAATCGCACATTCCGGCGGAGGCCTCGGTCATGAACGGCCACTCGACGACCCTCGAAGAGATCGGGTTCACAGAGTACCTGAGCGAGGGCGACCACGGGTGGGAGAGCCTTCCGGACGAAATCTGGGGTATCGATGACGATGCCGAACGACAGGCCGCACGCCGCGAATCGCAGACGGCTGATTACTTCCTCGGTGGGATCAACGCGGTCGCACAGACCGGCGAACTGGTCGCAGCCGACCGTTCCGGGAGTCGTATCGGTGCCTATCCCTTCGCTGCCAGCAACGTCGTTATCGTCAGCGGCGTGAACAAAATTGTCGACGATCTCGACGCTGCACTGGATCGCCTCGAATCGGTCGCGTATCCGTTAGAGAACGAGCGTGCAAAGGATGCCTACGGCGTTGAGAGCGCTATCGCCAAACAACTGATCTTCCGACAGGAACTCGAGGAGGGGCGGACGACTGTCGTCCTCGTCCGTGACCAGCTCGGTTACTGATGCTGTCGGCGGTAATGCCTACAATATGCAGACACGCCTGCAGAGTCATTACGAGAGGCCCACGCTCTATTCAGCAGGCAGCTCTTAACAGACTCTGGGTGACATCCTCCGCGCCCTGAAGGACGCGGCTTCCCGTACCGCAGGGTGGGATATTTGCTGGTTTACGATACGACCTGTTCTCTCGTAGTGAACGTCCCGCTCTCGCGGTCGAACAGGTATACCGATGGCTGTGTCGTTCGAAAGGCGCTCTGCGCCTTTCGTGATGACGAGAGACCTTTGGTCTCTCGAACCACCACACAGCCGTTACTCCTATCCTCGCCGTGAGGACTCGGAGTTATCTTCTGGCGCATATTCTCCGCCCCATTACAATCCGCGTTGGCC
>NZ_AOIM01000031.1 GCF_000337575.1 Natrialba hulunbeirensis JCM 10989 | reverse complement strand
ACCATCTGCTTTGAACGTGATCGTACTGCGTGGTCGTTCATCGCCGTGTTTGCGGTAGCCAGGTGGGTTCGCATCGCTGTCTGTCTGTCTGTCGCAGATCGAACCACGACTGGAAAGCGTCAGAAAGTCCTTCGATGACTTTCTGTGCTCAAAAATCGAAGATTTTTGGCATCACGAAAGACTTCGTCTTTCGAACGAACTGGATTGGGCGTTCAAGTCTTTCCAGCACTCGCGGTTCTTCATGTACGCTTTCAACGTTCCTTCATCAGGGATTTCGCCGGTTGCATCCCAGATGCGGTCGGCTGTCCAGCGTGCGACGCTCACAAGAGCGAAGCTCTTGTGCAGCCCATCAGAAATCTTCGATTTCTGAGGACGTTCCAGATTTTCGCGGCGGAACCGCCGAGCGAATCGAGGTCATCGTCGACCTGTCGCTGGTTCTGGATAGAACCAACGTAGGTGCGAGTGACCTCGATCGCCATATATAGCCTATGTAGATAAACTAACNATCCAGCCTGCTGTCGACGGTGGATCGTGTAGTTCAGTGACGCGATTCACGCCCACCGTAAACGGTGGGATTCTCTCGCTGTCCAAAGATAGATAACTCCCCCTTCGGTAACTGCTTGCCCGGTACTGACGACGACGTTCAAGCCACCAACCGAACACGGAATCTGTAGTCGCAACTGCTGCTACGAGGACGGAAGCGTCGCCGTTCGATCCGAAAGCTGCGATTCGATTGCGGCGAGGAGTTCGTCGGGCGACTCGAGTGCGTCGCGGTCGAGTCGCGTATCGAACAGGCCGCGGTCGAAGACGAGTTCGTCGTCCCGCAGGCGGACGTGGTCGACGGTTTTCCAGGAGACGAACGTGCTGGTTAGCGGTCGTTGTTTGACGAAGCCGGTTTCGTAGATTTGGATCTCGGGTGTCGTCCCTAGCCCGTCGATCTGGAACCGCCCCTCGATGAGGCCGGTGGTGAGCCACAGAACACCGAGTGTGCCCCAGACGAGCGTCGAGAGCCAGTCGCCGGCGACTGCGTAGACGACGGCGAGACCCAGCCAGATGACGAGCAACACGGCGTCCATTCTGGGTGATCGTGGCGGTTGCCACCGGCACGTCTGGAGCGAGCGGTCTGCCGTCACCGTTTCTGCGTAGCGGGTCGATGCGACCGCACGGAGCGCGTAGCCAAGGATAACGAGCGTGCTCATCGATCCAACCGAGGCGAACCCGAGTTCGGTTCCAAATGGGCCGAAAATCGCTGCGAAGCCGACGACGGCGAAAGGTGCGGCTGGCAGCACGATCACGAGATGCCGCCTTTTCTTGCCACCGAGGTAAGCCAGGAGACCGGGAACGAAGCGGACGAGACCGGCACCGAGCAGTGCGCCACCGCCGAACCCGAGCAGCGTCGAGCCGGTGATGACGACGAGACCGAGGTCTCCCGCGAGCGTTGTGGTCAGCGCGACGGCCGCACCGAGGATACCGAAAAAGCTCGCGACGATGAGTGAATCCGTTGCTGGAGGGAGTGGCGACGACCGTGTGGCGGGAGCGCCACCAGTGGAATCCTCGGAGGGCGACCGATCAGACATATACTCATCCAATCAGACGACCTACTGACACATAGCCGTACTGCAACTCACTGTCCCGGTCGCGTTCTCCGGTGGACCAACCTTTTTTACACACACCTCGGTACCGAACTGCATGAACACGATCGAGGCGACCGATTTCTACGACCTGCGGCAGGTTTCGGACCCACAACTCTCGCCTGGCGGCGAGCGTGTTGCATACGTCGAACAACTCCCCGAAGACGAGGAATCTTCCGAAGCGACCATCCACGTCGTCCCCGTCGGCGGCGGCGAGCCAACACAGCTCACCATCACCGAGGGCGTCGACAGCCAGCCCCGCTGGAGCCCCGACGGCGACCGGCTCGCGTTTGCCAGCACCCGCGGCGAGGACGACGACCGACAGCAACTCTGGGTGCTTCCCACAACGACCGGCGGCGAAGCCCGCCAGCTCACATCCGTCGTCGGCGGCATCACCGGACTCGAGTGGAGTCCCGACGGTAGTCGTCTCCTGTTCACCCAGCAGGTCACCGCCGCCGACCGCGAGGAGGGACGCGACCTCGCCGTCGACCCCGAATACGAACCCGAGACGCCCGACCCGCGCGTCATCGACCGCATGATCTACCGCGCCGGCACGGAGTACATGGACGGCCGGCGGAGTCATGTCTACGTTCTGGATCTCGAGGCCGCACTCGAGTCCGATCCATCCGATCCGACTGACACCGATCCCGAGAATATGGATGCGATCGAGCGGCTCACCGACGGCGACGAAGACCACAGCGGAGCGACCTGGGGTGACGACGAGACGGTCTATTACGCGGTTACACATGCCGAAGCGGGAGTCGAGCCGGACGACTCGCTCACGTACGATCTGTTCGAGCACGATCTCGAGAGCGGCGAGGCGACGGCCGTTACGCAGACGACCGGCTGGGTCACCGAACTCGAGGCGACGACAGATGGGCGGATCGCGTACGCGTTCACGCCCGAAGAACAGGCCTCGATTCGCCAGACTGACGTTCGCGTCCACGACTGCGAGACGGGAACGGAGACGACGCCGACGGCGTCGTTAGATCGGACGATCGACGGCAACTTCACGTGGGCTCCGGACGAGGAGATGCTGTACTTCACGACACCGGACGAAGGAGCGCACGTGCTCTGGTCGGTCGACGTTCCGACGACGATCGACAACGGCGAGGAAGCCATCGCGGAGCCGACCCGCGTTTACGGCGATGACGTCACCGTCGCGGGCTTCTCGGTCGGCGACAACGCCGTCGCTCTCGTTCAGAGCGAGTGGGACCACCCTGGCGATGTCTTCGTGACGACCCGCGGCGGAAACGAGACGCACCGACTGACGCGCGTCAACGGCGACCTGCTCGCGGATCGAGCGGTACGCCAGCCGGAGGAGATCTGGTTCGAGAGGGGTGACGCCGGGATTGAGGATGCCAACGGCGACGGCAACAGCGACGGCGACGGCAACGGCAACGGCGACGGCAACGACGAGCGCAACCAGATCCAGGGCTGGCTGCTAACCCCACCCGAGTTCGACGCGGACGCCGCGAGCGGCCCGGACGAAACCTACCCACTCGTCGTCGAAATCCACGGCGGTCCACACGCACAGTGGACGACCGCGGGGACGATGTGGCACGAGTTCCAGACGCTCGCAGCGCAGGGCTACGTCGTTTTCTGGTGTAACCCGCGCGGTTCGACGGGCTACGGCGAGGACCACGCGATGGCGATCGAACGCAACTGGGGCGACGTGACGCTTTCGGACGTACTCGCGGGCGTTGACGAGGTCTGTGAGCGCGACTTCGTCGACGAGGACGAACTGTTCGTCACCGGTGGGAGCTTCGGCGGATTCATGACCTCGTGGGCGGTCACCCAGACGGACCGCTTCACTGCCGCAGTCTCCCAGCGCGGCGTCTATGACCTCACCAGTTTCTACGGCTCGACAGACGCGTTCAAACTCATCGAGGGTGACTTCGACACGACGCCCTGGGAGGAACCCGAATTCCTCTGGGAGCAGTCTCCCGCAGCACACGTCCCGAACGTCGAGACGCCGACGCTCGTGCTCCACTCCGACCGGGACTACCGCACGCCTGCGAACACCGCCGAACTGTTTTACCTCGGCCTGAAGAAACACGGTGTCGACACCCGTCTCGTCCGGTATCCGCGCGAGGGCCACGAACTCTCGCGCTCGGGTGAGCCGGGCCACGTCGTCGACCGACTCGAGCGCATCGTCCGCTGGTTCGACGGCTACGCCGACTCCCGCGAAGTCGCGCCGGCACTCAAGCGCGACCGTGATGCAGGATTATCGGGGGGACTGGACGAATCGGATAACGGGGAAGATGAGAGCGCGAGCGAGAACGAGCTGACGAGCGCAGACGACTGAGCGGTTCTTTGCTATATTTTCCTGGCCACCGAGTTTCGTGCGTAATCGAGTCGATCGGTAACCGAGACGCTTGGCTGTGCGGGATGTCGGACTCTACGAGTCGATGAATCAGACTCTCACTCAGGTCGTTCGGAACGCCCGGTCGCCGGCGTCGCCCAGTCCGGGAACGATAAAGCCGTCGTCGTCGAGGTAGTCGTCGATCGAGACCGTCAGCAGATCGGCTTCGGGGAACTCGTCGTCGACGCGGAGCAGCCCTTCGGGTGCGGAGACGGCCGAGAGCACGATCAGGTTCTCCGGTTCCGGCGAGTTCTCGATGACGTGGTCGAGAACGGTACACATCGTACTCCCGGTCGCGAGCATCGGATCAGCGATGATGACCGTGTCGTCTTCGGTTATCTCGGGTAACTTGACGTAGTCGACCGTGATCGGGAACGAGCCGTCGTCCTCGCGGCCGGCCTCCTCGTCGCGGCTCGCGCTGATGACGCCCTGTCGTGCGCGTGGGAACGCCTTCAACAGTCCTTCGACGAACGGCGTCGCCGCACGAAGCACGTTGATGATGACCACGTCGTCGAGTCCGCGTACCTGCTCGCCCATGGTCGGCTCGAGTGGCGTGTCGATCTCGACGTACTCGGTTTCCATGCGGCCGTCGATGATCTCGTAGCCACAGATTCGGCCGAGTTTGACGAGCCCCTTGCGGAAGCTGACCTGTTCGGTCTGGACGTCTCGAAGCTGTGAGAGCGTGTGTTTTGCGAGTGCGTGCGTGACGAGATACGCATCGTCGCGGTCTTCGATTGGCATATTCGTATGGCCACCCGCGGGATAGTTCACACTGTCGATCAGCCGCGACGAGTACCGGCCTGTGCTGGGTCTCGTGGGCTGTCAATGGCTCTCAGCCCCCACAGCGGCAGATAACTGATGGGATCGCTGACGCAGCGAAGAAGTTTATACCAGTCCGTGTCTTACTACCCGCTCACTCGAATGGAAGAGAGCATCTCGGGATTCAAAGTTCGCGGCGAGTGGGCCGACGTCGTCGAACACGGCGAGCGCATTACGTACGCCTTGCGAGACGAGGGAGTTCACGATCCCGACCACGACTATGGCGCACGATTTGCGCGGGCGTTCGACGAGTGGGACGAGTGGCGTCCCAAAGCCCACGAGACCCTCGAGGCCGACGTCAGCGAGAAAACTGCCGATCAGGCCAGTGTCGAAGAGGGCAAGGGCGAGAAGGCGGGGAAAGAACCCGACGAAGATATCAAAACCGCCGGCGAGAAAATCACCGCGTCCTACGAGCAACTCGAGGAGGACGACGCCGAGGCGGCGATGGACAACTGGAAGGAGTCGATCGACTACGTGGCTCGCGCGGCCGACTCGGCGGGGCGGAAGGCCCTGCGTCGGGTTGAGGACACGGTGTACCAGAACGTGATGACCCAGCTCGCGCCGTACTATTTCGACAACGAACTCGTTAGCGCGAACGTCCAGCAGGCAGCGCGAAACGGCAACAACGGTGAGCGGTTCGTTTTCGAGGTCAACGTGAACGACGACGATCTCAAAGACCGTGTCTCGGACCGGCTCGCCGAACTCGACAATGAGATCGACCGCTGGCACGTCGAGGTCGAGAAGGATACGGACGCCGCGGAGGCGATCGAAGGGGCGGAGCCGCCACCGGAGGCGGAGAACGGATCGAAGTCGACGACGAACTAGCGTCTCGAGTCTATTTGCTCGAATTTTGAGTGAAAGAAAAAGTGGATTAGGATAGTGCAATGTGAGGACTGCGTCCGCTCGTCAGCAGCCGCAGGTCGTCGTGATGATACACTCTCCGTCGTCACAGGTCGCACAGGTGTTCTTGTGCGTCCGTGGCCTCACTCCGTCGAGACACCAGTCTCCGACGCAGTCACAGCCACCGCAGTTAGTACAGTCGTCCGCCGTCGGCGGTTGTTCGTCGTGATCTGTCGCTCCAATCGACGTCTCCACTTGCTCGTAGCTGTCGCCGTCCGAGTGCACGTACATGAGTACGCTACTGCCGTCTTCGGGGAACAGCGCGGCGAACGGTGCAGAACTCTCGCTGTAGGTGACCTGCAGTCGGCCACGAGGCGTCATCGTGGTGAACGACACCTCTCGTGACCCTCCCTCGGCGAGATCGTGAATTTGTCCGTCGGCGTCGTCCGTCGCACCGAAATCCGGAAGGACGTCGAGCGTGGCTTCTGCGAGCAAGCCGTCGCTCTCGAGTCGGTCGAGGAGCGCTTGCCCCGTTCTGACGTCTTCGGTCACTTCGATGTCGAGTTCCGTTGAAACGGCCTCAATGTCTCGCTCCGAGAGGGTCAGTCCCGCGGCCTCGAGGCGCGCGAGTTTACTGTCCGAGTCGGCGTCAGCGGCGACGCTTCCGGTCGCAGCGACTGCACCGACACTCACGGCACCGACTGCCGCACTTTGTAGCACTGTTCGTCGACTAACTGAGTCAATGTCTTGTTGAATCGTACACGACGGCCGAAGACGAGGTCCGAACCATCTTCGCTACCGCCGGCTGGGAGACGAGCGCGAACGAACTCGACCTTCCCAACGCGTACGACGACCACAACGGCCTCGCAACGCGCGTTCGCGACTAGCGCCTCCAGACTTGGCCGGGAACTTGGTTATGGCGAGTAGCAGGCGAATCGTCCCTCGTCCGACACCCGGACGCGTGGTCGAGGAATGGATTTAATAATTACGACGAGAAACTATTGGTGATCAATATATGCTCCCCTTCGAATATACTGTGCCGACGTCCGATTCAGACATAGCCGGTCGCGAAAGCGCCGATTCAAACGTCCAGCGAGCGATGTCGCCCCTGTTTTACGGCCAGCCACTGACGTCCTCACTCCCGTTTCGTGGTCAACTGGTCCCATTCTCACCCCCATTTTGCCGTCGATCGACGCTCGCTCGTCGTCGAAACGACGACCTCGATCGCTCAGTTGTTGCGTTCCCTGCCACCCACGAACCGAACGTCGCATGAGTTTCAGTCACCCACTCGTTCGGGCCGATATCACCGACCTCGTGCGCTCGAATCTGGTCTGGATACTTACCGCCCTCCTCGTCGTCCTCGTCTTCGCAAACTGGGCCGCCGACCCGACGATGATCGACTCCGCCTCGCAGTCGTTCCTCCTCGTCCTCCTTCAGTTCACCCACTGGCTCCCGCTGTTCGCGATTGTCATCGGCTACGATGCCATCGTCGAACTGCGCGAGTCGGGACGCGTTCGACTCCTCCTCGGGCAACCGAAAACACGACGCAGCCTCGTCGTCGAACTGTTTCTGGCCCGAGCGATCGTCTTCTTTTCCATCCTCTCGGCCGCAATCCCGGTGGTGCTCGTCCTCGTCGTCGTCCAGACCGGCAGCGTGGGTGTACTCGAGTTCGTCGCCGGCGTTGGATCGCTAGCACTCTACGGCCTCGCGTGGCTCGGCGCGACGGTCGGCGTCTCCGCGATAGCTGCCTCGGGACGGCAGGTGATCGGTGTCATGCTCATCGCCTATACGCTCTTGCTCGCGCTGTGGGAGCCGTTTGTAGCCAGAGTGCTGGCACTCGCGGTAACTGGCTCGGGAGAGATCGGCGGGCTCATCGAGTTTGTCGATCCGGCCGTCGTGACGTACGCCGAGGGAGCGACGTGGTTCCTGTACGCGTTTCGCCTCGGTCCCGCGGAGGCGTTCACGGGAACCGTGTTTTACAGCTACGAAGTGCTTCAGGCGGCTGCCTCCGGCGGCTCGGTCGCTGTACCACACGGCCCGAATCTGTTCGGTGTTGGCGTCCTACTCGCGTGGCTGGTGCTGCCGCTGCTCGTCGGTTCCTGGTGGTTCCAGCGTGTGGATCTCGAATGAGTCCAACCGTTCGTGACCCAAACGGTTTTAATTCAATACATAATGGGGATAGTTGAGAACGAATGACTGCGATAGAGACGGACGGTCTCACGAAACGATACGGTGACCTCGAGGCAATCTCTGACGTGGACCTGACCGTGGAACGTGGCGAAATATTCGGCTTCCTCGGGCCGAACGGGGCCGGGAAGTCGACGACGATAGATGTACTGCTCGACTTCATCCGGCCGACGGCGGGACGTGCATCGGTTCTCGACGACGACCCACAGGAGAACCCGCGTGCAGTTCGTGAGCAGATCGGGATCCTTCCCGACGAGTACAGTCTCTACGATCGACTGACCGGACGCGAACACGTCGTGTTTGCCATCGAGATGAACGATGCTGCGGACGACCCGGACGAGATCCTCGAGCGGGTCGGACTCGCCGACGCCGCGGACCAGCGCGCCGGGGACTACTCGAAGGGGATGGGCCAACGGCTCGCACTCGGGATGGCACTCGTCGGCGACCCCGACGTGCTGATCCTCGACGAACCGTCGTCCGGAATCGACCCGAACGGGATGCACGAGATTCGAACCCTGCTTCGCGAGGAGGCCGACCGCGGTGCGACGGTCTTCTTCTCGAGTCACGCACTCGAGCAGGTGGAGGCGATTTGTGATCGGGTATGCGTCCTCGACGACGGCGAGTTGCTCGCGGTCAGTACGGTCGAGAACCTGCGGGACTCTCTGGACTCGCGATCGGTGCTCGTGCTCACGCTCGACGCCAACCCCGACCCCGACCTCGACCTCAACGACGACCACGGACTGCTGGAACTCCCCGACGTGACGGACGTCGAGCGAACCGAAACTGCGCTCCGGATCGAGTGCGCCGACCCTGGCGTCAAGTCGGCGGCTATCAGTCGCGTCGAGGACACCGGCGCATCCGTCGTCGACATCGACGTCGAACAGGCCTCACTCGAGGACCTGTTCGCTGAACTCACCACTGACTCGACCGAGGGTGCCGACCCGATCGAGACACCGGGCGGTGAGCGTGCGTGAGTGCGACGCTACGAATCGCCCGCGCGGAAGTCACCGACGCGGTCCGGTCGCGGGCGCTCTGGGTCGTAACAGCCGTCCTTAGCCTGTTCGTCGTCACGCGGTTGTGGCTCTACGGCGACCTGCTCGCGGGAACGACCTACCCCTTCCTGTCGACGCTCGATACGTTTGCGGAGTTCGTCCCGCTGCTCGTGATTATCCTCGGCTATCGCGCTGTCGTCGGTGAACGTGTCTCAGGTCGAATCCGTCTTCTCCTCGGCCAACCGGGGCGTCGACGGGATATCGTGACTGGAAAATACGTCGGCCGCGCCGCGACGCTCCTCGCCGTCGTCCTCGCCGTCGCACTTTTGCTCTCGGCGTTTGTCGTCGCACAGTTCGGGACGGACGGGCCGACAGAAATCGTCGGTGGCCTCGCCGTGCTCGTCCTCTACACGTTCGCGTGGCTCGGCGTGACGGTCGGCGTCTCGAGTGTCGCCATCAGCGAGACGCGAGTGATCGGGGTTTTGATCGGGCTCTACGCGCTGTGTGTGGTCCTCTGGGACACTCTCGTCATGTCGCTCGTTTCGCTCGTCGTAACCGGGCAGGCCGATACGGGCGTAGATCCCCTCGCAGGTCGGTTCGCCACACTCGAGGAGCCGACGTGGTTTCTGTACGTGAACCGGCTGAATCCGCTGCACGCGTTCGATGGGGCGCGATACTACGTTCCCGATCTGCTCGATATCGCCTTCGTCGGCGGGACGACGACCGCTCCGCACGCGCCGAATATATTCGGTCTCGGTGTCTTACTCGCGTGGGCGACCGTTCCCGTTCTCGTCGGCTACTGGCGGTTCCAGCGCGCGGATCTCGACTGAGCGGTCCGCGCTCGCGCGACGAGGCCATGCTTGTCTCCGTGCTCCGTGCCTGTCTCACTGCTCCGTGCGTGTCTTCCTCCGTTCTCGTTTGGTCCGAGTCGAACCGAGTCCACTCCTCGACCCCAAGCGAGTCCGCTACTCGACCCACCGGGATCGACGTTCTCCAGCAACCGCAGGCCGGCACACACTTGTAGTACCCACTGGAAAGCCCGAACAGATGGTCGAAATCGCGACGATCGCAACGTTCCTGATCGCCGCCCTTGCAAGCCTCTTTATGGCCTGGGCGATCGGTGCCGGCTCGAGTGGGTCGACGCCGTTCGCGCCCGCAGTCGGTGCGAACGCGATTTCGGTGATGCGGGCGGGTTTCTTCGTCGGTATCCTCGGGTTTAGCGGCGCGGTATTACAGGGTGCAAACGTCTCCGAGGCGGTCGGGACGGAACTCATCGGCGGCGTCGTCCTCTCGCCGAGCGCGGCGACGATTGCACTGATTATCGCGGCCGCGCTGGTCGCGATCGGCGTCTTCGCCGGTTACCCCATCGCGACGGCCTTCACGGTTACCGGGGCCGTCGTGGGCGTCGGGCTCGCGATGGGAGGTACTCCCGCCTGGCCGAAGTACATCGAAATCGCGACGTTGTGGATCCTCACGCCGTTCGTCGGCGGTGGTCTCGCCTACGCAATCGCCCGCTTGCTCCGAAGTGAACCGATCGCGGAGACGTACCTGATCGTTGGGCTGGCCGCCTTCGTCGGCGTGCTCGTCGCAAACATCGAATTCGCGATCCTCGGGTCCGCTGAGGCCGGCGGTGCGTCGATCGCGCAGGCTTCGAGCGGCTGGGTTCCCGGTCCCGACCTCGCCGGCGTTGTCGTCGTGACGACGATCATCGCAGTGCTGTGGGGCGGTACAGTCGGTTTCGATCTCCGCGGCGATGTCGAACGCGGTGAACGACACTTCCTGCTCGTGCTGGGTGCACTCGTGGCCTTTTCTGCGGGCGGCAGTCAGGTTGGGCTGGCAATCGGCCCTCTGATTCCGCTCTCGGACGACGTCGGCCTGCCGCTGATCGCCTTGCTCCTCGGCGGCGGGTTCGGCCTCCTGCTCGGCTCCTGGACGGGCGCACCCCGAATGATTAAGGCGATCGCACAGGACTACTCCTCGCTTGGGCCACGCCGATCGATTGCCGCGCTCATCCCGTCGTTCATGATCGCCCAGGCGGCGGTCCTGTTCGGGATTCCAGTCTCGTTCAACGAGATCATCGTCAGTGCGATCATCGGCAGCGGCTATGCCGCGGCGGAAGCTGGAGGGGGTGTCAGCGCCAGCAAAATGGGCTACACCGTCCTCGCGTGGGTCCTCTCGCTTGCCGGCTCGATCCTCATTGCCTACGGCGGGTACACCATCGTTGATGTGCTCCTCCTGTAGCTCTTGTACCCTGTTCTTGTACCCTCTATACCGTCACAGTCCAACAGCCGACTAGACATCGAACAGTCTTTACACGACCGGCGGCGAGTTCAGCTATGGAGGAGGACGCGAACGCACAATCGAACTCGGACCCGCAGGCAAACGCGGGAACGGACGCGAGTACGAGTGCGACTACGGTTCCCAGTGACTTCGGTGGGATTGATGACTCCGGTCCCGGTTCTAATCCTGATTCCAATCCCGCTCCCGCTCCCGACCTTGACCTCGACCCTGACCCCAACCCCGACCGTTCCGGAGACGGTCCAATTCAATGGCGGCGCGACGCCTCGACCTCCCGGACCGTTTGGCTCCTGTGGTCGCTTGGTGTCGGTACGTTCTTCGCCACTATTTCGATCATCGTCTTCTGGCGTCTCTATGATCTCGCCGGCCAGACCGCCGGCCAACCGGTCGTCGTCGCGTTCACTGCCGCACTCATCGTCACCACGCTCGTCCTCATACTCGCCGGAAGCACCGAACAGCGAGTGCGTGCACTCGCCGACTCGCTGCCCGTTCCGCTGCCGTCCGGCCGTGGCCTCGAGCGCGCAATCGACGCTGCGACCGGCACCCTGATCATGGCCGTCGTCATCGGCTCGCTGATGCTCATCGGTCGGTACGTCTCGCAGAACGAACTGCTCGCCACCGGTGCCGGCCCGTTCACCGGGCTTGCAGCACTGTTGATCCCGCTCGCGCTCGTCGCGCTCGTTCTCGCATCCTTCCTGCGATCCATCGGCGCACTCGACCGCGAGGAACGAGCGATCTACCTCTACGACCCCGACCAGGCGATCGACCTCCGACTGATCGAGTCGGTGTCCTCGCGGCAACTCGGCGACACGGTCGTCCTGACACTCGAGTACGCCCAGCCTGACGGGACGTACGTGGCAGGGCCGCGGCGACTCGCGGTTCCGCCGGCGGTTGCGACGGAGATCGAGGGGCTCGTCGCCTCGTCACGGACGGAGTCGGCGGCGTAGCGTCCGAATTCGCTTCTCCGTTTCGAGCGGGCTACACAACAGGAGTCGTCCGCCGTCCCGTTCGCTCCCGTCTCCGCTTGTGGCTGCACTCAACTCGAGTACACCGGGGAAACTCCGATTAAAACAGTGTGGCTGCTCACACAGTGTGGCCGTTAGTTGCTGTCCGCGTCCCCGCTCCCGTTTCCGTTTCCGTTTCCGTCACCGGAACCCGTCGACTGCTCGCCGTCGCCCTCGTCGTACTCCGCGAGTTTGTGCAGCCGTGCTTTCATAATCCGCGTGTTCTCGACGCTTTCGACGGTGATCCGGACGCCGTCGTAGGTGATCTCTTCGCCCTCTTCGACAAGGCGGCCCGCACGATTGAAGATGAAGCCGGCGATCGTTTCGAACTCCTCGCCTTCGGGGAGGTCGATCTCGAGTGCCTCGTTGACGTCCTCGATGTTGACCTCGCCGCGGACCATCACGGTACGCTCGTCGAGTTCTTCGATCGGGAGATCCTCGCCGCCTTCCAGGATCTCGCCGATGATCTCCTCGACCATGTCTTCCATCGTCACCAGCCCCTCCGTGGTGCCGAACTCGTCGATGACGATCGCCATGTGCATCCGGTTTTCGCGCATCTCCGTCAGGAGTTCATCGACGTTCTTCGACTCGGGAACGTGTAGCGTCGGCTGGATGAGATCGGCGAGTTCGAGCTCCTCTTCCTCGGTTTCGCCGTAGTTGAGATCACGGACGAGGTCGCGGATGTGGACGATTCCCTGGACGTTGTCGAGGCTGCCCTCGTAGACCGGGACGCGAGCGTGACCGCTCTGAATACAGGTCTCGATCGCTTCGTCGATGCTCGCATCCTTCGGCACTGCCGTCATGTCGAGTCGCGGTGTCATCACCTCCTTGACGATGGTGTTGTTGAAACGGAAGATCCGAGTGAGCATCTCGTGTTCTTCCTCCTCTAAGACGCCCTCGCGCTCGCCGGACTCGATTATCTCCTGAATCTCGTCGCGGGTGACGTATGGCGATTCGATCGCTCCGGTCGATCCCGTGAGTTTGTTTACCTGGCGGGTGAGGTAATCGAAGAGGACGATCAGCGGAAAGAGCAGGTACTCCGTGGCCTTCAGCGGCCGCGAGATGCGAACGGACCAGGATTCGGTGTTCTCGACGGCGTAAGACTTGGGAACGCTTTCGCCGAACAGGAGGACGATAGCGGTGATTCCGAACGTCGAGAGCACGACGGCAGTTAGCCCACCGAAATAGAGACCGAGCAAAGCGGTGGTGATCGAGGTCATCGCGATGTTGACGATGTTGTTCCCGACGAGAATCGTCACTAACAGCCGGTGTGGGTCGTCCTTTAGCTCCTTGACCCGGGCTGCGCCCTCGATTCCGTCCTCGACCATTCCCTCGAGGCGGTGTTTCGAGAGGTTGAACATCGCGATCTCCGAGGAGGAGAAGAAACCGGAGAGTCCGATAAGAACCGTAACTGTGAGCGCGCCAAGCAAGGTGACCGTCGTCTGCTCGAGTTCGAGCCCCACGACTGGAACCTCGTACAGCGCGACCCAGACCTCAGCGAGCGAAACCAGCGCCATTGATGTACAGCCTTCTCACCCGATCGGTTAACAGTTTACCATTTCCACCCCGTTTTCCCGCTGACGACACGTTTACCCGGCTGTTTCCCGAACGGTTGCACATGAGCGACACCACCACCGACGTCGATGAGGCAACTCCCGGCGGCGAGGCACCGATCACCTTCTATCGCCTGCAGGCCTGTCCCTACTGCGAGCGCGTCGCTCGCCTGCTCGAGGAGTCCGAACTCGAGTACCAGTCGCGATTCGTCGAGCCGCTCCACTCGAAGCGCGACGTGGTCAAGCGAGTCGCGGGCGTCCGGACGGTTCCAGTGATCGTTGACGACCGGACCGGCGTGACGATGGCCGAGAGTGCGAACATCGTCGAGTATCTCGAGTCGACGTACGGCACCGGTGACTCGTCTTCGCCCGAGACCGAGACCGGCGCAGCCGCCGGAGGTGACGACTAATGCCGGACTTTGACGTCGTCGACCTCGGCCCGGCGGACCACCCCGACACCGGCGAGTCGGCACCGGATTTCACTCGGCCGCTCGTGACGGACGAGTTCTGGGAAGATCGCACGCTCTCCGAACTCGTCGCCGAGGGTGGCGGTGGCCAGACGATCGTCGTTTTCACGCCGATGATCGGCTCGTTCGTCGGCACCTACGTCTGGGAGGAACTGCGCGACCGCGACTGGGCCGAGCGCGCTGACCGCGTCGTCGGCGTCACAGCTTCAACGCCGTACGCGATTTCGCAGTTTATCGCCGAGAATGACGCTCCGTTCGACCTCTTTGCTGATCCGGCGAACGACGTGGCAGACGCCTACGGCATTCCACACGACCTCGACGGAATGGCAGGCGTGAGCGAGCCGCGAGTTGCCTTCTTCGCCATCGACGACGAGCTGACGATCACCGCCTCGTGGGTCGCCACCGACTGGCCGGAGTTCCCGGAGTACGACGAACTCGAGGACGAGTTCGGGCTCTGAACCCGCGGAACGGGTTTGCCGTCCGCTGGAACGCGGTATTCTTTTTGCGGTACCGGCCCCAGTTCTCGCCAAATGTCTCCCACTTCCATCGACCGTGCCGCGGACGCCATCCGCGACGGCGACCTCGTCGTCTACCCCACCGAAACCGTCTACGGGCTCGGAGCGGACGCACTCGACCCCGACGCCGTCGAGCGCGTCTTCGAGGTGAAAGGCCGTGACCGCTCCAAGCCGATCTCGCTCGCTGTGCCCTCGGTCCCGGCCGCGTTCGACTACGTCCGGACGACCGAGCGCGAGCGACGGTTCATGGCCACGTTTCTCCCCGGCCCCGTGACGGTTCTCTGTCGCCGACTCGAGTCGGTCCCCGACGTGTTGACCGCGGGGGAGGACCGCGTCGGGATCCGTGTTCCCGACCAGCCGACCGCGCTGGCGCTGTGTGAACGCGCTGGAACGCCGATCACGGCCACGAGCGCGAACGTGAGCGGGACCGGAAGCGTTCGGCGACTCGCAGAGCTCGACGACGACCTTCGAGAATCGGTCGCGACGGTGCTCGACGGCGGCGAGACGCCCGGAACCGAGAGTACCGTCGTCGATCCATCGAGCGAGACGATCCACCGCCGTGGTGCGCTGGCCGACGAGATCGAGACCTGGTTCGCGACGCACTGACTCCCGGCGAGATACCCGCTTCTGATCTCAACCGAAGCCGAGCAGCGACCGCAGCGTTCGCGTCCGCACGCCACACTCCTCGGCGAACGCACAGGACTCACACTTCGACCGGTTCGTCGTCCGCGCCGGCGGACCGTCCAGTTCTTGAACTGTCCGCAGCGCGCGTCGATAGCGCGCTTTCCGGCGGGTCGTCAACTCAATCTTGCGGATGATGCCATGGGCGGGGTACTCGAGCCAGGCCCGTTCGATCACCGTCTCGTGTTCCCAGGCGAGTGCCTTCGCGGCCGCGACGGCGTGCACCGTCTGTGGCTCCCAGACACCCTGCTCGGGCGGTGAGCCGGTCGAGACCAACACGGGTTCCAGCGGCTCTGTGAGTACCTTGTGCACTCGCCCGCGACAGTCTTTCCCCGAAACGAGTACGTTCTGCTGCGTCGGATTACAGAGTCGCTTCCACTCGTCGCTTTTCTCGAGGCGCTCGCGCGTGTCGGCTAGCGTCCGCTGATAGTTGGCTGGCGGTCGCGCGATCGGTTCGGACTCGAGTGCAGCCACGGGGGACTCGAGGAGTCGCTCGTACTGGGTTGCAAGGGCGCGGATCGTCTCGATTTCGGGCGGTGGGTTGTGGTTCGTTTCGCGCGTCCGCTGATAATAGCACTTTCGCGGGCAGTAGGCGGCGGTTCGGAGATCGCTGAACGTGACGTGGGTGCGGCTCACGGCTCGTCTGGCCGCGTCTTCGTATAAAAACCCGCGCAGCCTGCGAGGGTCAGCCAATCGGCACGCCGCAGTTGGTGGGGGCGTTAGAAGTCGACGTTCGTCTCCATCCCCTCAGTCGCGTCCTCGAGTCCGTCCTCGCGCACGTCGGTTGCCATCTGTGCAGAGAGGTCGGCGTCGGCGAGGATGCTGTCGAACTCGTCGCGGTAGCGGTCGTTTGCGGCACGGGATTCGTCCTGTGCGGCCGCAATGTGGCGGAATCGACGGATCTCTGCGGCGCTTACGTCGTACTCCTCGGCGAGCGTCTCGTCGTCCTCGTCGCGGTCGCGAATCGCGACGAGGTCCACCTCGTCGGCGTCGTCCTCGCCGACGAGGTGGAGGGCCATGCGGGCCTCGAAGACGGTGTCGGGGTCAGCACCAAGGTCATCAGCAATCGCTTGGTCACTCTGGTCGTCGTAGAACGCCTTCGCGACCGCGATCAGGTCGTCGTCCGACAGCGGCGTCTCGAACTCGTAGCGCTCGCGCATCTGCGCGACGACGCTCTCGAGTCGCTCCTCGTCAGTCTGCTCGTCCTTCTCGAGTGACCCACGGGTGTCTTCTTGCGATTCGGTGATCGTTTCTTCGCCGTCGGTCACGTTGGTGAAGATATCGCGGAGTTCTTCGGTTTTTTCGTTCATGGGTGGACACTCCCGATGGGAGGCTATTTAAGACTGTTGCCAGATAGCGTTGGGCGCAACTGATGCATTGACAACAATTATAAACTTGAAAACGCAGGACTAATTTCCGCAAGAGGGCGTAGCGGTCGTCTCTCGCGCGGTGTGGCAAGAATTAAGTTACGCCCCACCCCCTGATTGGATATGAACGTCATAGCACAGGCGAACGCAGGGAGGGAGACCTACCTGGGGATCAGTGACGTCGGGTACGTTCTGTTCTATCTCCTCGTAGCGATGACTCTCGCTGTCTTCGCGTACGGCGTGTACCTTCGATTTAGCCGGTACGCGCAGGGCGACGACGACCCGTTCGCCCGTCTCAACGATCTGCCGAGTCGTATCGTGAGTTCTGCAAAGATCGTTCTCTCGAACGAGAAGCAGTTCAATCGGGATCTCTACGGCGGGTTGATGCACTCGTTTATCCTCTGGGGATTCCTGACGCTGCTCATCGCAACGCTCATCATCGGCTTCGAGCAGTACACGACCGAACTCATCCTCGGCATCGTCTTCTGGGAGGGTGACTTCTACCTCGCCTACCAGTTCATCGTCGACGCGATGGGGCTGCTGTTCGTCGTCGGGATCGGAATGGCGATGTATCGGCGCTACTGGGTCCGCAATCACCGTCTCTGGGGTCGGCACACCTCGAACGAGGACGACCTCTTTATCTGGACGCTGTTCGGTCTCGGCGTCGGTGGCTTCCTGCTCGAAGGCGCACGCATCTACGCGACCGGCATGCCTGACCACGAAATCGTGAGCTTCGTCGGCTACGGCATCGCGATGGTCTTCCAGGCGATCGACGTGCCGACGACCGGTGCCGCACTCGAGGCGACGGTCAACGGCGTCGACTACAGCGCGGCGGGGGCCCTCGGTTACAACGCCGAGACGATCCACTGGCTGTTCTGGTGGTCTCACTCGCTGCTCGCGCTCTTCTTTATCGCCTGGATTCCGTACGCCAAGCCGTTCCACATGATCTCCTCGTTCGCGAACGTCGTGACGCGCGACGAGAAGGCCGGCGCGCGCCTGCCAAACGTCCCGTCGGATCTCGACGCGACGAACGCCGAATCCATCGACGACTTCACCTGGAAGGAAATTCTCGACCAGGACGCCTGTACCAAGTGTGGCCGCTGTTCGTCGGTCTGTCCGGCGAAGGCCTCTGACCGCCCGCTCGATCCGCGAAACGTCATCCTCGACCTCAAGAAGTACCGCGAGGAACTCGACGACGGCGGCGAGGAGAAGCCGATCATCGCCGACGGCGGGACCAGCGTCATCAACACCGAGACGATGGAGTCCTGCATGGCCTGTATGGCCTGCATGGACGCCTGTCCGGTCGAGATCGAGCACCTCCAGTCCTTTACGCGACTCAACCGCCAGATGACCGACCAGGGCGACATCGCCCCGAGCATGCAGGACGTCTTCCAGAACGTCATGCAGAACGGCAACACCTTCGGTGACTCGCCTCGCGACCGCGCCGACTGGGCGGACGAACTCGAGTTCGACGTGGCCGACGCCCGCGAGGAGGAAGTCGACTACCTCTGGTACGTCGGCGACTATCCGAGCTACGACGAGCGCAACAAGCAGGTTGCCCGCTCGCTCGCGACGATCCTGCAGGAAGCAGACGTCAGCTTCGGCATCCTCTTCGACGACGAGAAGTACGACGGCAACGACATTCGTCGCGTCGGTGAGGAGTTCCTCTACGTCGAACTCGCCGGCCACCACGTCGAAACGTGGGAGGACTGTGAGTTCGACAAAATCGTCTGCACCGACCCCCACTCCTACAACACGTTCAAGAACGAGTATCCGGAGCTCGACTTCGAGGAGTTCGCAGACGATCCGATGATGCCCTTCGACTACACCGACCAGTGGAACGCGGACGGCGAGATCGACGTGCTCCACTGGACGCAGGCCGTCGAAGAACTCGTCCAGGACGGTGCACTCGACTTGACCGGTACCGAACTCGACTACACGGTCACCTACCACGATCCGTGTCATCTGGGCCGGTACAACGACGAGTACGAGGCCCCGCGCGAACTCATCCGCGCCACGGGCTGTGACCTCGACGAAATGCCGCGCAACCGCGACAACTCGTTCTGTTGCGGTGGCGGTGGCGGCGGTCTCTGGATGGACTTCGAGGAAGAACCAAAGCCGAGCGAAGAGCGCATCCGCGAAGCACTCGAGGACACCGACGCCGGCGCCGGCATCGAAAAGTTCGTCGTTGCCTGTCCGATGTGCATGACGATGTACGAGGACGGCCGCAAGACCGGCGGCTACGAGGAGGACATCGAAATCGTCGACATCGCCGAACTCGTCGTCGAGGCGATCGGTGCACACGAGAAGGCAAATATCGAAGTCGCTGCCGACTGACGCGGAACGATCAGCCGTAGTGGTCCTCGAGATGGGCCACGATCTCGTCACTCTCCGCGATCGTTTTTTCACGGTCCGTATCGACCAGGAACGGAATCGAATCTTCGTCGCTGAGCGCCGTCATCGCCTCGTAGGTCTGTTCGTTTAGCACGTCGCCACCCTCTCCGCCAGGACGGCGTGGATTGTGAATCACGTACGAGACGCCGAGATCAGTGAGCGTCTCACGGACGTTCGTGCTGTGTGGACAGCCTTCTGCTTGGTACAGTTCGAGCATTTCGTACACTGGTTCGCGGCGAGTGTCCGTAAGCGGTCGACTGGCACAGTCACGCTGGGCTTTCGCTATTGCCGCCCACACGCATGTTTCTCTTTTTCTCCCTCTCCGCTATCGGGTCCTTTACTACCCCCACCGGCTCAAACCGCCATTTGACCACCCGGATACACTTTTGTCATCGAGTACGACGGTTCGGATATGGATCGACTTGCCGGCCGGCTCGTGCGCCGATTTCGCGAGGACGCCGACGAGCCGGCCTTCGCCGGACTCGAGGGCGAGGACGCAGACCAACTGTTCGACGCCCTCGGCTCCGAAACCTCTCGTGCCGTGCTAGCGGCGTGCTACGAGGCGGGTCGAACCCGTTCTGAACTGGCCGCGGAACTCGAGACGAGTATCCAGAACGTCGGCTATCTTTGAACAGCGAGAGAATCCCACCGTTTACGGTGGGTGTGAATCGCGTCGCTAGGCGACATAATCTACCTCCGATGGCTGGCAGGATATTCCACGATAATCCATACTATTAAGTTGGATTGTTTACATAGGCTATACATGGCGATCGAGGTCACTCGAACCTATGTTGGTTCCATCCAGAACCAGCGACAGGTCTGTGATGGCCTCGATTTGCTCGGAGACGCCGCCTCGAAAATCTGGAACGTCGCACGCTGGACAGCCGACCGTATCTGGGATGCAACTGGCGAAATCCCAGACGAAAGCTCGCTCAAAGCGTATATGAAAAACCAGTCATGTTGGAAAGACCTGAACGCACAATCAAGTCAGAAAGTCATCGAAGAACTGTCTGACGCTTTCCAGTCGTGGTTCGACCTGCGACAGAACGACACCAAGGCGAATCCGCCCGGCTACCGCAAACACGGCGATGAACGACCCAAGAGTACGGTCACGTTCAAAGCAGATGGCTTCAAACACGACCCCGAGAACAATCGCGTCCGATTGTCGAAAGGGTCGAATCTGAAAGAGACCTGGGCGGACTTTATTCTCTGCGAGTATCAGACTCGCCCCGATGTTGACCTCACCGAAGTCAACACGGTACAGAACGTTCGTGCCGTTTGGAACGGCGACGAGTGGGAACTGCACTTCGTCTGTAAAGTCGAACTCGAAACCAACGATTCCGCAGGCGACGGCGTAGCAGGTATCGATCTTGGTATTACGAACATCTCTACGGTTGCATTCCCTGACGAGTACGTCCTGTTCCCCGGCAACTCGCTTAAACAGGACAAGCACTACTTCATGCGAGCAGAGTACGACACCGAGGGTGAGAACGGCCCGTCTGAGAAGTCGATGTGGGCGCGTCGAAAGCTCACAGAACGGGAGACACACTTCTACCACGTCCTCACAGACACCATTATCACTGAGTGTGTTGAACGCGGTGTTGGAACGCTGGCAGTGAGTTGGCCTGAAGACGTGCGAGAATCAGACTGGGGCAAAACGGGGAACAAGAAGTTGCACTCGTGGGCGTTTGACCGCATCTACCAGTACCTCGCGTACAAGGGTGAGACACGTGGTATCGAAGTGCTGAAGGAAAACGAGTGGGACACCTCGAAAACGTGCTCACGGTGTGGCGACGATACGAGATCGAACCGTGTCAAACGTGGCCTGTACGTCTGCTCGTCGTGCGAGTTGGTGGCCAACGCGGATTGTAATGGGGCGGAGAATATGCGCCAGAAGATAACTCCGAGTCCTCACGGCGAGGATAGGAGTAACGGCTGCGTGGCTCAGCCATCGACATACTTGTTCGACCGCGAGAGCGGGATGTTTCGCACGAGAGAACAGGTCGTGTCGTAGACCGGCAAATATCCCAACCTGCAGTACGGGAAGCCGCGCCCTGAAGGGCGCGGAGGATGTCACCACGTGGACAAACTCGAGTCGGCGGACCTGCTGGAGCCGGTCGAAACCCGGTACGGCGAGAACGGTCGCGAGGTCACGGTTTACGAGCCCTCGAAGCAGGCGGTCGTCATTGCGGCTGGCGAACCGGGATTCGTCGAACGGCTCGCAGACGCCGTTGACCGGCTGTTCGCGCCGCTTGTCGTCGTCGGTCTCATCTCGATGATCGCCGGTGTCGTCGCTCGCGGTCCCGCACGGATCGGAATGCTCGGTGACGACGCCGGCGCAGCGACGACGACTGCGACAACGACGCCGCCGCCCGGATTCGCGGCCGCTATCCTGACGCTCTGTTGTGGGCTGCTCGTCGTTTTCGCGGCGGACCGTGCAGGGTTGTTCGCTCACGGGGCAGCAGCGTCCGCTTCCGATCGTCGGCACGGTATCCACCGCTTCCTGTTTGGCCGCCGAATCGGTGTGAGCCATCGGTACGCCGTCTGGATCGCCGCCGTCGCGTTCGCGACCTTCCTCGCACTGGACCTCATCGCCGCCGGCGCTGGACACCGACTCACGTTGGCCGCGTGGCTCGGAATCCAATTCGTGATTCCGGCCGGCGTGCTCGCCGCCGCGGCGCTCGCGTACGCGAACGACGGGCTCCTCGTGAGTTGGGCGGCTGTGAGTGCTCCCGTCGTCGGTATCTGGGGCTACCTCTTCGCCGGCGAACTCGTCAGGACCGGCGTCGACCCGTTCCTCCTCGCATCAGGCCCCGTCGCCGTCGCGCTGTTCGCGACGCCACTCGGCTCGCTGGCCTATCTTGCCGGTCGACTCGGTGCTCGCTACCGAAACCGAGGCGACCCGGTTTCGATACGGACGGCCGCCTTGCTCGTCGCACACCCGCTTCTCATCATCGTCGGATTCGCTGGCTGGGTCCTCGTTAGTGGGTAGGGTCTTCGGTTGGGGATGAGACCGTCGTTTGCGGGTGAGCGTCTGCTATCTACTCGCTCGACTCCTGTTTGTCAACGGCTGGGAGCGTCACGTAGAACGTTGACCCCTCGCCTGGCTCCGAGTCCACCCAGATCTGCCCGCCGTGGCGTTCGACGATTCGTCGCGTTAGCGCGAGTCCGAGGCCAGTTCCGTCACCGACGGTTCCGTGGAGCCGCTGGAACACCTGAAAGACGCGGTCGGTTTCGTTCGGCTCGATGCCGACGCCGGCATCGGCAACTGCGAGTCGCCACATTTCGTCATCCTCGTTCGGCGTACTCTCGACCAAAATATCGATAACCGGCGACTCGTCACCGCTGTAGGCAATCGCGTTGGACAACAGATTCTGAAACACCTGCCGAAGCTGACTCCGGTCGCCCGCGACGCACGGCAGCGACTCGGCGTTAATCTCGGCATCCGACTCCTCGATCGCCAACTGGAGGTCGCTCAGTACGTCATCGAGAACCGAATCCAGATCGACCGGCTCCAGCGGCTCGCCCTGGGTGTCTACCCGCGAGTACTCGAGTAACCCGTCGATCATTTCGCGCATTCGTTCGGCGCCGTCGACGGCGTACGCGATGAATTCTTCGCCGTCTTCGTCGAGTTGGTCGCTGTATCGTTGGTCGATGAGTTGCAGGTAGCTGGTCACCATCCGCAGGGGCTCTTGGAGGTCGTGGGAGGCGGCGTAGGCGAACTGCTCGAGTCGCTCGTTCGATGCTTCGAGTTTGTGACGCTGTTCGCGCTGTGTCGTCATGTCGCGCCCGATTCCGGTGAGCACCGGGTGTCCGTCCGGATCGTCGAGCGTGGTGGCGACGAACTCGTAGGGGATCTGCGTTCCGGATTTCGTCACGACGTCGGCCTCGACGCGTGCGTGTCCCGTTTCGAACCCAGAGACGACGGCGTCTGTGATGGCGTCGCGGTCCGGGCCGCTGAAGAACTCGGCGGCGTGCATCGATTCGATTTCGTCGTCTGTGTAACCTGTTACCTCACGGAGACGCTGGTTCCAGCGCTGGAGGCTGCCGTCCGTATCGAGTACGTAGAACACGTCGTCGATCGCGTTCAGGATATCGTCGGTGTACTCCTTGTACTGTTTGAGTTGCTGTTCACGCTCGCGGAGTGCCTTCTCGGCTTCCTTTCGGGGTGAAATGTCCCGAAATAGCCCCACGAAGTACCGCTGCCCGCCGAAGAAGAAGTCGTTGAGCGAGATGCCAAGCGGGACTTCGTGGCCGTCCGCGTGGTGGCCGGGCAGTTCCACGTACTCCCAGTCGATGTTTCGCTCGCCCGTCTCGAGATAGCGTTCGAGCGCCTGCAGGTGGTTTTCGCGGAGCCGTTCCGGGATGATGCTGAGTTTGCTGCCGCCAACGAGTTCCTGTGGTGGATAGCCCAGAATACGTTCGACGGCCGGATTCGCGTACTGAATTTCGCTGTCCGAATCCAGGACGATGATGCCGTCAGAGAGCGCATCGGCGAGTGCGACGAATGCTTTCGCAGGCGCTGTCTTTTCGCCCTCGACGGTGTCCGCCGGCCGCTCGACGAACGCAAACGGCTCGTCGTCCGGTGATCTGTTCGAGTGCTTCACGTCGCCGCCCGGTTCCGATTCGGACTCCCGTTCGGCGTCCGGAAGCCGAGTGAGTACCCCCGTGAGCACGCTTGCTCCCGCTTCGGTGGGGGTGTACTCGAGTTGGGCCTCGAATCTGACCGTCTCACCGGTTGCCGTCTGGATGGGGAGCACCAGCGTGTTGGCATTGAGTTCAGCTGCTGGTGTCGGCGGTGTCGATGGTGTCGCTGATGGTTCCGGCGTCGTTTCATCGTCCAGAATCGATTCGAGCGTGTCTGGAACGTGCGTGAGCAGTGCTGTGAGTGAACTGTCCTGTAACGCAGCGCGAGAGTACCCCGTCTGATCGGCGAACGCGTTGGTCGTCGCGACGATCTTGCCAGTCGGAGTCAGTTGCACGACCGCGATATCTGCATCGGTTAACAGCGATATCGGTACCTGTGACGGACTCGCCTGTCCGTCTGTCGGTGGCGGATCGCCGGACGGTGTCACGAGTCAGTTACCACCCAGCGGACCATAAATTCCGTCATCGAAACTGCAGACTGCAGACTGCAGACTGTAGTCTCTGGTCTCGTTCCCCGGAACCCGTCACGCCTACCGGTCTGCTGTGACGGGTTGCCGGCGCGACCGCAGACTGCTCGCGGTTGCGCCAACAGCGACTACACCGGACCGTCTCAGTCGTCGATCTCGATCGCCGGCCGTCCCGGCTCGGCGTTCTTCAGCACACTCTCGTCGACCTCGTCTGCGTGGACGACCGAGACCGGCGCCTCGAACTCGCGCTCGAGGAGCCACGCGGCGGACTCGAGTACCTCGTGTTCCTCGTCGGGACCGAGCGTCATCGACAGCGCTTCGCGTTCGGCTTGCAGGTCCTGACCGTAGTCCTGTCTCTTATACACATCNGGTGCGTCGCTTTCGATGGCGATCTCGAGTGCATCGTACTTCCAGTCGGGTGCGACGACGACGTCGATCGCCTGCGGGTCCTTGATGCCGGCGACGTCGATGATGTCGCGGACGTCCTCGCGGGTGTTTTCGACGAGCTGGCGGCGCTTCGTGACGTACTCGCGATCGACGGTCGCGGTCGGCCACGGTGCGTCGACGACGAACGCGCCCTCGTCCTCGTCCTCGTCGGTGCCGAGTTCGGCGTACAGCTCCTCTGCCAGATGCGGTGCGACGGGCGCGAGCAGGCGCACGACCGCAGAGAGGCCACGCTCGTAGGTTTCTGTGTGGGGTTCGGTGTACGCCGCATACTGGCGCAGCGTGCGAACGAGGTCCTGGGTCTCGCGGAGTGCACGGTTGAACGTCAGGTCGTCGTACTCGCCGCCGGCGATGGCGACCGTCGCGTCGATCTCGTTTGCAACGTAGCGGGCGATGGCGTCATCCTCGCCGTCTGGCCGTTCTGCGGCGAACTCCTCGACCATCTCCTTCAGCCGCGTCAGGAAGGCGTTCGTCGAGCGCACGCCCTCCTCGCTCCAGTCGAAGTCGCGCTCGGGCTGGGCGGCCTGCATCATGAACAGGCGCGCGGTGTCGGCCCCGTACTCCTCGACGATCCGCTGGGGCGAGACCGTGTTCCCTTTCGACTTGGACATCTTCTCGCCCTCCAGCTGGACCATTCCCTGGGCGAGCAGGTTCGTGAACGGCTCGCGGTGTTCTAAGTCCTCGTGGTCTGCGAGGACTTTGGTGAAGAATCGCGAGTACAGCAGGTGCATCACGGCGTGTTCGATACCGCCGACGTACTGGTCGACCGGCATCCAGTCGTTCGCACGCGCCAGGTCGAACGGTGCCTCCTCCAGGTCGGGTGAGACGTACCGCAGGAAGTACCACGAGGAGTCGACGAAGGTGTCCATCGTGTCCGTCTCGCGGGTGGCGTCGCCGCCACAGTCGGGACAGGTCGTCTGCTTCCACTCCTCGGCGGCGTCCAGCGGGTTGCCGGTGGTGTTGATGAACTCGGGCAACTCGACGGGCAGGTTTTCGTCGGGGACGACGACCGAGCCACAGCCGTCGTGACAGTGGACGACCGGAATCGGCGTTCCCCAGTAGCGCTGGCGGGAAATCCCCCAGTCGCGCAGCTGGTACTGTGTGGTGTGCTCGGCGCTCTCGATGTCCTCGGTCAGGCGCTCGCGGGCTGTTTCGCTGTCCAGTCCGTCGTACTCACCCGAGTTGACCAGCACTCCGTCCTCGGTGAACGCTCCCTCGCTAACGTCCGGAATCTCCGGTTCCTCGCCCTCTTCGCCCTCCTCGGGTTCGGGTGCGATGACGGGGACGATTTCCTCGCCCATCTTCTCGGCGAAGGCGTGGTCGCGCTCGTCGTGACCGGGAACGGCCATCAGCGCGCCCGTTCCGACATCCGAGAGGACGAAGTCCGCGACGTAGACGGGAATCTCCTCGCCCGTCACGGGGTTCGTTGCCGTCAGGTCGGTCGCGACGCCGTTTGGCTCGTCGCCCTCAGGGTCTGCCTCGTGCTCGATGAAGTGGCGGACCTCCTCGTCCTCCTCGGCAGCCTGCTCGCTGATCGGGTGGTCCGGCGCGAGCGCGAAGAACGTCGCACCGTGGATGGTGTCAAGACGGGTCGTAAAGGCGGTAACAGAGCCGTGACCGCCGATTTCGAACTCCACTTCGGAACCGTACTGACGGCCAATCCAGTTGCGTTGCATCTGGCGGACCGAGTTCGGCCACCCCTCGAGATCGTCGATATCCTCCAGCAACTCGTCCGCGTACTCGGTGATCTTCAGGAACCACTGCTCGAGTTCGCGCTGCTCGACGGGGGTGTCACAGCGCCAGCAGAGTTCGGCCTCGCCCTCGACCTGTTCGTCGGCGAGGACGGTTTCACACTCGGGACACCAGTTCACTTCGGCGTCGCGGCGCTCGACGAGGTCTTCCTCGTGGAACCGGGAGAAGAGCCACTGGTTCCACTGGTAGTACTCAGGCGTACAGGTCGCGATTTCCCGATCCCAGTCGTAGCCAAAGCCCATCGCGCGCATCTGATCGCGCATCGTGTCGATGCAGTCGAACGTCCAGTCGCGCGGGTTGGTGTCGCGATCCTTGGCCGCGTTCTCGGCGGGGAGGCCGAAGGCGTCCCAGCCCATCGGGTGGAGGACGTCGTCGCCGCACATCCGTCGGTATCGGGCGTAGGCGTCCGTGATCGTGTAGTTTCGGACGTGGCCCATGTGGAGTTTCCCGGACGGGTACGGATACATCCCGAGGACGTACGTCGGATCGTCGACGTCGTCCGATGTCCGATACGCGTCCGCGTCGTCCCACGCGGCCTGCCAGCGTTGCTCGACTGCTGCGTGGTCGTATCCCGCGTCGCTCATTTGCTTATATAGCTCTGAGAGCGTCGAGGCTGTATAACTTTCCATCACTTGCCGGCGCTCGACGCCGTCTTCGTCCGTTTCCTCGCCCCCTCCGTTCGAATCCGGGCCAGTTCGTGTATTCGAGCGACCATCCGGTCACCCGGTGCGTGTCCGGCGCTACTGACTCGGCCAGCGTGCTCCGACTCGGGCATTGGGATCCACCGAACCGAAAAACAGCCGTTGCGGTGCTGTGTCCGCCGCGGGGTCCTCTCGAGTACTCGATTGTTCGGGTACTCGAGTACTCGTTCACTCGATGTCGATCTGCTTTGACTCCTCGTCAGTCGACTCCTTCGGAAGCCGAACGGTCAACACGCCGTTCTCGTAGCCGGCGTCGACCGCGTCCTCGTCGACCGGATCCGGCAGTCGAATCTGGCGGTTCGCCGACTTTCGCGTCCGCTCGCGTCGGAGGTACCGTCCCTCGACGTATTCTTCCTCTTCGTCTGCACGGGTTGCCTCGAGACGGAGCGTCCCGTCCGAGAGCGTGAGGTCGATATCCTCGACGTCGTAGCCCGGGAGGTCGGCCGTCACCACGTACTCGTCGTGGCGATCGGCGACGTCCACCGGGACGGAGCCGGGTACCTGCAGGCCGCCGCCGGCCATTCCCTCCTCAACCTGCTTGCTGACGCGGTCGAGCATGTCCTCGAGTTCGTCGAACGGGTTTCGTCGCATACCTGTTCATAGGTGTTCGACGGGGATAAATTCTGCCCGCGGATGAACAACAGAACCATCGCCTTCGTTTTCGGGTGCGGTGGCCCGTGCGCCGCTCACTCCGGCAGCGTCACCAGCCCCTCGTCCATCGCATCGAGCAACACATCGCGCGCGTGACCGTCCGGATCGACATCCTCGTAGACCGCCTGCACTTCGCTGTCGGCGAGCAGAAACGTCGTTCGCGCGGCCGCGCCGCCCTCGACCTCGACGCCAAAGGCGTCGGCAACCTGGCCATCCGGATCCGCGAGCAGGTCGAACTCGAGCCCCTCCGCCTCGGCAAACGACTGGTGGGACTCCACGTCGTCGGTCGAGACGCCGTAGACGTCGACGCCGGCCTCGCGGTAGGTCTCTTGCTCGCGCTGGAACTGGGTGGCCTCGGTCGTACAGCCGGGAGTGTCGTCGCGCGGGTAGAAGTAGAGGACCGTCGGCTCGTCGAACGCAGGCGAGACTGCCTCGCCGTCCTGATTCGGTGCGCTCACGTCGGGTGCGTCGTCGCCTGTCTCGAGTGGCATGTCCGGTCGTACTGCGATGGCGCGGAAACGCGTTTCGGTGCGCCTGACTGGTACTGGCCGGTGCCCGATCGCAGCGAAACGAAACTTACGCTTGTGCCCACTCGAGTGCCGTCTCCAGATCGCTGAAGCTCTCTACGCTCGCATCGTCGACGTCGACCCGTGACTTCACCGCCAGGGCCGTGGTTCCCTCGGAGACGAAGCCGATCTTGTCGACGCCGGTGTACGCGCCGTTGGCGGACCACTCCTCGCCCATATACTCCTGCGTTTCTTTGGGGAGGTTCGTTTCGTCGCCGAAGACCGCAAGCGTCGCGTCGATGTCGGCTCGCTTGCCGCGTTCTCGGTAGTGATCACTGGCTGCGTCGAGGTCTTCGTCGGCGAAGCCCTGCCAGCCCTTCATGAACCAGATGCCGACGCGACCGCGCGTTTCGAAGTCCCACTCGTACTCATTCGGGTCCGGGAGGCTGCTCGCTGTTGTCATCACGCTGAGCGAGGAGGTAGTGACATAAAAGAAATCTTGCCAACAGTGCGGGGTCGCTCTCCCGCTACTCGGGTTACTCGACCACGTGCTCGAGATCGTACGAGCCCAGTCGGCGGACCCAGCCGTTTTCGGCGAGTTCCTCTAACTCGGCAATCGCCTCGTTCGTCCGTGCCTCGTAGAGCCCCGCCTCGATATCGACGTGGAAGACGTAATCTCCCAGCCGCTGGCCGCTCGGTCGGGACTCGACGCGAGTCAGGTTGATATCCCGGTCGGCAAACGGCTGGAGGAGTTCGAGTAGCAGGCCGGGATAGTTC
Source organism: Natrialba hulunbeirensis JCM 10989 (assembly GCF_000337575.1). Lineage (GTDB taxonomy): Archaea > Halobacteriota > Halobacteria > Halobacteriales > Natrialbaceae > Natrialba > Natrialba hulunbeirensis. The sequence goes on along the minus strand of NZ_AOIM01000031.1, from coordinate 52,762 downwards.
GCGTTCGGGTAGACGACCAGCGTCGTCTTGCCGCCGCCTTTCGAACGGTCCTCGGCGGGCGCGACGGCGAAGAATCGCGTCGCGTTGGAGTCCTGATCCTGAATGTCTTCGGCGAGGACTTCGAGTTCGGTGCCGGTGTCGGCGTTGGCGGGATGGCCGATGCCGGCGATGGTTGGATCGTCGCGGGCGAACTCGACGCCCTGGGCCGTGCTCGCGACGGCTTCGAGCGTGGCGTCGGGGTACTCACGCTCGAGGTAGGCGCGACACTGGGCGAGCGCCTGGGAGTGGCTGGCGATCGTTTCGAAGCCCGGCCCCTGCGCGAGGAGTGCGTGCTTGATCGGGGTGACGATCTCGCGGACGACGGCGACGTCGTACTCGGCGAGCGCGTCGAGGCTTTCCGTGACGCTGCCCTCGATACTGTTTTCGATGGGGATCACGCCGCGGTCGTACTCGCCGGTCGCGACGGCGTCGACGATCGAGGTGACGGACTGGCGAAAGTCGATCGCGTCCGCGTCGGCGATCGCCTGAGCCGCCCGGTGAGAGTAGGTCCCTTCGGGGCCGAGAGTTACTGCAGTCATCGCCTTCTGTTTGCCGAGAGACGGTCAAAATACCCGGGGTTCGAACTGACGATTGCCGGTGTCGTATAGTAGCCACTGCAAGTCACTGCATACCTGATCGCACGGCGGCAGCGCGGTTCGGAGCGAATGGAGCGAGCGAGAACTGCGGAAGTGCGATCAGTGTGTAACTAGTTGCAGTTGTTACTATAGCTTGGCTTCTCACCCCAGGGCAGTCATTGTGAAGGATACTCACTCTTCGATCCGTGGAAGTCAACCCCGTTCTCTGCGCCGGTACCACCCAAATCGGCGATAACAGTTATCCGGTATCGAGACAGTCGTCTGCACATCCCGCTTCCACACTCCCTCCGGAGACGACTACAGATGAGACGACCGCAGCTCACACCGGATCGACAGCCGTCGAATCGCACCCGACTACCGATCGTCCGTTCGCTCGGAGGGAGATTCTCGTGATCGACACGACACCGATGCTCGCCGTCTCGAGTGCCGTGTTGCTCGCAGCCGCTGCAATCTTCGGCGGCTACGCACGATCGCTGCCGTCCGGCCCCCACCGCTACGGCTACGCTGCAGCCGTCGCCGCCAGCGCGATGGGGCTCGCGTACCTGCTGATGGCGCTCGCGAGTGGTCTCTTTGGCGCCGAAACCGACGTGCTTCGCTTCGTCGGCTACACGTTCATGTGGATCGCAATCGTCCTCGTCATCTGTGCGATTGCCGGCGTCGGGCGACGGCTGACGCTGCTCTTGTTCGCTGCAGTTCTCGGTCGTGTCTGGATTACCCTCGGAAGCTGGTTCATCGACGGCGCTCTCGCGCTCGTCGCGACCCTCGGGACGTTTGCAGCGCTGGGGCTTGGCCTGTACCTCCTGTTTGGTCCCTTCAGCCGCGCCGCCGAGGCACTCGAGTCCGAGCGGCGACTGCTGTTTACCAAACTCAAGTATCTCATCGTTCTCGGCTGGGTCGGACTGGTTGCAACCGGACTCATGTCCGAAGGAGCCGGTCTCGCCGACGACTTCGTCGGCCAACTCGTCGTGATCTACGTCGAGATGATCTTGATCCTCGGGTTTGGTGGCATCGTCGTCCGAAGCCGCCGAGCGCTCTCACAGACCGCTTCGACGACCAGACTGCTCTCGCTTGGAACCGACCGCGAGTCGGACTACAGTGGGGGAGAGGGCGGTTCGGATGGGCCAGGCAGGCCAACGGACCGAGCGGAACACGCGGATTAGCCCCGCCGGACAGTGTGACCACTCTGGAGCCGTTCACACGAAATCGTCGACAAAAGCGTTATTCTTCGAGGTGGTCGATCCCTTTCTTGGAGACGTTGGCCTCCGTGATCTCGTCAGGCATCCAGTCAGGTTTGTCATCGGGTGCCGTCTCCTCCCAGGCCCAGCCGTCGTAGATATGGACCTTGTCCGTTCCCTTCTCACGCAGTCGAAGCTCGGTTCGATCGGCTTCGTCCTCACTCGAGCCAGGGTCGAGTCGCCGGGCTGCCTTGAGGGCGGCCTGGCGTGGTGTGTTCCCAGAGAACACACTTTCTTCTTCACCGTTCGACGACCGCAGCGCAAAGTTTCGCTTACCGTCTTCTCGTACCATGGTTTTGCTCCGTGCGAAACCAGCACACGGTCCGACATAAATATATCCCCGAAAATCGACCGACTGCGCCGGTATCTTTAAGTGCGTACGTCAGCGACGTTTCCGCACTATCGGCCGCTATCGTCCGTTCCCTCACTCGATTGGGTGCCCAATCGGTGTGTGAGACGGTCATTCGCCGAGGCGTCGAAAACACTTAAGTATATCCTACGGCGAAGTTCGTCATAGAATCCCGCGATGGTACGGAAAAAGAAGCTGAGTCCAAGCGGTGCGAAAGACGAAGACGGCAACTATCACAACGTCCACCTCAATCTCCACGAGGACGAACTCGCAGTCGCGGGGATGGATATCGGCGACGAAGTCTTCGTCCGAGTCCGGGACGGAAAAATCATCATCCAGAAGGCCGACGAGGACGACGTCGAACACGAGTTCTAGCTGTCCGGTCACCACCGTCTGTCGTATCGATTCTGACTATCTCACGCACGCATCGCCGTTCACCGCGTCGTCGCTGACCGGTTATCGCTGAACGTTCCGATGCGCGCCACCCATGTTCCGTGAGCGGCCGCGCTGTGCTGTGGCCACCGTAGCCGGACTCCGGTAACTACGTTTCTGACCCGCTGTATGGGCTGCTCTCTTCGCTCTCACTACGCCCGTTCGGCCAGACTTCGATTCCACAACGTCCGTTGTTGTAAACATATGTATTCCAGTGACTGTCGCTCCTTTCACACAATACTTGTATCGTATTGTGGTCGACTATTTCCGTGGGTAACAACCACGTGAGCGAGAATGTCACATAATGCAGACAACGAGACTGACCCGCAGCGTACCGCTGACGAGCCAACCGACGAAGACGACCGTTCTCACCAGTCGACCGACGGTCACTCACGGCCTGTACCTGGATCCGACCTAGCCGCCACAGAAACGGCCTCCCCAGATGCAGCCTCTCCAGACACACCGACAGGCACACCAACAGACACCTTCGAGACCGACTCTCGCATCGACCGACGGACGTTCCTCTCCCTCTCTGCTGCAACCGGTGCCGCCCTCGCACTCCCCGGGAGCGCTACCGCCGACGTGAGCGACGACGTCCTCAGCGACGAACTCGAGTACGTCATCAATCACACGCCCGAGGAGTACGAGGCTGCGACCAGCATCGTCTTCACCGACCAGGACACCTTCAACGCGTTCGCAGACGAGTACGAGGAGGACCCAGATCCGGAACTCTCGCGCGCACCGAAGGCTGTCACCCGCGAGTCGCCGACGCTATCCGCACACGCACACCTCACGGCGTCGGAGGTCGAGGACGTGCTCGCGCTGGGTGATGGCGACGACGGTGATGGTATCGACGCAATGAACTTCGCACCCGGTGCCAACCCCTGGTGGACACTCGAGGCACCCTACGCGGACGGCGTCTTCCCACCGATCGAGGAGGCGCGCGAGTACATCGCCTACGAGGAGACGGTCCAGGCACTCGAGTACATCGAGGACACGCACTCGGACCGCGTTCGCGTGCAGTCGATCGGCGAGTCACCTGGGTGGGCGAACCTGTACACTGGCGAGGACGCCGACCCGCGGGATATCTACGTGGCTGAGGTGACGAACGACGTGCAGGACGATTCCTCGTTCGCCGCGAAGGAGAAGGTCGTCTATTCGCTCAACATCCACGGCGACGAGCGGGCGGGAACGGAGGCCGGCTGTCGGCTGATCGAAGAAATCGCACGCGGCGAGGCGGACGATTTCGAGTACCTGCTCGACGATATCGTCTTGCTGTTCCTGTTCACGAACCCGGACGGCTGGGTTTCGCGCAAGCCCCAGACCGAGATTCCGTGGGTTGCCGACCACAACACCAACTTCCAGCGCGGCAACGCGAGCACGTTCGAGGGGCAGCCGGTCGACACCAATCGCCAGTATCCGACGATGGGCTGGACGAATCCGAGCTTCCGGCCGGCGGAGCCGGAGGGTGCGCCTGAGGAGTTCCACGACCTCGTGCCTGATTCGCTCGCCATCGTCGAGCACTTCCGCGAGTACGACAACGTGGCGTTCCTCTGTGACTACCACGGGATGTACACCGCGGATCACATGGTGTTCAACCTCGAGACGAACGCGCCGTTCGACCACGACGGCACGCACGATTTAGACGAGGTTAACATCCAGATCGGCGAAGGGATGCAGGAGTTCTGGGGCGATATCGACGCGATCGCGGACGACATCGCCACGGCCGGCGAGGAGATGTACGGCTCACCGTTCGTGCCGGACGGCGACAGCTACAACGGCCTGTTCGACTGGGGAACGATCTACGACTCGCTGTCCTACCAGATCACCGGCGGCTTCCTCGGCTGGGCCGGCCAGCCCGAGGAGTTCGGCGGGCTCGGTGCGATCACCGTTGCACCGGAGATCATCCTCTCGAACCACTACACCGCCGCACAGAAGGAGTGGAAGCCCTACTGGACACGCCACTACGAGGAGGCCTACCGGATCTCGATGCGCGAGTATGCCGCGATGACGGCTCGCGAGACGCACGCGACCGTCGAAACCGGTGGCCAGGACACTGCGTACGTCACGACGGACGAACTGACGCGAACCTCGGCGGATCTGCCACACACCGACGACCAGCCCGGACGAGGTGGTCCTGGTCGTGGCGGCCCCGGACGGGGCCGCGGGCAGGGACAGGACCGCGCAACGTCGGTCCAGCGCAGCCACGAGGTCGTCCAGCCGGGTCCCGGCACCCAGTCCCAACTCAGCGCCGAGACGACCGCGGACTCCCACTCGCTGTTCGTCGACCTCGAGGGCGTCGGCAACGCGACCGAGGGGACCGTTCGCGTCCGAAACCCCGACGGCACCGTCGTCCACGAAATCGACATCGACGCGAAGGCTGACCCACGAAATCAGGCCGCGCGAACGCACGACTTTGAGGAGGTCTTCGTGCGCCGGCCCGAGGCCGGCCAGTGGACCATCGAGGCGGAGAGCGACGCCGAACTCAACGTCCTCACGACGGTCGTCGACGTGGCGGACGACGAGGAGATCCCGGACCCAGTGGAGGTACTCGGCTACGAACAGCGCGAGTACTCGGTCAACCCGATGGAGTTCTTCGCGGATCTCGACGACGACGTCGTCGACGGCAACATGGACGGCATGAGCGTCCACCACGTCAGCGTCGGCCGACTCCTCCGCGGGAACTCCGGCATGCGCCATTACGACAAGGTCGTCGTCTCCCACGACGACGGTATCGACGACCCCGACTACGTCGGTGCACTCGAGGACTTCGTCGAGGCTGGCGGCGACCTCGTCCTCACGGACTCGGGTGTCAACCTGCTCGCGGTACTCGAGACCGGTGCGGCCACAGCCATCACGGACGACAATATCGCGAACATCCTCGTGCCGTTCGCCAACCTCGAGGATCGGGACTTCGAGCACCCGCTGCTGGCCGGCATCAGAACCCGCCAGCAGGAGATCTGGAAGGGGTCACAGCTCGGCTACACGACCGGTGTCGACCAGCCCGCGACCATCGTCGATGCGGACGCCTTCGAGGCGGCTGGCGGTTCCGTCGCCGGGTCGTTCACCACGGCCGCACTGCAAGACGGCGAATCGACCCAACTCGAGTCGGGTGTCGCTGCGGGGCTGCTTCCCGCAGCCGGAAACGGAGATGCTGGCGAAATCGCCGTCGTCGGCTCGGTGCTCCCGCCGGCCCAGCAGACCGAACTCCATCCGTTCGGGATGGCGGACTACGCGGTGTCGTTCATGGGTCACACCCTGCTGTGTAACGCACTCGGCTTCGAGCAGCGCCGCTACGCTGACGGAGAACTGGTGCGAACGTACGGCGAGGTCAGGTAGCCACCACGAAAAGAGAGCCGCGACTACTGTAGCGCCGCCAGCTCGAACTCGAACGCCGCAACCGGCACCTCGAGGTCGTGTTCGACGAGCACCTTCGGGTGGACTTCGCCGATGACGCCGACCTCCTCACCGTCGATGACGACGGCAGCCGTCCGACCAGAGATAAAGGTCGGGTGCTCGGTCGGCGGCGTCTCGAGTTCCACGTCGAACCGTCGTGCCAGCGCCTGCAGGCGCGCCTTGGCGTCCTCGTAGCCAGCGTCGTGGTTCGCGAGCACGGCACCGACGTGGCGCTGCTCGGTGACGCCGGTGTTCTCGGACTTATCGACGGCGGCGGTGAAGCCGATCTCTGCGAGGTGCTGTGGGTACGCGCGGTGGGTGTTGCGCTCTAAGACCATCAGAAGCGACGGCATGACCCACGTCCGCAACATTGTGAAGTCCTCGCTGTAGGGTTCCTTGATCGTCGCGGCCTCGCCAGCGCCGTAGGCGTCCGCGTTGGGAGACACGCCGAGGCGCTCGTAGTTCTCCGCCTCGCTGATCATGTGGAAGTTGAGCAGGTCCTCGAAGCCGAGGCCAACGAGTTGCGTTCGCGCGGCGTCCTCGAGTCGGGAGCGCTCGTGGCGGCCACCGACGGTGCCCACGTCGGGGTATTCCGGCTCGAGTTCGTTGAAGCCGTAAGCGCGCCCGAGGTCGTCGATGACGTCGAGCGGGTGGAGGACGTCGACGCGGTAGGGTGGGATGGTGAACTCGTAGACGAGTTCGTCGGCGTCTTCGCTGTCTTCTTTTGTGGCTTCGAGTCCGGATCGTTCTGCCAGGTCGACCACTTCGTTAGGATCGAGGTTAATTCCCAGAATCGTCTCGATGCGCTTGTGCGGGACGGATTTCGTTTTCGTCGAGAGATCCGGACGAACGAGTTCATGATCAGGATACTGGACCGTCACATCCTCGATCGTCGCCCCGCGGGCCGCGAGCGCGTAGCAGACGATGTTGAGCATCTTGTCGATCGTCCACTGGTCGGTGCCGGTCATCTCGACGAACAGGTCTCGGGACTCCGTCGACACTTCGGTCCGGCGGCCGTTGATGACGGGCGGGAACGAGAACAGGCCGATGTCGTCGTAAATCGCTGGGTAGCGTTCGTACTCGCTGACGAGATCCGCGTAGGTGCGGCCCGTGTCGTGCTCCTCCAGGACTTCGGCGGGCGTCAGTTCGGCGTCCGAATCGAGCGGGACGAAGCGGTCCTCGTCGGGTTCGACGCCGACGTACTCAATGGTTGGGGTATCGGTGTCGGTAGCCGACGCGCCTTTCAGCATGGTCAGGTCGTGAATCCCGATCGCACCCTTCGCGCGCTTTCGCCCCATCGTCGCGTGGAGTTTCTCCTGCAACTGGATGAGCGAGTCCAGTCCATCCTCGTCCAGACTCACGTCGCGGATCACCGCGCCAGTCACGTACGGGCGCTCGTCCGGCACGGAGTCGTCGACTGTGATCGACCACTCCGCCGAGTTCGTCGAGGGAACGTGCACGCCGCGGGCGTCGCCGTACTGGTAGCGAAGCGAGCGCGCTACACCCTCGACCGAAAGGCGGTCGAGGCGATCCGGCGCGAACTCGAGTTCGAACGCGCCGTCCTCGGTGTGGCCCTCGAACTCGAGTCCGAGGCCGAACAGGTCGTCTTTGAGTTCCTCGTCGCCCACGTCGTCGTGGCCGGTCAGGTCGCGCAGTTCGTCGGGGTCGATATCGACCGTTGGCATCAGTAGGTCACCTCCGTCTCGCGCAGCAGTTCCAGGTCACACAGCGTGCCGTGGATGTCTCGGATGTCCTCGAAGCCGTACATCAGCATGAGTAGCCGTTCGAGGGCAAGCCCCCAGGCCATCACGTCGCACTCGACACCAAGTGGCTCTAACATCTCCTCGCGGAAGATGCCGGAGTTGCCGATCTCGACGAGTTCGCCCGTCGTCGGGTGGGTCCCGAACAGTTCGAACGACGGCTCGGTGTAGGGGTTGTAGTGGGGTTTGAACTGGATGTCCTCGATACCGAACTGGGCGTAGAACTCCTCGAAGGTCCCCATCAGGTCACGGACCGAGAGGTCCTCGGCCATCACCCAGCCCTCGATCTGGAAGAACTCCAGCAGGTGCGTTGGATCGAGGGTGTCGTTGCGGTAGACCTTCTCGACGCTGAAGAAGCGCGCTGGCGGTTCGATTTCGCCGATTTCCTCGCCGGAGAGATAGCGCGTCGAGAGTGAGGTCGTGTGGCCGCGAAGCGCGAGTGCGCGGGCGAAGTCCTCGTCCCACGGCGAGTGATAGCCCTCACCGTCCGGGCCGACGCCTTCCTTGTGTGCGCGCTCGACGTCTGCGACGAGGTCCTCGGGGAGGTCGTCGATGTGCGTCGGCTGCTCCAGCGCGAACCGGTCCCAGTGCGTGCGCGCCGGGTGGTCCTGGGGCATGAACAGACAGTCGTTGATCCAGAAGTCCGCGTCGACGTGCGGGCCTTCCATCTCCTGAAAGCCCATGCCGACGAGGACGTCCTTTACGCGGTCGGCCGTCTGGCGCAGGATGTGCACGCGGCCGCCCTCGAACTGCTCTGCGTCCGCTTCGACGTTGTACTCGGCGAACTCAACGTCTTCCCAGTCGCCGCCGGTCAAGAGGTCTGGGGTGACCTGGCCGACCGTCTCGGCCGTCTCGAGTCCCGCCATCAGCTCCGTCACGCCGTCGTCAGTGAGCGTGACCTCGCGGACCGTCGTCTCGCTAATTTCGAGCAACCCACGCCGCTCGAGTTGATCGCGAACTTCGGCGTCGTCGAGTCCGTCGCCTGTAGCGAGGGACTCGAGTGCACTCGCCTCCTCGTCGCTGGTCGGATCGGCGTCTGAGTCCGCGGTGATCTCACCGCTGTCGATCTGTCCGTACCCCTTGCGCGCGTAGTTCGAGAGCGCGATGTCGACGGCGCTGCCCTCGAGTCCGGACGCGCCGATGACCTGTCCCATCGAGACGGGGTCGTCGTCGGCACCGGCCTCGAGTGCGGCCTCGTAGAGGCTTATTTCGGGCAGTTCGCTCTCGGCGTACTCGCGTCCTTCGTCGGTGAGTGTGATCGTTTCGTCGACGCGTTCCGAGACGGTGACGAGCCCCTCCGCTTCGAGTTCGAAGACCGCGCCGGTAACGGTCTCTGGGGGCAGGTCGGTCGCCTCGGCGAGGGCGTCGACGGACGTTGCTTCGTCCGCGCTCGCGGCCTCCAAGACCGCGACCTGTGCTGCTGGTAGTTGCATTCGCTTGTATAGATGGCTGCGTGGTGGTCAGTTAGCGGTTCCGACTCGGACCGATACTGCAGTGGCGCGGTTCGAGGTCGAGGAGCTGGTGATGTCCCTCACGACGCCGAACGGTGCGCCTGCGGCCGGTTTCGCCGCGTCAACCCGGTGTGGGTCCCCGCGGGTCCGCCGACTCCCTCAGTCCGCAAAAACGAACCCGAATCCTGAACACGAGAGCTGTGGCTTTCGCACGACGCTGGCACAGGCGGTGGATTCGGGTGCCATACGCGTTGGATACGATGCGCGATTCAAAAGCGTTGCGGGACGGTGACAGTGATCGCACGCGATGTTCGGCAATCGCTTCTCGTCTTCCATCGCCTTACTCCGCTGATCGGACTCCTCGCCGTCTACGAGTTCGACACCCGCGTCGTCTCCAGCGATCCCGACTCGACCCAGACGAACCCCGACTGCTCGGCCGCCGACTTCGCTCGCGTTACTGCTGCTGGATCGAACGCGTCCGCGAACTCGATGCGCGTCTCCGCCTTCTCGGCTGCCGGGAGTTCCGGGAGGAACTCGTCGTCCTCGAGTAGGCCCCGAACTGACACAGCGCCACCTGCGCCGAGGGCTGCCCCCAGCGCACGATACCGGTCGTCTTCGGTCTCCCACTCGACGTCGCTGCCGAAAGAGTCGTTCGAGACGCGTGCCGTGGTGCTGGTGCCAGAGAGCGAGCCGAAGTCGTCGGTGGCCGTTGCAGTGCTGTCCGCCGTCTCCTCCACTTCCTTCCCCGATGGACGACCGAACCTCTCGAGTGCAGTTCCAGCGCTCGTTTCGGCTCCTTGATTTCGTGCGCTGCCCTCCTTGTCGCTCCCGTCACTTTCGGTACTCCCGCCACTTCCGCCACTTCCGCCACTTCCGTCACTCTGGTCCCTCCCGTCGCTCACCCGCGACACACTCGGCGAGCCGCGGAGTTCGAACTCGCCACTGGCCGCTGTCGTCCCGGTCGCCTTCGCCGACGAATCGCTAGCGGACTGAGTGGACGCCGATGAGGTCGATGACACGTCACCCACCTTGGCACCCTCGTCGTCTCCCTCCGCCTCCTCGACCAGCGACCCGAACTCGTCCAGCGTTGGTTGGACACTGTCTCTGTCCTGGCTTCGGCCGCCGTCTTGGCCACGCTGTTGTCCGCGTCTCTGCCCCTGCCCACGACCCTGCTCCTGTCCCCGCTTCCGCCCCCGTTCTCGTTCGCGACCCTCCGCCCAGTCGGGCCACGGTCCCTCGCCATCGGGAACGGTACTCGAGTCCCCTCCCGATTCGTCGGGCACGTACGCCGCCACCCCGTGCTCGGGCAGCAGTGGCTCGCCATCCACACCGATGTCGATCCGCTCACCGTACCGGTCACGAAGGGACTCGAGTGCACTCGCCTTCACGAGTGCGGCGCGCCAGCGGTCGACGCCGGTCGAGAGAAGGACGAACTGCGCGTCGGTGCCAGCCAGAATCGAGGCGTTGATCGCCTGCAGGATGGCCGGCAGGTTGTCGGTGCCGAGCGGCGTGCTGGGGTACTCAACTGTCGTCTCGCGTTGCCGGCCCCGGTAGTCGGTCGCCTGGAGGTGAAGCCGGTCGGCCGACCGAAGCGCTGCGGTGAGCTGTTCGCAGTGGAACGACCAGCCGATGGCGTCGAAGACGGCGACGAGTTCGCGCTCCAGGGCGTCCTGTGCGTAGCGCGCTGAACAGGTGAGCCCGCGCTCGCTCTCGGTAATTAGCTGGCGGAGCACGGCCGTTCGATTTCGACCGGACTCGAGTTCGGTGGCTAGCGCGCTCGCGAGGTCGTCGTCCTTGTGGTTCTCGTTGACCTCGCTGGCCTCGCTGGTCTCGCCGCCAGCGTGGCGCGACGAGCGGATCTCGGCCGCCGTGACGCCGAACGAGCCGAGCACGTCCGCACACCGCAGTAGGTCGTCTGCAGCGTCATCGGCGTCGGACCCGAAGGGAGGGCGAGAGGCGGGCATCTGTTGGCGGTGTTTTTACGAACGGGCCTATATATCTTCGTCAGACGCCAAAACATAACTTCGCTGTCGGGAGAAACAGATGAATGTCAGTTCGATAGCCGGGTAGTCAGCAGCCTTCGTATCTCGATCTTGAACGCGGTAATGATCGACCGCAACGAGGCCAGTACGCGCTATCGACGCCGCGGCGACTCGAGTTCGATGTCCGCCTGCTCGAGTAGCTCCTCGACTTCGGCGCGTTTCTCCTGATGCTCCGCGAGGAATTCTTTCATCAGCTGGGCGGCCTGCTCCTTGCAGTCACCACAGAGGCGCTCGCCGCCGACACACTCGTCGTAGACGCGCTTTGCAAACTCGTCGTCGTCGCCGGCAAGCAGGTAGGCGTACAGCTCGTAGACCGGACACTCGTCGGCTTTGCCGCCCTTCTCGCGCTGTTCCCCGGCGGTTTCGCGCCCGCCCGTTGTCGCCGACTTGACCTTGTTGTAGCCGTCTTCGGGATCGTCGAGCAGCGAGATGTGCGAGGCCGGCACCGAAGAAGACATCTTGCCGCCCGTCAGGCCGGTCATGAAGCGGTGGTAGATCGACGACGGCGGCTGGAAGCCATACCCGCCGTTGTCGACTTCGATCTCGCGTGCCAGTTCCTCAGCGTCGGCGCGGTCGATCTCGAAGGCGTCGATGTGATTCTCGTAGACGCGCTTCTCGCCTTCGATGGCGTCGATGAGGGCGTCGAAGGCGTCCTCGGTCGCCCGCCGGTCGGAGAAGCGAATACGCGGGCGAAGCGGTTCCATCCCGGCCTCGTTCAGCTTCGTCAGGACGGAATCGAGGACCTCAGCGTCGATTGCGAGTTCGGCGAGCGGCGTCTCCTCCAGCGTCTCGGCGACGTGGACACACCGGAGCTGGTCGTCGTCGAAGTCGGCGGGATCGAGTTCCTCGTGGAACCGGGCGACGAGGTCGCGCTCCTCGTCGTCGAGTTCGAAGCTGGCATAGGCCGTCGAGACCTTGAAGAAGCGCATCCGCTCGGCGAGGTCTCGCGCCAGCCGGACGTGGGGGTCCTGGTCGGGACCGACGGGGATCACGGTCGGCTTGGGCTCCTCGAGTTGCGGGTAGAGGATGTCCGCCATCTGGGTGACGACCGACTGCATGTGCGAGGCATCGGTTTCGCCGTCGAAGCCGTAGATCGCCTGGAACTCGGAGAAGTTGGCTTCTGCGCCGAGATCGAACGCGAGGTCCTGCACGTCGCGGTTGGTCGACTGGCGGTAGAGGTCGCCGTCTTCGGGGTCGAAGCCGAGCGCGAGCAGGGAGAGCAGGTAGCTGCGGGCGTGTTCGTCGATCTCCTCCCAGGACATTCCCCGGGCCGAGTTCGCCTCCAGATCGGCGATCAGCGCGTAGGCGTCTGCACCCTGTTGCTGGTGCCAGATGATCTCGTCGAAGACGAGTTTGTGGCCGATGTGCGGGTCGCCGGTCGGCATGAACCCGGAGAGGACGGCCGCGGGCTCGTCGTTCTGGAGTGCTTCGACGACGGGTCGGTAGTCGCGCTGGCCGAAGATGACGCCCCGGCGCATCAGGTAGTGTGGGTGAGGAACCTCCGGCAGCACGTCGTCGAACTCCTCGATGCCGAACTCCTCGAACAGTTTGCGGTAGTCGGAGACGGTCGAGGAGCCCCAGGGGTCGAGCGCGACGTCATCGACGGCACCGCCGTCTGCTCGAGGGGTCTGCGCCCCCTCGCTGTCTGCGCCTGCTGCGCCACCATCGGTTCGAAGGCCTGCGCGTTTGTCTTTGCCTTCGCCTTCGTCCTCGAGATCGGAATCGGAATCGACATCGAACTCCGGTCCCCGCTCCTCGCGTGGGTCGTCTCCGGTCATTATCACCGTTTTGGCGCGCCGGCGCGCAAAAGCCTTCGCTTCTGCTCCACCCTGTCCGCCGAGTAGCGTCTGTTCGGCTGCCAGTATCTTCATGTGACCGCGTCGACAACGCCAACCGATGGCAGACGACGTCTCAGCCGTCTCGACGAGCGAAACCTGCACCGAAGTCATCTCCCGCATCGGCGATGCAGTGATCACCGACCGCGAGTTCCTCGAGCAAGTGCTCACAGCGTCCCTCGCACGCGGCCACGTCCTTCTGGAGGACGTTCCCGGCACCGGCAAGACGCTCACCGCGCTCGCGTTCGCGCAGGCACTGGGACTCGAGTTCTCCCGCATTCAGTTCACCCCTGACCTGCTGCCGAACGATATCACCGGCTCGCACGTCTTCAACGAACAGCGCGGCGAGTTCGAGTTCACGAAGGGACCGGTGTTCGCGAACGTCGTCCTCGCGGACGAGATCAACCGCGCGCCGCCGAAGACCCAGGCTGCGCTGCTCGAGGCGATGGACGAGGGCCAGGTTACCGTCGACGGCGAAACCCGCGACCTGCCGGACCCGTTCCTCGTCATCGCGACGCAGAACCCGGTCGAGCAGGAGGGGACCTTCGAACTGCCGGAGGCCCAGCGCGACCGCTTCATGATCAAGACCTCGATCGGGTATCCAGATCGGGACGGGGAACTCGAGTTGATCGAGCGCCGGAGCGCTCGCGAGACGAAGATGCCGACGATCGAGCCGGTGCTCGATACGGCTGGTGTTACGCGCTTACAGCAGGTTCCAGAACGGATTTCGATGGGCGAGGCGGTGCGTGGCTACCTCGTCGATCTGGCGCGAGAAACGAGACGGGACGACCGGGTGAAGATCGGGATTTCGCCGCGCGGGATTCAGCGGTACTTCGAGGCGGCCCGCGCGAGAGCGGCGATTTCGGGCCGCGAGTACGTCGCACCGGACGACGTCAAGCGGATCGCGGAGCCGGTGATGCAACATCGGCTCGTGCTGACGACGGATGCACAGATCGAGGGTGTCGACGGGGCGACGGTGGTACAGAGCGTGCTCGATCGCGTCGAGGTGCCGGCGGTCGAGCCGTAGCCGGGTGGTGTTTCGCCGGCGTTGCTATTCTCGGCTATCAGTGTTGCTGCTGTTCTCGGCCATTGCTGTCGCTGCTGTTGTTGGCGCTGGTGACGCCAGCGGCGCTTAGATCGCCTGTCAGCGCCTCCACTGTCTCGCCGTCCAGTCCGTCGATGTCGGCGAGTTCCGCCCGCGTTGCGGTCTGTACGTCTCCAATCGTCTCGAAGCCGGCGGACTTGAGCGCACGAGCCTCATCAGGGTCGACGCCGGGCATCGTCCCCGCTGCGATAGGTAGTCGGGAAATCTCGCTCGCGCTCGAACTCGACGCCGAGGCCACTGCGCGGCGCTTGAGTACGATGAACGTTGCGAGCAGCGCAACGACGAGTGTGACGACGATCGTCACACCACTCTGGATCGTGAGCCGACTCCCCAGTTCGGCGAGGCCGAGCGCGATACCGATTCCAATCGCACCGACCAGTGCCGTCCCGATCGCGTGCGTGAGTGCGGGCCGACGGGCGTCGACACCCCGGCCGAGTTCCTCGGTCACCGAGACGCCGTAGAGGCTGGCGTCCCAGGCGACGATCGCGCAGACGACGACACCCCCAACTACGAGCGTCGAGGCACCGGTGAGCGCTGCGAGAATCGCACCCGCGACGAGCGCGCTCGCTGCGAGTGTGCCGGGTGCGCCACGGTCCGAGAGCAACTGCAGGGACCCGAGCAGCCAGATGCAACACGCCAGCGCGCTGATCGTGCCGATGACGCCGATCATCGCGACGGCAGCGATCGCGACACCCTCCGGCGGCGAGCCCACACTGAGCAGTTCGTCCGGCGGGATCGTTCCCATCCCTCCCGGCAGCGGGACTCCATCGCCCGCTGCAGCCATGGACTCGAGTACCGGTCGAATCCAGCGGTCGAACACCGACGGATAGCCGAGCGCGACGAGCGCTGCGACCAGTACGCCACCGGTGAACACCGGGACCAGTCGGAGCACGCGGCTGCGACGGAGCCGGTGGAGGTCGGGGAGCCGGGAGAGGAGCGCAGCCACACAGAGGGCTGCGATTCCGCCGAGGACGACGAACCGAGCGACCGGGTGCATGGCGACCGGAATGACAGTCGCCTCGAGATAACCGTACGCCTCGACGGCATATGCCGCCTCTTCCTCCCGTGCGTGGAGAGCGATTCCGCTCGCGATGACCGTTCCCATCAACAGCAAGAAGCCGCCCATGCCGGTCCACGACGCGAGTCGGTCGATTCTCTGTTCTGCGGCCGCTCGCCGATCACGCGGCAGCAACTCGACGATCGGCAGCCGCGGCACGATGAACGTCGTCAGCCACAGCAGTCCGATGAGCAATGCAGCGAAGCTCAACACGCCCGCAGCCAGTTCGTCCGGCCAGAGGAGCGAGTCGAGTACCGCCGTGCTCGACCACCCCTCCCCTACTTCGGGGACGCCGGGAAGGAACGCTCGCAGCGGGTCGAAGTACGCGGCTGCGACGAGTGCAAGCGGGAACGGCGTGACCAGGACGACCGGCAGCGTCGACCGGACGGCTCTGTTACCGACCGCGCCCGTCGCCGTCGCTGTGGCGCCGAAGGCGGCCGCCGCAATCGAGAGGATGATGCCAGCACGATAGCGCGTCTCGAGTGCCATCGGATCGCCGCTCGTTGCGAGGGTGAGCCCGAGTGCACCCGCGAGCCCGAGTGCGGCGAACACGGCGAGGATGCTACCGACGGCGCGCCCGCCCGGCGTTCGGCGCTTCGTTGCGGTCACGGTCGCCGTCAGAATTGCGCCACTGACGATCGCGAGGAGTGCCGGGCCGACGAGGCCGATCTCGGCTGCGAGAACGATCGAGCCGACGAGGACTGCTGCCATCGCGACTGCTGATGTCGTCGGTGCGCTGACGGTTTCGCTCTCCCGGATGGATCCGACAGGCTCCGTCGCGCTCATCGTACCGGTCTCTGGCGGTCGGCGCTCGCGTCGTTCGTGTTCATGTTCGCGTGGCCGTTCGGTCGCCATCAGCGGATCACCTCGTCGAACGCGCGGCCGAGCGCCGCTATGAGCGGTTGTTCCGGATCCCAGTCGGCGACGGGGATGTCAGTCCGTCGGAGCCGCTCGAGGCGTGCGCTGCGACGGACTGCCGCCAGCCGCGCGCCGACCACGTCCCGCGTCGTCACGTCCGGTGAGACGACCGAGAGCCGGTAGTCGCGCCGGCGCAGCGCCGCCGCGATCTCGACGATTTCGTCGTCGACGGCCGGCGTGCAGACCACGAGCTGGGCGTCGGATGGGAGCAGCGTTGCGAGGTGGTCCGCGACCTGTGCCGGCGACCGCCCGCTCGGGGCTGTCGGTCCGCTGGCTGCGCCTGTCGCCCTCCCCGTTTCACCCCCCGCTGCGGCTCCGTATCCGTCTGCTCGCGTCTGTCGCTGGCTCTGCCCCTGTTGCTGTCCCTGTCCCCGTGCACCTGTCCCTGCCTCTGGGTCCGTTCCACCACCATCGGATGCACCCGCCGAGACTGAGCCACCGGTTCCGCGTGCTGCGACGGTATCACAGACCCGCGCGATCCGACCACCCACATCGGCCCCCGTTCCGGGCTCGACGTACGCCGGCGGACCGGTGTAGACGCCCGGCGTCTCCGCTCGAACGCCAAGTCCGACGATGCCAACACTGTGATTGGCTTCGGTCAGCGCCGCCGTCGAGACGATCCCCGCGTACGCCGCGAGCGTGACTCCGTCGGGGTGTCCCTCGGCTGCCGCGACGCCTGACTCCGGCCGCCCGTCGAGCACGAGCACGATCTTCGCCGACTCCTGCTCGCGGTATCGAACTGTCCCCAACTCGCCCGTCCGGGCGTATCGCCGCCAGTCGATCCGACTCAGCGGATCTCCCTGCTGGTAGTCCCGCGTCGAGTGAAACTCGTAGCCTGCGCCGCCGCTGTCGCTCGCCACCGCGCCGACGAACGGAATCGTCTCGCGGTGGATCGGCACCCCATCGAGCGGCACCGAGCACTCGAGTACCGCCTCACCAGCGGCGTCCACGTCGGCGGTCGCGACTGCGGTCGCGCTCAGACTCCGGAGGCGAACCCAACAGCCCTCGAAGGTGTAGCTGCCGCGACGTGGACGCAGCGTGTAGGTGAGTTCGGTGTCCTCACCGGGGCGGAGCGTCGTCGCGGTCTGTGCGCTGCCGTCGACGACGTCGAGTTCCGGCGGCACCCGGTCGACGAGTCGGACGTCGGGAAGCGTCCGCTCGCCTTCGTTGCGGACGGTGAGTGTTATCTCGACGCGCTCACCGGGGAGCGGTGTTCGAGGCGTACAGTCGCGTTCGACGGCGAGCACGTCGTTCGGGTCGGGAACCGATGAGAGCGCGGCGTAGCCGAGGTAGCTCACGGGAACCACTGCGGCGAGCAAGAGCGCGGCCAAGCCGAACAGCACGCCGCTGGCGACGAGTGCGATGGCGGCGACCACACTGGAGTGCCAGCGCGAGACTCTATGCATGGGTTACCTCCGTCCGTTCCGCGGCAGGCTCGGACTCGCTGTCCCGGTTCCCGTCCTTCTCCCCGCCCTCGGTAGCATCTCTGTCGTCTGTCCCGCTCGTGTTGTCCTCTGTTACTGACTCATCAGCAGTACCAGTACCAGCACTAACACCAACACCAACACCAACATCATCACCATCACCGGCACCAGCACTAGCACTAGCACCAGTATCATCACTGTCACCCGCTCCCCCACCGTCACCGTACTCGCCACCCGCACCGTCAACTGGCGACACCTCGCTCGAATCGAACTCGAGTGCGTGTCGCTCGATTTCGTCGACAGTTCGCTCGAGTCGTCGCTCGAACGTTCGGCCGGGGAACAGCCACCGACGCAGTCGGTGCCAGAGCGAGAGTCGGCCTGCCGAGGCGTCGCCCAGGAACGTCGCCGCGATCCGATCGGTGGTCCACTCACCACGCCGGATCCGTTCGTCAGCCTGCTCGCCACAGCCCTGTGCCGCTTCGATCGTCCGAACGGACTGGCGGAGGTCGTCGACGATGACAGCCGTCTGCTCGGGTCGCTTGTGACCGTGTTTGAGTGCGTGGAGTGTCTCCTCGACGCGCGCTGTTGTCTCGCCGCCGACGATTCGACCGACTGGCGGTTCGGAGTCGGACTGGCGATTCCGGGACGAGTGGATCCGCGAGCGGCCTGTTCCCGTTTCCGTGCGATGTGCGTTCGGTTCGTCCGTGTGTATCGGGCTGGAATCGCCCGCCGAATCAGCATCTGTCGCGCCCGAGAAGTACGTCCGCCAGAGTGCGAACAGTCCGACGACGCCGCTGATGGCCATGATCACGTCCTGTGGGTTGCTCGCCTGCTCGACTTCGGTGATCTGCTCGAGTACCGGCGTCGGAAGCGATTCCGGCGTGATCGCGAGAACGGCCCCAAACACGAGTGTGCAGGCCGCGAGCAGGCCGAGAAGAACGTTCCAGATCGATCGATTACTCATTGTGGTCCTCCGTGTCCGTTGGCGCTGCTTCATCCGCTGACGTGTCGTCGGCCGCCGGCGGCTGTCCATCCGCCTGTGATGCGTCTGTTTGCGTTGTGGTGTCCGTCTGCGTCGTGGAGTCCGTCTGCCGCCCCGGCAGTAGATCCTCGTCCGTTGCCGACTGTCCGTCCGATTTTTCGTCCTCCGCTGGTTCAGTTACCGACCCGACCGCGTGCTCGACCGACTCGAGTCGTGTCTCCGTGGGTGGGGACTCGCCGTACTCCGCATCCCGGAACGCGTCGATGACGGTCCGAACTGGCGGCTCCGGGAATCCCCTGTCGACCGCGTAGCGTCCGATCTCGCCGGGCGTTTTCGTCCGAATTTGGGGTGGGCGAACCGTCTTGACGAACTCGTGCCAGAGCGTTCGCAGTGTGCGCACGGACTGGTCGGTGTTGGCGGCCGAATCACTCGCTGGGGCGTCTGTCTGTGTCGATCCAGTCACCGATGCCACCCGTTCGCGGGACGATTTACCGAACGATCGCAGCAATGCGAGGAGCGCGCCGACAAGCCGTGCGGGATGTACCGCCGCCAGCGCGGCGAGCCCTCGCTCTGCGAGTTCGCCGGGCAGTGCGAGCAGCCAGCGCCCCGCTCGACGTGCTGTCGCCAACGCGTCACGGCCGCGCTCGACGAGCCAGATTCCCGCTCGCTCGAGGCTGCGTGCGAGTCGGACGACCGCCTCGACTCCCTTTCGGCCGATCAGCTGTGCCAGCGTGCCTGCGCGGCGGACTGCACGCCGGATGAGCGAGGGGATCGATCGAACCGTCTCCCGCGAAAGTCCGAACCGACGAACGAGGATCCAGCCAACTGCGGTTACGAGAGTGAGCACACCAAGTGCAACGAGCGCAGCGTTTCGGTAGAGTCCGCTGACGGTCGTTTCTGCCGTGGATTCGCCGACCGCCGCCCCGAGTGTGGCCTCGTTCGCGAGGGGGAGCGTTACCGAACCCGTTCCGTCAGTTCCGGTTTCGCCGATAGCGGTGCCATCGAGGAACACCGTCGCGTTGGCGACTTCGTCGGGCGTCTCACTCGTACTTGTGCTCTCGTTTCCGTCGGAATCACCATTGTGATCGTCCGCTAACGGTGGTCCTGTATAGGACACGTCGGCGGTCACGGTTCGGCTGGGCAACGGAACCCGCTCGGACACGTCCACCGAGAGGCCGTAAACCGCGATGTCCCGCTCGGCACGGATGTCATCACGCTCGACGGCGACTGATACCTCCTCGGTCGTTTCGGGAACAGTGAGCCGTGCGGTTCCGGTCGCATCCGTCGTCCCGACTTCCTCACCGTCGATCAGCACTATTCCATCCGGGATGGGATTCCCCGCGACCGTTGCCGTCACCGTGGCGTTCGTCCCGGAGAGCACGGCATCTTCGTGTTCCATCGGTGCCTCTCGGTCGATCGAGAGCTCGGTTTCGGCATCCATCTCGACGGTCCGTTTGGTGCTCGGATCGCGCTCGGCAGTTTCATCGCCATCTTCGGCTTCGTCCTCATCGGTGGCAGCTGTCTCGTCGTGCTCGGACGCTGGCGCCGCGTTGCTTCCGCCGTAGAAGTGAAGCGGTGCGCCGGTGGGACCGCCAATCGGGCCACGGATCGACGGCTCGGTCGTCGATTCGGCAGCTGCGTCCGCCGGATCGACTGTGACCGTCAGTGTGTCCGTGAACGGGACCGTCCCCGTTGCCGTTCCATCGGCGTCGGTCTCGCCGATCGAGTTGCTGTTAAAGGCGACGTCCACACCCTCCTGCGTCTCCTCGTTTTCGGTGACGGTTACCTCGACGACGCTCCCGGGCGTCGGCGTCTCGTTGAACGCGATGTCGTAGCCGCTGTCAGTCTCAGTGTGATCGTCGTCGGTGTCATCTTGTTCGGGATCGCCGTCCTCGTCCTCGTCACGTTCGGCGTCGTCATCCGCTTCGGTCTCGCCGTCTGCCTCTGACTCCTCGGTAGCCGTCTCGTCAGCATCAGCTTCGGAGTCGCTCCCCTCGTCGTCGTGCTCCGTCTCGTCTTCGAACGACTCGTCGGTCTCCTCGCTGTCGGGATCGATATCGGATGCGTCGTCCTGCTCCGGCTCGTAATCTTGTTCTGGATCCTGGTCCTGCTCTGCCGGCTCTTCGTCAGTGCCATCCGTATTCGCATCCGCCTCCGCCTCCGTCTCTTCATCCGCCTCCGACTCTTCGCTGTCATCACTCCCTTCCTCTCCAGCGCTCGGATCATCCACATCCCTTTCGTCCGGCTCCTCGCGTAGTTCCGACTCGAGTGTTGACTCTAACAGATCGTTACCGCCTCCACCACCCGGCGTCCCCGCAACACCGCCGAGTGCGGGAACGGTGAGTGCAGCAAGCGAGAGTGCCAGAACGGCCAGTGAGACGAGGAGCAGTTGCCCCCAGTCCGGCCGCTCGGCTGGCGTCGATTCTGTGTCTCCGGTAGTAGATGGTTCTCCCTCACCGTTCGCCGACTCGTCCGTCTCCCGTGCCGATTCTGACCCCATCCAAACGTTCCGTTCGACGTGACATATTGAGTCGGCGATTATAAACGTATGGTCAGATGACATGCAGGCGGCCAAAATCTTCATACGCTCTCTCTCGCCCGCCGCCAGCAGGAGATCGCCACGGTTGCGAAGGCGTCCTCACTCGGGCACTGTCCGTGCCCCGCCGGCCCACTCCGTTGTCGGTGTTCGGTTGCCGTCTGCTCAGTGCGTCTCGCTTGCCTCTCGCAGTGCCTCGATGCGCGCGACCGGTTCGACCCCCGCAAGCACCGCCAGCGCGAACACCTCGTCGCTTCCCGGCCGCGGCGCGTCCCCACCAAGTGTCTCCGTCGACTCCGTGACTGACTCGAGTCGCCGCCGTCCATCGGCGACGGCCGTCTGGTTGAGCCACGCCGGCGGGCCGCCGACGATCAACAGCGCCCGGTCGACGTTCGGTCGGTCGCACTCGAGTGTCAGCTTCCCCTGGATCGCCTTCGCGACGGCCGTTTCGACGGCGCTGACGGCGGCGCTGGTTTCGATTTCGTCGGCCGAACTGAAGGGACCGATTCCGAGGTCGATTCCGAGCAGCGGCCCCGAGTCGTCGGCGTCGACCTGCTGTGCGCCGTAGCCCAGCGAGACGAGCGCGGTTTCGTCGCCGAGGATGCGCGCCACGTCGTTCGCGTCGACGATGCTCTCAGCGTTCGGTGTGCTGTCTGCAGCCTGTGCCGTCGAGCCGAAGAAAGCGCCGGTGCGCGTGGCGATCTCACGGTTAAGTCGGTCGCGGCCGTCGATCAGGTCCTCGCCGGTGCGAAGCCACGGCTCGGTGTCGAAACAGAAGATTGCGTTCGCGAGGCCGTCGAGCCGCGAGAGCGTCCGTACCGCGTTCTGTGCGGCCATCGGCCGCGTCGCCCCGTCGGCGTCCGCACCGGACGCGCGTGTATCGTCACTCGGAACCGACGGATCGCCGTCGGGCAGACGTTCGCGGTCCGCTGGCAGCGTCGCGAGGACGTACACCGGCGCGTCGTACAGCGTCTGGAGGTTTGCGACGAGTGCGGGTGCGGCTCCGCCGCCGGTCGCACCCCCGAGGCCGACCGCGACGAGGAAGGCGTCCGCAGCCGAGGGTGTGCCCGCGTCGAGCTGTCGACTCAGTTCGTCGACGTGCTCCTCACCGATGGTTTCGCCGCGCTGGAGATTGCCGTTGAGTCCGTTCTCGATCTCCGCCCCGTATCGATGCCGGTGCTCGTCCGGAATCGACTCGAGTGCTTCCAGACTGAGCGTGTCCGTATCGAACGCGAACGTATCGCAGAGAAACGGCTGGGCCGTCGACTCCGTAGTGTGGATCGCGTCGGCGATCCGACAGCCCGCGCCACCGATCCCGATCACCTCGAGTTGCATGGCTGAACCTATCGTATGGCGGGACTTTCATGGTTCCGTTTGAGACAGCGCTGCCGTGACGCGGACAAGAAGTCTGTGTGGTGATAGTTGTCAGGGCGTTAGTCGTTCGAGTGACCACCACTCGATGTCGGTAGTGTCGTCGCTCGCGTCGGTGTCGTTGCTGTCGTTGCTATCGTCGCTGTCGTCGGTAAGACCAGTCGCCTCTTCCCCGTCCTCGTCCGACTCGCCGACGAGCGCGAACACCATCGTCTTCCGGACGCCGTGGGCCAACCGCACGTCGAGTGCCAGATCGCGCGGCTCGAAGATGTAACCAGCGGGATGGACACGCACCAGCAACTCGGAGTGACTCAACTCCGAGACGGACTCGACGTTTGCGTACGTCCGGAAGTCCGCCCCGAACTTGTAGCCCGTCTTGGGCACAATCTCACGCTCGCGAAGCTCCGTATACACCCGCAGTCGCCGGTCAAACCGTTCCCCTTCGACCTCGCGACCGCGCTCGACGACCGTCTCGACCGCGAGGTCGATCACACCCCGCTCGGCGAGGTAGGCCGCCTCGAGCAGCGAACACTGCAGCGTCGGCCGCTCGTACTCGCGGCCCTCGAGTGGCTGGCCGTAGAACGCATCCTCGTAGAGGTCGATCGGCGGCTCCCAGAGAACCACCCGGTCCTCGAGTAGCGCCGCCTCGACGCCGGTCGGGAGGTCGGTCTCCGTCTCGCCGCTTGGGTTTCTCGCGTTCACGTCGAAGTACGTAATTTCGCTCTCCTCGTCGACGACGGCGAGGACGCTGTCGGCGAGTTCAGCTGCGGGGATGTCGGTTCGCTCGCCGATGACGCGTAGCGCGTACTCGAGTTCGCCGTCGCCGGGGCCCTTGCCGCGGGGGAAGACGGCGAAGTCGATTCGTTCGTGTTCTGCGTCCAGAAGTGACTCGTCGATCCAGGGCTCTCTCGCGGGCGAGAGGTAGAAGCCGCGTTCGCGCAGATCTGCGTAGACGAGGAATCGAACGCCGAAGTCGGTGCCGGGTTCGCGGCTGACGAAGGCCTGAAAGTCGAGGCGGTCGCCGGTCGACGTCTCGACGACTGCGTCGAGGTCGCCGCGATAGAGCAGGTGTGCGGCTTCGACCGGTGCGAGCGCGATTTCGTTGCCCTCGAGTGGGTAGCCGTAGCCGCGCGAGTCGTGGTAGCGCTGGCGTGCGTCGTGGCCAACGTGGACGACGCCTGCGTCGTCGTCGAATTGCCCCTCCAGTGACATACTCGTGTTTTGCGAGCGGGCATTAAGTGCGTGTGGATGTGCTGGTGGCGTGAGTGGTGGTGCTGGTGTCGGTAGCGGTGGTCGGTTGGTGGTGGCGATGGTGCCGATAGCGGTAGCAGTGGTCGGTTGGTGGTGGCGATGGTGGTGACGGGGGCACTGACACTGGTAGTAGCCTTCAGTCGTCACTCGTAGCTTCGGCCTGTCTGCGCTGGTGACCCTCGCACGTCGCGTCGAGACACCGTGAACCGCTGCGCGTTTCGAACGTCGGGAGGCCACAGGCACACTCGCCGTCGACGACGCCGCCGGGCATGGCAAATCCGGTGTCACACTCCGGGTAGTGCTCGCAGCCGGCGATGAGGCCGCCACGGCGGAGAATCCGGAGATCGCCATCACAGCCTGATTCGGGGCAGCCCCACTCGCGGTCGAACGCCTCCCGGACGGCCTCGTCGAGCGACTCGCAGTTCCGATCGAGACAGACGTCGAACGCGAGGCCGCGCTCGACGCGCATCCGCGGGAGGCCACACTCGCAGTGGGACTGGTCGTCCTTGATCGTCGCGTCGGCCGGCACGCCGTAGCGCGTTCCACAGTCGACACAGCGAACGCCCTTCGAGCGGACGAGCGATCCGGTACAGTCGTCGTCCGGACAGGTGCCGACCGGTGTGCCGGCCGCGGAGGCGGGGTAGTTTGCGAAGCCGTCCTGGTCGTGGGCCGCGATCCGGAGCGTCTGGGTGTCTTTCTTCGCGACGAGCGTGAAGTCGTCCGTGCGGTCGCTGGAGACGCTGTCGGCGCGGGTGAGCCAGGCGACGGGCTGGTAGCCGTCGATATCGTGGACGAGAACGGTGTTATCGGGCTTGACGATCGTCGTCACCCGTCCGCGGTACTCCGAGCGGTCGGTGCCTTCGGCGATGACGGTGCAGTCGCCGGCGAGCACGCGAATCGCGTCGTCGATCATAGGGCAGGTGATGCGGAATCGTATTTAAAGTCGCGGACGGCTGCTGTCCTGTGGCAGTCTTGCTGGCGACCACCACCGTATCGCGAGCCGATACGCCTTTGTCGCCGGTCTTCGGTTCACTCGGATATGACCAGCGACGAGGGTGTCGGTGACCGCAGCGACAACAACGGTGAGCCGGTTGCCAACCGAGACGGACGCGACGGCTCCGTGTCACACGAGAGCGCTGTCTCAAGCGAGACACAGCGAGCCAACGAGGGTCAGCAACAGCAAGTCGGCCCCCAAACGGTCCGCGACGCGTTCGACACACTCGAGTCCGACCTGTCTCGACTCGAGGCTGTCGTCCGCCAGTCCGAGGGGGCACCGCGTGACGAACTCGAAAGTGACGGCGGCCAGGAAACGGGAGTACGGCCGACTCGACTCGAGTTCGAAACTGTCGTCGGCCGCCTGCAGGATGTTCTGGCCGAGCTCGACGGGGGTCACCGCGTGATCAACCGACGGTCTGGCGGGACGATCACGCCGCTCGATCCCGATCCGGAGTCGATCAACCTCGCGGACATCGCACACGCGCTCTCGAACCTCAGTCGCTTCACGGGGCAGGGAAAGCGGTTCTACAGCGTCGCTCGCCACGCGGTCCACGTCAGCCGCGAGGTCGAAGCCCGCGGCGGGAGTCTGTCGGCCCAGCGCTGGGGACTGCTCCACGACGCCAGCGAAGCTTATCTCTCGGACGTTCCGGCGCCCGTCAAGCAGACGCTTCCGGGCTACACCCGCGCGGAAACGCGGCTTCACACTGCTGTCAAGAATGCGTTCGACCTCGAGGTGACTGCTGCGGAGGAGCGCCTGGTCGATGCCGCCGATACTGACGTTGGCCGATACGAACTGTCGATCCACTTTCCGGGATTCCACGACGAGGCGGGTGAACTCGAGTCCGACCACGATGGGCTCGGTGTGGATGCTCCCGAGGCTGATCTCGCCGCCGCGACCGATGCCGCGAAAGACTGCTATCTGCAGCGGGCGCGTGAGCTCGGACTCGAGTGAGTGTCGAATGCAACTACAATCCGATACCATCGGCTACAACCAGTGGGTTGGCTGATTGATATATCGGGCTGCCGTCACTGGGTTACGGATGACGGCGGGGAGCTGGGTCGCGGTCCGGAACGGTAGAGAGACAAACGTTCACAGGGGTGATGTGCCATATACTATAATCAGAAATTATTTGATGGTGCTCTAGTTATCAACTGGCAGATGTCCCAAGATAGCGGCATGTCGACCAACTCACGGCGTCGTTTCCTGACTACAACTGGTGCAGTAGGGACACTCGCGCTGGCGGGGTGTCTGGGGAGAAGTGATGATGAGAACGGAGAGGGTGGTTCTACTGGCGGTGAGACAGAGACCATCACCTGGGTAATGAACCCAGCAGAGGATACCATCGACATCGAAGTCCAGTATCAGCCGCTGTTCGAGCTGATCGAAGACGAGTTCGATGTCGAGATCGATGGACTGCCAACGCAGAGTTACTCCGGAACGATGGTGGAACTCGAACGTGCAGGTGAGGGTGACATGATTCTCGCTGACACGTCCCCGGGTGCAGTGCCACAGCTCGGTCCCGAGGAAATCGATGTCGTCGGGATGCGGGAGGCCTTCGGTGCCGAACGTTACTTCGGGACGCTCGTGACGACGGCAGACAGCGGGATCACCGAGGTGTCGGACCTCGAGGGAGAGGCAGTCGCGATGGCTGACGTCGGCTCGGTTTCGGGTGGTATGGCTCCGCTGTGGATGCTTCAGGAAGCCGGTCTCGACATCGGAAACGTCGCCGAAGGCGGCGGTGCCGAGGACTTCGAGTGGCGCAGCGGCGTCTCGCACGACCTCGCCGTCGAGGAACTCATCAACGACGACACCATCGCAGCGGCCGGTGCCGGTGAGTTCGCGTCCGTTCCACACGTTCCGGTCGAACAGATCGAGGACGAGTATCCGGACCTCTACGAGATTTCCCCGGAAGTCGATATCGCCGGCACGCGAGATCCCGAACTGCGACTGCTGGATGTTTCGCCGGCGATCCCGCGCGCACCGATCGTCGTCAACGCTGGCTGGCAGGACGACCTCCGATACGACATCGAGGAGTTCATGCAGAACGTCGAGGCCGAAGAGCTCCAGCACGACGCCTTCGACCTGGCTGACGAACTCGGTCTCGATCTGCCCGACGAGATGCTCGAGGAGTACAACGAGGGGACGCTCGACACCGACGACTACGACCTGGACGAGGACCAGGAAGCAGACTGGCAGGATTTCGACGACCACACGCTGTGGTTCAGCGGTGTCGTCGAAGCCGACCACGACGCCTACGAGCCGGTTCGTGACTTCGCCGAGGACCTCGGCATTGCGTTCGACGACATAGAGTAA
This sequence comes from Natrialba hulunbeirensis JCM 10989, assembly GCF_000337575.1. Classification (GTDB taxonomy): domain Archaea; phylum Halobacteriota; class Halobacteria; order Halobacteriales; family Natrialbaceae; genus Natrialba; species Natrialba hulunbeirensis. The sequence goes on along the minus strand of NZ_AOIM01000031.1, from coordinate 25,673 downwards.
GCCTCAAACAACGCGACTTCAAACCAAGGGTAACCAACCGATGAGCAAAATTGTCGTCGACAATCTGAGAAAAACATACGGCGATACTGTCGCACTCGATAATATCTCGTTCGAGGTTCCGGCAGGTGAGTTCGTCATCATCCTCGGGGTCTCCGGATCGGGGAAATCCACGCTTCTCCGATGTATGTCCGCACTCACGGAACCAACCGCCGGCCAGGTGCTGATCGACGGCGAACCGATGACGAGTACGAAGCCGGAGGTCGCGATGATCTTCCAGCAGCACAATATTATCGGCGACATGTCTGCCTACTCGAACGCACTCTCCGGCGGTATCAATCGGAGCAGCTTCCTCGAGAGCGTCCTCCAGTTGCAAGACAACGACGAGAAACAGCAGGCACTCGAGGCACTCGATACGGTTGGGTTACTCGAGGAGGCAGAACAGAAGTCTCGCCGGATGAGCGGTGGACAGCAACAGCGCGTCGGTATCGCACGTGCACTCACACAGGAACCTGAAGTGTTACTGGCTGACGAACCGGTCGCGAGTCTCGACCCGGGCAGTGCACAGGACGTGATGGGGTACCTGAATCGCGCGGCGGACGAACGCGATCTGACGACGTTTATCAGTCTTCATCAGGTCAACATCGCTCGCAAGTACGGCCAGCGATTCATCGGCTTGCACGACGGTGAGAAGGTCTTCGACGGCTATCGTGAGGACCTCACTCTCGACGTCATTGACGAGATCTACGGCGATATCGACACTGAAGGAATGTTTGTTTCACATGGGGAGAACGAATCGAACAGGGGATCGACAGATAATCAGACGAGCCCGAATCGGGGGGCGACACTGTGACTGATTCGCAGGATACGAACCGGTCGGAGTCGGAGTCGGGGCCAGGATCGGAGTCGGAGACGGAGCCAAAGACTGACCCCACTCCAAAACCCGACACTGAACCCGAACCGCACCCGGACGGTGGCGTCGACGAATCGAAACCACTCGAATCGGCGAGTGCGGGTGTAAACGAACAGTTCGAAAACATTCGGAAAACGCGCCGGCAGCGGGCGATCGGCTGGGTCGTGCTCACGGCGTCGATCGCGTTCGTCACAATCCAGGGGCTCGTCGCGACCGAATTCTTCAGTGATCGAACACGGTTCACTTGGAGTCACTTCGCCGATCGAATGGGGGATTACTTCCCCGTCACGACCAACGAGATTCCGGGTCTCGATGCGGGCATTCCGTTCCTCGACATCGGCTCCTACTGGGAGTTCATCATGAGCAACGAGCTCATTTACGATCCCGAGGTTGGGCGACTGATCTTCCAGTTCCCGCCGTATCTCGGTGACTACTACGCGTTCTTCTTCGAGGAGCTCGGCATGTTCACCGTCTTCGGAGAGGCCGGGACGACGCTCGCGATGGGTGTCGTCGGAACGATCCTCGGATTCCCGCTCGCACTGCTCTTCAGCGTGCTCGCCTCCGAACGCGTCACGCCGTTCCCGATCAACCTGATCTTCCGCGCCGTCATGTCGTTCATCCGCTCGATCCCGGCCATCGTCTGGGCACTCATCTTCGTCGCCCTGGTCGGACTCGGTGCGGCCGCAGCGACGCTCGCGATTGCGCTCAACACCATCGGGAACCTCGGTCGCCTGTTCGTCGAGGAACTCGAGGAACTCGAGCAAGGGCCGATCGAGGCGATGCGAACGACGGGTGCGAGCAAGCCACAGGTCGTGTTCTTCGGGATGTTGAGCCAGGTGCGAACGTCGTTCATCGCCTGGACGCTTTACATCCTCGAGATCAACGTCCGGTCCGCCGTGACTGTCGGTGTCATCGGCGCTGGCGGGCTCGGTGCGGTCGTTGCAACCCAGGAGAGCCGACTCATGTTCGGGAACATGATGGCGACGCTGTTCGTCATCTTCGTGCTCGTCTTCGTCGTCGAGCTCTTCAGCCAGCGGCTGCGTGCACGACTGCGCTCCGACCAGGAGAAACAGAGCATTCGAGAGCTCATCACCGGGTTCCCGAACCGGATGGCCGATTCGCTGCTCCGGTAATCGCGTCCCCTCTCTTTTCTGCGCTGTCGGTGGTTTTGGCCGTTGTGACGACGTGGTTGTACTGCACTGTGCGCTGTCTGCACTCCGTACTGTACTGCACTGTGACAGTGCTGTACGCGACGCGTCACACTGTCTTGTTCCGTACCGCCTCTCAGCACACTGCCCCCAGCGACACGGCTAGCAGTCACTGCCCCGGTGACACGGCCAGCAATCACCGCCTTCGAATCGGTTCGGTTTAGTAGCACTCTCACCCATGCCCACCCGTGCATCGCGCAACGCTGATCGTCTACTGCGGACTCCCTGGCGTCGGCAAATCGGCCGCCTCAGGCTATACGGCCGACCAGATCGACGCGGAACGCTACCGAACCGACCAGGTGCGCAAACAGCTCTTTCCTGACCCCTCCTACACGCCTGACGAGACCGACGCGACGTACGACGCCCTGCTCGAGCGCGCCCGGTCTGCACTCGAGTCCGGCTCGAACGTCGTCCTCGACGCGACGTTCCAGTCCCGGCCGTACCGTGAGCAGGCCGCGTCGATGGCCGAGGTGCTCAGCGTCGACTACGAGTTCGTCTACGTCGATTGCGACCTCGATGTCGTCGAGCAGCGCATCGAGGAACGCACGGACACGATTAGCGACGCGCAGTTCGAACAACACCTCCAGTTGCGCGAGACGTTCGACCCGATCGAGCGCGACCACGTCGTCGTCGACAACTCGGGGACACTCGAGGAGACCTATCGACAGATCGACGAGCACGTGCTGTGAGGGCCTGTGTCCTGACGGCGCACGAGCGGTTCCTCTCCTGGCGTACTCTCACATACCCCACACGAACGTGGGATCATCGTATCTAAGGACCACTGCTGCAGAGTAGGGGTATGACCACGACGGCGACGACGATCAAGGACAGCGTTCACGACTATATCGAACTCTGTCCCACCGCGGAGGCGCTGCTCGACACCGCGCCCATGCAGCGCCTGCGCTACGTTCGGCAACTGAGCACCGTCCAGCTCGTCTATCCTTCCGCGAACCACACCCGCTTCGAGCACAGCCTCGGCGTCTACCACCTTGCATCCCGTGCCGTCGACCAACTCGAGCTCGATGACCAGCTTGCGGACCGTCTCCGGGCCGCCGCGCTCGTCCACGACGTTGGCCACGGCCCCTTCGGCCACCAGACCGAGGCCGCGATCGAACGCCACGTCGGCCGCCACCACGACGAGATCGAGTGGTTGCTCACCGACAGCGAAGTCGGCGACGTCCTCGAGGAGCAGGGGCTCGACCCCGAAGCCGTCGCGGCCACCGTCGACGGCCGTGGCCCCCTCGGCGAACTCGTCTCCGGATCGCTTGATGTCGACCGGATGGACTACCTCGTGCGGGACGCCCACCATACGGGCGTTCCCTACGGCACGATCGACCACTCGCGGCTGCTCTACGCGCTCCGGACGGTCGACGGCGAACTCGCACTCGAGGCGGGCAACGTCGCGACCGCCGAAAGCGCGCTGATCGCCCGGACGTTGATGAACGCGACCGTCTACGGCCACCACGTCTCCCGTATCGCGGGCGCGATGCTCGACCGCGCGAGCGAGCGCGTGCTGCGCGACGAGGTCATTTCCCCTGAGAGGTTCGCCCGCCTCACCGACTCAGAACTGCTCTCGTTGCTTGCCGAACACGAGCCGACGGCCGACCTGGAACGCCGGCTTCGTGAACGAACGCTCTACAAGCGCGCGATCTGGGCGCGCCGCGGCGACGTGACGGACGAGTTCGTCGGACTCGAGTACGACCACACGCGCAGCCTCGAGCGAGAGATTGCCGAAGTCGCAGACGTCGACCCGGCTGCAGTCATCCTCGACAGTCCATCGGAACCGAGTTCTCCCGAATCGCGCGCCAAAATCGTCGTCGACGGCGACCTCCGCCGACTCGAGGAGCGCTCCTCGCTCGTCGCCGGCCTCGACGCCTGCGCCCGCGAAACCTGGCGACTCGGCGTCTACGCGCCGGAGCCAGTGCTCGCCGACGTGCAGGCGGCAGCGGCGACGGTACTCGAGACGGACGCAATCGTTGCGCCGTAGTCTTGGTGCAGAGCCCGATCACTCCCTGTGGATCGGTCATTTTCTTCTGCAGACGTTGGCTTCTCGAGTTATCGCCGAAATAATCGGTGAATTTGGCGTGTGACGAACAAGAATTATACAGATCTCCTACAAATGGTGCGTTATGGGAGGTTCAAACGCAGCCGTTCCCCGACTGAACATCTATAAAGAATAGCAGCGCGAGTACCACGGGCCACCGTGCCGTGGGTGAAGCGCGTCACAACACGAACTTTTAACAAGTTTCAAACCATACTAGAATCCAGTGCAGTCGTCCAAACTCACCCAATCACTGTCGTTTGGACTAGACATCCACACGGGGAGTGGAGACGATCTGCAAACCGGCTGTCTTGAGGCCCGCCGCATCCGCAACGAAACCAACCGCCTCGACCGCCAAGGTTGGAATTGGAACGAGATTAAATCGGTCGTCGTGGATAACGCCGACCATGTCAACAACACCACCCAACTCATCGTTGATAAGGCACTCGGTGAAATCGAAACGTATCACGACAACAAAGATGATGGGTGGGGGCGACCCCACCCATACATCGACGAGTCGTACCCGATGGTGATGAACCACGGAGAAGGCTACCGCCTGTTCCCTGAAGAGGATGGGACTGTTCGATTCCGTATCACTGCCACAAGAGGCACCCACGTCAAAGGCGACCTTCGAGGGAGCCCTGATCACTTCGACCGACTCCAAACTGCATTCAACGACAAAGAGTGGCGGGTTGGAACTGCTGAGGTCGTACACAAGCACAACGAGTGGCGACTCCACGTCACAGTCACACACGAAACTCACAGAGTCGCCAGCAAACACAATGCAGACACAATTGTTGGTTTGGATGTGAACGAGGACTGCATCGCCCTCGCAGCGATGAGTCGGAGCGGTGCAGTGAAAGACTCTGTGGTGTTCGAGTATCCATCTGTGAAAGAGCAACGCCACGAGTTTTTCACCAAACGCAAGCGGATGCAGAAAGCCGGGCAGACTGCGTTTGAAACGGTCGTGAAGACTGAAGAACGCGACTACGTTCACGATCGCTTGCACAAAGTATCGCGGGAAGTAGCTGAATGGATCTCGCAATTTACCGACCCTGTGATCGTCTTTGAAGACCTCAAAGACATGCGAGAGTCCATCGACTACGGAACGCGAATGAACCGTCGGCTACACTCACTGCCGTTCGCAGCTCTCCAAGAGATGGTATCGTACAAAGCTGCGTGGGAAGGGGTTCCTTCAGATGTGGTTGACCCCGAATACACGAGTCAGCGATGCCCACGGACGGAGTGCCAGCACACAGACCGAGCGAATCGACAGAAGAAGCGATTCAAATGCAAACGGTGTGGGTTCCAAGACCACGCTGATCGGAAGGCTGCGGTATGCGTTGTGCAGAATTGGTTAGACGAACAGTATGGAAATGTGCCGTCTCTCGAAACCCTTCCACACGTTCGGACGGTGAGACGGGCGGCATCGGGGGCTGGTGGAGGCCCCGACTCTCACGGACACGATTTGTGTTCGGGTGTTGACCGACACGGGACGTCGGTGCAACCAGGGATGGGAGCGCGAGAGGAATTAAAGTCCGTTGCGTCAGCAGTGCAGGACTAAACATGGACGCCCCACGCCACCGTGCGCGGGGTACTTCACGGGGCGCTCTTCACTGTGGGCCTTCTCACAGCACTCGGACTCGTGGTCGTCAACGGCGTCGGAACACTGTCGGTTGTCTTAGCCGTCTTCTCCGTAGCCGTCCTCGCCGTTGCACTCCGTCGGAACGAACACGACCGTGACCAGCCGACTTCGGAGTCCTCTGGTGAATCGGGAACAGCGGGCCAGAAAGAGGACACGATGCCGAGTCCAGGTGAGGGCAACCTCTGAGCGCGGCCCACAGACTGTATTCGGTCCGCGAGTATGTGATCGGTGCTGAATCGGCGGCCAAATCTGCACCTGGTCCTGAATCTGATCTGAACCTGTATCTGTACCTGTAGCTCTCCCTCACTCCTCGCCGGTTTCCGACCCAGGCGACTCCACACCGTCTGCTGCCAGCCTCTCCTCGTACTTCGCGAGTGCTTCGTCCAGTGCCGCGTCTGCGTCCACGTCGACCGACTCTGCAAGCGCAAGCAGCGCGAACAGTACGTCGCCAATCTCGTCCGACGACAACTCGAGTGCGGCCGGCTTGGTGCCGTACTCGGTCGACGTGTTCGCATCCTTCGCGAGTTCGCCGACCTCGGAAGTGAGATCGAGCAGTCTGAACTCGGGCGGCGTCTCGAGGTCGTGAGTGGCGATGAACTCGGCGACGCGTTCCTGGGCTGATTGGTCTGCCATAGCTGCGTACAGATCGTGTTGGGAGAAAAGACACTCGATAGCAGGTATGACTATCACACCTGACCGGGTAAGCGGATTGCGACCGGGTGGGAGGGTTCCGAGGACGATCCCACACGCGTCACCGTCCGGCAAAACACGTTTCTCCCGCGCCCGCGACGACTCGGATATGGTCGACATTACCGCTGAAATCGTCCTTTTCGATGGCTTCGACGAACTCGACGCGATCGGTCCCTACGAGGTACTCGAGAACGGCGCGCAAGCCGGCGCATCGATCGACACAAATCTCGTGACACTCGAGGAAACCGACATCGTGACCGCCAGTCACGACCTGCGGGTCGAACCCGACGGCACGCTGGGTGACCCCGACCTGCTGCTCGTCCCCGGCGGCGGCTGGACGACCTCGACGGGTGGCGTCCGGCTCGTCGTCGACGAGGGCGACCTGCCGGCCGCAGTCGACGAGTGCTACACGAACGGCGCGACGGTTGCCTCCGTCTGCACCGGCGCGATGATTCTTGCTGAGGCGGGGCTACTCGAGGGCCGACCCGCGACGACTCACCCTGCTGCGGTGGACGATCTCGAGGAGACGGCCGCAAACGTGGTGGACGAGCGAGTGGTCGACGACGGCGACGTGCTCACCGCGGGTGGGGTTACGTCGGGAATCGATCTCGGGCTGTGGTTGCTCGAACGCGAGTTTGATGAATCCATTGCGGACGAGGTTGCCGAGGAGATGATCCACGAGCGTCGCGGTGAGGTCTTCGGCTGACTGGAGGATCCACACTGCTCGCTGGCCAAACGGCTATACTGGTCGATCGGGTAGCCGGATGTACATGGACGAAACGGTGACCACTGCGTCGGAGACAGCGGAGACGACTGACCGACAGACCGACACCCAGAGCGAGACCGCCGACGCAGTCCTGTTCGACATGGACGGCGTTATCGTCAACAGCGAGGACTACTGGGTCGAGTTCGAGCGCGAGGAGATCCTTCCCGCCGCGGTCCCGGACGAGGACATCGACGTCGCAGAGGTCACCGGGATGAACTACCGCGAGATCTACGACTACCTCGACGACGAGTACGGCACGGCGATCTCGCGCGAGGAGTACACCGACCGGTTTACCGAGGCAGCCGAGGAACTCTACACGGAACGGGTCGAACTCCTCGAGGGACTCCACGACCTGCTCGCCGAACTCGACGCCCGAGGAATCGAAACGGCAATCGTCTCCTCCTCGCCCCACGAGTGGATCGGCTGGGTCACCGACCGGTTCGACCTCGAGGACTCGTTCGACGAAATCGTGAGCGCCGACGATATCGACGCGGCGAGCAAGCCGGAACCCGACGTGTTCGAGTACGCCGCGGACGAAATCGGTGTCCCGCCGGAGAAGTGTGTCGTCGTCGAAGACTCGGCGAACGGCATCGAAGCGGCCCACCGAGCCGAGACGGTCGTGATCGCCTACCGAATCGACGCCCACGGGGACATCGACTATTCGCCGGCCGACTGGGTTGCTGACTCGCCGACAGAGGTGCGAGAGATCGTCCTCGACCTCGTCGACTAACGCGGGTTCGCTCTTCCACGGGTGCCTTCAGGCGGTCCGTTAGTCGCTTTGCTCGCCCGAATCGGTGTGCGTATCCAGGTCGGCCTGCTCGCTTAGGCCGGCCTGGCGGCGCAGCCACTCGAGTCCGAGTGCGCCGCCAAGCAGTCCTGCGCCGGTCGTAAAGCCAGGTGTGCCGTCGATACCGGTGTCATCGTCGGCAGCGTCGACGGTCGACGCGTCGTTGTCGCCTCCATCGCCGTCGCCGTCGGCACCGTTTGTGGTGTTTTCGCCGGTGTCTGCCGCTGCGTTATCCTCGTTCCCGCCATCGGTGTCGACCGCAGTTCCGTCATCGTTGTCGGCTCCGTCTCCGTTGTCTTTGTCGCCGCTGTCTTCTTTGGCCTCGTCGCCACCATCGGATTGAGTCTCGTTGCTGTCACCGTCTGCGTTATCGTCTTCATCTTCGTCTCCGTCTGCGTTATCGTCTCTATCTCCGTCTGCGTTACTGCCATCATCTTTGTCACCATCACCATCACCGTCACCGTCTTCGTCGTCGGTTGTCTGATCGTCCTCCGAACCATCTTCACCGTTCTCCGACTGGTCATCCTCGTCGGTCGGTTCGCGGAGTGCCACGAGATCACCGTCGTGTTCGACGTAGAACGTCTCGCCGCTGATCGCACGAATGGGGCCGACTGGTGCGTCCTCGACACTGATAGTCCACTTCTCGGAGCCGTCGTACTTGTTCAGGGCGACGAGTTCCTCGTCGTACTCACGGTCTCCGTAATTGTGCCCGTCAAGATAGAAATACGCGTACGCGGTGTCGCCGCTGATGACGGCTTGCCCATAGGTGTACGTCATATCGAGCTCCCAGTTGTATTCGTCATCCACAATCGAACCACCGGAGTAGCCGTGGTCGGTGCCGCCACCGACGTAGATCTCCTCACTGAACGCGATTTCGCGAGTTCCGTGTCCGATGGTTGCAAATTCGCCCGTCTGGGCGTCGTACAGCGGCCACTCCTCGTAGGCTCCGCCGTCGTACGCGATTCCTGTCGATGTCGCGTAGGTCGTACTGACGTGGGTTCCGACGTGTGTTCCCTCCTGCCAGATTTCGGCCCCGGTCTCGGGATCGAGCGCAATCGGCCCAGCTCCCGTCACGCTGTAGATAACGCCGTTTGCCGCGGCGGGTGCCGTCACGAACTCGTATTCGTCCTCCTCGTCACCGTGCGCTGCGGTGGTGATCGACTCCTTTTCCCACCGAACCGAGCCGTCGTCGGTATCGAGCGCGTACAGCGTGCCCTCGACCACGACGTAGACGCCGCCGTAGGCGGCGGTTTGCCAGACGATTTCCTCTTCAGGTTCGAATTCGGTTTCCCAGCGGACGCTCCCATCGGCCCGGTCGAGCGTGACGACCTCGTCACCGCTCAGGTAGACCGCCTCGCCGTCGACCGACGGCGTGCCCGCGTCGATATCCGTCTTCTCCCAGACGACGGTGCCATCTGTCTCATCGAGGGCGAGAACCCCATCGTCGGTCGGAACGTAGACCGTCTCATCGGCGATAGCGACGAAACTCGTGCCCGCCCCGTCGACGGACCACACGGCGTCGAGTCCCTCTCCCTCGAACTCGTGGCCGTCCGCGATGTGTCTAGCGTGTCCGGGATCTCCCCGGTGTGACGGCCAGTCTTCGTCCGGTCCCGGATCGCGATTCGGGTTCGGAAGCTCGTCGGCGTCGCTCTCGGTCCCTGTCTCGGTGTCAGCCTCGCCCTCATCAGCTCCAGCCCCCGCCGAAGCGAGTCCGGTTCCGATCGACAGTGCTACACCAGTCGCCAGTACCGAACGGCGGCGCCACTCTTCCATACTCGGCGCACGACCGACCAGCGTCATTACTATCTGTTCGCTATGGCTCTCTTGTCCACGCAACAACTGTTTCAGCGTGTGTTACTGCCTGCGGATCGGTTGCCATCGCTGACCGATCCAAACGCCACTCGATAGCTCCGTTCGTCTCTCTACCTACCAATTTCTCTGCCAATCTGCTCACTCACCCAGCCACACCTCACGCGTGGTGCTGGACGACCCCGTCCACGAAAAACAGGATCGCGAGGACGCCGATCGCAAGGACGAGCACGACACCGCCGTTCTGGTGTGGGACGAACGCCCGCCAGCCGAGCAGGCCGGCTCCAGCGGCGAGAAGGCACATCGCAAACAGACGGCGGTCGGACGGGAGGGACAGAGTACACCTCAGTACCTGCAGGACAATACTTTATCGAGCCCTCCGTCGAACTTCACTACCACAAACCCGCTACTGGACGTCCACTACACGGCTCGCCTCCACCGGAACCAGCGGCTCCTCGGGGAAGGCGACACTCACAGTGTACTCGAGTACATCCGCATCTGCGCCGAACACCCCAACCGGGACAGTCTCGACATCGCGGAGGTAGGTGCTGGTGCTGGTCATCTCGACACCATTGACGGTGACCCGGACGCCGGCCCGTGCCGGTTCGCCGACGTTTCGGATCGTGACTTCACAGACCTCGTTTTCGCCGGTGCCGATGGCGTCGGGGAAGGTACCCCAGTCGAACTCGATCGAGGGGAGTGACTGTGCACCCTCGTAAACTCGTTCGGCGATGCCCTCCGAGAGACCGGCCGCCACGAGGCCGTCGATATCGGCGTCGATAACGTCGCCGGGGGTCGAAAGCCCTTCTTTCGCAAGTTTGCTTGCACGACCCGCGGCGACACCGTCGATGGCCGTCAGGCCAACCGCATCCTCTGCGACGCCGTTCTCGATGCGCGCCTCGGTTCGGCGGGAGAGATTCGCCGCATGCGGCCCGACGAACCGGTCGAGGAACGCGCCGAGTGCGGAGATGAGTCGTGTCGCGTTTCGCTTGATGACCCAGGCGTCGCTTCGTAACGCACCTGGTGTCGTCCCGCTCGCAGCACTGCGCAGGATGGCGAGCACCTTCCGCTCTCCCGCTTCCAGATCGCCCGTGTCCGCGCCGACGAGCACCGCATCGATCGCGTCTCGTTCGTCCTGCCGGGACGAGACGGAGTCGAACTCTTCGGCGGTCGCGACGGCCGTCAGAATGTCGTCCATCTCGAGTGCACCTGCATGTTCCGCGGCGCGATCACAGAGGCCGGCGAACTCGGCCGCGGTCTCGAGGCGCAGGTAGTACTTCGAGGCCAGCACGCCCCGTGGCGTTGCCTCGATCGAGAGGTCGTCGCCGGTTTCGACGAAGCCGCGGTCGACGAGTTTCTCGAGACAGTCCCGCACGCGCTGTCTGAGGTTCGGGAAGTCGTAGTCCTCTGGACGGGACTGGCCGCGGACGTAGTAGAAGGTCGTCTCGAGCCAGTCCATCACGTCGTCCAGATCGGTGATGGTCCCCATCGCGATTTCGGCGTTCAGATGCGTTTCCAGGCTCTCGGCGAGTCGGGACTCGATCTCTTTGCCGTCTCGCAGCAGGCGACGATACTTGTCCGCCTCCGAACCGTCACAGACGACCCAGCCGTAACCCACGTCGTCGTACCCCGGCCGGCCCGCACGGCCGAGCATCTGGAGCACGTCGAGCGGGCTCATATCGACCTCGCCCTCGAGTGGGTCGTGCAGTTTCGTGTCCCGGATCACGACACAGCGGGCGGGGAGGTTCACCCCCCAGGCGAGCGTCGAGGTCGAGAACAGCAGTTCGACGATGCCCTCCTTGAACCACTCCTCGACGAGGTCGCGGTCGTTCTTCGAGAGCCCAGCGTGGTGGAAGGCGACGCCGTCGAGGACCGACTTTCTGAGCGTGTCGTTCTCGAGTTCCTTCGATTCGGTGTGAAAGTCGTAGTCACCGCGCGCCCCCATCGGAATGTCGCGTTCGGCGATCTCGTCGCGGGCCTTCTCGGCCGCTCGGACGGTGTCCTGACGCGAGGAGACGAAGACGAGCGCCTGGCCGTCCTCGTTCAGGTGCGGTTCGGCGAGGTCTATCGCGCGGTAGAGTCGGCGGTACTTGTCCGCGAAGGAATTCTCGCCGTGCGTGTAGGTCTTGACGCCGGCGTTCAGGTCGACCGGGCGGTACTCGTCGCCGAACTCGAAGGTGGTCTCGTCGGGCGCGTCGAGCCACGCCGCCACGTCGGTGACGTTCGGCATGGTCGCCGAGAGCGCGACGACGCGCGGCTCACAGAGTCGGCGCAGTCGTGAAATCGTGACCTCGAGGACGGACCCTCTGCGGTCGGCATCCAGCAGGTGAACCTCGTCGATCACGCAGACGTCGATATCCGTCACGAAGTCATAGCGTCGGGAATCGTGCTTGCGCGTCGCCGAGTCGAGCTTCTCGGGGGTCATCACGAGGATGTCCGCGTGACGGGCGCGTCTCGAGTTCAACTCGCGCTCGCCGGTGACGACGTACACGGTATAGCCGAGTTCCTCGAAGCGGTCCCAGTCGTCCTCCTTTTCGTTCGTCAGGGCGCGTAGCGGCGCGATAAACAGTGCGGTGCCGCCGTCGGCCAGGGTTTTGCAGATCGCGAGTTCGGCGAGGGCGGTCTTGCCCGACGCGGTGGGTGCGCTCGCGACGACGTTTTCCTCGCGCTCGAGTAACGCGGGCAGGGCCTCGCGTTGCATGCGGTTGAACTCCTCGAACGCGAAGGCGTCTGCGAACTCGGGGAGAACCTCGGCAACCTCCATCACGCGAAAACGGGGAGCGGGTGGTGAAAGGCGTTTCCTTCGGATCGTCTCGTGGCTGTTCCGTGGCCGGATGTTGTCCCGTGACGATTGTCGTCTCGTAACCGGTTGTGGTCGGATCGTGGCTCCGAAACCGCTTCAGGCCCGGAGTAGTGCCGCGACCACTGCACCGGCCGTCGCGAAGACGACGGGGTAGATGATCCCGCCGAGGATGATCGCCGGCACGAGTTCTGGCGACATCGTGCCCGTCGCCTCGATTCCGAGGAACGACGCCTCGGTGCTCGATTCGGCGACGACGGCACCGAGAGCCATGATGATGGCGTAACCGATTGTCACCGGTGCACCGACGATAACCGCCTCGCCGAGGTTGCGGGCGTCGAGCTGATACGCAAGCACCGCGCCGAACGCGAAGAGCACGAGCGGCGGGACGACGTACAGCGCCGTCGCGCTCGTGGCGTCGGTCTGGGCGATGAAGTCGACGGTATCGGTGCCGCTGAAGCCGCCGATTCCACCGCTCGCTTCGATATCGACCAGGTGTGCGTTGTAGTAGTACCAGGCGACGCCGGTCCACTCGGCGACGTAGTCGCCAAAGCCCTCGCGGACCTGGTCGACGACCATCACGTAGGTGATCAGATACCCGACGATAGCGGCCAGGACACCGAGTCCGGCGCTCGCTGCAATACTCGCTCCGCGCGATACCGACTCCGCTGGTGTCGCCAGTGACTGTTGGGCCATCGCATTGGCTCCCCAGTCGAGTTCGTATAATATACTTTGTGATTCAGGCTTTCCAATACGGCCTTAGCAACCTGTTAAATCCGGGTTGCCGACTGGCATACACGTCAGCCCCTCTGGTTCTTCGCCACTCTCCAGGTGAGTCTTCGGTAGTGCCGGGGCGAGCGTGGGCCGTGGACTCTCGCGTGGCACTCGAGTCCTCACTGTGATTTCCGGCCGTTTTTCTCTGTGAGCCAACGCCAAAAGTCGATTTCAGACGGGCGAACCGCTGTGTGCGATCTCGCCTAACTCGTCGCTGAGCACTCCCGACGCCCGTTGTGGCTGCGGAACGCGTTCGAACGTCAGTTCGGGGTCGCCGGAACCGGCCGTGTAGACAGTCAGCGTCCCGTAGCCCAGTACGCGGCCGACGATCGTCTGCTGGAGGCTGGCGTTCTGGACGCGGTCGAGGCGGAACTGGGTCACGTCTCGCGAGACGACGCCGTGTTTCTTGTACAACTCTGCCGACGTAATCACATAGTGAGTGTTCCGCCAGAAGACGTACTGGATGAGCGCGACGATCGCACCGCCGAGTGCAAGCGCGATGCCGATGTAGGTGAGCGCTCCCATTCCGTCGGATGCGCTCCACCCTGTGAGGACGAAGCCGACGAGTACCAGTCCCACCGCGATCGGCACCCTGATTCCCATCGTGATCGGATGCGGTCGGCTCTCCCAGACGACTCGTTCGTCGTCCGAGAGGTGAAGCCAGTCCAGCGTCGACGGTGACATACTCCGGTCTACTTCGTTCGGCTCCGTAAAGCTATCGCGGAGTATTCTCGTGTCTCGCGGCGTATTTCGGGTTAATCGGCGGCTTCAGACTGGGCCACCTCGACCGCCCGTGTGTTCATCCCGGTCGCCGTCTCGTACCAGTAGTAGACGCCTAGTCCGAGCGCGGCGACGATGTTCGAGATGGTTACGCCCCAGAAGACGCCGTTGACTCCCATCTCCAGAAGATACGCCGCGGCGAGCGCGACCGGGATGCGGACGATCCAGTACTGGAGCAAGGTCGCGATCAGGCTCGTCCGCGTGCGCCGCGCCCCGTTGAACCCGGCCTGCAGGAGATACGTCGCACCGATCGCCCAGTAGCTGTACGCGAGAATCCGCAGGTAGTCCGCGGCGACTGCAACCTCCGTCGGCGTCGCGTCGGGAACGAACAGCACCGACAGCGTCTCCGGAATCAGCCACTGGATCACGCCGACGACCGTGAGTCCAACGCTCGCCATGACCACACCGGTCCACGTCGTACGCCGCGCCCGCTTCGGTAGCTCCGCCCCGAGATTCTGTCCAATCATACTCTGTGCGGCCTGTTGGAGCCCGATCGCCGGCACGAACGCGATTGCTGCGACCCGTGCCCCGATCGTGTACGCGGCGAGTCCCGGGTCCCCGCCGACGAGCGCCACGAGCCAGACCATCCCAACACGGGCTGACTGACTCGAGACGTACTGGCCTGCGGTCGGCCAGCCGATGTCGATAATCTCGCGACAATCCGTTCGGGAGAACGTGAGTACGTCCCGCGACAGGACGAACCCGTTCCGGCCGCGCAACGCCAGTACGAGTCCAAACGCGAAGCCGAGCGCGTAGCCAATACCGGTCGCCAGCGCCGCGCCCTGGACGCCCAGTTCGGGGAACAGCCACCAGCCGAAGATGAGGAACGGGTCGAGGACGATGTTCACGGCGACTGCGACCACGTTGATGTACAGCGCTGCGCGCGTATCTCCCCAGCCGATGAAGCCCGACTCGAGTGCCTCGCTCGTGCTCAGGGCGGGAAAGAGGAGCGCGCTGACGGCGAGATAAGCGGCGGCGTACTGGGTGACGAGGTCGCTCGCACCGAACAGCGAGACGATGTCGGCGGCGAAGTAGGCAACGATGAGGCCAGCGAGGCCACCAGCGGCGAAGCCAACGACGATGCCGTTTGCTGCGCCGCGTCGTGCACGCCAGTCCCCCTCAGCGCCGACGCGCTGTGAGACGAGGACCTGCGTGCCGACGCCGGCCCCAATCGAGACGGCGGCGAGAAGACCGGTGAGCGGAAACGTGAGGCCGACTGCGGCGACCGCTTCGAGGCTGTGTCGGCCAAGCCAGAGGGTATCGACGACCTGCTGGAGAACCTGTACGAGGTTTTGAACGAGCAGCGGTGCCGCAAGCAGTGCGAGCACCCTGGGAATCGGCCCCGTTGTGATCTCCGTTCGGTCGAGATCGAGCATCTCGTTCCCACGGTGATTGGTTGGGGAAATAAACATTGCTATAAGATAGTACGGGACGCGGTGGCTACTGACGGACGCCACTGCTGGCACAGCCGACCACCACCATTTTTCCCACCCGCCCGCTTCGGTTCGGGTATGAGCAGCGCTCGGAAGCCCGACTGGCTCAAGATGCGACCGCCATCAGGTCGGGAGTTCACCGATATCCGGGAGACACTCCGCGAGCGGAATCTCCACACCGTCTGCGAGGAGGCCAACTGTCCGAACCTCGGCGAGTGTTGGTCCGGCGGGGCCGGCACCGGCGGGGGCGACGGAGGGACAGCGACGTTCATGCTCATGGGTGACCGGTGCTCCCGTGCGTGCAACTTCTGTGACGTCACGACAGGCGGCATGGAGCCACTCGATCCGGACGAACCGGCCAACGTCGCCGACGCCGTCGCCGAGATCGGTCTCGACTACGTCGTGCTCACATCCGTCGACCGTGACGACCTGCCGGATCAGGGTGCGGGCCACTTCGCCGAGACGATTCGCGAAATCAAGGATCGCCACCCTGGCATCCTCGTCGAGGTTCTCATTCCGGACTTTCAGGGCGAACCCGAGCTCGTCCGCAAGATCATCGACGCCGACCCGGACGTGATCGCACACAACGTCGAAACCGTCGAACGCCTCCAGTTTCCCGTTCGTGACCGTCGCGCGAACTACGAACAATCGCTCTCGGTGCTCGAACAGGTCGAGCGCGAATCCGACATCTACACCAAGACCTCGATCATGCTCGGCCACGGCGAGTACGATCACGAAGTCTACCAGACGCTCGCCGACTGTCGCGAACACGGTGTCGATATCATCACCCTCGGCCAGTACCTTCAGCCCTCGCGCAGCCACCTCGACGTCCAGCGCTATGACCATCCACACAAGTACGAGACGTGGCGACAGGTGGCCGAAGACGAACTGAACTTCCTCTACTGTGCGAGCGGCCCGATGGTTCGATCCTCCTACAAGGCCGGCGAGCTGTTCGTCGACGCCGTCCTCCGGGAAGGAACGAGCGTTGACGAGGCGCGACAGCGCGCCCGCCGTGCAGACACTTCGGTTTCCGTCTCGGAGTGAGGTAGCGAAGCTGGCACACCCGTATGGTGTCTCCCTCTCGGTGCCCGTTTCGTCCCGACTAACGCAGCCCCTACTCGAGTACGGTCGTTCTTTCACAGTCGCCACTCCAAGTTTGGTGTCCCTACGAGCAGCGGGGAGTTGCCCAACCGTTCACTGTTCACACGACCCGGGACGTTGTTTCTGGAACTATTACAAAACGATGTGGCTTGGTGAACGTTTGAATTATTTAGTCCTTACTCGTACTGTGTCCCACGGTCTGTCTCGCAAGAATTCCTCTGATAGTAAACTATTTACGAAAATCCTTTAACACAAGCGATAATTCGTTAGAGTATGCGCAGGTGGGACTCTCCGTGAGCACGATACAGCGCGATCCCCGAGAACGAGTACAGATTCTCGACGACGCCGGCCGCGTCCGCGAGGGCGTCGAGGTGCCGGATATCGCCGAGGACAAACTGCTCGAGATGTACGAGCAGATGCGGTTGGTTCGTCACTTCGACGAGCGCGCCGTGAGCCTCCAGCGACAGGGACGGATGGGTACGTACCCGCCGCTGTCGGGGCAGGAAGGTGCGCAGGTCGCAAGCGCACACGCACTCGGGACGGACGACTGGCTGTTCCCGAGCTATCGCGAACACGGTGCCGGGCTGGTTCGTGGCCTCTCGCTCAAACGCACCCTGCTGTACTGGATGGGCCACGAGCAGGGCAACGAGATTCCCGAGGATGCGAACATCTTCACCGTCGCCGTCCCGATCGCAACGCAGATTCCCCACGCGACGGGGGCTGCCTGGGCCTCGAAGCTCAAAGACGAGGAGAAGGCGTTCATCTGCTACTTCGGCGATGGCGCGACCTCGGAGGGCGACTTCCACGAAGGGCTCAACTTCGCCGGCGTCTTCGATACGCCGAACATCTTCTTCTGTAACAACAACCAGTGGGCAATCTCGGTCCCGCGCGAACGCCAGACTGCAAGCGCGACGCTCGCCCAGAAGGCGACCGCCTACGGCTTCGAGGGCGTCCAGGTCGACGGCATGGACCCACTCGCCGTCTACAAGGTCACCCGCGACGCCGTCGAGAAAGCGAAAAACCCCAGCGAGGACGAACTCCGTCCGACGCTGATCGAGGCCGTTCAGTACCGCTTCGGTGCCCACACCACCGCCGACGACCCCTCCGTCTACCGCGACGACGAGGAAGTCGAACACTGGAAGCAAAAGGATCCGATCCCGCGCCTCGAGACGTACATGCGCAACCACGGCATGCTCGACGACGAGCGCGTCGACGCCATCGAGTCGCGCATCGAGAGTGACGTCGCAGACGCAATCGACGCCGCAGAGGCGGTCGAACGACCAGACCCCGCCGAAATCTTCGCCCACGTCTACGAGGGCATGCCCAAGCGACTGCAGGAGCAACTCGAGTGGTTCGAATCGATTCGCGAGGAACACGGCGACGACGCGCTGCTGGAGGGATAATCTATGGCTGCAGAATCTCACACTGACACTGACACCGAAACTGACAACCTGACGCTGGTACAGGCAGTCCGAGACGGACTCCACAGCGAGATGGAACGCGACGAGGACGTCGTCGTCATGGGCGAGGACGTCGGCAAGAACGGCGGCGTCTTCCGCGCCACCGAAGGACTGTACGAGGAGTTCGGCGACAATCGCGTCATCGACACGCCGCTCGCGGAGTCGGGTATCATCGGCACCGCGATCGGGATGGCCGCCTACGGGATGCGCCCGGTCCCCGAGATGCAGTTCCTCGGGTTCATCTACCCCGGCTTCGACCAGATCGTTTCACACGCAGCACGACTGCGGACGCGTTCGCGCGGCCGCTTTACGTGCCCGCTGGTCATCCGCGCACCGTACGGTGGCGGCATTCGCGCGCCCGAACACCACTCCGAGTCCTCGGAGGCGATGTTCGCCCACCAGCCCGGACTCAAGGTCGTCGTTCCGTCGACGCCGTACGACACGAAGGGGCTGCTGACGAGCGCGATCCGCTCGCCGGATCCGGTGCTCTTCCTCGAACCGAAGCTCATCTATCGGGCGTTCCGCGAGGAAGTCCCCGCAGAATCGTACGAGGTCCCACTCGACGAGGCCATCGTCCGCCGCGACGGCTCGGATATCTCCGTCTTCACGTGGGGTGCGATGACCCGGCCGACGATCGAGGCCGCGGAGAACCTCGCAGGCGAGATCGACGTCGAAGTCGTCGACCTCCGGACGCTCTCGCCGCTCGACGAGGACACGATCGTCGAATCGTTCAAGAAAACCGGCCGTGCAGCGGTCGTCCACGAGGCTCCCCAGACGGGCGGCCTCGGCGCAGAGATCGCCGCGACGATCCAGGAGGAGGCGCTGCTCTACCAGGAGGCACCGGTCGAGCGCATCACCGGCTTCGACACGCCGTTCCCGCTGTACGCGCTCGAAGACTACTACCTGCCCGAGGCAGAACGCATCGAATCGGGTATCCGCGACGCAATGGGGTTCTAACATGGTCCGCGAATTCGAGCTTCCAGACGTCGGTGAAGGTGTCGCAGAGGGAGAACTCGTCACCTGGTTCGTCGAACCGGGCGACGAGGTCAGCGAAGATCAGCCGGTCGCGGAGGTCGAGACGGACAAGGCGCTCGTCGAGGTCCCCGCCCCGGTCAACGGCAGCGTTCGCGAACTCCACTTCGAGGAAGGCGACGTGATCCCCGTCGGGGACGTGTTCGTCACGTTCGACGTGGAGGGCGAGGAAGACACAGCGGAAGCAGATGCAGACGCTGGTGAGGTCGAGACGGAATCCGACGCCACAGCAGACGCAGACGCAGACGCCGGTCCCGCCGGCGACCCCGGCGCAACGGGTGCTGGCGATGACACCGAACCCGCGGAGACGCCAGACGATCGAATCTTCGCGCCCCCACGCGTGCGACGCCTGGCCCGCGAGGAAGGTATCGACCTCTCACAGGTCCAGGGAAGCGGTCCCGGCGGCCGGATCACGGCTGCCGACGTGCAGGCTGCAGCGGGTACCGCGCCAGCGGCCGACGCACAGACACAGGCTGAGAGCGGTGAGACCGGTGGCTCGGGATCGACTGCAGCAACCACTGCGGACGAATCGACCACGGCTACAGCAGCCGACTCGAGTACCGATGAGTCCACGGCGGGTGGGTCGACTGGTCAGACTGGGGCATCCCAGACACAGACACAGACGCAGGCCCCGGCCCAGGTCGAGTCTGCCGACCGCGAGCGCACACTCGCCGCACCCGCAACGCGGCGCATCGCCGAGGAGGAGGGTGTCGACCTCGACGCCGTCCCCGCAACCGAAGAGCGCGACGGCGAGGCGTTCGTCACGCCTGAGGCAGTCCGGGAATACGCCGAGGCTCAGCAGCAGGCCCAGGAGGCCGACGCGGCAGCGATCGAAGCCGGCGAAGCCTTCGCCGAAGGCGAGCGCGAGCGGCGCGAACCGTTCCGCGGCGTCCGCAAGACGATCGCCGACGCGATGGTCGAGTCGAAGTTCTCGGCCCCGCACGTCACCCACCACGACGAGGTCGACGTCACCGAACTCGTCGACGCCCGCAAACGGCTCAAACCCCACGCCGAGGAGCAGGGTATCCGCCTGACGTACATGCCGTTCATCATGAAGGCCGTCGTCGCGGCGCTGCAGGAGTACCCCGAGATGAACGCGGTCATCGACGAGGCGAACGAGGAGATCGTCCACCGCAACTACTACAACATCGGCGTCGCAGCGGCGACCGACGTGGGGCTGATGGTCCCGGTCGTCGACAACGCCGACGGGAAGGGCATGCTCCAGCTCTCCTCGGAGATGAACGAACTCGTCCAGCGCGCCCGCGAGCGCTCGATCAGCCCGGACGAACTTCGGGGCTCGACGTTCACGATCACGAACATCGGCGGCATCGGCGGCGAGTACGCAACCCCAATCCTGAACTACCCCGAATCGGGCATCCTCGCTGTCGGCGAGATCAAGCGCAAACCACGCGTCGTCACCGACGAGAACGGCGAGGAGTCGATCGAGCCGCGATCCGTGATGACGCTCTCGCTGTCGTTCGACCACCGGCTGATCGACGGCGCCGTCGGCGCACAGTTTACGAATACGGTGATGGAGTACCTCGAAAATCCGGAACTGCTGTTACTCGAGTAACCGGCTCCGAATCTCCCTCCATCGCTCCCTGAGTTCGACCGCGACCCCTAAACGTTAGACGCTACCCACCATACGCACCAGCATACGCATGTACATGAGCGCATATACGACGCACGTGCGGTTCCGTTCGGTACCGACTACGAGCACCGCAATCCTGGCCCAGCACGGAGGAGTCAACTAATGGTCGTCGGAGACGTCACCACCGGCACCGATGTCCTCGTGATCGGCGCGGGTCCCGCCGGCTACGTCGCCGCGATTCGAGCCGGCCAGCTCGATCTCGACGTCACGCTCGTCGAGAAGGAGGCCTACGGCGGTACCTGCCTGAACCACGGCTGTATCCCATCGAAAGCACTGATCACGGCGACCGACGTCGCCCACGACGCCCGCAACGCCGAACAGATGGGGATCCACGCCGATCCCGCCATCGACCTCGCGGGCATGGTCAGCTGGAAAGACGACGTCGTCGACCAGCTCACCGGCGGCGTCGAGAAGCTCTGTAAGGCAAACGGCGTCAACCTCATGGAGGGGACGGCGACGTTCGCCGACGAGAACACCGTCCGCATCTCCCACGACGGTGAGGGCCAGGGCTCGGAGACACTCGAGTTCGAACACGCAATCGTCGCGACCGGTTCGCGTCCGATCGAGATTCCGAACTTCTCCTACGGCGACGAGCCAATCCTGAACTCGCGCCAGGCGCTCTCGCTCGACTCCGTCCCTGACTCGCTTGTCGTCGTCGGCGCGGGCTACATCGGGATGGAACTGGCAAGCGTCTTCGCCAAGCTGGGAACCGATGTGACGGTCGTCGAGATGCTCGACGAGATCTTGCCGGGCTACGACAACGACCTCAAACGGCCGGTCAAGCAGCACGCGAAAGACCTCGGCATCGAGTTCGAGTTCGGCTACACGGCCGCGGAGTGGCACGAGCGCGAGGACGGCGACGGCGTTCGCGTCATCGCAGAGCCCGCGGCGGCGGTCGCCGCAGATGGCGGGGCTGCAGCGGAGGAAACCGAGGAAGCAGACTCGCTCGACCTCGACGCCGAGAAGGTCCTCGTCGCCGTCGGTCGCCAGCCCGTCTCGGACACGCTCGACCTCGCTGAGGCCGGTGTCGAGACCAACGACAAGGGCTTCATCGAAACCGATTCGCGCGCACGCACAAACGTCGACCACATCTTCGCCGTTGGTGACGTGGCCGGCGAGCCGATGCTCGCACACAAAGGCAGTATGGAGGGCGAAGTCGCCGCCGAAGTCATCGCCGGCGAGCCGTCGGCCATCGACTACCAGGCGATGCCCGCGGTCGTCTTCACTGCCCCCGAAATCGCGACCGTCGGGATGTCCGAGACCGACGCCGAAGACACCGGCTTCGACACCGTGATCGGGAAGTTCCCCTTCCGCGCCAGCGGTCGCGCGCTGACCACCGGCGAGAGTGACGGATTCGTCAAGATTGTCGCTGAAGAAGACGAGGGCTACGTCCTCGGTGCCAGCATCGTCGGTCCCGAGGCGTCCGAACTCGTCGGCGAACTCAGCCTCGCAATCGAGCTCGGCGCGACACTCGAGGACGTCGCCTCGACGATCCACGCGCATCCGACGCTCTCCGAATCGGTGATGGAGGCCGCAGAGAACGCGCTTGGACACGCGATTCACACGTTGAATCGCTGAACTGCTGCACTGTTGACTGCTGCATCGTGCACCGCTGAACCGCTGCACCGCTGCACCGGTGCACAATCTCGAACGAGCCCACACACACTCCCCTTCTCTCTCACCCATACGCACAATCGGCGGAGTACTCGAGACGAACTGGCTCTTGCCGTGGTAGATTCCTGTCTGTTAGCGGCCAGTTTCCACTGCTGTCGTCGACAGGGAACCCGTCGCTACGTCCGGGAAAACTGTCCAGATTTGGTCCGAACCGATCCGTTGGCTTCCCATTCGGTGGGAACTCCCTCTACTCTCCTTTAGGTTGCCGTCCCAACGATCAGGTGTACTATGACTGCATCCAATGGTCCTTCCACGCTGCGGCGACGAACGGTTCTTTCGACTGCCGGGGTCGGTGCAGTGGGCGCACTCGCCGGCTGTCTCTCTGTCTTTTCTGACGACGAACCTGCGTCTGTGGGAGACCCGGACGCAGACGATGGTGATGGCTCGGGGGAGACAGACGAAGACGCTCCGCTCACGGACTACCAGTACACTGCACCGCCACAGATCGTCGACATCGCTGAGCAGGGGTACGAATCGACACTTCGAACCGTCCCCGCACGCCACGCACTCGTCACCGAGGACGGCAGCGGCGGTCCAGTCGAACTCCCCGAAGTATGGGCCTGGCAGGCTGACGACCTCGCACCCTCCGTCCCCGGCCCCATGTATCGGATGACCGAAGGCGATACCTTCGAACTCACCTACGACAACACCGAACACAACCGGCCCCACACGGTCCACGTCCACGCCGTCAGCAAGTCCTGGGAAGACGACGGTGCCCCGGTCACGAACCGCGATCAGGTCGACGCCGGTGAGAGCCACACCTACACCCTCGAGGCCGACGTGCCGGGAACACACGTCTACCACTGTCACTACCAGACGCACAACCACCTCGACATGGGGATGTACGGCATCCTTCGCGTCGACCCGGAGGACTACGACTCACCGGATCAGGAGTACTTCTTCACGCTTCGCGACTGGGACACGCGTCTCCACGACCGCGAAGCGGGCGGTGACGCCGACTACGACCCCGTCGAGCGCTCGTCGGACGCCTACACCCTCAACGGCCGCAGCGCCCCCACTACGTTCCACCCTGAACTGGGCACCCCGCTGATCGTCTCCGAAGGCGACACCGTCCACCTCCACATCGCCAACAACGGCTACGAATCCCACCCGTTCCACACCCACGGCCACCGATTCGAAGTCATCGAAAAGGACGGCTCACCCATCCCCGACGCAGCGCGGTACGAACAGGACGTGCTCAACATCGCCCCCGCAGAACGGTACACACTCGAGTTCACGGCCGACGCTGAGCCGGGTATCTATCCAGCACACTGTCACAAGGTCCACCACGTGACGACTGAAGGCCGCTATCCCGGTGGGATGGCGACTGCGATCGTTTACGAGTCTGCGATGGACTCTGACGAGTTCGGCGAGATTATGGACGACGCGGGATACGACGGCTGACCGGAACCAGTCGGTTTTTCTTTCCTGTTCGATCAAGGTAGCTAACTGGACTAAAAAAGAGGCGCATTCACTACTGCACGTACAGTGAATACGCGATCACGAGAAAGCCCGCGAGTACCAGCAGGCTCTCGAGCAAGATCCCCGTCGCCAGATGGACGTTCAGCAGTTCGTAGAGCATCCCTGCCAGAAAGAGCCCGAGCGTAACCAGCCCGAAACCAAGCGTTAGATACCCGAGTGCACGCTGTCTCGTCCGCCGATAGGCCTTGAACGCAAAGTACGTGATGAAGCCACCGACGATCAAGACGAGCGTCTTTACAATTGCGAGTGCGAGCGCGATCTCCGATGCACCAGAAGCGTACGGGCTCATGTTTCCTTTCGCACCTCGGACCAAAGTTCTGCGAGCCGCTCGTCTGCCGTTCGGGCCGGCCGATCGATCTGCACCGTCAACGACTGGTCGTCGTCCAACCCGATCGAGATTTCGTCGAACGCGACGGCGTACTTGCTCGCGTGATGCCCGTCGCGACGAATCTCGGTGGTCTCCTCGAGTAGCGTCGAGTCGGTCAGCAACTCGAGTTTCCGATACAGCGTCGACTGGGGTATCTCACACCGGTTAGTAAGTTCAGAAGCCGTCATGGGTTCCTCGAGATTCCGGATGATCTCACGGCAGTCAGGGTCGTCGAGTGCAGCACAGATTTCTGCTGCAGACGGTGTTGACTCCGAACCGATCGGGTCCCGGACCATTCATCAGTTACTTGCAACGCCTTCGGTTTATTCGCATCGGTGCACGTCGCAGCGAACTACTCGAGTGTTGGTTTTCGCCGTCCCGTTCCCAGAAGTAAGTTTCTTACACGCGCACAACTGAACTCGACCTACGCGGGTATCATTCGGTTCGACCGTATCTACGAGGACGGGATGACTAGCCGACCTCCGCCCGCGTAACAGCTTGTCTGTACGACTACTACGATTAGCGAGTGATACACGATCAGCGAGTAATTTATTTTACCTCGTCGAGTCTCTCCGGATCACCAATTGCTGTGGTTCTCTTGCTTGCTAGGAGCACTGAGCGATGCCAGTATGCACTCGTTCAAAACCGTTCTACCCGCCAGCCCAGCTGGATTTCACGTACACGGCAATTCACTCACAGGTGGAACCTCCTCTCATGGTACTGGATTCCGATGGGCGTCTCGTTCGACGGCCTTATGTATGCACCCTCTCCTCGTCATTAATGCGAACGACGTGGCGCACGCCGCCACGTTCCCTCTGGCCGGTTTCCGGCACGGAGGNGTATGCACCCTCTCCTCGTCATTAATGCGAACGACGTGGCGCACGCCGCCACGTTCCCTCTGGCCGGTTTCCGGCACGGAGGTAGGCACCGTATCCATCTCCCAGTTATCTGGCTTTCTGAAGCCAGGTCTCTTGGGGCAACTGGATTGAGCGTAGGTGGCGTCTTCGACGCCATGGAACAACGTCCTTATATACACACGGGGCGTATCCATTACTACGCAAATCCCGTTCCGGCTGTGACTTCCGGGACGGAATCGATCCGTTGCCCTTAAGTACATACGGGGATTCGGATACGATTGCAAAGAACGCGTGATTGGCGAAGTGTTCATTCATTTCGTCGTCGGACGGTTCCGGTCCGAAGGGGTTAAGTACCCCAGACGGACTACGAATACGTCCGAAGGAAATGAGGATCCTACCCCTGCGG
>NZ_AOIM01000030.1 GCF_000337575.1 Natrialba hulunbeirensis JCM 10989 | reverse complement strand
AGGATTTCCGAATGGGAATCCCCACCGCAATTGCTTCGCGCAATGGGGAACGCCGAGAACTGAAACATCTCAGTATCGGCAGGAAAAGAAAACGTAATGTGATGTCGTTAGTACTGGCGAAGGAACGCGATATAGTCCAAACCGAAGCCTTCGGGCAATGTGGTGTTCGGACTGACGATCACTCCCAGAAGATCTGCAGGAAGTCTCTTGGAATAGAGTGCGAAACAGGGTGACAGCCCCGTATTGTAGATTAGTAAGGGACGAGTCAGCTCCAGAGTATCGGGGGNAGGAAGTCTCTTGGAATAGAGTGCGAAACAGGGTGACAGCCCCGTATTGTAGATTAGTAAGGGACGAGTCAGCTCCAGAGTATCGGGGGTTGGATATCCCTCGTGAATATCCCAGGCATCGACTGGGAAGACTAAACACTCCTCAAGACCGATAGCGAACAAGTAGTGTGAACGAACGCTGAAAAGCACCCCACAAAGGGAGGTGCAATAGGGCGTGAAATCAGTTGGCGATAGAGCGACAGAGCATACAAGGTCCGT
>NZ_AOIM01000029.1 GCF_000337575.1 Natrialba hulunbeirensis JCM 10989 | reverse complement strand
TTGACGAGTCTAACTTGAGTATCAAGGAAGGCGTAGGGAAACCGACATGGCCGCAGTCTTACGACGAGGGCCGCCGTGTTCAAGCGCGGGGAGTCAATCGGGCACGACCCGAAACTGGATGATCTAGACGTGGGCAAGGTGAAGCGTGCCGAAAGGCACGTGGAGGCCTGTTAGTGTTGGTGTCCTACAATACCCTCACGTGACCTACGTCTAGGGG
>NZ_AOIM01000028.1 GCF_000337575.1 Natrialba hulunbeirensis JCM 10989 | reverse complement strand
CTCCGAGAGGAGTGCGCCCCCCTGTCCAACTCCGAACCTATGAACGTCGTTCGACGCAGGGAGTCCGGTGCACGGGGTAAGCCTGTGTACCGTAAGGGAGACAACCCAGAGCTGGGTTAAGGTCCCAAAGTGTGGATTAAGTGCGATCGAAGGTGGTCTCAAGCCCTAGACAGCCGGGAGGGGAGCTTAGAAGCAGCTACCCTCTAAGAAAAGCGTAACAGCTTACCGGCCGAGGTTTGAGGCGCCCAAAATGATCGGGGCTCAAATCCACCACCGAGACCGAGCCGTNAATCGCGTAGGTTGGCGTTCTGTTCGGGTGGAAGCACGGATGAGAATTCGTGTGGACCGTTC
The DNA here is from genome assembly GCF_000337575.1 of Natrialba hulunbeirensis JCM 10989. Classification (GTDB taxonomy): domain Archaea; phylum Halobacteriota; class Halobacteria; order Halobacteriales; family Natrialbaceae; genus Natrialba; species Natrialba hulunbeirensis. Next base: position 734 of record NZ_AOIM01000028.1, on the reverse strand, counting down.
AGTAACGAAAATCCTGGTCATAGTAGCAGCGTTAGTCGGGTTAGACCCCCGACGGCCGAACGAGTAAGGGTTCCTCAGCAATGCTAATCAGCTGAGGGTTAGCCGGTCCTAAGTCAGCCCGTAAGTCGAAGCTGACAACAGGGAAATAGGTTAATATTCCTATGCCGGTATGCAATCAAAGTTGACGCTTTGGGGCCACCCAGGCCGGGCCTTCGCCCGGTTGAACAGTCGAAGAACGTGGAAGCCGTAATGGCACGAAGCGATCGAATGGCTGGATAACGCAAGCTGGGTCAACCCAGAGCCCGTGAAAAGACGAGCATACTGTCCGTACCGAGATCCGACACAGGTACTCATGGCGGCGAAAGCCAAGGTCTGTCGGGAGCAACCGACGTTAGGGAATTCGGCAAGTTAGTCCCGTACGTTCGCAATAAGGGATGCCTGCCTCGGAAAGAGGCAGGTCGCAGTGACTCGGGCGCTCCGACTGTCTAGTAACAACATAGGTGACCGCAAATCCGCAAGGACTCGTACGGTCACTGAATCCTGCCCAGTGCGGGGATCTGAACACCCCTTACAAGGGGACGAAGGACCCGTTAACGGCGGGGGTAACTATGACCCTCTTAAGGTAGCGTAGTACCTTGCCGCTTCAGTAGCGGCTTGCATGAATGGATCAACGAGAGCGCCACTGTCCCAACGTTGGGCCCGGTGAACTGTACGTTCCAGTGCGGAGTCTGGAG
>NZ_AOIM01000027.1 GCF_000337575.1 Natrialba hulunbeirensis JCM 10989 | reverse complement strand
CATTGAAATACTACCCGATGGTGACTGCGACTCTCACTCCTGGCGGAGGACACTGGTAGCCGGGCAGTTTGACTGGGGCGGTACGCGCCTGAAAAGATATCGGGCGCGCCCCAAGATTTCCTCACCCGCGTCGGAGACGCGGGAAAGAGCGCAAGAGCATACGGAAGTCTGACAGTGTCCGGCACAACGACGGACGCTGACGCGAAAGCGTGGTCTAGCGAACCAATTAGGCTGCTTGATGCGGCCAATTGCTGACAAAAAAGCTACCTTAGGGATAACAGAGTCGTCACCCGCAAGAGCACATATCGACCGGGTGGCTTGCTACCTCGATGTCGGTTCCCTCCATCCTGCCCGTGCAGAAGCGGGCAAGGGTGAGGTTGTTCGCCTATTAAAGGAGGTCGTGAGCTGGGTTTAGACCGTCGTGAGACAGGTCGGCTGCTATCTATTGGGGGTGTTA
>NZ_AOIM01000026.1 GCF_000337575.1 Natrialba hulunbeirensis JCM 10989 | reverse complement strand
AGCCACGCACCACGGGGTAAGAGCTGAACGCATCTAAGCTCGAAACCCACCTGGAAAAGAGGAGCCACTGAGGCCACTCGTAGAAGACGAGATCGATAGACTCGGGGTGTACGCGCCAAGGCAACGAGGCGTTGAGCCCGCGAGCACTAATCGGCCAAGCCACACATTCATACATATCGCATTGGATCCGTGACGCGAGAACGGGTCCGGACGCAAACTGGACTACACGTACGACACGGTCATCGGAGACCACTGATACTGGTGTCAGATAGTCACGGTTCGATTCCGTGGATCAGCGTTTAGGCGGCCATCGCGGCGGGGTTCCTCCCGTACCCATCCCGAACACGGAAGATAAGCCCNCCCTCTGGGAGAGCCGATTCGCCGCCCTCATTCATACTTCAATTCATACTCACGCTCCGCAGAGCACCTGCTCTGTGGGGCGTTTTGCATAATTTCAACCGTTCAGCAACAGCTCTCTCGGGTTTATACTATCGAAACAACTGTTATGATATCTCCCTGCGAGACCTCCTCCGTCTCCAGTTAATCGCTGTCAATGTCAGTTCGCAGTTCCAAACTGACTCGAGTACCTTGCTCCTGTTCCTGTTCCTGTTCGCCGCAGTGATCGATCGTGAGAGTACCGCCGAGTCTGGTAATTCCCCATTTCATGATCCATAAGCCGAGGCCACTGCTATGAGTGGTCGTCGAGATGGTTTCCTCGAGTACTGCCGTTCGGTCACGGGTGGGGATTCCGGGGCCGTTGTCGGTGATAAGCAGTTCGAGACGTGCCCCTTCGGTGGGTGCCGTTGTCACGTGTACTTCTGGCGGGTCAGTCTCGGTGTGTTCGATGCCGTTTTCGAGGGCATGCTTGCAGACGAGTGTGAGAAGTTGTCTGTCGGCAGCGACGGTTGCGGATGGTGGCACGTCGAGACGGAGAATCGCCTCTGGATAGGTTGCCCGTAGGTCGGTGACAACAGCCGTGAGTACGCTCTGGAGCGAGATGGATTGCATGTCAAGTGGTTGGGAGAGGAGTCGGTTGACGGCTCCTGCATCGTGTGCGAGGTCGGTGAGTTCGGTTGATTGCTGTTGGATCTGTTCGGCAACTGCTCGTTCCGGTTCCTCGAGCGATGCCACCAGTTCTGTGGCATAGCCGTGGATAATCTGCATATCGTTGCGCAGATTGTGGCGGAGGATGCGATTGAGGACGTCTAGATGTTGCTCTGTTCGTTTTTGCTCCGTGATTTCAGAGGAGACACCACAGGTCGCATAGAGGGTTCCGTCGTCGTCGAACAGAGGAGTGATTCTGGTGAGATACGTTCGATAGCCCGCGCTAGTGAGGCGTTTTTCTTCGAACGTCTGTGAGGATCCTTGTTCGAGTACATGCTGATCGTGGACACGGATTTCTGCTGCAACGTCGTCGGGGAACAGCGCTTCTGGCGGTTTGCCGGCGATGGGTTCGGTAGGGTCGATTCCGTATCGGGTTCGGTACTCCTGGTTGAGGAGGACGAACTGGCTGTCGGTATCTCGAATCCAGATCGCTGCTTCGATACTGTCGAGGAGTCCGTGTAGTTGTGCTGTCGTCTCCTCGAGTTCGAGTTGGCGCTCTTTTTTGGCTGTGATATTTTCGAATATAATCGTGAGCCCGTTTCCTGTCGGATATATGTATTCGGCGTACCAGCGATCGAGGGGCTCGTAGTACTCTTCGATTCGTTTTGAGCCGCCGTTGGCCATCACGTCACGGTAGTGGTCGTAAAACGTTGTTTCGACGACTTCTGGTACGAGGTCCTGTAGCCGCTGGCCGATCAGTTCGGACGATGGCCGCTGGAAAAACTCCTGTGCGCCGTCGTTTGCGTACGTGACTGCCCACGTCTCATCGAGAACGATGATCCCATCGGAGATTCGTTCGAGTAACACAGCCGGATTCTGGTCTAGCTGGTGGCGCAGCTGTCGGTGCTCATACGCTGTCGTCGCTTCTGCGATTTGCTCGACGAGTTGGTGGCCGGCAGTGGCACTCGATTGTGGGACGTATCCAGTGACATCAGCGGCGATTGCCTCACTTGCGAGTGCTTCGCTCCCATCGTCCGGAAATAGGATCACTGGGAGTGCTGGATGGTCGTCTCGTATTGTCGTGAGCAACTCGAGTGCGTCCAGAGTTGGTGGGTTGTGATTGGTAACAACACAGTCGACTGATGTCGTTTCGAGACGGGCGAGTGCGTCAGAGGGGTTCGATTCCCGCTGGACGGTAAGAAAGACGTCCGCAACGGTATGAACGGTGGGATACGACGTCAGCGGGCGGCCAGCCCCGACCTGCAACACGGTTGCAGTTTCGGCGAGATCATGGAGTGCAGAGGGGATGCTAGTCATTGCTTACTAGGTGAATAGCCCGAGTTTGCGAGGTGGATACTACCACTGTGTTTAGACGAATCTATTATATATTATACGGCCAATATGTATCATTTGTTATCGAAAATAGACCGGCAGAGAGCCGGATTGTTGTCAGAAAGAATATTTTGTTAGATTGTTGTAGTTATGTCGATTGCGGCAGTATAACTTATACCACGGCCAAATGTTGCCGCTATACGTTCCCGGATCGTCAAATCGGTCATGAGATTTATAACCCAGTACTGCCATTCACTTGCCAGGCGCATGACCAATGACGGAACGAAATGGCTCTCCGCCGGGTGAGGTGTCTGAGGTGCTCGTCGTCGACGACGAGCCACGACTTGCGGATCTCTTCGAAGGCTGGTTGGCGTCGAAGTGGTCTGTTAGCACTGCCTATAGCGGGGAAGAGGCACTCGAGAAGGTCAGTGAATCGGTCGATCTCGTCCTGCTGGACCGGCGAATGCCGGAGCAGTCGGGCGATGATGTGCTTGCGACGATCCGATCACAGGGGTACGATACCCGAGTAATGATGGTGACGGCTGTCGATCCCGATTTCGATATCATCGAGATGGGGTTCGACGACTACCTTGTCAAGCCGGTCTCTAAGGATGAACTCCTCGCCAGCGTCGAGGATGTCCTCGAGCGGGCTGCCTACGAGTCGTCTGTCCGTGAGTACTACTCGCTCGTCTCGAAGCGGGCGCTCCTCGAAAAGGAAAAGGCTGAGCACGAACTCAACGAAAATGCGGCGTATCAGGAGTTGATCGCGCGAATCGACGACGTTGCCGCAGAAACCGACCGAACGATCTCGCGCCTCGAGAGCCACACGGACTTTGCGGATGTCTTTCGCGATCTCGACGCCGGTTCAGATGGTGTTGGGTCTCGGCCACCTGGGTCGGATTGACGCTGATCTCGTCCTCAACAGTAGTTGGGAGTACGATTTCTTTATTTAGTGTGAGACGTGAAACTCACGGTCGGTGCAAATCGCTGGGATAGACGTTTCATCGGATCAACGAGCACTGTATAGTACTGACTTACTGGCGTTCCTTTGGCGTAGCGTTGGGTTTCCCGCTGAACTCTCGCCGCTTCGCGTTCTGTTCTGAGTGGCAGTTACTGACTCCGGCGCGGACAACCCCGTTCTTCTCACTAGAACGGTGGCCTGTCGGCACTCAGATTTGTTCCCAGGCGTCATCGTCGTCTGGGTCCGGAAGATCCGATTTCGAGAGTGGTGCGGAGTCACGCTCGCTATCAGACGCTGGTGTCCCTGCTGTGTCGGTCTCCGCTTGGCTGCGTTGCTCATCACTCCCCTGTCCACGCACACTGTCCGGTGCTTCCTCGTGTCCGTGCGACGTTGCAGACTCATCGCCCGGAATTCCGGGTGAGCCATGACCGGACTGTGCGTGTGCTTGCTGGTGGTCCACTGCCCCTGAGCCAGCCGTCTCGTCGTCGTGGTTGATCTCGACTGTTGGCCATGCCGTTTCACCCCAGCCACCGCGATCGCTGTAGTAGTAGACGACATCGTCGTTGACGACCGCAAACAGATCGCGCTGTGTATCGTGAACCACGCGTTCGTTCGTGTCGATTGCGACGTCGACGACGTCTTCGAGCGTATCGAGTTCGAGGTGGTGTTCACCGATCCACATCGGTATCGATCCCGTCGAGATCCACTCGTCGTAGCGTCGTTCGTGAATCCGTTTGCGAGCGTCTGAGACGTCCACGCCTGAGCGCGACGCCACGAGTGCAGCCCCACCCAGCGAGAGTGCGGCAAGGAGTGCACCCACACCAACAGCCACTGTATTCGGTGACTCCTGTACCTCGACTGGTGCCGTCTCGGGCGTCGTCTCCGTGATTTCGTGGGTCCCATCGAGCCAGTATGCACTCCCGGTGAGTGCCAGTGGCACCGCATCGTCGTCTGTCCCGCTGTTCGATCCCGTCTCGTACACCGTCTCCGCACTGATCGAGACCGACACGTCACCGACACCGTCGAGTGTCTCTTCCAACTCGAGTGTTCGCTCGCGAATCTCCCGGACGTCGACGGTCGTCGCCGTGCGTACCTGTCCATCGTCAGTGGCTGTGGTCTCGTTGTGCAGTACCTCGCGGTCGCTCCAGAACACCTCCCCGTCCCGCTCGGCCTCGTAGACCAGTGCCAGTTCGTGTGTCACGGTTACTTCATCGAGTGGCGCACCGGAATCGGTAGCCGTCGTCGCTGCCGTAATCGTCAACTCGGGCGTATCGTTGTACGTGTAGACCGGACTCGACTCGAGTGTCGTTCCACGTTCCCAGAGGCCATCCTGCACGACGGTGGCGTTGGTCGTGACATCGGTTTCGATGCGTTCCTCACCGACTTCCTGTGTTACTGTGGTCGTCGACGGCGTTGCGATTACCCACCCTGTGAGCACGAGAAGGGCGATACCGACGACGAGAAGCGCCACTACGAGTCGCTGTCCGTGTCTGGCAGCAATGAGGTCGAACCGTGGATTGTCGATCATCGTAGCGTCCCCCTTTTTTGTCGCCTTTTCGCCGACAACTGCGTCCCGTTGGTCCCTCGTGCCAGGGACTCCTGTCACGCACACAGTGACGTGAAATTCGTATGCATATCTACAAGTCGACACTCATAATGATACTGGTTCAATACAGCGATAGATGACGGTCACTACCGGAATTTCCGTCGAAGGCGTGTGAGCATAGAGACGTTCGCGCCTGGATTTCGGAGTCGCAGATCTGTCGTCCCAAAGAGGGCGACCATGATGGTAACGGTCACAGCAACGATCATGCCGTTGACCGCCGCGATCGCGACGAGCGGGTGGAGGCTATGCAGCCAGACCAGCAGTGTCGGCGGTAATACCAACAGATACCGGTTTTCTTCCACGTGGCGGGTATACTCGCCAGTTTCGTCCGGGGCAACCGCAGTGAACGTTGCTGTTTCGGAACTCCGCGGCGAGACCGTTTGCCTCTCTGGGGTTGCAGACACTGTCTCGTGGCTTGCATCCCGTGTGACAACGACCGGGAGATAGCCCGAATTTTCGGTTTCGTGTTCGATCTCGACGGACTCTCCGGGTGCAACGACCTGTGGGTTGTCACCGGGCGTCGTTGCACTTCCGACACCGAACGCAATCGTCCCCGAGGGGATCACCATCGACGCCGTTGCGAACGTGACGAAGACGAGCAAGACCAGTCCGATCGTCGTCCAGATACCGAGCATGTTCGGACGGCTTCGCGACCGCCGCGTGTCTCGTTTCCCTGGCCCAACTGTCTCGAGTAGGACGCCAAACCCGAGGAGTGCAGTTCCGACACCGACGAGCAGCGCACCGGCGTTGTCGGCGTCGAACGCGGCTGTGACGCCGACCGTCGCTGTGACGGTTCCGACTGCGGTTTCGACGATCGACTGCACCCCCATGATGATCGAGCCGAGATACGGAATCGTAACGACATCACCGTTGATCTGCAGCGCGTGGGCGACGATCTGCCCGTCGCTAACCGGTGGCTCGGTGGCGTCCTGGTCGGTGAACGGGTTCGCATCACCGGCCGTAACGTAGCCGTCATCGGTTTCCTCGAGCACGCGATGCGTGGTGAGTTCTCCCCCGTGAAGTTCGACTGCATCGAAGACAACGACATCGCCCTCCGCTGGCGGACCGGAGACGGCGCTTGGGACGGCGATGAAGCCGTCACCTGCGTTCATCGTTGGCTCCATGCTTCCGGTTGCGACGTAGCCAAGCAGGATCGGCTGGCCGAGCAGTTGGCCGAGCAACAACGAAACGACAACGAGCGCCAGCACGAAGCCGAGTGCTCGTTGCAGCAGTGCTCGCATTGGTCAGTGGTCGTGAGTTGGTCGTGACCAGCTGTCGTTCTGCCAGGTGTTCGTGGTCGTGGTCGTGGCCGTGACCGTGACTGTGGTCCTGGCCGTGACCATCGCCGTCCCCGTCATCGTGACCACCTGCAGATGCAGCAGGTTCTGAGTGCTCTCCTGGTCATCGAGATCATCTGCTCGTCCTGCTCACCGACCGTTGTGTGCTCAATACTGTTCATCGATGCGACCGAATCGACGTAATCTTTCCGGCACCACCGTACCAGACGAGAAACAGCGTCAGCGCCGTTGGTGGGACTGCTGCAACGACTGTTGGTGCGGCGAATTCCGTCGCAGACAGCGGTGTGAGTACACCGTTGATGCCCTCACCAACCGTCACCGTTCCTACTGACTCGCCTGCAACTGCCAGTTCGTACGTTCCGCGTTCGTCCATGCTGAACGTGAGTTCTACCGTCGTCTGCTCTCCCGGGGCGAGTGAGACGGCCCGGTCGTCTACGACAAGTCCGCCGACCGCGAGCCCGGGCGTGAACGTCCCCGTCTCGGTCCCGGTGTTTGAAACCGTCGCACGGACAGTCGTTTCTTCGCCGAGGTCGATTGCGTCCGACTCGAGTACCGTTTCGACGACGGTCAGTTCGGGTGTGGAATCGTTGTCTTTGCCGACGGTCACCGTCTGGCTGTACAGCAGCTCGTCCTCGTCACCGACGCCGATCTCGAGTGGCCCTGATGCGTGGGGGTACCACTCGAACTGAACGGTGGCTGTCTCTCCGGGAGCAGCGGTCACAGAGCTGGTTTCGACGATCGTTCCGTTGATGTGCAGTGTCGATTGCTTGCTTCCAGTGGCAGCTCCCACATTTTCGTACACCGCGGTCACGAGAAGCGGTGTGCCCGGTTGGAGCTTCGTCTCTGTCCCTGTCGCTCCCGCTGTGCCGTCATCCGAAACCGTCACATCCGTTAGTGTGAGGTCGGCTCCCGATCGTGGCTCCGTCTCGTCGTCGGCCGTTTCGACAGCGATCGTAAACGCCTCCGCATCGTACTCGTCTGCAGGGCCCGACGTATCGGCAAGCACGCCGACGGACACCGACTCGCCCGACTCAAGTACCACCGGATTCGACGTCGTAATCGGTGTCCGGGTGGCACTCTCGTAGAACGTCAGCGCGTCGCTCTCGAGGACGACTTCCTCGATGGTGTCATCGTGTGCGGTGATTGCAAACAGCTCGTCGACCATCGTCACCGCCTCGTCGTTGAGCTGTGTGAGGTCCAACTCGAGTTCGCCTGTCTCGGCACCGTCGGTGTCGTCGATGATCGCGTAGGGACTCGTGGACTCGAGTGAGAGTGAGCCATCAGCGAGGGACTCAGTTTGAGACTCTGCTGCTGGTTCGCCTGCCACCGTGACGGCCACCGTCGGCACTGTGATGCAGAGTGCGAGTAGACAGACGAGGAGGAGTTTGCCGTTCATCTCCGGTTCGTGTTGGGTTGTGGCCGATTTTCGGTTGGTGTGCCGTACTAGACGGCAGGTAGGACCAACCTCGATTGGTTCCTTCGCTACTACATTCGAACAAATCGTTAGATACGTCGTTGCCCGCTATCCCGAGGTTAGATCCGACGGATTATGAGTCGTCCTCTGCAGTCGTCGCTACAATCGTTATGGAGTCTGGAATATCGTCTTCTCCGGTATCTCCGGTCAGATCGAATTCGACAGCCAGCGTGGCTTGGTGCTCGTCCTCGTCGTCCTCGTCGTCCGTCCCGAGGTCGATCTCGGAATCAGACGAGTCGTGAGTGAACGACATTGCTTTGTCCACATCTCCAATGAGATTCTCTTCACCTTCGTCTTCAATCGTGACCGTTACCGGCTCCGTTCCGTTGTTTGTAATCTCCAATGCGTCTTCGAACGTCGTGGTCGCGTCAGCGTTGAGGTTATCGAGATCGAATTTGATGACATCCTCGTCCTCTTCTCCGTCACCGCTGAGCGTGTCACTTAGAATCTCGAGCCCCAACAGCGCACCACCGTCTCCCGTGGTTTCGACCTCAACGGACCGGTCCGCTTCGACCGTGTCAAACGCCCCCGTTCCAAGTGCTGCGCCGCCGCCTGCAACAATCGTACCCAGTCCAATCAGCGTGGTTCGTCGATTAACTTTCATGGTGTGTCCCTTTCCTGCGCGATCGACTCCGCAATCGACCGTCGTCGCGCAGTTCGTATCTCATACTCTATGACTCCACCTACTTTGTATTCAGCAGCCAGAACTTCTTCTGCCCGGGCAATACCGTCGTTCAAGCACACTCAGAACCCCATTCTGAAGTCCCCCCACTCCCATCAAATGGTAATATTCGGTAAAGGTTATGTGTCGCCGCTCACAAGATATAGGCAACCTGTCCGTTCTTATGCCTCCACAATCCGGATCCACTGTTGAACACGTCTCCGACTCGAGTACGGAGCAGACTCACTCGAGTCAGTCGACAGCAACTGGCTCTGGACAGGCGACTGACATCGACACCGGACACCGACCAGACGAGTCTGGTGAATCGGCATCGACATCGGTACCGGCATCGGCGTCGGCATCGACAAACAACCAGCAGACAAGCACTGCAGACACTTCTGTCCAGGGGGACGCAGCGACGCACGACCAGTCACTCGATCAGGGCACGATCTTCGACCTGCTGAGTAATCACCGGCGTCGCTACGTGATCCACTACTGCAAGCAGGAGGATCGCCCGGTCGAACTCGGCGAACTCGCAGAGCAGGTTGCTGCCTGGGAACTGGATACGGAGATCGAGGCGCTCACCTCGGCAGAGCGAAAGCGAATCTACACCTCGCTTCAGCAGACACACTTGCCAACGCTTGAACGAGCCGGGATGGTGCGATTCGACGACCGAACGATCGAACTCACGGAGGAGGCCAGCACGCTCGAGATTTACCTCGATATCGTTCCTGGCGATTCGGTTCCGTGGGGGCTGTACTACAGTGGCCTCTCGGGCATCGCGACGGTTGTGATGGCCGGCCTCTGGCTTGACTTGCTCCCGACGGAAACCGTGTCAGTACTCGGCTGGTCGACGCTCGTGGTCGCGCTGTTCGTCGGCTCTGCTGTCGTTCACGTCGCACAGAATCGCCGGATGCGTCTCGGCGATGTCGAACACCCGCCGTAAACGGGAGACAACTCATGCGCACGATCACACTATTTGGTGTCGCCCTCGTTCTCATCGGGACGGTGTTGCTCGCCGGTCCGGCGTTCGGATTCGCCACGATCAGCGCAGACCGCGGTGTGATGGTCCAGACGGCCGGCGACGACGAGGGACTGCTCGAAATTACGGACACCTCTGATGGTGCGACAGTCTCTCCCGAGAACGAGCCAACTCTCTTCGAGGTAATGGATACAACCGGACAGATCAGCGATATCACTGTCGATTCGGTGTCGATTGCGGGCACCGAGACGGCCGATCTCGACGTAATTGTCGAGCAGGATGATGGGACGTATACTGTTAGCGTCGCCTGTGACGAGTCCGATAGAGAGACAGCCGCTACTATCTCAGTAACACTCGAGGCCAGTGGTGACGTTCACGTCGTTGCGGACCGGACGACGGAGAACACTGTTTCAATCGAGTGTGGCGCTGAAGAGGAGTCCTACGACGACGAATTTGACGGGGGGAACGATGATATCGATATCGAAGACGACGGTACGTTCGAGGAAGATGTAGATCTCGATGGAAATGGAGGTATCGCTGCAGGTGGCGATCTGACGTTCGAAGATGATGTCGAACTCGATGGTACTTCGCAGATCAGTACCAACGGTACCATCACTTTTGAAGGGAGCGTTAGTCTTGATGGCAATAGTGTGGTGTATGCTGAGGAAGACATAATCTGCACCGAACCGCCTGAGATATCTGGTAACGCGGATATCACTGCTGAAGGCGAGACTATTGGATGTGAGCTATAACCTGCTTTGTGAGGTTGTGAAGTTGGTATTCAATCGCCTCATTCTCTGGCCGCTTTCCCTGTAGTTTTTGGTTCAAGCCGTTCCTGATCCTATTCTGATCACCATTCCCCCCCGTATTTCGGTTATAATGGCTTTCACTCTAACCAATACAAAGTGGGTTGCAGTAGTCGTCTTCTGTAACTCCCGTACTGTCACAGACACAGTTGTGCCGGTGCGGTTACGGTGAGTAAACGCATGAAACTACAGCGACGTACTATACTGGTGGGTGTCGGAGCGATTATTGCTGGCGGTGGCGCTGCACTCGGCACAGGAGCCTTCAGCTCCGTCGAAGCGTCACGGCAGGTGAGCATCGAGACAACAGGCGATTCGAGCGCATTGCTTGCGATCGAGATTCGTGACGACTATGCGACCGACAGCGATACCGCGGAAATCGCGCTTACCGACGAGGCACTCGAGTCCGATGGGTTGAACCTCGATGCGGAGACGACGTTCGAGGGGATGACTGCACTCAGTAACCAGGGTTCGGAGACGGTCCAACTCGGTGGCGTGTCACAGGAGTTGGGGGACGAGATCGAACTTTGGTTTGAGCCACAGACTGAGCCGCAAGCGTCACTGGGCGACGATCATTTCGAAGGGACCGTCACAGATTCGAATATCGCTGACGGAGAGTTCGCAGATCCACACTATCGGCACCCGGCGAGACGACGGTCTACGACCTCATCGTTACGACCGAGGAGACGCCGTCGTCGCTCAGCGAGGAGTAACGCTCAGTGCGATGTCGTTCGACTAGCAAGTAACGTTCTTCTCTTCGAAGAGAAACCGCGTTAGCTCTCCAATCCCGTCGCGTTCAAATACAACTATAGCGAACGGTAAATACCGTCAACGTCCGCTGAGGACGCTGTGTCTGACAATTCGAAGGTCTTCACAAAGATTATATTTGCGTCCCACAACGGTACGACTGACTTTCGCACAACTGCATTGCGATCGGTGACGACAGTCGAAATCATCGGAGGTACGCATCATTATGTATGATTTCGCGGACGTCCAGACGGACGCGACAATCGCTCCCGGGACAAACATCCTCGTGACTGGACCACCACTCACCGGGAAGCGACGACTCGCGCTTGACGTTCTCGCACAGGGGGCCGACCGAGGGGATGGATCGATCATCGTAACGACAAAAGACAATGCCGACACCATGCGGTCCGGATTTCGCGATCGAATACAGACATCGGACCCGCCGGTCGGCATTGTTGACTGCGTTTCGAACCAACAACGGGCTAGCGTGCCTGAAGACGACTCACAGGTCTCTTACGTTTCCTCTCCCGTCGATATGACCGGCATCGGGATTACGGTTTCAGAGTACCTTCAGGAGTTCTACCAGGAACGCGGGCTTACCGAGAACCGGGTCATGTTACACTCAATCTCGACGCTGTTGATGTACTCGGATCTCGAGACCGTGTTTCGGTTCTTGCACGTCTTCACTGGTCGGATTCAGAGCGCTGATGGACTTGGCATCTATCTCATTGATACCGCGGCACACGACGAACAGACAGTCAACACGCTCAAACAACTGTTCGATGGGGTCGTCGAAGTCACCGCAGAAGACGACACCGAGACGGCCGTCACGACGACCGGGCTCGCACTGTAGGCCGTCCAGTCGACGCCGCTTCGGTTGTTCTCATCCATCGCCCGTGGTCGACGCGACACTCGAGACCCTGTTGCTGACGATTGCGGCGGCAGATATCGAAATCACGGTCGAGTAACTACCACGGTCTCCGGCGACGACACCCCACCTTCGCCAGGTGTTTCAGAATGCTATCGCGAACGTACTCGAGTACGCTGGTAGTGAGCCACCGACCATTGCGACCGGGGCCGATCGACCGGCGATATCGTGTGGTTGTCAGCGATTTCATAGTAGGGTGGAACATGATGGGACCGGTAGTGGACTCGCACTCTGCCGACGAATTAGCGAGTGATACGATGGCGAACTCTGGGTGGGATGTAATTCTGGCGATGGATCGAGGTTTTGGGCTGTGGTAGAAGATTACTGAAGAGCGGGGAGTGTCGGTGCTCGGTACGAGGTGCGGAGAACGCCGGTTGTTGGAGGGGGTGTCAACGAGTGGGACTCTCAGCAATCGACTCGAGTGCCCGGTCGAACGCAGTCACAATCTGGTCGAGATCCGAGTCGGTCATCGGCGTCGAGAGGTTCCCCATTCCGCGCGGTGCGATGAAGACGCCTTCGCGGCGTAGTTCGTGGAAGAGCTGTTCTGCCGCTGGGTCGCCAGCCGCCGACGACGCGAGGTCCCGGACCGGTCCGTCGGTGAAGTGGATCTGAAACAGCGATCCTTCGCCGGTGATCGTGATCGGCTGGTCGGCGTCGTCGCCGATCTCCTGGAGCCGCGTGCGAAGGTCGGCTCCCTGCTGGTTCAGCGTCTCGATGGCGTCCGCGTCCAGCTCTCGAAGGGTTGCGACGCCGCCGGCCATCGTCGCTGGATTTGCGTTGAACGTCCCGGAGTGATCGACAGAGCCAGTTTCGGGGTGGAACTGTGCCATCAGGTCGGCGCGGCCGCCGACGGCACCGACCGGGAGCCCGCCGCCGATCAGTTTCCCGAACGCGGTCAGATCCGGCTCGATCACGCGGCGCTGCTGTGCGCCGCCGGGCGCGAGTCGGAACGACATCATCTCGTCGAAGATGAGTGGCGTGTCAGTTTCGGCAGTGAGATCCCGTGCCGTGTGCAGGAACTCGTCAGTCGCCGGAATCATGCCGCCGACGCCGAGGATCGGTTCGAGGATGAGACATGCGAGGTCGTCCCCGACGGCTTCGAACGTCGCTTTCAGTTGGTCAGTGTCGTTGTACGAGACCGTCTGCACTCGTTGTTCGGCGGTCCGTGGAATCCCTGTGTGTTCTCGTCCCTCGTCTGCGACGCCGACTTCGACGACATCGTGTGTTCCGTGGTAGCCACCGGTGATCTTACAGACGCGTTCGTTTTGGGTCCAGGCCATCGCAGCGCGAATCGCGTTCATCGTCGCTTCGGTGCCCGAATTACAGAATCGGACCTGCTCGACTGACGGGACGCGGCCGACGAGCAGTTCCGCGAGTTCGACCGCTGGCTCCGTCGGTGCTGCAACGCCGTTCCCCGCCCGGAATCGGGTGCAGACGTCGTCAACGACCGGCTCTGGCGTGTGACCGAGCACGCTCTGGGTGTAGTTGTTGAGCACGTCGAGGAGCGTTTCTCCGTCGACCGTCTCGAGTTGCGCGCCGTGTGCCGATTCGACGTACGACGGATACGGCCGGACGTAGGTCACCGAGCGCGTATCGCCGCCCGGCATCACGTCTCGCGCTCGCTCGGCGAGCTCCCGGGACCGCGGCGTCGACTCGACGTACGACTGTTCGAGTTCGTCGGACAGCGCCGTTTCCTCAGCAGGTGTCGTCATCTTAGGCGTCCGGCCAGCGCTCGATGTAGATCGCTTTGTCCGTGTAGAACTGGATCATGTCCTCGCCCTGGGCGTGTAGGTCGCCGAAGAACGAGTCCTTCCAGCCGCCGAAGTGGAAGAAGGCCATCGGAGCCGACGTGCCGACGTTGACGCCGATGTTCCCGATTTCGGCCTGGTGGCGGAACTTCTGGGCGTCAGCGCCGCTGCCGGTGAACAGGCTCGCGGCGTTTCCGAACTGGCTCGCGTTCATGCGTTCGATTGCGGCGTCGACCGACTCGACGGCGTCGAGTGCGAGTACCGGACCGAAAATTTCCTCCTGGGAGATGACCATGTCTTCGGTTACGTCCCCGAAGACGGTCGGGCCGACGAAGTTCCCCTCGTCGTAGCCGTCGACGCTGGCGTCTCGGCCGTCACGCAGCATCGTTGCGCCCTCTTCGATACCGGTCTGGATGTAGTTACGAACTGTCGTCTCGTGTTCCTCGCTGATGAGCGAGCCGATATCCGTTCCGTCATCCAGTCCGTAGCCGACCGTCTGAGCTTCGGCTTCCGCGACGACGAGGTCGGCGAACTCGTCGTACACCGACTCTTCGACGAGGACGACGTCGTTTGCAAGACAGCGCTCGCCGGCACAGGCGCAGGCCGAGGAAACCGTCTTCTCGGCGGCGAACTCGAGATCAGCCGTTTCCGTCACGACGATGTGGTTCTTCGCGCCACCCTGGGCCTGGACGCGCTTGCCGTTCGCGGCTGCCCGCTCGTAGACGAGCTTTGCGATCGGGGTGGAACCGACGAACGAGATGCCCTCGATTCCGTCGTGGTCGATCAGGGCGTTGACGGTGTCCTTGCCGCCGTTGACGAGCTGGACGACGCCGTCCGGGAAGCCGGCCTCGTCGATGAGTTCGAAGAGTTTCTGGGTGACGAGCGGGTCCTGCTCGCTCGGCTTGAGAATGAAACTGTTTCCGGTCGCGACCGCGTAGGGGAGGAACCAGAGCGGGATCATGCCGGGGAAGTTAAACGGCGTAATCGCGGCGAACGTCCCGAGTGGCTTTCTGACTGCACTCTCGTCGATTTCCGGGGCGGCGTTCAGCAGCGTGCCGCTCTGCATCATCGACGGAATGCCGCAGGCGACCTCGACGTTCTCGATGCCGCGGCGGAGTTCGCCGCGCGCTTCTGCTCGCGTTTTCCCGTGATCCTGCACGAGGATCTCCGCGAGCTCCTCGAGGTTCTCCTCGAGCAGGGACTTCAGTTCGAACAGCGGCTGGATTCGCTCCTCGACGGGACGTCCGGACCAGTCTTCGAACGCGTCGTTCGCCGTTCGGACAGCGTCGTCCACGTCGTCCGTCGAACTGAACGGTACCCGGCCCAGTTCCTCACCGGTTGCGGGGTCCGTCGTCACCAGTTCTTCGTCGCTTTCGGGCGTTACCCAGTCGCCGCCGACGTAGTTTCGAACCGTATCCGCCTCTCCTAACGAGTCGAGTTCGACCATAGCGGACATACCGCAAGGGCCGAAATAAATGCTTCGGAGAATGGGGAAATATTTCCAAATAGTGGTTTTCTACTCGAATAGAGTTCTCCAATATGTGTTCTAATCAGGAATTATAACTCGAATTTTTCTCAGACGGGAAAGATTAATGCCTGATGCTTTCGTACCTTTGCGAAAGAATGACAGGCGACGATACTGCAACGACTGCAGGCGACGAACGCACCGATGTCGAACGTCTCGACAAGGAGTACGTCTTCGGCACGTGGTCCTATCAGAGCGAAGTCGATCCGACGGAAATCGTCGGCGGCGAGGGCGTCCGTTTCCAGGATGCACACGGTAGCGAGTGGATCGACTTTTCGGGCCAGCTCATGTGCTCGAATCTCGGCCACTCCGCTGACGGCGTTGCGGATGCCATCGCGGAGCAGGCCCGCGAGGGTGCGTACTTCGCGCCCGGATTCGCGACCGAAGCGCGCGCGAAACTCGGCGAGAAACTCGCCGAGGTAACGCCGGGCGACCTCTCGAAGACGTTCTTCTCGACCAGCGGTACCGAGGCCGTCGAAGCCGCGATCAAAATCGCGCGGATGTACACGGGCAAACAGAAGATCATCTCGCGCTATCGCTCCTATCACGGCGCGACCGCCGGCTCGATCAGCGTCACGGGCGATCCGCGGCGACTCGCCGGCGAACCCGGTATCCCCGGAACGATCAAGGCACCCGACCCCTACGCCTACGGCTCGACGCTCGATCCAATGGAGAGCCTCGAGTACATCGACGAGATGCTGATGCTCGAGGGCGACACTGTCGCAGCGATTCTCGTCGAACCGATCGTCGGCTCGAACGGCATTCTCGTCCCGCCGGAGGAGTACCTGCCGCGACTCAAGGAGATCGCCCACGAGCACGATGCACTGCTCATCTGCGACGAAGTGATGGCCGGCTTCGGCCGCACCGGCGAGTGGTTCGGCTGTGACGTCTTCGACGTGCAGCCGGACATCATGACGATGGCCAAAGGGCTCTCCGGCGCATACGCGCCGCTCGGCGCGACGATCGTGACGCCCGAAATCGCGGACCACTTCGAGGACGAACTGTTCTGTCACGGCCACACCTACGCCGGCCACCCGGTCGCCTGCGCGGCCGGACTCGCCGCGGTCGAGACCTACCAGGAGGAGAACCTCATCGAGCACGCAAGCGAGGTCGGCTCCTATCTCGGCGACCGACTTGAGGAGCTCGCCGAAGCGCACCCGAGCGTCGGCGACACTCGCGGCGTCGGTCTCTTCCGTGGCATCGAACTGACCCGCGACCCAGACGAGCGTGTGCCGTTCGGCACCCGCGACGACAAGATTTCGAAGGGCTCCACCGTCGTCGACGAGGTTGCGGCCGCTGCGTCCGACGGTGGCGTCTACGTCGCGAACATGATCAACACGCTGATCATCGCGCCGCCGCTGACGATCACCGAATCGGATATCGACGAAGCGGTCTCGGTCCTCGATGACGCACTCGAGGTGTCTGACGCAGCCATGGACGGGTAACGAGTGTCTGTGGATTATGGGTGGGTATTGTCTCCGGGTCACACCACCCGCCGCAAGTAATGACATTTAACTACAACCTCACCAAAGAGTAGAAAAATGGACGTTGACCTCGACGAAACAGACATCGAGATTTTGAAGCGTCTCGAGAAGTCTGACGACAAGAATCTCGAGGAGCTCTCCGACGAGCTTGGGCTCTCGAAGTCTGCAATTCACTACCGCGTGACGAATTTGAAGCAGAGCGACGTGATCACCACCATCTCCGCAGATGTGGACCCGCATGCGCTGGATCTCAGCATGCTCCTGTTTACGGAGGTGACCGTCTCCCACGAGAGCGGCTACGCCGAAGACGTCGGCGAATCGCTCACCGAGATCGACGGCGTAAACCACGTCTACTACATGATGGGCGATGTCGACTTCATCGTCATTTCACGGGTTCAAAACCACGATCAGATGCACGCGCTGATCGACGATATCGTCGAGATCGACGGCGTCAACGAGACGTCCTCGCGATTCGTAATTCAGGAACTCGAGACTGGCGGTCAGCTCATCGATAATATGTCCGACGAGATGGTCGATCAGGTCGTCGAGTAAGAGCGAGCAGGCGAACGCGCAGTCGTTCGTTACTCACTTTTTCATCCGCTCACCGCTTACCGCTCGTCCGCCACTCAGTCACTCCGTTGCCAACTGCAACGCAGCGTTCGCAAACACCGTTGCCGCCTGACAGCAGTCGTCCCAACTCGTATACTCCGCCGGCGAGTGACTTTTGCCGTCCTCGCTCACCGCGAAGACCATGCCAGTATCACAGACGGACGTCAGATGTGTCGCGTCGTGACCGGCACCGCTCTCGAGTTCGATCGCTCGACAGTCCGCCATCTCATCCGCCGCTGCCGTCACTGCCGACACTGTCCGGTCGGCGAACGAAATACTCGGGGCGCGCATCCGGTCGCTCACTTCGTACTCGACGCCCTCCCGTGTCGCGGCGGCCGCCGCTTCCTGTCGTGCACGCTGTGCCGCTTGTTCAACGACCGCGTCGTCTCCGTCGCGAACGTCCCACGTGACGGTCACCTCGTTCGGGATCACGTTGATCGAGTTCGGTGAGACATCGACCGCGCCGACGGTACCGACTGTCGCCTCGCCGAGCGTTCCCGGCAACCGACGCACGGCGGTAATGAAGTCGGCCGCCGCGACGAGCGCATCCCGTCGGTGGTCCATCGGTGTCGGTCCCGAATGATCTGCCTCTCCAGTGAACGTCACCTCACCCCATGTGAACCCGACGATGCCCGTTACGATGCCAACGTTCGCGCCAGCGCGCTCCAGCCGCGGTCCCTGCTCGATGTGCAACTCGAGATACGAGTCGTAGGGCTCCGTGGGCTCCGCAGGGGATTCGCCCAGATAGCCGATCCGCTCGAGTTCCTCTCGTACCGCGGTCCCTGCCCGGTCGGTTTTCTGGTATTCCGCTTCAAGTGCGTGTGCGCCGGCCCAGACACCGCTTCCCTGCATCGCCGGCTGGAAGCGCGATCCCTCCTCGTTGGTCCAGTTCACGATCTCGATCGGACGTCTCGTCTCGATTCCCTCGTCCTCGAGTGTGCGGAGGAACTCAAGTGCGGTGACGACACCCAGTTGGCCGTCGTAGATACCGCCATTAGGCTGGGAGTCGAGGTGTGAGCCGATGAGGACGGGATTGGCGTCGGGATTGGTTCCCTGCCGGCGACCGAAGATATTACCGAACTCGTCGATTCGGACGGTGAGGTTGAGATCGGTGAGTTGGTCGACGAACCAGTCGCGGATCTCCTTGTCGGCGTCGGTGAGGGCGAGTCGGTGGAGTCCGTCGTCGGGTGTTGCACCGATTGCGGCCTGTTCTTCCATTGTTGCGACGAAGCGGTCCGTGTCGAGTTGGAGTGTCATTGGTGTTCGTTGAGAGTCGTTGTGTTGGGAGTCGCTGCTGTCTACGTCTGAAGCGGGAAAATCCGCGGTTGCATTCCCGCCCGTTTCAGGTCGCCTGATTCGAGCAGGCGGCTAGTCGCTCATCGGACTGGTGTCTGGGGTCGCTTCCTGTCCGAACAGGTAGTGGCCGACGAGCAGGACAATTGTCGCGACGCCAAGGCCGATGAAGACTGCTGGAACCGGCCCAATTCCGCCGGCGATGAGATCTGTCCCGAGGCCCAGAAGTGCACCTGCGGTAACTGCGCCGACCACTGCCCGCCCGTCCAGGTCAGTCCAGTAGATCGCGAGGTAAACTGGGATGAGGAACGCACTCGTGAGCAATACCGCACGCAGGTTGTACAGTTCGATGATCGTTCCCGGTGGATTCACCGCGACGGCGGTCGCCGTCACGCCGAAGACGACCGTCGCAATCCGGGATACTTTCATCAGTCGTTCTTCCCCTGCCTGTGGCTTGAAGTACTGATACAGGTCGCGAGCGGTCGTGATGCCGGTCGCGTGCAGACGAGTGTCTGTCGTCGAGAGGATGGCACTCATCACCGCGAGAATGATGATGACACCGATCTCAGTTGGGACGTAGTCGGTGATCAGGACAGGGAAGGCTGCGTCCGGATCGTCGACGGTGAGTCCAGCGTCGAACAGTGCCACCGTCGTTGCGCCGCCGAGGACGATGAGCAGCGAGTAGAAGACTGACAGGACGACGCCCGCTGCAGCTAGATGAATCTTTGCCGTTCGAATGTCCTTGGTTGCAGCGATTCGAACGATGTTGTTCTGTTCTGTAAAGATCGTCCCAAAGAACGCGATGAGCGAGGCAGCGATTGCGATTGCCGTGTACGTGCCGTCGTACGTCGGGTGGACAAACGCCTCGTCGACGGCAGCGAATTCGGCGCTAATCGCGGAGAAACTGCCGATATCGAACGTCATGTACGCCAGTGTGATCAACACTGCACCGACCATCAACAGGCCCTGTACGAGGTCGGTCCAGGCGACGCTGACGAGTCCACCCAGTACAGTGTACAGGATGAATACGGCACCGATGACCCAGACCATGTACTCGTAGGGAACACCGGTGATCGCCGTAATCAGCAGACTCGCCCCGACGAGTTGCATGATCAGGTACAGCCAGGCGTTTGCGAGGAGGACAGAGCCCGAGATCGGTCGCGCAACTCTGTAGCCGGTTACCTCTGCGACGAGATCTGGCAGTGTTAACACGTCGAGTGCACGTATTTTGCCGACGACGAAGTACAACCCACTGATCCCGACCATAAGGCCGAGAATCGTGTGTGTCATCAGCGAATACCCTTCGACGTAGACGGCACCGATGAAGCCGATGACGCTGACGGAACTGACGAAGTTCGCGATCAGCGACCACGTCGCCAGTGTGGGCCCCATTCCCTGTCCAAACACCCAGAAATCGAGCACGTTCTCCGTTCGTGTATACCCCCAGACACCGATCCCGAGTACGAGCACCAGGTACAGCACGAACGCACCAAGATAGTAGGGATTGACGTCACTCATTCCAGCCTCAATCATCTCCCTCACCTCGTTCTGCGAGCGCGTCTGTCGGTTTTGTTCCGCCCGTTTGTTCCCCCTCTTCGTCTGCGAACGGTTTCCCCAGGAGTACGTGTACGACCGTGTAATGAATTGCACCGAGACTGCCACCGATGACCGTGAGTGCGAACACGATGAACATCGACTCTGGCATGCCAATTATTGTCATGTTACTTCAGGACATACTGTCACGATACACTATTGTAAACGTACCGGTCGTTTTGAAATAGATACTATGAATAAGCGACCTTGGTGCATATATTTCTCAAATCAACCGAAAAGTTGGATGATTTATTTCACACCCCGTTTGCGGGAGAGGCCAACTGTACCCGCACCCGGTCCGTCTTGCGTCGCTCGCTTTCTGTACTATGTCTCTTCAAGGAGTTCACGAGCAGCACCGAGCAGCGCCTCCAACCCATCGACGGCAGCCGGGAGCGACACGTGCTCGTCGTATGTGTGCGCCTGTGTGAGATCACCTGGTCCCCAGGTGATTGCCTCTATTCCGTGATCGTTGACGAAGTTCCGAACGTCGGTCGAGGCACTAATTCCCCAGTCGCTCGTCGACGTACCGGCGACCTTCTTCGAGTGCTTCCTAAACACCGCCGCGAGGTGACTCTCAGTCTCGATCGACGCCGATTCGTACGTCCGCGTCCGTTCCCACGTCGTCTCGATGTCGTGCGCTGCCGATACCGTCTCGAGTACGTCCTCGATTTCGGCGTCGATTTCTTCGATGCTCTCGGCCGGCAGGAAGCGTCGATCGATCGTGATCACCGCCTCTTCGGGCACGACGTTCTCTTTCGTCCCTGCCTCGATCATCGTCACCGTCGAGTATGCCTGCCCGACGAGGTCGTCTTCCCGTTCACGAACGGTTGCATCGTATTCGTCGAGGGCCTCGAGTACTGGCTGAGCGTTGCGGATCGCGTTCGTGCCCTGATCAGGACGACTCGCGTGTGAGGGGTCACCGTTTACGCGGACTTTGTACCAGGCGAGTCCCTTCTCGCTCGTTCCCGTTCGCATCGATGTAGGCTCGAGGACAACGCCGTAGTCCCCGGCGTAACCCCGGTCGAGCAGTGTTTTCGTTCCTGGCTCGGCGGTTTCCTCACCGATCGCTGCGTGGAACACGACGGAGCCGTCGCGCTCACCGGCCTCGATTTCGTCTGCTAGCTGTGCCGTCGCGAGCATCCCGATCGCGACGCCGGTCTTCATGTCGACGCTTCCCCGACCATACAGTGAGTCGTCGACGACGGTCGGCTCGTAGGGGTCTGTCGCCCACTGGCTTCTGTCACCTGCTGGAACGACGTCGATATGCCCGTTGAGAACGAGTGTTGGATCACCGCCACCGACTTTTACGCCGACCTGTGGCCGATCTGCATACGGCTCTTCGACGAGTTCAGCTTCGATCTCCCGATTAGCGAACCAGTCCGCGATATACTCTGCACACACGCGCTCGTTCCCCGGCGGATTCTCCGTTTCAATTGCAACGAGGTCTTCGACGAGCGACTCGACGGCCTCGCGCTGTGGTTGTGACATGAGTTGCCAAATACCATTAACAAATAAAATGTTTTTGGTACTGGTGAACACACTCCGACAATCATCTCGAAATATCGGATTGTGGTTCCTCCTCCGTTCTACTCGAGGATTCTATCCGGAATAGTGGTGGTTTCTGTGCATTACCGCTTCAGCTGATCTGCTACCCCGCCGATTCGGACGTCCCCTCTTGGGGCCACAGTGCCCAGACGAGAATCACCCCAATCAGTCCGATGCCGAGGACGGCGGACTCGAGTAGGGTGAGCTCGACGTTGACCCACGCCAGCACTGTCCGAAGTTCGACGATGAGTGGCGCGATGAACGCGATGACGATGAGCAACGCGCCCTTCGAGATCCGCACTACGAACTCACCCCCGCAATGATCGTGATGGCAGTCTCACCAGCGGCCGTCACCGTCGAGACGGTGGTGACCCACAGGTACTCGAGTCCGAGTCCGATGCTCACGGGGAGTTCGGTGAGTTCGGGGCCGAACAGGCCGCCGCGTTCGATGATCGACAGCAGTGGGAAGCTGTAGGCGAAGATCACGAGAACGATGGCGATCGCCGTCCAGAGTTTCAGGTTGTCGAGGACCAGTGGGGCATCCGATGGTCCCGAGAGCGTGTCGGCGTACTCGTTCGCGGGGAGATCATCGCTGCGGCTGTTCAGGGCGGTTCCGACGACGTTGGCGAAGAACAACACGAGCGAGAGTGTGAGGAGGGCACCGCCGAGTGCGATCTGGGCGTCGAGTTCGCCGACGCTGCCGACGGCGGCTTCGAACTCGAATCCCTCGTACTGGGGTTCGGCGGTTCGGCGTGGGATGCCGAGCAGGCCGCCGCGGTGCATGGCGTTCGACATGAATGTCATGCCGACGAACCAGAGGACGACCTGCCCGAGTGCAACGGATCGGCTCCACAGCGCCTTGCCGGTTACCTGCGGGAGGAACCAGTAGGTGACTGCCATAAACGTCAGCGCGACCGCGGTGCCGACGGTGAGATGGAAGTGGCCGACGACCCAGAAGGTATTGTGCACGAGGTAGTTGATGTTCATTCCGGCGTTGATCATCCCTGAGAAGCCGGCGGCGGCGAACATCAGTCCGGCAAGTGCCATACCGGCGAAGACTGGGTCACGCCATGGAAGAGCCTTCAGCCAGCCGAGATAGCCGGTGCCGCCGCGCTGGCGTGCGCCGTGTTCCATACTGGCGACGACTGTAAATGCCGTGAGTAAACTGGGCAGCAGTAAGAACATCGTGTTCGTCATCGCGATGAATTTGAAGCCTTCGGCGATGCCGGGGTCGAGATACTGGTGGTGGATTCCGGTCGGCACCGAGAGGATCAGGAACAGGACGAACACGACGCGTGCGAGCGGGTCGCTGAACAACTTCCCACCCGAAATCTTCGGCAACAGGACGTACCACATCATGTACGCCGGCATGAGCCAGAAGTAGACGACCGGGTGGCCGAAGAACCAGAACAGGGTTCTGGTGAGCAGTGGGTTTACCGACTCGACGAGGCCGAGCGACCACGGCAACAGGAAGAGCAAGATTGCCGCGGCGACGCCGAGCGTCGCGATGTACCACATCAGCGTCGTCGTCAGCACCATAAACGTCGGCAGCGGAATCCGCTCGTCCGGGTGCTCTTGTTTCCAGGCCCACCACGAACGGAACCAGTCGACGCCGGCGAGCCAGGTTCCGACGACGAACAACACCAGCCCGAAGTAAAACAGCGGGTGGCCCTGCAGTGGTGCGTAGAACGTAAAGAGCACCGACGCACTCATCTCCGAGTCCGTGAAGCCGGCGAAGATCGGAATCGCGGTGAGGACCGTTCCGAGTACCATGAGTCCGTACCAGGCCCAGGTAAAACGGATGTCCTCGACGGGTCGATCCAGACTCGTCGTTGTCGCCCAGGTGAACACCCCCACGAGGAAGAAAATCGTGAACGTGATCGCCAGAAGGACACCGTGTGCGGTGAGGACCGTGTAGTAGTCCGCAGAGTCCATAAACCGGTAGTAGCCGGTTCGGTGCAGCGTCTGGATGATCCCGAACAGCCCGCCGATTGCGAGCGCGAGGAAGGAACTGTAGAACGCTGCGCGAA
Source organism: Natrialba hulunbeirensis JCM 10989 (assembly GCF_000337575.1). GTDB lineage: Archaea > Halobacteriota > Halobacteria > Halobacteriales > Natrialbaceae > Natrialba > Natrialba hulunbeirensis. The sequence continues at coordinate 130,445 of NZ_AOIM01000026.1, read as the reverse complement.
CGACCTTTGCCTCCGCCGGGAACGACTCAATGTAGGTGTTCGTCATTCGTCGTCACCTCCGCTGGCATCGCTTTCGGTCTCGTCTGTGTCGGTTTCGTCTTCGGTGCCGTTCTCGCCACCGTCGGTGTCATCGCCCGCATCTGTGTTCTCGTTGGATTCGTCGTCTGCATCGTCATCTGCATCGCCGTCCTCGAGTTCGTCGACCACGGTCACGGTCCAGCTGTCAGTGTGCTCGTCGACCGTCACCGTCCACTCGTGGTCGCCCTCGCCTAACTGCGCCGAGTCGACGGTGAACGTCGTCTCGTCCGTCTCTCCACCGTCGATCGTCACGTCTTCGCTGACCGTTTCGTTCCCGATCTCGAGCGTGACTGTCGTTTCGATCGGATCGAGGAGGCGGTTCTCGACCGTTGCGGTGACGTCGATATCGTCACCGGTTTCGACTTCGTCGGGTGCCTCAGCGTCGAGTTCCGTTAGATCGAACTCGTCTTCAGGAACGACGTGGACCATCCCCTCCATATTGTGGTGATTGGGGCCGCAGTACTCGTTACAGACGACGCCGTAGTCCTGGGGTTCGTCGAACTCGACGGTCATTTCGGCTACCTCGCCGGGAATAACCATCGTGTTGACGTTGGTTCCGACGAGACTGAAGCTGTGAATGACGTCCCGGCTCGTGACGTAGAACGTCACCTCACTGTCTTCGGGGACCTCAATCGGATCTGGCTGGAAACTAAACATCTGCGCTGTAACGTAGGCTTCGTACTCGTTCTCGCCGACCTGTGCGACACGAGGGTCACTGAATCGCTCGTCGTCCAGTTCGGTCGGCTCGACCGTGTCCTGCTGGTCGCCGACCATCGTGATCCCCAGCCCAACCGAGCCGTACGTGATCGTTGCGATGAACCCGACGATCAACACCATCGCTGCGATCAGCCACAGTTTTTCGTAGGTGTGTATGTTCATGCCAATCGCTCTCCAGTCGCCAGGAATACCAGGGTCCCACTGACGACCGTGGGATCGTTCCCGAGAAACTCGACGAAGTACATGAAGAACCACAGGAACACCAGGATCAGGAAGTAGATCCCGATCAGCGTGAGCGTCCCGATGGGATCGAACTCGTCGTGTCCGATCTCCCGGACGTGCTCCGATGTTTCGTTGCTCGCTTCGTGTTCGGCCGTCTGACTCATACGGCCGGGTTAGGACAGGTGTTACTTAGCGGTAGACGGGGTTTGCCGCTTCGTTGGAATGGGGTGTAGTTATTAAGTATCTCTACTGTTCAGTTCACTACATGGAATTCGAGGACGTGTCTCCGCGGGTCGCGTTACCGGTTGGATTGCTGGCTCTCCTCCCGTTGGCGTGGTACGGTGTCAGTGGCTCCATCATGGCAGGCATCGTCTCCACCGTGAACGTCGTCCTCATCCTCGCGTGCCTCTATCTCGCGTTCAGTCCCGTTGAGGGCGGTCACGGTCACGATCACGACCATGAGCACGACTCGAGCGGCACCGCACCGTAATCGGACCGTCTCACGGGACGAACACACGTTGGCGACGCGCTCCGAGTACGACCCCATCGCCAATCGCCATCCCGGCCACACAGCTGCATCCGGGTACACAACCGCTCTGTCATTGCCGATGACTGCTACACGCTCCGGCTCCGTCGTTACTGTTCGATCGGTTACTCGCAGTATCCACAGCCACTCTTCGGACCCTGAGTACAGCCAGACAACGATGAGTCGCTCTCCGCCGCTATGACCGACCAACTTACCGACTCCAATTCGTCAATTTCGGATTCGACGCGGGCTGACAGTGATTTTCAGCCCTCGTCTACTCGAGTACCACCCGACGCTGACAACTCTTCTGGCGACGAGCAGTCGGACGGCTGTACGCTCTGCTCGCTGGCGCTTCCGTCCAGCCCGATCACTGCGGCCGATGTCGCGGGACGGTTCTGCTGTCAGGGCTGTCTCGAGGTTTCGCGGACGCTCTCGGCGGTCGAAACCGACGAACACGGGTCACAGATCGACCCGGCAGCCATTCGGGAGCGGATTGCTGACAGTGCCGACGCTGGCGGGTTATCTACCGAACAGGGTGACGCTCAGAAGACCGATGCGGAGTCTTCGTCACCATCATCGCCATCGCCATCGTCAGCGGCCGAGGCCGACGATGCCTTCCTGGCCGTTGAAGGGATGCACTGCTCGACGTGTGAGGTGTTCCTCGAGTCGGTTGCCGAATCGAACGACGGCATTCTCGCGGCTGAAGCCAGCTACGCAACCGAGACAGTCCGGCTAGCGTACGACCCGACGACGGTCGAGACGAGCGAGCTCCCCGAGCTGATTTCGGGGTACGGCTACGCCGCACGCGAACGCGGCACGGCCGACGACGAGCAGGACGGAGCCGACCAGGCGCTCGTGAAGTTTCTCATCGGCGGCGGGCTCTTCGGGATGATGGTGATGGTGTGGTACGCCGTCTTCCTCTATCCCACCTACTTTGGCTACGACCCGGTCGTCGACTTCGGCAGCTATGACGGCTACTACCTCGCGGTCAACATCTGGCTACTGACCACGTTCGTCCTCTTCTATACTGGCTATCCGATCCTTCGAGGGGCGTTCGTGAGTCTGAGAGCAGGCCATCCGAACATGGACCTGCTCGTCACGACCGCTGCGGTCGGCTCTTACGGCTACAGCACCCTCGCCATGACACTCGGTCGAACGGACCTCTACTTCGACGTTACCGTCGCCGTCATCCTCGCCGTCACCGCCGGCACGTACTACGAGGAGCGGATCAAACGCCGCGCCGCGGGCCTGCTCTCCGATCTCACCGAACAGCAGGTCGACGAGGCTCGTCGGGTCGACGGCGAGACGGTCCCACTCGAGTCCGTCGAGCCTGGTGACCACCTCCTGGTCCGTCCTGGAGAACGTGTCCCGCTCGACGGCCAGTTGCACGAGGGCACGGCCGCCGTCGACGAGTCGCTGGTCACGGGTGAGTCGCTTCCCGTTCAGAAGGAGCCGGGCGACGAGTTACAGGGCGGAACAGTCGTTACCGACGCGCCGGTCGTCCTCGAGGTCGGTGCCGACGCGACGAGTACACTCGATCGACTCGTCTCGCTGCTGTGGTCGATCCAGAGCGCCCGGCCCGGCGTGCAGCGCCTCGCCGACAAGTTAGCGACGATTTTCGTCCCGCTCGTACTCGTTCTGGCGGCCGGTGCGACTGGCGTATTGCTCGCCACTGGGTCGTCGCTCTCGTCGGCGCTGCTCGTCGGCCTGACTGTCGTCATCGTCTCCTGTCCCTGTGCGCTGGGGCTTGCGACCCCGCTCGCAATCGCATCGGGCGTTCAATCCGCCGCAAAACGCGGCATCGTCGTCGCTGCCGAGACAATCTTCGAGGACGCACCGGACGTTGACATCGTCGTCCTCGACAAGACCGGCACGCTCACCACCGGTTCGATGACGGTCGCGTCGGTGCACACGACAGCCGAGGTGGACTCGAGTACACTCCACCGTCGGGCGGCTGCGGTCGAAGCACTCTCCGAACATCCCATCGCGGAAGCCATCGTCTCGGACGCGCCAGGGGCGGACTCGGCCGACCACGCGAGAGCGACGGTTGCGGAGTTCGAGCGCGACCAACGGGGTGTGAGCGGGCTTGTCGACGGTGAGCGCGTTACTGTTGGCCACCCCGACTACCTTCGCGATCGCGGCCACGAACTTTCCTCGCGTCTCGAGGAGAGTGCCGAGGAGGCCCGGACAGCCGGTGACGTTCCGGTCGCAGTCGGCTGGGACGGTCGCGTCCAGGGGGTGCTCGTCGTCGGCGACGCGCCGCGTGAGGAGTGGCGAGCGGCAGTCAACTCGCTGGCCGACGGTCGTGAGGTCATCGTTCTGACCGGGGACGACGGCGGTGCGGCTGATCGGTTCCGCGAGGTCGCCGGCGTCGACGAGGTGTTCGCCGGCGTGCCGCCGGCGGCCAAGGCCGAGACGATTCGCCGCCTCCAATCGCGAGGAACGGTTGCGATGGTCGGCGACGGGAGCAACGACGCACCGGCGCTCGCGGCTGCAGACATCGGCATTGCGATGGGGAGTGCGACGAAGATTGCGACTGACGCGGCGGATGCGGTGATCGTCAGCAACGACCTCTCCGCCGTTCCCGAAACGTTCGATCTGGCTGCGGGGACACACAGCCGGATCCGACAGAACCTCGGCTGGGCGTTCGTCTACAACGCGATTGCTATTCCACTCGCTGTGACGGGGCTGTTGAACCCACTCTTTGCTGCGCTGGCGATGGCTGCCAGTAGCGCGCTCGTCGTGATCAACTCGGCGCGCTCGCTCTGAACGCTCTTCTTCTCAGAGTGAACACATCAGGACAGCCCTGAGCGCCATACTATAAACAGTATCCGTATCCACCATACACGAAAGTTTTTACGTCCGGGCGGTCGTCACTCCTCGTAGGGTTTGGTACCATGTCCCGAGATATCTTCGACGACGCCGAATACGACCGCCGGCTCGACCGGACGAAAACGCGATTGCGCGAGGAAAACCTCGACGCCATCGTCGTCACTGATCCGGCCAACATGAACTATCTCACCGGCTACGACGGCTGGTCGTTCTACGTCCACCAGGCCGTCGTCGTCACGACCGACCGCGACGAACCCGTCTGGGTCGGCCGTCAGATGGACGCCGACGGTGCCCGAGCAACGACCGCTCTCTCCGAAGAGAGCATCCGCGCCTACAGCGACGACCACGTCCACTCGCCGTACGACCTCCATCCGATGGACTACGTCGCAGGCGTTCTCGAGGAACTCGACGTTTCCGAGGGCCGCATCGGCCTCGAGATGGACGCCGCCTACTTCACCGCGAAATCCTACACGCGCCTCCAGCAGAACCTCCCCGACGCTACCTTCGAGGACACGACCCTCCTCGTCGGCTGGGTCCGGGTCAAGAAATCCGACCAGGAACTCGAGTACATGCGTGAAGCAGCCGAAATTTCTGAAACCGCGATGCAGGCCGGCCTCGATGCAATCGAGGCGGGTGTGCCCGAGTACGAGGCTGCAGCGGCGATTTACGACGCGCTAATTTCGGGAACTGACGAATTTGGCGGCGACTACCCATCTATCGTCCCGCTGATGCCGTCTGGTGATCATACGGGAACGCCACATCTGACCTGGACCGATCGGCCGTTCGAAGAGGGTGATCCGGTCATCATCGAACTCTCGGGCTGTCGGCACCGCTATCACTCGCCGCTCGCACGGACGACGTTCGTCGGGGATCCACCGGCCGAACTCGAGCGCACTGCGACGATCGTCAACGAAGGCATTCAGGCCGCTCTCGATGTCGCTGAACCGGGCGTCACCTGCGAGGAAGTCGAGAAAGCCTGGCGGGAGACGATTGCGAAGTACGACATCGAGAAGGAGGATCGCATCGGTTACTCGGTGGGGCTTGGCTACCCGCCGGACTGGGGCGAACACACCGCGAGTATCCGCCCCGGCGACGAGACGGCACTCGAGGAGAACATGACGTTCCACATGATCCCCGGGATCTGGACGGAAGACATGGGGATGGAGACAAGCGAGACGTTCCGGGTGACGAACAACGGAGTCGAAACACTTGCGGACTTCCCGCGGAAACTGTTCACCGCATAACGACCGATGACTACGATACCACCAGATCAGGACGCAGACTCGGAGTCGGGCTCGGGGGAGGAACTCGACTCGGCACTCGTCACGGCACGCCGGCAACTCGAGCGCGCCGCAGCACACGTCGACGTCGACGACGGCGTCGTCGAACGACTGAAACACCCGACTCGCGTCGAGCAGGTTTCGGTGCCACTCGAGCGCGACGACGGCAGCGTCGACGTGTTCACGGGTTATCGCGCCCAGCACGACGACGTTCGCGGGCCGTACAAGGGCGGCCTGCGATTCCACCCGGAAGTAAACGCCGACGAGTGTGTCGGCCTCTCGATGTGGATGACCTGGAAGTGCGCCGTGATGGACCTCCCGTTCGGCGGCGGAAAGGGCGGCATCTCCGTCAACCCGAAGGAACTCAGCGAGGCAGAGACCGAACGGCTCACCCGCCGCTTCGCGGAGGAACTGCGCTACGTGATCGGTCCGACGACGGACGTTCCGGCCCCTGACATGGGGACGGACGCCCAGACGATGGCCTGGTTCATGGACGCCTACTCGATGCAACAGGGCGAGACGATTCCTGGCGTCGTCACCGGCAAGCCGCCGGTCATCGGTGGCTCCTACGGCCGTCAAGAGGCACCCGGCCGCTCGACGGCGATCGCCACCCGCGAGGCCGTCGACTACTACGATCGCGACCTCAAGAACACCACCGTCGCCGTGCAGGGCTTCGGTAGCGTCGGCGCGAACGCCGCCCGCCTCCTCGACGAGTGGGGCGCGAGCGTCGTCGCCGTCAGCGACGTCAACGGGGCGATCTACGACCCTGACGGACTCGACATCGACTCGATTCCGACCCACGAAGAAGAGCCCGAGGCGGTCCTCGAGCAGGACGCCCCGGAGACGCTCACCAACGAGGAGATCCTCGAACTCGACGTGGACGTGCTCATCCCTGCCGCAGTCGGAAACGTCATCACCGCCGACAACGCCGGCGACATCGAGGCTGATATCGTCGTCGAGGGTGCGAACGGCCCGACGACGTTCGCCGCCGACTCGATCCTCGAGGAACGAGACGTTCCGGTCATCCCCGACTTCCTCGCGAACGCGGGCGGCGTCACCGTCTCCTACTTCGAGTGGCTTCAGGACATCAACCGCCGCAAGTGGAGCCTCGAGGAAGTGAACGAGGAACTCGAGAAGAAGATGCTCGACGCCTGGGAAGACGTCCAGTCCGAAGTCGAGGCGAAGGATCTGAGCTGGCGCGACGCGGCCTACGTCGTTGCACTCTCACGGATTGCAGAGGCGAAGTCGAAGCGGGGTCTCTGGCCGTAACGTTCTCGAAAACGCTGTTTTTGCGCGATTATCGGAGATATGCGAGCAGCATTTCGACGGCGAGATCGAGTGGCTCGTCTCGGACACGACACACATAGTCCGTAATCAACTGTGGCTGCAGCGAGGCAACTGCGTGCGGAACAATCGAACTGTCACGTGGTGCCTGTCGGTGGCTGTAATCGTCGTCGTTCAGTGGCACTCGTGCGTCGTACCATGTCTGTGTCGTCAATCCCATGACGACGTACTGTTGTGCGTCGAACGGATGATGCTCGTTGTTGACGACGACCCATGGTCTTGTGATGTCCGTGTCCGATTTGAACGGATCCGGTGCGAGAACGATGTGCCCTCGCTCGAGGTCGTCGAACGCGGGCTCTGATTCAGTCACTTGTCGTCCTCGTCTGCGCTCGTGTCGGTGCCCTCGGTTTCGGTTGTGCTTGCGCTTGTGTCTGCGTTTGTACTCTCGCTTGCCCTTCCGCTACCGTCGTTCGCAGATTCCTCCGCGGCCGCAAGCCATGCTTCCCGACTTTCGGAGCCCAATTCCTCGTCGAGAAATTCCGCCGTCGAGTGAAAGACGGCTGCCTCCTGTATACGCTCTATATCGCCGATCGCCCAGTAGGGCTCCTTGTGCCGAACGAGTTCCCGTGATCGGAGCCGATTGAGAACTGGCTGAATTGAGTTTACATTGACATCGGTCTCTTCAGCGATTTCAGCCGCTCTGAACGCCTTGTTACGGTTTTCAATGAGAAATCGGAGAACTCGCTGCGCATTCGTTTCGCGTCGATCCGGCGATTCGTGGTGGTCGAACTCGTCGATACTGATGGGCACGGTATTTTCCCCTACCTCGCACATCGAGTTCGAGGCTTATAAGTGTATTATGTACTCTCTGATTGCATACTGTGTATTCTGTACCTTCGTATTCTGTACCTGCGTATTCTCCCACCTCTGTATTCGAATATTCACGATCAGTTATACATTTGCGCTGCTGTCCAGCTCACCAGATACCGTCCCCACTACCCGCTCTCCGCTCGAAAACAAGTATCCGTCTCAAGACACCGCTACCGTGTGCTACCGACGAGCGCATCCGATACCGTCTCGATCGGATGCACTGGCTCGTCACAGCCGTCGTAACTCGCAAGCTGAGACTGACATGACGCTCCCGGCGCGACGACGCGCTCGCCGTCGCTGGCGGTCACCTGGTCGACCAGAATCTCGCCGATCCGCCGGCTCAGCGAGTAGTGTTCGGCCTCGTAGCCGAACGAGCCTGCCATCCCGCAACAGCCCGAATCGAGCGCGTCGACTTCGTAGCCGACCGACTCGAGTACCGCCACTGCGTGGCCGTCCTTCTTCGTCGCCTTCTGGTGACAGTGGCCGTGGTAGGTCAGCGCCTCGCCGGGTTCGCCGGCCTCGCCCGTCGGCAAGTCGTCTGCGAGGTCGAACCGGTCGAGGTACTCGAGTACCCCGTACGTATTCGATGCGACCAGCTCCACATCGGGCCCCGAGAGGAGGTCCAGATAGTCCGACTGGAGCATGACTGCGTCGGAGGGTTCGACGAGGACGACCTCCCAGTCGTCTTCGACGGCGGGTGCGAGCGCGTCGACGTTGGTCCGCGCTCGCTCGCGGGAGATGTCGAGGAAGCCCTTCGAGTGGGCTGGTCGTCCGGTCGACGTGATGTCGTCGGGAACCTGGACGTGGACGCCGGCGGTCTCGAGGACTTGCACGGCTGCCTTCCCGGCTCGCGGGTGGTTGTAGTTGGTGTACGCGTCGGGAACGAGCAGGACCGTGCGGTCCGCGTCGGCACGCGAAATGCGTGGGCCGCGCGTTTCGAACCAGTCGTCGAAGCTCTGGCTCGCGAACGTCGGCAGGTCGCGTTCGCGGGCGATGCCGACCGTCTTCTCCGCGAGGAAGCCGGAGCCGGGAAGGGCCGTCGCCCAGTTTGACAGCGGCGCGAACAGCGAGCCGACGGCGTTGAGTCGATCGACGTTCGCGAATAGGCGGTCGCGCAGGCTCGCGCCGTGGCGCTGGTGGGCCGCGTGCTCGACTTCGGCTTTGAGCTTCGCCATATCGACCTCGCTGGGGCAGTCCCGGGCACAGCCCTTACAGCCGATGCAGAGGTCCATGATTTCTGCCAGGAACTCCTCGTCAGTTGCGTCCGTCTCGATGTCGCCGCTCATCGCGGCCCGGAGCATGTTTGCCCGTCCGCGGGTCGTGAGGCTCTCTTCTTCGGCAGCGCGGTAGGTCGGGCACATCACGCCACCGGTCGTCTCCTGGTCGCCGCGACAGCCGCCACAGCCGTGACAGAGTTCGACCATGCCCTGGAAGCCGTTCTCGTTGTCCCACTCCAGCGCGGGGTCGAAGCCGGCCTCGAAGTCGTACTCCGGGTCGAAGCGCAGGTGCTCGGTCATGCTGTGGTCGCCACAGACGTTTCCGGGGTTCAGGAGCCAATCCGGGTCGAACGCGGTCTTGAGTTCTCGGAAGCACTTCCAGACGTCGTCGCCGTAGAGCTTGTGGTTCCACTGCGTTCGTGCCCGTCCGTCGCCGTGCTCGCCGGAGACGCTACCGCCGTACTCGACGACGAGGTCAGTGACGGCGTCCGAGATTGCTTCGAACTCCGCGAGCCCGGCTTCGGATTTCGTATCGACCAGCGGGCGCATGTGCATACAGCCCGGTCCCGCGTGCGCGTAGAAACTCGCGAACGTGTCGTGGGACTCGAGTACCTCCTGAAAGTCGGCCACGTAGTCCGCGAGGTTCTCGGTCGGGACGGCGGTGTCCTCGATGAACGAGATGTGCTTTGCATCCGAGGTTCGCGAGAGGAGGATCGGGGCGGCGCTCTTGCGGAGCTTCCAGAGTTCGGCGATTCCCTCGGGGTCGTGAGCTTCGAGGACGTCGAACGCGCGGACGGGGTCTGAGGATACTGTCTCGCCGTCGTCGCCGGTGGGATCCGGTACCGTCTCGTCCGGCAGCCGATCAGCGAGCAGATCGCCGACCTGTTCGCGACCGTCGTCGTCGCTTTCGGCGTAGAACTCGACGAGCAGCGCCGTCTCCGTTCCGGCGGGAAGTCGCTCGGCGACCGGTGCGAACTCCTCGGTTTGCTCGGCGAGGTCGATCAGGACGTCGTCGATGGCTTCTATTGCGGCCGGATCGTGGTGCTTGACGATCGTGTCGACGTCGGCCATTGCGTCGAGCAGGTTGCGGTACGTTAGCAACGCCACGGCGGTCGTCTCGGGAACAGGTTCGAGCGAGACGGCGGCTTCCGTCACGATGCCGAGCGTCCCCTCGCTGCCGGCGAACACGCGCGCGAGGTTGACCACGGCGTCCGGATCTGGTTCGGCGTCAGCGTCGATCTCGAGGCCGTCGCCGGTGGATTCGTCGAACGCGTTCGGCTTCCCGTAGGCTTCCGCGACCAGCCGATCGAGGTTGTATCCTGAGACGTTGCGCTTCAGTTGTGGAAAGACGTCCTGAATCGCGTCGGCCTCCTCGTCGATGACTCGCCGCAGTGCCTCGTGGATTTGCTCGAGCAGGGTGCCGTCGGGGTCGGCCTGTTCGCGCAGTTCGCTTACCGTCACCTCACCGAAGCGCTCTACCGTGCCGTCGGCGAGGACAACCTCGCACGACTCCACGTAGGCGTCCGTCTTGCCGTACTGGAGCGAGTGTGCGCCGGTAGAGTTGTTGCCGATTGCACCGCCGATCGTACTCCGATTACCAGCTGCCGGATCCGGTGCAAACTTCAGCCCGTGGGGATCGAGCTCGTCGTTGAGATCTGCGAGGACGGTCCCTGCCTGAACGGTTGCCCGCTGCTTGCCTGGTGAGACGGAGAGCACTTCGCCCATGTGGGCCGTGAAATCGAGGACGACGGCCTCGTTGACCGCCTGTCCTGCGAGGCTGGTCCCGCCGCCGCGTGGGAGGACGGGAATCCCGTGCTCGGCGCAGTAAGAGACGACGTTCGCTACGTCAGCCGTCGTCCGCGGAAGGACGACGCCGACCGGGACGACCTCGTAGGCGCTGGCATCGGTCGCGTACAGCTGTCGCGTGTACTCGTCGAAGCGGACCTCTCCCTCGATACGAGTCTGTAGCGCGGCGACGAGTGCTGGTTGATCGATGTCTCCACCAACGTAGTTGTACGCGGTGCGGTCGTCCGCTGCGGGATCGGATGCTGTTGTCTGCTTCCGGTTTCCCCCCGCTCTCTTCCCGCCACTGCCTCTCCCGAGCCGTCGCTCGTTCGGCGTCGACGTCTGCGGGCTGTGGTCGGTCGTCGACTGCGTATCGTCGGTCGCCATCGCTAGTTAGCTCGACTCCGAATGGAGGACGACGTTCTGGAGGCCACCGTTCTCCTCGAGTGCGTGTACGTTGTGCGCGACGATGTCGGCCAACCTGTCCCAGTGTTTCGGCGTGTGGCCGCCCGTGTGGGGCGTGATGAGACAGTTCTCGAGATCCCAGAGCTCGTGATCGTTCGGCAGCGGCTCCGGCTCGGTGACGTCGAGGGCAGCGCCGCGAATCGCGTTCGACTGCAGTGCGCCGACGAGTGCGTCGGTGTCGATGATCCCGCCGCGGGCGGCGTTGACGACGACCGCATTTGGGGGGAGCGTCGCGAGTTCGTCCGCGCCGACGAGACCGCGGGTCAGGTCGTTCAGCGGGCAGGCGAGCACGACGTAGTCGCTGCGGGCGAACGCATCGTGGATATCCGCCTCGTCGAAGCCGAGGACTTCGTCGGTCGGACCGCCCTTCGATGGCGTGTAGCGAATGCCGATCGTCTCGACGCCGAATCCCTCGAGTCGTGTGACGATTTCCTGGCCGATCGACCCGAGACCGACGACCGTGACGGTGCTGTCGGTGAACTCGTGCGATTGGAAGTGGCGCCACTCGTTGTGTTGCTTTCGCCGCCAGCCCTCGTGGAGGTTCCGCGCGAAGACGAGCATGTTGGCGATCGACTGCTCTGCGATGCCGGGGGCGTGGATGCCGCCCGCGTTCGTCACGGCGATGCCGTGCTCGGCCAGCGCGTCCATCGGTACGTGGTCCGTTCCGGCGAACGTACAGGCGAACAGCTCGAGCCGTTCGGCCCGCTCGAGAAGATCTTCCTCGATCGTGATTCCGGTCACGATCTGTGCCTGCGGGACGAGTTCGCGCTCTTCCTGTGGCGTCCGTGCGAGCGCAACACTGTAGTCGGGCAGTCGCTCACGCAGGGTTTCGGCGTACGATTCCATCGACAGGCCTTCCGTTCCCTCTCGGAGAACGACGATATCTGGGTTCGTGCTCATGTGAACTTTCTGTACGGTGTGACACGGGAGGTGTCGGTCTCCCGTCTCGCTCTTACCCTATGGTTGGTATCGTCTCTCTTATTCCTTTTGTGTATTCGTCGTTAACATAGATTGTGTATAGTTAAGTCGGTGGAGTGAGTCAGTCTCTGGCATGAACGAGCCGATACGAGACCGCCTCGTGACGCTTCGACGGAACCTCCACCGTCACCCAGAGCCGGCCTGGCGCGAGTTCTACACGACCGCGCGCGTCGTCGCGGAACTCCGCGCGATCGGTGTTGACGAACTGGCTGTCGGTCCCGATGCGTACGACCCTGCCGACCGAATGGCCGTCCCGGACACTGACATAGAGCCGTGGGTCGACCGCGCACGCGAACGCGGCGCAGACCCAGCGCTCCTCGAACGGATGACCGGCGGCAACACCGGTGCCGTCGCCGTACTCGAGTGCGGCGACGGCCCAGCGGTCGGGCTCCGGGTGGACATCGACGCGCTGTTCATCGAGGAATCGACCGACACAGGGCACGTGCCGGCCGCCGAGGGGTTCCGATCGGAGGTCGAGGGGACGATGCACGCCTGCGGCCACGACGTGCACATGACGTGGGGGCTGGCGGTCCTCGAGGCGATCAAAGAGAGCGACTTCGCGGGACGGCTGGTCGTCTTCTTCCAGCCCGCAGAGGAGACAAGTGGGGGCGGTTGTCCGATGGCCAAAAGCGAGTTCGCGGCAGATCTGGACTACCTCCTTGCCGTCCACGTCGGGCTCGATCATCCAACTGGCGAGGTCGTTGCCGGCATTGAGAAGCCGCTGGCGATGTGCCACGTCGACGCGACGATTCGGGGGACCTCCGCCCACGCAGGGAAGGCGCCGAACGAAGGGGCGAACGCCATGCACGCAATGGGGACGGCGATCGAGAACACCTACGGGATTCCCCGGCATAGCGACGGGATGACGCGGGTAAACATCGGCCGCGCGGAGTCGGGCACGGCGAGCAACGTCATCGCCGAACGGGCACACATGGAGGCCGAGGCGCGTGGCGAGACGACCGACCTGATGGAATACATGAAGGATCGGCTCGCGCGAACCATCAACTCGGCCGCGACGATGCACGGCTGTGAGGCCGAGGTCGACGTCGTCAGCGAGTCGCCGCGAGCGGACAGCGATCCAGAACTGCAGGCGCTCGTCAGCGAGATTGCAGCAGACGTTCCCGGCACTGAGCACGTGCTCCCCGCCGCTGATTTCGGTGCGAGCGAGGACGCGACGTTCCTGATGAATCGCGTCCAGCGTGACGGTGGGCTCGCGACCTACCTCATCGTCGGAACCGACCATCCCGACAGCCACCACACGCCGACGTTCGACGTGGACGAGGCGAGCCTCGAACACGGTGTCGACGTGCTCACCGAGACGATTCTCGAACTCGAACGCCAGCATCCGGTTCCGCACGTGAACACGGATTCCGTTAACGCGGAGGGAGGTGCATGACTGACGACACCGAGACCGACAGCAGCGATACCGACAGTATCGATCTCGTCACGTGCACCGATGTCGAGGACGCTCGCAAGCGAATCGACGACGTCGTCCACCGAACGCCGCTCGACACGTCGCGCACGTTCGCCGATCTGAGCGGCGCGGCGTCGGTCGGGCTCAAACTCGAGAACGTCCAGCGGACGGGCTCGTTCAAGATCCGCGGGGCGTACAACAAGATGGCTCAGCTCTCGGCCGACGAACGAGATGCGGGCGTCATCTCCGCCAGCGCGGGCAACCACGCCCAGGGCGTCGCGCTAGCGGGACAGCTACTCGACATCGACACGACGATCGTCGTTCCCGCGGTCACTCCCGCCGCGAAAATCGAGGCCACCCGCGGCTACGGTGCCGAGCTCGTCGTCGAGGGCGACATCTACGAACGATCGTACGAGTTCGCACGCGAGCGCGCCGACGAAACCGGCGAAACGTTCGTCCACCCCTTCGACGACGAGGACATCATCGCCGGTCAGGGAACGATCGGCCTCGAACTCCGCGAGCAGTACCCCGACCTCGACACCGTCTTCGTCGCAATCGGTGGCGGTGGGCTGATCTCCGGTATCGGAACAGTGCTGAAGGCCCACGACCCGGCGACGCGAGTGATCGGCGTCCAGCCCGAGGGGGCCGCTCACGCGAAACCGACACTCGAGTCCGCCCAGGGCGAGTCTATCTACGAACTGGCGGATGTCGACACCGTCGCGGAGGGGATCGCAGATACCAGGCTACTCGAGACGACAGCGGCGAACGTTCGCGAAGTGGTCGACGACGTGGTGAGCGTCAGCGACCGTGACATCGCGACCGCCGTCACGTTGCTAGCCGAGCGTGCAAAGACTGTCGTCGAGGGGGCCGGTGCTGCCCCGCTCGCGGCTGCGCTTTCGGATGCACTCGACGTGACAGACGAGCACGTCGCCGTCGTGATTTCTGGCGGGAACGTCAACCTCACCGACCACGCCGAACTCACTCGCACCGGCCTGCACGAACTGGGTCGCTACGCCGAAGCGAGACTGGCCGTCGACGGTTGGCCGACTGCGGTCAGCGACGTGGTCGAAACCGTCGAAACCGAGGGTGCAGAACTGGACGTACTCGAGCGTGCCCGCCGCGGGTCGGGACTCGGAACGGATACAGTGGACCACCCGAACCGCGTTCCCGTGACGGTCGGACTCGAGGGCAGCGGGCCGGATCATCTTGCGGGTGTGCTTGATGCGATTGCGGAACTCGACACCGTCGATGTACTTTCTTCGTTGCCGGAAGAGTGATTGGTCTCTCTCCCGTTCAGGTGTGCTTTTGGTTTCACTTTGCGCGCTCGAACGGTCGTTTGACGGTTGACTATTGGGACTTGTCCGCCGGCGTCGCCTCAATTAGACTGTCTGACTTGACTCTTTGTTGTGGGTTGCTCTTTGATCCTCCTGGTCTCGTTCCTCTTATCGTCTCAGTCTGTCTGTACGATGTGGGAACTCGCCTACGGGCACCATTCGTGGTGTGGTTTTCCATCGACCCCTGGGGGGAACACGTGTATTAGGGGTCGATGGAAATTACTTTGTGTGAACGGTCGAATGAGTGACTCATAGCCGGATTTCCGGCATGGTTTCAGACGAACCTTTGTAGGGTTGAAGCCTCGTCGCCGGCGAGTTAGACGACGGCACGCCGGTGTTTCAGACGAACCTTTGTAGGGTTGAAGCCTCGCAATCGTGTTCGCGATCGACCTCGAATAGACTGTTTCAGACGAACCTTTGTAGGGTTGAAGCGTCCGCAGAATCGGGCGACGTGCCCCAGGAACAGCAGTTTCAGACGAACCTTTGTAGGGTTGAAGCGACATCGAAGTCGTCGTCGACCAGATCCGGGATGTGTTTCAGACGAACCTTTGTAGGGTTGAAGCTCAGTGTTGCATCCAACCAACTCTCAGGTGGAACTCGTTTCAGACGAACCTTTGTAGGGTTGAAGCCGGGAGACGAAACGGACGTGGATGGCCGCCGGATCGTTTCAGACGAACCTTTGTAGGGTTGAAGCCACGGTCAGTCACCCCCGGTCGCCCGGCCGATGATCGTTTCAGACGAACCTTTGTAGGGTTGAAGCGGTCGACACGTTGCCGAAGAAGTCGTCTCCTAGCAAGTTTCAGACGAACCTTTGTAGGGTTGAAGCTGCCATTGACTACGCTGCTGTCGGCTTCCGTGTTGAGGTTTCAGACGAACCTTTGTAGGGTTGAAGCGGCGAGTTGACGATGGCCGGCGAGACGCTAACGACGTTTCAGACGAACCTTTGTAGGGTTGAAGCCGTGCTCGCACAGAAGGCGTTCACTGCCCGAGCTGTGTTTCAGACGAACCTTTGTAGGGTTGAAGCAACCGACGGCGCTGGCAAGTGGTCGCCCGCACACTCGTTTCAGACGAACCTTTGTAGGGTTGAAGCGCCACGAGGCAGACCGGACGGAGTACTCCGCCAAAACGGTTTCAGACGAACCTTTGTAGGGTTGAAGCTGTTGTCGTGGCTCTGCCTTAAAACTAGGCGCGCTGGTTTCAGACGAACCTTTGTAGGGTTGAAGCGTAGTCGGCGTTGCCAAAGTCTATCGTTTGCTCGGGTTTCAGACGAACCTTTGTAGGGTTGAAGCGATATCGTCGGCACCGACCCACTCGAAGGGCGAGTTTCAGACGAACCTTTGTAGGGTTGAAGCCGGGTGCCGGGCCGATGTTCCCAAAGTACGCGATTGTTTCAGACGAACCTTTGTAGGGTTGAAGCTTCTGCGAGCCCTCTTTCATCTTGGCCGCCGCCCAGAGGTTTCAGACGAACCTTTGTAGGGTTGAAGCAGGTAATGCGTGCCGTCGCCCTCGGGCTGCACAGGTTTCAGACGAACCTTTGTAGGGTTGAAGCGTCGGGTCCCGACCGAACGCTATCCCAGTTGACGAGTTTCAGACGAACCTTTGTAGGGTTGAAGCAGTATCCGTTCGTACCCAGTCGTATGGCGTCGTTACCGGTTTCAGACGAACCTTTGTAGGGTTGAAGCTCGTGATTCCGGCGGCGGCGGTGCTTGCCGTGTTGAGTTTCAGACGAACCTTTGTAGGGTTGAAGCGAGAACGACCTCCAGGCCGGCAAACTGGAAGTCGAGTTTCAGACGAACCTTTGTAGGGTTGAAGCGGAGGGAACGCGGACCAATGACAAACGAACACGAGTTTCAGACGAACCTTTGTAGGGTTGAAGCGTACTGGGAACAGCATGATTATCAAATCCGGTGGATGTTTCAGACGAACCTTTGTAGGGTTGAAGCGAGCAGCGGGAGGAACTCATCCTCGACGCGCTGCTCGTTTCAGACGAACCTTTGTAGGGTTGAAGCGCAAACGCATGGAACGATACGGTATCGAGCGCGAGGTTTCAGACGAACCTTTGTAGGGTTGAAGCTCCTCGACGACGCGGTCGACCAGTTTCGACTCGCCGTTTCAGACGGTTTCAGACGAACCTTTGTAGGGTTGAAGCCAAGGCGCGCGCGTACTATACTATAGGTATCTACTGGTTTCAGACGAACCTTTGTAGGGTTGAAGCCGTTGATTGTAATCTCAGGTTCTCGAGAGTCCGATAGTTTCAGACGAACCTTTGTAGGGTTGAAGCTTGGTGTTCGTTCATTGCTCAGTCCTCACAGGTCGCTCGTTTCAGACGAACCTTTGTAGGGTTGAAGCTCGAGTCGCGTCGTCGAGATCAGCGACCTCGAGATCGTTTCAGACGAACCTTTGTAGGGTTGAAGCTCAATCATTCTTGAGTTGTCCCGCGTATGGCTGCCGGGTTTCAGACGAACCTTTGTAGGGTTGAAGCACCGAACTCACGGTATGCGCCCATCACGTCGTCGGTTTCAGACGAACCTTTGTAGGGTTGAAGCTGTTGCTGGCTGACTAACCATGTCAGCACACACCGTTTCAGACGAACCTTTGTAGGGTTGAAGCCGTTCGTACACTCGAGTACGCACTCTGGGGACTCGTGTTTCAGACGAACCTTTGTAGGGTTGAAGCGGCCGCCCGCTCCGCGAGGTCCGCGAGTAACTCGTGTTTCAGACGAACCTTTGTAGGGTTGAAGCCAGACGCTCGTCCGGGATACTGAAACTCGGGTTTGGGTTTCAGACGAACCTTTGTAGGGTTGAAGCGCGAGAACCACATCGCCCAGGCCGCCGGCCGATACGTTTCAGACGAACCTTTGTAGGGTTGAAGCGAAGTCACCCGCTGGGGCATCATCGGCTTCGATGACGGTTTCAGACGAACCTTTGTAGGGTTGAAGCGTACTGGACGGTACCGTCGAGCGGAGCACCCTCGTAGTTTCAGACGAACCTTTGTAGGGTTGAAGCCTCGAGTCCATCGTCACTCTGAGCAGGGGGTGCAGCGTTTCAGACGAACCTTTGTAGGGTTGAAGCGCATCGCCCAGGCGTTCGACGATGCCGAGGCTCGCGTTTCAGACGAACCTTTGTAGGGTTGAAGCCCGAATCTCGTACACTGTCTGCATTAGTAACCACCCGTTTCAGACGAACCTTTGTAGGGTTGAAGCTCGAGTTGCCAATCGGGGGTCGCATCGAGATCCTGGTTTCAGACGAACCTTTGTAGGGTTGAAGCTCGTTCTCACCCTCACGAACGCTAAGAACCAGACCGTGGTTTCAGACGAACCTTTGTAGGGTTGAAGCACTTCTCTGAACTCAGCAGACGCGATCGCCGGCTCAGGTTTCAGACGAACCTTTGTAGGGTTGAAGCGCACCTCGACGAGTCGGATTACGAGGAGGGGGGCGACGTTTCAGACGAACCTTTGTAGGGTTGAAGCGCCCGATCAACAACTGGCGGTTAGTGGTGACCGGGAGTTTCAGACGAACCTTTGTAGGGTTGAAGCCGCTTTCCTCGCTTCGAAGGACGATTCCCGCGCCGAGTTTCAGACGAACCTTTGTAGGGTTGAAGCCGTTGTCCACGTCACAAGGAATTCATTGCCCGGCTCGTTTCAGACGAACCTTTGTAGGGTTGAAGCATACGCTCGTCCTCGTCGCTCTGGTACTGCACGTACGTTTCAGACGAACCTTTGTAGGGTTGAAGCAGTTTGAGTTTGCCTGAGTTAGAGCCAGTTGACTTTGTTTCAGACGAACCTTTGTAGGGTTGAAGCCGTTCTCTGCCGTTGCCTCCGGGTTGCTGTCCAGTTTCAGACGAACCTTTGTAGGGTTGAAGCAGTACAACACACGGCATCAGCTGGTCCTGATCAACACTGTTTCAGACGAACCTTTGTAGGGTTGAAGCCGTTTTTGTTCGCGGTGCGTGCGTCGTGTGATTCGTTTCAGACGAACCTTTGTAGGGTTGAAGCATGCGCTACTGTTCACAGGCCGGCGACGACTGTCACGTTTCAGACGAACCTTTGTAGGGTTGAAGCTTTATGAGTTGCATCTGTGGGGTCTGTCCCACCTGAGTTTCAGACGAACCTTTGTAGGGTTGAAGCGAAATTGACGTGAACCCGCGCGCCTATACTGGCACGGTTTCAGACGAACCTTTGTAGGGTTGAAGCGAAATTCGAATGCTCACCGGGCAGGAAACGATGGTTGTTTCAGACGAACCTTTGTAGGGTTGAAGCGATCGACTCGTGGTCGGGTGCGTCTACCAGCACGAGTTTCAGACGAACCTTTGTAGGGTTGAAGCGTCTAACTTGTCTTCGCCGACCGCGCCCGCGAAATGGTTTCAGACGAACCTTTGTAGGGTTGAAGCCCACCGAACAGGGCTGGGCATCGTGCATCAGTCTGGTTTCAGACGAACCTTTGTAGGGTTGAAGCGACGATGGGACTGTTAGTAAGATAGACACATCGGATGGTTTCAGACGAACCTTTGTAGGGTTGAAGCCACTCGTCGGTGAACGTGATCGCGAGCTCGCCGTCGCGGTTTCAGACGAACCTTTGTAGGGTTGAAGCTCGGGATATGTCGGCCGACCCGCCGCCGGACTGTTCGGGTTTCAGACGAACCTTTGTAGGGTTGAAGCGACAAACGCATCCGGATCAACCGGAGTATCATTATCGTTTCAGACGAACCTTTGTAGGGTTGAAGCCGGCAGTGCTCCATGTGAGGTCGTTGTCTTCGATCACGGTTTCAGACGAACCTTTGTAGGGTTGAAGCAAAAAGGGACTCAACGGCGAAGCACACCCCTGGCAGTTTCAGACGAACCTTTGTAGGGTTGAAGCGAGCGTGTCGACCGGTTGGCGATCGCCGTTGTGCCAGGTTTCAGACGAACCTTTGTAGGGTTGAAGCAGGAGGGCGGCCGCTACCCCGACGCAGGATACTACGTTTCAGACGAACCTTTGTAGGGTTGAAGCCGGGCTTTCACCCATCCGGCACTCGTCGCGCTCGTGTTTCAGACGAACCTTTGTAGGGTTGAAGCGTTCAGCGCGTCCTCGGCCCACTCGAGACTCGTCGTTTCAGACGAACCTTTGTAGGGTTGAAGCGCCCTCTTGACGCGTTTGAACTCCTCAGCGTTGGGCGTTTCAGACGAACCCTTGTAGGGTTGAATCTGGTGGTTTGACGTGACGCTGCCCTGGAGAGGGCTCGGTTTCAGACGAACCTTTGTAGGGTTGAAGCCGGCACAATATCCTTGACGAGTCTAAAGACGGCGCGTTTCAGACGAACCTTTGTAGGGTTGAAGCGATCAGTTCGGCAAAGCCGACCAGGGGGATCGCGAGGTTTCAGACGAACCTTTGTAGGGTTGAAGCATCACACTCTTGCGTTATAGGCGAGAAGGTCCTTCACGATTCACGTGTTCTTACGTCCCAACACGAGCATTCGGCAAAATCGAAGCTGAACTCGATCTCTCGTACAGAACGGTAAGACAGCGCGTCGAGCGCTTTGCCAGAGCGCTCAACGCGCCTTCGCTCACGCTATCTGGTCCGGTCGAAATCGACGAAGTATACGTCTCAACGGATGAAAGGCCGCGAGCGAGACCATAGTAGTTCACAGAAGAACTGGGTATTTGGAGCGACGTGTTCGGGGAGAGAAGATAGCTCCCTGCGGCTCATCAGTTCAGTACACCCAGAAGTTTGCTGGAGCACTAACGGGTGTCGCCGTCCGCTCTCACTCCCACGGTTCATCAAATTCCGCCGCGTAGCACTCGCTGAGCTGGTCTGCGAGCAACATTCCAAACCAACTCTACGACCTGCTCATTCCTCAAGTTGCGCTAACTAGACGGTGCCCCGACGAACGTATTATCAACTATCTCAAAGGCGATAATAGTCTCGATCAAGCGTGTAAACGGTACTCGGCGAGCAACTTCGAGGCGCTGGCCGAACCGATCGCATCCACTCCATCGGACCCGTAAACGTCCTCTTTCAACTATTTGACGTCGTCGATGATCAGATTGATCGACTCCGAGAGGTCGCCCCGCTCGTCGTCATCAATTGTGTGTACTCCCTCCTCGAACGCCGGCTGGTCGAGCGAGCGTGCTTCGCAGCAACGCTTGGTAAGTGAGCTTGCTGCCACCGGCTCAGATGAACGCTTCCTCGTCTTGAGGATCGACGTAGTTCGGGTACATCTCGAGGCGCTTGTACTGCTCGGCGGCTTCGAAATCACCGTAGCCGAGGATCTGGAACGGTTCCGGTGGTTCGAGGCCCATCCGGATGAAGGCGTCGCGCACCTGGCAGGCCAAATTATGGTTGACGTAGTCCTGGAACTCGGCGAGGCTACCGGCATCCATCACAGGGAGTTCGATCCGTGCGTCGGGTTCACGGTCGAACGGCTCGGCAGCATCGGTGACGTGTTCCTCACCCTGGTCATCGAGATAGGCCATGTGGAGCGACGAGACACCGTCGATTTGGAGGCCGTCGGACAGGTCACTATCAGCGGCGTCGGCCAGTGCTCCCAGTTCTCGAGACGCAACTCCCCAGCCATCGAGATCGACCGTGTTTCCGTCCTCAAACGACATGGTGTCTAGCCGGTCTGGCGAGAGATCCAGTCCATGTCGGGCAGCGATCGCTTCAGCTTCTTCACTGTATTCGGTCTCGAACGGGTCTACTCCCAAGTAGACGTTCTTGCGGTAGAGAACTGAGTCAGCGCTGGACGCTGCCGACGAAATTTCGACGACACGATCAGCACTGGAGTCGTCGTAACTTCGAAGCTGTCGATACAGGTCGCCGAAGTGTTGTTCAAACCCAGACTCGGCGAGGCCGGCGATAGCAACCCGAACAGCGTTGATACGCTCCGGATGGATTCGACGGGGCTTCATGGTGTCGTAGCCGCGTTCACAGTAGACGTAGTATTGGGCAAACCGACGGGCCTGTTCGTTTAGTTCGTTTTCTTCTGGGGTACGTTCGTCTGGTTTGTTAGCATACGCATCGCATTGGTGGTGATAAATGCTACCCGTTTCCTTTCTCAGTTCTATTTTGTGTTTTCCCCACTATTATCCGCAATATGGAGACCGATGCTTCGTTCGTTTTTACCCGTAATTATAGCTTTCATATTATATCAGCCCCTCAGAATTGTCGGCATGTTCAGTCCCACCGAAGCGCTGACGAAGCTTCTCGTCAATCAGTTTCTCGATCGATTGCTTGACACCTCCGAGTTTATTGAGGGAGACATCCGGGACTTCGGCGTTGGCGATCGCGTCGCGTCCTTTCCCCCAGAGTTTGCCGTAGAGGGTTTTGCCGACATCGGAAACGGCACCACCAGCGAGCGCCCCTAACACTGGGTTTGCAGTCATGGCTCCGACAGCCAAACCAACCGTGCCGCCGACAACTCCGGCTCCGGCAGCCTCACCGACGGTATCGATCGTACTCCGTTCGGAATTGACTGCGTTGAACAGTTTAGCCTGATTGGCCTTGATCTTTCGAACTTCGTCAGCCAATGCTTCGGGAGTAGCCTCAACCTCGTCAGGGACTAGTTCACCACCTTCCTGATCGTCGTTCCTACTGAACGGATTCAGTTTCCCCAGCGCTGTTCGCTGAATGTGGACATCCGTCCCCATCCGATTCACGATCACTGGATTCTCACCAGACAACGCCTTCGCGGCGGCCTCGTCGGCTTCCCGCTCTAACTGCGGATCCGGGTCGATCTGCAGCCCACCCTCTTTGGGCATCATCGAAATCGTCGTCCCCGTCTGCTGTTTGACATGTGCAAGTTCGTGGGCCAGCAAGAACTGTCCCTCCGAACTCTCCGGGTCGTACTCGCCGGAATTGAAGACGACATCGTTCCCACAGGTAAACGCCTTTCGTCGATCGCGTCAGCGGCTTCCGCCGCTTTCGCACCCGTGTGAATGCGCACATTCGAGAAATCAGTGTCCATGCGCTCCTCGAGGGCGCGCTGGACCTGGGCATGGCTCACAGGCGACGGCAGGAACAGCACTGGCTCGGAGCATCGAGAGACCATAAGATCGAAGTTCTTCTTACCCTCACGCGGTCGGCACGTCAGCCTCGAGCGTGTGGTACTCCTCGTACATATCGAGTTTCCCGTAGCGTTTTGTGTAGTAGAGACGACCGGGACCCAGCACACGGAACTCGGCAGGTGGCTCGACACCCATGCCGATGAAGCAATCCCGAATCTGGCACTTCAGGTGGTGAGCCAAAAACTCCTGACACCGTTCAAGGGAGCTGAATTCGACCGGCAACAGTTCGATGCGAGCGTCCGGATCACGATCGACGGGTGCGTCGCCGTCAACGACGTGCTCGTTCCAGTCATCGTCGAGGTAGAACATGCCGAGATCAGAGACGGCTCCAATCTCGAGTGAGCCACTGAAGTCGATCTCTGGGTGATCAGCAACGGCATCAGTGAACGCCTCCCAGCTAGCCGTCTCTCGTTCGGGTGGCTTCTCGAGGTCGATATCGTAGGCGTCGGCCAGTTCCGCTGCTCGCTCCAGACTCGTCGACTGGTCGGAACCGACTGTGAAGTATATGTCTTTCCGATAGAGGATTTCCGACGGCTCTTCGGCGTTTGCCGGGATGTCGACGACCGACTCGGTATCTTCGTCGAAGTAGCTGGTCATCTGCTGGTAGAAGTCACCAAACAACCGTTCGAACTCCTCGAGTGGGAGTTCCTCGAGGGCAACGCGGACGGTATTGAGACGGTCTGGGTGTTCCTCCCACGAGAGGGTCTCATATCCGCGTTCTTCGTAGACGTAATAGCGGGCGAACCGACGGGCTTGTTCGACGTGTTCGTTGCCCTCATCGGTGCGTTTAGCAGCTTTGTCTGGGTACCCCGATTGACCATGTCCCCTGATCCTCCCATCCAATTCAACTGCTATTTTATGCTCGGTGTTGTTATTATCTGTAACTTTAACACCAATCCACTCGTCTCTCTCCTCAATCAATTCACCCATCATGATTTATTCACCAGGGTATCCATCTGTATCAGAACCATCACCCAGCCCGAGTTTCTGCTCGAGGGATTTGTACTTCTCTTTGAGCCATTGGAGTTCGTCCTGGTATTTCTCGCCAGCCCATTCGCTGCCTTTATCGATCGCTCGTTTACCGACCTGTTCGTAGAGGTCTTCGCTGGTCGTGGCTGCGTAGGCGAGCAGCGGTGCGCCGATGAGTCCCGCTGCGGCACCGACGGTGCCGGTTGCGACGCCAACAAGCCCGGCACCGAACGCGAGGCCGCCAGCCAAAAGCCCTTTTTTGGATGCACCGATGGCATCCACTCCATCGGACCCGTAGACATCCTCCTTTAGCTGTTTGACGTCATCGATGATCCGATTGATCGACTCTGAGAGCTCGCCCCGCTCGTCGTCATCAATTGCGTGGACGCCGTCTTCGAACGCGGGTTGGTCGCCAGAGAGGAAGTTCTCGACTTTCCCTTTGATCGACCGCTGAATGTGGACATCCGTCCCCATTCGATTCACGACCACTGGATCCTCACCAGACAACGCCTGTGCGGCAGCCTCGTCGGCTTCACGCTCTAACTGTGGGTCCGGATCGATTTCGAGATCAGCGCCCTCCTGGGGCATCATGCTGACCGTTGCGCCGCCGTTCTGCTGTTTGACGTGTGCGAGTTCGTGGGCCAGCAAGAACTGTCCCTCCGAACTCTCTGGGTCGTACTCGCCGGAATTGAAGACGACATCGTTCCCACAGGTAAACGCCTTCGCGTCGATCGCGTCAGCGGCCTCCGCCGCTTTTGCGCCCGTGTGAATGCGCACGTTCGANCAGGTAAACGCCTTCGCGTCGATCGCGTCAGCGGCCTCCGCCGCTTTTGCGCCCGTGTGAATGCGCACGTTCGAAAAGTCAGTGTCCATCCGCTCCTCGAGTGCCCGCTGAATAGGCTGGTCGAGAGGGGTCCCGCTGCCACTACTGAGTACGTCCAAGACGGTGTCGGGGATGTCCGAGGGCCTGGTTCCGGTGCCTTCGATCGCGCGCTGGATGTGCTGTTGATCCTCGGAGCCGTAGCCGCGACTCGAGAGTGGCCGCCGACTCGCGCGCGGAATCACAACCTTGACCGGAAAATTCACCAGATTGATCGGCAACTCTATTTCGGGATCGCGATTGAGTTGCAGATCTACGCCTTCCTTAGATATCATGCTCCGACCCTGCCATGCTGTTTCACGTGTGCAAAGCGTAAGTGAATAAGATGTTGAATGAACTTTGCTCAGTTACTGCTGGAACGCTCTGGCATTAGGGTTGTGAAACTCGGGATAGAAGTCGACGTAATCGTAGCCGCGGGCAGCCATGAACCGGCCCATACCGAGCACGCGGAACTCCTCGGGTGGATGAACGCCCATTTCGACGAACGTATCTCGGATCTGGCAGCGCAGATAGTGGTCCATGAAGGACTTGAAGTATTCCAAGTCCTGTGGATCAATCGGCAAAAGTTCGATAACCGTGTCTGGCTCGCGTGCTGCTGGAGCCAGATGATCATCTGCAGCCACCAGATGACCGCCACTGGGGTACTTCACGTAGAGATCAGAGGTGTCGTCGATATACGCTGCGTCACTGAGATCGATGTCCTCGTCGATAGCACGGGCAGTGAACTCGCCAGCAAACTCGCCCCAGGTATCTAGTTCGCAGCCAGAGACGTCGGTGAGGTCGATTTCGGCCGCATCCTGAGTCACGTCCAAATTGTGTTTCTGAGCGAGTTCCGTTCCAAGATCGGTCTCCAACGGATCGACACCAAGATAGACATTTTTGCTGTATATCGCCGGATCGGTCGCTTCTGCTGGGGACGTTATTACCGGTCTGGTTCCTGCACCATCTTCGTAGTCGAACTGTTGGTAGAGGTCGCCGAAGTGATTCTCGAATTCGGCGAGATCCATCTCGCTAATCGCCTGGCGAACAGCGTCTATTCGCACCGGGTTTTCCGGTGCTGGGACAGTATCGTAGCCCTCTTCGATAAAGACATAATACCTGGCAAACTTCTGAGCCTGGAGTACGCGCTCACCCTGTTCATCAGTTCGCTGGGCTGGATCGTCTGGGTATCCATCTTGTTGGTGTCCAGTGATCGTTCCATATTTTTCCATCTCAATTACATGCTCTACGTTATCATTGTCCAACAAATTGACTCCGACGAGCCTGTCATTTTCTCCCGTAATGACGGCCTTCATTGTTTAGTCACCATCCCAGATTTGCCAACTCCCTCAAGGTCAGAGGAAGTCGAGGGATCCGCTTTCTTCAGTTCCTCGACCTCTTCCTTGAGAGATTCGTATTTCTGTTGGAGTTCCTGGACAGACTCGGAGTGCTGTTTTGGGAACGTGTACTCAGTTAGTTGCTTGGCTGCATCACTGGCAGCCCCTCCAAGCAGTTCGCCACCAATCGTCTCTCCGAGTTTCGACCCAACAGCAGCACCGGCAGCCGTCCCCATTGGCCCAGCAAAGCTTCCGAGAGCACCACCCAAGAAGGCACCGAGACTTGCCCCGCCAACCATTCCGACGGCTTTTCCACCGGCACCGACGAGGGAACCAATCGAACCTTTGGTTACTGCCTGGGAGAGATCACTCCCAACCTGCTTGGTCTTCTCCCACGCGTTGCTGAAAAATCCACCATCATCCGTCACCTGGGTGGACTTACCGGCGCTGTTTCCTGGTGTCTCACGCTCTGGGCCTGCCTCGAGCGGATCTTGCTCGGCCTGGTTCCTGACAACGCCCTCGTAGTGGTTCTGGACGATTTCGTACACCTCGCCTCTGGTGACGTATTCTGACTCGCCTTTCGCCGACCGTTGAATGTGCACGTCTGTCCCCATTCGGTTGACGACCAGTGGCACGTCACCAGTCAACGCCTGCGCAGCGGCCTCGTCGGCCTCACGCTCTAACTGCGGGTCCGGATCGATCTCGAGATCAGCGCCCTCCTGGGGCATCATCGAGATCGTCGCTCCACCGTTCTGCTGTTTGACGTGCGCGAGTTCGTGGGCCAGCAAGAACTGTCCCTCCGAACTCTCTGGGTCGTACTCGCCGGAATTGAACACGACATCGTTCCCACAGGTAAACGCCTTCGCGTCGATCGCGTCAGCGGCCTCCGCCGCTTTTGCGCCCGTGTGAATGCGCACGTTCGANACAGGTAAACGCCTTCGCGTCGATCGCGTCAGCGGCCTCCGCCGCTTTTGCGCCCGTGTGAATGCGCACGTTCGAAAAGTCAGTGTCCATGCGCTCCTCGAGTGCCCGCTGAATAGGCTGGTCGAGAGGGGTCCCGCTGCCACTACCGAGCACGTCCAACACGGGCTTGGGAATGTCCGAAGGCCTAGTGCCGGTGCCCTCGATCGCGCGCTGGATGTGCTGTTGTTCCTCGGAGCCGTAGCCGCGACTCGAGAGTGGCCGCCGGCTCGCGCGCGGAATCGTCGAGTCTACTGGGAGATCGGCCAGATCAACGGGCGAGCCCAGTTCCGGATAGGCGCTCTGGGCGACTGACCCGGCGGCGGCCGTCCGTGACGACGTTCGCTGGATCGAGGACTGTGACTGACGATGCGATTGTGTTTGTTTCGACTCACTGGCCGTTCTCGACTCGTCGGCCGTCTGGCTCGAGTCCGTCTGCTTTTGATCCCGATGCTGGGAAGACGCCATGATTAGGTCTTCCTCCGGTCGGAAAGCCTGCGATGTGCCGTCCAACCCGACCACGTTCCGTTCATTGGTAGGTAATTACTTCTATAGGGTAATAATAATTTTTCCTTCTGATGGAATATACAGTTGACTGGGTGTGTTCCCCGGCTGCACTGTTCCCTCCTGAACAAGATCACGAAAAGACCAAAAACCGAATAAGTTCAGTAACAAAAAATGTTAGTCACAATAGTTTGTAACGAATCACATGTACGACCATTTCGCCGATCGACTTCAGGCCGAGTTCGATCGGCTCCTTTTTGCTCTCGAGTCAATCATCACCCACGGAATCGAGACTGACGACTCGTCGTTCGAGCTGGTCGCCGAGCGGAGCAATGAATCGCTCTCGACGCCCGGCTTCGAACTGCAGTCGCTCGGATCGAAGATTCGAGCACTTAACGGCGAGACGGAGCACAGCGACGACGACGAACGCGGGCTGGCGATCGGGGAGGCTGATCGAACGGACCTCGAGGCGTATACGGCTGAGCTAGAGTCGAACATTCAGCAGGCCCGTGAGCAGGGCGTCGACCTTCGACTCGACCGACTTGTATCCGCGTTTGATCTCTCGCGGACCCATCTCGACGCGTTCTTGCTCGCGCTTGGTCCCGTTCTCGATCGGAGTGTCAGCGTTGCGTACGGACGCATTCGTGGAACCGGACAACCACAGTTACCAACGGTCGACCTTCTCGAGGACCTGCTCGTCGTCCTCCACGGGAGTACCGACAACGACGATTCGGAGCCGCCCGGCGAGGTGCTGGCGTCTCCCTCTCCGCTGTTCGAGTACGGACTCCTCGAACGCCAACACAGGAGCGAGAACGTGTCGCCGGTCTACGACACCGTCACCGTCGACGAACGCATTGTCCAGTACCTCAAAGGCGACGATAGTCTCGATCCAATTCTCTCTGAGAGAGTGTCGATCGAGCACCATAACCGCACTCTTTCGGATCTCGTCTTCGACGACGAAACTACGGCAACCCTCGAGGCGATCGAACAACGTACGAACGCCACTGACGTGCCCTCCATCTACTACTTCTCGGGCGAGGACGGCACCGGAAAGAACTCCCTTCCGGGGGCATTTTCCGACCCTGAGACACCGGTATTGCGTGCCGATGCGACAGTCCTCGAGGACACTGATCTGACTACCCGCCTGATCCGCGAAGCCGCCCTTCAGGAAGCAACAATCCACCTCGAGGGCCTCGAGTCAGTCACGGGCGACGAAGAGGGACCGACGATCGACGAGGAAGACGGCACTCTCGGGATCACGACTGCCGAGGATCGGCCGTCGGTCGATACAATCGTCGAACGGCTAGACGATGCTCCTGGCGATGTCTTCCTCTCACACACCGATGAATGGAAACCCGACATCGACCTTGAGGCCCACGGCGTCGAGACTGCACACTGCCTGTTTCCCGAGTATGACACCCGCCTGGCGATCTGGGAAGAGTACCGGACGGAATTCGCCGAGGACTCTCTTCTCGAGAACGTTGCGACGAATTTCCGGCTCCCACAGCGGGACATCCGACGAGCCATCAAAACAGCTCGGTATCTCTGTCGAACCGACGGCGATGCTGACGACATCGACCCCGCTGCACTCGAGGCTAGCAGCGAACCCGACAGTAGTGTCTTCGCCCCCGTCAACGGCGCACTCGAGCGCGACCATCTCTACGAAGCGTGTAAACGGTACTCGGCCAGTAATCTCGAGGCCCTCGCAGAGTCGATGGAACCGGGCTACACCTTCGAGGACATTTACCTCAACGACAGACCGAAGACCCACTTGCGGGAACTCTGTGGACATCTCCAGTATCGGGGCCAGGTCACCAGCGAGTGGGGCTTTGGCGAAACCGGCGATAGGGGCGACGGCGTCGTCGCCCTCTTTTACGGCCCACCCGGCACCGGGAAGACGATGGCCGCCGAGATTATCGCCACCGAAACCGGCCTCGATCTCTACCGCGTCGACCTCTCCCAGATCGTCAACAAGTATATCGGCGAAACTGAGAGCCGACTCGGGGCGCTCTTAGAGGAGGCCGAACGCTCGAACGCCATCCTGCTGTTCGACGAGGCCGACTCGCTGTTCGGCGAGCGGACCGACGTCGGCGATTCAACCGACCGCTATGCGAACAACGTGACAAACTTCCTGCTGCAGCGTCTCGAGAGCTTCGACGGGATTGCCCTGCTGACGACGAACAAACGCTCGGGGATCGATCCGGCGTTCAAACGCCGGATCGCCCACTCGATCAACTTCGATGTCCCCCAGGAGCGTGTACGCCGACAGATCTGGCGTAACGTCTTTCCCGACGAGGCCAGCGTCGACACCAGCGAGTTCGACTACGAGTACCTCGGTCGTATCGTTGTGACTCCAGCTATCGTTCGAAAGGTCGCAAAATACGCTGCCTACATCGCGGCCACCGAAGCCCACGACGGCCACCCTCTCGAGGACTCACCGACCGACTTCGCGGACGTGACGATCACCTTCGATCACGTGATCCTGGCGCTCCAGTATGCAAGTGAGGCGGGCGGGGTCGCCATCGAACAGGACTTCACCCAGTACGAGGACAAACTGCGAAGCTACGAGAACCAGAACGTCAGTCGGGAGTGGAGAGACGAACTCAGTCGAAAGTACGGCGACGAAACCAACACCGACCCCAGTGAGACCGACTCGAGTGGGGACGAAACCGGACGGGTCGTCGAAGACGAGTCGCCCGTCGACGAAGATCACACGAGTGCCCCGCCGGTAGACGCTGACGGTGGTGAAACTGTTGACCCGGGTTCGGATTCGGACGTTGATCCGGACACTGGGCCCCCCGAATCGACCGCTAATACGCCGTCCGGAAAACGGCCCGCTTCGTCCGTTGATCCGGCCGATGGTCGCTCCCCTGAAGCGGTCGTCACCGAATTCGTCACCCGGTTGGCCGACGGTGACGGTAGTGCCCACGCGTTCTACCATTCTCGGACGATCGCAGACGAATTCACCAGCAAAGATCTCGCAGTCCTGGACCACGGTAACGTTTCGATCGGCAATGATATCGAACGCGTTACTGACGCTCACGATAGTGTCGTGCTGCGGGTCGATCACGAGGTGAACACCGAGCAGATCCCCGAATCGATTGTGAGGATTCCGGAGACCGCTACGTACGAGTTACGCCCGGAGGAAGGTGAGGGATGGCGTATATTCTCGATCGCGGGCCGATAGTCTCCACCCTACCTCTGCGTTAAATCCACGTCTCTCGACCCCATCCACGCCCGCAGTCGCGCAGCCAACGCACCCGCCGTCTCTCTCCGGTCTCTTCTCCGGTGAGGATGGCACCGGTAAGGACTGCCTCTCTGCTGCGCTCACCGATCCCGAGGCCTCTATCCTACGGGCCAACGCCGCCGACATCCTCGAAGATAGCGGGATGCAAAACGGCGACCTCCTCACTCGCCTGCTACGCGAATCGACCCTCCAGGAGGCCGCTATCTACTTGACGGGACTCGAGGCAGCCACTGGCTGCGAGGATGGCGCGTCACTCGGATTCGACGAGGAGGACGGCTGGACGACGCGCCCGGCGACGTCTTTCTTGGCCACACCGACGAGTGGTAACCCGATGTCGACTTCGAGACCCATCGCGTCGATCCCGCCCACTGCCCGTTCCCAGACTACGAACTCGAGTGGCTATCCGGGAGGACGACAGCGAGGAGATCACCGACGAGCACCTGGTCAGTAACGTCGCGACGAACTTCCGGCTGCCACAGCGCGACATCTGCCGAGCAGTCAAGATTGCCCGGTATCTCTGTCGTACGGGGACTGATGTCGACGATTTTGACGAACTCGAAGCGCTCGAAGAGACGGACGCCTTTGCGGGCGAAACCGACACCTTCGCGCCCGTCGATGGCGAACTTGAGCGCGACCATCTCTACGAGGTCTGCAAGCGGTACTCGGCGAGCAACTTCGAGGCGCTGGCCGAACCGATAGAACCGAGAAAAAACGCGGTGATCGACTGCCACTCCCTGTCGACGATCCGTTACCGATTCTCGTCGATCACCTCCACCGCCACGTCGTCAGGCCCGGGGCCGATCACGACGCGATACCCTTCGTACTCGAAGCCAACGAGGACGTTCCCGCCAGACTCAAGCACCGCAGCTAGTGCCTCCGGGTCAACGACCTCGTACAGCGGTGGCAGATCGGCCACGTTGAGGTCGTTACGGGCCGCGATACGAGTGAGTGCCGTGGAAATAGCGGGATGCATTGGTAGTCTCGAGATCAATAATTCGCGCGGCGAACGTCGACTCACAGTCGGGACACGTGATCGCGCCCTGAGTCGGGTCCGCGCGGATGTCAGTACCGCACTTACAGTGGATCGTCAGTTCACAGTACATGTGTCGAGCTGATAGCGTGGCCCGACACGCAGCGAAGAGCACCCCAAGATGGTCCAACCGCCTGTGAGACTACGTTGGCGATAGGTCGGCAGGTCTTTATTTCGTCGCCGTCAATGGTGGAGTGCTCCCGCTACGCGGGGGCCGCATGTGAGCCGGAGTCCTGCCGCCAAGCTTGGAACTCCGGCTCTGCGCACTTTCGTGCGCGTCTGTTGGTTACTCAAGCAATCGTAAAGAACGTTAGGATATTGACCGATTGGTGGCTTCTTACGCCGTCGAATGGTCGTGACTCTTCTCGGCCGTAGTTGGATAGCGACCCGCCATCAGACCGATTTCGTAGCAGCCTCATGAATGGTCTCTCAATAGTGAACCAAGTGTGACATTGGGGATTAGCGGATCNTAGCGACCCGCCATCAGACCGATTTCGTAGCAGCCTCATGAATGGTCTCTCAATAGTGAACCAAGTGTGACATTGGGGATTAGCGGATCGCCGGAATCGAGATTCCGCGATCCACACTGAGGACAGTACGCATCTCCGCCAGCAACTCGCAATTTAAACGCTTGAGAACCGCCTTCTCCGTCGTCAACTCGCTGCACAGCAACAGCAGCTCATTCAAACGAGCATCTGTGATAATGATCCACCAATAACATTATGTGCTGTCAATATAATTGATTATTCGAGATGGCGGGTATCAACAATGGTGATGTATCATAGTTCGAATACTGATCCGTCTGTCCGCACGAGCAGACACAGCCTACGACAATACGTATCACCACAAGCTACGGGGACGAATCTGGAACGCACTTGAAAATACCGAATACGATACACTACATGATTCCGGTGGGCCGCCGGGATTTGTCATGTCTAACCCGTTCCCACCGGGTGATATGCAGGAAGGTGACGATCGAACGCTTTTGGTCGCCTCACACGATGAGGGGCTCCTCGCACACGTTGCAGAGGATTTACTTGACGACCGTGAACTGAATATCGGCCAGATGCCTTTTTTGGTCGACAATATTCAGTCACTCGAGCCGGATGTCGGTGAACCGGGGACGCGAGGCACGCTCGAGACGGGGACCGGGTTACTCGTTCGAATTCCGCCGTGGCAGTGCGAGGAGTACGGTATCGACCACCCAGGCGGGGATACGCCGGTCTTCTGGCGACCTGAACATACCACGGAGCCGCTGTTGACGCAACTCGAGTCGAACCTCGATCAGAAACACGAGTTGTTCGCACACGACGATTTACCTGGCCCGAGCGATGTAGACGGTGATCTGTTCGACGGCTACGAACTCATCAAGACCTTCGCGGTACCCGTGACGGTGACTGAGGGTCAGGAGATGACCTACGTCTTGAGCAAATGGGAGTTCAATTACACCGTCCGAGACGATTCTCACCGCCGACACCTGAATCTCGCATTGGATTGTGGGCTGGGAGAGCGAAATTCACTCGGGCTTGGGTTCATGAATATTACAAGTCGAACCCGACCAGGCGAAACTGAACTGGAGGGCGAGGATGCTTTCGCCTAAGGCGTTTCGAGAGGCATATTCCGAGACCGAACTGGACGAGGAGCTACCGGATAGCCCGATTGGTTCACTACGGGATATCCAGTACCTCTACGGCAAGCTCTATACGCTCGCGACCACGGGTGGTGGTGAGTATGCCCCTTATCTCACGCCCGACGCAGCCGGCGACATCATCGACACCGATGACAGCCTCATCGCCGTCCGGATTGATGTCTCTGGGGATGAACCGACGCTGGCGGATGACATGATCGGTCCCGTTCAGGTTACGCGATACACGGAAACGCTGGTTCAGAACGTCGGCCATTGCAAGTACCCAGCCGCTCGTGGAATCGACCATAGCGTCACCCATCAGGCTGGCCGCAATAGCGATCCTGAAAAGCTTGCGCGGTACGCGAAAGAACGACTTACGAAATGGGCGACTGATGATGTCGTGACGAATGCTGCGACAGAGCACCCGGACGGTTGGATTATCGAGGACCTGGCAGCACTGGGCACCGACGAAGCGACCCTTGAGGATATCGAGGACGCTGTAGTGACGAGGTTGGGCGGCGAATCGACTACCGCCTTACTCACGGTGCAGATTAAAACCGAACCTAACGGCGACTATCGCTGGCCGGGCCAAATCGACGCATTCCGTGAAGCAATGCGCCAGCGTAAACTCTCGAAGCTCGTCACCAAGAACAAAGCGGATGACTCCTCAGGGGATGCAACCGATATTGTGACCGGTCGATCGGCACGAACAGTTGGGACCTCGGAGGATCCCCAGAATTACTTCTTGGGTAAACAACTCGAGAAATTCCCCGGACTCGACATCGAGGAAGCGTGGCGTTCCCATCCCATTTCCGAGGATGCTGCCGTCACTGTGATGAACGCCGAGACGTTCGTCGAAGCTTGTACCTATCGGACGTTCGGAACGAAGGTGTACTCCCTGCCGTACTTCTTTGGCCGTCCGACACCAGAAAAGGCCTACGAGCTGTACAAACTCCTCTACCAAGCAGCAACCGACGAAGGGAAAGACACACCGATTGAGGACGCCTACGAACGACAACGAGAGGCCGACATCGACGAAACGGATCTTCGGTTCTACGTCTCGGCGGTGATGCCCCATCAGATGTCTCGATACGACGTTTTCGGCGAGACGCTGAACGGACGGCTACAGTATCCGCGGGAACTCGCCTTCACGCACAACCGTCTCGTCGATGTCGCGAGCGCGTTCAACAGCATCGACGATTGGACGCCACCCATGCCGACCACCGATAGTTGGGGGCTACTTGCATCGGACAATAATCGGCTCAACTCCGTCTCCACGGGCTGGTACTTCTATCAGACGTTCGCCGAGCGAGACGACGCCGACGCGGACGCCGACGATCCGCGGATCGAAGCGCTCGTCAGCGTTCTGAGCGGCGACACCATCGCTGTCGAGACGCTACTCGAGGAGTACGTCCAACGAATAATCGACGAACAGACCGACGACAGCGAGCATGAGGGATTCCCGTCGTTCCTCGTCGCCAGCCAGTTCGCACAGCTGTGTTCGCTGGCCGACGGCAAGCTCGAGTTGGTGACGACGAACGATAGCGCGAAGGAACCGATCACGCGAGAACCGACCTACGAGGAACACACAATGCCAGATTTCGAAGAGATAGCAATCACGGATGGGGGTAACCCCGCCGACGCGAAGCTCGAATCGTTCATCGAAAACACACCTGCGCTGTCGTCTACAGGGGATAGCGAAGGGACAGTCGCCAACCAGCGCCGCGGTGCGTTCTTGCTCGGCGCTCTCGTCGGCGATATCGGCAGCTATCAGGAATACAGCGAGGATCGATCGACGACGCTGGTCGATCAGTATCCGGTGAAATCGATCACCCAGTCGCGAATCAAGAAGGTCGCACAGGAGACGATTGCGAAGACGTTGACCTACACACGTCAGGAAAAGAAACAGCAAAACGGCTATCCTGGCACGAAAGCCGACCACATCGTCGACCGACTACGGGAGACGATCCTCGATCCCGAACCCGATAACTGGCAGATTGACACCGACGATCTGCGTTTTTACTACGCCCTCGGCGTAACCTACGGCATGAACGACCATCCGTGGGACAATGGTGCACAGGACGACGAAGCAACGACACCCGAGGAGGAACACTAACATGGCAGACACTACCGACACCGTCGAGAATCGCTCAGAAATCGTTTTCCTGTACGACGCCGTCGACGCGAATCCGAACGGGAACCCGCTCAGCGGTGCAAACCGTCCCCGGATCGATCCACAGACCCAGCAGGCGATCGTCACCGACGTCCGACTGAAACGATATCTCCGCGACCAACTCGAGGACGACGGTCACGGCGTCTACATTCGAAATGTGCAGGAGGAAGGTAACCAGTACACGCGCGGACAGTTGCTCGAGGACCGATTGAAGGAAGTCGATCCCGATGACTACGACCTCGAGGACGACGAGGAAACAGAGCGATTCCGCGACGACATCTTTGGCGAGTTCCTCGGCAAAAGTGTCGACGTTCGGTACTTTGGCGCAACGATGTCTGTCGACACGGACGACGAATACGCAGAACACCTTCCAGACCACTTCACCGGCCCCGTCCAGTTCTCGCCCGGCAAGACGATGCACGCGGTCAACGAGAACGAGGAGTACGACAGTTTGACGAGCGTGATCGCAACGCAGGAGGACAAACAGCAGGGTGGGTTCGACCTGGATGATCACCGAATTCAGTACGGACTCATCCGATTCCACGGACTCGTCGACGAACACGGCGCAGAGGATACGAAACTCACGAGCGACGATGTCGAGCGACTCGACACGCTTTGCTGGCGCGCGATCAAGAATCAGACGATCAGTCGGAGCAAGGTCGGGCAAGAGCCGCGTCTCTACTGTCGCGTCGAATACGCCGACGAGAGTTTCCACCTCGGCGGTCTGGACAAGGACCTTGCGCTGGACGACGAACGGTCGAAACCCGACGAAGAACTTCGCAACGTCCGCGACCTCGCCGTCGATATCGAGACGTTCGTCTCTCGACTCGAGAACGCGAGCGAACAGATCGAACGAGTTCGGGTCGTCGCAAGCGACGTGCTCACGTTCAGCCACGAGGGTGACGATGGCGGGCCCGGCGTGTTGTACGGTGCACTCGAGGACGCACTGGGGGCAGACGCCGTCGAGGTTGTCGACGTCTACGACGAACACACTGCAACGATCCCGGACGACAGTTGAGACGATGGGACAGCAATCACTCGAAACGTGGACGACCGAGGAGGATGGCAGTAGCGACCAGCCGGAGCGCTGCCTGTCCTTTACCGTTCGAGGGCCCTGGGGGCACTTCCGTCGTATCGAGGGTAATATCGTCAAACAGACCTACCGAATCATCCCGCGGACAACGGTCGCCGGACTGATCGCCGCAATGCTCGGTATCGAACGGGACGGCTACTACGACCTATTCGGACCCGATCAGTCGGCGATCGCAATCGAGCCGGAAAACGAAGTCCGGACGATCAACATGCCGATGAACACGCTCTCGACGGCCGACGGAAACCTCCAGTCGCTGAACGGACGAGGGAAAATCAGCGTCAAGCTCCCGGATCCGACGACGCTACGCCAGCAACACAACTACGAGGTGCTCGTCGATCCCGCGTACCGTATCGACGTGGCGCTGGCAGACGATGAGCGATACCACGAGCTTCGATCGACGCTCGAGGATGGGCGGTCCCACTACGTCCCGAGCTTAGGCTTGTCGGAGTACCTCGCTGAGATCGAGTACCACGGTGAGTTTGATGTCGAACCCGAGTCAGTCGATGGAGAGCAAGCGGTCGCCGTCGACTCCGCCGTGCCAGATGCCGTCGAAGATGTCGTCCTCGAGGCGGGAACACGCTGCGAGGTCGAAGAGTCGCCCGCGTTCATGGCGACGGACTCGGGTGGACGGACGACGACTGACTTCACCGCGTACACGTACAACCCGGACGCCGACCCACTTGCTGTCCGAAATGTCGATCCTGCGACGGTCGACGACAGAACCGTCGTCTTCGTCTGAGATGCCAACGCGCTATTCCCATCCGCCGGAAGACGATCATAATCCCTCGAGTGGAGCCAATGGAGGTGTCTTGCTCATCGACCACCTCGAGGACGTTGCAAAGCGAACTGGCCACATCGTCCCAGACGACGCACAGACACCCGAAGGCGAGCCGCTACAGGACATCGTCGAAACGCTCGCGTACGTTCACGATTTCGGTAAAGCGACGACGTTCTTCCAGGACTACCTGCTCGAGTCTGTGGAACCGGACCCCAAGATGTGCCGGTACCACGCTCCACTCGGTTCGTTCGCCGCGTTCTACGCGCTCGAGGCAAAAGGATACGACGCCGAGACGTGCCTTGCGGGCTTTGTCGCCGTCGCGAAGCACCACGGCAGTGTTCCGGACGTTGCGTCGTACGCCTTTGATCGTTCTCACCGACGCGAGAACGTTTCCGAACAGACACAGACAGAACGGTCCCAGACTGCGATCAGAATGCAGATCAGAGACATACTCGATCACGCTCCGGATCTTGCCTCCGAGGTGTTCGAAGCCGCGACCGACGGACACGGCTCGTGGAGCGAGTTCTGTGAACGGTATGCCGGGAACCTACTCGAGGACATCGAATCGACCGTCACAACAACTGAGACGGGACCGTTCGATTACGAGTCGCTTTCGGAGTCGTGTTACGCACTCGTTCTCGAGTGTTGGGGGTCGCTTGTCCTCGCAGACAAGACGAGCGCAGCACAAGCGGAAACCGGTGACGACGTTTCTGAAGCGACCTACGCCGCAGACTCGCCCACGCTTTCGAAACTGGACGAACACGTTGCAGCGATCGAAGCTGGTGTCACCGCCGACCCGAACGGAACGCGATCGGAGCAGTTGAATCACTATCGCTCTCGAGCGCGGCAGCGAGTGCTCGAGAACGCCGCTTCATTTGCGGACAACGGTGGTGGCGTCGCGACGCTAACGCTGCCGACTGGAATGGGAAAGACCCTTTCCGGGCTCTCAGCAGCGATGGAGATCCGTGATCGAACCGGTGGCGACAGAATCGTCTACGCGCTCCCGTTTACGAGCATCATCGATCAAGTCGTCGACGAGATCGAGGAGATCTACGACGCTGATACCGCTGGTCGGTTGCTCACGGCACACCATCACCTCTCGGAAACGACGATACAGGACGAAGAACACCCCGGTGAGGATTCGGACCAAGAAGCTGACGACGCCGATCAAAATGACGATGTTGCCGGGATGTTAGCAGAAAGTTGGCGGGCTGGACTTACGGTGACGACGTTCGTCCAGTTGTTCGAGAGTCTCGCCGGTCCGGCGAACACGCAATCGATGAAGCTTCCAGCCCTTCGCGACAGCGTTGTCATTCTCGATGAACCACAGAGTCTCCCACTGAACTGGTGGAAACTTGTTCCCCGACTGGTTGCACTGTTGACCGAACGCTACGATGCGACGGTCATTGCCATGACGGCAACGCAACCGCAACTCTTCGACGAAACGACTCCGTTCGTCGAGGATGCGACCGAACTCGTCGATGACCCGGACGTATACTTCGAAACGACTGAGCGAGTAACGTACGAACTCGATTCGTCGACCGAACGGTACATCGACAAGCAGACTGGCCCAAAGTCGTACGAGGACGCTGCGGCAGAACTTCTCGGGGCGGTAGATAATAACGAGTCTGCACTCGCAATCTGCAACACGATAGACAGCGCACAGACACTCACAGACCACGTCTCAGGAGGGCGTTCGGAACTCGCAGACGTCGGTGAGGCGTACGCTGCCGAACTCGAACGGTGTGGTAGCGTCGACGATGTCGATCCGGAAGTACTCGCAAACCGGATTATGGATAGCGGAGAGAACTCGATATTGCATCTCTCAACACGACTTCGTCCTATCGATCGACTTACACTCATTGAAACGGCGAAGATTCTTACCGGAGACGGACATCCCCTCGTTACCATTTCGACGCAACTCGTGGAGGCAGGCGTCGATATTAGCTTCGATCGCGTGTATCGAGATCTCGCACCGATCGACAGCATCGTTCAGGCCGCCGGTCGGTGCAATCGGTCGTTCGAACGCGAATCCGGGATCGTCACCGTCTGGTGGCTTGACGTTCCCGAAGAGCAACAAAAGACGCCGGCAGAAGCAGTCTACAATCGCGGTCCGTCGTTGCTCCCTGTCGCGGCCGAAACGCTTGCCGAAGTACGAGTGGACGACTCTACACTCTCCGAAACCGCCGTCGCTCGAACCGCCGTCAAGCAGTACTACAACCGACTACATCAGGAGAAAAACGTCGGGAAAGATGCGTACCCTACGTATGTCGACGATGCTCGAGGCGACGAACTCGAGGCACTCTCGCTGATTGAGCAACGGCATGCCATTGATGTCGTCATCTCCCGGACGGACGAGGACCGAGAACTGATAGAAGCGGTTGAAGCCGCGATAGACCGATATGATTTCGAGACCGTCAACTCTCTTATGGACGAGTTGCGGACGAGACAGATTTCGGTTCCAATCTATCAGTCCGGGTCGGAAGAGGAGCGAAAACTAGCGAATCTTCCGACTGTCCATTGCGAGACCGACATCCGCCTGCTCGACACATCCAACTCGCAGGTTCGGAACTTCTTCGATCCGGTAACCGGATTCGTCGTCCCTGACAACACCGTCGAGCGTCGATTCCTATGAGTGACACCGATCCCGTTACCCGCTTGCTCGAGACCGCTCGCGGAAACCCCGTCGACGAACCGTTTCGCGTTACCGGCGTCATGATGCAGTACTATCACGTCTGTAAGCGAGAACTCTGGTTCGAGTCGCGAAACCTCGAAATTGACCGCGAAAACCCGACGGTCGTCCGTGGCACCCGCGTCGACGACACTGCATACGAGGAGAACCGGCAGAATCTCCACCTCGGGATGATCTCGCTCGATCTCCTCGAAGACGGGCGCGTCATCGAGGTCAAACCCTCGTCGACACTTACTGAGCCAGCCGAAATGCAGTTATCGTACTATCTCTGGTATCTCGATCGCGTTGCGGGTATCGAGAAGGGCGGCGTCCTCGCACATCCTCGAGAACGAAACCGTGAACACGTCGAACTCACAGACGAACGCAAAGATGCCGTGGAAACTGCAATTGATGGCATTCACGAAATCGTAAGCAAAGAGACGCCACCGCCGGCAGAGGAGAAGCCGTTCTGTGACTCCTGTGCGTACCACGACTTTTGCTGGTGCTAACCATGGACAAGAATTACCACGTATTTTCAGACGGGCGAATCGAACGAAACGACGACACGGTCAGAGTTGTCACTGAAGACGGTGAAAAGAAATATGTCCCAATCGAGAACGCGGAGGCGCTGTACCTCCACGGCCAGATCGATTTCAATACTCGGCTGATGTCTTTCTTGAACGACCAAGGTGTCGCAATGCACGTCTTTGGCTGGGAGGATTACTATGCTGGCTCTCTCATGCCAAAGCGTGGCCAAACATCCGGCCGAACTGTTGTCTCGCAGGTCCGTGCGTACGACGATACTTCTCACCGACGCCGGTTAGCGGCAGCGATTGTTTCTGGAAGCATCCACAACATGCGAACCAATGTCGTCTACTACAACAGCCGTGGCTGCGAACTCGACCAGATCATCGACGACCTCGAGGCGGCTGCCGAACGCGTCGAGAAGAATCTCGCGGTCGACGAACTGATGGGTGTCGAAGCCACGGCTCGCAAAGCATACTACCAGTCGTTCAACGAAATTCTGCCGCCGTCATTTCAGCTCTCGCGCCGAGAGTACAACCCACCACCGAACGAAGTAAACAGCCTCATCTCATTCGGCAACTCGCTCGTCTATGCGAATTGCACCTCGGCGATTCGGGCAACCGCGCTCGATCCGACGATCAGTTATCTCCACGAACCCGGTGAGCGGCGGTACTCGCTTTCGCTGGATATCGCGGATCTGTTCAAACCCGTCATTGCGGATCGCGTTCTCTTTCGACTCTGTAACCGCAACCAGATCACAGCCGATGACTTCGAAACCGAACTCGAGTCGTGTCTCCTGAACGAACAGGGTAGACAGACATATTCTAAGGAGTTTGAGAAGACGCTCGAGCGAACAGTTGACCATCCAAATTTGAAACGAAAAGTCAGCTACCAGTATCTGATGCGACTCGAGGCGTACAAACTCAAGAAACATCTCCTGACCGGTGAGAAGTACGAGCCGTTCAAACGGTGGTGGTAACATGTACGTTGTCATGGTTTACGACCTTCAGGCTGATCGCACACACAAAGCTCTCAAGATCGGTCGTCGGTATCTCACTCACGTTCAAAACTCTGTTCTTGAGGGTGAGATCTCGAAGGGCGATCTCGAACAGCTCCGTGGTGAAGTAGAAGAGTTACTCGAGCCCGGCGAGTCTACGATTATCTACGAGCTCTCGTCAGACGCACTTCTCGATCGAACGGTGTACGGCGAAGATCCAACAGAGGATCAGCGCTTTCTCTAATTCTGGAGTGTTCCGTCGACCCCCACGGGAATGACGACTATTGAAGGTCGACGAAAATAGATTTGTAGGAGTGGTACATAGTAGGCTTTACGTCCGGATTTCCGGCATGGTTTCAGACGAACCTTTGTAGGGTTGAAGCNATTGAAGGTCGACGAAAATAGATTTGTAGGAGTGGTACATAGTAGGCTTTACGTCCGGATTTCCGGCATGGTTTCAGACGAACCTTTGTAGGGTTGAAGCAATATAATTCTTCTTTTTGTATACAGTTCTATTTCGGTTTCAGACGAACCTTTGTAGGGTTGAAGCCGTGTTGAGGGGGCTGCTGGCGAAGAGGGCGAGCCGTTTCAGACGAACCTTTGTAGGGNGGTTTCAGACGAACCTTTGTAGGGTTGAAGCCGTGTTGAGGGGGCTGCTGGCGAAGAGGGCGAGCCGTTTCAGACGAACCTTTGTAGGGTTGAAGCCTCGCAGCCCGTGGCTGGGCAGGGAAACTCGTTGTTTCAGACGAACCTTTGTAGGGTTGAAGCCAGAGCAGGCGATGACCCTTGAGGACACGATCGACGTTTCAGACGAACCTTTGTAGGGTTGAAGCCTGATCATCGGGCGGGTCGGGGGGGACTGACCGGTTTCAGACGAACCTTTGTAGGGTTGAAGCGGTAGCTCGGGGACGTAGCTGAGCCAGTCCGATTTGTTTCAGACGAACCTTTGTAGGGTTGAAGCTATCGCGAGTTTGCTGCGCCGGACATCCAGACACTCGTTTCAGACGAACCTTTGTAGGGTTGAAGCCATCGGTCGGAGTTGCCACACGTCGGGCATTCGTCCGGGTTTCAGACGAACCTTTGTAGGGTTGAAGCATCAGCTACTGAACGGCTGATGAATTCCACACCGGAGTTTCAGACGAACCTTTGTAGGGTTGAAGCGCCAAGCACGGCGAGCAGGTGGCCGCCGCCGACGGGTTTCAGACGAACCTTTGTAGGGTTGAAGCGCCTGCCAGCACGTCCTCATCCCAGCGCTGGCGGGTTTCAGACGAACCTTTGTAGGGTTGAAGCATACGTCGTTCACCAGGGCTCCGAACTCGAGTCGCTGTTTCAGACGAACCTTTGTAGGGTTGAAGCCTCCTTGGCGCGTTCGCGGGCTTTCTCCCGCTCGTTTCAGACGAACCTTTGTAGGGTTGAAGCCGCGTAGAGTTCGCCAGGTCGCCGACGTCGCCGCCCGTTTCAGACGAACCTTTGTAGGGTTGAAGCGCGCGTGACGTAGCGGTAGATGTTCTTCGCGAGCGGGTTTCAGACGAACCTTTGTAGGGTTGAAGCTCTATGACCACCGATCGGTAGCGTTCGGCAAGCGCCTGTTTCAGACGAACCTTTGTAGGGTTGAAGCTCTATTCTGCACGCACCGCACGGGGCGAGCCGTCGGGTTTCAGACGAACCTTTGTAGGGTTGAAGCATCTACGCCGTGACGTGACGACAACCCGAACTAAATGTTTCAGACGAACCTTTGTAGGGTTGAAGCCTGTTCGTCTCGCGTTTCCGGGCCGGCGACCGCTTGTTTCAGACGAACCTTTGTAGGGTTGAAGCCGAGTCTGATGCTGTCTCTGATGCTCGTGATGCTGGTTTCAGACGAACCTTTGTAGGGTTGAAGCGCCCCTCTCCATGTACTCACGAGTCCCACGGTACGCGTTTCAGACGAACCTTTGTAGGGTTGAAGCAGCACGTACAGCGACGTGACCTCCTGGACGTCGCGAGTTTCAGACGAACCTTTGTAGGGTTGAAGCCCTCGACGTCGATGACTGCGAGAGCGCCCTTGTGGACCACTCGCGAGAGCGCGTGGTCAACGACCTTCACAGGTCCGGGAACGGTCATCTCCAGTTCACCCACGGTGACCGTACCGGGAGCGACGGGCGTCGTTTCGACGTTCCGCGCGGGTTCGCTCAGGAGATCACCGTCACGGTAGAGTCGGCTGAAGACGTTCCCGATCGGGTGCACGGCGCTGTGGAGGTTCGGACCACCGTTGGCAAA
Source organism: Natrialba hulunbeirensis JCM 10989 (assembly GCF_000337575.1). Classification (GTDB taxonomy): domain Archaea; phylum Halobacteriota; class Halobacteria; order Halobacteriales; family Natrialbaceae; genus Natrialba; species Natrialba hulunbeirensis. The sequence goes on along the minus strand of NZ_AOIM01000026.1, from coordinate 86,376 downwards.
GTACAGGCGAACCGTCTCGCCGACTTCGGCGTGCATTGGCCCCTGCGTTCCATCCTCGGTGATTCCGTACGCTTCCCCGTTGAAGATGACGTACGTTGGGTCTTCCGCGGCCCCAGCGTCGTAATCGTACGAGTGGTGGCCTTCTTCACCGGTGTCGCCGTCGGTGTAGAGTTCGTGTTGGCCGAGGTAGAGCTCGCGGTCGACCTCGGGAAGCCCGTCCGTGGGTTCGACGAGGATGGCTCCGAACATCCCCGCACTGATGTGGTAGTCCATGTCGGGGACGGCACAGTGGTAGATGTGGGCACCCGCAAAGTCCATCTTTGCCGAGAGGGTTGCTTCCTCGTCACCGGGAGCGAGCGTCGTGTGTTCGGCTCCGCCACCAGGACCGTACACCGCGTGGAAGTCGATGTTGTGCGCGTGCATGTTCGACTCCTCGGGAACGCGGAACGTGAGGTTGATCGTGTCCCCCTCGCGAACGCGGATCATCGGACCGGGAACCTGCCCTTCGAACGTCATGAAGTGGAAGGTGACGCCCGGTTCGATTTCCGCGACGTGTTCCGTACACTCGATGGTGATGTCGTGTTCGCGTGGCTCGTCCCAGTCGACCGGCGGTGGAATGTTCTCCGGGTCGGCTGCGACAGAGTCCACATCGACCGGTTCGGCGGCGGGGAGCCCCTCGGGATCGTCGTCAGGCGACTCACTATCAACGTCAGCGGGGTTTTCGTCGGCTATGCAACCTGCAACTGCAGTGATGCCAGTTGCGCCCAGTACCTGCAGCATGCGTCGTCGGTGTAGGTTAGTTGGTTGGGTCATCATCGTTCACAGTTAGTATAAGGTGTACAAGGAATATATACGTGGTAAATCACTCCCGGGTATCAGGAATGAGTTTTAATCTGCCCACGATACCGCGGGGGGTTTTTATACGAACTGGCAAAGATATTCGTCTGGGACCCCTGAAACCTCAACGCGGCCGTATTCGGTGGCCTCGTCGCGGTCGTAGTCGGCGACCGTCACACTCTCTTTTGATCGGCGACGAAGGGAAATTCCTTAGTGGCCACTGCAAATCACCGCACACCTAATCGCACGACAAACGCGCGGTTCGGAGCGATCAGGGCACAACACAACCCGTGAACGAATGAAATACGTGAGGACCGCGGGGCAGGAACGGGAGTACAGTGAGCGGAGAGAGTCAGATCGCCGCTCTTTCGGAACGGCTGGTGGTGTTCGGGGCACGATTATTTCGTTTTGATTTAGACGATGTCGGTGTCGAACATCTCCGGGATCAACGATAGCCCTGGTCAGTCCGTATCCATGTCCATGGTACCATTTCCATCACCGTTCGGAGACGACAACGGCGACGATGACGGGCTGTTCGATGAATACGACCAGTTCGTCCCGGAGCACCTCCCGGAACCGGGGCCGTTCCTCAGGAACCATCGCGTCTTAACGGACGATGAGCACGTCGAATTCCATACGTGTACCCGTGATCTCTTCGAACAGCGCACAGTCTACGACATGACGTTCAACTACAACCTGGCACGCCTCAATCTCGATACGCGCCACCTCGATGCGGGATACCGGTATGCAGCGGAGACGGACGATCCGTCCGTACTTCGGGCCGAGTTCACACCGACGACGCCGTTCTGTCCCCAGTCTCACACGCTCACGATCGGCTCGTTTCGGGCGTGGAACGGGCTCTCCGAGAAGCACGACTACGACCTCGTTCGCGTTCGGACCGCACCGATGCACCACCAGAGCGACTCGATCAACGAGCAACTCGAGGAACTCGAGGAGGTGTATCTCGAAACTGGGTCCGTCGAGCACGAACCCGAGGGAGACGTCGGCTCAAATCCCATGGAACGGACGATGCAAAACGAGCGGCCGAGCCGCGGGAATCCGGATGCGCCATTTTAACGCCGCTGGCATCGTTCTCCTCCCGAGGATCCGTTTTCGGGTGAATATATTCGGTGCTATCGGGACATACCTGGGGTGCCAACCCTCTGAGCATGGGCGCGATTCCGGGAAACATTGACGCCGATCAGAGTCCACCACTGACAGTACCGCTTCGCCACTTTCTCGTCGGACTCGGATTCCTCCTCGCCGGTGCCATCGTCGGTGTACTAGGGACGATCGATGCCGTTTCAGGAAACCTCTCGCTTGCACATGCTCACCTGTTGCTCGTCGGCTGGGTGTGTGTCACGATCATGGGTGCGATGACGCAGTTCGTTCCAGTCTGGTCCGCCGTCGAGGTGTACTCGAGACGGCTCGCGAAGACACAGCTATGGATCGTCGTCGTCGGATTGGTGGTGTTCGCTACTGCCTTGCTGGTGGGTGCACAGCAGTGGCTCCCTGTAGGTGGGATAATTATGCTACTCGGGTTCTGGGTCTTCGTCTACAATATCGGACGAACGCTCGTCTCTGCTCGTCCGTGGGATATCACGGAGCGCCATTTTGCAATCGCGCTCGGTTTCTTCGTGCTGCTGACTACGTTAGGCGTAACGCTAGCGATCGGATTCGTCTCCCCAGTTTTCCGTGACTTGCCAGTCTCCCATGGAAGTGTTCGGCTGGCCCACGGGACCCTTGCGATCTACGGTGCCGTCCTGACGACGATTTTCGGGGCGCTGTACCAGCTGGCGACGATGTTCACCCAGTCAGATCTCCACGGTGTCGACTACTCGATTCAGTCTCTCGAGGAGATCGGATTTCCGATCGGTGTGGTCGCACTGGCCGGCGGTCGACTGTTCGAACTCGGAACGGTTGCTCGTCTCGGCGGGATCCTGATCCTCGCGAGTGTTCTCGGGTTCGGTGTCCTTCTCGCACGGCGACTGTACGAGGCGCAGGCTCCATGGACGCCGATGTTGAGTCGCTACGTGGTCGTCGCGGCGACGATGGTGCTCTGGCCGCTCTGGTCTGCGGTCTATTGGATTCGAGACCCGCTCGATCCAGCGACGTTCTTCGGTGCGCCCGGCGCAGTTCACCTCCTGGCGCTTGGCCTGATCGGATTCGTTGTCCTTGGGACACTGTATCACATCATTCCCTTTATTATCTGGGTCCACCGGTACAGCGATCTCCTCGGTCTCGAGGACGTCCCGATGATCGACGACCTCTACGACGATAGGCTGGCGGCAATCGACTGTACGCTACTTACCGTCGGTCTCGCTCTCATCGTTGTGACAGATGTCGTCTCCCTTCCGACGACAGTCTCTCTCGCGGGTGGTGGTGCCGTAATCAGTGGGCTCGTGGTCTTCACGGCGAACATGGTACTCGTTGTTCGGCGACACAGCCCTCAGCCTCTCTTGGGAATCCTCTTCGACCGATTCACCGTTGCAAAGGACGGCGACACAGCGTAGTGACAGAGCGCGAGTTCACTGGTCAGCCTCGGACCTTGTCCTCGGGGCAGTTGACCGAAGATATTCGGGACACGAAACTCACGGGTTCCCATAGTATGTTACCCCGAACGATGGCTACTACGCATTCGCCGGCGGATATCAGTGGGAGAACTCCTCTTCCCGAATCGCTAAACGAGACCGAAGGCTGGTACCTACTTACCATTTACCGGCTCTCGAACCGGGATGACGCTCGCGTCCGGACCGGCGAACTCGCCGCCGAACTCGAGATCAGCCCAGGAAGCGTTACCGAGATGCTGGCGAAACTGTCGGCAGCCGACTTCGTCCGCTACGAGAAGTACAACGGCGTCGAGACCAGGGCTCGAGGGACGTCGATCGCCGAATCGCTCGCGTGGCGACAGTGCGTTGTCGTCGCGTTTTTCGATCGTGTTCTCGGGTACGAACTCGACAGTCGAACCGCCTATCGGATCGGGTTCAGCCTCCCTCGCGAAGCGATCGGACGGCTGGAACGACAGGTCGGTTCCCCGCGTCCCGATGCGTGTCATCGCATTCGACCCGACTCGGGGAACTGCTTCGTCACTGCCTGTGCCGAATGAGACGTCCATCCCTGCCTTGCGGTAGTGTCGCCTGTTCGAATCGACGATCACGAACCAGCGAACGGTACATCTCCGCGTTCCCACCGGCGTGTAATTCGGGATACACTATATGGGGATTCCAGTCCGAGTAATACGTATGGCAAGCACTCCAACAGCGTACGACCGCGCTCGTGAAGAGGCCACACCGGTCACAGACCAGATCCACGAGCAGTCGTGGTCGGCTCCCCTCGAGCACCCCGAACACGCCGACGACCGTGAGTTAGTCGTCAGTCAGGCGATCGATGCCATCGAACATACCGCGTCCGGCTATCACGTGAACTTAGTCACCCACGAGGCACACGGTCATCCCTCCGAGTACCTCTATGACGAACTTGCGGCGGCATTCGATCCAGCAGCACTCGAGTGGGAGCACGTCGACCAGTGTGGGTGCGGTGGCCACGTCGTGCGTGTCCATGTCCAATAGCAGTGCATCGAGCGGAGGCGAATCTCAGTTATTGCTTCACTGCGCTGTCGGTGAGAGCGTCTCCCAGTCTTGGACTTCGCCGTCGTACTTGTCAGCGAACACCGTCGCATCGTCTCGGGCAGAGAACGGAAGCACCTCCTCCCCCATCGCACCCATGACGTCACTCCCGACGACGTAGGAGAGACCCGTCGCATCGGCGAAGGTCTCTTCTGCAACGTGGCTCGAGATATGTGGTGTCTCGTTTCGGTCCTCGAGCTGATAGTCCACACTCGAGTAGTCAGTGACGAAGACAGCACGAAGTTCCCATCCCTGGTCGCTGCGCGCTTCGTGATACGTGAGGAGTTCTGTGAGGCTGTCGAACTGTGCCGGGCCGTCTGAATCGGCGTCGGAAGCCGCATAAAACAGCTGTCCTGCAGGTCCGTAGTGGTCTGCAATCACCATGCCGCAAGCGTCACACGTCTCCCCATCGTCGAGAGCGGTCGGCGTTGCTGGCTCGAGGTCGGTGTCGTCCTCGTCGAGACAGCCGCCAAGACCGGTTGCAACCACTGTGCCAGTCGCAGCGAGGAGCTGGCGGCGTGACCATCGCCGGTCGGCGGCGCAACGAGTATGGTTCATAGCCGTCGCCTCCGGATTGCGAGGGCTGCGAGTGCGAGCGGGAGGGCGATCCAGAGCAGTACCGCTCCAAGAAGGATCCCCGTCGAGAGGCCGGTATCCGCCAGTACTGTGGCGAAGCCGGCATCGCTGGCGGCTCCTAACGTGCCGAGGACGAGTGCACGAAAGATGCCGGTCGGATTCGCGAGCACCATCGCAGAGACGGCAGTCTCCGAGAGGCCAAACGCTGCGACGAGTCCGAGTCCAAGCAGGTCGTGCACGAGAACGAACCACGCCCAGATGAGCAGGGCGATTCCGAGTGCGTGTGTCTTCTCGTGAACAACTGTCGATATGAAGACACCAATTGCGAGAAAGACCAGTCCAAGCCCGACAGTTGCGAGCAGGAACGTCACGTAGGCATCGAACCCGGAGAGACCGTACTCGAGAATGAGGAATCCGCCGGCAATCCCGAACCCGATAATCGTCGCACTTGCGAGTACGACTGCTCGTCCGAGCGCTGTGCCAATGACGAGCCAGGAACGGTTGACCGGGAGAGCGAACAGTGTCTGGAGCCAGCCACTTTCCTCGCGGCCAACGATCGCGTCATAGCTGAACGCAAGCGCGACCAGCGGAACGAGGTAGACCGCGAGGACAGCGAGGCTCGCGACAGTTCGCTCGAAGCCTTCGGGACTCACCGATGAACCGCTGAACGTCGTCAGCCCGAGTGCAAACGCAGCGAAAATGGCAGTCAGTGCGACAGCCCATCGTCCGCGGACTGCGAGACGGTATTCCGTCTCGGCGACGACCAACAGCTGTCGGTACCAGGATCCAGAGTCGATCGGTTGGGACAGGTCGACGTCGACGGCCGTTGCACAGCCACCGTCGGCTCTCGTCGTCGGCTCGTCTGTCGGCGTTTGCTGGTTGTCGGACATTATGTACTCACCTCCGGTGTGTCGACTGTCGCTGTCTCGTCGGATCCGGTGTTGGTATCAGAGTTGGAGCGGGTGTCTGTGTTGGTGCCGGGGTTGGAGTCGGTGTCTGTGTCGGTGCCCGTATCGGAGTTGGAACCAGTACCCGCGTCACCCGTCGCGAGCGCCTCGTGGAACGCCGCCTCGAGACCGGGTTCATGAACCTCGAAGTGGTCGACCGCGTCGGACTCCAGTCCACCGCAGAACTCGACGGCAGCACCACGTTCGCAGGTAACCGTGAGTTCCCCGTCTGTCTCCGTAACGTCGCCGTACTGGTGGGCTGCCTCACGGAGTTGTGTTAGTTCTTGATCCGCCGACGGACGGACGGTTACGGTCACATGCTCGCCGTCGGCCGTGCGGAGCTCGTCGACGGAGCCGGCCGCACGGAGGACGCCGTCCTCCAGGATGGCGACCGAGTCACAGAGCCGTTCTACCTCCTCTAACACGTGCGAAGAGAGGACGACAGTCGTATTGGTCTCTCGATCGATTCGTTCGATGATTTGGTGGAAGGTCGCAACGCCACGTGGATCGAGTCCCGCCGTTGGCTCGTCGAGGACGAGCACCGGTGGTTCACCCAACAGTGCAGACGCGAGTCCAAGACGCCGTCCCATGCCGTTCGAGTAGCCGGAGACTGTGCGGTCGGCCGCGTCTGTGAGCCCGACCGTCTCCAGCGCTTCGTCGATGGACTGTTCACGGGCTGTGATTCCGCGGATACGAGCGTGCACCGAGAGGACCTCACGCCCAGTCATCGCTGGCGGAAAGCCCGCGTGCTCGGGCAAGAACGCAACACGCTCTCGAACGCGATGGCCCGCCTGTTCGACGTCAACACCGCCGACTTCGATGTGACCCGAATCCGGCGTATCGTGCCCGACGAGGAGCCCGAAGAGGGTTGTCTTTCCCGCACCGTTCGTCCCGAGGACGCCGAACGTCGACCCGGACGGAATGTCGAACGACGGTCCGTCGAGGGCAACGACGTCGCCGTAGCGCTTGTGGACGTCAGTTATCGTGATTCTCATAGTATTGTCTCCAGTCGTCGGCCGGTGGTTCGGTGAGCGGTCGGTGGTCGACGACACCGGGTGATTCGATGACGGGGAACGAACTCTCCGCCATCCGCACGGCGTCGAACGCCGGACTCTCGGCGAAGATAGCTGCCTGCGGGTGATCGTAAATAACCGCCTCAACGGCACCTGCAGGCTGGTAGCGTGTTTCGCTGGTTCCGTCGTTATCGAGGTCGACTGCACGTGCATCGGACCAGTAGTTGCCCCGTTCAGTATCGTTCCAGGCGATCTGTGCAGTTGTCGGGGCGTGTGCTGGCTGGCCGTTTCCGATAAAGCTGTTTTCGACGACCAGCTCGTCGGAGCTGCCGGCCGTGAACTGGACCCCGATCTCGTTCTCGAGGATCAGGTTGCCGGTGAGATTGTTCCCGTGGGCGTTGTAGACGTAGAGTCCGTTCCTGTTTGCAACCACGGCATTGTCGCGGATCGTGGTGTCATCGACATCCTTCACGAGAATGCCTTGTCCACTCGGCCCGTCGTTGTTCACCGCGACATTGTTGGTGATAGTCAGGTTCTCCGAGACCATCAGTGCGAAGCCAACGTCGTTGTCGAACGCGACGTTCCCCTCGAGATGGTTGTCGTTGGAGTACATGTAGTGGACACCGTACCGAAGGTCCCACATCGTGTTGCCCGTCGCGGTGACTCCCTCAGACCACGAGAAGTAGATACCATCTCGAACGACGGTAATCTCGTTGTCCTGTAGCTGTGCGCCGTTTGCGCGGTCGAGGTGGATGCCGTTGCCACGCTGTGATTCGCCAACCGCTTCGCGCCCTGCGATGGTGGCGTTCTCGACGGTGACGTCCGTCGCCTCACTGATCCACACACCAAACGTCGCCTCGGTGATCCGCACATCCGACAGCGTCACATCAGAATCGTTGATATAGATCCCCGCGTCCTCAGCGCTTCGATCTGGCCCCGTCTCTCGGATCCAGACCCCATCGACGGTTACGTTCGCCGCCGTCACCTCGAGGACGGTCCCTTCACCGCCGCCATCAATCAGGGCTCCTGCAGTGTCGCGTTCACTGTCGGCGGTATCGACCGCCCTGAGTGTGATATTCGGCGTTTCGACCGTTATCTGCTCCTCGAACTCTCCTTCGAGAACGACTGTATCGCCTGCTTCGGCGGAATCGACTGCTTCCTGAACGGAGTCGTACTCCTGTTGTCCGAGCGTCGCGATACCTGGCTCGTCAGGTGCCTCTCCCTCGCGTGGGTCGTCGACGTCGGGTGTCCAGCCATCGATCGTCGCATCGGTGTCACTCCCGGGGTCGTCGGCTGCAACGACTGCTGCACCAAGCCCGACGAGTACGACGACAGCCCCAATGAGGAGCCAGGCTTCACGATCACGATCACGATCACGATCAGTCATCGCGGCTCACCTCGTCCGCTGTCGACAGCGACCCCACAGTCTGTTGATCCTGATCCGACTCCTTACTCGAGTTGCGCCCGGATCGAATACGCACAGCGAGCCGGCGAGGCAGTGTCCGTCCGAGTTCGGGAGCGTCCGTGAGAGTTGCACTCGAGTCGCGCAACTGGAACGCGATCACCAACAGGGCCAGTGCGACGAGCGTGAGATACCCGCCGGGGCCGAACCAGGCGAGTCCGCTGATGTTGGCGATTTCGTAGCTTCCGAGAAGCGGTGGCGTGAATCCGTCGACACCTCGGAGTGGTGCGTTCGGATCGAGTGAGTGACCGGTCTGATACAGCCGGTACTGAATCACTGCAAACATCGTGACGAACACTGCAAGCGTGCTGGCGAGTTGGCACGCTAAACCGAGTTTTAGCTTCCGGACCGTTGGTGCGAGTGCGACGAACACGCCGGTTGCAGCAATGCCGACGAATGCAAGCGGACCCGCCGACCACTCGGGAACCGAAATCGCATTTGGGTGTACGTCGTAGTTTGGATCGAGGTACACCGGATCGGGATAGTAGAAGCCGACGTACTGGTTGAGAGATTGTGTTTCGCCAACGTCTCCCTCGAGACGGGGATAGGCGTACAGTTCGACGAACAGCCCCTCGGGGTACTGGGGTGCCTCGAGCGTGATCCGCCACATCGGCAGCGCGATTGCAACGAGCAACAGCGCCGCCGCTGCCAGCGGAAGCGCGCGGCGGAGTTCAGTTAAGGTACTGAGTTTTGACATGGCGGATATGAGTGCGAAAGAGGGTGGGAGGCGTTAGTCAGCCGGTTCGACGAGTAGCCGCGAGCGCATCTCGAGGTGGAGTGCGCTACAGAAGAACGCACAGTAAATCCAGTAGACGCCGGGCTTGTCGGCCGTGAACGTTACTTCACGCGTTTCCTGTGGTGCGATTTTGACGTTGATGTCGTACTCCGGAATCGCGACCGAGTGGAGCATGTCCTCCGTTTGTTCGATGTTGGTGGTCCTGATCGTGACCGCATCACCCTCCTGAACGGCGATATCCTCGAAGCTGAAGTAGTTGCGCTGGCTGTGCATCTCGACGTGGACCCGGTCTCCATCACGCTCGATGAAGTTGTCCTCGTCGTCCGTCGAGATGAAGTCCAACGTGAGATCGTCGGGGTCGTACACTGACGCGGGGTCGAGCCTGTCAGCCCGGACGATCGAGGCGTCGTGTGGCTCGGGGTAGGCAGGGGTGTCTTTGACGAGTTCCATCCCGGCGTCGTCGTCACCGATGTAGAACAGTTGGTCGTTCTCAGGGAAGACCGGCCCAACGGGAAGGAACCGGTCCTTCGAGAGTTTGTTGAGGACGATCAGCCAGTCTCCCTGTGGGTCGCCTGTGTAGGATTCAGCGGCGATCAGGTGGCCGGGACTGTAGTGAACCTCATGTTTCTGGATAACCGGATCTGCGGACCCCATCTCGGCTTCGACGGCTGCATCGATATCCCACTTGACGACCTCGGAGTCGACGAATAGTGTCGTGTAGGCGTGCCCGCGACCGTCGTAGGCGGTGTGCAGTGGCCCGTTTCCGACGTTTACCCGTCCAACGATAGCATCGTTGGGGTCGTCAACCTCGGTGAGTTGATCGATCTCGATGATCGTACACGTCGGATCGAGTTTCCCGGACGCGATTGCGTACTGTCCGTCTGGCGTCACACTCACCCCGTGGGGGTTCGTCGGCACATCGATGTACCGAACCAGCGGCTCACTACCGGTATTGAGCGGGCTGTCCTCGGTGCCGTCGACGACAGGGACGCCGTTGATCGTTTCGTACTCGCCGGCGTCAACTGCCGCCTCGATGCGCGGAATGTTGAACGCAACGACGTAGTCCGTGTCCGCCGCAGTCATTTCCGCCTCTGTGACGCCCTCTTCGCTGTTGTAGCTGGTCGTGAAGAACCACTCTCCGTTCTTTCCGGAATCGCCGTTATCGAGGTTGCAATCGACCCGCACATCCCACTCGTGGTCGAACGGGTCAGCCGACATCGCCGAAAGAGTCGATCCGTACTCGCTCGGGTCTTCAAGGTCGCGACCGTCGTTGGGGATCGGGACGCGCAGTTCGCCAACACCAAAGATCAATCGCGTATCGGGCATCAGCGCGCACGCACCGTGGGTCCCCTGCTGGTTCGGTAGATCGATAATCGCGTCCGTTTCGAAGTACTCGAGGTCGACCCGAGCCATCCGACCGTTAGCCTTGTCGTTGACGAACAGCCATTCGCCGTCGTACTCGTTGTCCGTCTGGCTCACTCGAGGGTGATGAGTGTCTCCCCACGTGTAGCCGCCCGCATCCTGCAACATATCGTGCGTTTCATCGTCGAACCCGTAGCCGCGTGCGCTTTCGACGTTGAACACCGGGATGCGCATGATTTGGCGCATCGACGGCACACCGTAGACGCGGATATCACCGGAATGTCCCCCCGAAAGGAACGCATAGTAGTCGTCGAGCTCACCGGGTGGGACCGAAGCGTCGACGTCGGCCGCTGCCGGCATATCGTCGCTGTCGAGCAGACCCGTACAACCCGCCAGTGAACTCATCGCACCGGCCGCGGCCCCTGCTTTCATGAAATCTCGGCGTGGGATCCGTGCAAAGAGAGGATCCCGATCATCTACTGCGGTGGTCTCGGTCGATCGACCGTTGGTGTCGGATGCGTGTGTATCTGTCATTGTTCTGGTGTTGACCAGACCGTCGTTCGTTCAGTTCAGGTACTGTTCTGTCCCCAGCACCGTCTCGCTACAGATGACATTCGGGGAAGTGCGATGTTAGGGGTGGTCCAGATTCTCGATCAGCAGTAAAGGGCGGGAACACGTTCGGCCAAAACGGTATCCGCGATGAACCGCTACGTTTCTAGCTGCAATTCGACTATATTTCCAACAGCAGTTAATCGATGTTCTGCCTGCTGCCCTCCTCTCAGTGTAGACTGACTGCTGGCATTTCGTTTCTCATCGCTGGTAGTCGTGGGGTGTTCGTATTTGGACACCTCATCGAATCACGAGAGACTCCAAATCGCAGCGATTCTCTGTGCCAGTGCTGTCACCTCCCTCACGATGAGGTGGCTGGTACGCATGCATATCTTGCCGCCAGTGCAGCAGAACAATCGGTCGCAAAATCGTCCGTAACTCAGTCCCTACGTTGGGCCATCGAATAGCGTGCCTCGCACGCGAGTACTACGAGTATCCGAGTACTCTCATGCGTTCGTGTTCGAGTGCTACATCGCCTTCGCGTTCGGACCGACCGCATCGACTGCCTCACAGAACAGTCCAATCCCGAGTTCGATCTCGCGGTGACTTGAGTCCAGCGGCGGGAGCAGCCGAATCGTCTTCTTGCCACAGCCGAGGGTGAGCAGGCCGCGCTCGAGTGCTGCTTTCACGACCGCGTTTCGGCGCTCGGTGGTGTCGAACTCGACGGCGAGCATCAGGCCTTTGCCGCGGATGTCGTCGACGTAGTCGGGTGTCTGGTCGCGAAGAAGTTCTTTGGCCTGTTCGCCGCGGCGGGTGGCGTTCTCGAGGAGGTCGTGTTCCGCGATGGCCTCGAGGGTGAACGTTCCCATCATCGAGCCGAGGAGGTCGCCGCCGCCGAAGGTAGAGCCAAGGCGGTTCTTCTCGCTGGGGAAGATGTCCGACCGGGAGATGGTCGCCCCTACCCGAAGTGCCTTCGCGCTGGCGATGACGTCGGGTTCGATCGGATAGTGGTCCGACGCCCAGATTTCGCCGGTACGGCCGATACCGGCCTGGATCTCGTCGACGACGAGCGGGATGTCGTACTCGTCGGTTACGTCTGCGACCTCCTGCATGAACGTCTCGCTGGGGAAGCGGTAGCCGCCGACGCCCTGGATCGGTTCGAGGGTCAGAAACGCGATTTCGTCGGGGTCGATTCGGCCGCCTTCGGGTGCCAGCATGCGACGGAGCTGTGAGGTCTCACCCGCAAAGAAGCCGCAGTCACAACTGTCGGCCTCACAGCCGCGGTCGGCGCAGAACGGGATCGTTTCGATACCGCTGAGCTGTGGATAGTGACGGGTGTAGACCTCTTTCGACTTCGTAATGGAAAGGGTCCCGAACGTCCGCCCGTGGAAGCTGCCCTCGAACGCGACGCCGTACTTTGCGGGTGCACGGTAGTCGTGGGTGATCTTCATCGCGTTTTCCATCGCCTCGGCTCCGGAGTTCGAGAGGAAGACTGTGTCCATGTCGTACTGACTCGAGATGTCGGTCAGTTTGTCCATGAGGTGACTCGAGCCGGGGACGTCTGACTCCTCGGGTGTCGGGCCGGCACCGAAGTACATGTCCTGGCCGGCGATCTTCATCGGTTCGACGAGGTCGAACTCGCGGAGTTTCTCGGTGAGTTTCTCGTTGTTGTAACCGAGCGGTGCCGCGCCGATGTGGCAGGTAAAATCGAGCAAGACGTTGCCGTCGACGTCGGTGACGAAGGGACCGTCAGCCTCGCGGGTGATGTCCCAGACGAACTCGTGGGAGTACTCGCTGGGGGCTGCGTTTGTCCCGTGGAACTCGACCCACTTTTGGGCGTTCGGGCCGGGATATGCGTCCACGTCCGGTTCCGCACTGTCTCTGTCCATACACAGATTGTGTGTATGGCATAAATTAAAACTTGTTATGGATTGCGGAACACTCCGGGTGAGCGGGGTATTGTTCCGGAATTTACGTCGATTTCAGAAGCGGGATGGTGGGTTCAATAGCAACTAAAGCAGGGAGAGTGCGCTAGTCGTCGCCAGGTTCAGCGGCCGGCGTCGGATCGTCACTGGTTTGGTCTTTGGTGGATCCGATCAGCACGGTTTTGTCCTGGAGCAACACCCGTCCTCTGGTAGCGCTGAAGTTCTTGATCAGCGAGAGCATGGCGAGGAAACAGACGATCGCGAACGGTGCGCCGGTGATGACGACCGCCTGCTCGAGTGCGCCGGCACCGCCCTCGCCGCCGAGGATCATCAAGATTGCAGCGGTCATCCCGAGGACAACACCCCAGAAGATGCGGTTGATCGTCGATGGTGACTCCTTGCCGCCCGTCGTCATCATCGAGACGGCGAGCGTCGAGGAGTCAGCCGACGTGATGAAGAACGTCGTGACGAGGATCATAAACCCGAAGATCAACACGGAACCGACTGGAACGGCGAACTCGGCGATCCCGAGGTCGACCGAGAAGGTGAGCGCTTCGAACAGGATGAAGCCGGAGACTTCTGCACCGGCATCACCAGCGATCACGGCACCGAAGTCTGCGATCCCGTTGTGCTCTGCCCACACCGCGGTCCCGCCGACGAACGTGAACCACGGAATCGTCGCTGCAGAAGTCGCGACGATGCCGGTAAAGGCGACCTCGCGCACGGTTCGGCCCTTGGAAATACGGGCGATGAACAGGCCGGCGAACGGCGACCACGAGAGCGCCCACGCCCAGTAGAAGACGGTCCAGTCTTCGACCCAGCCAGTGCCGCCTTCGGCAGCGCCCGTGTAGAGGCTCATCGCGGTGAAGTCTGAGATCATTCCACCGACGGCCTGCGAACCGAGCAACAGCAGGAACATCGTTGGGCCGACGATGAACGTCACGACCATGAGCAGGACGAACAGGCCCATGTTGAAGTTCGACAGCCGGCGAATGCCCTTGTCGATCCCGAGAACCATCGAGATCGTAAACAGGATCGTCATCGTCGTTACCACGAGGAGAATCCCCGTATCGCCGAAGTTGAGCCCCCACTGGTAGTCCAGTCCCGTGACGAACTGACTGCCAATGAAGCCGAGCGAGGTCGCGACGCCGCCGATCGTCGCGAAGACGGCGAGGATGTCAATGATCTTCGCTAGCGGCCCATCGAGGTTCTCCTTCCCCAGGATTGGGGTAAGTGCGGAGGAGACGCGGAGTGGAACGTTGTCGTAGTTGTACGCGAAGTAGCCGATCGCGATGCCCATGATGGTAAACACCGCGAGCTGTGGCAACGCCCAGTGGAACAACGTCTGCTGGACGGCGAGCGGAATCGCCTCGCTCGTGCCACCCTCGACGCCGAACAGCGGATTCGGATCGGCGTAGTAGAACAGCCCCTCAGTCGGCCCCCAGAACACGACACCTGCGGCGAAGCCGGCCGAGTACAACATCGCGAAAAACGACAGGAAGCTGTACTCCGGATCCTCGTCGCCGAGTTTGATCTTCCCCCACGGCCCCACGATCAAGAATAGGAGGAAGACGACGATCAGGAACACGATCACCAGCAACGCCCAACTCATGTAGCTGAGCATTTCACCCTCGACAAGGTCGATCGCTTGCGCGACGGCCTCTCGGTTGACGAAGAACGCCACGATCACGCTCACCGTCAACAGTGCACCGAACGCGAACACGACCGTGTCGAGTTCGTTTACGAACCGCTCAATGGCGCTCCCTTCACTTCCGCTCATCGCTATCACCTCGATTCGAGCGGTATACCGCCGCTGTTTGTAACCAACCCCCGGTACCGTGCGCCATGTTGAGCGATGGCATACCAGTGTGATTGCTGGTATCATGCATAAATATTTCCTTTTCGTAACCAACATACACAGATTACGTTTATCCAGAACATCACCTGTCGGAGTGGCTACACTGTGAACAACTATACGGAACGGTCACTTTTGTTCCCACTTTTCAGCAGACGAACTCTACTTGCCTCTAACTTGCACGATCTATACACTCATACCCGGTCTCAGAACAACACTGTCCACAGCGGTACCGGGATCTACTCGAGTACCCGGTCGCCATCGCGGTCTAGTCACTCCGCTCACAGCAACTCGCTGTCAGTGGCGAACCGCTGTCCCGCGGATCGACGCCGCTGGCCGGACTGCGTGAGGGAATCAGAAATCGTGTGTGCTGGTCTCGGAGGCCTGTTTTCGAGAGACGAACGACTCGCTATCGACCGTGCCGGTGTGAATCGACAGCGATCATATGGCCCGTTGTCGTTCTGTACTGGTGCCCGCTGGCCCGTACGGGTGATTACCGGTAAAACGCTCCACCACTCCGTATTTGTTCAGTTCGTCAACTCCTCGAGTTTGCGCTCGCGCTCCTGTGCGCTCTCTTCGACGTTACTCGAGTACTCGTCGAGTCGGTCCTTGATGTGCTCGCGGGCGGTGTCGGGGGAGAACTCGTCGGACATGGTTAGCAGGCGGACGAACGCGCGCAGTTCCTCGTCGGTGAGTTCGGCGAACTCCTCGTTGTCCAGTTTTTCGATGACCTCGTCGACGTCGATCTGGCCGACCGGATCGACGTTGAACTCGACGTTGACCATGCGGTAGTTCGAGCCGGCGAGGCGCTGTTCGGCTTTCCCGACGCCTTCCGAGAGCATGTCCTTGAACGGGGTGTGATAGCCCATCGTTCCGAGGTGGAGGAACGCGAGCATGTCCGTAATGCCCTGCGTGTAGGCGTCGCGGTCCTCGTTGTCGGGGTCGAACACCGTCTCTCGGTCCCGTTCTTCCATGTACTCGAAGAGAATACTGAAATCGAGGATTGCGTTCCGAACGCGCCGTCGAATTCGGTTTCGCTTCTGTTTTTTCGAGTGGTCGGTGTAATCCGTCTTTCGTCCCAGAAGGAAATCGCGGTCAGACGGGGTGAGGATCCCGCGGGGCCGATCCGAATCCGCTGCCGTCTGTAAGGACTCCGGCACGTCGTCCTGGCTCATAGAGGATACACGGAGAGCCCGCGAATTAATCCTTCTGATCCGGCTAACATGACTGACAGAAGACAGGTGGATCAGGGCTGCTGGTGTGTACACTCCCGGATCGCTTCGGAGAGCACAGTCACGCCGATTTCGAGACTTGCTTCGTCGAT
Organism: Natrialba hulunbeirensis JCM 10989; assembly: GCF_000337575.1. GTDB lineage: Archaea > Halobacteriota > Halobacteria > Halobacteriales > Natrialbaceae > Natrialba > Natrialba hulunbeirensis. The sequence goes on along the minus strand of NZ_AOIM01000026.1, from coordinate 70,164 downwards.
ATCGAACGTCGGCGTATGGTGGTTCGTCGGGTGGTCCGTCCCGATGAGGACGTAGGACGCGAGTCCGCCGTCGTCCTGTACGCGTTCCATCAGGTAGGTGACGTCCTCGCTGACGCCGAACTCGGTCGTTCCGATCACCTGGTTGACGCCCTGTGTTCGCCGTGCGACGGCGCTGACGAGGTCTCGCAGCGCCGGATCGCTGTCTGCCCGCGGCGACTCGCTGATGACGCGCGGGGTCACGTCGCAGTCGTGCATCTCCGCCGCTGCGTAGAGGACGCGCTCGAGTTCGGTTCGCATGTACTCCATCAGTCCGGTGGTCTCACCGCGCACTTCGGCTTCAATCGTGAGCTCCTCCGCGATGACGTTGCTCGCCGTTCCGCCCTCGATGTAGCCGACGTTCACTCTGGTCATCCCCTCACTGTGGCGGGGGATCGCGTAGGCGTTCTGGATCGCCGTTGCGGCGGCCTGCATCGTGTTCCCACCCTCGTTCGGTGCCTTTCCGGCGTGGGCGCTCGCTCCCTCGAAGGTGGCCGTCAGGTGGGCCATCGCCAGCGGCTTCTCGATGCCGGCGACGATTTCACCGGTCGGGTGATCCAGCCCGATGTGTGGCGCAAACAGGTAGTCAACGTCGTCGAGATAGCCGCTCTCGGCCATCGCCTTCCCGCCGCCCGAAATTTCCTCTGCGGGCTGGAAGAACACTTTGAGCGTCCCGCTGAAGTCGCTGGCTTTCACCGCCTGAATCGTGCCCAGCGCAATTGCAATATGTGCGTCGTGCCCGCAGGCGTGCATGTATCCCTCGTGTTCCGAGCGAAATTCCTTCGCTGCCGGATGGTGGTCGTTGGCCGACGACTCCGTCATCGAAATCGCGTCGAGGTCGACGCGCAGCCCGACCGTCGGCCCCTCTCCTTGCTCGAGGACCGCGATCGCACCGGTGTAGCCGCCGGCAGTCTTCTCGAGTACGTCCTCGCGCACACCCGCATCGCGCGCTCGCTCGAGCCACGGCTCGAGTTCCGCCTCGGGCGGAACCGCCATTCGTTCCTCGGTGGCGAGCGCGTCCCGGCCGACTGCGATTTCGTCGACGCCGAGGGACTCGAGTTCGGAGACGACGCGGGCGGTCGTTCTGAACTCGCGCCAGCCGGGTTCGGGGTGGCGATGGAACGCTCGTCGCAAATCGACGACGCGGGTGTGCACATCGGTAGCCATCGTGGTGGCGTCTACGAACAGTGATCACTTAATTGTGGTCGAAAATCGCGTACGCCTTCAACATGATCCACGTTCGATTTACTTGCCCTCTCCTCGACTCTCGACTCCGACTGTGCGATGTCGGCACCTGTCGGCTAGCGGCTCCTTCAAAATACAGTGACGGATACATGTGATTCTATCCGCTATGCTTTACCATACCACTGCTGTAGCTGTGGGTGTGATGCTTCCCGACAACGATCCGCTGCGAACCAAAGCCGGCGTCGACAAGATGGAAGAGACCGAAATTCCGATCGGCGAGCCACACGACTCGACCGAGCCGAGCTACATCATGTGGCGCTGCCAGAACTGTGGCGAGATGGGGGAACTCGAGGAGGACCTGCCGGACGAGTGTCCCAACTGCAGTGCACCGAAGGAAGATCTGTACTACTGGGAAGAAGACTGATCACTGGGCCAGCTCACGGTGAACGGAGCGCCAATACACTGATTCAAGTACACACCGTCCGCGTATGCTGGTGTGCCCTCGGACTGGACTCCCAAGACGACGCTCAAACGGTTGCGGACGCAGATTGCCTACAACGACGAGCGGATTTTCTTTCGCTTCAACTGGGCGCAGCCGGACCCAGGCGGCTGGCTACACGACATGCTCGTCTATCGCGACGGTTCCTGGGAGCGCTTTGCCGAGCCGTCGCCGTGGGTCCCACGCCGCAGTGACGAGGATCACACCGGTTTCTACGAGGACAGGGTCAGCTTCCTTCTCGATGACGGCTCCGTCGAGGGGTTCGAGCAGTTCGGCGGCTGGCTGACCGCACACCGCGGCATGCGAAGTCTGCCCAGCGAAGTCCCGCCAGAGACCGTGCAGAACCACGACCACTTTGGGTCCGAGGGCCTCGACAAGACGGACATTCGAAAGTATATCCCGCAGGCCTGTGCAGGCGAGTGGTGGGAAAATGACTGGGAGACGATTCGCCCGCAGGCCGAACTCGAGCAGCTCAAATCCGACGGCGTCTTCCTCGACCTGCCGATGTGGCGAGCCCACCGCAGCAACCCGAAGGGATACGGCACGGACCACCACATCCTCGACTACCGTCACAGCGACCAGGGACAAAACACCTACACGACCCAGTCGTGGACCCCCGACGACGGCCCCGAACTCATGTGGGATCCGGCGGTCGTCGACGGCGGCGCGCTCGACTACCACGAGATCCGCGACGGCTCCATTCCAGACCAACAGGACGGGACGTACGCACTCGAGTTGGACGACGCAGTCGAATACGATCCGTCGGTCGCCGAGTGGGAGGGCGCGATGATCCCGCGCCGACCGCTCCAGGAGCCACACGGCAGCGCGGCGGACTGGCGAGCGACCGGTACGTGGGCCGACGGCGAGTGGACCGTCGAGATGTGGCGCGACCTGCAGACGGGCCATCCCGCAGATACGACCCAACTCGAGTCGGGCGAGGTCTACACGTGGTCGCCGGCGATCCACCACAGTGCGGGAAAACGCTGGCATTGGGCCGGCTATCCGTACAAACTGGGTCTTGGCGTAGAACCAGAGTATTCGGGGTCGCAGTACACCGAGGGGACGGCCGAACTGGTCGCCAGCGAATTCAGTGGTGAGACGCCGTCGTGGTCGTCGATCGAGACGTATACGATCCCGCTCGTCTTCCCGGGAATCCTCATCTGGGACGATCTCGTGGACGCAAACCATCCGCGCGCCGCGGACGTTCGTGACGGAACGGTTACTATGTGGGAGCTGTACGAAAACGACCCCGAGACGTTTCTCGTTGCCGAGGAGTGCTGACGAACTGGTATGAACGCTGGTCTGTCAGGACTACTGTAACAATAATCTCTTAGTAACCCCCAGTTCACCTGTTCGTATGGCCCAACAGCAAGCCGAGGTTGCCGGCCCGGTCGACGCCTTCCGGCAGTTCTTCTCGCTTCGTCGGGACGTGTTGGTGCTCTCGCTGGCGATGTTCGCGTTTAGTCTGGGGTTCCAGATGACGAATCGGTTCATTCCGGACTATCTCGTCTATCTGGGCGCAGGCGGCTTCGTCGTTGGTCTGTTTGCAACCCTCGGAAACGTCATCGGCGCAGTGTACCCCTACTACGGCGGGGTCGTCTCCGACCGCGTCGGTTCGCGATACGCGCTGACAGTGTTCGGTTTCCTCTCGACGTTTGGGTTTGTGATCTGGCTCGCTGCCGCGTACGTTCCCACTGACTTCGGTGTGATCACCGTCGAGCCGTGGGTCTGGGTCTTCGTCGGCCTCCTGCTGGCCCAGTGCTGGAAATCGTTCGGCATCGGCGGCCACTACGCCATCGTCAAGCAGGCGACGGAACCCAGCCAGCTGGCGCGTGGCTTTGCCAGCACGGAGACCTTTCGGCGGACGGCGTTCCTGATCGCGCCGCTGATCGTCGCCGTGCTCGTGGTCGACGAACTCATGCCGGGCTTCCTCTGGGTGCTCGTCATCGCGATTATCTTCGCGCTGCTTGGCACGATTATCCAACATCTCCTCTACGAAACTGATCAGGACACGCTCGGCAAGGAGTTCCAGGGCGTCAGCCAGGTCGTCGACGACCTGCGGGCGCTGCCGGACGAACTGCGTCCGCTGCTCGTCTCGGACGCATTAGTTCGGTTCGCCAACGGCATGGTGTACGCGTTCTTTATTCTCGTGATCACACTCGAGATGGGGATCGGTCTCTCGCTCACGCTCCCCGTGATTGGCGCAATCGATCTCTCTCCGGCCGCGTTCTTCGGCGTTCTCCTCAGTATCGAGATGTTCGTCGCGCTGCTCACGATGGCACCGGTAGCCAAAGTCGCCGAGTACACCGGCCTCAAGCCGGTCGTCGCACTCGGGTTCTTCGTCTACGCAATCTTTCCAGTCATGCTCATCTTCGCACCGCAGGACAACGCCTGGGTACTGATTGCATTATTCGCCTTCTCCGGACTCCGGTTCGCCGGCCTGCCGGCTCACAAGGCGCTGATCGTCGGCCCCGCCGAACAGGACGCAGGCGGCCGCGTTACCGGGTCGTACTACCTCGTACGTGGCGCGCTCGTCATCCCGAGCGGTGTGCTCGGTGGCTTCCTCTGGGAGTTCGTCACGCCAGAAGTGTCATTTACCGTCGCTTCGATCATTGGGCTGATCGGTGTCGCTTACTTCCTGCTCTACGGCAAGGAGTTCGACGCGTACCAGTAGCGCTAGTCGCCTTTTTGTGTTGCGCCTCTTTCGGATCCGCTTTCGCAGCAGCCCGTTCCGACGTCCATCACGTTTCGATGGCGTCGATGACGGTCTCATCGAGTTGCTTGGCATCGGTGAACACGCGTCGACTGAGCAACAGCGTGTTCGCAACGACGGTCAATCCGCCAGCAGCGAAGATCATTAACATGACTGCGAACTGGTACTGAGCGGCGTAGATCGGATTTGCGCCGGCGATGATCATCCCAGCCATCAGGCCGGGAATCTTGACGATTCCGAGGCTCTTGATGGCATCTATCGTCGGAATCAGTGCTGCGTAGACGCTCGTCGAGACGTATTGGGTGATGGCCTCGTCCGGCGATGCACCGACGCTCAACAGTGCCTCGATCTCCGCACGGTTGGACGCGACTTCGCCCGTGAACCGATCTAGCGCCAACGAATTCGTCTGCATCGCGTTAGCGATGATCATGCTCCCGATAACGATGAGATCTTCCACCGTCATTTCGATCGCTCCCGCGAGCGTCATCGCCACGATCGTCAACCCCGCTCCGAATCCGATCGAGATGACTGATGTCCGAAACACGCCCGGGAGCGCCACTCCACGTTTGTACGAAATCCACGCCGCTACGAAGATCATGACGACGAGCACGATACCCGCCCACGCGAGGTGTGCCGCCAGCAGAATTCCGATAACCGCCCCCGCGGCAACTACTTGCACCAGCCCTCGAACGGTGGTCGTGACAATTTCACGCTCGAACCCCAGTTGACGAAGGTAGACGACCCCCAGAACGATCGCCGTCAGCGCTACCGCAATAGCGATCTGGACGAAACCGGTGACGATAACCGGATCGGCCGCGTGCTCGAAGAACGTCTCGAGAGCGGTCCACGTCATCCAATCACCTCCGCGGGGGTGCCCTCGTCAACCACTCGTCCATTTTCGAATTCGACGACCCGGTCGGCGAGTCGTTCGGCCTGTGCGGTGTCGTGCGTGACGAGAATACAGGTCAGGTCGCCCTCCCGAATTAGTTCGCCGAGTAGTTCTTCGATCTGCGCTTCGGTTTCCGTATCGAGATGTGCCGTCGGCTCATCGAGCAACAACACCTCGGGATCCACATAGAGCGTGCGCGCGATGGCAATACGTTGGCGCTCGCCCCCGGAAAGGTCGTCCACATTCCGATCCCCGTACCCGGAGAGGTCCATCCATTTGAGGAGCGTCGTCGTCAGTTGATCGTCGATCGGTTCGTCCCGTATTCGATCGCTAATCCCAACGTTTTCACGAACGGTTCCGGGTTGCAGCGCAGATTCCTGTGGAATGAGCCCGATTCGACGGCGAAGCTCCTCCGGTTCGAACTCGCGATACTCGGTGCCGTCGAGATACACCGTTCCTTCGGTGGGTTCGTCGAGTCGATTGAGCAGCCGAAGAAACGAGGATTTGCCCGCACCTGATGAGCCGATGATCGCGAGCACCTCCGATTCGCGAACGCGAACCGAAATCGAATCGACGATGGCTTCGCCCGCTACGACCCGCGTGAGAGACTCCGTTTCGAGTTTTTGGGCCATCTTCTGGCGACCTATTCTCCCGCGCTCAAAAGCCACTGTGGTCAGATTCGTGTTCATACGTCCATGTTCTTTTATATAATATGGCCACTGCTCCCATGTTGAACTCGCACTCTCAATCCGCTCGTCGACGCTGCCAGCAATCGGAGAGGCCGAGTGTTAGCCCGCTGAGCGGACGTCCCGTATCGATTCCGTGAACGTTGATTCGTTCCTTGTTTCGGTTTTCAGCGGCGCTGTGTGCGTCTTCTTCGTTCGTCGCTCCGGGGAGAAAGCCAGCACCGCCACGCGGCAAAAACGGTCGCGGCCGGCTAGCCGAGATACGCGGTTGCGTCCAGTTCGACACGCACGTCCTCTGGAAGACGTGATACCTCAACACAGACGCGTGCCGGCGGCTCTTCGCCGAACTGCTCGCCGTAGGCTTCGTTGACCCGCTCGTAGTCCTCGAGATCGGTCAGATAGACCGTCACCTTCACGACATCGTCGAGGCCATCACCGCCGGCTTCGTCGACGACTGCTGCAATGTTCTCGAGTACCCGCGTGGTCTGGTCCTGAATATCGCCGTCGACGACGGCTCCGGTTTCAGGATCGACGGGGCCGTAGCCGGAGACGTAGAGGGTGTCGCCGGCCCGGACGCCCTGGGAGTAGGGGTTGTCACTGCTCGGTGCATCGTCGGTTTCGATGGGTGTTGTGTTACTCATCGTTAAGCGCTAGGTTCTGCGTTCAGGCTGTCTGGGCCGCGTCTGCGGTTGCGTGTTCGATTGCGTCGACGATCACGTCGAGCGCCGTCTCGGCGAGGTCGTGCGTGAGGACGAGCGGCGGGAGCAGGCGAAGCACGTTGCCGTGGCGACCGGCCGTCCAGACGAGCACGCCGTGTTCGAAGCAGTACTGCTGGATCGCGTCCACGACGTCGCTGTCGGCTGTGCCGTTCTCGTCGACGAATTCCGCGCCGATGAACAGTCCCTTGCCGCGGATATCGGCGAGCTGGTCCGTCTCGTCGGCGGCTTCGTGGAGACGCTTCTGGATGTACTCGCCGAGGTCACGCGCGTGGGCGAGTAGGTCGTGTTCCTGGATGTACTCGATGGCTCGCGTCCCGGCACGCATGCCGACGACGTGGCCGCGGTAGGTGCCGGCGTGGTCACCCGAGCCCCAGGTGTCGAGTTCTTCTTTGTACATCGTCGCCGAGAGCGGGAAGCCGACGCCGCCAAGCGCCTTCGCGGAGGTCATCGCGTCCGGCGTTACGTCCTCCCAGTCGCTCGCCCACCACTGGCCGGTGCGGCCGAGGCCGCTCTGAATCTCGTCGAAAACCAGCGTCACGTCGTTGTCGTCCGCGATGTCACGGAGCCCCTGCAGGAAGCCCTTCGGCGGCGTGACGATGCCGCCCTCACCCTGGATCGGTTCGACAATGATCCCGGCTGGATTCGCGAGGCCACCGTAGGGATCCTCGACGATCGCCTGGACCTCCTCGAGTGCGTGGTCGACCGCTTCCTCGGGCGTCTTTTCCTGCCGGAACGGATGTGGATACGGTGCGTGGACGACGTCCGAGAGCAGCGGCGCGTAGTGTTTCTTTAGCTTCGTGTTCGAGGTGACGCTCATCGCCCCGGTCGTCGCGCCGTGATAGGAGCCGCGGAAGGCGATGAGTCCGTCGCCGTCGGAGTTGTACTTCGAGAGCTTGATCGACGCCTCGATGGCGTCGCTGCCCGTCGGGCCGCCGAAGACGACCCGGTTGTTCCCCTGCAATCCGCTCGGGGCGATCTCGTCGAGTTTCTCGATCAACTCGAGTCGGGCGTCGGTCGGGAAGTCGACGGTGTGGACGAACTTGTCGGCCTGGTCGTGGACGGCCTCGAGGACGTAGGGGTTCGAGTGGCCGACGTTCAACACGCCGATGCCGGCGAACATGTCGATGTAGGTGTTGCCGTCGGCGTCGCGGACGGTCGCACCCTTTCCTTCTTCGAACGCGATGGGGATGTCGTTCGGATACGCGACCGCACTGCTGTCTATTTCTCGTTGCTTCTCGAGGAGCGATTTCGTCGCCGGACCGGGGACGGAGCCGACGTCCGGCGCGTCGTCGAAGTGTAGCTCGTCGATCGGTGGTCCTGCTGCCATACCGCATCCCAGGTGAAACAGCTACTAATAATTTGTCCACAATATCTATGTTTACTGTATACAGAAATCGAATATGCAGCAGGTGATGTCCGTCCGTCGCTCACTGCACGCACTCATCGCGACTGGTCGACTCAGACTGCGACTCGGTCCGCAGTTCGTTGCCTGTCGAATTCAACCGAGAGTAGCGGCCATCCAGTTGTATGGTCTCGTTTACCAGCCACTCCAACTGAAACCGTCCACAGCTTTAAGCAGCGCTCCGTCGGGAGTGAGTCGTGAGTACGATGGACGACAGCCACCAGCAGCCGTCTGCGGAACTGCACGCCACCGACGAGGTGGACGACCGCTTGCAGGAGATCATCGACGAATTCGACTGCACGTCCGGAACGCTGCATCGACTCGAGGACGGAACCCTCGAACTCGTCGCCGCGGTCGGCATCCCCGATCCAGTCCTCGAGCGTATCGGTTCGATTCCGGTCGGAAAGGGCATGGCCGGGCTTGCAGCCGAGCGCATGGAGCCAGTCGACGTCTGTAACCTCCAGACGGACGACTCCGGCGTCGCTGAGGCCGGTGCCCGCAAAACGGGGATGGAGGGCTCGCTTGCTGCGCCGCTTCTCAGTCCGGAGGGGGCACTCGAGGGAACCATCGGCGTCGCCAAACCCGAGCAGTACGAGTTCACCGACCGGGAACGCGACCGATTGCTGGAGCGGGGGACGGAACTCACACAGCAGCTGTAGTCGAGCGCAACCGATTCAACGCCCGCTCAAAACTCGGTAACGACTTCGATACCTCGCGTCTCGTACTCGCTCATCGCGGCGAGCCGATCAGAGACGTTCTCGAGTGCAACGCGATTCGTGACGAGCTGCTCGGGTTCGAGCGTGCCCGCGTCGATGAGCCGCAGGAGTTCGTCGTAGCGTGAGGGTGGCATGCCGCGGGAGCCGACGACGGTCACGTCCCAGCGGGCGAGTTCGTCGATCGGCAGCGCAACCTCGCCGCGTTCGGCGTCGGTAGTCAGCCCGACCTGAACATGTGTCCCTCGAATCCGCAGGCAATCGACGCTGTTCCGGCAGGTCTCGGCGCGGCCGAGGGCGTCGACGGAGACGTGTGCGCCGCCGTCGGTTCGGGCCTTGATTGCGGCGGGGACGCCTTCCTTTTCTCCTGTCCCGTTTTCGAGTTCCGACGCGTCGATCGTCACCTCCGCGCCGAGTTTGCTCGCCAACTCGAGTGGTGCCGTCCGAATATCGACGGCGAGCACGCGAGCGCCGAGTGCGGCCGCGATCTGGATGGCGGCGAGTCCGAGGCCGCCGCAGCCGTGGACGGCGACCCAGTCGCCGGCGTCGATGTCGGCCCGGTGGGCCAGCGCGTGAAAGGCCGTGACGTACCGACAGCCCAGTGCGGCGACCGCTTCTGTAGAGACGCCGTCCGGGAGCGTGACGGCGTTGAAATCCGCGTGCGGGACGTGTATCTGCTCGGCGAACGCGCCGGGAACGCTCGATTCGAAACCGAGCGCGTAGCCGTCCTCGCAGACGTTTCCGTGGCCGTTACGACAGTAGTAGCAGGTTCCGTCTCCCAGATTGAACGGCACGGCCACGCGGTCGCCGACGGCGAGTTCGTCGACGCGCTCGCCGACCCGTGCGACTCGGCCCGCGGGTTCGTGACCGAGAATCTGGCCGATCGGTACCTGGTCGTCAGCCCACTCGCCGTGGCCCTGCCAGGCGTGCCAGTCGCTCCGGCAGAGGCCACAGGCCTCCACGTCGACGACGACACCATGCGGGTCGGGCGTCGGTGGGTCGACCTCCTCGATCGAGAGCGGTTCGCCGTAGGACTCGAGTACTGCAGCGCGCATGCGTACGTCGTCGCGTTGGGGTGAGTTAACGTATCCGGACTCGGAGCGTGGCAGTGGCTCGTCAGGGTATCGTGCAAAAATAACAGATGCCGAAACCGGGCCGAAGCCGAGAGTTATGTCCCAGGTGTCGCGTTACTCGGCGACGACGGATTCGAACACGTTCGTCGCGTCCGCAGGAACGTCGAAATCGTGGTAGTTCTCGCCCTTCGTCTTCGAGAGGATGTTCAGCGCGGCCGCGGCACCGTCGCCGGCGGAGATGACGGCTTGCCACTCGTCGACGCGAACCATCGCCCCTGTCGCGTACGCGTTCTCGACGCTCGTCTCCATCGTCACGCCGACATCAACGACGTCGTCCTCGAACTCGCAGCCAAGGTCCTCCGCGAGGTCGCGGTTGGCACCCGTCGCGAGGACGACATAGTCGACCGCGTACGTGCCATCGTCCGCTTCCGTTTCGACGTCAAAGCCGTCGTCCGTCTCCGTGACACTGGTGACTGCCTCACCCTGATTTCGATCGACGCCGAAACTGTCGACCTGTTCGCGGGCGGTCTCCATGAACGCCGAGCCGTCCTGTGAGCCGATTCCCAGGTAGTTGAACAGGTGTGCCTTGTGCATCCACGTCTCGTCCGTATCGAAGAGAACGGTGTCGAGACCGTTCTTCTGTGTGAAGAGGGCTGCACTGAGTCCGGCGGGACCGCCGCCAACGACAGCAACGGTTGCGTCTGATTCGCTCATACAAGTAGTCGTTATCGTTCGACGGGTAAATACTCACAAGCGACACTCGAGTTACCCCGTGACAGCGGTGTCACCTGCCTCCCGTGTGCTTGCTGTGTGGTATCGTGTGATGTAACGTAGCGCAGTGTAGTGTGGCACTCAAGTGCACCGTTTGCTGTCGGTAGTCGACCTGCCAGCACACACCGTAGTATCCATTTCCTCTAGGGTAAATATGACTACAGCCCCTTCCTAACCCATTTCAATCAGAGCCTTTATAATTGATCGAGAAAGTTGGGATAACAAACAATTCGTATGAACGTCTACGAGGGGAGCGAGTGTCGGTCACATCGGTGGTGGGCTCGAGTCCACCGTCAGCATCGATGCCGGTGGTCAGTTCCAAGCACGATGCCCGCTGTCGATCCCGATACGTCGTCTGACTGTCGCTGTGCTATCGGCTCATCGTACCGGCGATGGCAGGAGGTGCAATAACAGTGATGCTGCTGCAATCACTTCGATCATTCATCGGTAGCGGGATCCGAAAGCGGCTGTATCCGGTTTTGCTCGTTGTCGGCTGTGGGATCGCGTTCGGACTGGTTACGATCGCCATTGGGCGTCTCACGGGACTCACAACGCGGGTTCCGTCGACGTCACCGCCGGTCGTCTCACAATCGCTTGGTTCCGAGACGGTGCTCTTTCTCGTCTCGTTCGCCTGCAGTGTGCTCGCATGTGTTTGTCTGCTTCTCTACCGAGCAAATCGAGCGACGATCGACGCCCACTGGCGACAGTACTCGACCTGGGCCCAGTCGGTGATCGTAGGCTGTCTCTGTGCCGTTGTCGCCGCTCTGGCGCTCAGTTCGCTGACGCTCGTAACCGAGCTCACGGCTACTGCCGTCGTTCTCACCTTTCTCGTCACCTGGCCGCTTGCGGCCGGCCTGTTACTGCTACAGGATCGACGGAGTGCAACCGCTGACACCTCGTTTTCGTCGGTCCGGACGGGCTATGCGCATACGAAGGGATTGGAGAGTCGAACTCTCTCCGTCATCGTCGGCTTCTCGGTCGGTGTTGCAGGCGGTGTCGGTCTCTGGTACGGTGGAACCTGGTACAGCGGTCACGTTCCGCTGGCAGCAGCGGTGACGACTGCACTCGTACTCTGGATCGGAACGACGATTATCGTCTATAACCGGTACGCGGCCGCAACGAGTGCACGAACTGAACTCACTATCGTTGCGCTCAGAACTCCCGACTCTCGGTCGACGCGCGAACTCGCCATCAGGAACGATTCTGCTTCAGCGATCGATCTCTCGGAGTCTCGCATCCGTGACACCGAGTTCGATCTGTATCGACTCGGCGTCAACGTTACACTCAAGCCGGGTGCCGTCTGTTCGTTCGAAATCCCCGAATCGTTCTCGATCGAACCGAACGACGATTCTGTTGCGTTGCCGCTTGGCTACAGTCTCAAACGAGGGGGTGAAACACCGACGCTTCTGACGAAAACGGGGACGATCTATTCGCTCCAGTGGTCGGTCACTGCTCCAACAGACGAGGGCGAACCGACTACGACGGGGCGCTCCGAACCGATGACCGGCACAGCGACGAACTCGTTTGAATCAGCAACCGACCCCACAGCAGGAAACTCCGAGGGGGAGCCACCCGTTGCTGGCACAGCACCACGTGAGTAATGATTCTTGTGCCCGACAGTAGAAGCAATAATTAATATATTTCGAGACATATACTTATATAATACATCCCAGATGAAACGGTTGTCTTTCGGCGTCCAATCCGGACAGTGGACCCAGCTGCGGAGGCCTGCTCTCGATGACTGACCCATCACTACCGACGATCGAACCCACGGTACGCGATATCACCGAGAGAGCCGACAACAGGGCTCCCCACGAGATGCGAACGAACCTGACGGCACGGGAGTCGACACCAACTCGAGGAGGAACCGATCGAGAGTCACACAGACCTCACAGACTGCACAGACTGGGGATCGATGGTCTCGACCGTCGACAGCGACCGATTGGAACGCTGGATCCAGCACGGCTCGGCGATCGGTTTGCACATCGGATTCTCACTCGTCACGGTGCGCTCGGTCTCGTCTTTCGTCACTCCGTCCCCCTTCACCACCATCGTGGCCCTCACAAACACTCTGCCCACGGACACTCGCCCCCCACTGGCGCTACTGGACTCGACCGAGAGCCGACTACGCCGACAGGCCCTCCGTCGTTTATCCACGAGAACGACGCTGCAGCCGTGTCCACAACTCGTGAGACAGTCGTCTCGCCTTCGGGGGTTGCTGGGACGAGACCGGATGCCACCAGCCCATCCGAGCGCACACCTCATTTCCGGTGGACGTTCTCTGTTGACGGCATTCCAGCCGATCCGACGGTCGCTCCCACCGGCGCTTCAACCTGGCTAGCTGAGTCGATATCACCGGTCGGAAGCGCCCCTTCACACAATACGACTGCGCCAACGCGAAAGCGTGTGGCAGCCACAGGGAGCGACTTTGTCGGTCTTCAGACACCGCTTCACAGCACTTCCCGGGTCCACGATGACGACGATAAAGCCTCCTCTGACGCTCATGTCGCTCCGGTTCCGGCACACACACGGGTCGACGCCGTTCGAGTCCGGTCGGGAGACACCCAGTATCTGCCTCAGTCGGAGCCACACCGACTACCCGGTTCCGCTCGTTTCACACACACGCGCTCGTCGGCCGACCGTATCAGCGCCTCCGTCGGACGGTCAACTCGAGTAGATGTCCACTCTGTACCGACCGAGCACTCGATGCCGACAGGCGACCGGACCGGTCGTCCCTTCGACCGTCCGCCTGGCGGTGCAGGTTCGATAGCACAGCTTTCGCTCGTTCGGTCGGTGACAGGACAGCACCACATCGATCTGCCGACAGGGAAACGCGCTGTTCGATCGTACTCGCGGGTGCAGCCGATAGATGACTCTCCGGCTGACGATCACGTACGAACACCTCGCCGTTTCGTAACTGCTGGGTCACCCGGTCGTGACGGTGTCGAGCCAACAGCGGGCAGCGGTGGGACCGCAACTGCGTCCACAGCCGCTGTCAGCACAATCCAGCCCCGCACGACGGTGCGGGCAGACAGAGCGGGTTCAGCCGACCGGTCCCGATACTCGAACACTGCACGGTCAGTACGTTATCCTTCCGTTGGCGAGTCCGACTCGCTTGTGCCGACCTCGTCTCGCCGAGTCCCAACTGGCGATTCGCTGCGTACGCATGTCTCGCGTACCCGGTCCCAGCAGCAGTTCCGTTTCCGCGGTGAACGTTGGTATCGGGGCGATCAACGCAGCCTTTCGGGGCCAGAATCCGTCGATGATAGCACCTACTCTGTTCAGACCGGTACCGATCTGAAACAGGTGACTGCAGGCGGTTCGACTCGCTCTCTGGCCTCTGCTGGTGATCTACCACCGCACGATGGTGCGGAAAGACAGGGCGGGTGGAGCGCACGTCCGGCTATCACTTCGGTTTCCCAGACCGAGTCACTGTCGTCACGTACACAGTCCATCGGACCGGGCCGCAGTCAACAGCGCTCTGCAGCGCCGACTCCGTCGGTACCACGCCGGGATCGTTCGATCACGACAAGCGATGACGAAGTTGGCGCTGATACGGGCGACATCGTCGGTACACGAGACACAACTGGCGAGAGACAGAACTCGGCCGGCCCGGCTGGACGACACAGCTTGGACGCTGGGAGCACCGTCCTCGCGTTCGTTCGCCGTGGGAGTACGACGACGGGGGCGATCAGCCAACTTGCTTCTTCTCGTGTGTCTCGTTCGTTTCACATCTCCCGCTCACCTCGCTCGTCCCCCTCGTCGCGTCCACCGCAACCGGTCTCGCAGTCACGTACACTGGATTCGGAACAACCCAGACGCCTCACACAGCGGCCGGTACAGTCCAGAGGACCGGACGACTCGCAGGGGCAGACGCCGACACAGGCCCGATTACACACACCGGATGCGAGACCACCGACACCAGATACTGCCGTGACTGCTGCAACGCCAGCAACCGACAGTCGTCGCTCGGTCACGGTCAACTCGAGTGGACCACCAGCAGCCCGTCTGACCGCTGACGAGACGAGCCCGACTACCCACGCAGATTCGGCGTCCGTGCCTGTCTCGGAACTGATCCACACTGGCGGTCACGAATTCGACTATCGGAACGGTTCTCCGCACGGTTCGTTGGCTCCAACTCGGACTCAAACCCCAGCTCCGACTCTGACCTCACCTCCAACCCAAACGTCAGAGACCTCTTCAACTCACACTCACACTCACAGTCACACGTCGAACACCCCACTCTCTGGCACTGCTCGCACAGCCGACCCCACTCGAGTCCGATCCGAACAGACTCGACCCAGTGGACGCACGTCATCTCCACCAACTCGAGAACAACGTGCTGAGTCGGGTACAGACGCGCGGCAGTCCACTGCTGAAACGGCCACTACGGATCCGATGACGGCCCGTCTGCCATCAGTACTCCACCGACACCAACTGACAGCGGCACGGATGCCGTCGACCGCTCGCTGGACTGACCACGGTAGTCGTACTGGTCGTGAGCCACAGTCGACTATTGGTTCCCCCCAGCACGCGATGTGGTCGAACCACAGCGCCAACCGCTCAGCCGCGACAACAGAGAGTGCCAGGTTCGATTCACGTCGGCGTCGAGCCTCAGAACCTGGCTGGTCCGGCGACACCCGATCAGCCTCCAGTAGTTCTGCACGTCTTCCTGATACAGCACTCGGTAGTCGATCACAGGAGGCAGTGGTGGCTCCCCATCAGCGCGGTGGCGACCCCAGCAACCGACAGGCTGCCAGGAACCGATTCGGTACTGGTCGGCAGACCTCTCTCAATACACACTTCGTTCGACAGCCGTCGACTCCCAGTCGATCGACCGATTCTGTGTCCCTTCGCTCCTCGCCCGAACGGATGGGTGCCTCCTCTCGTGAGGTAGACGAGTTAGACGAGTCAGGTACGTCTGGTGAGTCAATCAAATCAATCGACGCTGACGAGGTGAGAACTGACTCGACTATCACTTCTCGTTCGTCACAGCGTGTGCCGCCGCTGATGGGGAGAAAGTCGTCTACGACGCAACCGACGTTGTCTGTACCGACGAGACTCGTCGACCTCGATCCACCAACCACTGAGTCAGCGACATCGGGGACCCACGCTCAGAATGGTAACGATGGAATGATTAAATATAAAACAAATGGAGAAAAACGAACTACCAGCCCATCAGAGAACAAATCAATGAACTCGAGTAGCAGTCGGCCGGCACTCGTCTATCGTGTTGCGACACCGGGAACCGCTGCCGACGCGGCAACGTCTGGTGTCGCAGGCCACGACGGCCGTTCGGGAGCGACACCACAGCGTGAGACAGCCACCGCTGCCAGCATCGATGACGGTCACAGCGCCAACGAGCACTCGCATGCACCCACCCGATCAGGCACACCTCAGTACATCGGGACCGACCGATCACGAGCAAGTGGTCGAACGCGTGGTGGTACGGGGAGAACATCGACTCGTTCTCCACGGACGGGGGGCCTTAATTCGCAGTCTCCTTCACAGTCGTCTGCACGGGACGGGTCCCACGAGGACCAGTCGCGACACGCACACGGGTCGAGAAGTCGGCCGTCGTCTCCGGCAGCGTCACTCCCATCCGGACCGGACAGTGGTGTGAACGGTGTCGGCGGACGCGGCCAGCGTCGAGAGACTGGCTTGCCAGACCATGCGACTGGTTCGACACGGAACCACGCTGCTGGCAGAGACAGTCGCGGACACGATTCTGGGTCTGGGTATGGTCATCGTTCCGGTCATGACCACGGCCACGGTCACGCCCACAACCAGACCCACAGTCACGACCGCGCCACCGACCACGCCCGGCGTGATCTCGCCGACATCCCCTGGGGTGATGAGTCCGTCCAGTTCGATGCCGACGTGGACCGAATCGTCGAACGGCTCTACCGCCGACTCGACCGCAAACAACGGATCGAACGCGAACGGAGGGGACTGTAAATGGCAACCGGCGGCAAGCTCGAGAAGGCACAGATCATGATCGTCAACGGCAAGCATCAGGGCGAAACCATCGAGTGCAAGTTCAATCCGAACTCCTACACGCTCGAAAAGAGCGTCAACTACGGTGAGATGAAAGCGACTGGTTCGGGGGCCTCGATCATGCAGTTCGTCGACGGCAACGCCGAGACGCTTTCGACCGAACTGTTCTTCGATACCACCGATGCACTCGAGTCGGACGACGTGGACGCTACAGCGGTCGATGTCCGCGAACAGTACACGAAGTATATCGACATGCTGCTGGCAGTCGACGGTGAACTCCACGCGCCACCGGTCTGTCGATTCGTCTGGGGTGACGGCATCGACTTTACGGCTCTCGTGCAGAGCGCAAATAAGCAGTTCACCAAGTTTCTGCCAAGCGGCGTTCCCATTCGCGCCCGTGTCTCGATCGTCTTCACCGAGTTCAAGACGGCAGATTACCACAAGTCCGAGGTTTCGCCCGAATCGACGGACAAGACCAAAGCCTGGACGGTGACCGAGGGCGATACCCTCTGGCTCATCGCCGCGGAGGAGTACGGCGATTCCGCTCACTGGCGGACGATCGCAGACCAGAACGATATCGACAACCCGCGTGCGATCACGCCGGGCGAGACACTCGAGTTACCGCCGCTATGAGCGCAAACCCCGATGAGGTGTTCCGATGAGTCCCGAACTGGATAACCATCCGCGGTACTCGCCGCGGTTTACGGTTCAGATCGGCGAACAGACGTTCCAGGAGCCGGGCGGTCGAATCGCCGATCTCGTGGTCGAGACGACGTTCGAGGGCGCAGACCGCTTCTCGTTTGCGCTGAACTATCCGTTTGACGAGGAACTGGACGAGTTTGCCGGGCTCTCGTGGGACGACTTCGAGATCGGGACCGACGTCGAGATTTCGATGGGGTATGGCGACGACGGACAGCTCACACCGCTGTTAGCCGGGACGATCCAGTCGATCACCAGCGAATTTACCGTCGACCGCGGCCCGTCGGTGCAGGTTGCTGGCTACGGGTTGCTCTGGGAGCTGATGCAGGGAACCCGGTCGGATTCCTGGTCGGAGACGACGATTGGATCGGCTGTTGAGGACGTCCTCTCGTCGTATCCGTTCTCGTCGGTCGTCGTCGAGGGTGCAGATATTAAACGCGAGAAACTCATCCAGAACGACTGTAGCGACTACCGGTTCGTCCACGATCTCGCCTCGACGTACGGGTTCGAGTTCTACGCCGAACGGGATACCGTCAGGTTTGTCCCGCGCTCGTCAGCGGTGACCAATGATCCGATCGACGAACTCTGGTACGGGGAGGCACTGCACGACTTTTTTGGCGAGATCACACAGCAGAGTCAGACCCACGAAGTCGAGGTTCGGTCGTGGAACGTCGGAAAGAAAGAGGAGATCATCACGACTGCGGGCAGTTCCAACGCGAAACACAAGGAGGTTTTCAGAGTCCCAGCTATGTCACGCGACGAAGCCGAACGGATCGCAGAGACGAAGTATAACCAGTTTTCGGACGGGATCGTCCAGGCCCACGGCGAAACCGATGGTATCCCTGACCTGCGTGCGGGAGAGACGGTTCGATTCGCCGAACTCGGAACCCGCTTTTCGGGAACGTACCATCTCACGAAGGCAACCCACCGAATGGGTGCCTCGGGGTATCGGACCACGTTCGAGGCCATGGAGGTGCCGTCGTGAGCCGACCGAGCGTCTTCGACGGTGAAACCGCCGATGGCGGCATTCAGGGTGTCGTCGTCGGTATCGTCACCGACAACGAAGACCCGAAGGACCTCGGCCGCGTCAGACTGCAGTTCCCCTGGCGCGACGCCGACGACGAAAGCTACTGGGCGCGCGTAGCGACACCGATGGCCGGCGACGAATACGGCGCCTACTTCCTCCCCGAAGTAGACGACGAGGTGCTTGTCGCGTTCGAGAACGGCGATATTCACAACCCCTACGTCGTCGGTTCGCTCTGGAACGGCAAACAACAGCCACCCCAGCAGAACGACGGAACCAACGACGTTCGTGAAATCCGCTCTCGGTCCGAACACACGATCGCGTTCGACGACGGCGAGGACGGCAGTGTCACCATCCAGACTAGCGGTGGTCACGAAATCGTCGTCGACGACTCGAAGAACACCGAGACGATCGCGATTCGTGACGACAGCGGAAAAAACGAACTTACCCTCGACAGTTCGTCGGGTACCGTCTCGATCACCGCCGACGATGAACTCGAGTTGGCCGCGCCGACGGTCCGGATCGACGGCTCGAAGACGGTCGATATCGACGGCGGCACGTCCGTCGAGATTGCGAGCAAGAATACGATCGATCTCTCGAGTAAGGCGCGTCTCGACATCTCGAGCAGCGGGTTGATGGGGATCGACGCGACGGGACCGTTGACGATTCGAGGTGCGATTATCCAGCTCAATTGAGCAGTTGTACCGAGTGACGAGCATACCATATCAACACGGCCGCGGAATCGGCACATCACTAGGACACCACTGACACACCACTGACAACGTATCCATGAAACCAGCAGCACGACTCGGCGATGCGACTGCACACGGCACGCCGTTGACCGGTACAGCGAGCCCGAACGTTCTGATCGGAAAGCGTCCGGCCTGGCGTGCACTCGCAGACGTGCATACCTGTCCGCTCTCTTCGGGCCCAGTCCCACACGTCGGCGGGACCGTGGCGGTCGGTAGCACCAGCGTTCTGATCAACAAGATGCCAGCGGCGAGAATGGGCGATACAATCATCGAGAACGGCCCACCAAACACGATCGTGGCGGGCTGTCCAAGCGTTCACATCGGGTGAGCTATGGCGGACGAATTCCTCGGCACCGGCTGGCAGCATCCGGTCACATCGGACCACCGCGGCGACATCGAACTTTCGAGTGCCGACGACGACATTCAGGAGGCGATCAGGATCATCCTCGGGACGGCAAAGGGCGAGCGGATCATGCGCCCGGAGTTTGGCTGTGAGATCCACGATCACGTCTACTCGGCGGCCTCGCCGGCGACATTGAACCTGATCGAGAGCAGCGTCCGCGAGGCGCTCGTTCGCTGGGAGCCCCGAATCGATATCGTCGACGTCGACGCACGAACTGCCACGGATGACCCGAACCGTATCCTGATCGAAATCGAGTATCACGTTCGGTCGACGAACAGCCTCTCGAACATGGTGTACCCGTTTCACATCACGGAGGGTGATGGCTGATGGGACGACCGCCGTCCCGTCGCGGAGGGGTGGACACCTATGCGTGAGGGGCCGACGATCGACGACCGAGAGCAGGCAGAGCGCTTTGAAACCCTGCTTGCCCGTGCAGACGCCTACACTGACGAGTGGGATCCTCACTCCGATGACGTCGGTCGAACACTGCTTCGTCTCTTCTCGACGTTCGAATCCGGTGTCTGGAACCGGCTGAACGAGGTCCCCGAGAAACACCGCCTCGTGTTCCTCGACGCGCTCGATTTCGACCGGCGGCCACCGCAGGCAGCCCGCACGCCGCTTACGGTTAGCGTCTCGACTGATCTCGATCGCAACGTCCCGATTCCGGGCGGAACGCAGGCCGTCGCGGCTGCGGGTCCCGACGACTCACAGCTGTTCGAACTCCCACAGGACGCCGGATTCGAGGCGACGCCAGCCAGGCTCACTACCGTCGTCGGCGTCGACCCACAGACCGACCGGATCGTCGACCACAGCGACATCCTCGAGACGGAATCGAATACGCTGTTCGTCGGCGACAACCGCCAATCACACGTCCTCTATCTGGGCCACGAAACCGTCCTCACGCTCGCAGCCGGCTCCTCGTTGTCGATTTCGATACAGTTAGACGCCGCCGCGACCGCAACCGCACCCACCGCAGAGGAGTTCTTCGATGCCACAGTCTGGGAGTACTACGGCGAAGACGCGACCGGAACTGCGGGCTGGCATCGACTCGAACGAGTCGGTGACGGACTTCACCTCGGCGAAGACGCCGGCGTCGAAGCGCTCCAGGAACAACTCGAGTCCGACCTCTCACGACGCGAGGCTACGACCACCGACGACACCGTCGCCGAACGGACGTTCCGGCTTCCCGGACAGACACTCGAGTGTGCGGTCAACGAGTGTGACAGTCGCTGGGTTCGCTGTCGACTCGCCGACGAGACGACTGTCGTGTCGGCGGCGCTCGAATCTGTGTCGTTGCACGCAGCGAGTAGCGGCGAAGATGGCGGGATGGAACCGGATATGCTGTTGTCGAACGACGTGCCGCTATCTCCGGCCGACGGGTCGATCAAGCCGTTCGGACGGATTCCACAGCCACCGGCGACGTTCTACGTGGCTTGCGAGGAGGCGTTTACGAAGCCGGGCGGCGTGGTCGATCTCGAGTTTGCCCCGGTTGGGAGTGTGGTTGTCGATGGCGATAGCAGTGGCACTGGCACCAGTGCTGGCGACGACAGTGAGGATGGACCCTCTGAGAACCCCGACCGAACCGGTGATCGCAATGGTGATGGCACCAGGGTTGGCGATGATGCATCTGGGGGATCGGACGCTTCGGATACGGGGACGGACACCGACGGCGTCGTGGCCGGGTCGACGCCGTCGGCTGCTCGCGGCGGCTCGGAGCAGTCGGCGGGTGCGGGTATCGGCGTGCTCGGTGGTCCGCCCCGCCTCTCCTGGGAGTACTGGAACGGCGACGGCTGGACGCGTCTCGACGGCGTCGAAGACGGGACTGCAGCGCTCACCTCGCCCGGAACCGTCCGGTTTGAGGTACCCGAGGATATCGCGTCGACAACAGTGTCCGGCCACGACAACGTCTGGATCCGGTCACGACTGGTAAGCGGGAACTACGGCCAGCCGTCGTTCGACGTGACACGCGATGGAAGTCGAACGATCACGGACGAACCCGACCCGCCAGCCTTCGGCGACGTATCCGTCCAGTACGACCGCGGGAGCCAGCCCGCTGAAACGGTCTTCCGGTACAACAACGCGACCTTCAGCCCCGACCTCTCGAACCGACCGGACTCGATCGTGCCGTTCGTCGACGTGCCCGACGACCAGCAGACGCTGTACCTCGGTTTCGACGACGTACTCGAGAACGGTCCGCTGTCGTTGTTCGTCACGGTCGAGGATACGACGTATCCACGGTCGTTCGATCCGGGAATCGAGTGGGAGTACTGTGACGGCGTTCGGCGTGCCGGCGACGATCATGTATCCGCTAGCTGCTCGTGGTCGAAACTCGATGTCCTCGACCGGACAGGTGGCCTGACTGAGCGTGGTGTCGTGACAGTGACCGTCCCCGGCTCGACGAGTGCGGTCGAGTTGTTCGGACACGAACGCCACTGGATACGAGCGCGAGTGACGAAAGACGAGTTCGAGACGCAAGCAGGTGACAGAGCCTCGAATGCTCCCGTTCCGTTCGACACTGACAACGGGACTGACCCTGCTACGAAGTCTGTACCGGGGTCTGCTGACGTGAGTGGGGACGACTCGAGTGACTCGAGTACAGCGACACATGCTGACGATGGGCCACCAGCAGGTGTTCCCACCGATCGAACCAGTAGGCCGCCGGTTCTCGAGGGACTGTATCCGAACACGCAGTGGGCGTACAACACCGTCACCATCGAGGAGGAACTGCTCGGCTCGAGCGATGGGTCACATGAGCAGTCGGTTCGCTGTTCACACGCACCCGTGATCGATATCGAGGTCTGGGTCGACGAACTGTCGACGCTGTCGGCGAGTGAACGCCGTCGCCTCATAGCGGAGCGACCCGATGCGGTCACGACGGAGTACGACGCCCGCGGTGAGCCAACCGCCTTCTGGGTGCGCTGGCACGCAGTTGCGGACTTTCTCGATTCGACGCCAGCGGATAGACACTACGTCGTCAACCGCACACTCGGTCTCGTTTCCTTCGGTGATGGCGACCACGGCGCGATTCCGCCGGCCGGCCAGGACAACATCCGAGCGACGTACACGACTGGCGGCGGTAGCGACGGTAACATCGGCGCCGAGACGATTACCGACCTGAAGAGTTCGATCGCACTAGTCGAGTCAGTATCGAACCCGTTGCCGGCTGACGGCGGTGCCGACATCGAATCGACGGACGCGCTGGTCTCGCGGTCGACGAACAGTCTCAAACACCGCGGCAAGGCAGTGACCGCGAGCGACTACGAACGGGTCGCCGCTGCCGAGTTCCCAGAACTCGCACGAGTGACGTGTGATCCCTCGCTTGCACCCACAACCGGCAGTTCCACCACACAGGTCCCCGTTCTCATCGTTCCACACACCGAGCGAGAGAAACCAGTGCCGTCGCTCGCGCTCAAACACCGTGTTCGGGAAACACTGACCGAACGCGCGCCGGCATCGCTCGTCGCCGCAGACGACACGGGGATCGTCGTTCGCGGCCCGAACTATGCCGACCTCTCGGTCGATGTAACACTGGAGGCAACAGCAATCACGAGCGTCTCGGTGCTCAAGGAAACGGTTCAGCGTCGACTCGAGGCGTTCCTTCACCCGCTGTCGGGTGCCGACGGGGATGGCTGGGCGTTTGGCACGCTTCCGACTGTTGCGCAGCTCAGTTCGGTCATTGCCGAGATCGACAACGTGGCAGCCGTACTCGAGTGTCGCGTGCTCGTCGAAACGGGTGCCGACCGACGGCTGTTGTCCGAGTTGACAGCGTACAGCAGCCAGCCATTACCCCGAGACACGCTCGTCTGTAGCGGTTCACACCAGGTGTCAGTGACCGTGGGAGAGTCGGATACAGCTGGTAGTGTGGCCACAGAGTCGGCGTCGGACTCGAGTACATCGCTCTCGGGACGAGATTCGAGGAGGGAGTTCTGAGGATGGGTGGCAGTCGGAGGTCGACAGCAGGAGACGACGCAATGAGCCGACCCTGCCGGCATCGAGGTGCTGGGCGGCGCTGGGGAGCACGACGAGGACGGCAAGGACGGCGACTATCGCGAACACAGTACACGACCGATAGACGGTGAGCGAGACACACGGACGCGAACACGGACACGAACGCGAACACGAACGCGAACACGAATACAAACACGAATACGACGCATGGGACTGGACATACCGGAACTCGACGACCAACAGTACGACGAACTGCTCGAGCAGGCGACCACACTCATTCCGGCGTACTCGAGTGAGTGGACCGATTTCAACCCGCACGATCCGGGGATTACGATTCTCGAGGTTCTCGCCTGGCTCACCGAGACACACACCTATCAGCTAGACCAGATCACTGACGAGCATCGGGAAGCGTATCTGCGGCTGCTCGGCTACGAACGCCGCCTGCCGACGCCGGCGACGGCCCGGATACGGCTCGATCCGCCAGGCGATGTGGCCGGTATGCGACTTCCTGCAGGGAGCTCGATGGCGGTTACGGATGGAACGGAGAGCGTCTTTCAGTTCGAGACCGATCACGAACTGACGCTGACAGCTGCCAGCATCGACCGCGTGATGACAGTCGACCAGACGGGGACGACCGATCACCGGAAGGCAAACCAGACCGACGGTATGTTCTATCGTCCCTTCGGCGACACCGTCGACCAGGATGCCTGTGTCTACCTCGGATTCGACCGCGATCCGTTCGCGAACGCCGACCGCCTCACGCTCGCAGTCGCGTATCACGACGACAACCTTCCTGATCCGACTCCCAGCGCTGACGACCGACCCACGTTCTCGCCGTCTGTCGAGCTGACCTGGGAGTATCGAAATCCGGAAACAAACCACTGGCAGCCCCTCTCGGTCACCGTCGACAAGACAAACGCGCTGTATCGAGACGGCCATCTCGAACTCGTCACTGGCGAAACGATTCCCAACGGTCGCGATCATTCCCGATCGGCCAGTGATAGTCGCCTTGAGACACCGCCGATCAAACTCGAGGACGGATCAGTCTGGCTCCGCTGTCGCGTCGATACGCCAGACTACGAGTTCCCGCCACAGCTCGATGCGATCAGGACGAACGTCGTTACAGCCAGCCACAGCGTCTCGATCACCGGCGAACAGCTTTCGCCGATTGGTGCCGGCGCGAGCACTGCTGGCGGCGCTGTCGCGACGGGGAGACGGAGTACGGACACCGAACCGATCCTCGACGGCCAGACGTACGCCGTCGACCACACTCCCGTTCTGTCGGCATCTGTTCGCGTCGACGGCGAGCAGTTCGTCGAAGTACCAGACTTCGTCGCCTCAGGACCGAACGACCCACACTACGTCCTCGACCGTACGCACGGCCACATTACGTTCGGCGACGGCATCTCCGGGCGCGTTCCCGACCCCGATGCGACGATCACCGCCGACTACGTCGCCGGCGGTGGCACCGCAGGCAACGTTTCCGACAGCGCAGTCTGGCGGCTCACCGACTCGAGTACGGTCGACGGCCCTGGCCCGGCCGATGACGTCTCCGTAACCGATATCGACGTCTCACCCCTTGGCTCGGCGACGGGCGGAACCGACCGCGAGAGCGTCGCGGATGCACTACGACGGGCCAGACGCGACCGACGCCGTCCACACCGGGCAGTGACGGCGGACGATTACCGGGCGCTCGTTTCGCGCACGCCGGGCCTCAGAATCGGACGGACGAACGTCGTCGTCGAGAGCGAGGGTACGACCGTTGTCGTTGTCCCCTACGCACCGGTCGACGTCCCGAGTCCGGAACCGAGTGAGGGCTTTCTCGAGGAGATTTATCGGCATCTCCGCGAGCGGACGCTGCTAACCGACCGCGTACGGGTGACCGGTCCACAGTACGTCCGACTCGAGTTGGACGTGACTGGCCGAACCCGTCCGCGATACACCGGTGGCGGATACGAGGCGGCGATCACTGAGGCAGTCGAATCGTATCTGCACCCGCTGTACGGGTACGACGGGTCGGGGTGGCCGTTCGGACGCACACTCGAGAGCGAGGACCTTATCGAGGTGATCGAATCAGTCGATGCAATCGACCAGATTTCGGATGTCTCGATGACTGCCTACGGCGGGACAGCACTCGATGGACGGGTGATCTCGATCGACGAGACATCGCTGTTCACCGTCGAGACAGTCAGTGTCGATCTTCGGACAACTGACGATGGAGGGTACAACGCATGACGTTCTCGTACGCAACGACGGTCAGTGAGGCCGATTGGACCGAGTGGATCACCGATCAGACGGACGTTACAGACGGGGGACTCACCCTTGCACGAACGGCGTCGATACAGCAGTCGACGCTCGGTGAGTCCGTCGTCGATCTTGCCGTCGATCCAGCCGGGATGCTCTACACGCTCGATGCCGCCGGGCGTCTCTCACAGTACAATCCACGAACTGACTCGCGCCAGCGGTTGCTCGATAGTGCCGACCTGTCGCTCGACGAGCCCCGGGCTATCTGTGCCAGTGAGAGTCGTGTCTTCGTCGCGGGAGCGGACGACGAACGAATCGTCACGGTTTCACCGCGGCTTCGAAACGAGACTGGAGCGCTCCAGTCACCGATCGCAGCACCGGTCGAACTCACCTTCGATAACGGCACGATCTACGTCCTCGACGGCGACGAACGCATCGCCTGTCTCGGTACGACCGAGGAGCTTACGGTCGACTGGTGGGTCCGCTCACCGGTCGATATCGCAGTCGCCGACGATTTGCTGTACGTCCTCGATACGGTCGACGACGAGCCGACAATTCGACTCTTCCAGGGCGAACGCGAGGTTCGAACCGACTCCTACCCACTCTCTACGGACGCGTTCGAGATCGAAGGCACCCGATTCGTTCCGACTGCAATCGCTGCACCACGTGGCTCGCTCGTCCTCGCGGGAACGGTCCACGGCGAACGGGGATCCTGGCATGGGCTCTTCGAGTGGGACGAGACCGCAGGCGAGTTCGAACAGCGCCACGAACTCGAGGGGCGCTGTCGACGACTCATTAGTCGGCCACTCAGCCACAGCGATCGGCGCGTCTTCTATGCGCTGGTCGGTGATCGGCGCATCTGTTGTGCCCTCCAGGAACGCCAGACTGTGGCAGCTCACCCACACCGTGATCGCCACGTCGGGTTGGCGTTTCACCGGTACGATGCCGGCGTCGACGATATCTCCTGGCATCGTCTCGCGCTTGATCTCGCACGCTCGTCTGCGAGCACGCAGGTCCGGCTTCGGTACTTCGCGACGAACGAGCCAACTGTCCTCCCGTTCGACTGCGACGATGGCGAAGACAGGAAAACCGGTGAAGATAGCGCAAACGGTGAAGATAGCACAAGCGGCGAAGACAGCGAAACTAGTACAGACGGCCAAAACAGCCACCACGGTGATCACACAACCCAGCCCGAACTCGATGCACTCGCGGAAACGGCCCGTTCGACCCTGCAATCCATCGGCGTCGACTCGGTGTGGGAACTCGCGAGCAGATCCGCCGCCCAACTCGCGGACAGAGACGGGCAACTCGAGACGACCACCGTTCGGTCCTGGCAGGAAACGGCACGCCGAGAACTCGCCAGGCACGCCGAGACGACGTGGACGCTCGTCGACGAAATCGACCCCGAGGACATCCTTCTGCGCGACGCGAACGGCCGGTACCTCTACGTCGCCGTCGAACTCGTCGGGACGCCAACCGCTTCGCCGCGAATCGACGCCGTAACCGCCTACTGTCCCCGTCAGTCCTATCTCCGATACCTGCCGGAACTCTACCAGAACGACGACCGATCGGCACAGTTTCTCGAACGGTATCTCTCGACGTTCGAAACGTCGTTCGTCGACATCGAGTCCGAGATCGAACAGCTTCCTCGCTACTTCGATCCGGACGGGGTTCCCAGCGAGTCGCTCGCCTGGCTAGAGGACTGGCTCGCCGCAGACGAGTACCGCGACTGGCCCGAAAGCGCCCGTCGCGAGTACCTGGCACGAGCGCCTGAACTGTACCAGAAACGGGGTACCAGAGCCGGACTTCGCGAAACGCTCGAACTCTACCTTCGGCACGCGAATCCACGTGATGGCGTCCCCGAACCCGCCTCCCACACGCGACCCAACGACGACCGATCGGCGACGGCGGACGAGTCGGCCACGACGACCGGGGTGTCCGATTCCAACACGTACTCGAGTCACCCTGGTGGGGACCTCGAAACCGGTCATCGGCTCTTTTTCTTCGACGCGACGGATTTCGATCGGGCTGACGGCGCTGTCGTCGAGCGGGAGTACGGCTCGATGCTGGCTGGTGAGCGGTCGTTCGCTCTTTTTTGTGGCCCCGTCGACTCAGCGGCCGAACGGGCTGCCATCGAGACGATCGTCGAGACGGAGAAACCGGCACACGTCGACGCGCGGGTCCTTGCACTCGACGATGAGTTCGTTCTCGGCGACCGGACGTTTCTCGGGCTCAACAGCGCACTCCAGACGCGGACGTTCGCGATGGGTGAGGCGGTTCTTGGCGAGGATACTGTTCTTGCGGGTCCAGATTCGATGTAAGCCAAGGACGAATTACGGCCGATGGAATTCTATGATCGATCGGAGTGTCGGTTGAGTCTTCCGCTCCCCACGGGTACAAATCCAGCGACACACTGCAGTCAATGGACAATCGGTGATCTGGCCACTCAACCGTCGTGTCTACGGAACGACGACAATCTTGCCAGCGATGCTCTCCTCCATCACGGCACGATGTGCCTCAGCGGCGTCCTCGAGTGCCTCGGTGCGATCGATGCGGACTTCGAGCCGGTTCGTCTCGAGTAGCCGTCCGAGTCGTTCGAGGATCGGTCCGATATTCGGCAGTTCTGCGTTCGTTGCCAGGTTCGACATACTCATCAGGTGAATACTGAGCTCCTTCGACCGAGCGACAGCGGCGTTCGGTAGCGACGCGGTCTCTCCCGCGATGATCACCACGTCACCGCCGACCGCTGCAACCTCGACATCCAGTTCAGCGTACGTTTCGGGAAGATGGTCGAGAATCACGTCGGCCCCGTCAGTGGCCTCACGGACTGCCTCGGTCAGGTCATCGCGGGTGTAGTCGAGGACCGTCTCGGCACCCAGCGTACGGACCATGTCGTGGTGTTCGGTTCGGGCCGTCGCGACAGGTGTCGCTCCCAGAACGTCGGCGAGTCCGACTGCGATGTGGCCAACGCCGCCGTTCCCGCCGTGAATAACGGCCGTCGAGCCGGGTTCGAGTCCAGCGTGGTGGACGAGCGCCCGCCACGCGGTGACGCCGACGAGTGCGACAGCAGCACCCTCTTCGAAGCTCACCCCGTCCGGAAGCGGCGCGAGCAGATCTGTCGGGACTGTCGCGAACTCAGCGAAGGACCCACCCGAAAATCGATCAGTGTGTAATCCGGTCGCGAAAACGCGGTCGCCGACCTCGTAGCCAGCGACCTTGTTGCCAACTGCGGTGACGACGCCAGCAAGATCCGACCCGGTCGTTTTGGGTCGTTGCCCAGCACCGCGCTCTCGAAGTTTTGCATCGACTGGGTTGACGCTCGCCGCCCGCATCTCGACGAGCACTTCCCCGTCGGCTGGTTCGGGACGCTCAACGTCGACGAGGCTGAGAACGTCTGGGTCCCCTCCGTCCTGGTACTGTACTGCTTTCATGGCCGCTTCGTTGCAGCAGTAGTGGGTTAAAGCCACCGTCGGTGTCAACTTCTAGCACGGGTGGTTCGTCGGCTGATTCGAAGCAACCGCGCTGTATGTGACTAGATTGTACTCCAGAAGCCGCCAATCGTCCGCTGACGACCCAATCACTGATACCGACCGATCCCAGATTCTATATAGCGATATGTAGTTCATCCATAGTAGACCTTACCGCCAGCCAGATTGCTTATTTTGGTTGTCCACTCTGCGACAACCGACTAAGCAGTAGTTTTATACGATTGTCACAAATACTGAATCGTACGAAAATGGCTGGCTTCAGATCACCCATTCACTCCGGAACCGGGCTGTCTCACCAAAATCCGGAGATTGTGAACCCACATGAGTAGCGGACACTACAACTGGTCGCGACAGTCCCTCGACGACCTGCAAGAGACCTGGCGTCGCGAAATCGAGCCCACACTCCGACGCAATGGCGTCGATCTTACGACACGGCCAACGTATCAGGACGTGACTGACGCCGGCTACTCGGGGATTGCCTACGCACTCCGCGAACACCACGACCTGACGCTCTCGGAGTTTTTGGCTACCGTGGGCTACGAGGACGCAGGTACGGACGCGGACACGGACACAAACACAGACACGGCCACAAGTGCATCATACCAGTGGGACATCGACAACGAATCCACCATCACCGAACTCGAGTCCTACCTACGAACACTCGACCGTCGTCGACAACTCGCCGAGACAACGGTTCGGACGAAACAGTCGCGATTGGCGACCTACACCCGAATTTACCGTGATCTACACGGAGAAGCAAACCTTATCGAGCGCGTCGCCGACCCCGGCGCGGAGAGCGACGAGATTCGCCGCGCACTCGCGGTGTTCGACGAACTGAATGCCAAACTGAGTACTGACGCGTCGAAACTGCGCTATCACAGCGATGTCTCCCAGTTCTACGAGCACCTCGAACGACGGGCGAAAGCGTCGTTCAACCCCGTCGAGTCGATCGACAAGGAATACAACTGGTCACGCGAGGAACCCGATAACGCGGCGCTCTCAGCGGAACAGGCCCGGGAAATCTACGCCGCTGCAGACTCTCGAGCCGACGAACTGCTCGTCCTCGCCCTCTGTGCATGGGGGCTGCGCCGAAATGAGGTCGCGAGCCTGCACGTCTCACAACTCGAACTCGAGTCCGACGAGCCACACATCGCCTTCGAGGAGCGAAAGAACGGCCCGGGAACGGTCGCGTTGATCTACGGCGTGCCGGAACTGGCCGATCGAGTCGACGACCTCGGCGCGAACGACCGTGACTGGACGGGGTACCTGTTCCCGTCGCCGAACGCGAATCGAGACCATATTACGGGCGAGACCGTCCAGGCGCGATTTCAGCGCCTCGCAGACCGGGCCGACGTTCGTGTCCGAGGTGACCAACCAACGTCGAAGATGGGGCGTCGATTCTGGTATACGACGTACAACGAGGCGATGAGCGACCTCCTCGAGAATCTGGACGTGATCGCGGCCGACCAGGGCAGCGCTGATGCGTCTGTCGTGCTACAGAGCTACCTCTCAGAGGCCGAGCGACGAGAGTACCGGCGCGATTACATGCGCGAGCGACTCGCAGCGGTGTTTGCGGATGCGTAATCGCTAGCGTTGTGCCTTGCAGAGACGTATTTTGTGGGGTGAACTCGAATCTCCTCGGGAGCAGTGTCTCCAATCCGTTCCGTCTGTGTCTGTCGAACCTGTTTTCAGCGACTGCGGTTCGACTCGGACAGTATATCGAATGGCACCATTGGATAAATCCCATAGTGCGATACTATTTTCCGAGTTATGCCCCCGTTGGCGGGGTCCTGATCACGGTATCGTCGCTGCGGACGCATTCAGAGGAAGTCGACGACACCAGCGGCGACTTTCGCTTCGGCACGTCGGAGGTGGTGTTCGACCGTTCGCCGGCCAAGCCCCACACTATCGGCGAGTTCGGCGGTCGTCGTCTCCCGCGGAATTTCGTAGTACCCGCGTTCGTATGCGAGGAGAAAGATCTCTTTCTGGCGGTCGGAAAGGTCCGGAACGGGCGAGTCCGTCGCGAGGAACGGCGTCTCAGCCGGAACGGAGTCGAGTTCGTGTTTCGAATCGACGGTAACAGCGTAATCGGCGGCGATATCGCGGTAGAACGCGCTCAGGTTTGCGCCGTCGAGAGCGAGCACGCGGACGACTTTCATCCCGTCCTCGTAGCGAAGCGGTGGAACGAGGAGGCAGCCATGTGCTGCGAGGTACGACTCGATGTAATCGTCGCCGTGCTGCTTTAGACAGTCGTCGGTGATGATCGTCTGCGTCGTCTCGTCCTGTTCGATTCGTTCGCGGACGCCGACCTCATTGCTGACGTGGTTGACGACGGCCGTCTGCTGTTCGCCCGTCACGTGGAGCAGGTCGCAGTGATCGTTACACCACAGTTCGATGCTGGTGTCCGTTCGGGCCGTCGACTGAGCGTACGGACTGCCGCCGTCGATCCGGAACACACCCACGTACATACCGGCAGTTGGCACACGTCAGTACTTAAACCCCTGGCCGTATGGAAACACGAACCTCTCGGTCGGTGCGAGTGACTAGACAGGTATGACCACACCCACCCAGGAGTCGACGGCCGACGGCGAGGCCGACAACGCCGTGCCCGACGACGCTACACACGACATCGGCACGCCATCCGCACAGTGGGAGGAGTACCAAGGCGCACCGACAGGCACGGAGATCGAGTGCGAAGGCTGGCGACAGGAAGCCGCGCTTCGCATGCTCAATAACAACCTCGACCCCGAGGTCGGCGAGAAACCCGAAGAGCTCGTCGTCTACGGCGGCACCGGCCGGGCAGCCCGAAGCTGGGACGCTTACGACGCCATTCTCGAGTCGCTCCGAACGCTCGAGGACGACGAGACGCTCCTCGTCCAGTCCGGCAAACCAGTTGGACGATTCACCACGCACGAGCGCGCACCGCGCGTTCTCATCGCCAACTCCAACCTCGTCGGCAAGTGGGACGACTGGGACCACTTCCACGAACTCGAGTCCAGGGGGCTGATCATGTACGGGCAGATGACCGCCGGCTCGTGGGCCTACATCGGTACCCAGGGAATCATTCAGGGAACCTTCGAGACGCTCGCTGAGGCGGCCCGACAGCACTTCCCCGACCGCGAGGGGCTTCGTGGAACGATCACCGTCACTGCCGGTCTCGGCGGGATGGGCGGTGCCCAGCCGCTCGCCGTGACGATGAACAACGGCGTCTGCATCGCGGCTGAAGTCGACGAAGACCGGATCGACCGCCGCCTCGAGACGGACTACTGTATGGAGAAGACCGACGATATCGACGAGGCACTCGAGTTAGCCCAGGCTGCAGCGGCCGAAGGTGACCCACTGTCGATCGCGCTGCATATGAACGCGGCAACGATGTTCGACGAACTGCGCGAGCGGGAGTTCGTACCGGATATCGTGACGGATCAGACGAGTGCGCACGACGAACTCGAGGGATACTACCCAGCTGGCTACACTGTTTCTGAAGCTGAGGAGTTACGCGAGGAAGACCCCGAGACGTACGTCGAGGAGAGCCTCGACACGATGGAGCGACACGTCGAGGGGATTCTCGCGATGCAAGAGCGCGGTGCGGTCGCGTTCGAGTACGGGAACAACATCCGCGGACAGGTCCAGGAACACCGCGGAATGGACGACGCGTTTGACTTCCCCGGCTTCGTTCCGGCATACATCCGTCCGCTGTTCTGTCGCGGTAAGGGACCATTCCGCTGGGTCGCCCTCTCCGGCGACGAGGCGGATATCCACCGCACTGACGAGGCCGTCAAAGAGTTGTTCCCGGAGAAGGAACATCTCCACCGCTGGATCGACCTCGCACAGGACCGGGTGTCGTTCCAGGGACTGCCGAGTCGCGTCTGCTGGCTCGGCTATCAGTCAAATGATGATCCGGACGACTTGACAGAGCGAGCACGATTTGCACTGCGGATCAACGACCTCGTCGCCGACGGTGAAATCTCCGCGCCGGTCGTCGTCACACGCGACCACCTCGACGCAGGCAGCGTCGCAAGTCCGAACCGGGAGACGGAAGCCATGCGAGACGGCTCCGACGCCGTCGCGGACTGGCCGATTCTCAACGCCTTGCTCAACGCGTCTGCGGGCGCTGACATCGTCAGCGTCCACGACGGCGGCGGCGTCGGCATCGGTAACTCGCTGCACGCGAACAATCACGTCGTCCTCGACGGCTCGTCGCTCGCCGCCGAGAAGGCCCGCCGCGTGTTCACGACGGATCCCGGTATGGGCGTCGTCCGCCACGCCGACGCCGGCTACGAGGAGGCACTCGAGGAGGCGGCGGAATCGAACGTCCACGTTCCGATGGCGGACGTAGAAACACAGGAGGAGCGATAATGCAACCGAGCCAATCCGACGTATCGTGGACCCCGCGCTCGAGCGATCCCACTGACGAGACCTTCGGTGAGATCATCGAACCCGCGGAAACGGACGGGCTGGACGTCTTCGATGCGGTACTCGTCGGCGAACCGTTCGACGCGGCAGTCATCGGCCGCACGGGCGCAAGCGAGGGGCCAGATGCAATACGGGACTCGCTCGCCGGCGCGAAAACGTACCACTTCGACGCCGGCCCGTGTTCGGCGTTGCAGATCGGCGACTACGGCAACGTCTCCCTCGATTCCGAGGCAGGGGAACCGGGCGGAGCCAGCGCCACAGCGCTCACAGCCATCCGATCCGCAGTCGAACCCGTCGCTCGCGCTGTTCACGACTCGAGTGCAACCCCAATCTTCCTCGGCGGCGATAACTCGCTGACGGTCCCCAACGTTCGCCCGCTGCTGGATCGGGGTGACTCCGTCGGCGTCATCAACCTCGACGCCCACCTCGACGTTCGCCACGTCCACGACGACCCGACCAGTGGGACACCGTACAGGGAGTTACTCGAGTCCGGACTGGAGACCTACACCTGCGTCGGCGCGCGCCACTTCGAGACGTCGACGGCGTACGCCTCGTTCCTCGAGGAGCAGAACGGCGAGATCGTCACAGCAGCGTCGGTCGGCTCGGATCTCGACCGCGCGGCGGACCGTGTACTCGAGTCCGTTGCCGATGTCGAGACGGTCTATCTCAGCATCGACTGCGACGTGCTCGACGCGGCTCATGCGCCGGGGGTGAGTGCGCCAACACCTGGCGGGCTGAGCTCTCGTGAACTGTTCGAACTTGTCCGGCGATTTGCGAGCCACGACTGCCTCGCGGGCATCGAAATCGTCGAGTGTGCGCCGCCGCTGGACGAGGGCCAGCGAACAGTGAGCGCAGCAGCCAGGACAGTCGCACACGCGCTTGCGGGACTCTTGCAGGCATCCGGAGGTGAGCACCGATGACCGCCGTTGACGCCGTCATCTACGGCGCGTCGGAGCTCGTGGTGGGACCGGCCGCAGGCACGACCGATGGCTCCCACCCCGGCGCTGACGGCTCGCCAGCCGACCCGGACGCCGTACTCGAACGGATCGAGGACGGTGCAGTCGCGATCGCGGACGGCGACGTCGTCGCCGTCGGTCCGACTGACGAAATCGTCGCAGAGTACCCGCCGGAAAACGCTGCTGTAGCGATCGATGCGAGCGGAAAGACCGCCCTCCCCGGCTTCGTCGACAGCCACACACACGCCGTCTTCGCCGGCGACCGCTCCGACGAGTTCGCGGCCAAACTCAGGGGGAAACCGTACCAGGAAATCCTCGCGGAGGGCGGCGGCATCCTCCGAACCGTCCGGGCGACGCGGGATGCGACTGACAAGGAGCTACTCGAGTTACTCCTCGACCGTCTCGATACGATGCTCTCGTTCGGCGCGACGACGGTCGAGGTCAAGTCGGGGTACGGGCTGGATACGGAGACGGAGCGACGGCTACTCGAGGTCGTCGGCCAGGCGGCAGAGAGACATCCAGTGCGCGTGATTCCGACGTTCATGGGCGCGCATGCGGTCCCGGAAGGTGAGTCGACTGCTGACTACGTAGACCGGGTCATCGAAGACCAGTTGCCGTCGGTGGCGGCGCACGCGGTCTTCTGCGATATCTTCTGCGAGGAAGACGTCTTCTCCGTCGAGGACTCGCGACGCGTGCTCACGGCCGGACGGGAGCATGGACTTGAACCGAAGATTCACGCGGAGGAGTTCGCCCACCTTGGCGGCAGTCGGCTCGCGGCGGAACTGAACGCCGTCAGCGCGGACCACCTTCTGCAGGCGACCGAGTCGGACGCGGCGGCTATCGCAGACGCGGGCGTCGTCCCGACGCTGCTGCCGGGAACCGCGTTCGCACTCGGCACCGAGTACGCACAGCCGCGTCAGTTCCTCGCGGCCGGGAGCGAGGTCGCCGTGGCAACGGATTTTAACCCGAACTGCTACGCGCCGGGAATGGAGTTTGCGCTGACCCTCGCCTGCGTCGGCATGGGACTCTCACCCGCAGAAGCCGTCCGCGCCGGCACCTACGGCGGCGGACTCGCGCTCGGTGCCTCCCGCACAGAAATCGAGCGCGTGCCGGCCGGCTGTGGCACGCTTCGCGAGGGCGCGCCGGGCGACCTGCTCGTCCTCGATGCGCCATCGCACGCTCACGTCCCCTACCGGTTCGACGAATCGGTCGTCGAACGGGCGCTAATCGGTGGCGAACCGGCCTATCGCTCCCGCGCCGATTCGGAGGTGGACCGATGACAGTCATCCTCGACGGCGACTCGCTGACGATCGAGGAGGTCGTTGCCGTCGCTCGCCACGGGGAGGCTGTCGAACTCGCGAGCGAGGCCCGCGAGCGCGTTCGAACCTCTCGAGAGCGCGTCGAGGATATCGTTGAGGCCGGTGACCCAGTGTACGGCGTGAACACCGGTTTCGGCGAACTCGTCGACACGCAGGTTCCCCGAACCGAAGTTGCGGAACTGCAGACCAATCTCGTCCGGAGCCACGCCGCCGGCGTCGGCCGCGAACTCTCCCGCGAGGAGGTCCGGGCGATGATGGTCACGCGGCTCAACGCGCTCCTTGCGGGCTACTCCGGCATCCGCCTCCGCGTGGTCGAACTGCTCGCGTCGCTGCTCAACGAACGGGTCCATCCAGTGGTCCCCTCGCGCGGCAGCCTCGGCGCGTCGGGCGACCTCGCACCGCTCGCACACCTCGCGCTCGTGCTGATCGGCGAGGGCGAGGCCGACGTGCCCGTCGATTCGACGACTGGCGGCGCGTCCGACGATAGTGCCACCGAATCCGAGTCCGAACGTCTCCCCGGTGACGAGGCGCTCGCAGCAGTGGGACTCGAGTCGGTCGAGCTCAGAGCCAAGGAGGGACTCGCGCTCATCAACGGCACTCAGTTGACACTCGGCCTTGCGGCCCTGCTCGTCGCTGACACTGAGCGACTCTGTCGTGCGGCGGACACTGCCGGCGCGCTCACGACAGAGGTGACGATGGGGACGACAGCCGCCTGCGCCGAGCCGCTCCACGAGGTGCGACCGCACGCGGGTCAGGCGGCGAGCGCGCGTACCGTGCGGCAGCTAACCGCTGACTCGGACGTCGTCGAGTCACACCGCAACTGCGACCGCGTGCAGGACGCCTACTCGATTCGGTGTCTGCCGCAGATCCACGGCGCGGTTCGAGACGCCGCGGCTCACCTCCGTGAAGCCGTCGAAACCGAACTCAACAGCGTCACCGACAACCCGCTCGTCTTCCCGCGGGCGGCGCTCGACGACCGCGCCTCCGGGACGGACCGGGCCGCGGTCGTCTCCGGTGGGAACTTCCACGGTGCGCCGCTCGCTCACCGACTCGACTACCTCGTTGCAGTGTTGACAGATCTCGCCGCTGTCGCTGAACGGCGGACCGATCGGCTGGTGAACCCGAACCTGCAGGAATCGCACCTGCCGCCGTTCCTCGCCCAGCGCTCCGGCGTCGAATCCGGACTGATGATCGCCCAGTACACCGCTGCCTCGCTGGTCAACGAGTGTCGAAGCGTCGGCCGCGCGGCGACCGACAACACGCCCGTTTCGGGCGGCCAAGAGGACCACGTCAGCATGAGCGCGACGGCAGCAGTCAACGCACGGCGGGTGCTCGACCGTGCTCGCCAGGTCGTCGCCACGGAACTCCTCTGTGCGGCCGAGGCGGCCGAGTACGTCGACGAATCGCTCGGAAACGGAACGAGTGAGGCCTACGAGACGGTCCGCGAGGTCGTTCCGCCGCTGACCGGCGACCGCCGGCCGGACGCCGACATGAAGGCAGTCTCCTCGCTGATCGAGACCGGTGTACTCGACGACGCAGTCGACGAACTCGGTGCTGACACCCAGTAACGATTCGGTGACGGATAGAATCGAATCGATTCAGAACAAGCGCATAGGCGGCTGGTCGTTATAGCTCCGGCTCGTCCAGTGCCACGTTGATCGCCTTCGTCTGCGTGTACTCCCCGAGTGTTTCGCGCGCACACTCTCGGCCGATACCCGACTGCTTGTAGCCGCCGAACGGAATGCCAACGCCGCCGCCGTGATACTCGTTGATCCAGACGCTGCCCGCCTCGATGTCGGCGGCCGCACGATGTGCGAGGCTGGCGTCCTGCGTCGCAACCCCCGAGGCGAGCCCGTAGGGCACGTCGTTCGCCAGCTCGATCGCTTCCTCGTAGCTCTCGAAGGTGATCAGACACTGCACCGGGCCGAAAATTTCCTCCTGTGCCAGGCGGCTGTCGTTGTCCACGTCACCGAAGACTGTCGGCTCGTAGAACCAGCCGGACTCGAGTGCCTCGGCTGCTGGCGGTTCGCCACCGGCGAGCAGGGTTGCCCCCTCTTCCTGCCCGATATCGACGTAGTCGTCGACCTTCTCGTACTGGTCGGCAAACGTGAGCGGCCCCATCGTCGTGCCGTCGACGAGCGGATCGCCGGGCTGCCAGTAGTCGGCTGCATCCAGGTACAGGTCGGTAAACTCGTCTGCGACGTCCTCGTGGACGAGGATTCGCGAACACGCATCACACGACTGGCCGGTGTTGTAGTAGATGCCCGCGGCGGCCGTCTCGGCGGCCGCCTCGAGGTCAGCGTCGGGGAAGACGACGTACGGAGATTTCCCGCCGAGTTCGAGCGTCACCGGCGTGATATCGTCCGCTGCCGCCTTCATTACCTGCTGGCCGACCGGAACTGAACCGGTAAACGAGAGCTTGTCGACGCCGCTATGTTCGGTTAGCGGCGCACCGGCCTCCTCGCCGAAGCCGTTGACGACGTTGAACACGCCATCTGGGAGGATGCCCGCAGAGAGCTGTGCCAGGCGGGTGATCGTACACGGTGCCTGCTCGGAGGGTTTGGCGACGACCGTATTTCCCGCGGCCAGCGCAGCGCCGATCTTCCAGCCGGCCAGCGAGAGCGGGTAGTTCCAGGGCAGAATCTGCCCCGCGACGCCGTAGGGCTCCTCTCGCGTGTAGACGTGGTTGTCCGTCCCGACCGGAATCTGCTCGCCGTGGCTCGCCTGTGCCACGGACGCGTAGTACTCGAAGAACTCGAGTGCTTCCTCGACTTCGCCGCGGGCGAACGCGAGCGGCTTGCCGACGTCGAGGGACTCGAGACGGGCGAGTTCGTCCACGTGCTCGCGACAGACATCCATCCACTCGGAAATGAGGGCAGCCCGGTCGCGGGCGGTCGTGTCGCCCCACTCCCCGTCGGAAGCGCCGCTGGCCGCCTCGACTGCGTCGTCGATGTCGGCTGCGGTGCCGCTAGCGACGGTCGTAATGGGAACCGCGGCTGCGGGGTCGATCGTTTCGAACCGTTCTCCGGATGCTGGCTCGGTGTGAGCACCGTTGATCCAGTGATCGAGAGTGAGTTCGGCCGTCACATCGTCGATTGCCGTTTCGTGTCGCTCGATGAGTGCGTTGTTGGTAGCCATGAGTTATCTGTGGGTGTGAGTGTGGGTGTGAGCGAATGGACACTCGTCTCACACCGCTAACTACTCAACACCAACACTTAAATCTGGACTGTGTTTCCATTATCCATACTGTTTTGGCCAGTCAGCATCCTTCACAGCTATAATCGAACACAATTCCAAATTAGTCGAGTTGTGCCCCGACGAGTTCGCTCCCGGCATCGAGGAGGGACTCGAGTTGCTCGCCGGCCGGCGTCTCGGCGTACACGCGCATCTTCGGCTCGGTGCCGCTCGGGCGCACCAGAATCCAGGAGCCGTCCTCGAGGAGTAACTTGTAGCCGTCGAGTGTGACGGTGTCGACCACGGGTTGGTCGGCGACGGTGTCGGGAAGCGCCGCTTCGAGACCCGCGATAACGGCGTCTTTCCGGTCGTCGGGACAGTCGACACTGACCTTGTCCGCGTAGATTTCGCCGTACGTCGCGAAGAGCCGGTCGAGTCTGTCGTCGATCGGTTCGGTCGCGGCCGCTGCGGCGGCCAGTAGCGCGACGAGCACGCCGTCTTTCGTCCCGATGTGGCCGTCGATGGTGAACCCGCCGGACTCCTCACCGCCGAAGAGGCCGTTGTACGTCGCCATCCCGTCCGCGATCCACTTGAATCCGACCGGCACCTCGTGGACATCGGCGCCGTGCTCGCTGGCGATCCGGTCGATCAGGAACGTCGTCGAAACCGTCCGGATGGCGGGTCCCGTCACCTCGGCCTCGGCAAGGAGCGCTTCGTAGAGCACGGCGAAGAGAAGGTTTCCGCTCAGGACGCCTCGATCGGGCGTACAGACCGTGATTCGGTCGGCGTCACCGTCGTTCGCGATGGCCAGATCGGCGTCGTGCTCGGCGATAATCGAGGGAAGCTCGGCGAGCGTCTCGGGACCCGGTTCAGGTGCGTTCCCGCCGAAGGTCGGGTCGCGATCACAGCGATGGCGGATGACCGTCGCGCCGGCGGACTCGAGTAGCGCGTCGGTAATCCCGCGCCCGCTGCCGTGGATGGCGTCGTAGACGACGGTGAGGTCGGAGAGATCCGTGCCGAGGTAGCGGTCAGTGAGTCCGACGGCGTGGGTCGCGTGAGTTTCGACGGGATTGTAGCGGGAGACGGTGCCGTGCTGGGCTTCTGGCAGCGGGTCAGGTGGTGCGATGTGACTCTCGATCGCGTCGGTGATCGATGGCATGGCCGATTTGGCGTCGCCGGGAATGAACTTCACGCCGTTGTACTCCGGCGGGTTGTGCGAGGCCGTGACCATCGCCGCGCCGGCAAGGTCACGGTCGACGACGGAGTGGGCGACGACGGGCGTCGGCAGGTCGCGGTCGGTGAGGAGGACGTCGAAGCCGGCACTCGAGAAGACGTCTGCGAGACTCGCTGCGGCGTCGGCCGACGTGGCTCTGGCGTCGTAGCCGACGGCGACGGTATTTTCGGATGGGACAACGTCCTGATTCTTGGTGAGGTACGCCGCGATACCCTGGCCGACTCG
Source organism: Natrialba hulunbeirensis JCM 10989 (assembly GCF_000337575.1). Lineage (GTDB taxonomy): Archaea > Halobacteriota > Halobacteria > Halobacteriales > Natrialbaceae > Natrialba > Natrialba hulunbeirensis. Next base: position 29,602 of record NZ_AOIM01000026.1, on the reverse strand, counting down.
GCGCACGTTCTCGTCCGTGAAGTGCTCCTGTGTCGTGCGCCAGCCGCCGGTCCCGAAGCTGATCCGACTCATGGGATACCGTACCGAGGCGAGGGTGATAAACGCTCGGCTCACGGGCCTCGTGGCTCGCCTGCACGTCGGAACGCACCCAGGCCAATGAAGCGGCGCATACAGCCGACCACGCACAGTTAAGTTGACTCGGTGGCTGATTCCCGGTAATGTACGCCGTCGGCGTCGATCTCGGTGCAACGAACGTTCGCGCAGTCATCGGTGACGACACTGGGATGATCGTCGGCCGTGCCAGCGCCAGAACGCCACAGGGGCCGACTGCCGAAGTGATCACCCATGCCGTACTCGACGTGGTCCGGGATGCGTGTCGAAACGCAGCTATCGAGCCGTCGTCGACTGTCGGTGCTGGCATCGGTTCGATGGGTGCGATCGATCGAGACACAGGGACAGTCGGCCTCTCGTCGAATCTGGGGAACGGCGAGGAACTGCTCAAACCCATTTCGCTCGTCGATCCGCTCGCGGCCCTACTCGAGACCGACGCCGTCGTCCTGCACAACGACACACTGGCGGGTGCGATCGGCGAGCACCACCACACCCACCCCGACGTTGATTCGCTCGTTTATCTCACGATCTCCTCCGGTATCGGTGCCGGCGTGATCAGCAGTGGGCGACCCGTCCTCGGCGCGGACGGCAACGCTGGCGAAGTCGGCCACATGACGATCGACGCCGACGGATGCCTCCCCTGTGGCTGCGGCGCGGCCGGCCACTGGGAGGCCTACTGCTCGGGGAACAGCATTCCCGCACTCGCCCGGTTGCTGGCGGCGGGGGATGAAGGTGGGAGTGAGGACGAGAACGGGCACAAGGACGAAGATGAAGACGAAAACGAAAACAGACACACGGAGACAGCGCTGCCACTCGAGTCCGACAAACTCACCGCGGCAGAAATTTTCGAGCACGCCGGCTCGGATCCGCTCGCGACGCGCGTCGTGGACCGGGTCGCCGAACTGAACGTGCTTGGAATGGGGAACGTCATAAACGCGTACGCGCCAGCGGTCGTCAGCGTCGGCGGCGCGGTCGCGCTCAACAACCCGTCGCTCGTTCTCGACCCGATCCGCGAGCAAATTGAGTCACAGCTCGTCGTGCAGACGCCCGAAATCGCGTGTAGCGGCCTCGGCGAGGAAGCGGTTCTGCAGGGTGCGCTTCGCTGTGCGTTTGCGTCTGTGGATGGCATTGGCGACGGTGGCGGAATAGACGGCTGACCGGCGTCTCAGCCCGCCAGTCAGAACCGCTTTGCGTCGGTGTCGTAGAACCACTCCTCGGGGTAGGGATACCACCAGTCGTGAACCTGCGGGTTCCAGTCGATGACTCCCATCTTCGTCTGGCGGAACGCATCCAGCCCCTGCCGACCGAGTTCGCGGCCGATACCGGAGTGCTTCCAGCCGCCGAACGGAATCGCGTCGTTGTCGATCATCGGATTATTGATCCAGACCATGCCCGCTTCCAGCGTCTCGTAGGCTCGCATCGCCTCCTCGAGATTCGTCGTGAAGACCGACGCGCCCAGGCCGAACTCGGAGTCGTTCGCCTCGGTGAGCGCGTCGTCGAAGCTCTCGACCCGACAGATCGGCGCAATCGGACCGAACACCTCCTCGCGGACGACGGCCATCTCCGGCGTCACGTCCGTCAACACTGTCGGCTCGTAGAACCAGCCCGTCTCCTGGTCCGGCGGCACGCGCCCGCCGCACTCGAGTGTCGCGCCCTTCTCGAGTGCATCCTCCACCAGTCGCTCGACGTTGTCGCGGGCGGCCTCGCTGACGAGCGGGCCGATCTCACTGGATTCGAAGCCGTTGCCGACGCGCAGCGCCTCAGTCATCTCGACGAGGCCGTCGACGAACTCGTCGTGGACGGCGTCGTGGACGTAGAACCGCTCGGCGGAGGTACAGACCTGCCCGGAGAGGTGGAACGCTGCGGTGGTCGAACCGGCGATTGCGACCTCCATCGGCGCGTGTTCGGTGACGATGAGCGGGTCGTTACCACCGGCTTCGATGACGGCGGGCATCAGCTGCTCGCCGGCCGCTGTGTTCACCTTCTGTCCGGTTTCGACGCCGCCGGTGAAGGCGACGGCGTCCGTGCCGTCCGACTGGATCATTGCCTGCGCGGTTTCGCCGCGGCCGGTGAGACACGAGACGAGGCCGTCGGGAAGTCCTCGGAAGTGCTCCACGAACTGGAGCGTCGAGAGCGGCGTCTGTTCGGACGGTTTGACGATCACGGCGTTTCCGGCCGCGAGCGAGGCGGCGACCGTCCAGGCCGTCAGCAGGACGGGGAAGTTCGAGGGGACGATGTGGACGGTGACGCCGTAGGGAAACGCCCGGTCGAACTGGAACGATTCCGCCTGCGTCGATCCGGGGACGTTCCCCTGGTCGTCGCGTGCCAGTTCGGCGTAATACCGGAAGATACCCGCGACATTCGCGAGTTCGCCCTCCGATTCGGGGAAGGGTTTGCCGTGCTCGCTCGTCATCAGCGTCGCGATGCGTTCGAAGTCGTCCGCCTCGATCGAGTCGGCAACCTCGTGGAGCGCTGCTGCGCGTGTCCCCGCGGGTTCGTCGCCCCACGCTGACTGCGCTTCGACGGCCCCTTCGATGACGTCCTCGACTTCGTCGGGATCACAGACCGCGACGGAGCCGACCGACTCCTCGGTCGCGGGGTCGATTACGTCCATGGACTCGAGTGACTCGCTCTCGCGGAAGGTGCCGTCGGCGAAGATGTGGCGGGCGAACGGGTCGAACTCGGTCACTGCGGTCCACCCCGATTCCTCGGTGTATCGTCCTGGATTGGGGCGTTGTCCTGTGGTTGTGGGGGCCTGTCCTGTGGTTGTGGGGACTGTGGTTGTGGGGGCCTGTCCCGTGGTTGCGTGGACGGTTTCATAGTTGACAGTCGGTCATCGGCACATGTACACTTTGCGCACGGTTTCGTGGACGCGACAGGTGCCGGTCCAGCCGGCGGGGAACGTCGCAATCGTCCCCGGCTCGATTTCGGTCACGGCACCATCCTCGTGCGTGTACGTCGCGCTGCCTTCGAGGAAGTGGCAGAACTCGTCTCGCTCGACCGTACACTCCCAGTAGCCGGGCGTGCAGGTCCAGATACCGCTTTCGGACTCGCCGTCGGGGCCCTTGTAGATGACCGTCCCTGCCGTATGGGACTCACCCTCGATCATGTCCGGGACGGGTCCCCAATCGTCGAGGTCGTCGATATCGATTTCGGTCGGATTCGCAAGCGCGCGTACGGACGGGGATTCGTCGGCATCGGATGGGGTTTCAGACATTAGCGTGATCCTCCAGTACGTCATCGAGCAGCCGTGCCGCCTTTTCTGTTCCGCTCTGTGCCTGCATATCGGCCGATGTCTCTGCGACGTTCGCCTGAATCTCCTCGTCAGTCAGGCAGGACTCGAGTGCGTCGGCGAATTCCTCGGGCGTCCAGTCGGAGCGGTGGAGTTTGATGCCGTGATTCGTCTCGTCGAGCCGCGTGGCGTTGTCCTGTCCGTCCCAGACGTAGGGCATGACGATCGCCGGTTTGCCGTAGTAGAGACACTCGTTGAACGTGTTGTTCCCGCCGTGGTGGATGACGACGTCAGCCTGCGAGATGACCGACTGCTGGGGGAACCAGCTGTCGATTTCGACGTTCTCTGGAATCTGGGACTCGTCGTACTCGTCGATGTACTCGCCGACGTTCACGAGGAAGCGATAGGGCTGACTGCCGAAGAACTCGAGGAGGCGCTTCATCAGGTCCGTATCGCCAGCGCCGAGGCTGCCGTAGCTCAGGTAGACGAGTGGATCGTCCTCGTCGCCGATCGGCGGGACCTCGTAGGTTTCGTCCTCATCTCGAATACAGCCGTTTAGGTACTGGAACCGGTCCGGGTCGAGTTCGTTCCAGCGGTCCCAGCGCAGCCGTTCGGGGTACTTGATGAGGTTAAGATACGGCGAGGTCTCGAAGAACAGCCCGTGCGGATACGGCTCTTCGCCGTGTTCCCTGAGGAAGTCGTTGAAGTCGTCGTGAACCGGGGCGATCAGTTCGTCGTACTGGCGCTCGAACTCGTGGTGGCTCTCGGCATCGTCCGCGCGACAGCCCGACAGGTACGGCGGAATGTTGGGGTCCGGAATCTCGTTTTCCGAACAGGAGACGATTCGGACCCAGGGGACGCCGTACTGTTTGATAGCCGGAAACAGAATCACGTTGTCGACACAGATCAGATCCGGGTCGACCTCCTCCAGTACGTCCGGCAGATCCTGCTGGGCCCACGTTGCGGTTTCGACGATGGCGTCCCAGCACTCAGTGATGTAGTTGTCGAGTTGGTCGTACGGCTCCTTATCGAAGTTCGGGATGTGCTTGTTGATGAAGTCGTCCCAGTACTTCGATTTTTCCTCGGCCGTCAGGGACGGATCCGCCATGTTGACCTCGTAGGTTTCGAAGCCATGGTCTTCGAACACCTCCGCCATGGGTGGGTCGGTAAGGAAAACCGGTTCGTGACCGAGTTTGCGACACTCCTGTGCGATACCGACCGAATTCAGCGCAGGCCCGTACGCTGCCTCCGGGAAGAAGGCGATCGTCTTGCCAGTGCTCATGACGGTCTCACCTCGACGGAAACGCAGGCCGTCGCGCGATCAATGGTGTCTCGGCTCTGTATGGTAATTTCACCCATGACTGTGTATCTCTGACTCAGAGACTATAAATCATGCGTTGGGGAGACTCTCATCTGGGAACTGGCGTCGATACTCGACTAGCACCGGTACTCATCCGCCGTTCAACGGTTTCACCTATGGTGAAACGTTTTATATCTGTACCGTAATCACATACCATGGGTGAGACAACCACGCCACGTCCGGTCCGAACGACCAAAACATCGTTCCGGATCATCGAGTTCGTGCAGGCTCGTGAGCGGGCGACATTATCAGAGGTCGCAGAGGGTGTCGGGATTGCCTGTAGCACAGCACACAATCATCTCGCAACCCTCTGTGATGAGGGGTGGCTCGTCGAACACGACGGCACGTACGAAATCGGGCTCAAATTCCTGCACTTCGGACGCTCGGCATACTACCGAACGCCGCTTTTCAACACTGCCAGACAACACGTCAACGACCTCGCCGAACGGACGAATCTGGAAGTCGAGTTTCTCGTCGAAGAGTACGGTCGGATCATCTCTATCGCCGACGTTATTCACGAGCCTCGCGGGTATGGTGACCCCGACAAGAGCACCTGGAGCGGCGTTGGCCAGTACTACCACATGCACAACACCGCCTCGGGAAAGGTACTCCTGGCCGAACTCCCGGACGAGCGCGTCGACGAAATCCTCGACCAGTGGGGAATGCCCGCACAGACGCCCTACTCGGTCACCAACCGGGAGACGCTCGAGGCGCAACTCGAGACGATCCGCGAACAAGGGTACGCCGAAATCCACCAGGAGGTACTCGAGGGCTTCTCGAACATCAGCGCCGCCGTCATGCTCCCCGACGGAACACCCTTCGGTGCGCTCAGCATCGGCTGGCCGACCTATTTTTACGAAAACGGCGTCGAACCGGACATGATCGAGAACCTGCTCGAAACCGTCGACGCCATCGAGGCCGATCTGGCAACCCAACTCGAGTCGGTCAACTATCGAGCGAGCCCACAACCGTAGAACTGGTTCGAGAGCTTCGCTCCCCAAAGAGCCACTACGCTTCTCATTGTTGTGAGGCGACTTTCTACGTGCCGTTGTCTCTCCCCTATTTGTAGCGCCTCGGTCCGGCTGGGCGCCCAATTCAGCCGTTTCACGATATGTGAAACAGTCGTGTCGACGAGAGATGATATGGTGATAGAGGGTACAGCGCTTCTAACCGAGTATTCTGGGCACTCCTGGTACATCAACACAACTGACCCTTGCTACTCGACATAATTTTGCCGCGAGAGAATTGACCGTTCAGGTGGAGTCTGCTGATGGATTACAGAAGTACCTCTGTAAAATCTCACCAGTGCGCCACCAAGTGACATCCAGGTTTGCCCCCATTTCACACTGTGTGAAACACAGCCACACCAGTGTTAAACACAATCCGACAGTGACCGCACAGAATGAGGCTGTAGCTAGCTCTTGGACCACCCTGTCTGGGTATCCCACAGCTGTTCGTCTACGCCATGTCATCACGGTACTTTTACCATGTGTGAAATTGTCTCCCAAAAGAGATTGGCGTACAACACAGAACGAACTGCAGAGCGACACCGGCCGGTCGACCATCTGAAACCGACTGGTACTCGAGTTCCGTGACGATCGCCTCACCGGGAAGTCGACAGTCAGCAGTCGAACGAAAAGAGCACATTCGCAATCTGACCGGAATTACATTGGCCGAGAGTGGGTGGTAGGCGGGAGGGAGCGGATACGATCGCTGGGTCAGTCGCCTGCGCTGATGCTGATGAACTCGAAGTCGTCACTCCTGGTATCGAATCGGTCGATCGCGAATGTATCCAGCGAGAACGGTGCATCCTCACCAGTGAGTAGCGAGCGGACGGCGGTCGCGGCGACCGGCGCGGTCATCACGCCACGGCCGTTGAACCCCGTCGCGACGACGAGGCCGTCAGGTGCGTCCGCCGGTGCGTCGAGGATCGGTCGCGTATCCGGTGTCGCACCGTCGACACCCGCCCAGCCGTCGACGTACCCAGCTTCCTCGAAGCCTTCGAGGAACGTCGGGACGAGCTCGGCAACGTGAGTTCGGAACTCCGCGTCCGCCTGGCCGCTCGCGCTCTCCGGATTCGCCTCGGCGAACGACCAGCCGCCGATGAGGAAGTCGCCGTTGTGCTCCGGCCGGAAGTAGACGTGCTCGCCAGGATACCAGCCCATCGGGAAGCCGTCGGGAAGGGGCGATTCGGGCTCGAGGACGATACACTGCGTTCGGTAGGGGCGGACCGGAATCGGAGTGTATTCGAGCAGGAACTCGCGCGTTCGCCAGCCCGCAGCACAGACGACGTGATCGGCCTCGACGCGGCCGTCTTCGGTTTCGAGGCCGACGACTTCGCCATCCTCGACGAGCAGGTCGTGAACGGCCGTGTCGGTGTGGAAGGTCGCCCTGTCGTCGCGCGCGTCGTGGTGCAGCGTAATCGCGAACGTGTAGGGGTCGACGAAGCCTGACACGCCGTGCTCGATGACGCCCGCGTGATCCGAAAGGTCGAACGTGGGATACGCCTCGCTTGCCTCCTCGCGTTCGAGATAGCGCACGGGGAGGTCATCAGCCGCGACTCGCGAGGCGTATCGGCGCTTTTCGTCCTCGCGGTCCGGCGTGACGAGTCCGATACTCGGCAGTTCCGTGTAAGAAAACTCGCCGGTACCGTCATACTCTCTGAAAAAGTCGACGGCGTGCCAGCCGATCGCTGGCTCGTCCTCGTAACTCGAGAGCATCGTGATCTCGCCGGCCGCGAGGGCAGAGGCTTCACTTGCGAGTTGTCCCTTCTCGAAGACCTCGACGTCGTAGTCGGGTGCGAGTTCGCGTGCGACCGCACAGCCAATGACGCCGCCGCCGACGATGGCGACGCGCTCGGTCATCGTGGGACCTCCGAACTGTATTGGTCGGGTTTGGCGTTCGTTTCGGCTGCAGGACGGTCAGGTTCGTCGCTCTCGGTTCTCGTGCGATCGGTTCTGATCGGTTCGGTCGTCGTGGTCGTGATCATGCTCGTTCCCATCGTTGCTGCCACGGTCACTATCGGTGTCGGTCTCGGTCTCGTGTTCGATGCCGGTCTCCGTTTCGAGGGTCGCGTTCGATTCGGTTCTGTCATTCGTACTCGTGATTTACCGCGTTGAACGCGTCTTCGGCGATCGAAAGCGCGCGGTCGATTTGTTCTTCGGTGTGCGTGTAGGTCGTAAAGAAGCGCTCGCTCTGCATCGGGTTGCCAAACAGTGCGCCGCCGGCCGCGGCCTCGCGCCACCAGTCGGCGTACTGGTCACTGTTTGCGTGCCAGGTATCCCGGTAATGGCGGATCTCGTGGTCGGTCATGTACACCTGCCCCATCGAGCCGACGTACTGGACGTTGACCGGGAGTCCGGCGTCGTCGGCGACCTCCTGGAGCCCCTCGAACAGGCGTTCGCCCATCCGATCGATGTGCTCGTAGACGTTCTCGTTTTGCAGCACATCGAGCGTCGCGAGCCCGGCCGCACACGAGACTGGGTGACCGTTGTACGTCCCGCCGTGGAACGCCGAGCTGTGCCACGATTCAGCATCCTCGTCTTCCGGCGGTTCGATTTCGGCCATAATCTCGCGCTTGCCGCCGAAGCCGCCGACCTGGTAGCCGCCGCCGGCTGCCTTCGCGAACGTCGTCATATCCGGCGTCACGCCGAACCGGCCCTGCGCGCTGGCCGGGCCGAGACGGAAGCCGGTCATCACCTCGTCCCAGATGAGGACGATGTCCAGTTCCTCGGTGAGTTCGCGGAGGAACTCGTGGTAGCCGTCCTGCGGTTTCAGACAGCCCGCGGAGAACATCACCGGTTCGATGATGACCGCCGCGAGGTCGTCTGCGTGCTCGCGCAACACTGCCTCGGTGTTCTCTTTGTCGTTGAACGGAATCGCGACGACGGTGTCCTCGACGACGTCAGGAATCCCGGTGCCATACGAAACGGTGTTCGGCCGCTCCTTCGGCCCGAGCGCGTCCTCGTCCGCGTAGACGCTCATCAGCGCGTAGTCGTGTGCCCCGGCGTAGCCGCCCTCCGGCTTCGCGATCAGGTCGTTACCCGTATACGACCGCGCGGTTCGGATCGCGTGCATCGTCGCTTCGGTCCCGCTGTTCGCGAGCCGGACCTGTTCGATGCTCGGCGTCATCTCGACAATTCGTTCCATGAACTCGATCGCGATCCGCTGTGGCGTGGCCGTCAAATCGGCTCGCTCAGCCTGGGCCTTCACCGCTGCAGTGACGTCCGGATGGTTGTGCCCGAGGATGATCGGACCGAGCGCCAGCAGGAAATCGAGGTACTCGTTGTCGTCGATATCCGTCACCGTCGATCCCGATGTCTCCTCGACATAGAAGGGGTACGGATCGAACGATCTGACGTTCGATTCGACGCCGAGCGGCGTTACCTCGGCCGCTCGCTCGTGTAACTGCTCGCTCTGTGGCGTCTGTTCGCGAAGTCGTCGACTGTGGTCATGCCTGTTGTCACCAGGGCTCATTGTAGAGAGGAGGGGTAGTATTTTATTAATACTTTTGGGGACATGAGCGGAGACGATTCGGAATAGCCAGCAGCGTTCCGACAGCGTCCGAGAGAAACGCTCGTTCCAATGACGAGCCGATGACAAACTGCGCGCTCCGATCGCCCTACTCGTCGCCGCGACAGTACCGCCCGAAGTTCTCGAGTACCCGCGTCGCGTTCGAGTCCTCGAACGAGTGATCGCCGTCGGCCCAGTCGCTTGGCTCGTCGCGCACGCGCTCGGTGAACTCGGGATGGAACTGGACCGTCCAGATCGGTGCCTCGGCGTGTCGGCTACAGAAGTGTGCGTTGTAGTCGGTCTGTGCGGTGGACTCGAGTGCATCGGCCGCATCGACGACGAGGTCGGCGTGCAGGACGGGGACGACGGGGTTGAGGTCGGCAAGTGCGCGGTCGTCGCCGGCGGTGGACTCGAGTTCGACGAACGTCGCGCGGCGTTCGTCCTGTTCGACGACGCCGCCGAGTGCCTGGTGGATCAGTTGGTGGCCGAAGCAGACGCCGAGCAGTGGAACGTTGTCGTCACAACAGCGGCGGACGAGCGTTTCGGCTGGCTCGATCCAGTCGGCGTGCTCGTCGTCGTAGACGCTCGCGGTACTGCCGGAGAGAATGACGCCGTCGTACGGTTCCAGATCCGGTTGCACGGGTTCGTCAACGAAGACGCGATACTCCGTTTCACCCGGTGTGAGGCGAGCGATTTCGGGAGCGAGGTAGCGGTAGTCGGGTTGCACTTCCAGATCGAGGACGAGTATCATTGGTCCACACATAGTGGGGGTCCGTAATGACTCTGACGGGGAAGTAGTGCTGTGAGTATGGTGAACTGCGTTGGCGAACTGCGTGAGCGTGATGGGCGTACTAAGCAAACTCGACGAGCCGGGAGGAGCGCTTATGTGCATCCATGACACACAATCGCACGAGCCGACTGCAACGGTCGGCACCGAATCAATGACAGGAGACATTCTCATCGTCGGTGGTGGCATCGCAGGACTCAGCGCAGCCCATGAACTGTCGCCGGATCACGACGTGACGGTACTCGAGCGCGATCGAATCGCCGGCGGGGCGACCGGCCACGCATCGGGACTGGTCACCGTGGTCGCGGACTACGCCGAACGGCGGGAAGCCGCCCGGTACTCGATCGAGTTCTTCCGGGAGTTCGACGGCACCGGCCAGTTCTCGTTTCACGAGCGACCGTTCGTTCAGCTACGGACGACACCGGAGCTTTCGGGACTGCGCGAGGAGGCCGCAGACTTCCGAGACGACGGCTTCGATGTGACGGCACACGACGGTGCGTCGCTCGCGGACCGCTATCCGGACGTGTTCGACGCGTCAGCGCACACTGGTGCGGTCGTCTTCGAGGACGCCGGCTGGGTCGATCCCTACACGTACGCGACCACGTTGGCAGACGAGGCGATGAGCGAGGGCGCGGAGATCCGGACGAACACCGAGGTGACCGAACTCATCGTCGATGGCGGAACTGTTTGCGGGGTTCGCACCGACGACGGTGAGGTCCGCGCAGACCGGGTCGTCGTTGCCGCGGGCTGGCGCACACCGGAACTCGCCGGCGTTGACCTCCCGGTTCGTCCGTTCCGCTACCAGACGGCGAACCTCGAGACCGGTGCCGAGATCGGTGACTATCCGATCGCCTGGGATCAGGAGTCGCGACTCTACTGGCGACCAGAACACAACGGGGACCTCCACGTTGGAGGGGGCGCATACTACGTTTCCGAACCGGGTACAATCCGGTCGGCGACAGTCGAGGGGTTCAAACGACTCGTCGCCGGGACGATTCCAGATCGGCTCCCGGCGCTGACCGATGCACGACTCGCGACCGACGACACGTGCCCCTCAGGGGATGCCGCGACGCCGGACCACCTCCCGATTATCGATTCGCCGTCGAACGGGCCGGCAGGGCTCGTCGTCGCGACCGGACTCCACGGCTTTGGCATCATGGCCGGGCCGGCCGTCGGCCGCGCGATTCGTGCACACGTCGCCGACGAAGACGCACCGTTCCCGCTGGAGCCGTACCGAGCCGATCGATTCGATCCGAATCCGTCGTGGGAGTTTCCGTACATCGCGCCGACGGCAGCCGAAACCGGTCCGTAGACTACAGTATCTCCATGTACTCGTCTCGCTCCCACGCCGTCGTCTGACTGTAGAAGCGCTCGATCTCGTGGCGCTTCTGTGCGGCGTACTCGGAAACGACGTCTTCGCCCAACGATTCCGTGAGCACCTCGTCGGCCTCCAGACGGTCGATCGCCTCCCGCGGCGACTGGGGCAGCGTCGGTCGCGACTCGGACGGGTCTCCCTCCGACGGTTCGGGTGGCTCGAGTTCGGCCTCCAGCCCGTGCAGTCCCGCGGCCAGCGTCGCGGCAACGACCAGGTAGGGGTTGGCGTCGGCACTCGAGATGCGATTCTCGACGCGGGTCGTTCCGTGGCCGGGGACGCGAATCGCAGTCATTCGGTTTCCGTACCCCCAGGAGGCCGAGTAGGGTGCGAACGTGCCCGGCTGGTAGCGCTTGAAGCCGTTGAGGTTTGGCGTCCCGAGCGCGGCGAGCGCGTCGGCGTGTTCGAGGAGGCCGCCGACGAAGTGCCGGCCCCGCTCCGAGAGGTCGCCGTCGGCCCCTTCGAGGACGTTCTCGCCGTCATCGAAGAGGCTCACGTGGAGGTGGTAGCCGCTGCCGGCCCGGTCGGTGAACGGCTTCGCCATAAACGTCGCGTGTTGGTCGCAGGCCGTCGCCGCGTGCTTGACGAGTTCTTTGAATCGAAAGGTTCGGTCGGCCTGGCCGAGCGGGTCGCCGTACTTGAAGAGGATCTCGATCTGTCCGGCACCGAACTCGTGATGCATGGTCGTGAGATCCAGTCCGAGTGCCGACGCCCAGTCGTAGACGCGGTCGTAGAACGGGGATACTTCCTCCGTCGCCCGCGTGAGGTTCTCGTGCTTGTCACTCGTTGCTGGGACGTACTGCGTCCCGCTTTGGGACCCCGACTCGGTCTCCGCTCCACCCTCGGCTCCGTTGGTAACCGACTCGAGAAGGAAGCACTCGAGTTCGCTGCCGACGGCTGCCTCGAGTCCGGCCGCGGAAACCTGTTCGATGACGGATTTGAGAACGGTTCGCGGCGCGCCGGGGACAGGTTGGTCCTGAAACTCGAAGTCACAGATGACGCGGACTGCGTCGTCGCGCCAGGGAACGCGCCGACAGGTTTGTGGATCCGGGTGGACGAGCGCGTCGGCGTAGTCAATTTCGTCGCCGTACTTCGATCCCGCCACGACGTCGCTTCGTGGCGTCTGTGTGAGAAGGGCGAGATTCATCGTAAATCCGTCCTCCCAGGAGTCGAGGAAGTAGTCGGCATCGAGTTGTTTCGACCGGGACAGGCCGTTCAGGTCGGGGAACTCGACGAATACGTGGTTGATATCGTCATCCTGCACCATCGACTCGAGCCGCGCTTCCGTGTCAGCCATTGTCAACACTGAAACGGGGTAGATACCTTAAGCGTATGGGTGCTTCCGAAGAACGACGGCTCCATTGTCGTTCTCTTTGCCTGAATTATATCCAATCGTTATTCAGAACACCCAATTCACATTCAGTCCTGTCCATAGTTATTAATACTCCTGTTCCATACCACCATGTGTTGACATGCCAATTGGTAAGCAATCACGCAGACGGTTCATTACAGCAACAGGTGGTGCCGCGGCGCTGGGAACAGTTGCTGGGTGTCTTGGCGGCGACGACGGCGATGTCGTGAACTACTTCAGCTGGGGGGCGTACATCGACGATAGCTGGATTCAGCCGTTCGAGGAGGATACGGGAATCACGGTTAACACCGAGACCTACGAGTCGAACGCCGACGCGATCAATCAGATCGAGACCGCCCCGGAGGGAACGTACGACGTCTGGACGCCGTCCGCACCGGGTGCGGACTTCGAGCGCGCATACCAGAACGATCTCCTCAACCCGATCGATCTGGACAACGTCCCCGGCTGGGACGAGCACATCTTCGAGGAGATGAAACTCGACGACTTTTGGTTCGACGACGAACTGTACGCCGTCCCGATGACGTTCGGGTTCGACGGCGCAGTCTACAACCACGAGGAAGTCGGCGACCTCGGCGACGAAATCAGCTACGACGTGCTCTGGGACGACGAGTACGCTGGGGAGATTACGAGCCGCGACGACGCGGCAACGCAGATCTGGACCGCAGCGAAGTACCTCGGGCAAGATCCGGACGAGCCCGAGGATCTGGATGCGATCGAGGACGCGTTGAACGAACACGTCGACCTCGTGAACACCTACTGGACGTCCTCTGCGGAATCGATCCAGATCTTCCAGCAGGGAGAAGCTTCGATCGGAACGTCGTGGGACGGTGCCTACCACCGCCTCGCGGCGGAGGACGAACCAGTGTCGCTCGCCTTCTGGGAGGAGGGGACCATCGGTTGGATCGACTCGTTCTGCATCGCCCGGGGTTCGGAGAACAAAGAAGAAGCCGAGCAGTTCATCGACTACATGGTCTCCGAGGTTCCACGTGCGTGGTTCGAGGGGCCAGAGTACATCGTCGTCTCCGACGCCGTGGATTACACCGACGAAGAACTCGACGAGTACAACCTCGAGATGGCACTCGAGAACACCGAGTTCCCGGCGTACAACACCGACGACCAGATCCAGACGTACGACGAGATTTGGACGGACGTCACCGTCTAATCGCTGAGAGGGTATTCTACGTATGACTTCAACACTACACGTCGATTCCGTGACGAAGGATTTCGGCAGCGTTCGCGCAGTCGAAGACGTTAGCTTCACCGTCGACGAGGGAAAGTTTGTGACGCTGCTTGGCCCCTCTGGATGCGGGAAGACGACGACGCTGCGGATGATCGCCGGCTTCGAGACGCCGACGGAGGGACGCGTTCGCCTCGGTGATCACGACATTACCACGGAAGAGCCGTATCTGCGGCCGACGAGCATGGTCTTTCAGAACTACGCGCTGTTCCCGCACAAGACGGTCGGCGAGAACGTCGGCTTCGGGCTGAAGATGCGCGACGTTCCACCGGACGAGCGATCCGACCGGGTTGCAAAGATGCTCGACCTGATCGAGTTGCCGGGAATCGAAGACCGCGGCATCGACGAACTCTCCGGCGGGCAACAACAGCGCGTCGCGCTGGCGCGAGCGCTGATCACCGAACCAGAGGTGCTGTTGCTCGACGAGCCACTCGGTGCGCTCGACCTGAAACTGCGAAAGAACATGCAGGTCGAACTGAAGAACCTGCAGGAGGAACTCGGGATCACGTTCGTCTACGTCACGCACGACCAGGAGGAGGCACTGACGATGAGCGACGAGATCATCATCCTCAACGAGGGCGAAATCGAACAACGCGGCACGCCGACGGAGATCTACGAGAGCCCACGGACCCGATTCGTCGCCGACTTCATCGGCGACACGAACCTGCTCGACGGCACCTACGTCGAGAACGGGGGCGGGAACGGGAACGCTGCCGCCGTCGAGTGTGGCAGCGTCGACGTACCGATCGACTCACTGTCGGCTGCTGCAGACGGCCAGTCGCTCTCCGTCTCCATTCGTCCGGAGAAGATCGCGCTTGGCGATGGGGCGGGCAACGGCAACGAAAACGCCGTCACACTCCGCGGCGAAGTCGAGGACGTCATCTACCAGGGGAACGTCGCGAAGGTACACGTCACCATCGACGGCACCGAACTCGTCCTCGAACAGCAGGTGATCGACACGGTCAACCTCCCGACGCCGGGTAGCGAGTGTACGATCAGTTGGGACCAGGAGAACACCAATGTCCTCACAGGATGACGTCGCCACGGATCCGGTCCGCTCTCAGCGGACACCGGAGACCAGCACGCTTCGCGAGCGGGTACTCGAGTGGGCAGACAGCGAGGTGTTCAAGGGCGCGATCAGCCTTGGCCCGGTCCTCATCCTGCTGACTGTCTTTTATGCGGTTCCCGTCGCGTTGCTGTTGATCTACAGCATCTTCGTCGAGGATCCGTTCGCGTCGGGGCTGACGTTCGAGCACTTCGGTCGGTTCGTCGATGTCTCGGCGATTACGTCGCTGCAGTTCAGTGAACTGTCCTACGTGCGGTTGCTGGGTCGGTCGATCGGGATCGCCGTCATCGTGACGGTGTTGTCGCTCGTGATTTCGTACCCGATCACCTACTACCTGGGACAACACGCACCCGAGCGCTGGAAGATCGCGCTCGTGATGCTCGTCATCATCCCGTTCTGGACGTCCTATCTGATCCGGACGTACGCGTGGATTCCGATCCTCTCGAACAATGGGTTCATCAACAGTGCGCTCACGACGATGGGCTTACCGTCGTTGCCGCTGTTGAACAATTACGTCGGGAGTATCATCGGACTCGTCTACGTCTTCGTGCCGTTTACGATCCTGCCGCTGTACGCGAGCATGGAGGGGCTCGACTCGTCGCTGATCGAAGCAGCACGCGACCTCGGAGCCTCCCGCTGGGAAGCGTTCCGGGAAGTCGTCTTCCCGCTGACGCTCCCCGGGGCGCTCGCCGGTGGTGTCTTCGTCTTCATCAAGACTGCCGCAGCGTACGTGACGCCGTCGTTGCTCGGCGGCACCAGCGGTCGAATGTACGCCCAGGTGATCGAAACGCAGTTCGGCACCGCGTTTAACTGGAATTTCGGTGCCGCACTGGCGGTGATCCTGGTCGTCGTCGTCCTCGGGACCATCTGGATCGCTATGCGGTGGGGAATCGACGTGAAAGGATCTCGCGGCCTCGGCGGAGGTGGCCTATGAGCGTCACCGACTCCATCCGCGATCGGGTCCGCTCCGATTCGGACCCCAACGACGGGGCCGGGAGCGGGCTGAAGCTCGCGACGGTGCTCACCTACCTGTTCCTCTACGGTCCGATCCTGGTCGTCGTCCTCATGTCGTTCGATGCCGGCCGGTACGGGCTGCGCTGGGACTTCACGACCGAGTGGTACGCGAGCCTCGCAACTCGAAGCGACCTGATCGACTCGCTGTGGCTGAGTATCCAGATCGGCATCGTCGTGATGATCATCTCGACGGTGCTGGCCGTCGTCGCAGCCTTCGGCCTCTCACGATTCGACTGGCCAAAGCGAAAGGGACCGATCGCGACCTACCTCATCTTCGTCCCGCTCACGCTGCCGATCATCATCTACGGGATCGGGCTGTTCGTCTTCTTCACCCAGCTCGGAATCGGTCGTGGCTTCCTCCCGATCGTCGTCGGCCACGTACTCTACACGTTGCCGTTCGCGACGCTCGTGGTCGGTGCGGGCGTCATCGATCTCGACCGGACACTCGAGGAGGCCGCGATGGATCTCGGGGCGGATCCGCTGACGACGTTCCGCGAGGTGACGCTCCCGGCGCTGATGCCGAACATCCTGGCGGCGGCGCTGTTCTCCTTTACGCTCTCGTTCGACGAGTTCCTCATCTCGTTCTTCGTCAGCGGGGGCGGTGCGGTGCCGCTACCGGTCCGTATCTGGGGCATGGTTCGAGCTGACATCGAGCCAGAAGTGTACGCGATCAGCGTGGTCGTGTTGCTCATCAGCATCGCCATCGCGGCGATGGCGACGCGGCTGCGGCGGTTCTAGCGAAAACGGGACCGCTACAACTCCCGTCCCAGTTCGTACCCTTCTCGAACCGCTTCGTCGAGCGACCGCGGCGCCCAGGCGTCACCGACCCGATGGATCGACACGTCCGTCTGCGCCGCCGCCTCGCGGAACGGCTCGTAGGCTACCTCCCCGCGGTGGGCGAAAACGACCACGTCGATACCGTCCCGCCGCTCGCGGGTCTCGCTGTGGATGTTCTCGAGTACAACGTCTGACCCGGCACCCTTGCCATCCGCAGCACCGATTTCGGCGACTCGCGTGTGCGGCGTGAACGTGACGTTTCGCTCCGAGAGCGTGCCGAGGAGCTGATTCTGGACGTACTGCTGGACGTTTTCGCCGGGCGAGTACGTCGCCGTCGCGAGTTCGACGCTCGCTGCACGGTCAGATTCAGAACACGCCATAGCTACGTCCAGTGCGGCCTCGTTGCCGTCCCAGTCCGAGACGAGTACGGCGTCGCCGCGGACACTATCAGGGTCTGCGAGCAGTTCGCCGGGCGTCACCACCCGCGCATCCTCGGTGATCGAAATGTCCGGGACGCGGCCAACCGCGCCTGTCGCCAGCACGACCGCGTCCGTCGAGTCGTCGGCGGTCGCACCTTCGAGGTCGGCTGGCTCGAACCGCGTCTCGAGTTGGATGTCGACACCCGCGTCCGCCGCCCGAGTTGCGAGCGTGTCGATCCACTCGCCGAACGCGCCGCGATGCGAGAGGTCGGCGTAGTGGCGGACCTGGCCGCCGAGTCGATCCGCCTGCTCGAGGAGGGTCACGTCGTGGTCGCGTTCGGCTGCTGCCGTCGCACAGACGAGTCCCGCGGGGCCGCCGCCAACGACGGTCACCGCTGAAGCCGTCTCGACGGTGTCGTCGTCCGCAAACTCGCGCTCGCGTCCCGTCTCGGGGTTGACCGTACAGCGGATCGGCAGCCCTTCCTGGTACCTGCCGATACAGCCCTGGTTACAGGCAACACAGGAAGTGATGTCCTCGCGGTTGCCGTTCGTCACCTTCTGCGGCATCGCCGGATCGGCGATGAGTGCTCGCGTCATCCCGACCACATCGGCAGCGCCCTCCCGGATCAGCCGGTCGCCGATTTCGGGTTCGTTGATCCGCGAGGTGACGATCACAGGCGCGTCGACGAGTTCCTTCACGGTTTCACCGGGCTGTTCGACCACGCTATGATCTTTCGTCGCCGGCGGGACGATGTAGCTACAGCTTCGGTGGGTACTCGAGCTCCCGACGACGATGCTCCAGTAGTCGAGGTCGCAGGCGGCGTCGATGTGCTCGATGATGGGGATCGTCTCCGAAAAGTCGAGCCCGCGACGGTGGCGTTCTTCGGTACTCAGCCGGACGCCAACGACGAAATCGTCGCTGGTTCGCTCTCTGATCTGGGTCGCGATGTCGACGGTGAACCGACAGCGGCTCTCGAGGTCGCCGCCGTACTCGTCGGTGCGGTCGTTCAGGTGCGGACTCCAGAACTGTGCGGGAAGGTAGCTGTGCGAGCCGACGATTTCGACGCCGTCGAGTCCGGCCCGGTCCATCCGCTCGGCTGCGGCGGCGAAGGAGTCGATCAACTCGCGGACTTCCGCGGTCGTCAGCGGTCTCGGGACCACCTTCAGTCGGTCGGTCGGCGTATCCGACGGCGCGGGGGCTGGCGGCGCGTAGTCGCCCGTGTAGCGTTCGCGGCCGCCGTGGAAGAGCTGTGCGAAGACGGCCGCGCCGTCGTCGTGAAGCTGTTCTGCGACCGGTTCGTATGCGTCGACGATGGCGTCCCGACTCGCGTCGATCGTGTGCGAGGTCAGGAGACCGCTCTCGTCGACTGCGTGAGCTTCGAGGACGATCAGACCGGCTCCGCCCTGTGCGCGGGCCCGGTGATATGCAGTGAAGTCTTCGGTCGGGAGGTGATCCGAGACCAGCGTCGTCTGGTGGCCCGAGGACATGATTCGATTCCGCAGCGTAACGTCACCGATTTCGAGGGGGTCAAAGAGGCTCTCGTATCCCATACTTGTCTCTTGGTATCATACATCACAAATGTATCGACAGCCGTGACCGATCGGTGACGCGTCACGGCCACAACTGCTATGCCAATATCAAATAACCTACAGACATGAGTGAACGTGGCGAACTGCAAAACGTGGTCGAGCACACCGAGACCGTCCACGAGCGCATCGGTGAGACGGTTGCAGTAACCGAAACGCAGTCGACAGAGCTCGCGGCACTGCGCCGCGAAATTGACACGCTGAGCGCGACGATGGAGGAGGTCGCCTCGAGTGCGACCGAGGTCGAGTCGCTGACCGAGGAGGCAGCAGATACCGCTTCGGGCGGCGTCGAACGGAGCGAAGCGGTGAGCGAGCACGCCGATCAGGCGTCTGCTGACGTCGAACGATTGCTGGACGCCGTCGAATCCGTTGGCGAACAGACCGACCGCGTCCACGAAATCGTCGACATCATCGTCGATATTGCCACGCAGACGCACGTGCTGGCACTCAACGCCAGCATCCAGGCGGCACACGCCGGTGAGTCGGGTGCCGGCTTCGCCATCGTCGCAGACGAGGTCAAAGCGCTCGCCGAGGAGACGGAGTCGAACGCAACCGAGATCCGCTCGGTCCTCGACACACTGACTACTGATATCGAGACCGGCCTCGAACGCGGCACCGAAACGCAAGCGTCCGTCGAGGGGATGGTCGCGCAGGTCGACCGGATGGCCGACGCGCTGGGCGAAATTCAACGTGCCGTCGAACGCTCGAGCGACGGCGTCCGCGAGATCGCGGACGCGAACGACGATCAGGCCGTCAGCGTCTCCGAACTGGCGACGCGACTCAACACGGTCTCCGAGCAAGCCCAGACGGTCCAGGAGGAGATGGCAGCGGTCGACGCCGACGCCGACGCACAGCGCCAGCGGATCCGGCACATCACGTCCTTCGTGGACAACCTCCCCGGCTACGCCTATCGCAACGAAAACGAAAAGGGGTGGCCGGTGCAGTTCGCCTCCGAAGGCATCGCCGAACTCACCGGCTACACGTCGGCACAGCTCGTCAGCGGTGAGGTCTCCGTTGGTGATGACATCGTCCACGACGACGATCAGGCGGCAATCTGGGATACCGTCCAGGAGCACCTCGACCGGCGCGAGTCGTTCGCACTCGAGTACCGGATGAATACAACCAGCGGAGATGTCATTCGCGTCCGCGAACAGGGGCGAGGACGGTACGATGAACACGGCGAGGTCGTCGCGATCGAGGGCTACGTCTGGCGCGTCGACGACACATACGAACAGATCGCGCCGAAGCGGTCGGGGACACGCGACGGTGAGACGGAGCCAGCGCGCGATCGCGACCGATCCTCGACGGTCGGTGCAGAATAGAAACCCAACTCAGAGCGTCTCCACGTACTGTTCTCGCTCCCAGTCGGTCACCGTGTCGCGGAACGACTCGAGTTCCGCTCGCTTGGCAGCGACGAACGCCTGGATCAGGTCCTCACCGAGGGAGGCGGTCAGCGTCTCGTCGGACTCGAGTGCGGCGAGTGCGAGTTCGGGTGACTGCGGAAGCGGCGGTCGGTCGCCGGCGGGATCGCCGGAGACGGGTGGCTCGGGCTCGAGCTCGCGTTCGATACCGTCCAACCCGGCCGCGATGGTCGCAGCGATGACGAGATAGGGGTTCGCGTCGGCGCTGGGGATTCGGTTCTCGATGCGGGTGGTTCCGGAGGGGATTCGGATACCGGTCATGCGGTTGTCGTATCCCCAGGAGGCGGTGTAGGGTGCGAACGAGCCGCGTTCGTAGCGCTTGAAGCCGTTGATGGTGGGTGTCCCGAGTGCGGCGAGGGCATCGGCGTGGTCGACGACGCCGGCGACGAACTGGCGGCCGGTTCGTGAGAGCGTGCCCTCGCCGTCGGTGGTGGTACTATCGCTCGTCTCTCCGTCGCCGGCCTCGAACACGTTTTCGCCGTCCTGGAACGCTCCAATATGAAGGTGGTAGCCGCTTCCTGCCCGCCCGCCGAACGGCTTGGCCATGAACGTCGCCCAGAGATCGTGACAGCGGCCGGTCTGCTTGACCAGGCGCTTGAAATCGAACGTGTCGTCGGCCTGCTCCATCGGGTCGCCGTACTCGAACAGCACCTCGAGCTGGCCCGCCCCGTGCTCGTGCATGAGCGACGTCACCGTCGCGCCGTACTCCTCGCTCCAGGCCGCCAGATCGTTGTAGAACGCCGAAACCTCCTCGGTCGCCCAGGAGACACACTCGTGTTTGTCGGATGTGACCGGCTCGTAGCCCGACCCGGACTCCGCCTCGGAAAGCAGGTAGAACTCGAGTTCGCTTCCCACAGTGAACTCGAAGTCGAACTCGTCGGGGACGGACTCGAGTACCCGCGCGAGCGCGGTCCGGGGGGCAGCGCCGACGAGGTCGCCGCCGTCGACGACGTCACAGAGGACGCGAGCCGCGTCGTCGCGCCAGGGGAGACGACACGCCGTGTGCGGGAGCGGCCGGAGTGTGCCGTCGCCGTAGTCGATCTCCTCGCCGACGCCCGAGCCCTCGGGGACGGCGTTGCGCGGCGTCTGTGCGAGAATAAGGAGGTTCACCGGAAACCCGGTCTCCCAGGAGTCGAGGAAGTAGTCGGTGCGTAGCTGTTTGGTGCGCGAGATGCCGTTGATGTCGGGAAATTCGACGAAAACGTGGTCGATGTCGGGATCCGAAAGCAGGTCGAGCATCCGCTCGACGTGGTCGTCTTCGTGCTCACTCGGGGCTGGCGCGTTGGCGTCAGTCATTGATTCCTCCAGTATGGGTGGTTCGAGTATGGTTGTCGTGGGCGGTCACAGTCGGTCCGTTCGGTCGCTGGCGTCCGTTCGCTGTGCCGGACCTTCGTCGGTGCTCGGCGGTGCATGCTCCCATTGTCTGTTCGTACCATCTTTCGTCTTACTCGACCGTATTAAGTCACTCGTTGACACGGGTCACTGCTTGCCGTCGGGACTGTCTCTCGTCGCTCTCATCGGAGTGGTGAGTCGTACGCGCCCGGCTCATCGGCCGGCTTCTCGCCGCGCTTGGCGCTCCAACGATCGACCGAGAGTCGGTACACTGCTGTCCGGTCGATCGATTCGTCACTCATCAGCTGGTAGTCCTCGCCGGGCGTGAGCTGCGGGGCGAACTTGTCCATGAAGGACTCGAGTACGTCCCGTTTCTCCGCTCGCTCCGTGAGAAGCGAGATCGGACCGTAGGCGACGACACTCGCGTATTCGACGGTGAAGTTCACCGGTTCCTCCGCGGGGATGAATCGGCCCATCTCGCTCGTCGTGAAACTGGCCTGTGGCTCGTCGGTACTCGAGACGAGGTCGTAGGCGCGGCCGTCGCTGGCACCGTGGACGTAGATCGAATCGTCCTCACAGACGAACAGTTGGGTGACGAGGTGTGGTTCCTTGTCGTCGACGAGTCCGAGAACACCTGTTTCCTGGCCGGCCAGGAACTCCCGGATCCACTCTTCGTCGTCGACTGCTTTGCCCTGGTATCGGATGTCGTCGGATGCGACACTCGGTGAATCCTTCATACCGATTGGTCGGTCTGATCGGATATAACGTTGCACGTCACCGTCAACACTTAGCACAGTTCGAAGAGAGCCAACGCGGGGATATTGCGCTAATCGACGGCTATGTGTCCGTTAACGACAATATCCGTGTATGACACGTAATTCACCACCGATCGAACTCGACCCAATCGGCACTGTTCACTCGCCACGGAAGACGAAACAGGACGACGGGTGGGGTGACGTCGAGTCGAGCATCGAACTCGATTCGACGCGATTCACTCCCGCTGCGCTACGGGGACTCGACGACTTTTCGCACGTGGAAATCGTCTTCGTCATGCATCGCGTTCGTGAGGAGAACATCGAATTCGGGGCACGACACCCCCGAAACAATCCCGACTGGCCGGCGGTGGGGATCTTCGCACAACGTGCTAAAGGACGTCCGAACCGAATCGGCGTCTCGCGCTGTCAGATCCGTGGTGTGGACGAGTTAACGATCGATGTGGTCGGGTTGGATGCTATCGATGGAACGCCCGTCGTAGCGATCAAACCGTGCATGAACGAATTTGGGCCGAACGGTGACGTAACACAACCGACGTGGGCCGCCGAACTCATGGCGACCTATTACGACGATTGTAGCCCCTGAAAGTCAGTGCGCATCCGGTTGTACGAGGGGGGCGCGGTTCGGAGCGAGCACGGTGGGTGAGAACTGCGGACAGTGTGGTCGCTGTACAAACAGTTTCAGTTGGTACGATAGCGACGCAACGGTCGTCCGGTACGGGAGCCGGATCCATACTCTCGGTGGACTGCCCTCGGTTCGACCAGCTATCACCGGAGACAGCCGTCGGCGAGACACGAGACGAATCTTTATTAGCTGTGCCTCGAACTACCACGGTATGGAGCTCTGGGACGAGATAGACGCATCCTACCGCGAGCGGACGCCAACGAGCGAACGAGCATACGAGGAACTCTACGAGCACGTGCCGGCAGGGGTCGCCAGCACGTACCGTGCGTTCGAGCCCTACCCGATGGTCATCGACCGGGCGGACGGGCCGTACCTCTACGACGTCGACGGCAACCGCTACATCGACTACGACCTGAACAACGGCGCGGGTATGGTCGGCCACAACCACCCCGCCGTCACCGACGCACTGCGCGACCAACTCGAGAACGGGACGCTGTTCACCCNACTACGACCTGAACAACGGCGCGGGTATGGTCGGCCACAACCACCCCGCCGTCACCGACGCACTGCGCGACCAACTCGAGAACGGGACGCTGTTCACCCACCCCCACGAACTGCTCGGGGAGGCCGCCGAGGCGATCAAGGACCGTTGGGACCCGATCGACCTCGTTCGGTTCACCAACAGCGGCACCGAGTCGACGATGCACGCGATTCGTCTCGCCAGAGCCTACTCCGGCCGGGAGAAGGTCCTGAAGATCGAGGGCTCGTACCACGGCGCACACGACTACGTCCTGCTGAGCAAGTCCGTTCCCGCGCACAAACTCGGTCATCCGAAACAGCCGACCACGGTGATCGAGAGCGAGGGCGTTCCGGAAGCGATCGCGGACACCGTCGAGATCGGCCCGTGGAACGACCTCGACGCCATCGAGTCGATCCTCGAGGAGAACGCGACCGAAATCGGGACGCTCATCGTCGAACCGATCGTGATGAACGTCGGCGTCACCCAGCCACACGGCGAGTACCTGCAGGGGCTGCGCGAGCTGTGTGACGAGTACAACGTCGTCCTCATCTTCGACGAGGTCAAGACCGGCGTAAAGATCGCACCCGGCGGCGCGACGGAGTACTACGGTGTCGAGCCCGATCTAGTCACGATGGCAAAGAGCATCGGCGGGAACATGCCCGTCGGCGCGTTCGGCGGCCGTGAAGACATCATGCGCGAGATCGAGAACGGCACAGCCCACTACGGCACCTACAACGGCAACCCGCTCGTCCTGCGTGCCGTGACGACCGTGCTGAACGAGGTGCTCACCGACGACGCCTACGACCACGTCGACGCCCTCGGCGACCGACTCGCGACCGGCTACGAAGAGATCATGGCTGACGTCGGCCTCGCCGGCCACGTCGAACAGGTCAACTCCCAGGGCATCGTCGTCTTCACCGACGAGGAGATCAACAACTACCGAGACTTCGACGAACACGTCGACGTCGAGTTCCACGAGAACTACTGGTTCGCGATGCTCGAACGCGGCGTCCTGCCACACCCCCACCACGCCTCCCAGCAGTGGACTATCAGCGTCCAACACGAGGACGAACACATCGACCGCCACCTCGAGGCGTTCAAGGACGTGGCACCGATGCTCGCCGACCGGCAGTAGTCCGAACACAGCTGTCAGCCACCGAATTTTTCGCTTCCGACGCTCGCGCCTCGACTGCTGGGTGCGTAACGTGTAAAAACAGCGTGTCCGTGCCGTTACTCGAGTACCGGCCAGTACTCGCTGTGATAGGCAGCGATGTCTTCGATGGCACGCTGTGCGGAGTCGTAGTCTTCGTCCATCCAGGCCATGGGGTCGTCGATGCCGGTTTCGACGCCGAGGACGCCCTCGAGGACGCCGAGCGTAGCGTAGGCGAGGTGGCTGACCTGATAGCCACCTTCCTGCACGACGGCGAGGTTTCCGTCGGCGTACTCGTCAGCGAGCACTCGCGCGCGCCGGCCCAGTTCTTCGAAGCCGCCCTTCGTAACGACGTTTCGGCCGAGCGGGTCCATCGTGCCGGCGTCCTGGCCGGCGCTGATGAGCAGCAGGTCGGGATCGTACGACCGGAGCAGCGGTTCGACGATACGGTCGAAGACGTGTTCGTAGCCCTCGTCACCGGTTCCCGGCGGGAGCGGGACGTTGACGTTGTAGCCCTCGCCATCGCCGGTGCCAACCTCGTCGAGGTCGCCCGTCTGCGGGTGGGCCTCGGGATCCCACGACCAGTGGTCGTTGTGGATGCCGATCACGAGCACGTCGTCGCGGTCCTCGAAGCACTCCTGCGTGCCGTTACCGTGGTGAACGTCCCAGTCGACGATGGCAACGCGTTCGGTGTCGGTCGTCTCGAGGACGTGATCCGCCGCGACGGCGACGTTGTTGAAATAACAGAAGCCGTCGACCTGTTCCGGTTGGGCGTGGTGGCCGCTCGGTCGGACCATCGCGTACGGAACGTTGTCCGAGGGTGTCTCGAGTGCGTGTTCGGCGGCGAGGCAGGTCGCACCCGCGGCGTGTGTTGCGGCGCGGAAGGTGTGTTCGTTCGCGCCGGTTTCGGCGGTGATCCGACCGCCGCCGTCGGCGCAGAACGCCTGCAGGTCGTCGATGTGATCTGCGGTGTGGGTGCGCTCGAGTTGCACTCGAGTTGCGGGCTCGACATCAGCCAGCGTGACGTGGTCGGCGAGTTCGGACTGAACGATGCTGTAGATGTTTTTGAGGCGCTCGGGCCGGTCCGGATGCGGTTGGCGGTACGCCAGTCTACCGGTCCACTCGGATTCGAACTCGCCGGCCGGCTGTTCGTGAGCGATGAAACTCTCGTCCCAGAACGCAGTTATCGTTCGGCCCATGGTTGGCACTCTCTGTCATTCTACATAAGACCTTCTGTCTCTGTGACCGGTCTGTCGAAGTCAAACCCGGCGAGGAAACCCTAGTTTGGCGTGTTACCGCCGAGATACATTGTTTTCGTTCGAAAATCGGTACGTTGGTAGACAGCGTGCGGTATACGATCGTATACTGACTACCGTTGTATAGATATTCGGCTGTTCTTCATTTCGGTGCACTATTTTTGGACAGTATCCAGCATCTGTCGTTCTCGTCGAAATGTATATATAGTGTGAGGAGATAACACAGATCATGGTTGAGGAAAACATCAGCCGACGGACTGTTCTGAAAACGACGGCTGCCGGTGGCGCAGCAGCGGCGGCCGGCTGTCTCGGCGGCGACGACGGCCGCGAGTACGTACGACCGATCGATATCGACCTCGACGATGTGGAACCGGAGAACGAGATCAACATGTGGAACTGGTTCTACGACTTCCGCGATTGGACCGTCGAGGAGTTCAGCGCCGAGTACGGCATCGAGAGTTCCTCGTCGACCGGCTACTCCTCCGCGGCGGAGTGGTACTCCCGCCTGGAGGCCGGTAACCACGCTATCGATCACGTCGGCTCCACCGGGAACTACACCGTTCGTTCCGTCGAGAACGACTTCTTCGAGCCGCTGCCGGTCGATCAGTTCGAGGGCTGGGAGGCGCTGCCCGACTTCCTGCAAGACACCATGCACGACTACGCCGGGAAGGACGGCGAGGTGTACGCGATGCCCCAGTCGTTGCTGTTGTATCCGACGCTGACGTACAACGAGGATCACTTCTCGAGTCCGCCGGATTCGTGGGGCGTCCTCTGGGACGAGGAGTACGCCGGCGACATCTGCATGTGGGACGAAGCGCAGTACCCCTGCCAGATCGCCGCACTGTACACGGACCAGGACCCGTTCGACCCCGACGATCTGGACGAAATTCAGGAGGTGCTCGAACAACAGATCGATCTCAACGAAACCCTGTGGGACGAGTACAACCACGCTCGCGGCCTCTTCGTCAACGAAGACGTGGTGGTCGGTCCGCTGCTTGACGGACAGACGTACCTCGCCAGGTTCGAGGACGAAGCACCGATCAACTACACGATCCCCGAGGAGGGCGGGCTCTACCAGCTCGACGACATGGCAATTCCGACGGACTGTCCGAACCCGCGAGCAGCGACGCTGCTTATGGACTGGGTTACCCAGCCGGACAACCTCAAGAACATCTTCCACGAGAGCGGCTACCCGCCGGCGATCGACCACGATGACTTCGAAGAGCTGTACGCCGAGGATCTCGAGGAAGGAACGATCACCGAGGAGGAAATCGAATTCTTCCGCTGGGGCGAACTCGAGGACCGCCTCATGTTCGCCGAACCGCTTGGCGACGACCTGCTCCAGACGTACGACCAGATCTGGACCGAAGTGAAGAACTGACTGATACCGATGTCAGACATTACAATCCACGGCTTGCGCAAGGAGTTCGGCTCGGTGCTGGCGGTCGACGATGTCGATTTCGACATCACAGAGGGCGAGTTCATCTCGATTCTGGGGCCGAGTGGCTCCGGCAAGTCGACAATTTTGCGGATGATTGCCGGCTTCGAGTCACCAACAGCGGGCGAGATCAGAATCGGCGGCGACGATGTCGTCGGGAACCCGCCGTTCGAACGGGACGTGAACATGATGTTCCAGGACCTGGCGCTGTTTCCGCACCTGACCGTCGCCGAGAACATCGCATACGGGCTCAAGCAGGGCGGCGTTCCAGCCGACGAGCGCGAGGACCGTGTGCAGGAGATGCTCGAGATCGTTCACCTCGAAGGCTACGACGACCGTGAGCCCCACGAACTCTCGGGCGGTGAGCAACAGCGTGTCGCGCTCGCCCGTGCGCTGGTCAACGAACCGAAGCTGCTGTTGTTCGACGAACCGCTGGCGTCGCTCGACCGAAAGTTGCGCCAGCACATGCAGATCGAACTCCAGCAGATCCAACACGAGACCGGCATCACGTTCCTTTACGTTACCCACGACCAGGAGGTCGCGATGGCCGTCTCCGACCGGTTGATCGTGCTCAACGACGGCCAGATCGAACAGATCGGTACCGCCGAAGAGCTCTACGACGAACCGAACAACAGTTTCGTCGCGAACTTCATCGGCGACATCAACACGTTGCCGGCGGAACTCGAGCGCGACAACGGCACTCTCGCAGTGGATATCAACGACGCAACGCGAGCGGTTGGCGACTCGTACGTCGATCCGGGAGTCCGCGACAACGGCCACCACGAGATCGACCTCTGTATCAGGCCGGACGATATGCGAATCGAGCCGTCCACAGCGGCCGAGGCGAACGCAATCGCAGGAACAGTCCGAAACCGCATCTACAAGGGTGGAACGACGACGTACCACATCGACACCGACGTCGGAACGATCACGGCAGAGTTGGGGTCGAGCCAGTTCGATGTCGGTGACGAGGTCGGCGTCTCGTGGAGTGACGATGCCGCCTACCTCTTCCCGCGGAGGGAGTCTGAGGCATGAGTTCGGCCAGACTGCCCGGTATTCGTGCGAACGTGGCAGACGGGTTCGAACACTGGCAATCATTCCTGCGCGAGCGGCCGCGGCTGAAGATTTTCCTGATCGTCTTCCCGCCCGCACTGGTGCTTGCGGTCTTTTTCCTCCTGCCACTCGTGTTCATGGCGTACCTCTCGCTCCTCGAGGGGATGCCGCCGGCACCAGCAACGTTCGAGAACTACATGCGCCTCGTCACGCAGGAGGTCTACCTGTCGATCCTCTGGCGAACGACCGTGATTACGGCGCAGGCGACGATACTGACGGTGCTCATCGGCTACGCGATCGCCTACAGTATGGTTCGGTTCTCCCGGCGGACGACGATGATCCTGCTGTTGGTCATCATGCCGTTCTGGACGAACTACATCATCCGGATGTACGCCTGGATCAACATCCTGCAGACGAACGGCGTTCTCGACGCGGCACTGCTGTTCGTCGGCGCGATAAACGAGCCGCTCGGCGTGCTCTACAGCCACGAGGCGGTGCTCATCGGCTTCATCTACATCTACCTGCCGCTGGCGGTTCTTCCCTTCTATGCCTCCCTCTCGTACCTCGATCAGGACCTCATCGACGCGTCGATGGACCTCGGAGCGGGGCCGATCAAGACGTTCCTCTCGGTTACGCTTCCGATGACGAAAAACGGGATCATGGTCGGCGTGATCCTCGTCGGGATCCCGATCTTCGGCTCGTTCATCACGCCCCAGCTTCTGGGCGGGACGGACAACACCATGGTCGGGATGATAATCGAGAACCAGTTCGTCGAGGCGTTCAACTGGTCGTTCGGTGCCGCGCTCAGTATCACTGTCGCGTTTATCGTCGTTGCCATGCTCGTGCTGGGAATGCTGGCCGGCGGGAACTTCTTCGACCTCGGAGGTGAGGACGAATGAGCGCACTCTCGTCCGCGTGGGACCTTCTCGAGCGGGTCGCCTACAACCACGGCCGAAAGGCGGGGCTCACCTGTCTCGTGCTCGCGATCCTCTATCTCTGGTTCCCCATCTTCGTCGTGACCTTCATGTCGTTCGCCGAGCGGGAGGTTCTCACGTTCCCGCCGTCGAGTCTCACGCTCGACTGGTACATGGTCTTCCTGGATAACGACGCCGCGATCAGCGCGACGATTACGTCGCTGCAGATCAGCTTCATCACGACACCTGTCTCTTATACACATCTCTGAGCGGG
>NZ_AOIM01000025.1 GCF_000337575.1 Natrialba hulunbeirensis JCM 10989 | reverse complement strand
CGGCATCCAGGCGAGCTTCTGGACGGTCGTCGCCGCACACGTGATACGGGTGATTCCGTTCACCGTCCTCATCCTCGTTCCGACGCTGGTCGCGTTCGACCGGTCGTTAGAGGAGGCGTCGTACGACCTCGGTGCGAACGAGTTGACGACGTTCAGGAAGATTACCGTCCCGAACATCATGCCCGGCGTCGTCGCAGCCGGCTTGCTCGCGTTTACGATCTCGTTCAACGAGTTCGTCTACACCTACTTCGTCAAGGACGCACGCACACAAACGCTGCCGACGTACCTGTGGGACCAGCTCCGACAGCACGCGACGCCCGAAGTGAACGTCATCAGCGTCGTCTTCATCGTCTTCGCCATCTCCACCGTGCTCATCGCGGTGGCGCTGACGAACGTCGAGCGGATCACGACGCACGACGGCTAAGCGACGGCTAGACGAAGCGCGCCGCTTCGGCGGCACCTTTCCGATTCGAGATTCGGAGGCTCGTTTTCTGCGTTGACCTCTCAACCGCTACGAGGGAGTGATACGGCCGCTACGGGAGGTTGTCGACGAGATTCGTCTCAAAACACGTCTCAAAATACGTCTCACAAAGAAGTACCGTTTGCGGATCAGTCCTCGGTCCCGCACCACTCCATCGCCGTCAGTGCCAGCGTCTGTGCCGTCTCGACGAGGGAGTCAAGTTCAACGTACTCGTCGGCACCGTGCCCACCCCATCCACGTGGGCCGACTGAGATTGCGGGAATGTCGTAGTAGAGGGCGTAAAACCGCTCGTCGAGGCCGCCAAGGCCGCCGACGTACGAGGTCTCACCGCCGGTCGTTCGTTCGGCGTGGGTCGTCGCGAGCTGAACGATCTCCTCGTCGGTGTCGATCTCGTGCGGATCGGCGTCCCAGCCGAACCACTCGATCTCCGGTTCGTGCTCGGCGAGCCACGGGTCGTCCTGCGCCGCGCTCATCACCGCGTCGGTGACTTCCTGACGAACGTCCTCGCTGCGCTCGCCCGGCGGCCAGCCGATTCGACCAGTGAGAACAGCTTCGCCCGGCACCTTCGACACCCAGTCGCCGGACTCCGCGACGCTGACGCTGAGGTTGGTGACGCTGCCTTCGGCCTCCGGGTCCTTCCGGACCGCCGGCTCGTAGGAGATCCGTTCCCGGCGCTCTTCGTCGAGCTCCTCCAGCGCGCGATAGATCGTCGTCGCGTTGCCGATCGCGTTCACGCCGCGGTACTTGCGCGCGGTGTGTGCCGCCTTCCCCGGAACAGTGATCCGAAAGTACGAGACGCCGGCACCGGCGATGCCGACGTTCGGGAGCTGAAACGGCTCCGGAATGATCGCCGCGTCCGGCTGATACCCGCGCTCGAGTGCAGAGAGGACGCCGCCCACCCCGCCGGCTTCCTCCTCGATCGTCGTCTGCAAGAGCAGGTCGCCCTCGAGTTCGACGCCGAGGGACTCGAGTACCTCGTAGGCGTGGACGAACGCGGCGATGCCGCCTTTCATGTCCATCGTGCCGCGGCCGTACATGCGGCCGTCTTCGATCGTCGCGTCCCACGGGTCGTACGACCAGTTGGCGACGGGCTCCGGCGTGACGACGTCGATGTGGCCGCTGAAGGCCAGGCTTCGACCATTCTCGGGATCAGTGCCGGGCCGCGTAGCGACGACGTTTTCGCGACCCTCGTAGCCGTATTCTTCGTACGTGACCGTCTCGGTGAACCCCGGATGCGATTCGAGGTTCGGGGCCGATGGTTCCCAGGTATCGATTTCGAGGTTGCCGTTGGACGCACGCAGGCGATCGAGGACGACCTCCTGACCCGGTTGTTCCTGCCCGGAAATCGATTTTGCCGCGACCAGTTCCTCGAGAAAGTCGAACAGTCGGTCTTGCGTTCGCTCTATTTCGGCGCATACCTCTGATTCCATGACATTCGATACCGTGTGGCAGAACGTATAGTTTCCGCTGCACTCACGCTCAGGTGCTACCGCGGGTACGCGTCGTGCCACGACCGTTGGCGCTCGAGTGCGCCGGCAGCGGCGAGCACGTCTTCGTCGCGGTGGCGCGGCGCGGCGATCTGCATGCCGATCGGCAGTCCGTCGTCGGTTAGCCCGGCAGGCGCGGAGGCCGCCGGCTGGCCGGTGAGGTTGTACGGCTGCGTCAGAATCCAGCCGCGGTACGGCTCGATTTCGGTGCCGTCGACCTCCTCGGGATACTCGTCGTGGTCGAACGGCGGGACCGCCATCGTCGCCGAGACGAGCAGGTCGTACTCCTCGAAGAGGTCGCAGAGTCCGTCGAGAACGTCCGTCCGGACGACGTTCGCGTCGCGGTAGGCTTTCATCGTCGGCTCGTCGGACTCGAGTATCAGGTCGACCAGGTAGGGGCGCAGCTGCTCCCGGTCCGCGTCGTAGGGATCGAAGCCGTCGTCCTGCAGGTTCTCGAGGAGCATTCCCCAGAGGACGTTCGCGAAGGTGTAGTAGGCGTCGACGATTTCCTCTTTCGTGTGGCCGAGATCGGGGTCGACATGTTCGACGGTCGCACCTGCATCTTCGAACGCGCCCACAGCGTCGTCGAGGACGTTCGTCACCGTCTCGGAGACCGGATACGTGCCGAGGTCCGGGCTGTACGCGATCGACATGTCGTCGATCGGGCAGTCAGGTGCGTCTGCGTACGCCGTTCCGTCGTCGGGAAGCGAGAAGGGGTCGCGCCCGTCGGGGCCAGCCATCACGTCGAGCATGAGGGCGGCGTCTTCGACGGTGCGGCTCATCGGTCCGAGGTGGCTAAAGGGCGTATGGTGGCTAAATCCGTTCGGTCGGCCGGCTTCAGGAACGAGTCCGAACGTCGGCTTGTGCCCGAACACGCCACAGCAGGCTGCAGGCACGCGGATGGAGCCACCGGTATCCGACCCCTGTGCGATGGGGACGAGCGAGTCCCCGAGTGCAGCACCTGCACCGCCCGAGGAGCCGCCCGAAATTTTTCCCGGATCGAACGGCGTTCCCGTGGGACCGGCGACCAGATTGTCCGTCGCGAGACCCAGGCCGAACTCGGGTGTGTTCGTCTTTCCGACGATGATTGCGCCGGCCGCTTTCAACCGTGAGACGAACAGGTCGTCCTCCTCGGCGATGTTGTCTTCGTACAGCTTCGAACCAAACGTCGTCCGGATTCCCTCAACGTTGTCCAAATCTTTGATCGCGACCGGTACACCGTGGAGCGGGCCGAGTGGCTCGCCGTTTTCGATCGCTCGTTCGGCTTCGCGAGCCTGTTCGCGGGCCAGATCTTCAGTAACGGTGACGAAGGCGTTCGTCCGGTCGTTTCGGTCGGCGATTCGATCGAGGCATGCATCGACGACTGCTGTCGGTGAGACGTCACCGTCTCGAACCCGTCGGGCGATTCCCGCCGCAGACATGTGTGTGAGTTCGTCAGTCACGGCTACTAGCTCGTTCGCGTCGGTAAAATGTGTGCGGGTCACTCACATCCTTCGCCGGGAGTTGGCGCCACCCAGCCGCGCTGGGTACTTATTTATAGATTGGAATACGTGTGTTTGGCAATGGCACAGGTGACTGTCGACACCCCCGAGCAGGTGACACAACTCGAGACGCTCGTCAGGGTGAACCTGACGGACGAACAGATTACGACCGAGACGGTACCCCAGGAGTACCGCGACAGATTCATCGCCGGCAAGGGACTCGGTGCAGCGCTACTTCTCGACGAGGTCGAGGCCGGCGTCGATCCGCTCTCGCCGGAGAACAACCTCTACTTCATGTTCGGCCCGCTCACCGGATTCGCACCGGGAACCTCGCGGTACGGAGCCGTCACGAAGTCGCCGCTGACCGGCACGTTCGTCGACTCCTACTCCGGCGGCCACTTCCCGACCATGGTCCGATACGCACTGCCGGACGTGCTCGCGATCGCAATCGAGGGCCGCGCGGAGAAACCGATGACCCTCCGAATCACCGAGGGCGAACTGGCACTCGAGGACGCCACTGAGCTATGGGGGCTGGATACGAAGGAGACGGCCCGACAGTTCGAGGGCAAGCAGACGAAGACGGCGTGTATCGGGCCGGCCGGCGAGAACGAGGTCGCCTACGCGACGATTTCGAGCGACGAGGGGACCCACCACGCGGGCCGCGGCGGTGTCGGAGCCGTCATGGGCTCGAAGAATCTGAAGGCGGTCGTGGCAACGGGGAACTCGCCGCCGAAGGCACCCGACATCCAGCAGCTGAAGGTCGAACATACTCAGCGGCTGGGAACCGACGAGGAGGTTTCCTGGGCGCGAAACGGTGGGACACAGCTGATCGTCGACTGGACCCAGCAGGTCGGCGCGCTCCCCTCGCACAACTGGTCGCGTGGCACCGTCGAGAACGTCGACGACCTGAACATCGACGCCTTCTCGGAGGGACACGTCGGCACCGATTCGTGTTTCGGCTGCCCCGTCGCCTGCGGCCACGTCGTCGATTTCGAGGAGAGCGACGCCGACGTCGACGGTGCGTTCCCGGGAGCCAGCGTCGACTGGGGGCCGGAGTACGAGACGATCGGCATGATGGGCGCGAACACGGACATCACGAACGTGACCGAGGTGACCGAACTCGCGAACCTCGCCGACACGCTCGGCATGGACACGATCTCGCTCGGCAACGTTCTCTCGTGGCTGATGGAGGTCACCGAGGCAGGACTCGTCGACTCCAACCTGCGCTGGGGCGACGCCGAAGCCGCCGCTAAGGTCATCCGAGATATCGCCCACCGCGAGGGCATCGGCGACGAACTCGCGGAGGGGACCGCCCGCGCGGCGGACCTGCTCTGTGACGGCCACCCCGACGCCAGCGAGGCCGCCGTCCAGGTGAAGGGACTCGAGTTACCCGCCTACGAGCCGCGGGCCTCGTTCAGCATGGCGCTCGCGTACGCCACCGCGGACAGAGGTGCCTGCCACCAGCGGGCCTTCCCGATCGGCTCCGACGCGCTCGGCGGGGAGCGAGACCCACACCACACGGACGGTCACGCGGAAGTGGTCATCGACGAGCAAGACGAGACCGCGCTGACGTACAGTATGGTCTCGTGTTCGTTCACCGCATACAACTACGAGCGGGTCTGTGAGTGGCTCAACGAACTCGCCTACGACGTGACGGTCGAGGACTTGGAGGCCGTCGGCGAGCGCGCCTGGAACGCCACACGGCTGTTCAACCTTCGTGAAGGATTCGAGCGAGACGACGACGCCTTACCGGAGCGATTCACCACGCCACTCGAGCGCGGTGGTCCAGCGGACGGGAACGCGATCACGGAAGAGCAGTTCGAGACGATGCTCGATTCGTACTACGAGCAACGCGGCTGGACGGAAGCAGGAGAGCCAACACCCGAGACGTTAGCACGGCTCGATATCGAGTCGCTCTCACCGGAGTCGCAGTCGGCGTAGCACGCCGGCATCGACTTTGATCAGCGATTTTCGACGCCTGTGAGCCATAGCTCCGTCAGTACTCACCCGCCGGAAACGTCGACGGCATCTCCTCGATCTCGTGGACGCGAAAGTCAGCCGGCGGCTCGACGAACCGATCGAGTTCGAACGGATCGAGCGAAACCATCGGCTCCTCACCCGTCACGAGCGAACGAACTGCAGTACCGGTGAACGGCGACATCGAAATCCCAGCCGTCACCCCCGTGACGATCACGAGTCCGTCCGGCGCGTTCTCGGGCGCATCCAGAACGGGACGCCCGTCGGGCGTGATTGCAGACCCCTTCGAACAGGTATGATAGCTGCCGTTCACGATCCGTACCTCGTCGATATCGTTTGCGACGGACTCGAGTACCCCCTCGACCTCGCGAAGATACTCGGCGGGCGGGCTTCGTGGCGGCCGGTCGCGCTCCGGCAGGAAGTACATACCACCGGAGACCAGGAACGTCTGCGGGCGGTCGGGCTCCGGCCGCCACCAGACGTCGCGGCCGTACATCATCGGGTACTCGTCGTTGGGTTCACGGTCCGCTTCGACCCGGAGGTTGCAGTAGATGAACTGCCGCGTCGGCACGTCCACGAACGGCTCGACCAGTGGTGCAGTCTGTGCGCCGGCGGCACAGACGACCGTCTCGGCCTCGAGACGGTCGTCGGGAGTCTCGACCCCGACGACGGTATCGCCGTCAGTCACAATCCGCTCGACCGGCGTCTGCGTTCGGATCTCCACGCCGCGTTCGCGCGCCGTCTCGGCGAGCGCTGTCGCGTACTCTCTGACGTCGATAATCCCACTCTCAACCTTCACGAGCCCACCGTCGAACCCGTCGAGGTCGAACCGGCCGGGCCAGCGCCCCGCTAGCTCCGATGTGGACCAGTACTCGAGTTCGTACCCCTCCCGATCGAACAGTGGCTGGTAGTCCTCGACGAATGATTCCCGTTCGGCGTCCGTCTCGGCCAGTTCGACGTACGGCCGGTCGTGAAACGTGAAGCCGTGGCTTCCATCCAACGATCGAAACACCTCAATAGAGTGCTCGACGGCGGCCGGGTACGGTGCCCAGTCCGCGAACGGCCCGACGAAGCCGGCGGCGTACCCCGACGCACCCGCTCCCACGCGGCCGGCCTCGAGGACGACCACGTCGTGGTCCGGCGCGAGTTCGATCGCGCTCCAGAGGCCGGATGCACCTGCACCGATGATGACGACATCTTCTCCCTCTTTGGATTGATCTGTGTCCATAGTTACCACCTATCGTATATGCGGAGCGAAATAAATGATCTGACTTCCCAGACTCAAACCGGCGAACAGGAGTCATGGGGTGACGGGCTATCGAACGGTCGACGCCCAAAGAGTCGAGCACCGGCGAGCCTACATGAACTTCGACTCGATAAACCGCGACACCGCCGCCGCACCTAATCGCTGCGTGTTCCGCGTCGGATCCAGTCGCGGCGCAACCTCAACGAGGTCCAGTGCCCCGATGGCGTCGCAGGTGCCGAGGTACTCAAGTGCGGTGAGGAACTGGTTCGCATCGAGGCCACCGAACTCGGGGGTGCCGGTTCCGGGAGCAATCGTGGGTTCGACGACGTCGATGTCGACGGTGAGGTAGACGACGTCACAGGAGGCCGTGACGTGGTCGATTGCGTCGGCGAGGCAGGCTTCGATCCCGCGGTCGTGGACGTCCCGGGCGTAGTCGACGTAGAGGCCGGATTCGTCGACGAACGACGGGAAGTCGGGGTCTTCGAAGGCGCGCAGGCCGATCATCGCGTGGGTTTCGTAGCTGCCGTGGGGTGAGTCGGCGATGAGGTTCATCGGCGAGCCGTGCCAGTGTTCGCCGTGGAGGTCGCGCTCGCCGTAGACATCGGAGTGGGAGTCGAGGTGGATCAGGCCGACGCGGCCGTCGACGGTCTCCGAGAAGCCGGTGAACGACGGGTAGGTGAGGTAGTGGTCGCCACCGAGGACGACCGGGAACGTGTGCGTGGCGACCGTTTCGACGGCGTCTCGAATGTGGTCGCCCGTCTGTTCGACATCGGTCGTGACCACGGGAACGTCACCACAGTCTTGAATCTGGATGGAGCCGTAGTCTGTGACCTGGCCCGTCCCTGCGTTGTACTGTGGCTCGCTCCGACCGTACCAGCCCGATTCGCGACGGAGTGCTTCCGGTCCGTACCGCGTCCCCGGTTGTCGTGAGGCAGCACCATCGAACGGGACGCCGAGCACACCGATATCGACATCGTCAGTGAGCTCATTTCGGGGCTTTCGAACACCGTTCAGGAACGAGTCCGCGCCGACGTAACTCGGCGAGAGGTTGTCGTTTTGCGTGGTATCTTCACCCATGACGTAGTCAATGAATGCGCCTGGGATAAATATGCTGATAGTTGTCCCTGATCGTTACGACGACAGGGTGGTCAGAACGTGGTTCGAATTAAGTGGAAAAGAATGGCGTAGAGACGAGTAACGGGGCAGGGGTGAACGAACGGGCGTCAGACGGTGCTCACGCCGAACCCCTTGATCAGGTGCTTGTAGACGAGGAAGACGAACAACACCGGCGGGAGAATCATTATCATCACGCCGCCGAGGATCATGCCCCAATTGGTCGTCGCCATGTCGATCAGGTTCGCAATGCCGAGTGGAAGCGTGTACAGCGCGTTATCGTTGAGAATGATGAGCGCGAAGAAGTACTCGTTCCACGAGAGGAAGAACGCGAAGATCGACGTTGCGACGATTCCCGGGAGCGAGAGTGGCAAGATGATCTTCGTGACGATGGTCACCCTGCTCGCCCCGGCGAGTCGTGCGGATTCCTCGATCTCCGGTGTAATATCGAGGAAGAACACGCGGAGTAACAGCAACGCAAACGGCAGTGCGAACGCTGTGTGAGCGAGTGCCAGCCCAAACAGCGAGTTGGTAAGTCCGATGTTCTGGAAAATTATGAACAGCGGAATCCCGAGCAGAATAAGCGGGAACATGTAGATCAGCACGCTCAGGTTCGCGATGTACCGTCGGCCGTGGAACTCGTAGCGCGAGACGGCGTAGGCCGCCGGAATTGCGATGAGCAGCGTGAGGATGATCGTCGTTAGCGCGACGATCAGGCTGTTCCGGAAGTACAACGCGAAGTTCGTCTGCTCGAAAAGGATGTGGTAGTTTTCGAAGGACACGTCCGAGGGGACGATCACGGGTGGCCACGAGAACAGTTCCTCACTCGGCCGGATCGTCGAGAGGAACCCCCAGATCAACGGGATCAACACGACGAACGTCGTGACGATCACTGCGGTGTACGTTGCGATTCGCTCCAGGTAGTGTCGTTGTTGCTGCGTGAGTTGCGGTGAGAGTGACGTCATCGTGGTTCCTCCGTCGTTCCGTACAGTCTGAAGTAGCCGTACACGATCACTGCGAGCACGAGGAACGTCACAACTGCGACGCTTGCTCCCTCACCGAGATCGTTCCCGATGAACGTCAGCCGGTAGGCCATGATGGGAAGCGTCTCGGTCGCATTACCGGGGCCGCCCTGCGTGCCCAGCCAGATGATGTCGAACAGGTTGAACGTCCAGACGAGGCGCAAGAGGATCGCCACGAACAGCACGCCGCGAAGCTGTGGCAGCGTGATGTGGCGGAACATCTCCCATCGTGACGCGCCCATGAGCCGTGCCGATTCGTAGTACGACTTGGGGATGGTCTGGAGCTTTGCGAGCACCAGCATCGTCACGAACGGATACAATCGCCAGCCGCTGATCAGAATCAACGCGGGCATCGCGTACCGCGTACTCGCGAGCCAGGCGATTGGCTCATCGATCAGCGTCGAGACGACGAGTGCGTAGTTGCCGACGCCGTACAGGCCGTCGAGCATCCAGCGAAAGAGGATGACCGCCGCAACCGTCGGGACCATGTACGGGACGAGGATCAACCCCGTCGCGATCCGCTCACCCGTAAACGTCCGGTTGAGCAGGAGTCCGGTTGCTACGCCGACAACGACGGTGAGGAACACCGACCCAGCCGTGTAGATGATCCCGTTCCAGAGCGCATTGTAGAACGTTCCGGATCGAAGGAGATCGATGTAGTTCGCGAGTCCGACGACCTCCGAATCGCCCAGGAAGATGCTGATGTCCTGCAGGCTGTAGATGATCGCCTGGACGGTCGGGTACAGGTAGAGCGCGACGAGCGTCGCGACCAGCGGTAACACCAGCAAAATGCCGACCGTATTCTCCTGGAGCTCGTCGAACTCCCGCCGCGCAAGATACCGAAATTCTCGTTTTGCAGTTGTGATGAAATCGCTCGCGTAGCTCATTGCTAGTCGTTCAGTTGATCTGCGTAGTCTTCGCGAATTTCGTCCGCCCAGTGTTCAGCCGCATCTTGGGGATCTTCGTCCTCCAAGATCACGTCCTGGACGGAACTGATAACGTGCGTTTCGGCGACGGCCTGCCCCGTCACCGGGTTGATGTGACCCTCGTTCTCCTCAACGGCGACGACTCGGCCGTACTCGTCTGCGATGTCGACGAGATCCCGGTAGTGCTCTTCGTAGTCCTGCATGACATCGGTCTCCCACAGGTCGTCCTCCTCGAGTATGCCGTGAATCGCCGGAACGTGACTCGCCGGCTGGGCGGTCATCAGACGCATGACGCCTTCGAACGACGTGATCTCTCGCAACAGATCCTTCGCTAGCTCCGGGTGCTCGCTCTCGGCACCGAGCCCGTGGCCCAGTCCGGTCAGCCGTGCAACTGGCTCGTAACTCGAGTCGTACGCTGGAATCGGCGCGACCTGTACGTCGCCGGTGAGATCGGGATTGTACTGTTCGATGTCGTAGGGAATCACGTTCGTCGAGTACCACGTCATCGCGTACGTCCCCTGGTACAGCGGTGGGCGCATCTCCGGAATGTCGGCGCCGTGGGCTGCCTGCGGACTGAACTCGTTCAGGTCCTGCATGAACTCGAGCATCTCGACCGTCTCCTCGGAGTCGTAGACGACCTCGTCGTCGGTATTGATGACCGAACCGCCCCGACCGTGAAGCAGAGACAGGGGCAGGATCCCGTGGAAGTGGTTGCTCCCGAGGAAGACCGGACTCCCGTACAGGTTTTCGTCCTCATCGGTCATCGTCTCGGCGGCGGTGTGATATTCGTCCCACGACTCAAACGGCGGCATCGGCGCATCGTACTCGTTGAACAGGTCCTCGCGGTAGATGAGCGTCGAAACCGTCCCCGTGTTCGGTGCGAAGTAGTAGTCGCCGTCGATCTGAACGAGGAACTCCTCTCGCCAGTGATCTTCCGCACCCATATCCTCGATAAGGTCGTTGATCGGCTGGTACAGCCCTTCCTGTACGCCGAACACGTTGTTCCCCGGCGAGGCAAGCATCAGCAGGTCGTACGGATTGCCACCGGCCTGCGCCTGTGCGGCTTCTGACGGTGCGGATGCGAAATCGGATCGAGTGTACTCCACCTCACAGTCGTGTTCCTCCTCGAACTCGTCGAAGATTGCGCGGTACTCGTCCTCTTGTTGCTGGTACGCTGAATTGATCACTCGCAACACCGGGCCGCCGTTCCCGCCGCCCAGACAGCCAGCCACCGACAACGCGCCGATCGTCGCCCCAGTCGTTGCACCTTTCAGGACAGTTCGTCGGCGGTACGTGTCCCGAGTCGCTGCACGCTGTTTTGCACCGATTCCATGACCACTCGTATCATTACCCATGGTTGAGTATGACTCTCACATTAGGGCTTAAGTGTGATTCACTACTCGGGAGTGGTAGGCGAATCGTGCCAGTGTGAATCGGTGGCGAGTCGGCTTTGTGCAATCGATGGTTCCCTACCGAATTCGAAGTACCGACCGTACACGCATCTCTCAAGTCACGACGCACTCGGAGAGAGAGAGAGAGAGAGAGTTGCCCAGCAGTGAGCAGAGCGACCGCCTGTGAACGAACAGGTCCGGAACTGCTGATACCGGCACTGATGCCAGGTCTGAAAACCGTGTCGTCATCGACAATCATACCGACACTGGTTCAGCCACGTCCCACAGGTGATCGAAGACCAGATATGCCGTCTGGACCATCTGCTGGTTTTCGATCGAAATCGCGACGTAGCGCTCTCGACTATCGTTCTTGAACGCCAGTACCAGCCGGTCGTCGTCGTAGGTGTACAGTCGTCCCTCGACACCGGGGAGGTGACGAAGCTCACCCCACTCGGAAATATCCTCGATATACGCATCCGAAAGGTCCGAAATCGTGCTGATGATCTTGATCGAGACGCCCTCCTCGCTCTTCCGGCGAAGTACATCGTTGTGCTGCGTTACGATCCGCCGGAGGCTGTTCTCCGTCGTAACCTTGTAGATCCGGTCGTCCGCCTTCTCCGTCATCTCTCCGCCCCTGTTCAGAATATCGCTCTTGCCCACGTACGACCAGAAGATATCGATCTCGTCGTAGATCGGATAGCCACCGGTATCGTCGTTGTACGCGTCCAGAAACAGATCACCCGCCTTCTCGATCGACGCGAGTTCGCTTTCGAACTCCGCCTGCTTTCGATGCTTGACGTTATCGAGCGCCGTCTCCGGCGGCACCGGCCCGTACTTCTTCGGCCGTCCCGGTTGTACTTTCACCAGCCCCGAACTCTGGAGGGACTCGAGTACGTCGTAAACGCGCGAGTACGGAATGTCGGCGGCGGAGCCGACCTGTTTTGCGGTCGAGACGCCGTGTTCGAGCAAGGAGAGGTAGGCGCTCGATTCGTACTCCGATAGTCCGATGTCCTGCAGGTAGGACGTCATATCTCGATTGTCATCGTTCATTGTCACCTATGTCCACACACCCCGCCAAATGTGTTCGGGAGCGATGAAATACTTGCCTTCGTTAGTATTTACCACTGAAGCGGTGACGAAAATAGCAGCGGGGCAGCGGTGGGGGTGTACTGGTCGAATCGATCGAAATATCGGACCTGTCGTCCAGAACGAACGTTCTCATCGACGAGGCGGGGCCGGGGTGGGTTGCTGTCCCCCTCGAGTCTGGTATCCCTACTGATTGCTCAGTGGCCGACAACTAGTCAGTTGAGTCCAAACGGTGTTCTGGTACTGGGCTCCCGGTAGACGCAACCGGAGTCGCTAGCAGGACCGGGAGTGATCTGGGCCGCGAACGTCGTCAGTAAATCTCGTCTCGCTTGTGCTCGAGACACGGGATGTTCTGGCGGACGTCGGCCAGATAATCGAGGTCGACCTCCGCGGTGACGACCTCTTCCCGGTCGCTCGCCATTCTGATGACGTTGCCCCAGGGATCGATGATTACCGACTTACCGAACGAGGGGACGGAACTCGGTTTGTCACCGATCTGGCCCGCGGCAACGACGTAACACTGCGTTTCGATCGCACGGGCCTTCAGGAGCGGAAGCCAGTGATCTTTCCCGGTGAACAGCGTGAACGCGGCGGGAACGAACAGTACCTCCGCCCCCTGCATCGCCATCGACCTGTACAGTTCGGAGAACCGGAGGTCGTAACAGACCGAGAGCCCGAAGGTCGCGAGGTCCGTTTCCACGACGGTGACATCGTCGCCGGGAGCAACGTACTCCGACTCCTGGGTAACGACTTCATCCCCGATCGTCACGTCGAACAGGTGGGTCTTCCGGTACTGTGCCTGAATATCGCCATCCGGATCGATAACGACACTCGTGTTGTACACGCGGTCGCCGTCGCCGGCTTCCTCGAAGAAACTGCCCGAGTGGACGTGCAATCCGTGGGTTGCCGCTTTGTCCGCCAGGGCTTCGGTCGTCTTGCCAGGAACCGGTTCCGCGTGCGTCGAGTACGCTTCCTTCTCGCCCATGAACGAGAACATCTCGGGAAGTGAAACCACGTCGGCCCCCTTTTGGGCCGCCTCATCGATGAAATCGAGCGCCTGCGTGAGGTTTGCCTCTTTATCGTCCTGTGAGTCCATCTGGCACGCCGCAATGGTAAATGTGCTCATGACCCACAGGTCTGGAGCCACTACCAAGTAACTGATTTACTCACGGTCAGTGGTAAAGAAGCTACAAATATATGTGTGATAATGCCATCCATGATGAGCATGAACACAATCGATCGAGTCGATTCGGATACCATCGAGGCTGCGGCGACCCTCGATCCAAACGACCTCGGACACCACTTCCACTTCGGATTCACGACACCCGAGATTCAGTTCATGGAGACGACCGATCCGGTCGATATGGTCGGCCAGGTCGTTACGGTCCGCATTCCACCAGAAGACTCGACGATGGTTCACAAGGCGACCGAAATTGCCGAACCCGGCGACGTCATCGTCGTCGACATGCAGGGCCACACGACGAACGCACCGTGGGGCGAAATGACGACCCGAGCGGCCATCGAAAGCGGCGTCACCGGTGCAGTGATCGACGGCAGTATCACGGACTCGCGTGAGATCGACGAACTCGAGTTCCCCGTGTACGCTCGCGGGAAAAGCGCGCGGACGACCCGGTTACACGGCCGCGGCGGCGAGATCAACTCGCCGGTACAGGTCGGCGGTTCCGTCGTGAACCCGGGCGATATCGCGATCGGGAACGAGGACGGCGTCCTCTTCCTTCGACGGGAGAAAGTCGACGAGGCGATCGAGTACTGTAAGGAGGTCAAATCACAGGAAGAGGAAACAATCGAGAAACTCGAGAACGGCGCGTCGCTCGCCGATCTGACGGCGGCGAACGAGTTGCTCGACCGAGCGGGGGAGTAGTGAGGATGGCGTCTATTACACTGGACACGGTCCGCAAGCAGTTCGGTGATGTCGTCGCAGTCGAGGACGTCGATCTGGAGATTGAGGACGGCGAGTTCATCTCGATCGTGGGACCGAGTGGGTGTGGAAAGACGACGACACTGCGGCTGGTCGCCGGCCTCGAGCAGTTGACGAGCGGTCGTATCTTCTTCGGCGACACGGACGTGAGCAACACGCCTGCGAAAAAGCGCGGCAT
The DNA here is from genome assembly GCF_000337575.1 of Natrialba hulunbeirensis JCM 10989. Taxonomy (GTDB): domain Archaea; phylum Halobacteriota; class Halobacteria; order Halobacteriales; family Natrialbaceae; genus Natrialba; species Natrialba hulunbeirensis. The sequence continues at coordinate 45,902 of NZ_AOIM01000025.1, read as the reverse complement.
CGGCATGGTGTTTCAGAATCTCGCGCTCTACCCGCACATGAGCGTCCGCGAGAACATGGAGTTCGGACTCTCCGTCGCCGACGTCCCACAGGAGGAGCAAGACGAGCGGATCGTCAAGATCGCCGAGATGCTCGATATCGCGGAGTTGCTTGACCGCGAACCGAGCGAGCTATCGGGTGGCCAACAACAACGCGTCGCGATCGGCCGAACGATGGTACTCGAGCCGAACGTCTTCCTGCTGGACGAGCCACTCGCGAGTCTGGACGCGAAACTCCGCGTCGAGATCCGCGAGGAGTTACAGGAGCTCCAGAAGGAAATCGGCGTGACGACGATCTACGTGACCCACGATCAGGAGCAGGCGATGACGATGAGCGACCGGGTGATCGTCATCAACGACGGCGAAGTACAGCAGTTTGCGACGCCAGAGGAGATCTACAACGAACCTGCAAACAGGTTCGTCTCACACTTCATTGGAACGCCGTCGATGAACTTCGTCGACGCACAGCTTTCCGCACCGAGCGAGTCACTGACGGCTGACTTCGGATCGGTACAGATCGATCTCGAGCGGCCGGCCGACGGTTCGACGGAACTCCTCGACAGAGACGCAACGCTCGGAATCCGACCGGAACACCTGGAGCTGTCAACCACTGAAGAGTCGACGGGGACGAACACGGCCGCCGCACAGGTTCGAATCGTCGAGCACACAGGGGCAAACAAGATCGTCCACCTCTCGATCGACGACCGCGACTTCACGGCGCTGGTTCCCGAGTCCACCGACGTTCAAAGCGGTGACGAAGCAGCCATTCGGTTCCCGCCCGAGAACGTCTACCTATACGATTCCGAGTCGGGAGATCGGCTCTACTACCGCTCGTCGCTCGATTCGAAACACACCCAACAGGAGATCGAAAACAAGAGTTGAGCCGGCGGGAACGAATCGGAGAACCGACCCGCAATCAATCACTCAACACCATACTGCTTCGCGATCGTATTCAACTGAATCTCGTCCGTCCCCTCGACGATTCGCATAATTCGTGCTCGATGGATGTTGTCCATGAACGGATTCTCCTCGGCAAGGCCGTCGCTGCCGTGGATCTGGACGACATCGTCTGCAACCTCCCAGAACGTATTCGTCGCGAGCCACTTGCAGATCGACGACTCGGCGATTGCGGCCTCACCCTGATCGAGCTGCCACGCACAGCGTAGGCCGGCAGCATCCGCAGCAAAGACGTTCGCACGGCCGCGAGCGATCTTGTGGGAGATTCCCTGGAAGTTGCCGATCGTCCGTCCGAACGCCTCGCGATCGTTCGCGAACGCCGTGGCCTTCTCGAGTAACCAGTTCGTTCGGCCGACGGACTCGGCAGCGATTTCGACCCGACCGAGGCCGAGGAAATCCATCGCGTCGTAGAAGGCGGTACCCTCTTCGCCCAGTACGCGGTCGGCCGGGATCCGGACGTCGTCGAGTTCCACCTCCGCCTGTCGGCCGACAGCGCCGACGGCGTTGTTGAGAGAGCCGATCTCGTACTCGTCGGCTTCGACGATAAAGCAGGTCACACCGCCGTAGCGGCCGACTTCGTCCTGCGGGCTCGTCCGAGCGAACACCTGCACGAAGTCCGCGTAGGGTGCGTTCGTGATCCACTGCTTGGTTCCGTTGAGCACCCACTCGTCACCGTCTCGCTCCGCCCGCGTCGCCATGTTCGGCGAGTCGGAGCCGACACCCGGCTCCGTCTGTGCGAACGCTGTCGTCTTCTCGCCGGCCATCGCTGGTTCGAGATAGCGGTCGATCTGGTCACCCTCCGCCTGTGCCAGCAACGGCTTCGGACCGCCTGGACCCGCCAGCACCGCACTCGTCAGCGGAACGCCCAACTCTGCGAGTTGCTTTTTCGCCAGGTACCACGTCACCGCCGAGACGTTGTCGCCGCCGACCTCGGCTGGCATGTTCATCGCGTAGAACCCGGCCTCCGCGCTCGCCTTCCTGATCTGTGCTTCGGCTTCGAGTACCTCGTCGCTCAGCCGGCCGTCGGGGTCGTGTCCGAGGCGCGGGTTCGACAGCGTTTCACCTAACTCCTCGACGACCGGCTCGACTTCCTGCTCGACGAACTCGACGAGGCTGTCAAGAATGAGTTCCTGTTCCTCGGTCTGTTCGAAGGACACCCCGGCTCCCGTTTCGGATGTGTTCATTGTGAACAGTGTTCCCTGTTACGATACTTAACTCTCGGTGGTGGTCGTAGTTTTGTGCGACTGTAGCGGAGGATGTCGGCCCCTCCATTGCCTTCACTCTGGAATCGCCCCCGACGCGCGCAACTGCTCGAGTGCATTCCCCTCGTAGCCAATCTCCTGCAGGACCGATTCCGTATCGTCACCGTGCTCTGCAACCGCCGTCGGCCCGTCGTGGTCGATGTCGGTCCCGCGAGCGGGGAAGCCAACTGCCGGTGCCGGCGTTTGGCCCTCATCAACCGCTGGTCCTCCATTGACGTATCCACGTGCCGAGATCTGTGGATGTTCGACCATCTCGGCCGGCGTATAGACGCCGCCGACTGCTGCATCGACGCCTTCGAAGAACGCCACCCACTCGTCTCGGGTTCGTGTTTCGAAGAGGGACTCGAGTGCCTCCCGGAGCGTCTCGAGTTCGGCTGGATCGCTCGTCATATGGTACTCGATCCACTCCTCGCGGTCGACGGCCTCGCAGAAGGCTTGCCAGAAGTGCGGTTCCAGCGCGGCGAGCGTGACGTAGCCCTCGGCAGCGGGGTAGACGTCGTACCAGGGGAACTGACCTGTTAGCGGTGTCTCGCCGGGGCGGGGGTTACCGCCTGCGAGTGCGCGAGGAGCAACTGCCTGCGAGAACGAAACGGCGGCGTCAGTCAACGAGACGTCGATGTACTCACCGGTTGCGTCGTTGTCTGCACCAGCCCGGTCGCCTGCGCCATTTCGATTCCCAGTACCGAGTTCCCGAGAGAGCAGTGCGCCCACAATCGAGAGAGCCGCGAACAGCCCGCCCCCGATATCCGCGACCTGATAGCCGGGAACGCGCGGGGTCTCGTCGTCGGATTGGCGAGTCATATCGAGTAGGCCAGCCAGCCCGATATAGTTCAAATCGTGGCCAACCCGGTCGCTGTACGGGCCTGTCTGTCCGTATCCCGAGAGCGAGCAGTAGACGATTCCTGGATTGACCTCGCAGACCGCGTCGTAGTCGACACCCAGTCGATCGACCACGCCGGGACGAAACTGCTCGAGCACGACATCTGCGGTCGCAGCGAGATCGAGGAACGCCTCGCGCCCACCCTCACTCTTGAGATTCAACGCGACCCGGCGCTTCCCGCGATTGATCGACTCGAGTGTCGGCTCCGCTTGCATGTCACCCGGTCGTTCGATCCGAATCACCTCGGCACCCATCTCCGCCAGCAACTGTGTGGCGTAGGGACCGGGGAGCAATCGACTGAGATCGAGCACGCGGACGCCGTCCAGATTCATGCGAGCAGTGTTACTCGAGTACGACTATCAGGTTGTGGGTTGTTCGCATAGTGATACATGACTGGCACTGCGCCGATCTCGTAGTGATCTCGGACACCCTGTGCTCGTGCTGCAAGATTTCAGAAGAGGAATGCGTACGCAACACAGTCAGGACACCGCCACTGGTCGCGAAAACAGAAGGCTTATTCTTCGATCGTCGCTGCGATCAGACGACCCGTTCGCCGATGATCCCCTCCACACGCATCAGACAAACACTGATTGCCGCCTGCTCGCCGATCGCCAGTCTCCTCGCTGCGGGCTGGGCGTATCACCTCCTGCTTGGGACGCCGTCGCCCGCGACACAGCGCTGGATCGAAACTACGATCCCCTCGCTGGTCGGTGCTGAGCCACACCTGATCGCCGCGCTCGCACCAACCGTGCTCGTCGTCGGTTGCGTGGTAACGGCCGTGCTCGCAGAACAAACCGCACGACTGACCGCCGCACAGACTCGACGGCGAGAACTCGAGACCCATTTCTTTGAGGAGAGCGAGTAACAAAGTCGATCGCTACTCAGCCGACTCGAATCCCCACGCTTCGAGACGCTCGACAACGTCGTCGACGTTGTGCATCGCAGCCTCGTACGCCGCCTCGCGGACGTCCGTCTTCGACACCTCGGTGCCGAGTTCGTCACTCACCGCAGCGACGAACTCGTCTTCAGCGTCGACGAGGTAGTCTCGAAGATAGAACTGTACCATGCCGCGATCCTGCTTGACGTTGTCGCGAACGTACACCCACGGAATCCCACCATCATCAGCGCCCGCCTGGGGCGGTTCAGGTACGACGGCATCTCCCTCTCCAGTCGGCGTCTCGTCGCCGGACGTACTCGAGTCCCCCCCGGTTGCAGCGGCTTCGTCGAACGTCGTCGTCGTTTCGGTGCTTGTCGCCGAGTGTGATTGCGGTGTACTCGAGTTGGCGGTCGTCTCAGTCGCGTCTGTTTCTGCTTCCGTTTCCGTCTCCGTTTCTGTCACAGCCTCTGTCGTTGTCTCTGCGGCCCCAGCCGTCGTCTCTTGCTCAGATTCGACAGTCTCCTGTGTCGTTGCTGAGGAAGCATCGACGTCCTCGCTGGTCGGTTCGGCATCGTCTCCCTCCTGATCCACCCCGTCGTCAGTTTCGGCCTCGTGATCTGCGAACGGATCGCTCCCGGAGCCTTTCTTCATAGTCCGCCCACCTCTTCGACCTGTGCTGCGAGGTCGTCGATCTTCTCGAGTGTCTCCATCTCGTGGTCACGCGTGCGATCACGATACTCCTCGACGTAGTACGCTGGCGTACACTGCTGGTCCCAACAGCCCTCAAACAAGGATGAACGCTCGCGAAGCGCGACGGGTGCGGGATAGCCGCGTTCGTGGATTTCGTCGAGGTAGCGCTCCTGGTCGGTCGTCCGACCAATCCCGTTGGGGACGGCCGCGAGAACACCGATTTCGGCTTCAAGGCGTTCCTCGAGTCCGTCGACGAGTTCCTCGAGACCGATGACGCTCTGCATTCCCTTTCCGGTCGGTTCGACTGGGATGACCAGACTGCGGGTGGCAGACACCGCGTTGTAGAGGTGCGGGCCAGCCGTTGCCGGTGGATCGACGACGATAACGTCGTACTCCTGTGGAATGCCGGCGTCCATGAGCACCTGCCGGAGTCGGTCGTACGGATCGAACTCGTCACCCTCGCCGAGGTCGTCGGCCATCTGCTGGGCGCGGTTCAGCAGATCCTCGAGATTCTCGAGCATGTTGTGGCTCGGGAGCAGATCGAATCCCTGCTCGGTCTCGTGGATGAGGTCTGCGAGGTCGCCCTTCGGTCGGTCGATCATGTGCCGGACGATGTTATCGGCCTGACTGTCGTCCCGCGGTGCATCTACGTCGAGCAGGTAGGTCAGCGACCCGTTCTGCTGGTCCATGTCGATCGCGAGTACGTCGAGTCCGTGGTCCGCGTGGGCCTCGAGCAGCGCTGCGCCGACGGTCGTCTTGCCGACGCCGCCCGCCTCCGAATAGGTCGTGTACGTGAGCATATCCACCAGTTAGTCTCCTCGAATATAATACTCCGTCATACGAGATTCACGATCTAATGAATTAGTCTAATTGAATAGTCTAACCAATAGGGCTGTTTCGGTGGCTATTCGCTAGTGCCTTTGATGGGGAAGTTAACCGTGAATACCAGCAGAGAGGGAGAGATAGCCATGTCAAGTAGCAGCCCTGTATAGGGCAGCCAGTTAGTCTAACCAGCTGATCTAACTGATTGGGCCGGCAGTACAGCATGAAATGAGCGGGAACTATGGCCAGCGAATGGACGATTATCCTTTGTAAGAGGGGTTCCTGGTTAGGTCACAGAGGTATACCAGCCGAGTAGGCTGACTAGGAAGGTTGTTCCAACGGACTGTAGTAGCTCTCAATCGAACAGGCGAGCACAGTCATCAAGAAGGACTAACCAGTTAGCATAACCAAACAGGCCGTTCGGGAAATACGCCTCGATAGCCTCGCTAGACGGGCAGGAGCGATAGCCGAATTCACCGGAGTAGTCTCGCCAATTCAAGGGCGATGTTGGTTAGGGTTGGTAGTTAGGCCAACTCAATAGGCCATCCAGGTAGTCCATGTGAAAACCCTAGTTACAGTATCGCCGGACCAGCGATCTGCTGTCGACGGATGGAACTCGAGTATCAGTCCCCAGGGCAAAGCAAAACGAGTACACTCCAGACTGCCAAAGAAGGCTGTCCAGAAGGAATGACTGATTAGCCTAACTGAATAGTATATCCGACTGGGTTTCGAGGAAAGCCCCCGTGGGAGTCAGAACTGAGACTGGTTGAAGATGGCGGCTTGTAGCGAGAGTGTTTGGTTGGGCAAATCGAGTAGGCTATAGTAACCACTGGTTCTGTTGAAATCCTCTTCTATAGAAACTTATTCGGGCGAATATACTGTCACTACACGTGCATACCGAACTTTTGCTCTGCGGGCGCGACTCCGTCGCGCCCTCGGCAAAACTTCGATGAAAAGCACTCCTCCCTCCCCTACGGGTCGGTCGTCGGCCCGCTCGCTCACTCCGTTTGCTCGCGGTGAGTGCACACTGCTTGCCCTGTACTTACCGCACAGGATGCAAAACCGATCATGTTCTAAGGATTGCAACAGAGCCTAGCCACTGTAAATCAATACGCCTGATCGCACGACTGCAGCGCGGTTCGGAGCGAGTGCGGTTCGGAACGAGCACGGTTCGGAACGAGCACGGTTCGGAACGAGCACGGTTCGGAACGAGCGCGGTTCGGAACGAACGAAGTGAGTGAGAACCGCGGACGAGAACGGGGAATAGCGTGACCCGTGAGCGAATGAAATGAGCGAGAACCGTGGAAGTACGATCAGTGTGTAACTAATTGCAGTTGTTACGATAACTAGATTGGTTGGATGTGACACCTCACCGAAGAAGGGACTGAGGTAGCTCACGAATCCGTCCCACACTCAAACAACCGTCAATTGTTCAAAAGACGATGCAACCGGCCCGGATCGATCCGCAACTGAACGGTGGCTGGCGTAACGGGCAGGGACCAAGTCTTGTGGAGATGAGTGATGTCCATGCTGATATGACAGAATCGAATGTTGACTTCTGTTGATGTGCTATGTTACCGGGAGACACCCTTCAAAACTAGGGTTCGCGGCTTGCCGGCTAACAAACTCCTTTGAACAAATAGGATAAGGAACTGGTACGTATCCGTGACTCGGTTCCCGAACCCGCTGCGGCTGACGATCCTCTATATCGGTCTCGCTCTCGCACGTCTTGGCCTCATAGATCGCGAACGAGCCATCCGAACAACAGTTCTCGCCTGGCCGCGCATCATTACCGGTATCGCTCGCATGTCGAAAAGCGCGGTCGACGTCGCAATGGTCGGCGTCGCAGTCGGCACCTCGGCCGTTGCAGGTGTTGGCTTTGCGGGCCCCTTCTGGGGACTCGCATTCGCGATCGGTGGCGGTGTCGCCGGCGGAACGATCGCACTCGTCTCTCAGCGATACGGCGCTGAGGCCTACGAGGAACTCGGACTCGCCGTCCGCTCAAGTACGTTGCTCGTTCTCGTGATCAGCCTCCCCGTGATGGGGCTGTTCTGGACATACCCGGCGGAGTTCATCTCGCTGATTACCGACAACGAGGCGGCGATCGGTTACGGCGCGATGTACCTCCAGTACGTCGCACTCGGCATCCCGTTCGCCGGCCTCAACCTCGTCGGGAGTCGCGTACTCGTCGGTGCGGACGACTCTTATACGGCGATGCAGGTTCGAGCCGGCGGTGCAGTTCTCAATATCATCCTGAGTGCCGTCTTCATCTTCGGACTGAACGAGGGTGTGGCCGGCGCTGCTGCCGGGACCGTACTGGCAAACATCGCAGTAACGGCCGGCTTCGCGATCGGCCTCAGTTACGGGTCCCTCCCCGGCGTCGGCGAGTTCCCGGTCAAGATCGATCCGTTCGGCTCCTACCTTGATCCGGGAACCATCCGCGACATCGTCGAAATCGGTCTTCCCGTCGGTGGCCGAAATCTCGTCTGGGTCGTCGCCGAGTTCCCCATGCTCGGCATCCTGGATATCTTCGGTGAAAACACGGTTGCCGCGTTCGTCATTGCCCGGCGAATCTGGGGTATCATGAACACACCCGGTTGGGGCTTCGGCCTCGCATCCTCGAGTCTGGTCGGCCAGGAGCTCGGTCAGAACAACGAGCGGCAAGCGGAAGCCTACGGCCGCGATATTATCCGGTTCGCGGTTGCGACGTACATCGTCTCAGCGATCGTGATCGCGCTATTCGCTGAACAGATCGTGGTCCTGTTTGCAGATGATCCGACGAGCGCCGAAATTCCGATCGCTACTGACCTCGTCTACGCAGCCTGCGTCGCGGTGGTCTTCCAGGGGGTCGCCGGTGCCGCTGCGGGGCCGCTAGACGCGAGCGGCGACACCCGCGTCCCGTTTGCCAGCCAGTTCGTCGGGATGTTCCTCGGCTCGATTCCGCTCGCGTACCTCGGGGCAACAACGTCACTCGGCTACTGGGGGCTGTATCTCGCCTTCGTCGCTGAGACGACGATTCCCGCAGCAATCAACTACTGGCGCTTCCGGACGGACAAGTGGAAGTCGATCAGCGAAACGTATCGCCCGGATGCTGCAGTTGCCGACGACTGAGACGGTTCGTTGTCGGTAGTTATCGGTGGTCGCTCCGACGGGGGCGGGGTGATCGCCGGTAAAACGCTCCACCGCTCCGTGTCAGGGACAAAACGCGGCCAGTTGCCCAGTCAGTTCGGCTCCAGATTCTACCTGGACTCGAGTACAGCTCTCCCTAGAGCAGCGAGCGCACCACGGCTCACCCGACCCGTGGTCGGCTACGTGTGTCGGTTAGTCTGCTCAGAACAGGATTATCGAAACCGTCGCGTACAGTACTACTCGTCGGGCTTCATCGGTGTCTCAGTTGCACACCATGGGCAGAACGACACGTCCTCCTCGAGTTCGCGGTGACAGGATGCACAGAGAGTGGCTTCCTGGATCTCGATCTGGCGGTTGTGCTGTCGTGCCAGGACATAGGCGTCGAGGACGCTCGCAGCACCGACAACGAGAAGCGGTGCTGCATCCCAGAACGATGCCTGCATTGGGTCCATGAGCACTGTTTCGGGAACGAACAGACCACCAACGAGGAACGCAAGTGTGAGCCAGCCAAGGGCTCGAAGCCAGCGTCGCAAGTAGATCTGACCGAGGCCGGTAATGAGGAGTCCAAGTACGGCCGCAAACCAGGGCCGTTTCCGAGAGTCGGACTGCGTCTGTGTCTCTGTTTGAGACTGCGCCTGGTCCATACGAAGGCTGAATGCCTGGTCAGTCGTAAATCTTCTTGTACTGCCGCTCAGATTTCGGTAACAGCAAAAGGCGCTACTCGTCAGCAAGGAGCGTCCGCTCGAGTTGCTCGACCAACACTGTCCGATTTTGCTCGATGAGGGTTCGGTCCTCGAGCGTCACGCCACGTTCCATAATCCCATACACTGTCGAGAAAATGTACTCTGCCTGTCTGTCCGGATCGACAGCAACAAACCGGCCTGACTCGACCCCGCGCTCGAGTATCTGGGTCAGTTCCGCAATGAAAATCTCGTCAGTCCGTTTGATCTGATCGTAGTAGGATTGGTTGTGCGGTGCCTGGGAGCGAATTTCGAAGAACGCCTGCCGAAACTGGAGTGCCTCGTCGTCCAGGTCGGTCGGCAGCACACGGTTGACAAGCGCGATGAGTTGATCGTACGGGTCGTCGTCCGATTCCTCCGCAAAGGAGGTTTCGAGTTCCGCACAGACGAACGCAAAGAAATCGTTGAGAATCTCCTCTTTGCCGTCGTAGTGGTAATACAGCAGGGATTTGCTCTTCTCGAACTCGGCAGCGATTCGAGACATCGTCGTCTCGGGATAGCCGTGTTTCGAAAGTGCGAGATAGACGGCCTCCATGATCGCCTCGGTCGTCTTGTCTCGCTCCTCGGCGATGGTTGCTGTGTGATCCGTGTCCGATGTATCGGCCATGTAACTATGCTCGGCAATGAGACGTAAATACTTCAGGTTCCCGTTGTGTCGCGACGAGACGCCTGTCACACCCCGGATGGATCTATCAATTATTACACAAGTAGTCAGCGACTCGAGCTCCGGTCGTCGGAATCGGCCTCACCGAAGCCAGCACTCAACACGCGTGTCAGCGCCTCGCCGGTCGACTCCTCAAGTTCGGTGAGTTCTGACTGGTGGACTTCGAGGAGAAATCCGGTCGTGATATTCGGCGAGGTTGGCAAGAAAAGAACTTCCTTGCCGTCGGACGTAGTGCGACCGGTTTTGAACGCCGTCATTCGAAGCCCGTCCCAGACTTCGAGCTTTACCGGTTCCTGGAGCTGGTCCTGTTCGCCGAAGGCCGTTTCAGAGGCTGTTTTGGAGGCGTTGTAGACGACTCTGATTATGGGCAACCGATTTGCACCCGCATCGAGGAGTCGTTCTGAGACCGTGCCGATAGTCGTCCGCATGAGAAAGCCGACAATGGCGATAACGGCGAGTAGTGTGGCCAGTGAGAGAACGACACGCAAGAATTCGATAGCCTGATCGCGAACAGCGGGGTTTTCGATGAGGTGATCCAGTAGTTCGGCAGGAATCAGAAACTCGGGAGTGAGTCCCTCGACAAAGCTGTAGACGAAATAGAGGACGAACAGCGTAACGAGTATTGGGCCGATAACGATGAGTCCGCTAACGAAGTCGCGTTTCCAGGCCGACATCTACTCACACCTCCCTATGTGACAGTGTCGTTCAGTACTGGATGCCGTGCTATCAACCTTTCCGAACGTCCGCTGGTGGTGTTTGTACCACCACCATCGTGTCGGTGCTGCTCGATTTCGGAAATCCATTTGTCTCCGACTACTGTCGTAGATGACTGAATGGTTAGTCAGCGCAGAGATAAACGTTGCTACTGCCGTCGCAGATCTGCCTTCGGAAACCGTCACCACCATCAGGCAGGTGAGAGACCGGCATTCGCAGCGCAAAAGGGCCCAGTAGCGGCCGTCGACAAGACGAGCAATGGATGTGCTCGCAGGAACGGCAGTCGGAGACGACCTGTTGGTGGCGATACTCGTCCTCGGAATCGCGCTCGTCCATTTCCTTCCGGAATACCTTCCCGGTATTCCGTTCGTCTCGCGGCGCAGCATCCTCTCCGCTGCTGGTGGGATTTCGATCGTCTACGCTTTCCTGCATCTCTTTCCAGAACTCGACGCACATCGGAACGCACTCGAGGGCGTCGATCTGATCGTCGCGACACTCACCGCAGAGCACATCTACATTCTCGTGTTCATCGGTATCGCGCTGTTCTACGGACTCGAACGTGTTGCGGCCCTTTCCGAGGCGACCGAACTGCCGCCCTCGCTCGTCCGATTCAGTGACCAACCGGTGTTCTGGGTCCATATCGGCGGCTTCGTCGTCTACAACGCCTTTATCGGCTACGTACTCGTGCAGGGACGAACTGGAACGGAGAGCAGTCTTCTGTTCGCGTTCGCGATGGGATTTCACCTCTTCGGGAACGACGAGGCGATGGAACAGCACTATCACGAACTGTACAGCAACGTCGGACAGTGGATTCTTGCTGGCGCAGTCATCGCGGGTGGTCTCGGGGCACTCGTCTACACACTCTCCGACGCTGCGTTTGCGATTCTGCTTGGCTTTCTCACCGGCGGTGTGATCTTCAACGCGATCAAGGACGAACTCCCGCGAACGCGCGAGAGTCGATTCTGGGCATTTGCGCTGGGATCGTTCGTCTACGCGTTGATCCTGTTCGCACTCTGAGCGGTCGTGAACAGCCAGCGTGTAACTGTCAGAACACGAGAACACACCCTGATAGGGGGTGTATTTGTCTGGAAAGGGAATCTTTTCGCACACCGTCTCCTTACACGATACCGTGAGTATTGTCTCCGACCCTCCGCCCGAAGCCGATAGCCGCCGTAGCTGGGGCGTTGCACTCGCCGGTGCAATCGCGATGGTGTTTACGTTCGGCACGCCGCTTTCCTATGGAATCTTCCAGCAGCCGTTCAGCGAGACGTTTGCCGTCTCCCCGGTCGCACTCTCGGGTGTCTTCTCGATTATGCTGTTTACGTTCTTCATCGGCTCCGGCCTCGTCGGCATCTTCGCCGCACGGCTTCCCGTCCGCGGAGTCCTTCTCGTTTGCACGGTCGCGACGGCACTCCTTGCTCCCTCTCTGTACGTCGTCGAGTCCTATCTCGGACTCACACTCGTGTTCGCAGGGCTCGGACTCGCACTCGGAACCGTCTTCGTCCTGGTCGCCTCCGTCGTCCCCCGATGGTTCGACGAACGCCGCGGGGCAGCAACCGGCCTGATCTTCGTCGGCAACGGACTCGGTCTGTTCGTACTGCCGCCACTGTGGCAGTACGCACTCAGCACCGCCGGCGTTCGCGAGGGCTTTCTGGTCATTATGGCGACGACGGCAGGCGCGTTCCTCCTCGCGACCCTCCTCTGTCGGCGTCCACCCTGGGCCACACAGTCGACGGACTCGAGTAGCGCGCTGCTCTCGTGGCTCAGTGGATTGATCAGGACGCGCACCTTTCAGGTGCTGTTCGTGGGCATGTCACTCGCATTTGCCTGGTATCAACTGCTCGCGGCGTACGCCATCGATCTGTTCGCTGCACGCGGCTTGACTGAGGCCGGTGCGTCGGCGTTGTTCGGCCTGATCGGCGGTGTGAGCATCATTTCGCGCATCGGTGGCGGCTACATCGCCGATATTGTCGGCTCCCGACGGGCGTTTCTCGCATCACTTGGCTGCGCTGCAGTCGGTATTGCGTTGTTGCTCGCGCCGCAGTACGCGATACTCACTGTTGCCGTGTTCATCATCGGACTGGGGCTCGGTGGCTGTGCGACCCTGTACATCCCGCTGTTGATGGAGATCTATAACCCGGAGAAGGACACCGCGATTATCGGTATCTTCAACGTCGCTGGCGGAATCGGTGCACTCGCGATGCCGCCGCTTGGAACGGCGAGCGTTGCCTACACGGAGAGCTACACCGTTGCGATTCTGTTGACACTCGGCGTGACGGTCGTGTCCTTCTGGGCGGTCGTCGTTGGGACGGCAGGTTCCGTCTCGACGCCGTCGGACTGAGACTGGGCTATCCAGTCTGAGCCGTTCGAGCCGTCTGTGCGACGATACCGAGCAATACGAGGCAGAACACGATCATGAGTCCCTGCGAAACGGCTGCGATGGCAGAGTCAACTGCCTCACCCGTGAGGAGCGCGATGAGTTCCGGAACGCCGCGGGCGGAGCCGAAAATGCCCGCAAGCGCGAGCGCCCCGATTCCGTACGTGGCGAGGCGCTCTCGATCGAATGCATCACCAGCGAGTCGAAGGCTGATGACAAGTGCACCGAACAGTGCCGGAATGAGGGCGGTGACGCTTTCGAAACTCGAGACCACGTAGGCACCGACGCCGAGGAGCAGTAAGCCGGCGCCAACTGCGAGCGATCCGGTTCGTGCGACTGAGGCGGATTCGTCCATACAGGTGGGTGTGTTGGCAGTGGATAAGAAAGGAGGGAGTACTCCCACAAACTGGGCCTTCTACTCACCTGCAGTCGATAGCATCGCCGCCGGCATCATACACCCGGACTAGTTACATTTCGGGCGAAATGTCTGACTAAGTAGTGGTAAAACACGGTAATCATCTACCGGGTTTGGTTGAGATGCCTACGGAAGAGAGCAGAAAGAACACAGAGACCCCTGTATTGCACACTTACAGCGGTTTTGAGGCACTGGAACAGAATCCTCCGTTGGTATATCTTTCCGAGTAAAGAACACAATCGTCGATAATCATAATATATCATCATACCAAATCGATAGAAGCGCTTTAGGCCGTTCAGCCGATTCCATGAGACAGGATGGCACGAGAAACATGGGGCACCCGTCTCGGGTTTATTCTGGCCGCCGTCGGCAGCGCGGTCGGGCTCGGGAACATTTGGCGGTTCCCCTGGATGACTGCGGAAAACGGCGGGAGCGCGTTCTTGTTGCTGTACGTTCTCATCGTTCTCGGTGTGGGAGTACCCGGTCTGATGGCTGCGTTCGTTATCGGCCGTCGATCGAATCGAAATCCGGTCGGCGCGTTCAAGACACTGAAGGGTTCTCGTGTATGGACTGCACTCGGATTGCTCTGTGTCGTCACCGCGATTGCACTGCTCTCGTTCTACAGCGTCGTCGGTGGGTGGATCCTCCGCTACTTCGTTGAAAGCTTCACCGGCGCGTACTTCACCGACCCGGGCACACACTTCGAGACGATTAGCTACGGACTCGAGGCGTTCGTCTACCAGCTAGTCATTCTCGGGATCACCGCTGGCATCGTCATGGCCGGCGTCCGCCGAGGGATCGAGGCAGCAGCGAAGTCTATGATGATCGGAATCGTCCTCTTGCTCGTCGGACTCACGATCTGGGCCTCCCAGCAGCCAAACGCGGCTGCAGGGTACGAGTTCTTCCTCGACTTCGACGCCGAATACCTCTCGAACAACTTCCTCTCGGTGCTCGGCGCTGCTGCCGGGCAAGCACTGTTCACCCTCTCGATCGGCGGTGGAACGATGATTACGTACGCGTCCTATATCGACGACGACCGCTCGCTTCCGTTCGATGCCGCCGCGATCGCCAGCCTCAACCTCGGCATCGGCATCCTCTCGGGACTCCTGCTGTTCCCGCTTCTGTTCTCGTTCGCTGACGGCCCCACTACTGGCGGTGCCGGCGCGTTGTTCGTCGGCATCGCCGGTGCGTTCGCACAGCTGCCGGTCGGCTGGCTCTTCGGTGCCGTTTTCTTCTTCGTCGTACTGCTCGCCGCGATCACCAGCCTGATCAGTATGCTCGAGATCCCCGTCTCGTTCCTCGTGGACGAATTCGAGATTGACCGATCGGTCGCGACGGGCTCGCTCCTTGGCGTCATCGTCGTCACCGGCGCGTTCAACGCCTTCAGCGCAGACGTGTTCACGCTCGTCGCCGACCAGCTCGTCGACCTCCTGTTGACGATCGGACTGACCGGCTTCATGTTCTACGTCGCGTGGGTGCTCGGCCCGGACGCAGTCGAAGAGTTCCGAAACGGTGCCGGAACGATCGCCCGCTCGATTGCGGTCCCGTGGCGATACGCCCTTGGAACGATCTTCCCGACGTTCCTGCTGTTTACGTTCTACAGTGACAGTCTCCGACTGCTCGGCTACGCTCCGGCGACCGAACTACTCGTCGCGCTCACACTCATCACCGCTATCTCGATTGTGGGGCTTATCCGCTGGTCCGACTCCGAAGGCGAAACGACCCAGCCAGCAACGGCCGAAACCGACGCCGAATCTGCCGACTAGTGCGACCACGAGTGGGGACTCGAGTACAGTCTTGCACAGTCCCGTTGTGTATTCCTGCCTTTTGCGGACAGTCACCCGTGTGAGGGGGTTTAGACGCATTATTGCGACTTAGTACCACGGTACTATTAAGTAGACGATTGATGACTAGTTTTCATATGGTACCCGCCAGCATACCGGAGGAATGTGGCGCCAGTGACCAGTTTCAGCGAGTCGGTACGGACTGGGTGACACGGTTCCTCTGGACACGTTGGACACGCCACACAGCGCTGGCGGGGCGTTCGATTTCACCTTCGATGCGGCAAGTGCAGGAAGCGCGAGTAATGCGGTCGCTACGACCGATGCGACCGATGCGAGTAGTGCAAACACTGCAGTCGCGACACAACTGTGTAGACACACCACTGCGACAGCAGCCAGCGACGATGTCGCAGGGAGCAACCGATGGCATCGCCGGCCGGTAACGGCAACTCACAGCGACGGACCGATCACCGACGTTCTCGATCTCGGTTCTGGTCGAGGACATATCGGTAGTAACAGCAACAGCAACAGCAACAGCAGCGTACCAGCCAACGCAGTGCAGTTGCGGTACGCGAGACACCCGACGCCCAACAATGAGTACGCAAAACGAAGCGGACCACCACCCAGACAGTGCACCGGTGCACGGTACGACTGACCCAATCCAGATTCTGGACGCAGACGGAGCCGTGCTGTCGAACGCGGAGCTGCCGGAGCTTTCGGACGACGACCTGGTCGCAATGTACGAAGACATCAAACTCGCCCGCCGATTCGATCAGCGGGCGATCAGCCTCCAGCGACAGGGACGGATCGCGACGTACGCGCCGATGACAGGACAGGAAGGAGCACAGGTCGCAACCGGGTACGCTCTGGCGACACAGGACTGGCTCCTCCCGACGTATCGAGAGCACGCCGCCAAGTACGTCCACGGGATGGACCTCGCGTCGCTGTTGAAACCACTCTGTGGTCTGCGAGAAGGATACGCAATTCCCGACGACGTACACGTCATGCCGGAATATATTCCGATCGCGACGCAGGTCCCACAGGCGACCGGCATGGCCTGGGGGAAGCAACTCCAGGGAGAGGCGGACACCGCCGTCCTCTGTCACTTCGGCGACGGCGCGACCTCCGAAGGCGACTTCCACGAGGGTCTCAACTTCGCCGGCGTCTTCGACGTCCCCGCCGTCTTCGTCTGTAACAACAACCAGTGGGCGATTTCGGTCCCTCGCGAACACCAGACTGCCAGTGAAACCATCGCCCAGAAGGCCGCAGCGTACGGAATAGAGGGAGTTCGAGTCGATGGCCTCGATCCGCTCGCCGTCTACGCAGTAACGCGTGCAGCCCTCCAGAAGGCGAAGAACCCGGCCGACGGCGAACGGCGGCCCACGCTCATCGAGGCCGTCCAATACCGCTACGGCGCACACACGACCGCAGACGACCCCTCGGCGTACCGTGAGGAGGATGAAGCCGAGGACTGGCGCCAGAAGGACCCACTCGACCGCATGCGGAACTTCCTCACCAACAACGGATTGCTCGACGACGATCTCGAGGCCGAGATCGACGAGCGAATCGACGCCCAACTAAGCGAGGCGATCGAATCCGTCGAAGCGGCGACGACCGACCCGACGACGATGTTCGACCACGTCTACGACGAGCTTCCACCTCGCCTTCGCGAACAGCGAGCCGAACTCGAGTCCCTTCGCGAGAAGTACGGCGACGAGGCGTTCCACGAGGTGTTAGAATGAGTTCGACGAGCCCCGACGAGTCGCGGACGGCTGGCGATTCTCAGGCCGGATCCGCAGCAGAGACCATGAACCTCGTCGAAGCCGTTCGCCACGCTCTCCACACCGAGATGGGGCGCGACGAACGCGTCATGGTCCTCGGCGAAGACGTCGCCGAAAACGGCGGCGTCTTTCGCGCAACCGAGGGACTACTCGAGTCCTTCGGCGACGAGCGCGTCGTGGACACGCCGCTTGCGGAGTCGGGGATCGTCGGCACGGCAATCGGACTCGCCATGACGGACATGCGACCGGTTGCGGAGCTACAGTTCATGGGGTTTGCCTACCCGGCGTTCGACCAGCTCGTCAGTCACGCGGCGCGGATGCGAAGCCGGAGTCACGGCCAGTACACGGTGCCGATGGTGGTGCGAGCACCCTACGGCGGGGGGATCCGAGCACCGGAGCACCACTCCGAGTCCAAGGAGGCGTTCTTCGTCCACGAACCGGGACTGAAGGTCGTCGTTCCGAGCACGCCCGCGGACGCGAAAGGGCTACTCATCGCGTCGATTCGCGATCCGGATCCGGTCGTCTTCCTCGAACCGAAGCTGGTCTATCGCGCCTTCCGCGAGGACGTGCCGACGGATGCCTACGAGACGCCACTCGGCGAGGCGACCGTCAAACGAGAGGGAACCGACGTGACGGTCTACACCTGGGGCGCGATGGTTCACCCGACGCTCATCGCCGCGGATAACGTCGCCGACGAGGACGGTATCGACGTCGAAGTCGTCGACCTGCGGACGCTCTCCCCGCTCGACGTGGAGACCCTCGTCGATTCCTTCGAAAAGACTGGCCGCGCCGTCGTTGTGCACGAGGCGCCGAAGACGGCCGGGCTGGGCGCTGAGATTGCAGCGACGATTCAGGAGGAAACCCTCCTGCATCAGGAGGCACCGATCACCCGCGTCGCCGGCTACGACGTGCCGATGCCGTTGCACGAACTCGAGGACTACTACCTGCCACAGGCGCTCCGGATCCAGGAGGGGATTCGTGAGACGGTCTCGTTTTAGGGTGTGTTTGGCACCACGAAATCGGTCAAAGCCCACTGGTTGGGTTCGAAAGCTCTCCAGGGGTTTCGTCACGAGTATCGGAACAGCTTTCGAGTGAATTCATCAGTTGAATAGTCAGTACACAAAAGCTATGGGTCGTAACTGCGAAGTCGATATATGGTCTCCCGCGATACAATTGTCCACATCGCCTCCGTCACGATCGGCCTCCTCGTTCTGGCACTGGTTGAATACTTCGACCTCGGTCCCGAGACAGGACCAGCGCCAGTCGCCGTGTTCCTCCTCTTTTACGGACTCGTCCTCGGTGGTGCACACTTCTACCTCGCGCTCCGCGGCGAGGACGGGATGATCCCGGTCGAGGCGCGGTGGCGATACGTCGCGACACTCGTCGTCCTCCTCGCCGCCGGAGCGGCGATCTTCTATGGTGGCGGTCGCGCTATCGCAACGATCCCACTTGAGTCGCTGGGCTACATCGTGCTCGTCGTCACGCTGGTCGCCTACCTGCTCACCGAATCCATGTCGGGGTACCACGCCTCTCGCCAGGGATAAGCAGCTGAATCTCCAGTTCCCGTCCGTAGTGGATGACTCTACCGGAGCCGTGGCGCAACCTCCTCGCCGAGCCGACGGACGCACTCGACCATCGCATCGGTTCCGACACCCGGGTGTGCCGTCCGGAAGATAAAGTGGCTGTCGTCACCGAACGCATCACGGTAGGACTCGAGTTCCCCTGCCACCTGTTCGGGGGTGCCGAAGATAGCCTGCTCCTTTAGCTCCTGTTTTCGCTCGTCGTCGAGTTCCTCGACAGGTTCTCCCGAGAAAATCTCCTCGTAGCGACGCTGGATGTAGAAGTAGCCGTCACGCATGGTCTCCCACGCCTCCTCGCGGGAGTCGCCGACCCAGCCGTGCTGGAGGACGTAGATCGTGAACTCGCCGTCGATACCTTCTTCGTCGCGAACGCGGCGGATATCCTCGACGCGCTTTCGCACGCCCTCGACGGACAGCGAGGAGGGCGCACACCAGCCCTCCGCAGTGCGAGCGGCGCGCCGCACGGCCGGTTTGACCGCCCCGCCGAGCATGATCGGAACCGACTCGCCGGTCGGCTTCGGCGTAATCGAGACATCTGTCGGGATGTCGTGAAACTGGGACTCGTACTCGAGTGCCCCCTCGCTCCAGGCACCCTCGAGAAACGAAACGAGGTCGGCGAGGCGCTCCGCGCGCTCTTCGCGGGGGACACCGAAGACGTCGAACTCGTCGGGGTTCGACCCGATTGCGAGGCCGAGCGTGAGTCGGCCGTCCGAGAGCAGGTCGACCGTCGCGGCGTCCTCTGCGAGGTGGATCGGGTCGTACAGCGGCCCGAGTGCGACACAGCTCCCGATTTCGATCTGCTCGGTGTCGGCGGCCATCGCGCCGAGTGTCGGCATCGTCCCGGAGAGATAGCCATCCTCGGCGAAGTGGTGTTCGGAGACCCACGCGCTGTCGAGTCCGGCGGCCTCCGCCTCGCAGGTGACCGTCCGGAGTTCGTCATACAGCGCAGCCATCTCGCGGTCGTCGTTCGGTCGCCGCTGGCCGGTGAAGAGGCCGGTACCGAGCTTCATACGTGATCGTGTACGCGAACTGCCTTAACCGTTGACACGATTTGCACCCGATGTCAGTATCTTCTGCGGGGCAGCCTGGCTCGGCGCTACTCGAGTCCCAGTACCAGTCCGAACTCGAGTAGTGGGTCCGTCACAGACGATTTCATCACGTCGAAGCGAGACGTCGTCACGTCAAAATGGGGGGGTGAAATCACGGTCACTGGACGTCGATCTCGCCACGCATCGTCTCTTGATGCGGTCGGCACACGTACTCGGCCATCTCGTCAGTTACTTCGTCGATCTCGAGCGTCTCAGTTTCGCCCTCTTCCGAGTTCGTGTCAGTCTCGTACTCGCCGACGACCTCGTCGTCTTCGTCGACGATTTCGAGGTTGTGCTCTGCTCCGTCCATGTTCTCGAAGGTAATCTCGTAGGCATCACCCTCGGTGAGGATCAGGGTTGGATTCTCCTCGTCTTCGATCTCCTCAGGCTCGACACCGACCCAGCCCTCGGTCAGTCCGTCGAACATAATCTCCGTCTCTGCTTCGATTGGGTCGTCGTCCTGTGCGCTCACAGTGGTCCCGAGGAACCCGATAGCGAGCGTTCCACCGGTCAGTTGCAAGATTCTTCGCCGCGTACTCTCTCGGATCATCAGTGTTCTCTGGCTACCCGAGAGAACTTAACTAATTCATCAGATTTGTCGTACTGATCAAACGCCCTGAACTGCTTCGATCAGTGGTCGATGACCGTAATCTCCTCGACCGGCCACTGGCTTAAAATTTCGACGCCGTTCTCGCGGACGACGACCATCTCCTCGACGCGGACCCCCTGCCTGTCCGCCGGCTGCATCGTCTCGACGGCCATCGTCATTCCCTCCTCGATCTCGATCGGGTGGTCCGGTGAGAGTCCGCGCCAGATCAGCGGCACCTCGTAGAGCTGGAGGCCAAGGCCGTGCGCCCAGTGATTCGTCGTCATCTCCCAGAACTCGTCGGCGTCGTACCAGTCCATATGCTCCCCCTCCTCGTCCGGGAACGCCTGGCAGATCTCGTCGGTCGTCGCGCCGGGCTCGATGCACTCGAGTACGTTGTACAGATCGTCCCGTGCTTTCTCGTAGGCATCCTGTTGTGCCTGCGTCGGCTGGCCGATCGAGAAGGTTCGGTAGTAACACGACCGGTAGCCGAGGTAGCCGATGTTGTAGAAGTCGGCGTAGACGAGGTCGCCCGGACGGATCGCCCGGTCGGTGGTGTTCGCCTGATGCTTGGGCCACGTGTTCGGCCCCGAGGTGACGTAGCCACCGCCGACGAACGCGCCGTGACGCCAGAGTTCGCGCACGGCTTCACCCCAGACCTCGGTTTCGCGCATCCCTGGCTTGGCGGACTCTTTGATCGTCTGAAAGCCCGCTTCGCAGATCGAGGCAACCATCCGTAAACACTCGATCTCGTCTTCGGTTTTGATCTTCCGGGCGTCCTCCATCACGGCCTGTGCGGTGCCGACGTCGACAGTGACGCCACGGTCCTCGAACGCCGAGACGAGGCTTCGGTTGCCGATGTCGATCCCGAGCGTCTCGTCGGCGACGCCGTACTCTTCCATCGCGTCGTGGACGGTTTCGGCCATCTTTGATCGCAGGAACTTGCGGGCCGAGGCGCTGCCGGACGCCCGCGGGACGTTGCCGAGCCCTGGACAGGCATAGCGGATATCGTGAAGCCACGGGCAGTTGAACCGCTGGTTGCTCGCGTGGTCTGCGGTGTCCCAGTGGACGATGTCACCGTTTTCGGTAAGGAGGGTGTAGTGGTCCGCGCCGCTGCCGCCGGTCATCGCTAGCCCGGTCACGTAGCGAATGTTCGGATCCGAGACGAGGAGCATGGCCCCAAGGTCGGTCTCCTGGAGGCGCTCGAGCGCCTTCGCTTTGCGCTCCTCGCGGAGTCGCTGGGTATCGATGCGCTGCTCCCAGTCGACGGCCTGCGTTCCCCGGGTACCCTCCATAAACTGCCGGTCGTCAAACGACATGGATAGGTATCGCATTCACGCTGGGCGACATAAATCCCAGCGCCGGTCTGCGTCGCTATCGTGTTTTGGTGACGAGAGGTGCCAGTTACGTCGGTAGCCGTCCCATCCGCTCGAGGACGGTGAGAACGACGATCAAGGCACCGAGCAAGAGTGCCCCGCCGGTGAACACCGTATCGTAGGAGTAGCCCTGCTCGATGAGCGTTCCGACGGCCGAGGAGCCAAGCGCCTGCGTCGCCATCCAGAGTGAACTAAACACGGCGTAGGCGCTTCCGCGCGTCGAGTCCGGAAGGTTGTCGAGCATGAACGTATCCACCGCGGGAAACAGCGAGTGGATGACGAAGCCGACGATCACGGAGACGACGATCAACCCGATCAGGCTCTCGACCATCGTCAGGACGATCACGCTCGCGGCGAAGACGCCGACGATACCGAGCAGGTACGGAACCTGCGGAAGCCTGTCGGCGAAGTCACCACCGAAGTAGAAGGCAGGGACGCCAGTGGCGAAGACGATTGTGAGCATCAGCCCGGCTGCACGGTCCGAGAGCCCCTTCGACTGGATCATGTACAGTTCGTAGAAGTTGAACAGGCCTTGCCAGACGAACACCGCGAAGCCGACGATGGCGAGCGCGGTGGCGATGAGTCGCCACTCTGAGAGCGCGCCGGCGACGAAGTTGCGATCCGCCTGTCCCGCGCTCGGCATTTCTGTTTCTCTGGCGACGAACCACGTATAGACCGTGATGACGGCAGCACCGGCGGCGATCGCCCACAGCGAGAGTCGCCAGTCGACGAACAGCGTAAGCGCAACGAACGGCGCAGCGACGACGGCCGCGATCTGGTTCGCAGCGCCGTGGATTCCCATCACCCGACCGATCCGCTCCGGGTACAGCTCGCTCAGCAGTGGGTTCGCCGAGACGAAGTAGACGCCCGAGGCGATTCCCATAAAGAACGCGCCGATCATCAGGTGTTCAACGGTCGTTGCCGTCGCAGCAATCGCGGACGACACCGCGAGAATCGAGCCGGAACTAATCACGACGTAATGTCTGGGAACCTTGGTGAGAATCCAACCGGTCGGCAACCGCGGGGCCGCACTCCCGATCCAGGCGAGCGTGACGATGAGCCCTGCGGTCGCCTCGCCGATACCGAACTCGCTGATAAAGACATTGAGAAGGGGCGCAAAGACGATTCTGGCGAGGTTGATGAAGAAGACGAGAACACACAGCGAGGTGAAGAGACGGGCCCTGCCCATAGCCCGTATTTCAGACCGTGAATCTCAAGGCTTCCGGAACAGTTCTCGTTTGCCTACATGTGGTTCTCACACACGCTGATGCCGAGTGGCGTAGTGCAACACCGATTGTCATAGTGGCCGGTCAGGGGAACTCACACTCACACTCACACTCACACTCACACTCACACTCACACACTCACTCGTGCAACCCGCCGACCGACTCGTAGAACGACGACGACAGCGTTTCCGCCATGTCCTCCTCGCGATCGATTCGGACATCGATCACGTGTGGCACGTCCGCCGCCTTGGCGGACTCGAGTACCCCCGCCAGCTCACTGGGCTCGGTTACCCGCTTGCCGACGGCACCGAAGGCCTCAGCGATGCGGACGAAATCGGTATCGTGGAACTCGACGCCGGCGATATCGCCGTCTTCGTGTTGCATCTGGCGGACCATCCCGAGGCTGGTGTCGTTCAGGACGACGAACGTGGGCGCGACGCCGTACTCGACGGCGGTTTCGACGCTGTTCATCGTCATCGAGAAGCCGCCGTCGCCGGCGACGGCGATGACGTCTGTTTCGTCGTCGGTTGCGAGCGCCGCGGACACCGCAGCGGGGTTCGCCCAGCCCATGCCGCCGACGCCGCCGCTGCCGAAGTAGGTTCGGACGGCCGGCGTCTGGAGGTAGTACAGCAGCCAGAAGCGGTTGTTCCCCGAGTCGGCGGTGACGATGGTGTCCTCGTCGACGGCTGACTGGATGGCTTTCGCGGCGCGCTGGGGCTTGATCGGTGCCGAATCGTCCGTACACTCGGGTGCGTCGAACCACTCGCGAGCCTCGGCGGCGCGCTCGAGTGCCCACCCGTTCGACGGCCCTCCCGAACCTGCCTCGGCGAGCATCGCAAGCGTCTCGGCGGCGTCGCCGATCAGGCCGACGTCCGCGGGGTAGACCCAGCCAGCGTTCCGCGTGTCGATATCGGCGTGGACGATCGTTTGCTCGTCGGGGCGGATGAACTCGGGGGCCTGCCAGTTGGTGTCCATCGGGTTCAGCCGGCAGCCGACGACCAGCAGCGTGTCGGCCTCGCTGACGACGCGGTTTGCCCCCTCGTGGCCGAAGGAGCCGATAACGCCCGCCGCACGCTCGTCGGTTTCGGGGTACGTCGACTTGCCGAGATAGGACGTGACGACCGCACAATCGTACGTCTCGGCGACCGCCGCGAGTTCGTCGTAGGCCTGTGCGGCGTGGACGCCGTTGCCCGCAACAATCACTGGCCGCTCGGCGGACTCGAGTACGTCCACTGCGGACGCGACATCGGACGCGGTCGGGGCGGCGTTCCACGTTCGTGCCTGCGCCGCTGCGTCCCAGGCTCTAGGTGTTGGGTTCTCGGGAACCTCGGCGGTGATCGCGTTACCGTCGAGCACGACCGCCGTCGGGCCGGGACGGCCCGCGACGGCGTGCTTGAACGCCAGTTGCGTCGAGCGGATCGTTTCGACCGGTGTCCGCGGGAACCACCACTCCTTGCTCACGCCGTCGAGGATATCCGGGAGGCTGAAGCCACCGTAGTCACCCCGGGCCTGCTGGTACGGTGCAAGTGTCGAGTACTCGCCGCGCTCGGAGGCTTCGGTGAGAACGACCATCGGCGAGGAGGCGAGTCGGGCCTCCATCTGGCCGATCATGCCGATACTGCCGATCCACGGCCCCTGCCCGGTGAGGACGCCGGGAGCGCCGGTGAGACGGCCGTACATCTCGGCCATTACGCTCGCCTCGCGCTCGTCTCGCGGCCGAACGAGGTCGATTTCGGCGTCGGGGACCGCCTCGAACAGTTCGATTACGCGGCCGCCGGGATAGCCGAAGACGTACTCGACGCCGAGGTCCTCGAGTGTCTCGACGAGTGTGGCTGCTGTGGACGTCATCTAGAACGGTTGTCCATTCCACCGCTCTTTGTTCTACCGGTGTGGTAGCGAATGCCACAGTGGCATCGTTGTGGATCGCTGGCACCACACCGGATTTCCGGTGAATATATCGGTTATACGTCGGTATCAGCGCCAACAGACGGGAATCAGAGCGTCACTGCGTCGGCACACCGCCACCGTGACCCGACCTTCGCGAGTCCGTCTCGCCGTCCGCAACTGGGACCGCAGACACCCGTCGGAACACCGCTTCCGGGTCGCGGTTCCAGTGCCAGTGCCACCGCGTCCGGACGAGACACCGCAGTTTGCGGGCCGTCGACAGCGACGGGGCCGACGTGAGTACGTCGTACTCCTGGGCGCGGATAATCGCGTGATGTTCCGCATAAAGGACCGCAGCGAGCAACACCGGCAACTGGCAGTCATCGGGAAGATACTGAATGCCAGCAACCCCCTCACGGTATCGTTCCTCTGCACGCTGGAGTTCGTCCCGCATCACCGACTCGAACGAGTGGCTGTGCTCGAGACGTTCGATCTGGGCCTCGGAGACGCCGTGCTTCTCGAGTGTCCGCTGTGGCAGATAGATCCGATCGCGTTCGACGATATCCTCGCGAACATCGCGCAGAAAGTTCGTCAACTGGAACGCCTCGCCGAGCGCGATGGCGTGCGGAAGTGCGGCGTCCTCCAGTTCGGGCTCCATGTCCATGATCGCAGTCATCATCACGCCGACTGCTGCTGCGGAGCCGCGCATGTACGACTCGAGTTCCTCGTACGTCTCGTACCGGCTCGTGGTGATATCCGAGGCCATCGCGTCGATGAAGACGTCGACCTCTTCGTCCGCGATCTCGGCTGCGTCTTTCAACTCAGCAAAGGCCGCGAGAACGGGATCCGAAGCGTCGGCGTCGCCGAGCGCCTGCGCGCGGAGGGACTCGAGTTCGGTGCGTTGCTCTGCCGGCGGCATCCCGGCGGCGTCGTCGACGACCTCGTCTGCGATGCGAAAGAATCCGTAGAGGACGTGCGTTGCGTGTCGAACACGTGAGGGGAGGAACCTGGTCGCGAGGTAGAACGTCTTCCCGGTTTGCTTCTGGATCGCCTTCGCCTTGTCCGAGTCGATGTGGCCCTGGTGCAGGTGCATTCTCTCTCCGCTGACGCAACGGGGTCGTCAGGTGACAGGTCTAGCCGAGAGAGAGATAAAACAGCTGACCCACACTAGTGTGGTCCCGGCTCTGGTTCGCCCTCGAACAGTTCGTCGAGGAGTTTCTGCTGGGCCAGTCGCAAGTGCTGGTGGTAGGTCGACCGCGAGATGTCCATCGACTCGGCGAGTTCCTCGCCGGAGATACTGCGAGGCCACTCGAAGTACTCCGCGTAGTAGGCCTTCCGAAGCGCCATCCGCTGGCGCTCGGTGAGCGACGACTCGAGTGTGGACATGAGATCCTGGGCCGTCTGGGCCGGTCGCTCGACTTCCTGGTAGCTGATCAGTTCGACCTGCTCGAAGTGGTCGACCAGGTAGTCGTACATCGACCGTCCCGACTGCGCGTTGGGCAGTTCGAGCGCCATGTCGGCGACGCCGCTCCCCGTCTCGAGGTGGCGAATCACTGCCCCGTGCTCCGCGAGCGTCGACACGAAGCCGCCGTTACTGTCGAGCGTCAACTCGAGTAGCGTTCCGTCGTCAGTCGTCGAGAGCACCGTCGCATCGGTGATCCCGTCACTGTCGGCTGCCGTCACCGCAACGTCTTCGGGACGGTCGACGTGAACGAACGCGAGCGGCGTCCCGTCGCCGTCGTAGGCGACTCCGCGGAAGGTAACCGTCGCGGCGAGGTCGCCGGCCAGTGCAGTGGCGAACAGCGAGGAGTCCTCGATCGCCAACTCGAGTTCGACGACGGCCTCGGTTGTCAGCATTCGACGGGTCTCGAGTGCGTTGATCGCGGTCGCGATCGTGCCGGCCAGCGACTCAAGGACGAGCACGTCACGGTCTGCGAACGCGTCCGCCTCCGCGGCGAAGACGACGAGCACGCCGTAGGTGACCTCGCCGTAGGCGATGGGCACCGCAGCCACGGCGTCGACGTACTCGCCCGCTGCGATCGGCCACCACTGCTCGGCCACCTCGACGGAGTCGAGATCACTGATGATGCGAGAGTCACCCGTCTCGAGTGCCTCGACTGCCGGATGGCTCTCGTCCTGGCCGAGCGTGAGCTGGTCGTTCTCGAGTGGGACCTCGTCTCGGCTGGCCCACTCGCTTGGCGTAATCGTGCGGCTCGTTACGTCGACGCGGCCGATCCAGGCGAGTTCGTAGGGAGATTCCTCGGCGAGTCGCCTGCAGACGCGTCGTTCGATCTCGGTGCGAGTGCCGGCGGTGACGGCTGCGTCGGTGACGTCTCTGATCAGTCCGTCGACTCGTTCGAGGACATCCGCGAGTGCCTGCCGTTCGGCGCGGACGCGGGCCGCCGACTCCTCGGCGTCGATTTCGGCCAGCTTCCGATCCGTAATATCGAGGTGAACGACGACGACGTGACGTTCGCCGTCGACGGTGAACTGCCGCGCCCACATCGAGAACCATCGCTTTTCCTCGGGCGAGTGACACGGATACTCCATCACAAACGTCTGCTGCTCGCCCGCGAGAAGGCTTTCGAGTCCGTCGACTGCGCGCACTGCGTGTTCGTCATCAGTGGTCGACGCGGCGGCGAGGTAGTCGACGCCGACGTGGTCCGACGGCTGCTCGTCCGGGCCGAACGTCTGCCACTCCTCGTTCGTCAACAGGATCTCGCCATCGCCCCCAAGAACAGCGACCGTAACCGGCAACGTCTCGAGTGTCGCTGCCGCCAGTTCGTTCCTGGTTGACATCGGTGAGAGGTAGGAAGAGCGCCCCCTTAACGAGCGCGAAAGTCATGGATTCGTAACTACAGTCTGTTTCCAACGGAAACGAATTGTGTGCTGGCTCGGCTGTTAGTTACTGTCTGAGTTCGACCGCAATCCCGTCGTCCATTTCGATAGCGATGTTGATCGCGCCGAGTCGCTGTGTGTACTCGCTGACGTGCTGACCGGAGCGCCGAATCCGAAGCTGTTCCTCGAGGACGCCTGCCTCGGTAAGGAGATCGAGCTTGCGGTAGGTCGTTGAGAGTGGGACGTCACAGCGGTCGGACACCTCGCTTGCCGAAAGGTAGTCGTCGGTGTCGCTGATCGTTTCGAGAATCGTTCGGCAGTCAGTGTCGGTAAGGATCGAGAGGAGTTTGTCGGCGTCGCCGTCGGCGGCGAGTCTGTCATCGGTGTGGTCGGTAGGTGCGGTTCGGTGTGACGTCGCCTGCATCGAGTGGCTCATACTACTGTATAGTCGCGGGGAACCAACCAGTGTGAACCACAGATATGGTGGGGCCTTTATAAGCAACGTCGGGAATCGGTGAACGCGCGACCGATCAAGGGGGGACAGAACTGACTGGAAAGCTACCGAAGAGACGTATACGAACAGTCCACAACGCTACAGGTCGGTGTGACTCCCGCTGCAATGCAACTATTCGTCACAGGCAGTATCGAACGCGCTCTGCGTGACTGACGCCCCACAGATAACGCACCCATTTTCGACGAGGGCCTCCCGCATGGAAGCGTTGACTGTAATGGACTGAGTACACTCCGGGCAGACGAAGGTGTAGTCCTCACAGGTGCTCATTGGTAGTTGCTGAGACGCCGTGTGCTAATAAGTTCCCATCTCTTGTACTGCTCACTGAGAAGCCTCCGGACAGGCGGGACCGAACCGTACGTTCAAGATACCGGAGAACAAAGCACTGTCAACACGTATGTCGTCTGGAATCCGTGCGACCGTGTCGTTCGAGACGCCGGTCGGATGCCCGATTGCAGCCTTCTCGAGACGCACGGAGACGACGATCGACCAGCTCTCGACGACCGTTACACAACCATCAGACGACCAGAGTACGACCGAGTTTCTGGCGAAGACCGACGTGTCGGTTGCGACGCTCGTCGATGAACACCACGAACCCGAACGAAGCGGACACCACGATACAGGCGAAAACACGGCCGACGGAAACGCCGACGCCGGTGTTAGCACGCAGCAATCGCAGTCAGCCACACCAGCGGACACCCCTCTGGCTACCGAATCAGTGTTCGGTCCAGTGTTCTCCTACGGCGAGACAAACCTCTACCGCTGGGTTCGTGATGAGGATCGGAACAATCCATGCCCGTGTGTCTGTCTCGGCTCGTTCGGCTGTCCCGTCCACCGCTACACCGTCGACGAGGGCACCGTTACACTCGTCTTCCACGCAACCGATTTCGAGCAACTACAGACGATCATGAACGAGTTCCGGGACCGATTCCCGGACGTCGACGTCAAACGCCTGCTCCAGCCCCCACTCGAGGGGACCCCGGAAGAACGGGTGTTCGTCAATCGGGGAAAACTCACGGATCGGCAACAGGAGGTACTCGAGACGGCCTACCAGATGGGCTACTTCGAGCGGCCGAAGGGAGCGAACGCCACGGAGGTCGCAGCCGAACTCGAAATTACGCAGTCGACGGCAACTGAACATCTGAGCGCGGCCCAGCGCAAGATTTTCGGGGACGTACTCGGGCAGTGAGTCGCTGTGCTGGCGTCTCGCACCGATACACCACCGTAACGACCGGAAACCGGAACGGGAACAGAATCGGAAACTGGAACGGAACTGGTTTACTGTCGCACACACATCTCTCAGCGTACGACTATGGCACTCGCCGAGGAAACCGAAATGACGGAGGCAGAGATCGATGCCTTTCTCAGCCGTCACGAAACAGGCGTGCTCGCGCTCGCTGACTCGGGAACGCCGTACGCGATCCCGATTTCGTACGGCTACGACACCGAAAGCGCAACGTTCTATATGCGACTCGTATCGACACCCGAAAGCGAAAAACGACAGTTCCTCGAGTCGTCACCACGCGTCCGCCTCGTCGTTTACGAGGAAGCCGACGAGGGACAGACGTATCAGAGCGTCGTCGCTGTCGGAACGATCGACGAAATCGACCCCGAAGATCTTACGGCAGCACATATCGAACAGTATGGCAGGGCGAAGCGGCCGCTGTTCGAGATCTGGGGGCAATCGAAGCCAGACCTCAACATCCAGCTCTACGAGTTCGAGCCGGCGGACCTGAGCGGCCGCCGAACCGAAATCAAACGCGACGATTAGTGGTCTGGCGGCGGTGTATCCGCAGCGCGACGCAGACACGCTGCAGTCGCTCCGGAGCCACAGATCGGACAGCCGTGTCTCATGATCGCTGTTGCGACAGACTCGTCGATCTCGATCTGGTGGTGACATGCATCGCAGGTGAACACGAACTGCGGTCGTAACGAAGCCGTCTGTTGTCGGTGTGCCATTGATTCTGGCTGTGAGAGAGTGTCGTTGTCTGGCATCAGTTGATCCCTACTGGAAAAGACACGCCCAACCACCACGAACTAACAGCCACTATATGGTGGGTATTCATGACACGGTCAATGGACAACACAGATCAATTGGGCACAATTGGGCAGATCGAGCGTCGTTGAACGGGTTCCCGGTCCAGTCTCGGTATGGATCGAATGTGAGTCTGAGAGGGGTGTGGGTATGAATACAAACCGGAGGATGAGACAGGTATGAGTACATCGAGGAATATGATCGGGACAACCACTACCGGTCACGACTACGTCGCTCTCACTATGACCGCCACTGACAGTGAACACGTACTCGACGTCCGCGAAATCGACGGCGAACCATTCGGCGATATCATGGCCGCACTCGAGTCCCTCGATCGCTCGGAGACGCTGTTGTTGCTCACTAGTTTCGAGCCCGAGCCGTTGTACGGGGTACTCGAGCAGCGCGGGTTCACGTACGAGACGACACAGACAAGCGAACGGTGGGAGATTCGGATCGAACACGCAGAAGAGTAGTGTAGCGATGGATGGCTGACGGAGACGACTCTGTTGACGTTGCGTTCGTTTTGACGTTACGTCCGTTTGTCACCCTTACCGCCGGCTACGACGACGTGGGCCGACTGGCGGTATCGAGTCGTCGAATGAGTGCGATCCGGTGCCTGAGTTGGAGTCGAACATATTCGCCTCAACTGCCATACGGCTGACGGGCCGAGAGTACCGTGTATGACGACACTGGACGTCCGTTCGATCCCACCGGTCGATCGCCATCCGAAGATTCACGACGCGTTCGAGGCACTCGAGCCGGGTGAGACGCTGACGATCATCAACGATCACGAGCCGAAACCTCTGTTCTACGAGTTTCAGGCGGAGGTGTCGGCGTTCGACGCCGACAGCTACGCTGTCGAACGCGCTGCCGACGAGAAGTTCGTCGCGGAGTTTCCCAAGCGGGCAACGACAGAGGCGGACGACTAACCAGACTGGACACTAGCACCCACAGACCCCACAACCTGCGGGATAGACGGGACAGCACGGCGAGCTGACCACCGTGTCGACCCAGACCCACCACGGAATCGAGTTCGATCGTTGCAGATGGCATCCACACAGTCACTCCTCGAACAAACTGACGCACCGACGGATCGGCCACGAGCGGAACTCGACGTTCGATCACTCGGGCCGCCCGGACCACTACAGCGAACGCTCGAACAGTTGGCGTCGCTTGACGACGAGGCGGTACTGGTCCAGCGAAACGACCGCGCACCGCAGTTCCTCTATCCGAAGCTCGAGGACCGCGGCTACGTCTACAAAACTGTCGAACAGGCGAACGAGATCGCAACCGTCATCTGGCGACCGTCGCCGTAGCCGGCACTCATTTTTTGCTGAAACCGATACCGAACAGGAAGCTACGATAACGGCGTCGGAATCGCGTCGGGGTCGTCCCACGGCAACTCGCCGTCGTAGTCTGCAGGCACGTACGGACAGAGCGGGTCACTCGCCAGTGGATCACCAGAATGAGCGTACGCGCGCGAGCGACTACCACCGCAGACAGCCCGGTAGGGACACGAACCACACTTGCCCGAGAGTTGATCACGATCACGAAGCGAGGTGAACAGATCCGAGTCCCGGTACAGTTCCGTAAGCGATCGATCGCGGACTGAGCCCGCCGATTTCGGTAGGAACCCAGAGGGGTACACCTCACCAGTGTGGCTCACGAACGCAAAGCCGTCACCCGCGACGATGCCGCCGCGGCGCTGGAGACCTGTTGCCGGGTTAGTACCCTCTATGTCCGCTTTCGTATCCGTATCCGTATCCGAATCTGAATCCGTGTCCTGATCTGCCGCCGTATCCACGCCACTACCACGAGACTCGCGAGGCCCGTGAGACCCGTGAGACCCACGAGATTGCAAACAAACCCGCCGGTACTGCGGCGCTTCAGTCGTCTTCACACCAAACGGCTCCGACTCACTCACCTCCTGGAGCCACGACATCACTTCGTCCGCCCGCGTCGGTGAGAGAGACTCGAGTACCCGGCCGCGGCCGACGGGAACCAGAAAGAACACGCTCCACATGACAACGCCGATATCGCGGAGCAGGGATCGGATAGCCGGCAGTTCGTCGGCGGTAGCCTGGCAGACGGTCGTGTTGACCTGTACGGGGACGCCGGCTGCGCGTGCGTCCTCGATGGCACGAATCGTCGCCTCGAAGCTGCCGGATTCGCCGCGAAACGAGTCGTGGGTCTGGGCCGAGGCACCGTCGAGACTGACCGCCATACGCCGGAGGCCCGCATCGGCCAGGGTATCGATTCGCTGGCGGGTGAGCGATTGCGTCCCGCTCGGCGTCATCGTCATCCGGAGGCCGAGGTCGGTGCCGTGGGCGACCAGTTCGTCGACGTCGTCACGAACCAGCGGGTCACCGCCGGAGAGAACGACAAGCTGGCCGTCCCCGAACTCACGAGCGGACTCGAGTAGGGCTTTCCCCTCGGCGGTCGTCAGTTCGTCGTGGTGGCGCGCAGGCTGGGCATCGGCGCGGCAGTGGTCACAGGCGAGCGCGCAGGCCTGCGTGAGCTCCCAGATGAGAACCAGCGGCCGACGTGTAGTGTCGAGCGATCGATCCGTCGGAGATGGCGGCGAAGCGTGCGAAGGCGACATCGAACAGTCGGCCCGAAAACCCGGATCAGCCAAAGCATCCGAGGCTGTTCTCAGCGACCGGGAACACCCCCGAATGTGTTCGTGGTGAACGATATATCCCAGTCGTCCAAACCGTTCGGAAACGATACCCAATGGTCGAAAAAGCACGCCGCAAACCCGTCGACAGCGAGGGCCGGGAGACACCCGTTCCGCAGTGGGAAGTGTTCGTTCGTGACGACCAGGACGAGCCGCTCCGACACGTCGGCAGCGTTGCAGCCACCGACGCCGACGATGCCGTCGACCACGCTGCGCGTCTCTTTGGCTGGTATGCCGAGGATCTCTGGGTGTGTCCCGCGACAGCCGTCGCACGGCGCTCGACACGGCCGCTGTCGGCGGACCACCCAGACGAGGACGACACAGACGCCGCTGAACCCCGCGTCTACGAGGAAACCGAGGGCACACCGCAGGTGACCGACCCGTGATCTCGCTCAGCAAGCTCCTCTGTAATCGTTCCGCCGCTGGCGACGGCCTGCGCTACGACGACGCCGGGGACTCGAGTGCCCCCCAGATTACGACGAGTGCCCAGCGCCGTCCGGTCGTCGTCTGGAACGTCACGCGTCGGTGTAATCTGTACTGTTCGCACTGCTATGCGGCCGCCGAGACCGAGCCGGCACCGGGCGAGTTTACCACGGGCGAGGGGAAGGCGTTCCTCGAGCAGTTGGCGGCGTACGACGTGCCGGTCGTGCTCTTCTCCGGAGGTGAGCCACTCGTTCGAGAGGATCTGACCGAACTCGTGCAGTACGCATCCGAGATCGGACTCCGACCCGTGCTTTCGACGAACGGGACACTGCTCACTCGCAAGCGGGCGGCCGAACTTCGCGACGCCGGACTCCAGTATGCTGGCATCTCAGTGGATGGCCTGCCGGAGCGAAACGACGACTTTCGCGGACAGGAGGGCGCGTTCGACGCGGCGGTTCGCGGCATCGAAGCCTGCCTGGACGTGGGGCTGAAGACCGGCCTCAGGTACACGATCACGGAGCGAAACGCCGCCGATCTCGAGGGTGTCGTCGACCTGCTCACCGACGTTGGCGTCGACCGATTTTGTTTCTACCACCTCGATTACGGTGGTCGCGGTGCGGAGATTGCCGACGTTGACCTGACGCCACAGGCAAAACGCAACGCGGTGGAGCGACTCTGTGACCTGACGCTGTCGTATCACGATCAGGGCGAGGAAATCGAGACGTTACTCGTCGGTAACTACGCTGATGCGGCGTTTCTCGTCGAGTACGTACGCGAACGATTCGGCGAGGAGCGAGCGAGACGAATCTACGAGTATCTCGCGCGAAACGGTGGTGATCCGACGGGCGAACGGATCGCGGACGTCGATTACGAGGGGAACGTACATCTGACCCAGTTCTGGCAGGGGTACAGCCTCGGAAACGTTCGGGACCGACCGTTCGGCGAGATCTGGGAGGACGAGACGAATCCGCTCCTGATGGCGCTCCGAAATCGGACGGACCGGCTAACGGGACGGTGTGCGGATTGCCAGTACCAGTCGATCTGTCGCGGTGCCTCCCGGTTGCGCGCGCTGGCGACGACGGACGACCTTTTCGCGCCCGACCCGCAGTGTTATCTCACGGCTGAGGAACGCACTGGTGGGACAGGTGGCGTTGAGCTGGCGGAGTAGAACCGCCGACAGAGGATACTTCCTGTGGTGAGCGAGATGTAGTGGAAAGTCTGTACTATAGTAACAACTGAAACGGTTTACACACTGATCGCCGATCAGTCTGGCGATCAGGTGTGCACTGACTTTCAGTGGCTACTATAGGAAAAGTGACCGTCTAACTCAATTCGAGAAACTCCAGAGGACACCTGTTCGGGATTGGTACAAAGGTCGTTGCCTGTGCGCACGAGATTCGTGTGGCAGAGAGTCACTCGTCCTCAAGCGCGGCATAAATATCGGCGTGGCGACGACCGTCGAGCGTTCCCATCTCGAGTGCAATCCGGTGGCGTTCCTCGTCGCTCTCGGCAGACTGATATCGTTCATACAGTCGTCGAACTTCGTCGTCAGTCGACGCCGAAGAATTGGTACTGGACGCCATGTCTGTGTTTCGTGTATGCATCGTGTCCCTTTATCAGTTGTGCCGAGCGCATGCTCGAAAGTAGATGACTGCTGTTTCGGTATCGACCGCCGCTTCGTCAATTGCGAACCGACGTAACAATGCGCGTATCTCGTCGCCGTATTCGAACGTATATCCGTTCATCATATAAAAGACAACAACCGTTCGAAGCGCAGTTCGCTTGTTCCATCGACGAAAGGATAATTTGCAACAAGAAATCGCATCAACTGCACAGCTTTTTCGTGAATTGTACTCGGTACTTCGCCAAAGAACCCGTCAGAAACGTACCGAACGGCGGACTCAATGTCATCCTCTGATCGAACACCTGATTCTGTGTTGTCTCCCTTTTCAACGATTTGCTGGTGAAGGTCAAGAATGAGTTCGACAGACGGATAGACAACATCGTTACTCACTGGTGTGTCCCTCGTGTTGTCCGATAGTTGTCGCGAGTAATTACGTTATCTGAATTGTAGTATCAACACTAGAAGGTGCTTCCAGCTATACCGTTCCCAAACCGCGAGAACAGCCCTCAGATGAAAAGAACACGCGGTTCGAAGCACTCGCTATGGGTTACGAGACGCCAGCGACAGACGACGAGATCAAAACCGCGGTGATCGACCGAACGCGAGAGGTCGCGATCGCAGACGGCGACCCGGTCAGCGAGCAACTACTCGAGGACGTCTGCGTCGAGGACGGCGTCGTCACGTTCACCGTCGCCTTCGAGCGACTGAACCGAACGCTGAGCGAACGCCTCACCGAACAGCTTCGCGGTGCCGGCCTCGCGACGACCGGCGTCGAACACGTCCGCGTCGAGGCGGCAGACGCGGACGCCCCCGAGAGCGGGCTGCCGGTTACCGGCGTTGGCTCGCTGATCGCCGTCGGGAGCGCGAAAGGCGGCGTCGGAAAGACGACCGTCACTGCCGCGCTCGCGCGGGCGCTCGACGAATCCGGGCTCGACGTCGCGGTGTTCGACGCGAACGTCTACGCACCCGACGTACCGGATCTGCTCGGTGCAGCGGGACCGGTACAGACGACGCCGACCGGTCGGCCGGAACCCGTCGTCGCAGACGGCATCGAGGTCGTGAGCATGGAATTGATCGCCGACGACGGGCCGGTCGCCTGGCGCGGCGCAATGGTCCACGACGTGCTCAAGGATCTGCTCGGAAACGCACCCTGGAGCGACCGCGACGTGCTGCTCGTCGACCTGCCGCCGGGGATCGGCGACGCCGTCTACACAATCGTCCAGCAGGCACCACTCGACGGCGCACTGCTCGTCAGCACGCCGACTGACGCGGGCGCACGAGCAACGGAGCGGACGGGTGCCCTGTTCACGGCGAACGACGTGGACACGATCGGCGTCGTCCCGAACATGGTCGCGCCTGAGGACACCGACAACGGTAGCGATAGCGATGGAGATAGCGAAGTCGCAGGACCGTTCGACGCAACCGGCGACGACCTCCCCGACGAGATCCAGGAGGATGCAAGCGAGACGATCGATCCGATCCCGTTCGACCCGGCGCTTCGCGACCCGACAACGAGTTCGTTCGCCAATCCATCGACACCCGGTGAGGCGGCTATCGCGAAACTCGCGGACGCCGTCGCCGCGTTCGCCGCCGGTGACGACGGACCACAGGTACCAGACGACGCCGTCGATCTACGCGGGCTACCGGCTGAAACCGCCGCACAGCAGACACTCACTGAACTCGCTCTCCGCGACGAGTTCGGTGTTCTCCTGCGCCACGACCCCGACGAGTTGATCACCACCCTCGAGGACTCCCTCGGCAGCGCAACGCCGACACTCACGCGTGCGAACGTGGTAGACCTCGAGCGCGACGGCTGGCTCGTCGAACTCCAGTTCGATCACGATTCGACTGCAGTCTCGGAGTCCCCGGCGTAGAGACGAGCCGGGACGCAATCGATCTTCTTTCGCCGTCGACGCCTGCATCGCAGGCGTCTCGCACCCTCATTTAAACACCCGCAGTATCACGGGATTTGTGCTCGATATCCCCGAGCGGTGAGAACAGAGACCTCGGATTAAGCGGGTAACGGACCACGTTCAACCCGTATGGAACACGGACGACCGATACTCGGGCAGGAATCAAGCTGTCCGACACGAACTGCGGTCGTATCGCACGCTGGGGCCCAATGCGTCGTTACGGGAGGTGAGGTGGGACGATGAGTGATGCTGGCGCTGACGCTGAGGCCGACGCCGACGCTGACGCCGACTCCGATCTCTCACTCACTCGGCGTGAACTCGGCGCTGCAGCCGCTGGCGTCGCCGGTGCGTCCGGGCTCGGCCTGCTCGGTTACCGCCGCCTGACCCGCGGCGGTGAGGCCGAAGCGGCCGACGAGACGATGAACCCACTCGAGGAGTATCCGAATCAGGAGTGGGAAGCACACTACCGCGACGTGTGGGAGCCGGACGACTCCTACATGCTCACGTGTACGCCGAACGACACACACAACTGTTATCTCGAAGCCTCGGTCAAAAACGGCCAGATCACGCGTCTCGGCCCGAGCATGAACTACGGTGAGGCGACTGATCTGGACGGGAATCAGGCCACTCAGCGCTGGGATCCCCGCGTCTGTAACAAGGGGCTCGCGATGATCGAGCGGTTCTACAGCGAGCGACGGGTAAAAGACCCGATGGTCCGCGAGGGGTTCATGGAGTGGGTCGAGGACGGCTTCCCGCGGGATCCCGACGGCTCGATGCCAGCGGAGTACGCGAACCGCGGGGAAGACGAGTTCATCACGGTTGAGCACGAGGAGGCCTACGAGCTGGCGGCGCGGACGTTCGTCGAACTCGCCGACTACTACAGCGGTGAGTCGGGCATGCAGGCCCTGCTGGACCAGGACTACGACGAACGCGTCGTCGAGCAGACGCAGGGTGCCGGTGTCCGGTCGATGAAGTTCCGCGGCGGCATGCCGCTGCTCGGCGTCATCAAGCTCTGGGGCCAGTACCGGAACGCGAACTCGATGGCGTTGCTCGACAACTACGTCCGCGATGTCGGCGAAGACGACGCCCTCGGCGCGGTCGGGTTGGACAACTACTCGTTCCACACTGACCTGCCGCCGGGCCACACGATGGTCACCGGCCAGCAGACCGTCGACTTCGATCTGGCGAGCGTCGAGTACGCAGACCACGTCGTACTCGCGGGGATCAACTACCTGACGACGAAGATGGCCGACTGCCACTGGCTGACCGAAGCCCGTCTCAAGGGGACGAAGGTCACGGGTATCTTCACCGACTACAACGCGACGGCCTCGAAGTGTGACGAACTGATTACCGTCCGCCCCGCAACCGACTCCGCGCTGTTCCTCGGTGCCGCACGCGTCCTCATCGAGGAAGAGCTGTACGACGAGGAATTCGTCCGCCAGTACACCGACCTGCCGCTGCTCGTGCGGATGGACACCAACGAGATGCTGCGCGCGAGCGACGTCTTCGACGACTACGAACTCGCCGAACTCGAGAAGACCCAGACGGTCGCGGACGAATCGGCGCGGCCGGCGGCGGACGTCACCATCGACGAGCAGATCATCACCGACGACCTGCGCGGCGAGTGGGGCGACTTCGTCGTCCGCAACGAGGACACCGACGAGTTCGAGCCGGTCACACGGGATGACATCGGCGAGGACTTCCAGACGCCCGCCGCACTCGAGGGAACCTTCGAGGTCGAACTCGCGGACGGTGAGACCGTCGCAGTCCGTCCCGTCTTCGACCTGATCAGCGAGCACCTCATCGAGACGTACGATCTCGAGTCGGCGGCCGACGTGGTCGGAACGGACCCGCAGGCAGTCGAGAATCTCGCCCACGACTTCGCCGACAACCAGGAGAATACCCTGGTCCTGACCGGAATGGGGCCAAACCACTACACCAACGCGGATCAGAAGGACCGCGCGGTCTTCCTGCTCGCGTCGCTGACCCGGAACGTCGGCCACAAGAGCGGGAACGTCGGCAGCTACTCCGGAAACTACCGGTCGGCGTACTTCAACGGCCTCAGCCAGTACGCCAACGAGGATCCGTTCGACATCGAACTGGATCCCGACGAGCCGGCGACGGTTGCAAAACACTACGACGAGCAGTCGGCGCACTTCTACACGAATCTCGACAAGCCGCTCGAGGTCGACGGCGAGTACTTCCAGGGCGACTCGCACATGCACACTCCGACGAAGTCGCTCTGGGTCTCGGGATCGAACTCGATCCTCGGGAACGCGAAGGGTGCGTACAAGATCATCGAGCAGATGCTCCGTAACGGGAAGATCGAGGCGTTCTTCACCAACGAGTGGTGGTGGACGATGACTTGTGAGTACTCGGACATCGTCTTCCCGGTCGACTCGTGGGCCGAACACCACGTCAACGACATCACCGCCTCGGTGACGAACCCCTTCATCACGACGATGCCCGAGACGGAAATCGACCGGATCTACAACACCAGAAACGACGCCCAGCACTACCAGGGCGTCGCGACAGCCCTCGCAGAGATCACCGGCGACGACCGCTTCGACGACTACTGGGAGTTCATCGACGAAGACGAGTATCAGGCAAAGCCGTACCTGCAGCGGATCATCGACCACTCGAACACCGTCACCGGCTACGATATCGAGGACCTACTCGAGGACGCCGAACAGGGGACGCCGGCGATCATCATGACCCGGACGTACCCCAAGCAGGTCGGCACCGAGCAGATGCAGGACGACGATCCGTGGTACACGAAGACGGGTCGACTCGAGTTCTTCCGTGAAGAAGAGGAGTTCGCAGCAGCCGGGGAAAACATCCCGCTGCACCGTGAGCCGATGGATGCGACGCCGTACGAGCCGAACGTCATCGTCGACGACAGCGACAGTCCGGTGATTACACCGGAGACGCCAGCAGACCGCGGCTGGGACAGCGAGGAGAAGGTCGCGGACACGAACGACCGACAGGTTCGGAACGTGGTCCACTCGCCGGACGAACTGGTCAACAGCGCGCATCCGTTGACCGACCTCGACGAGGGCTACGACTACGTCTACATGACGCCGAAGTATCGCCACGGGACCCACACCTTCGCGAACGCCTTGCCGAACATCGCGGTCTGGTGGGGGAACTACGGTGACATGCACCGCGAGGACGAGCGGATGCCGTTCTTCGGGGAGGGCTACATCGAGATGAATCCAGAGGACGCCCGCGAAGAGGGGCTGTCCGATGGCGACTATGTCTGGGTCGACGCCGACCCGTCAGACCGGCCGTACGAAGGCTGGGACGCGGACGACGAAGACGACGAGTACGCCCGTGCGATGATGCGGATTCGGTACCAGCCGAGCCTGCCACAGGGCGTGACCCGCAGCTGGATGAACGTCAACCAGACCTCGCACAAGACCTACGAGGCCCAGGAGGAGCGCGAGGACGGCATGGCCAAAGCCGAAGACACCAACTACGTGTCGCTGTACCGCAGCGGCGGTCATCAGTCGACAACGACGACGTGGCTCCGCCGGACGTGGCTGACGGACTCGATGCCGCGAAAGGACCTCAGTGGACAGAATCTGGACGTCGGCTTCGAGCCGGACGTCCACGCAGCAAACGGCGCACCCAAGGAGGCGTTCGTGCGGATCGAGAAGGCAGAAGACGGCGGCGTGAACGAAGACGGTGAACCCGACGGCGAGTGGGAGCCCGTCGATCGTGGCATTCGACCGACGAACGAGGACGAGACGATGGAAGAGTACCTGAGCGGCGGCTTCGTGCAGACCTCGGACGACTGACGACGGCAATACAACAACAAAATCTGGTGATCACAATGGCAGAAGTCTACAATTGGCAGATCGGACGCGAGATGGACTACCCCTACGCGGAGGCGCGGCCCGAGAAACAGTGGGGGGCAGTGTTCGACATCAACAAGTGTATCGCATGCCAGACATGTACGCTATCGTGTAAGACGACCTGGACCCACGGCGAGGGACAGGAGCACATGTTCTGGAACAACGTCGAGACGAAGCCCTACGGCTCTCACCCCATCGAATGGGACAAGGAGATTCTCGACCGCCTCGGCGTGCAGGAGTGGCGCGAAGAGGACGGCGAGTACGTGTACGAGGGAGACACCATCTTCGAGGCGAACGACGTCGACTGGGACGAGATGGCGCCGGACGACGACCCGCAGAACCTCCACGGACAGGACATCGAGGGCTACATCCCAGACAGCGAAGACTGGGCACACCCCAACCTCGGGGAGGACGAGCCGGCCGGTGAGGCCTTCGAGTCCGACACGCACATCTCGGAGGACGAGGAGACCCATCCGATGTGGTTCTTCTACCTCCCCCGCGTCTGCAATCACTGCTCGTTCGCAGGCTGTGCCGGTGGCTGTCCCGTCCAGGCGGTCTACAAGCGCCAGGAAGACGGGATCGTCCTGATCGACGAGGATAGCTGTGAGGCGTTCCAGGAGTGTGTCCGGGCCTGCCCGTACGGAAAATCCGTCTACAATCCCGAGGAAAACGTCTCCCAGAAGTGTGTCGGCTGTTACCCCAAAGTCGAGGAAGGGCTCGTCCCCCAGTGTTTCGAAAACTGCCTCGGAAAGATTCGCCAGCACGGCTGGATCAACCCACCGGACGAGGCCGACTCCTCGAACCCGATCGACTACCTCGTCCACGACGCCGAGGTCGCCCTGCCACTATACCCACAGCTCGGCTTGGAGCCAAACGTCTACTACATCCCGCCGATCAACGTTCCCGACGACTACCTGATCCAGATGTTCGGCCCACGGGTTGCGGACGCAAAGGAAACCTACCAGGCCGCCCGCCGCGGCGACGAGGAGTACCGCAAACTCCGCGGCCTGCTCCACCTGATGGGCTCTACCGAGTGGCGCGTCGAGGAGTTCGAAGTAACTGACGAGGAAGCGATCGGCTACGACGAGGACGGCGAAACGGTCGCCCGCGTTCCGATGGAAGAACCACAGTACGAACGCGAGCGCTTCGACGAGGACACCAACGCCTACCGACTCGACATCACGTGATCGAGAACCATGACGACACCACCAGCACACGACCCATCCGACCTCTCCAGCGGGACCGACGGCAACTCCAAAACCGCACACGAGTCCGTCCATCGCGCCCGCCTCTACAAGCTCCTCTCCCTGGCGTTCGACCGCCCAGGCGAGGCACTCGAGTCGGCACTCGTCTCGGGGACGTTCGACGAGCAGCTACTCGAGTCGGCCGCGGCGCTCGATGGGGACAGTGAGGGAGACGATGACGGGACTGACACAGCGCTCTACGACGCCGCAAGCGCCGTCGTCAATGAGAGTCCAACCACGCAGGCAGCCGTCGACGAGCACTACAGCACGTGGACCTCGCTGTTTGGCTTCGAGACCGGCGGCGACATTCCGCAGTACGAGATCGAGTTCAGTCCGGGAACGCTCGTCACAAGCACGGATACCTTGTCCGACATCGCTGGCTTCTACGATGCGTTCGGGCTCTCGCTCGCCGACGACCGACGCGAACGCGTCGACCATCTCTGCATCGAACTCGAGTTCGTCTCGCAGTTGGCACTCCAGACGGCAGCGCTCGCGAAGAAGGACGACGAGACGGGGCTCGAAATCGTGACCGATGCGCAGGGATCGTTCATCGAGGATCACCTCGGGCGGTGGCTCCCGCGGTATCGGGAGGCGATCGAGGACGTAGACGGGACTGACGAAAAAGACGAGACCGGCGAGGAGACTGACACCGCGTTCTACGACGCACTGGCTGTGCTCGCCTGCCGACTCGTCGAGCGCGATGCAGACCAGTTCGCTGTCGAACCGGACGTCTTCGCGGAGACCCCGGCAGAGCCGTCGCCACTCGAGGGCCTCACCAACAGCGAGGGAGACGTCGACTTCCGGTGTGGGACCTGTGGCTCGGGTTCGGGACCGTCGTCGGCACCAGCAACAGAGCGAGAGGCAGAGCCAGAGCCAGAACCCCAGTTGCCGATGGGGAACCGAGACGGACCGTACTGAAACGCCGGTCCGTCCGTGCGGTCTCTGTCAGACCGTGGCGAAACAGAACAGTATCGACCCGAGACCCGGTGACCAGCAACACATCTGTCCAGTTCCCGTCCAATGCAATCGCTCACGCCATCGATCATCTCACACGGTGCACTGCAGGCGCACTCGCGAACGCTCGTCAAGACGCTCACGTACCGGCTTCTGATGGTGCTGGTGACCATCACGGTCGCCTTTCTCGTCACCGGGAGTGGCTCCGACGCCGTCAACATCGGCATCGCCGCGAATCTCCTGAAAACGGGGACCTACTATGGGTACGAGCGTCTCTGGGCGCACATCTCGTGGGGGCTCGACGACGGATGAGCAGGATGGGGGCCGGTGGTCGAAACAGCGAAATCCGTACACATACGGCAGACGCCGCCCGAGGAGTGTTATGAAGGTACTCGGACTCGTCGGCCACAGCAACTCGGGCAAAACGACGCTCGTCGAGCGCTTACTCCCCGAGTGTTCGACGTACGGCCGCGTCGGGACCGTCAAGTCGATTCACCACGATATCGAGGTCGACACGCCGGGAACAGATACACACCGGCACGCGAGCGCGGGCGCAGAGACAGTCGTCGGCATCACGCCGTCGACGACGTTCGAAATTACGAATCGTGGGAAGCAGACCGACGAAGCAGCTACCGAACTCGACCCACTCCGAGCCACACTCCAGCGGTTACAGGAACGAGGATACGACCTCGTCCTCGTCGAAGGTTTTCGACAGGCTCGCTGCCCAAAACTCGTCGTCGGCGAAACCGTTCCCG
Source organism: Natrialba hulunbeirensis JCM 10989 (assembly GCF_000337575.1). Taxonomy (GTDB): domain Archaea; phylum Halobacteriota; class Halobacteria; order Halobacteriales; family Natrialbaceae; genus Natrialba; species Natrialba hulunbeirensis. The sequence continues at coordinate 2,205 of NZ_AOIM01000025.1, read as the reverse complement.
ACGGAACAGCACCCCGAATCATCGAACAGATCACCGAACCAGAAACTGTCGACGTGACGAGGCTCGCCGAGACGGTCTGCGGCCTCGGCGACTGAACTCGAGTAGCTGCTACTCATCGAGAACCGAATCGAGCAGCGTCCGCTGAGCCGCAGCAAGATGTTCGGTGAACGTTGAGGGGGTAATCTCGAGTGCATCGGCAACCTCCGTCGCGTTCGCTCGCTTCGGGTACTCGAAGTACCCCATTTCGTTTGCCGTCTCGAGTACCTCTCGCTGGCGAGCGGTGAGCGCGGCTCGGTCGACGAACACGAGATCCTGCTTGGAGCGATCGGCTCGGGCCTGGATCAGTCGTTGCACCTGTACGTCGGAGAACCGTTCCTGAAGTTCGGTAACGATGTCTTGCAGTTCGTCGGTACTCGATACGTGAAAGACGAGAACGAGCGCGCCATCCGTCGTCTGTACGTCAGCGATCGGCGCGTTGAACTGCTCGATACACTCGCAGGGACAGCCACAGCCGAGTTCACGACTGAACCGATACACCGTTCGAGAGCCGTCCGAGAAGAGAACACGGAAATTGTCGGACGCTGATTCAAGATCTACAGCGGCTGGCCAGTCGTCTTCGGGGCGTCCGTCGGTAACAAGTTCTTCGGTTACCGTCTCTCCGGTCGTCGGATCGACGCTCTTCGAAATCGAGTGGCTGGTGACACCCTTCTGTGCAGACAGTTGAGCAGCCGGGCAGTCGGCTGGCTCCTCAATCTTGAGCGTTGCTCGAATTCCCGTGCTCATACGTCTCTGAACACGTGTCAACACCGAAGGCGTATCACCTCTATATCGTGGGGCTCTTATTTATCGCGGCTGCGCTGGTCCGTCGATCCCTCGGAAGGCACAGATGGGCGACGAAGACACAGCCAGAGCCATCGTTTCCCAGGTGGCGCAGTAACTCACGCCACGGTATCCGAGCAGACAGTACCCGAGACGATCGTCGACTACAACAAAAAAACGAACGATAGAGATGACGACACCCGAACGGTGGGCACTCGGCCTAACCGAGTAGCCCGATTCCGTTCGCGATACCGCTTTCAAACGGGTTCGCACCGAGCGCTGCTCCCGGTGGTGCGCCATCGAAACCGCCCGGATCTGCCGGGAAGGCGGCCTCTGCAGCGCTCTCAACAGTCACTTCACCGTCGGCCATCTCCTGCAGCGTCGACACCGTGTACTGGTAGGTACCCGGCTCCGTCTCTGCATCTACCTCGTGGGTGAGCGCCACCGTCTCGGATTCGCCACCCTCGAGTTCGATCGATTCCATCGAGTCGATGCCCGCCTCGCGGAGGTCAGCCACAGACTCCGCATCCTCGAGGTCGCTCATCGCGGAGTCCCAGAACAGGAAGACATCCTGCTGGTCCGTTTCGTCGCCGGTGTTCGTAATCGTCGCGTTGACCGTCAGCTCTTCGCCCGCGTCAACGGACTCCGGTGCCTCGTGCTCGGTCACTTCGAAGTACGCGGGTTCCGGCTCGCCAGCCTCCTCGACGGTCGTCTGTGCCGTCGCGGAGTCGTTCTCGGACGAGACTGCATGCTCGTACGTGCCGTCATCCGCCGGAAGTTCGGTGGTGAACTCGAGTACCGTCGACTCGGTTTCGTCGAGCGAGACGGTCTCGTTGGCGACGGTCTCGTCGTCGAACGCGTAGGTGACCGTCTGCGTGCCGGCGTCGTCGCCGGTGTTTTCGAGCGTGGTGGTGACCGACACGGTCTCGTTCGGTTCAGCGTCTGCCGGTGCATCGAGGTCTGCCACGTCGAAGACGGGTTCGCCGTCGTCTTCGTCGCCCTCGATGGTGATAACCGTCGATTCGACCTCGTCGGCCGAGATACCGTGTTCGTACTCGCCAGGTTCGTCGTCGGCTCCGATCTCGTAGGTGAACTCGACCGTCGTCGACTCGCTGCCCTCGAGTGTGACCGTCTCGGACAGGTCGGGCTGGTAGTCGATGACGTCGGTGCCGAAGTCAGTGCCTGGCGGGAAGTAGAACACCATGCGAGTGTCTTCCTGCTCGCCGGTGTTGGTGACTGTCGCATTGACGGTGATTTCCTCGCCCTTCTCGGCGGTGTCAGGTGCTGCGAGGTCGTCGACCTCGAAGTAGGTGCCGAGCGTGAGGTTCGCGGTCGTCGTCTCGCCGGTTTCGACCTCGACGAACTCGATGTTCGAGTCATCGTAGC
>NZ_AOIM01000024.1 GCF_000337575.1 Natrialba hulunbeirensis JCM 10989 | reverse complement strand
TCTTCGGCGGTCGTCACGTTGAACGCGCCGTCGTCGGCGTCGACGACGTTGGCGTCAGCGATCGGGACGCCGGCAGCGTTCGTGACGGTGCCTTCGATCGAGCCGGCGGTGCGGTCGACGACAAAGTCGACGTTCTCAACGTGTTCGCCGGGTGCGACGGTGACAATTTCGTCGATCTCGTAGCCCGGTGGCGTGTCGACGACGTTGACGACGTACGTGCCCGCGGAGACGTCCGCGAGTTCGTACGAGCCGTTCTCGTCGGTCGTCGTTTCGTGGACATCGCCGTCGGCGTTCTCGGCGACGATAGTTGCGTTCTCGACTGGTGCGTCGTCGTCGCTCGCGGTCACGTCACCGCTGATCGTACCGGGGAGCTCCTCGAGACCAACGTCGACCGTGACGACGTCGTCTTCGGGAACCTCGACGAGCTCGGTGTGTGCCGCGAAGTTCTCGGCGTCAACTGTCAGGGTGTGTTCGCCGGCAGGAACGTTCGCGAGACCGTACTTGCCGTCGGCATCGGTCACGTTCGTGTACGTTTCGTTGCCAGCTTCGAGTTCGACGCTGGCGTTTTCGATCGGTTCATCGGTTGCTGCCTCGGAGACCGTTCCCTTGACGTTCCAGTTCGGACCGTCGTCGATGGTGAACGGCGCAGTCGCGATATCGTCGTCGCTCTCGACGACATGGTGCCACTCGAGTTCGCCGTCGTCTTCGGCGAGGGTGTTCGTGAACTCGACGGTGGCCGATTCGTTCGGTTCGAGCGAGACGACCTCGCTCGTGTGGTCGGTTGCGCTGGCTGTGCCAGCGTAGTCGTCGACGTGCTCGACCGCGTTTGCCATGATGGCGTTCGATTCGGCGCTGAAGTCCGCGTTCGAGATGAACGAAGAGCGGCCGAACGCAGCGAGCAGGACGTGGTCGTCGTCCTCGCTCACGCCGACAGAGGCGCCGTCTGGCGTGCCGTCGCCGACGTCTGCGATGGTCTCGCCGCTGTAGCCGTCGAACCATGCACGATCGGCTGCGGAGCCGTCGTGGAGTTCGATCGTTTCGCCCGCATCAGCGACGCCGTCGAACAGTGCGTGGTCGTCGGTGATGTCGAGCATGATCGGTGCAGAGCCACTGAAGCCGTCCTCAACGGACGATGGGTCGTCAGTGGCATCGGACAGGTCACTCACTGCGTTCGAGCTGCTGCCCCAGTTCTCGAGGTAGACGACACCCTGGTCGTCTGCGAGCTCGTCGAGGAACGCATCGACATCTGCGCCGTCGAAGTCATTGACGACGAAGATATCGTAGTCCTCGACCTCGTCGAGCAGGTTGGCTGCGTTGACCGTCTGCACGTCGTAGGAGTCGTCGAGTTCGTCCTGTAGCGTGTCAGCCAGGTTGTCCGCGCCGTCGACGATCTCGTCGAGGTCAACCTCGTCGACACCGCGGTCGGCGAGTTCCTCGCGGAGTTCTTCTTCGTCAACGTCGCCGTCGACGACTGCAACGTCGGTTTCGCCTTCCGTGACATCGTAGGCGATCGTCTGTTCGTCCGGCGCGTCGCCGGCGTTCACGACATCCGCGCTGACGTTGTAGGTCTCGCCAGGTGCGAGTTCCTCGGGCGCGTCGGTGATGTCGACGCTGAAGAACGCTTCGAGGATGTCGATTGCGGCGGTCGCTTCGTCGTCCTCGGTGAAGACACCGTGGTCGTAGGTTCCTTCCGTGACGTTCTCCGTGTCGACATCGAAGGAGACCGTCGTTTCCTCGTCGGGTTCGAGCGTGACGTTCTGCGTGAGTAGCGCGTCGTCGAGGTCGTCGAAGCGGTATTCGACGGTCTGGGTGTCGTCGACGTTCCCCGTGTTCGCGATATCCGCGCTGACGGTAATCTCGTCACCACGGTCGGCTTCATCGGGAGCATCGAGGTTCGAAACGCCGAACTCCGATGAGAGCACGGTGAACGCGTCGCTCGCATCGTCGTCCTCGGTCGCGACGGTGACGGTGTGCTCGCCAGCGTCGAGGTCGCTCGCGTCAAGGTCGAACGTGATCGTCGTCTCTGCTGAGTGATCGACCGGGTCGTCGACGCCGGGTGCGGCCATATCGACGACTTCGGTGTCGATTGGTTCATCGTCGTCGCCGAGGAAGAAGTCGATCTCCTGAATCGCTCCTTCGTCGCCGAGGTTCTCGAGATCGACGTCGATTTCGACGGTCTCGTCATCGTCGACTTCGTCGGGCACGTCGAGTCCCGTGATGGCGATTTCACCCTCGTCGAGCATGCCCTGTACCTTCTGCTGGAGCAGGCTCAGATCGTCCGTCGTGACCTCGCCGTCGCGGTTCATGTCCGCGAGGTCCTCGGCGAACGGCTCAGGATCCATATCCTGGAGGTACTGCTGGGTTAGCTGCACGTCCTGGACCGTTACAGCCTCGTCCTGGTCAACGTCACCGAGTTCGTACTCGAGTGCGCCCGCGGCAACCTCGTCGACAGCAGCGTANGTCCTGGACCGTTACAGCCTCGTCCTGGTCAACGTCACCGAGTTCGTACTCGAGTGCGCCCGCGGCAACCTCGTCGACAGCAGCGTAGGCGTCGACGATGCCGTGACCGTAGCGAACGTCTTTCTCGTCGGGTTCGCCGTCAGGCTTCCAGGCGGTTTCCTCGAGTGTCTCCTCGATTTCCTCCTGCGTGAGGTCGTCGTTGGCCGAGAGCATGAGGGCGATGACGCCGGAGACGTGTGGTGCGGCCATCGAGGTGCCGTCGAGGTAGTCGTACTCGTCGTCTGGCATCGCGCTCAGGACGTCTTCACCGGGTGCGGCGACGTCTGGTTTGACCCACTCGTCGGGCCACTCTGGGTCAGGGTTGTCCCAGTTGTTGGCGGCGATGGTGTTGCCGCTGGAGAAGTCGGTGATGTCGCCGTCAGCGTTCGAGGCACCGATGCTGAACGAGTCGTAGGTGTTTGCCGGCGAGCCGACACAGCCCTCGCCGGAGTTACCCGAGGA
>NZ_AOIM01000023.1 GCF_000337575.1 Natrialba hulunbeirensis JCM 10989 | reverse complement strand
GGTCTCGGAGGCGTTGATCTGGTCGAGACCGTAGGTGTAGTCGTCTTCGTCAGGTTCGACGGCTGGCTCGACGGATGGCTCCGGTTCCGGCACCTCGTACTCCGGACGGAGCTGAATCGTCTCTGCACCGTCGATGGTCGCGAGTTCGGCCGTGTCGACTGCAGTAGTGTCGACCTCGGCACGGATCGCGTTCGTGATCCAGTAGGTGTTGACTACGTCGACACCGGCGAGGGCGTCGATGTCCTCCGTCGCAGCCGCCTGCGACACCTCAGCGTGCTCCTGCAACTGAGCGATCGCGCGCTCGCGATCGTCACTCAGTTGGCCATCGTACTGATCGAGGACGATGTATACCTGTTCTGTCCCACTCGCTTCTTCGAGTTCGGCATCGATCGACGCCGGTTCGTCGGCATCGACTGCTGATTGGGCGTCACTGTACTCCGTTGCCGCGGCGCTTCCTGCCAGCCCGGTGCCAGCGATCGCGACGAGCGAAAGCACCATGAGGGCCGTAAGCAGGACGGCGGTCAGTTGTTCTCGTGTGTCTGTCATTGGATAGTATTGTCTAAGCGATTGTTGTGACTACGCAGACCGCGCGTACCGTTTCGACAGTTTAGTAACCAAACAATGCTGTTATTTCACACTGTTTGATCACATTACTATCCAATAATGAAGGAGACTATATAATTAACGGTGATTGGTAGTGCCAAGCAGGATCGGAAATTCGTATGTATAGCTATCGAAGTACAGAGTACATCAGAAGTTGGTAATAGATATATTCAGAGTAGAACAGGTGAATGAGGGTGTTCGATCAATCAAACACCGCAGCTTGAACGGCAGAATAGCCGGTTCGTAGTGGCCACAAGATATACGTATAAAATCAATCTACTGACACTGTACGGGATACCTCACAGAACAACAATAAGAATAGTGGCATTTATTTTAAATATCTTCGAATGGATGGGAATATGATGTGTACGAACGACTGTATTAGGGTACTCGAGTACGGGCGAACGCGTGAAAACTGCGACCGGTGATCGGTCTCGGTCTCGGTCTCGGTTTAGCGTGGCGGCTCAACGACATCGAGCCACGCGAGGAACGCGTCGATAATCCGAACACGGAGATCGATGAGATCACGCCGGTATCCGACTGATTCACGGTCCTCGACGGCGGTTTCGTGCGTCTCGTCGATATCGAGCAGGGCCTCGCGGGCGGTGTGCAGTTGGTCTTTGAACTGATTGAGTTCGTCGCGCTGTCGGTCGGTCGGAAGATGATGTAAAAAGCCGAGTTTGAGCATGAGATGCGGACGGAAGGACGGATGCGAAACGTCTTCGACCGGCTCAGTGAGCAGAGACTGCAACCGATCGTGGCCCGAATCGGTCAGTTTGTACGTCGCAACTGGCGTACTGGCCGTCAGTTCGACGTGGCCTTCCTCCTCGAGGTGATCGATCGTGGGGACGAGGATGCCGGTACTCGCACCCCAGTACCGACCGAAGTTGTGCTGCAGTCGCTCGTGAACCGTTTCGACCGATGCTCGGTCTTCTTCGGCGAGGATTCCGAGCACGCCGATACTCGCAAGTTCCCGTTGTTCCATACCCACTCTAGCGGGTCGGGTATCTTAAAACTGGAGTGCAACGAAACCTCGGCGTTCGTGCCGAACGCGACGAGTCGTTAGTCGTCTACGACGGCAAACGCCCGAATCGGACTCGCCGTCGCGCCCTCGAGTGGGAGCGGTGCCGCGTTGAACGTAAACCGGTGGGCAGGAATCTCGTCGACGCCGCGGAGGTGTTCGACGACGAGGACGTACTCCTCCGGTGCGCCATCCCGAAGTAGCACGCGGTGTGCGGGGAACGATACGTCACCTGCCACGTCGACGTTGCCGCAGTCGATGCCAACGACGCTAACCGAGCGCTCGAGCAACCACTCCGCACCCGCCGCTGACAGACCCGGGTGCTCCTCGAGGTACGTCTCCTCGTCGTCTGGCAGGTACGAGTCCCAGCCAGTGTAGAGCAAGACTGAGTCACCCGGTTGGACCTCAACCCCGGCGTCAGCGGCCGCACGCTCGAGTAGCTCCGGTCCGATTTCACCCTTCGCGCCGGCGTCCGAGACGTCGAGCCAGACAGCAGATCCGTAGCACTCCTCGAGTGCGATTTCCTCAGTGGTCGACCCCTCTGGGTGAAGGTGAAACGGTGCGTCGATGTGCGTGCCGTTGTGTTCGGCCAAGAGAACGAAGCCGTTGATCAGCGAGAGGTCCTCGACGCCCTTGCCACGCCAGAGGTCTTCCGCGTCGTCGTGGTTCAGTCGTGTCCCCGTGAGAAAGACCGGGCTCCGGCCGTGACTCGGGTGGTTCGCCATCTCCTCGGTGATCGGTGCAGTCAGGTCTATCAGCTCGGCCATATCCGACGTGTGAGTGGGTATCATATAACAGTTGGCGCTCGGGGCAAGGCGGTCGCTCGAGACTCGAGGTGTCTGCCAAGAGTATTACTCGTACAACTGGTTGGCAACGACAAGCCGGTTGATCTCGTTCGTTCCCTCGTAGATTTGCATACCCTTCGCGACGCGCATGTACCGTTCGATCGGCCGGTCCTTGGAGTATCCCCGCGAGCCGTGAATCTGGACGGCCTCGGTGGCAGCATCCATCGCCACGTCGGTCGCTTTCGCCTTCGCCATCGCAGCTTCCTGGGTGACGCGCTCGCCCTGGTCGCGTTTGGCAGCCGCCTGGAGTGTCAGGAGTCGTGAGGCCTGCACCTCCGTCGCCATATCCGCCAGCTTGAACGAGACGCCCTGGAACTCCCGGATCGGCTGACCGAACTGCTCGCGCTCGTCCGCGAAATCGCGGCTGGCCTCGAAGGCAGCCTGCGCGACGCCGACGCCTTGCGCGGCGGTGCCGATCCGACCGATGTCGAGCCCCTCCATCACGTACCGGAAGCCGCGGCCTTCCTCGCCGATGACGTTCTCGACGGGCACGCGAAGGCCGTCGTACTTGATTTCGCTCTCGATTGCCGCCTCACCCTCCATCGATGGAATATCGCGGACGACCTCGAAGCCGTCTCGCTCCTGTGGATTCGGCACGCCGATGAGACTGACGCCGCCAGCCCCCTCATCCTCGTCGCCAGTTCGAGCGGCAACGACGACGAAATCAGCGACCTCTCCGTTCGTGGTCCAGACCTTGTGGCCGTCGATCACGTACTCGTCCCCGTCGCGTGCGGCGGTGGTCTCGAGTGCCGCCGCGTCGCTACCTGCATCAGGTTCGGTCAGCGAGAGTGCGGGAATCCAGTCGCCGGCACAGATAGAGCCGAGCCACTCCTCGCGCTGCCACTCCGCGCCGAACTCGTGGATCGGATAGCCGACGAGGCTCCCGCAGATGGAGGCGGTGCCGGCGAGAAACTTCCAGCTTCGGGCGAGTTCCTCGATCGTGACCGCGTACGACCGGTAGTCGAGGCCGAGGCCGTTGTACTCCGTGCCGTACTGGACGCCATTGAAGCCGGCTTCGCCGACTTTCTCGACGATTTCGAACGGGAACGTCCCCTCGGATTCGTGTGTTTCGACGTGCGGATCGATCTCCGCCTCGCAGAACTGTCGTACTTCCTCGCGGTGCTCGTGGTGTGCCTCGGTTAGCTCGAAGTGCCCTGTCATGCTATCAGTGCTCACGCGGTCGGCTGATCGTCTGCACAGTTCGCGCCGGAGACCATAACTCTCGGGGCTGGGGCAGACACGGTGCTGTCAGCAAACGACGAGCGAAACGCAATGGATGAAACGAGAGGGAGGCATGGGAGACACGTGAGATGCGCGATACGAGGGTGACGAGAAAATGGGTGACAGTCACTACCATTATTACGGTCCCCTTCGATAGCCGGCATATGAGCCAGCCCACCGGGAGCGACGTGCTTAGCCAGGCCGCCGCGAAGTATCCCGACCAGACCGCGATCCGCGATCCGGACCGAGACGTTACTCGCTCGTTTGCCGACCTCGACGATGGCGCTAAACGCGTCGCCGTCGGCCTCCGAGAACTCGGATTCGAACCCGGCGACCACCTCACGGCGATACTCGTGGACTCCGTCGAATTCCTCGAACTCATGTTCGCCTGCGCTCACGCCGGACTCGTTTTCAACCCTATCTCCTCTCGCATGGCTCCTGAGCGACTGGCGTACGTCCTCGACCACGCCGAATCTGCAGGCCTCGTCTTCGATACCCACTGCCAGGGAACCGTCGCCGAAGTCGCCGCCGAGGACCGCCCCTCGACGCTGATCGGCGTTCGCACCGACGACTCACTCGCAGATCACGCGTACAGTTCGCTCGGGCAGGATGCCGCGCCCGAGGTACTCGAGTCCGGCCGCGAGTATCACGTCAGTATCGACGAGTCCGATCCGGCACTACTCCTCTATACCTCCGGCACGACCGGCCAGCCGAAGGGCGTCCTCCACACCCATCGCAACGTCGTCGAGGCCACGTACGCCAGCCTGCCGTACAACCGCTTCCGACCGACCGATGTCAACCTCGCGCTCGGCCCGATGTACCACGTCGGGCCGCTGCTCTGTAACATCCTGCCGGGGCTCTCGATGGGCGCGACCACGGTCGTCCAGCAGGAGTTCGATCCGGGAACGACACTCGAGTGGATCGAGTCCGAAGGGATCACCGCGATGTGGGGAGTGCCGACGCACTATCGCGCGCTCGTCGACGACGAGTCGATTTCGGGCCGTGACATTTCCCACCTCCGAATGCTCCAGTACTCCGGTGCGGCGATGCCGGAAGTCGTCGCCCGGCGCTGTCGCGAGCACGTGCCGGGCTGTGAATTCGTCAACGCCTACGGGACGACCGAAATCGTCTTCGGGACGGTGCTGTTCCCCGAGTTTCACGACGACAAATTGGGGAGTATCGGCCGTGCGGTGCCGAAGGCCGAGGTTCGGGTTGTGGACCCCGAAAACCCGGAACCCGACGCCGTACTGCCGAGCAACGAGGTCGGCGAACTCCTCGTGAAGACACCGAGTTGTATGCGCGAGTACTGGCGCAACCCCGAGGCGACGGCGGACGCGATCGTCGACGGCTGGTACCGGACCGGCGACCTGGGACGACGCGACGAGGACGACTTCCTCTACTTCGTCGACCGGAAGGACGACATGATCGTCTCCGGCGGCGAGAACATCTATCCGGCGGAAGTTGAGGACGTACTCCACGACCACTCCGATGTCACCGCCGGCGCAGTCGTCGGCGTCCCCGACGAGGAGTGGGGCGCGGTCGTGACCGCCTTCGTCGTTCCCGGCGACGAGTCGCTGACGGCTGACAAACTCGAATCGCACTTCACAGCGTCCGACGCCATCGAATCCTACAAGCGCCCGCGCCGCTACGAGTTCCGCGACGAACTGCCGATGACCCAGAGCGACAAGATCGATCGCCAGGCGCTACTCGAGTCGGTTGCCGACGAGTAGTGTCCCAGTAGTTCTTCCATAGCACTGTAACGCCATAGTACTCTCCTCAGCGTTATTCCGGCTGTCCTGGTTCTGTAGGATCGCCGCCAAAGTCGGCTACAGAAGTGTCCGTGTCCCTTGTTGCGTCTGAACCATCTCCGAAAGCGCCGAGTGCTCGCCGAATCGCCGCAACTCGCTCGTCTCGGCGGCCCGTAATCTCGTCCGGCTCGCGGTCGTAGTCAAAGAATCCCGCACCGGCTTCGATCCCCGTCCGACCCTCGTCGATTCGCTCGCCGTACAGCGGGTTCGCATCGTCTCGATCCGTCAGGTCGGGATAGATGTCGTTCGCACTCGTCTGGAACAACTCGAGTCCCGCGATGTCGACCGTCTCGAGTGGCCCGATCGCAGCCGTCCGGGTCGCGTAGCCGTCCCGAATCGCACGATTCACGTCTTCAGCGGAGGCGATCCCTTCCTCGACGATATGGAGACACTCCCGGATAACGGCGTGCTGCACGCGGTTCCAGACGAAGCCTGGCACGTCACGCTCGACCATAATCGGGTCGCGGTCGACAGCCGCGAGGAACGACCGGAGCCGCTCGACCGTTCGCTCGCTCGTCTGCTCCCCCGGAATAACCTCGACCGGACGGAGCAGATACGGCGGATACCACCAGTGACAGCCGATAATTCGGGCTGCCGCGTCCGGCGCACCGGCGGCGATGTCGGTGATCGGCAGGCCCGACGTATTCGACGCCAGCAACGCATCCCCGTCGGCTTCGTCTGCGAGCGCACTGAATAGCTCGCGCTTGGCGTCGAGGTCTTCAGAGATCGTCTCGAGTACCACGTCAGCGTCGGCGACAGCACGAGCGCGGTCAATCGTGTACGTTACGTCCCCTTCGACGGCGGCCGGCTCGAGTGCGGCGAGGTCCTGTTCGGCCAGAAAATTCGCGGCGTTTCGGGCTCGCTCTCGTGCCCGCTCGAGGTTCGATTCGCGGTGGTCGACCAGCCTGACGGACAGTCCCGACCGCAGGAACTGGACGACGAAGCCGTGACCCATCGAACCGGCACCGATGATGGTGACGGTTGACGGCGTCTCCGAATCCGACTGCGGATCAGATCGGCGATCTAATTCAGTGTCCATGTGTTACAGTTACAATCTCGGTCAGTACCTATCAACAACTGTGCTCCGTTGTCCGACATGTGCTCCGTCGCTCGAGTCGCCGCGATAGAACGGCATAGAACGGCATAGAACGGCGATGGAACAGCGATAGAACAACAAGTCACTGCATCCGTTGCCCGCCGTTGACGTTCACCGTCTCACCCGTCACGAACGTCGCATCCCGGAGGAACGCCGCCGCCTGCCCGATTTCCGACGGCTGCCCGAGCTTTTCGAGGGGTATCTGCTCGCGGCGCTCGCGCTTGTCTGCGTCCGTGTTCGTCTGATCCGTCATATCCGTCTCGATGTACCCCGGTGCGATCGCGTTCACTCGAATATCCGGTGCGAACTCGCTCGCGTGGCTCTTCGTCAGCGCGATGATTCCCGCCTTCGCCGTCGCGTAGTGCGGTTCGTACGCCGCCCCCGCGTGGGCGAGTCGCGAGGAGAGATTGATGACGGACGGGCCTTCGGGCACGGTGGACTCGAGTAGGTGCTCCCGTGCAGACTTCGTCACGGAGAAGGCGCTGGTTGCGTTGACCTCGAGTATCTGACTGAACTCCTCGGCGGACAGTTCGGGGGTGTGTTTGTGCTGGTTGATTCCCGCGTTGTTGACGACGTGGTCGATGCCGCCGAATCGGTCGACCGTTGCGTCGACGAGGCCAGTGACCGCTTCAGGGTCGCCCACGTCAGCCTGCAGGGCGACGGCGTCGCTGTCCGTTTCATCGCGGATCGTGTCGACGACCGCGGTAGCGGCGTCCTCGCTGCTGTAGTAGTTGACGGCAACGTCGTATCCATCCCTGGCGAATCGCTCGGCGATCCCACGGCCGATTCCGCGGGACGCACCAGTCACGAGTGTCGTTGGCATACCACTCCATTTTGCGAGGGAGTACCTAACGTTTTTGTCATACCTTCATTATTTTCGACCGGTGTGTGAGGTATAGCCGAAAAAGTCGGAACCTGATCATTAAGTGTCGAACATGTCGATCACTGTCCGGTCCTTCCCGGGTCGGAGGGAGCTCGAGTTCGAGAGTTGGGGTAGAGTTGCGTCCGAGAGTGGGATTGGAACGGGTGGGAAGGGACGGACGGAGAGACAGCGACTACTCTGCCTGGTCGGTGTAGAGTTCCTCCGGATCGAGCTCCTCGCGAATAAGGCGGAGTTCCTCGTCGGTGGGCTCAGCCGTTTGCTGCAGGTCGTCGGCGAACTCGATCTCCCACCCGGTCTTCGACTGGATCTCGTCGCGAGTTGCGGACGGGTGGAGCGAGTCAACGTACAGTTCACCGTCGTCGTTGAATCGATACACGCCAAGATCAGTGATCACCGCCTCCGGGCCGCCGTCGAGTCCGAGTTCTGCTCGGCCCTCGCGGCCGCCGACGTAGCCCGGGCTCGTGATGAAGTCCACTTCCTCGGGGAACCGGCGTTCCGTGTGCGGCGTGATGATCATCGTTCGATTGACGTGGCAGGCGATTTCGCAGGCCCCACCGCTTCCAGGCAACCGAACGATCGGATCGTCGTAATCGCCGATAACCGTCGAGTTGATGTTTCCGTACCGGTCGATCTGTGCCCCACCGAGGAAGCCAACGTCGAGGCGGCCGGCCTGCAGGTAGTAGTTGAACCCGTTGCGCATCGGTTCGATCGAGAGCGCGCCGGCGGCGAGTCCCGGATCGCCGATCGACAGCGGCGGCGTCTTCGGGTTCGAGCCGATCGTCCCCGACTCGTAGACCATCCGCAGTTCTGGTGCGTGCGTCCGCTTCGCCACGTTGCAGGCGAGATTCGGCTTCCCGATTCCGACGAGCACGGAATCGTCGGACTCGAGTTCCCGCGCTGCGGCGACGACCATCAGTTCGCTGTTCGTGTATGCGCGTTCGGTGTCGGTTTCAGTAGTGGTCTCCGTCTCGTCCGTCGTCATCGGTACTCACCCATATTGACCGGCGTCGCGTAGGCCGTCTCCGGTTCGAGGTCGAAGATGCGTTCGGTGCCAAGCTGTTCGACGTACTCGCGTCTGTCGTCGACGCCGTAGACCCACTCGTCGAGCCATTCCTCGACCGTATCGCGATCGGCCGCGGTCTCAGCCCACGAGAGGTACGCCTCGTTGTCCCGACCGTAGTAGCCCTGCGCGTAGGAGGGGTGCGAGCCGTAGGGCTCGACGACGACGTGGTCGACCTCGTCGGCCGTGATGACGGTCCGGTTCGGATCGCTCCGGATCGTCTCCTCGGAACACTGCTCCTCGACGGAGAGGATCACCGTGTCCGCTGCCAGCGCGGCGAGTTTGACCTCGCCCTGGATCCCCCAGAGGTGGGCGTTGCCGTTCTCGTCCGCTCGCTGGGCGCGAACGACCGCAACGTCGGGTTCGATCGGAGCGACCGCGTAAACGTAGTCGTCCCCAAACGGACTCTCGACCCGCGCGATGTTGTCGTTGTGGTCGGGCAGATCCGAACCGATGAACCCCCGAAGTGGCATGAACGGCAGGTTCGATGCGCCGGCCTCGAGTGCCGCAATCATCCCGAAGTGCGTGTACTCCTCGAGTTCGATTTCCGTGGGATACCCCTCTTCGGCTGCGCGCCGGAACGCGGGGAGGCTACCGACACCGGGGTTGCCTGCCCAGGAGAAGGTTACCTTTCGCGCACAGCCGGCGGCGATCAGTTGATCGTAGATCAGGTCCGGCGTAGCGCGGATGAGTTCGAGGTCCGTACGGCCCTGTCTAATGATTTCGTGCCCCGCGGCGAACGGGATGAGGTGAGTGAATCCCGCGAGGTAGAGACTATCTCCGTCGTCGACGGCTGTCGCGACGGCGTCGTGCATACTGGTCACTTTGCTCATGGATGAGGCTGGATAGTTGAGTGGTAGTCAATAGCAGCCATAAGCGTTGTTATGCATACCGATTTCATCACATCGGCCCAATAGTGGGAACCTGTTTAGAGTACAGAGAAAGAGAGCGGATCGAGTACGAGTAGCGGACGAGTGCAAATAGCGAACGAGAAGAGCGAGAAGAGCGAGACGCGAGTCAGCGCCCACCGTGTCGTTCCAGACTCTCCTCGTAGGCCGCACACACGTCCCGTCCCGTTTCGATGAGACTCGTCATGTCCTTACCCGCGATCTGCCAGTCGAAACCGCGTTCGACAGCTCTGTCGACATCGTCTGCACGGACCGAAAGCGTGCCGACCACGAGCCCCGCATCGTTCGCCGTTTCGATGACGGAGGTCATCGCTGTCTCCAGTTCTGGCGCGTCCCAGTCGTAGAAGACGTCGAGCGACGCCGAGAGATCCGCCGGGCCGACGAACAGCGCGTCGAGGCCGTCGACTGCGGCGATTTCCTCGGCGTTCTCGACGCCCGCTTCGGTCTCGATCTGGCCGATAACACACAGCGAGCGGTGGCCGGATTCGACGTACTCGACGAAGTTCTCCCCGTAGTCCGCTGCGCGACCCGATGCGACGCCGCGGTCGCCGTCGGGCGGGTAGCGCGTCGCCTGGACGAGTTCCCGTGCGTCCCCGGCGTCGTCGATCATCGGCACCATGATTCCGTCGACACCAATGTCGAGAATGCGCTTGATTCGGACCGGATCGTTCCAGGCCGGCCGGACGACAACCGAGAGGTCGTCCGACGCAGCCGTCGCCGCTCGCGCGAGCGATGCGACGGTCTCGAGACTCATCGCCGTGTGTTCGGTGTCGATCAGCACGAAGTCGAATCCCGCGCTGGCAGCCGCTTCGACGATCGCGGGATGGCCAATCGAGACCCACATTCCGAGTGCGTTCTCCGAGGTGAGCTGTGCTGCAAGATCGCTACTGGCGGCATCACCAGTCATCGGCAGCGAGCCCTCCGTGATCCTGCGGGTTGGTGGGGGTGACGTCTCTGCACGTTGATGGGACGTATCTCTGTACGTTGGTTGGTGGTGCCTCTGTACGCTGGTTAGTGGTGTCTCTGTCCGTTCGCCGTCGGTGCGTATTCGTGTTCATTGTCGCGTTGATAGTCACGCTCAGTTTCGACCAGGTCACTCGTAGGTCCGGCGGCCAATCTCACGGTCGTAAATCTCGTCCCAGTCGTACTCGACGCCGAGGCCCGGCCCCTCCGGAACCTGGACGTGGCCGTCCTCGTCGACCGTATCGAGCATGTCCGAGTAGTCGTCGGCGTACACCGGCGGCTGGGTGTTCGGACAGTCGGGATGGACCAGCGCAACCTCGTAGTAGTTGCTGTTGCGCGTCGCCGCCAGACAGTGTCGCTGAGCCGGCCCCGGCGCGTGGTACTCCACGTCCAGTCCGAAGCCCTCCGCGACGCGAGCGATTTTCATCGCACCCGTGATACCGCCGTCGTACTCCGGATCCGCGCGGACGAAGTCCGTCGCGTCCGCCGCGATGAAATCAGTGTGGGGCTCGAGACCACGAACGTGCTCGGTCTGCAACAGCGGCGTCTCGAGTTGCTCGCGAAGCTTGCGGTGGCCGTGCTGGGAGATGCCGCCGTCCCGGTAGGGATCTTCGTACCAGAGGTAGTCCATTTCGTCACAGGCTTTTCCGATTTTCAGCGCGTCCGCGAACGTGACCGGGTTGCAGGCAGGGTCGATCATCAGGTCCATCTCGTCGCCGACGCGGCGGCCGACTTCGCGGACCGTCTCGGCCGACTCCTCGGCGTCGGTCCAGTCGCCGCCCCAGTCGTGGATTTTGAAGCCCTGATACCCCATCTCGAGGCAGTCCTCGGCGAAGTCGGCGTACGCTTCGGGGGAGTCGAGACCGCCGTTACGGTCGCCCTGATAGGTCGAGGCGTAGCTGGGGAACGATCGCCGGTAGGTGCCGAGCAGTTCGTGAACCGGCGCGTCGCGGTACTTGCCAGCGAAGTCCCAGAGGGCGATGTCGATCGGTCCCATACCCATCCAGTCGTACTTCCGGAGTGCGCGCTTGAGCGCGCTCCAGTGTTGTTCGCGGTCGAGCGGGTTCTTCCCGACGAGGTAGTCGGCAACCATGTTGAGCTGTGCGGCGGCGGGCGAGTTGCCGCCGACGTACTCACCAGTGACCCCAGCGTCGGTTTCGACGCGAAGCGCGAACAGTTTCCGCTCCGTGGTCGTTCCGGGCTCGTAGACGATACTGAAGCCGTTCGGCGCGTAGCCGACATCCGGTAACTCGTAGCCGAACTCGACGGACTCGATGCGCGTGATCTCGGGAGGCATCTACCGGCGCATTGTCGACTGTTACCTAATCTCTTTCCCCCGCGGAGATTCCGGCTGGCTGCTAACAGCGACGACCGCGGTGATTTCAGCAGGACGCTGACGGGGACGACGGCGAAACGAGCAACGAAACAGCGAAACCGCCTACGAGAACGAACAAACCTGCGTCCGCGACGCCACCACCGACTCGTCGATCACGATCCCCAACCCCGGTCGGTCGTCGAGCGAAATCACCCCATCCTCGGGCTCTGGCGGCTCCTCCAGGAAGAACTGGAACCCCTCGTTCCACTTTACGAGGTACTCGAGTACCGGCGAGACGTCGGGCGACTGTGCGGCGGTGAGATGCAAGTTCGCCGAGACGGAGTGGCCGTGGGGAATCACGGGTACGTCGTGGACGGAACCGAGCGTGCAGATCCGCTGAAGCTCCGTGATGCCACCGGCCCAGAACGTGTCGGCCTGGACGACGTCGAGGGCCTCGCGCTGGAGGAGCTGGTGGATACCCCAGCGGGTGTACTCGTGTTCGCCGCCCGCAATGGGGACGGGGGAGGTTTCGCGGAGGCGCGCGAGCTGGTCGAGTCGGTCGGGGTGGACTGGTTCCTCGATCCAGCGCGGGTCGTAGTCAGCGAGCTTCGGAATCGCCCGCTCGGCGTAGCTGCGAGTCCAGCTCATCCAGCAGTCGAACATGAGGTCGTAGCCGTCGCCGACCGCATTGCGTGCTGCCTCGGCGAGTTCGAGGTTCTGTTCCAGCCCGTCCGCACCGGAGCCGGGACCGTGTCGGAAGAACCACTTCTGGGCGTCGTAACCGGCCGCCTTCATTGTCGTCGCGCGCTCGCGAACGTCGGCGGGATCGACCGAGTAGCCCAGCATCGAGGCGTAGGCGGGTATCTCCGTCCGTGTCGGCCCGCCGAGCAGCCGGTAGACCGGCTCGTCGTAGTACTTCCCCTTCAGGTCCCAGAGCGCACAGTCGATTGCGCTGATCGCCTTCATCGTCTTGCCCTTTCGGCCGTGGATCTCGTTTCGGTACATGAGATCCCAGAGCTTCTCGGTTGCGAGTGCGTCCCGACCGACCAGCAGGCCGGCGACGGAATCGACCAGACGAGCCCACTCGCGGTCGATCGGCCCCGCGACACCCTCGATTCCTGCATCGGTCGTGAGCCGAAGGAACGTCTGCGTGACGCGGATCTCGTCTCGCTCCTCGTCGACGTAGGGCGTCATCACGTCGTCCGTCCCCATCAGGTACTCCGCGCCGATCGAGCGGAACTCGTCGTAGATGTCGAGTGGAATCGCCAGCCGCTCCTCGTAGAACGTTCGCGCATCGTCGTAGCCCTCGAGTGTCCCCGTCAGTTCGACGCACTCGTAGCCGGTGATCTTCACGGCTGCTCCCTCCGCTTTCGGCGGGCAGGCACGGTCCGTCGGTCAACGACGCGAGCGGGACGGAGCTGGCACCGACGGCCAGCCGGCAGGTTCGTAGAGTGAGCTACACACTTAATTGACATGCGTGAACACACAGCAATATCAAACATAACAGTTCGGGTACGCGAGTAGGACATCCCGGAACAGGGTGCTCAAACGGAGTCGGCCCCAGAACAGGATACTCGAACGGACCTGGCCCGTCCAATCAGGAGAGGTCGTATGTAAACGAGTAACAGTACTTCTCGTAGCCCAGGTCCTCGTAGAAGGCGTGGGCCTCGTCTCGCCACAGCCCCGACTCGAGTTCGACCGCCTCACAGCCGTGGTCGGCCGCCCACTCGTGGACGTACTCGAGTAGCCGGCGGCCGTAGCCGTTCGACCGTTCTGCCTCGGTTGTCACGAGGTCGTAGACGTAGGCGTGGCGACCGAGGTAGAAGTTGGTCGTGATCTTGACGCCGGCGACCGCGACGGCCTCACCGTCAACGTCGCAAGCGAACATCGTGTAGCCGTCTCCGGCCATCTCGACGTACTGTTCTAGGTACTGCTCCTCATCGAGATGATCGCGGAGCTCGACGAGAATGGGGAAGACATCGCGGACATCGGCGAGCGACTCGAGTTCGCGGATATCGATCGTGCTTCCAGTATCGCTGTCGTCGTTCCCGCCGTCGGTTCGGAGGGGCTCACTCGGCTGTTCCTTCGGTGGGACGCTATCCATCTCGCTCTCGGAATCTGGGTTGTGGTCAGTCATTACTCGAGTACGGGAGTGTACGTAACATGGCAATCGCGGCTCTCACTGTACGCAGTTCGAGACTGCCATCGACAGTGGAGGATGAGCCAGTCACAGTGCGTCAGGAGAGACATCGAACGGAGACTATTTTAACTTTGTTCAGCCACCACACCCCAATCAAGGACAGGATTCTACAACACGGAAAAACTTCGTCCCTGGTACACACAGGTAGCAATCGTTATGACGGAGGGGGTTCGTGTGTGAACTGTCAATGAGCACGGCGCAGTCCGGTCGGATGAACGACAACGATAAATCGATCACGGGGTTTGCGATGATTTCCCACGCGGTCGTCCACACGTACGAGCTCTCGATTCCGATCCTGATGGTGATCTGGCTCGCGGAGTTCAGCGTGAGTACGGCGATTCTCGGCACCGTCGTCGCAGTTGGGTACGGGTTGTTCGGGCTCGGGGCGTTGCCCGCGGGCATTCTCGTCGATCGCTTTGGATCACGCGAACTCGTGTTGGCCTGTCTGGCCGGAATGGGTGCCTCGTTCCTCCTGTTGAGTGCTGCACAGGGAATCGTCACGATCACGATCGCACTCTGTCTGTGGGGTGTTGCAGCGAGCATTTACCATCCAGCAGGGCTTTCACTGATTTCGACTGGCGTCGAACAGCGCGGGACCGGCTTCGCCTATCACGGGATGGCTGGTAACTTCGGTATCGCCTTCGGGCCGTTGCTAACGGCGGTTCTCCTGTTGTTCTTCGACTGGCGACTCGTTACCGCGCTGCTCGTCATCCCCGCGGGTATCGCGATTGCATACGCCTTGACGGCGAGCTTCGACGAGCGAGCGGCCGTGCAGGCCGAAACCGATGGCGGAGACATCGACGAGAACGCCGAGGGACAGATGACGCTCTCACGATTCGTCGCGGACAGTCGCGCGCTGTTCACGCTCGGCTTCACCGTCGCCATCGCGGTCGTGATGATGAACGGGCTGTTCTATCGCGGCACCCTGACGTTCCTGCCGGACGTACTGAGCGACTTCATGCCCGACATCGCCCAGCAGTTACAACTGTTCGATCCAGATAGTCCCATGGCAGAGGAGTTCAATCCTGCATCCTATCTCTACGCCGGGCTCTTGATGGTCGGCATGGCCGGCCAGTACGTCGGCGGGAAACTCACCGACCGCATTCGGACCGAGACCGGACTCGCCGTCATCTTCGCCTCGCTCACCGTCGTCGCCGTCCTGTTCGTGCCCGCCGCACAGGCCGGGCTGGCGACGCTCTTACTCGTCAGCGCGCTGCTTGGCTTCCTGCTGTTCTCCCTGCAGCCGATGTACCAGGCGACCATCGCGGAGTACAGCCCGCCCGGAGAACGTGGCCTCTCCTACGGCTACACGTATCTGGGAGTCTTCGGCATCGGCGCTGCCGGCGCGGCGATCGCTGGCTTCCTCCTCTCGATCGGCTCCGTCTGGCAGACGTTCGTCATCCTCGCCGTCTTCCCCGCAGCGGGCGCTATCCTCGCGATTGCGCTCTCGAAAACTGGCGACAGACGGAGCTGAGTACGAACGTACGAAAACGCGCCGCAGACTCGTTCTACAGATTCGATACGCTATACGTCCGAGGTCGAAACGTACTCGAACGACTCGGAGACATCCGCAAAGCGGTCCGCCGCGAACAGGTCGGTCGAAAACGACGCCGATTCGCCCGTCAGCCGCTCACGAACCGTCGGGCCGACGACCGGCGAGGTCATGATCCCGAGCCCGTTGAACCCGGTTGCGACGAGCAGGCCGTCGGGCGCATCCCGCGGCGTGTCGATAATCGGGCGCGTATCCGGCGACGCGGTATCGATCCCCGCCCAGCCGTTGACAAAGCCGGCATCGTCGAAGCCGTCGACGAACTCGGGGACGAAATCAGCGATGTCGAGCCGGAACGACTCGTCGACGTCCGTCGTGTACGACGCCGGATCGTCGATCGGGTAGTGGCCGCCGCCGATCAACAGGTCGCCGTTGTGCTCCGGGCGGAAGTAGACGTGTTCGCTCCCGACGCGTCCGAGCGGGAACTCCCTCGAGAGCGGCTCCTCGGGTTCGAGGACGACGACCTGCGTCCGGTACGGGCGAATCTGAACGTCGACACCATCGGGCAACAGACTACTCGTTCGCCAGCCGGCCGCGACCACGACCGCGTCCGCATCGATAGTTTCGGACGCCGTTTCGACACCGGACACATCGCCATCGTCGATCACCAGATCAGTTACTTCCGCACCCAGATCGAACGTCGCACCTCGCTCACGTGCCGCACTTTGGAGCGCCGTCGTGTACGTGTACGGATCGACCCAACCGGTATCCTCGTACACCACTGCGCCCGCAAACGCCTCGAGGTTGAACTGCGGGTAGTGCTCCGTGACCACACTCGAGTCCCGGTACGCAACTGGGAACCCCTCGTCCGACAGTCGGGCGGCGAGCTCCTGCGCCTCTGCCGCCTCAGCCTCGGTCATCACGTCGATCCGATCCCGTTTCGTGAACGAAAAGCCGTGCGAACCGTCGAACTCGCGGAAGAAGTCGTTTGCGTACCGAGCGACGGCGGGCGCGTCGCTGTAGAAGAGCGTCGGGGCGATGATCCCCGCAGAGAGGCCCGTCGCTTCGGCCGCGATACCGCTTCGGTCCAGTACCGTGACCTCGTGGTCGACGGCGAGGTTTCTGGCGGCGTGACAGCCGGCGACGCCGGCACCGACAACCACAATATGATCGCGTTCCTTGGTGGATGCACACATAGAACACTATCGTTCGAACACCAACATACCATTTTCGTTCGCCGTATGAACGATTCCGATTCTCGTTCAACGTCGTCTCAGAATCCCCTACATTCTTGGTATCGACGGATGAGTATCACGCAGAGCGAGTCGACTCGAGTACACCCCTCTCGAACTCCACCGAGTCGAGATGTAGGCGGGGTGCGAGCGGACGACTGTTGGGTCGACCGGTCGGAGTACGATGATGCGCTGGCGATATCGAGAGACGGTGCTTGCCCTGTGTACGCTCGCGTTTTTCGTGACGATGTACGGCCGGGTCGCGATCAGCCCGGTCGTGCCGTCGATCACGGAGGAGTTCGGCGTGTCGAACGCCGTCATCGGCGTGGCACTGACGGGGATGTGGCTCGCCTACGGGCTGTCGCAGTTCCCGAGCGGCGTCCTCGGCGATCGGTACGGTGAGCGAGTTGTCATCCTCGTTGCACTCGGCGGAACTGCGGTCGCGAGCGTGCTCATCGCCGTGGCTCCCGTCTTCAGCATCTTCGTCGTCGCGACGGTGATCCTCGGCGCAGTCGCGGGGTTGCACTACAGCGTTGCGACGACGCTGCTGTCGCGGATTCACGACAACGTCGGCACCGCGATTGGCATCCACAACTCGGGGGCGACGATCGCCGGCCTGGTCGCGCCGCTGATCGTCGCCTGGGTTGGCGTCACCTACGGCTGGCGGGCAGCGATCGTCACCACCGCTGTCGTCGGGGTTCCGGCGTTCGCGCTGTTCGCGCTGTTCGTCAGCCCGACCGAGCCACGGCGGCCGGAGCAGTCGATGCGCGACCAATTCGACCTGGCGTCGCTCCTCGAGATCCTCTCGCGGCCCGTCATCGCGTTCACGCTGTTCGTCGCCATCGTCGGCGAGTTTGTCTGGCAGGGCGCGGCGTCGTTCCTGCCGGTCTTTCTCATTGAACACCGCGAGTACTCGCCGACCGTCGCGGCGACCGGCTTCTCGGCGTACTTCGTCGCGCAGGGAATCGCACAGGTCGGAGTCGGGGCGGTCTCAGACCGGTTCGGACGCGACCGGGCGACAGCCGGCTGTCTCCTCCTCGGTGCGATCGGCCTCTGGCTGCTCGTCGCCGGGCCCGGTCTCGTCAGTGCTGCAGTGGGCGTGCTTCTCCTCGGAATCGGAATGAGCTTCGAGGCGTCGCTGCTGCCGCGATTTCTCGACGCGCTCGGGGACGAGGAGCGCGGAACGGGCTTCGGGCTCGTCCGGACCGTCTACGTCATCACGGCCTCGCTCGGCTCGGTCATCGTCGGTCTCGTCGCCGACGGCTTCGGCTGGGGCGCCTCCTTCGCGTTCCTCGCTGGCCTGTTGCTCCTCGCAGTCATCGCGTTCGCGCTGAACTGGCTGTTCTCGCTGGAGCTGTAGTTGCTAGCCAGTATGCGTGCCATCCTATCGTACCCTCCATCTCGTCTGCATCATCCATCCTATCCCTTCCCNTTCTCGCTGGAGCTGTAGTTGCTAGCCAGTATGCGTGCCATCCTATCGTACCCTCCATCTCGTCTGCATCATCCATCCTATCCCTTCCCACCCCCGTTCTATCCGCACCATCCATCCCATCCGAACCGTCGGCCCTGCACACCCACGCAGCCGACACCTAGACGTATAGTACTGCACTCGTAACAGACAGCCATTGCATGGGACGTTCACGCACAGCACAGGTAACCGGTATCGGACTCCTCCCGAACGGGACGCACTCGAGTCCCGAACGAGAACTCGCCTTGACTGTCGTCCGTGACGTGCTGGCGGATGCGGGACTGTCGCCCGCAGCGATCGATGGGCTCTACATGCCAGCGCCACGACCGTGGGCGGAGCAGAAGTTCGTCTCGACCACGCTCGTCCACAGACTCGGTATCGAACCCGACCGAACTCTCGAGGTCTCGACCGGCGGCTCGAGTAGCGCGAACGCGTTCCAGACCGCCGTCCACGACGTTCGACACGGCGTCGTCGATACGGCGGTCGTCCTCGCCGCTGAGCGTAGTTCGATCGTCGAGACGACCGGCCCCTACTTCGAGTACATCCTCAGCACGTTTGACGCAGAGTTCGAATCACCGATCGGGCTGTCGGTACCGGGTGCCTACGCCCAGAGCATGCAGCGATACTGCTACGAACACGATATCGACCGCGACGATTTCGCCGACATCGTCGTGAAGAACCGCGAGAACGCGGCCGACGATCCGGACACCTTGTTCAGCGACGGGGTCGATCGGGAGGCGGTACTCGAGTCCCGTCCGATCGCGGAGCCGATTCGGCTGTACGACTGCCCGGCACCGTGTGATGGGGCGGCGGCGCTGGTGGTGACGGCCGACGACGGTGGGGAGACGAACGCGGAATCTGAGGACGGGAGGGAACCACCGGTCACAATCGCCGGAGTCGGCAGCCACCACGCGGCGAGTCACTTCCTGCAGACCCACGGCGAACCGATCACCGAACTCCCAGCGGTTCGGCGAGCAGCCCGGACCGCGAGCGAGGAAGCCGGGCTGGAGCCCGATGAGATGGACATCTACGAGCCGTACGCGCCGTTTCCGCACATCGAGGCGATCATCACCGAGGAACTCGGACTGGTCGACCGCGGTGAGGGCGTCACAGCGTGTCTCGACGGCCGAACGCAACCCGACGGCGCGTTTCCGATCAGTCCCTCCGGCGGCTGTCTCGGCCGGGGCCACCCGCCGATGGTGACGCCGCTGTACAACTACGTCGAGGCCGTCCGCCAGCTCAGGGGAACGGCCTCGACGCAGATTGCAGACGCCGAGCACGTCATGACGACCGCAGAGCACGGCCACGTCAACGGTGCGACTGCCACCGTCTTCGAGAGAGCGAGGGGTTCGTAACGATGACCGAAACCGCGTTTACCGACCCGTTCTGGGAGGCACTCGCCGACGGACGATTCGTCGTTCCCCACTGCGAGGAGTGTGGCGAGTACTTTTTCCCACCAGCACCGAGCTGTCCGCACTGTTACTCGACAGCCGTCGACTGGGCCGGCTCGCCGGGACGGGGAACCCTGTACTCGGTTACCCGCCAGCACGCGACCGCCGACGGGTTCCCCGACGAACTCGTCGTCGGACTCGTGGCACTCGAGGAGGAGCCGCGAGTGCTCGCCGAGGTCGATGCCCCATACGACGAACTCGCGATCGGTGACGCCGTCGTGATCGAGCCACGTGCGTACCCGCACGAGTACGACCGCGGCCGGCGCGCCGACGACCCGTTCTTCGTTGCTCGACTGCGCGACGACAGCACGGACTGACGTCGTCAGTAGAGCTTTGTATCCGGACACGAATCGTGAGTCCAGACAGCATGCCACACAAGCAACCGCGATCATCACACGAGGGGTTCCGTTCGTGACCGACTCGACGGAGACGACAGACCCACGAGAGGTGCTCGAAACACGCGACGAAACGTTCCGCACCGATCTCGAGTCGTTGCTCGCCCAGCCCTCGATCAGCGCGACCGACGAGGGTGTCACGGAGTGCGCCTCGATGGTCCAGGAGCTGTGTCTCGAGTACGGCTTCGACGAGGCAGAGACCGTGAAGACGCCGGGACAGCCGGCGGTCATCGCGCATGCGGCGGCCAACCGTGGCGGGGAGGCGCGAGAAGAAGCGGCTGACGATGACGATAACAGCCAGGACGCACCGACCATCCTCCTCTACGGCCACTACGACGTCCAGCCCGCGACACCCGAGGAGTGGGACTCACCGCCGTTCGAGCCGACCGTCCGCGAGGGACCCGACGGCGAGCAGCGCCTCTACGCCCGCGGCGCGGGCGACAACAAGGGCCAGTGGTTCGCCCACGTCTGTGCCGTCCGCGCGCTGCGCGAGACCACTGGTCTCCCCGCGAACGTCGTCCTTCTGATCGAGGGCGAAGAGGAAAGCGGCAGCGAGCATCTCGAGTGGCTCGTTCGCGAGCACCGGGACGAACTTGCCTGCGACGTTGCCGTCGTCGCAGATGGGCCGATCGACTCCTCGGGTCGACCCCACGTCCTGCTCGGCGCGCGCGGGCTCCTGTACGTCGATCTCGAACTGCGCGGGGCGAACCAGGATCTCCACTCGGGCAACTTCGGCGGCCCGGTGCCGAACCCGGCCGCCGCGCTCACGGACCTGCTCGCCTCACTCGAGGACGACGGGCGCGTGACCCTCGACGGATTCTACGACGACGTGCGGCCGCTAACCGATCGTGGTCAGGAAATCGTCGCGGAGATTCCGGTCGACGAGGACGAGATCCGGGACGAACTCGCACTCGACGCGTTCGAAACCGACGCGGACGAGAACTACGTCGAGCGGTTGCTCACGCGTCCGAACCTCAACGTCGCGGGGCTCGACGCGGGCTACCACGGCGACGGGATGAAGACGGTACTCCCATCGAAAGCGAGCGCGAAGATCGACTTCCGACTGGTCGCCGACCAGGACCCGGACGCGATCTACGAGGCGCTCGTCGACTACGCTGAGGCACACGTGCCGGCGGGCGTCGAAATCGAACTCTCTCGCGTCGCCGCGATGGCACCGCAGCGAACGCCGGCTGACAGTCCAGTCGTCGAGCCGGCAATGCGAGCGACGCGCGACGGGTGGGGCACCGAGCCGATTCTGAAGCCGACACTCGGCGGGTCGGTTCCGACGTACGTCTTCGCGGATAATCTGGACGTACCGTGTCTCGTGATTCCCTACGCAAACGAGGACGAGCGTAACCACGCGCCGAACGAGAACCTCAAACTCTCCTGCTTCCGCGCAGGGGCGCGGACCACGGTAGCGCTCCTTTCGGAGTTTGCCGAGGCAGACCTTTCGGATCCTTCATCCTCGGCCTCAACTTCGACCTAGACGACCGTCACGGCCTGGTCTGCGTTGAGAATAACGTCCTGCGTGACGCTCCCGAAGACGGCCTTGCCGACGGCCGAGCGCTTGCGGCCGGCAAGGACGATCGCGTCGGCCGGAACGTCGTTCGCGTAGTCGATAATCTCAGCGGCCGGATCGCCGTGGCGACGAACGAGATCCGGTTCGATGCCGGCGGCCGTCAGTTCGTCACGAACGGCGAGGACGGAATCAGGGAACTCGTCTTCGTCGTAGAGGTCCTCCGACCGAGCGATTCCCTCGTCCCTCGCTTCGAACTCCTTGAACACGTTCAGGATCGATACAGCGACAGTGTCAGGGTCATCGATCGGACCGTCCTCACCAACGAGGTCGATCACGTGCTGTGCTGCTTTCGTGCCGCGATCTTGCTCCGAGTCGACCGGAATAACAATCTGGTACATCGGAATCTCTGTTGGGAAGAATGTGGACAGCTCCGTATGTAGCTTCCGACTCAGCAGGTGTTGGCTAAAAAGAACCAGTGTTCGCGACGAGCAACAATTCTGCGCCAGCGGGTCCCTTCCGCAACCGGAGCTGTTTTGTGCTCGTTCACACACCATATGTGACTATGGCACACGAAACCGGGTCTGGGTCAGCCTGTCGCTTCCTCGAAGAACTCTCTCTCGACGGTCAGGTGCGGTTCGAGGAGAGCGTTCGCAAGCGGTACGTCTCCGACGAGAGCGCCCACGTCGGCCGATTACCGGAGGCAGTCGTCTGGGCAGCCTCGACGGACGACGTCTCGGCCGTTCTCGCCGCGGCCAACGACCGAGGGATTCCCGTCACTCCCTGGTCCGGCGGCTCCGGACTCGAGGGCAACGCCGTTCCAGTCGACGGCGGCATCGTTCTCAACACAGCCGAACTAACGGATATCTCCGTCTCCCCCGCAGATATGCAGGCGACCGTCGGCGCGGGCGTCGTCTACGACGATCTGAACGATGAACTCGCCGCATACGGACTCCGGTTCGCACCGGGCATCTCGAGTGGCGAAGTCGCCACGATGGGCGGCATGGTCGCGACGAACGCGAGCGGCTTCAACGCCGTCCGCTACGGCGAGACGCGCGATCACGTCCGCCGGCTCGAGGTCGTCACCGCCGACGGCCGCGTGGTCGAGTGTGGCCGCGGCGTCGTCAAGACCTCTGCGGGCTACAGCCTGAAAGACCTGCTCGTCGGCAGTGAGGGCACCCTGGGCGTCGTGACGGAAGTTACAGTCGGCCTCGTCGGCATTCCGGAACACCGTCGGGCGGCCCTCGTCACCTTCCCGGACCGCGAATCGGCCTCCCGAGCCGTCGCCGACGCCATCGGCTCCGCACTCGTGCCGGGTGCACTCGAGTTCATCGACGAGCTGTCGACGAAGATGCTGAACGCCTACCGGGACGACGCGCCATTTACGGAGCAGCCGACGTTGCTCATCGAGTTGCACGCGAACAACGACGGAATCGAGGAGGATCTGTCGTTCGCGAAGGCGATCTGCGAAGATCACGGCATGACCACCTGGGAGGCAGCAGGACAGGAGAACATCGACGAGATTTGGCAGGCGCGCCGGGACAAGCTCTTTGCGACGCGGAGTTACCGCGAGGAGTGGGAGATCGCGCTCGTCGGCGACGTGGTGGTACCGATCTCGTCGTATCCCGAGATCGTCGGTGCGGTCAAAGAGATCAGCGACGACCTCGACCTCGTTACGTCCTGCGTGGGCCACGCGGGCGACGGCAACCTGCACTTCACACCACTGGTAGATCCGGACGACGAGGAGATGGTCGAGCGTGCTCACGAACTCAACGAGCGGGTCGTCACTCGAGCGATCGAACTCGGTGGAACTGCCACCGGCGAGCACGGGGTCGGCATCGGGAAGCGCAAGTTCATGGCCGACGAGCACGGGGCCGCACTCGAGTTGATGCAGTCGGTCAAGGAGACGATGGATCCGAACGGGATTCTGAATCCGGGGAAGGTGTTGCCGGAGCGGGAATAGTTGTCGTCGTTGTTGTCGTTGTTGCCATCGGTATCGTTGTTGTCGTCGATCACTGCGACAGAGACAGGTGCAAACAATTCTTCGCAGACGCTGCCAGCTACACGAAATCGCCAGTACCAGTAGATTGATACGCTCGGCTCGCAACGGTGCCACGTGATACCATGTATACAGACTTTGCGGCGCGGTTAGCAACGAGTATCTGGCCGGATTTCGATCGAACGCCATCCCGGTCGACCGATACGCCAGCGATCACCGACGTGGAGACGGTCGTCGTCGACGGCAACTTCCCGTGGACCATCGTCACCGTCGAGACCGACGCGGGCGTCACCGGCATCGGCGAGGCCTACCCCTCCCCCGGCGCCCACGAGGTCATTACCGACTTCTTCGGACCCGTACTGGAGGATGAGAACCCGCTCGACGTCGAACGGCTCTACCACCTCATGCGCGAAGCGCTCTCCGGTCGCGGCTCGCAGGACGGTATCGGCACCATCGCGATCAGCGGCGTCGAACTCGCGCTGTGGGACGCCGCCGGAAAGATCCTCGACCAGCCGGTCTACCAGCTCCTGGGCGGCAAGATGCGCGAGGAAGTCCGGATGTACGCGGACTGCCACGCGGGCGAGGGAATGGTCGAATCAGCGCTCAACGAGGGCGAAGAACACGGCGTCTACAAGCCCGAGGCCTACGCTCGCGCCGCCCGCGCCGCCGTCGACGACGGCTTCGAGATCATCAAGTTCGACCTGGACGTGCCCTCTGGTCGGGACATCGACACGCTCTCGCGGCACTTCGACAGTCCCGAAATTGAGCACAAACGCCGCCTCGTCGAGGCCGTCACCGACGAAGTCGGTGCCGAGGCCGAGGTCGCTGTCGACCTCCACTGGAACTTCAGTTCCGACGCGGCCCGGAAACTCTGTCACGCACTCGAGCCCTACGACCTCGCCTGGGTCGAAGACCCCCTCCCGCCGGAGAACGGCGACGCGATGGCGACGCTCAACCGCAGCGTCGACCAGCCCCTGCTCACCGGCGAGAACCGCTACGGCCGCCACGGCTTCCGCGACCTCGTCGAACAAGAAGCCGTCTCGTTCGTCGCCCCCGACATCCCGAAGACCGGCGGCATCGCCGAGACCAAGAAGATCGCCGAACTCGCCGACACCTACTACATGACGCTCGCACCCCACAACATCGGCAGCCCCGTCGCGACGATGGCTGGGGTCCACGTCGGCGCAACCGTGCCGAACTTCCTGGCACTCGAGTTCCACGCGCGTGACGTGCCGTGGTG
This sequence comes from Natrialba hulunbeirensis JCM 10989, assembly GCF_000337575.1. GTDB lineage: Archaea > Halobacteriota > Halobacteria > Halobacteriales > Natrialbaceae > Natrialba > Natrialba hulunbeirensis. The sequence goes on along the minus strand of NZ_AOIM01000023.1, from coordinate 22,830 downwards.
GGACGACCTGGTGGCGCGCGAGGAGCCGCTGATTCAGGACGGGTACATCGAGGTGCCGGATACGCCGGGGCTGGGAATCGAACTGGACTGGGACGTCGTCGAAGCGCACCGCGCGTAGCTAGCGCTGTCGGATTGAACGCCAGTGCCGTCCAGTCCGATCAGGGCCTGATCGCGAGGTTTTTAGCCGCAGTTCGCCGAACAGACGATATGGCAGCCGATCTCGACGAAACCGACGTCGAAATCCTCGCGCGAGTAGAGCAATCGAGCGAGATGAATCTCGAGGAACTCGCTGCAGAACTCGGGCTTTCGAAGTCGACGATCCACTACCGACTGTCCAAACTGAAAGACAGCGAGGTAATCACCAGGCTGTCGGCGACGATCGATCCGCATGCACTGGGACTCGACATGCTCGTGTTCACGGACGTCACCGTCTCCCACGAGAGCGGTTACGCCGAAGAGATCGGCGAGATACTCTCCGAAATCGACGGTGTCTCGCAGGTCTACTACGTGATGGGAGACATCGACTTCATCGTCATCTCACGGGTGCAAACCCACGACCAGCTCCACGCGCTCATCGACGACATCGTCGAGATCGACGGCGTCAACGAGACCTCCTCGCAGTTCGTGATCCAGGAGGTGAAAACAGACGGTCGCGTGATCGCGAACATGTCCGACGAGATGATTGGGACTGTACTCGAGTCCGACTGAGTGCGAGTGCGAGTGTGAGCGCTAACACAGAGACAGAGAGTCAGACAGCAGCTACGCCTCCGAAAAGACCACGTCCTGTTCGTGCAACCGGTCGATATCAGCCGCCGAATACGAGAGCGCCTCGAGAATCTCGGCCGTCTGCTCACCCTTCGCCGGCGGTCGCGAAGAGAAGCCGCCGTCGTGAATACCCGCGCTAAAGCGGAACGGAAGCGCTGGAGCGACAACGGCCTCGTCGGTCTCCGGATTGTACGACTCAACGAGCATCTCGCGCTCCTCGACGTGTGGATCGCGGTCGACGAGATCCGCGACGGTTCGAACCGCACCCGATGGGACGCCCGCGTCGAGCAGTTCCGACTCGAGTTCCCAGACGTCGTACTGTTCGAACTCGGCGGTGAACTCGTCGCGAAGGGTTTCGCGGTGGTCCATGCGATCCTCGATGGTCTGGAAGCGCTCGTCCTCGAGAAGGTCCTTGCGGCCGAGGAGATGACAGAGACGCTCGTACATCGCTTCGGAGAGCGTCGCGACGTAGATGTAGTCCGTCCGATCTTCGCCGGCCGGGAAGACGCCGTTCGGAGCGCTGCCGATTCCGCGGCCGCCGGCGCGTTCGGGAAGATCGCCAGTGCGGTCGTAGCGCGAGACCCAGTAGGACATCCAGGCGACGGCGACGTCGAACAGCGAGATGTCGATCTCGGTCCCCTCGCCGTGACGGTCGCGGTGGCGGACGGCCGCCAGGATCGCGAAGGCGGCGTTCGCACCCGTTCCGCAGTCGATGAGGCTCGCGCGGATGCGGACCGGCGGACGGTCGCTGTAGCCGGTCGTCGCCATGAGTCCGGAGACTGCCTGAATACACGGATCGTAGCCGGGGTAGGAGCTGTAGGGACCAGTGCGGCCGAAGCCCGACAGCGAGCAATAGATCACGTCCTCGTTTCGCTCGGTGACGGACTCATAGTCGAGGTCGTACTGTTCGAGAACGCCAGGGCGAAAGCTCTCGACGAAGACGTCGGCTTCGTCGACCAGTTCGGTGACGATTTCGTGGCCGTCTTCGGACTTGAGGTCGACGCAGAGGCTCTGCTTACCGTGATTGAACGGCGTGAACATACTGCCGCCCATGAGGTGTCTGAAGTTGTCGCCTGCGGGCGGTTCGACCTTGATGACGGTGGCACCCATTTCGCCGAGCAGTTGCGTACAGACAGGCCCGGCGACCGACTGTGTCATGTCGACGACGGTGAGGTCGTCCAGCGGCTGTGGCTGCATAGTCAGGGGATGTGAGTGAACCGAGAAAGACCTTTGGGAACAATACACACGACGAGACGAGTCAGCAGTCGGCGACGGCCGGGTGAAGCCGACTCACTGTTTTGGGATACGAGCAGCGAGCAGCAGCATAACACCCGCGAGAACGGCCAGGGCCATAAACGCCTGATCGAAGAAGTCGTTGTCGGCGGCCGCACCGAACGCGACAGGACTCAGGGCTGCGACCATGAACGCGATCGTTCGAAGGATCCCGAAGCCGGTACCCCTGATTTCCTCGGGCAACGTCTCGAGGAGGTACGGCTCAGTCACGGTCGCGAACCCGAGGAGTGTACTCACGAGTGCGGTCACCCCGACCAGCGGCCAGAACCCCTCGACAAACGGTAACGCGAGGAGTGCGATTGCGGGGCCGCTTGCGACGATAACAAGCGAACGACGAATGCCGATGCGGTCGTACGCGCCGCCCGCGAGCGGTTTGATGAGGATCCCGAGTGCGAAGAAGAGTCCGAACAGCGTCGAGGAAACGGTGGTCGAGAGGTCTTTCACCTCGATGAGGTAGGTAGGATAGAAGCTCGTGAAGGCCTGCCAGACGCAGAGGCCGAGCACCAGCACGGCAGTGGGGTAGATGACGGCCCGCTGTCCGAGCACGGCAAGGAGGTTGCGGATGCGTTCGGACAGGGGACCAGACTCGTCCTCGTCGTCCGCTGCCGGTTCCTGGACCGGGACAGTGAACCAGAGGATGACACCCATCAGCAAGAACAGGGGGATGACGAACCCGAACCCAAGCTGCCAGAGGAACAGCGACGCGATGACGCCGGCGAGCGGCGGGAGTACGGACTGGCCGGCGTCCTGTGAGGCCGCAGTGACGCCGTTTGCTGCGCCGATGCGTTCGGGGTACAGTTTCGGCAAGATCGTGTACCGTGCGACGGCGTACAACGCTGTCCCGAACCCGAAGAGCGCCGTCGCAGCGAAGAGGATCGCCGGCGAGTTCGCCGTGATGACGAGGCCGAGCGTGATCGCGGCGACGACCGTACTGAGCGTCAATACGGTTCGCTCACCGATTCGGTCGGCGAGCATTCCACCGGGCAACTGTCCGATCGCGTACGCGAGAAAGAGAACCGTCAACAGCAGGCCGGAGGTCGTCAAATCGAGCCCGTAAGCCTCCCGAAGGTGGGGCAGCAGTACCGGATAGATCATTCGAACGCCCATCGAGAGGAACCAGCCACCCGCGAGCGCGAGCAGGATCGACCCGCGGCCGTCCTTACGGAGTGCAGCGACTGTCTCGGAGAGTGCGGTCAGGGAACGCGACGGATCGGGTACCACGTGGCCCTACGATAGCAGTACGAGCAATTAAAGATTGGTATACCCCCGAAAACGACTCCATTTCGGGTCAGATTCAACGATAGGCTTGTTTCGCCAGAGCCGAAATGTGTCAGTGATAGTCGGTTGGACGTCATATTCGAACGAACAGTGCGGAAAACGATCGTATCGGAACCAGACCGAGGCGTGTTCTGGGCGGACGTGTGGAATAGACACAACTTCAGTGAGCATCGGTACAGTGTATGTCTAGTCATAACATGGCAGCGAGCATGTATTACGGATGTACGTCTGTAATTTCTGTCCGTCATAGGGTAGCACAGTCTGGCTCGCTCGCCATACAGCGTGATAGGATCGGGAGGGCGTCAATGAGGTATTCGCCATCGTCGAAACAGCGGAATAACTGTGAACATGATACAAGTGGGACCGCAAGCAGTAGTCCGAATACACTCTCAACGTGTTGTTTATACACGACTGGCGGCACCGGCAGAATTATGGTCCTGTTACCACATGTTCCGAGAGAATGTCACACAATACCGAGGCTGGAGGGGGGATCCGGGCGACAGAGACCACATTCGCCCTCATCGAAACGCTCGCCGAGCGTGACCACGCGCGGCTGACGGAGCTCGCGACAGCAGTCGGTATCGCAAACAGCACCGCCTCCGAACACCTCGCGACACTCAAAGCGAGCGGCTACGTCGTCGAGGACGAAGCGGGCTACCGGCTCGGCCTCAAATTCATGGACATCGGTATCAGGGCCAAACGTCACTACGACGGGCTACTCGAGTGCGCCGAGCCGGTGCTCGAGCAGTTGGTCGAGGAGACGGGTGAAACGATCGGGCTGCTCGCCCAGGAGAACAATCAGGCGGTGTACGTCGATCGGCGGGTTGGTGAGCAGGGAGTGCCGACGAACGCCTGGATTGGAAAGCAAAAGCCGCTGCACACGATGGCTGCGGGGAAAGTGATGCTCGCACACCGCTCCGCAGAGCAGCGAGACGAAATCATCGACGACCGTGGCCTGCCGGCGGTCACTGAACAGACGATCACGACGCGCGAGGAACTCGAGGCGGACCTCGAGACGGTTCGTGAGCGCGGCGTGGCGTTCAACGATTGTGAGTCACACGAGCGAGTTCGTGGCGTGGCCGCACCGATCGTTCTGGGTGACGATATTTACGGGGCTGTCGCCGTGGCGGGACCGGCCAGGCGGTTGACGGAGACGTATTTCCGAGAGGAGTTGCCGAATCTGTTGCTGGGTGCAGCAAACGAAATCGAGCTCAAGCTGACGTATCACTGATTCTGACGAGACGGTTTTGGGTCGGGCGGGCAGACCTACAGCCACTCGACGATGACAGTCCACAAAATGACGGTGTTGAGGGCGATCGGCAACAGCTTCGGCGCGCTGAAGAAGCCCACCATCAGGACGAGCGAGAGGATGGCCCCGCTGCCAGCCAGTATCCGCCACCAGCTGAACGGCACCCAGAACTCGACCACCGCTAGCGCAGCACAAAAGGAGAGCGTTGCCGCGGTTAGCGCAAGGAACAGCCCGATAAGCGGTAAGTCGGCCGACACCACAAGCTGGCCGAACAGCCCACTGTCGCCATCACTCCACGGCCAGACCCACCGCAAGAGGCCGCCAAACTCTTGCTGGGCATCCCGGTCTAGCGGCACGAGATACGACGCTGCAAAGTGGGTCTGTAGTAGCAGAAGTGCTGAAAGCAGCCATTTTGCTGTCGTCATATTGTCTGCAAGCCGTGCTACAACAAAATCCTATCTGGGAACGACAGCAGTACCGGAGTCGCGATGGCAGGAACTGACACGACACAGTTCGTCCGATATCACCGAAGCGTTGGGAACGGAACAACGTGAGCCGTTGTCGCCGGATCACGCGCCTTTTTTTATGCGGGATGAGAGACTCTGTGTATGACCGAGACCCAAGCAGAGACGGGAGCAGAGACCCTGTTTCTCACCAGCGAACAGATCGACGGACTCGCATCACCAGGAGACTACGTCGCCGCCGTTCGAGACGGCTACCGGCAGGTCGGTGAGGGTGCACCGGCTTACCCCCGCCAGAAGTTCAACCGAACCGATCCGGACGGGATGTTCACGAGCTACGCCGCCTTGCTCCCCGACACCGGCGCGATGGGCGGCTACATGTACAGCTCCGGCTTCGGTGCCGGCAACGCCTGGTTCATGACACCCGTATTCGACGCCGAGAGCGGCGAACCGCTGGCCGTCCTCGACGGCGCGAGCATGAACCCGTTCAAAACCGGCGCTGCGGGTGCCGTCGCCGTCGACGAACTCGCCCGCGACGATGCCACGACGCTCGCCGTCATCGGCAGCGGTTCGCAAGCACGCGGCCAACTCCATACCACCGCAACCGTCCGTGACCTCAGCGACGTTCGCGTCTTCTCACCGACACAGGCAAACCGCGAGGCGTTCGCCGACGAGTTCGACGATCAGCTCTCGGCCGACGTTCGTGCGGTGGACTCGAGTACCGCCGCGCTCGACGGCGCGGATATCGTCATCACGGCGACGAAAGCGAGCGAACCGGTCTTCGACGGTGACGATCTCGAGCCAGGCACCCACGTAACGGCGATGGGGCAGTACCAGGAGGGGAGTCGCGAACTCGATACGGCGACGATCGAACGGGCCACCTACGTCCCCGATCTACGCGAGCGAGCCACCTATGACGCCGGTGCATTTCTCGCCGCACTCGAGGAAGGCGCGATCACGGAGGACCACGTCCACGCCGAGTTGGGCGAGGTCGTTGCTGGCGAAGCGCCCGGCAGGACGAGCGACGAGGAGATTACGGTGTTCGACAGCGGCGGGACGGGGATCGAGACCGTCGCCGCGGCGTACATGCTCTACGAGCGGGCACTCGAGAACGATAGTGGATCGACGATTTCGTTTGCGCCGGCGAGTGAGGCGTTGACTGGTCGGTTGCCGTAGCGTGCTAGAGTAGCGTTTCGACTGCGGTGTGAACTGATTTTTGATGGGGGAGGGAGGGCAGGGAAACGGATGGAGTGACTCGGGTGACTCGAGTGACTCGGGTGGATCCGGGTGATCAGGTGGATCAGACCGATTAGGCGGATCAGGCGGCCCAGGCAAATCGGACGTATTGAGTGGACTGAGCGGCTCAGACGGTCAGGCAGATCTCGTGAACCGGACGAAGCAGACGGGATAGAGAGGGAACTGAAGCAGGTAACCGACTCACGACAAGCAACAGCGAAACGGACGAACGGACGGCGTGAGACACGCCGGAAAAGGGAGTGGGGTCGCTAGTCTTTCGTTCCGGAGACGGGTTCGGAGTCAGCGGTCGAGCCGCTGCCGAACCGGGCAAGGATCGGCTCGCGAAGCTGGGCTGTGACGAGCACGAGGATGAGCGCGACACAGGCCAGGCGGACCGCGGTGTTCGGGAACACCATGGCCAACAGTCCTGCGACGAAGTAGACGCCCTTCACGGGGTAGACCACGGCCGGGCTCGGGTGGAAGAACTTACCGTGGTAGTTGAGCCCGTGAGAGACGCCAAACGCGCCGATCAGCGCGATCAGTCCCGACGCGAACGTCCAGAGCCCCCAGCCGCCGACGACGAGTTCGGGGTTGTAGATGAACGCGAACGGCAGGATGTAGATCGGTGCCGAGATCTTCAGCGCCTCGAAGCAGGTGCGCCAGAAGTTACTGTCGGCGATCCCGGTCGCGACGACAACGGCAATCGCGATCGGCGGCGTTAGACCCGACAGAATCGCCGCGTACAGGACGAAGTAGTGCGCGGCGAGATCCGGCACGAAGAACTGCTGGACGAGCGCCGGGGCGATCAGCGCTGCGACGACGACGTAGGCTGCCACCGTCGGCATGCCGAGCCCGAGGATGATCGAGATGATCATCGCGAGTATGACCGCGACGATCATCACGCCACCGGAGAGGTCGAGCAGGGCGAGCGAGAGCACGCCCGGAACGCCCGACGCCTCGAGGATGTCGACGACGCCGTTGATCGAGGCGATGATGATCGCGATCGGTGCGAGGATAATCGCCCCCTCGCGGAAGCCGAAGGCGGCCTGCCCGAGGAGATCAACGAACTCCGCTTTGATGTCGCCACCGTTGGCAACCGTCGCAACGAGTGGGAAGCCAAAGCCGGTGAGCAGCATCGCAACGACGGTGTAGAGCGCGGATGTGAGCACCGTCCACTGCAGGACACCGAGTGTCCAGATCAGGATCGCGAACGGGATTCCGAAGCGAGCGCCCTGAACTGCGAGCTGGCGACGGGTCAGCCGTTCGTCGAAGTGATTCGTCACTGCGACGTCGAGGTCCTGCCCGCGGAGCTGTTCGGTTCCCGTGTAGTGGACGGCGATGATGACGGACCCGTAGAAGATCGCAGCCGGGATGAGACCGGCGACGAGCACGTCCAGATACGTGATGCCGAGCAACGACGCCATCACGAACGCCGCTGCGCCCATCACTGGCGGCATGATCTGTCCGCCGGTCGACGCGACAGATTCGATGCCGCCGGCCACCTCTGAGTCGATCCCACTCTCCTTCATCAGCGGAATCGTGAACGAGCCAGTGATCGCCGTGTTCGCGGCCTGGCTCCCGGTAATCGAGCCAATGATGATGCTCGCGGTGACCGCAGAGAGTGCAACACCCGACCGGACGAGTTCTGCGGCACGCAGTGCAAGCCGCATGATGAGGTCGAACGCACCGAAGCCGCGCATCAGTCCTGCATACAGCAGGAACAACGCGACCCAGGTCGCGATGATCCGGGAGATCGAGCCGTAGACTCCCTGGAAGTCGAGCACCATAATGTTCGCCGTGCGGTTGAGGCTGAATCCGCCGTGGCGAAGGATACCGGGTGCGTAGTTCCCGTAGACTCCATACAGGATCGCAGCGACGATGACTGCGAGGAACGTCAGCCCGTAGGCGCGGTACGAGAGGTACAACACTACGAGGACGAACGCCGCAGCGATCGCGTACTCGTGAGTCAGGGCGGTCCCGACTCGGATCGAGAGCAGTGTCTCGTAGAACGTATACATGTACACCGTCGTCCCGATCGTCACGATACTCGAGACGCTCATCAGAACGATGTCGAGTGTGTTTCCGTCCTCGATCGCGTCGATCAGTTCGTCTCCCAGGTAGACGAGCATGATCGCACCGAGGAAGATGACGGTAAAGAGGATGCGATCCATCTGCTGGGTAAACGCGTAGTAGAGGATCCACACCCAGGTAACGATCGCAAAGAGCGTGATCGCATCGCGAGCGATATCGAGCCGGTTCTTATCAGCTGTTGAATAAACCATATATTCCGTGTTCGTCCCGTCGTCACTCGGTTAGATTTCGCCTCGAGTCCAGTCGTCGTTCCAGACGCCGTTGTCTTCGTACCAGTCGGCGGCGCCGGGGTGGACACCGACTTCGTCGGTGTGGGTGAGAGCGAACGTGAAGTTCTCTGGATCAGAGTAGTCGAGGATTGCAGGCTGTGCGTCCTGCATCGATTGGTAGTGTTCGTGGCAGATCTCCATGAGGTCGTAGACGACCTCGTCCGAAATGTCTGGGTCGAACATGTACGGGTATGTCTCCGTCCACGTCGGGTAGGAATCTGCGCCGATGTCGACATCCTGATCCCAACCGCCCGGTGCCTCATCGAGTTCCTCGTATCCCGCGCCTGCGAACTCGTTTGCTGCCTCGGCGAACTCGTCGGTCATCTCGACCATCTGGATGTCGTTCCGCGCGTCGACTTCGACGGCCCAGGCGGGCAGTGCATCGTAGTTCGACGTGTAGACGACCGCTGCATCGACGCGACCCTCTTCCATCGCACTCGCCGCCTCACTGGTTTCGAAGTTGACGACCCCTTCCTCGAGTTCCTCCCAGAGACCGACTTCACCGTACATCTGTTCGGTCAGATCCCGAAGCCCCCAGCCAGCAGGGAGCGCGTAGATATCGGCACCGAACAGGTCGTCGGTGGTCTCGATCCCGCTGTCCTCCAGTGCAACCCAATAGAGGTTCAGCGAGAGGTGTGAAAAGCCGTGCAGTGGGAACGTATCGATGTTGTCCGGCTCCTCGAACGGCCCCGAGTCCGTCAACGCCTGATTGAGGATGAAGTTCCCCGTCGAGTAGGCGTTCAGTTCGTCGTCGGCGTACAGTCGCATCGACTGCGGGTCACCGCCGGCGTCCTGTGTAATGAAGTTGATCGAATCGGATTGTTCGCTCACAACTCGCTGGATTGCCTGTGAGTTGTCGTACGTCGTCGAACCGGACGACGACGAGCCAACTGTGATATCGGTCTGATCACCATCACCGAGACACCCAGCGAGACCAACAAGCCCGACCCCTCCAGCTAGCTTTAATGCGTCTCGTCGTGAAACACCGTCCTTGCAAGACATCATCATACAAGATACAGAGGCGATATATAAATCTTTCCCATAAGTAGGTCAAAAACCGAGAGTTGGCGCGTACTTTCACACTAAGTACGATTATAACTAGGTATTTCGTAAAATTTTCATTTAGTGGAGAAGCAGGTCCAGAAGCGCAGTGATGACTATCGCTCGCTCGCATCAGACGTAGCATCCTCACTCCCGAACCGAGTCACGTCGAGTACTGCTTCCGGGCCGAGGACGAGCGTGACGACACTCGCTGCGAGGAGGAAGAGAACGACCGCGATCAACGGCTGGACGTCGCCTGCCAGACGGGTTGTAACGAGCCCAACCAGAACGAGGGCGCTCCCAACGGTGAGGCTTGCAAGAATGTGACCGAGTTCAGCCCGAACGGTCGGAGCGGACGGACCCAGTTGACGGCCGATACTAATCGCGTTCTGACCGCTGTCCCACGCGAGGATCGACGCCGTTACCGCAACGAGAACAGCTGAAATAGACGCACCGTTTCCAGCGGCGACGAACCCACCGAGGACGAGCACGCCGGCACCCGTCGTTAGCGTCGTCCGGTCGCCAGCGAGTAGCGCCAGTCCGAGCACAAGCCAGCCCACCGTCGAAAGAGCCGTCGCATGGATCGAGTACGGAACCGCAACGCTCCAGCCGACGCCCGCAAAACAGATCGCACTCCACGAACTCACCGTCGCCGGCGAATCGGCCTTCCGGCTCATCACCGGCCACCCCCCAGCGCAGTCAGAAGGTCATCATCCCAGCTCCAATCGACCACGGTAACTCCCTCCGACCGGAGCCGTTGCACTCGCTCCCTGCGTTCGACCCGCGCAAGCGCCCTCGACGGCCCATCCACCGTCGTCGGATCCGGCGCAACGACTGACAGCGCGAATCCACTCGAGTGCAGTGAGCGAACGAGGTCGAGCGCACCATCGTCACAGAGGGGTGAGACGAAGATGAGTTGTGTCGATACTGCGGAGATGCGGTTGAACTGGGAGAGGTCGGTATCGAGGTTCGATGTGGTATCGGTGTCGGTGTCGGTGTCGAGAGCGCCGGTGTCAATGTCATTGTCAGTGTCAGTATCAGTATCAGTATCAGTATCAGTATCAGTTTCCGCCTCGGTCTCCGTCCCCGTCTCCGCCTCCGCATCCGCATTCGCAGCCATCCCAGCGACAGACCGGGTCTCGGGCGGCTGTGGACTGACTCCCGGAGCCGTGCCGAGCAGAGTGCGGCCAGTGATCCGGTGTTCACGACCGGTTCCCGGTTTGAGCCAGAGTGGTTCGGGGCCGACAGACGCGAGGCCGACAGCGTGTCCCGCATCGAGTAGCGCACCGAAGATGGCAGCCCCACCGTCGACAGCCCGGTCGACGGCGTGTGTCGGTGTCGTCTCGTCGGGTGCTCGATAGGCGCTATCGCGGGCGTCGATAACGACGACGACCGTCGCCGACTGCTCGTCGCGGAACGAAACCGTCGCCAGTGAGCCGCTTCGTGCGTAGCGGTTCCAGTCGATTCGTTGCATCGGATCGCCAGAACGGTACTCGCGGACGCTGTGGAATTCGACTCCAGGGCCTGGATCGTTCGTCTGTAGCGGGCCGGACGGCGTTGAACCGCGGTGAGCGAGCAGTTGGTCGACGCCCGACGAAAGCGACTGCAGCGTCGGAAGGCACGTGATCGTCGTGTCTGCGGTCGTCGTATCTGCGGTCGGTTGGTTAGTCGACGGCGAAACCCGAACGTCCGTTTCGACCGATCCGCTCGCGTTTCTGCAGCAAACCTGCACCGGATCGAACTGATGGCGTCCGCGGCGGGCAGTTACCGTATACCGTACCGACGCCGTCGCACCCGGTGCAAGCGTCGTCGCCGCCCGTGACGAGCCGGATTCGACGGCCAGTTCGGGCGGCACGCCGTCGATAATCCGTACGTCGGCGAGGCGACGCTCGCCCTCGTTTCGAACCACCGTCGTCACCGAAACCGAGTCGCCTGGTTCGGGCTGGGTGTCACTGACGCTGCGCTCGACTGCAATGTCCGGAGGATCCACGCTGACCGAACCGAGCCGCGAATAGGCCGCAAAGCCGATTCCAACGCCAGCCGACATGATCACTGCGGGCTGCTGGTAGAGCACACCGACGACGATTCCGACGAGTGCAACGACGGTGATACCCACCCAGCGTCCCGTCTCGCGAGTCGTCACAGCCGGCGTCGGTTCGGCATCGTCGCTCGTCTCGTCATTCGTGGTCGATCCCCCAGCCCGATCCGCAGTTTCGGACTGTGCTGTCGGATCAAGTGGTGAAACAGCTGTTGGTCGCCGGGACTCAGGTGCCGCCCCTGCGAGCGCTCCGACGGCAGTCATTGCCCGACGAAGCTCACGGCGCGCGAGAACGTCTGTAACACCCAGAGCGGCGAGCACACGGTCCTCGAACGACGTCGGTTGTGGACTCTCATCCTCGGCAAGCACGGCCGCAGCACCGTCGTCGGCCGTCCAGTCACCGGTTGCAACTGCCTCGGCCGAATCGAGGTCCGTCTGGTCCTCGGTAGCCACCAGTGTGGCACGGACACGTGCTCGCAATCGATCTCTGATCGCCTCGTACACCGGATCCGAACGGTCCGATACCGACGTGAGCTGATGGTACACCTCGTCACCGGGCGTCGGAACCCGACTCGCAGCGTCGCGGTCCGGCGGCGTCGCCGCTGACTCACCGGCCCGAAGCCGGTGGTGGACGATGCGGTAACTCTGTATTAACAAGGCGAGCAACACCAGATAGAAGCCCAACTGGCCGAACACCTCGAGCGCGACGACCGCCTCGTAGGGGAGGACAGCCAGCACAACGTCGGTCGCGAGCAACACGGTACCACCACCGGCAATCGCAACAGTGGCGAGTAGAACCATCGCGAATCGAACGTATCTGACCGTTCCGTCGGCCATCTCACTCATTGGACTCCTCCACTGATGGTTCGATCTCGAGTTCCGTCTCGAGTGAATCGCCTGCGCCACTCGACTCGAGTGCAAGGTCCGCTGCCAGCGCACGTGCTTGACGTTCCTGGTCCGGCGTCGGGGAACGGTGGTCGTACCTGCTGGCTTCGAACAGGCGAGTCAGTTCGTCGACCGCCGAGCGGTTGAGGCCGCGTTCGATCGCCCGATCACGGATTTCGCCCGGCGTCGCGGCGGCATCGCTGTCCGTTCCGACCGTCTCAGCGACCAGCAGCCAGGTTCGATACACGTCGTTGTCCGCAGCGGCGTGCGAGATGGAGACTGAGTCGGACACGCTCGCGGTCCGCTGGGTCGGTGACTGCAACGGGACGGGGGTGTCCATCCGATCCGGACTGTCGAGGACCGGGTCGTCGTCACGCGAGAAGACGAATGCTGCTGCGAGGACAGTCAAACACGCGACGAGTGCCCCGACGGCGAGCGGGAACGACTCGGGAACGAGACCGGTGGTGGCCGTCTCACCGATCTGCCCGGATCGATCGAAGACGAACAGCACGCCGATCACGACGACGATGAGGACTGTGCTTGCAAGAATCGTTCGCCCCTGTTCCGGATTGGTGACGAACGCACGACCCAGGACTAGCAGCGAGACGAGGCCGGCACCGAGGAGGAGCCATTCGACCGGCAGCGGGTTCTCGACATCGTCGGCTTCCTCCGGTTCGCCGAACTGGTCGTCGAGGATCGATTCGGCTTCGTCACTCGGCTCTGGCGAATCGACGGCATCGTCGTCGACGATCGAAACGGCCGTCGGCAGCGCCGGAGCGGCCACTGAGACGGCCAGCATGCCGACGAGACCGAGACAGAGAAGCCAGACGGCGCGTCGATCCATTGCTCTCTGTCCGCACGACACGAACGCACCACGGATAGTGATTGCTTTCGGGTTCGGGTTTGCCGGCGAACGCAAACAGTAACAGACCGACCAAGCTGACGGCAGCGGACTGTCGACTTCACTCGTGTCCCCACCCTCCACTGCACTTCAGGACCAAGTTCCGACCGCGATACCGACTCCGTTCAGGTGCACCGTACTCGAGGAGGACGACGTGTACAAATATAACAGCACGCAGAAATAAAGACACATAGGTCAGTTATAGTATATGTACTGCGTGGACTCGCTCGCGCTGTGAAACGAGGTGGATCCGAAGCTACTGCGACAGCCGACGCGTCGTCTCCGCGAACGTATTCGCTCCCGCGACCACATCCTCCCACTCCGTGAACTCGTCCTCGTTGTGAGTCCGGCCGTCGACGCTTGGAACGAAGAGCATCCCCGCATCCGTCACCTCGGTCAGATAGTTCGCATCGTGGCCGGCGCCACCGACCATGGACCGGTGGGAAACACCCGCCTCCTCGGCCGCCTCGCGGGCAGCAGTCCGGACTGACTCGGCGAACTCCGTGTGCTTGATCCGCCAGATTTCTTCGAGTTCGTACTCGGTACCCTCGCGCGCACAGGCCGCCTCGAGTTCGGACTCGACGCGCTCGACGAGTTCAGCAACGATAGTGTCGTCGTAGCTGCGGACGTCCGCGGTAAACGTCACCTCGGACGGAATGACGTTGATCGAACCCGGTTCGACCGTTAGCTCACCCACGGTCGTCACCACGTCGTCGTAGCGATTTGAGAGTCGACGGATTCCCTGTACCACGTCGGTCGCCGCAACCAACGCGTCGCGTCTCGAGTGCATCGGCGACGGCCCGGCGTGGTCGGCCGTTCCCTCGATCGTGGCCTCGAGCCACGACATACCGTAGATTCCGTCGACGACCGCGACCGACTGGCCGTGCTCCTCGAGTACCGGTCCCTGCTCGACGTGGAGTTCGAGATAGCTGTGGATCGGTTCGCGCGGCCCGCACTCGGCGTCGCCGCGATAGCCGGCCGACTCGAGTGCCTCCTCGACAGTCGTCCCATCGGCGTCGGTCCGGGCAAGTGTCTCCTCGACGCTGAACTCGCCGACGAAGGTCCCGCTGCCCATCAACGCCGGCTTGAATCGCGATCCTTCCTCGTTGGTCCAGTTGACGAGTTCGATGGGACGGCGGTGCTCGACGTCGTGTTCGTCGAACGCGCGCAGCGTCTCGAGTGCGCTCAAAACGCCGAGTTGGCCGTCGAATCGCCCGCCGTAGGGCTGGGAATCGAGGTGGGAGCCGATCAGTACCGGCGCGGCGTCGGGATCGGTTCCCGCTCGCCGGCCGAATATATTCCCAATCTCGTCGATACGAACGTCGAGTCCGAGCGACTCGAGATCGTTGACGAACTGGTCACGAACGCGAACGTCGGCGTCCGAGAGCGTGAGCCTGTGGAGACCGTCGTTGTCGGTGCGACCGATGTCGGAGTACGTTTCGAACGTCTCTCGAAACCGATCTGCGTCGATGCTTGTCATTGCTCGTCGTGGGGTTGTCGGTCCACAGTCGAATAGCTATGGGTAGGGCTAGCGCTTGGCCGACGTGTGGGAGGAGTATTGGCGTTGGTGCAGTTCTGCACTCGTTGCTCTCGCCGTAGAGGCTGCTCTCGAGTAGAGAAGTCCAGAAGTACCTAAATCTGTAACAGTATTCTGCATAGGTACTTTTGGATGGCGGGCGAACATCGAGTGTCAGCAGCCGGCGTGGTGCTCGCTTTCGCTCCACAAATTGTCGTAGTGCTCGACGGGGGCCGAAGAATATGGGTCGAGAACGGTTCCGCGGTTGGTGAAGACGACGCGTCGATCCGAAATTAGACGTGTTCCGCGAGGAACGAACCGATCCGTTCGAACTGCTCGATGCGGTTCTCGAGTTTGGTCGTGTGATGGCCTTCGTCCTCGAAGATGCAGGTTTCGACAGGGATACCCTGTTCTTCGACGGCGTCGGCGATCTGTCGGGCCTCATCGACCGGAACACGCGGGTCGTTCGCGCCGTGCTGGACGAACAGCGGGCACGAAATTTGATCGACCTGGTGAATTGGGCTGATCGATTCGAGGAACTCGCGGTCGGACTCGAGTGACCCATACTCTGCCTCGCGATGGGGTCGGCGGTAGTCGCCGGTGTTCTCGAGGAACGTCACCCAGTTCGAGATGCCGACGAAGTCGACGGCGGCCGCCCAGATATCGGGATATTCGGTGATACACGCGAGCACCATGAAGCCGCCGTAGGACCGGCCGTAGCAGACGACCGAGTCGGCGTCGATCGCCGGGTGGTCGCGGAGCCACTCGACTCCGTGTGCAATATCCCGAACGGAATCCATCCGTTTCTCGACGTCGTCGAGCGCGGCGTACTCGCTCCCGTAGCCCGAGGAACCGCGGACGTTCGGCTCGAAAATGGCGTATCCCGCGTCGAGGAAGTACTGGCGGATGGGGCGGTTTCGCCACGACGGGCGTCGCTGGGAGTGTGGGCCGCCGTGGATGTCGACGATTACTGGCGTCTTCCCCGTTCCATTCCCATCTCCCTCTCCCTTCCCGGCTCTCGCTCCCGCTTCCATGTCGTCAGGAAGGGTGAAGAACGCCGGAATGTCCCTGTCGTCGAACGTCTCGTATCGAATCAGTTCTGGCTCGT
The DNA here is from genome assembly GCF_000337575.1 of Natrialba hulunbeirensis JCM 10989. Classification (GTDB taxonomy): domain Archaea; phylum Halobacteriota; class Halobacteria; order Halobacteriales; family Natrialbaceae; genus Natrialba; species Natrialba hulunbeirensis. The sequence continues at coordinate 6,699 of NZ_AOIM01000023.1, read as the reverse complement.
GGTACTGCTCGAGCGGGACGCCACCGGCGGAGGGAACCGTCCAGCGCTCCACCGCTGGTGTCCCACCGTCAGCGAGCGTCTCCAACTCGACGGCATAGATCGAGTAGTTCAGGTTGGTCGACGAAACCGTCATCGCCGCTCGGGTTCCTGCAGGGCCGATCGTCAGCCCAGAGACGACGCCGTCCGGCACCTCGACCGGGACGGTGTCTGCCTCGACTGGTGTTCGAAGCCGGCCAACGAATAGCTCCGAGTAGCCGTCGACATTGCGCGCGTACGCGATCCGGCCAGTGGCCGCATCGAGTTCGAACTCGTCGATACTCCAGCTCCCGTTCCCGTTCCCGTTTCGTTCCTGATCCCCGACAGCGACTGGGTCGCACTCGAGTGTCCCCAGATCGATGCGGATCAGTTCCAGGGTGTTGCCGAAGCGATCGCTGGTACAGTAGATCGCCTCGCCGTCCGGGCCGAAGGTGGGGTGGCCGTATCGAGCAGCGTCCTCGTGCGGGGTGACGTGTCGACGGTCGCCGCTATCGATGTCGACGACGGAGAGGTCGATGTCCGAACTGGCGTGGGCGTTTCTGATGAGGAGTCGGTCGCCGGACGGACTCCAGCCGACGACGCTGATGCGACCGTCGCCCTCACAGACGAGCGTCGGTTCGGTGGCGTCGGCCGCGTCTCCGTGGGCAGTCCCGTCCTCACCGGTGTCGATATCCATCACGTACACGTCGAAGTCGGCGGTGGAGCGGCGGTTGGCAGTGAACGCGATCCGGTCACCGTCGGGACTCCAGCCGCCCCATTCGTGGATCGCATCCGGCCGGTCCGTCAGTTGGTCGATCGTGCGGTCGTTGGGATCGAGTTGGTACAGTTGGTCGTGCTCGTCGGCACCGGCGTCCTTGCCGAACGCGATCACGTCGCCGCTCGGCGACCAGTCGACGAACGAAACCCGCTCGTCGTAGAACGTCTGCTGGGTCGGCCAGCCGCCCGGTTCCTCGAGCGTCCAGACCTGCATCGTCCCGGTGGTGTCAGCGCGAAAGGCCAGACTACCATCAGGAGCAACTGTCGCTCCTCTCGTTCCGCGAGCGTTCAGATAGCGTCCAACAGTTCGTGTCATACTCTGGTTCAGCAACGCCGTTCGTTTGAACGTATGGATCCCGGAACCATCGACGTGGACCGACAGGCGGACTGTGATCCGGTCCGATTCGAACACAACGAAGCCGGGCGAACTCCGTGTGAGACTTCCGCATTCCACAGCTTCTTTTGACAGCCCTACAGGCACCTACTCATGACGACACTCCCCACCGAAGTGATCGGCGACGCACACACCAGTACCTTCCACTGGGAGATCCTGGAAGATCTGGTCGACGTTGGAAATCGAATGGCCGGACAGGAAGGCGAACGCCAGGGCGCCGAGCGCGTTCGGGACGCCTTCGAAACAATCGGGCTGCGAAATGTCCACCTGGACGAGTTCGAGATCGACGGCTGGTGGCGCGGCCCTGCCACGCTGTCGACGAGCGGCACACACGAGGAAACGTTCGCGGCCGACTATCAGGTACTCTCCCTGCCGGGGACGCCGAGCGATATGGTGGCGGCAGAACTCGTCGACGTCGGCTACGGACATCCGGAAGACTTCGAAGATGCCGAACTCGAGGGGAAGGTGGCGATGGCCTCGAGCGAGACGCCCAGCGATTACGGCCGCAGGCTTCACCGAATGGAAAAGTACGTCAGTGCAGTCGAGGGCGGCGCGGTCGGTTTCGTCTTCCGCAATCACGTCGAGGGCTGCTTGCCGGCGACCGGCGAAATCGGCTACGACAACCGTCCCGGACCCATCCCGGCCGTAGGCGTCTCGAAAGAAGTTGGCCAGCGACTGTTGCGCCATTCGGCGTCGGAACCGCTGACCGTCGAACTCGATGTCGAAGCCCGCAACGAGCCAACCGACTCGGTAAACGTCGTCGGCGAAGCCGGGCCGGACACCGAGGAGGTCGTGATGGTGACCTCCCACGTCGACGCCCACGACATCTCGGAGGGAGCCAACGACAACGGCGCGGGCACTGCGCTGGTCTGTGAGATCGCACGGCTGCTCACACAGATCGAAGACGAACTCGAGACCCGCGTTCGGTTCGTCCCGTTCGGCTCGGAGGAGATCGGACTGCAGGGTGCCTATCACTCCGCGACGACGCAAGATCTCGCGAACGTCAAGTGCGTTATCAACATCGACGGTGCCGGGAACTCCCGGAATCTCCGGGTCAACGCCAACGAGTTCAGTGCGCTTGAAACGCTGTTCGAGGAAATCGCGGACGAGTTCGACGTGCCGCTGTCGACGAGCGACACCATCAGCCCGCACGGGGACCAGTGGGCGTTCGTCCAGGAGGGCGTGCCAGCGTCGATGACGTCGTCGACATCCGACTCGAGTGGCCGCGGCTGGGGACACACGCACGCCGACACGCTGGACAAGCTAGACGTTCGCGACCTGCGAGAGCTGTCGGTACTTATCGCCTCAGCGGCGCTCACGGCTGCGGAGGCTGACCGCGAGTTCCCACAGCGAACTCAAGAAGAGACGAAAACGATGATCGACGATGGGTACGTACAGGAGCTGAAGATCGGCGGGCGGTGGCCGTACGACGACGGCAACGAATAGGCTCGGGAGGGCACTCGTCTCGACCCGGTCAGACCCAGGCCCTGGGCTCACCGACCGAGACACGCAGCGGACCGACACCCGAGATACAGACGATCCGGGTCACGTTTCCGACAACTCAACGTTTAATTCCCGAAGGTGGGAAATCGGTCTGTGTTTATCGTTCTGCTGTCGCTGGCTGAACGCCGGTTCTGGCGCGTCTGGCGGCGCGTGTTTAGCCTCTCGTGGCCAGTGATGGCCGAACAGGTGTTGCGGACGCTGATGCGGACGACGGACCTGATCGTCGCGGGCTTTTTCTCTCCCGCCGCGGTCGCAGCCGTCGGCCTCGCGGATATCTACGCGCGATTCCCGCTCCGATTCGGGATCGGAATCGGCGACGGAGCGATCGCCCTCTCGAGTCAGGACACGAGCGCCGACGCGACGGCGAATCGAAACCAGGCGGTCTCGCAGGCGGTGCTGATCGGGCTCCTCGGCGGCATCCCGTTCATCCTGTTCGGCCTCTTGCTCAACGAGTACGCGATCGGCGTACTCGGGGCGCTCACCGAAGAAAGCGCGATGGAGGCCGTGATCAACTACGGTAGCACCTACCTCATGATCATCATGATCTCGGCCCCGGCGATCCACACCAACTTTATCGCCGCCCGGTCGATCCAGGGGACCGGCGACACCAAGACGCCGATGTACGTCAACGGTGCCGTTAACGCACTGAATATCGCCCTTACGGTTACCCTCGCCTTCGGCCTCGGCCCGCTGCCGGAGCTGACCGTCATCGGAATCGCCGTCGCGACCGCGATCGCCGACACGCTCGGCGCGCTGACCTTCCTCGCGATACTCTGGTCGCCACGCAGCGAAATCCAGTTCGTCGCCCCGCGCGAACTCGTCATCACGAAGCAGTTGGTGCTCATCAGCTGGCCCCGAATCGCCGAGGGCATCACGGAAATGATCGCCGAGTTCCCGTTCAACGCCATTCTGCTCGCGTTCGGCACCGAGGTCAACGCCGCCTACCACATCGGGCGGCGGATGTACCAGCAGGTCGCCTCACCGCTAGCGCGGGGTTACGGCGTCGCGGCGAACATCATGGTAGGCCAGTCACTCGGGCGCAACGAGGCGTCTACCGCCTACTACAACGGGATCGCCGCAACGTCGCTGAGCGTGCTCACCATCGGCGGACTCTGCGGCCTGCTATTCTTCTTCGCCGAGCAGTTCGTCCTCGTGTTCACGCGCGAACCGGAGACGATCGGCTACGCGGTCGGCTTCGCGCAGGCGTACGCGATCGCCGCGCTGTTTATCGCGGCGTATCTCACGCTCGCAGGCTCTCTGCGGGGCGGGAGTGAAACGGTCGTTCCGTTCGTCTCCCGCGTTATCGGGACGTTCGTGTTCCTGCTCGGCTTCACCTACGTGTTCGGCGTCGTCCTCGGATACGGCGTCGCTGCGGCGTACGTCGCCGTCGTCCTCGACTTCGTGTTCCGGGTTAGCTACCTCAGCGTCGTCTTCTATCGCCGCCGCTGGGTCGAACGGGGGACCTCGATGATGCGAGAACGAGGGAGTTTCGAAGAGCAGTCGGCCGAGGACTAGCCAGCCAATCCGATCAGCCTTGGACAGCTACTGACCAACATGCGATCAGCTACCCACCAGTCTCCGGTCAGCCACCGACCTGCCGGCTGACAAGAAAGTAAATCAGTACTCGAGAACCCGAACCGAATCGGGATCAGTTCGAACTCGTACTCGAGTCGATCGCCGCACAGATGATGTCAGTCCCGATCTCGGCCTGCTGCTCGGTGAGCACGAGCGGCGGGATGAGACGGAGGACGTTGCCGTGGCGGCCGGCGCTCCAGACGAGGACGCCGTTCTCGTAACAGCGCGTCTGGATCTCCTCGACGAGGTCGTCGGCCGGTGCGCCGTCCTCGTCGACGAACTCGACGCCGACGAACAGTCCCTTGCCACGAACGTCCGCGATTTCGGGCGTCGTTTCCGCGACTTCGGCGAAGCGGCCGCGGATGTACTCGCCGAGTTCGGTCGCGTGGGAGAGCAGGTCGTGCGACTCGATGTAGTCGATCGCGCGGATGCCGCCGACCATGGCGGGTGCGTTGCCGCGGAAGGTCCCGACGTGGCCACCGGGGCCCCAGGTGTCGAACTTCTCGTGGTAGAGCATGCCGCCGATCGGGAGTCCGGAGCCACCGAGCGCCTTCGCCATCGTGATCGCGTCCGGCGTTACGTCGTAGTGATCCGAGGCGAACCACTCACCGGTGCGGCCGAAACCAGTCTGAATCTCGTCGACGACGAGCAGCGCGTCGTTGTCGTCTGCGATATCGCGCAGCCCCTGCAGGAAGCCCTGCGGCGGGACGTTGATGCCGCCCTCGCCCTGAATCGGCTCGACCCAGATCCCCGCCGGCGACTCGTGGCCGCCGTAGGGGTCCTCGAACTTCCGCTTGACGGCGTCGAGCGCGCGATCAACGGAAATTCCGCCCTCAGTTCCCTCCGGGTCCGGATACGGGACGTGGACGGCATCCGCGAGCAGCGGGCTGTAGTTCTTTTTGTACTTCTTGCCGGCGGTGAGGCTGAGCGCACCGGCCGTCGTGCCGTGGTACGCACCTTCGAACGCCAGCATACCGTGGCGACCGGTGTTGTGCTTTGCGAGCTTGATCGAGCCCTCAATCGCGTCGCTCCCGCTCGGGCCGCCAAAGACGACGTTACTCGAACCCTGGAGGCCACCCGGTGCGATCTCGCGTAGCTTGTCGATCAGGTCGATTCGCGCCTCTGTCGGGAAGTCGATCGTATGCGCAACATCGTCCAGCTGTGACTTGACGGCGTCGAGCACGTACGGGTTCGAGTGGCCGACGTTCAGGACGCCAATTCCTGCGAAGAAGTCGAGAAACGTGTTGCCGTCGACGTCCCGAATCGTCGCGCCCCGCGCTTCGTCGAGAGCGATCGGAACGCGTCGGGGATACGCAACGGCGTTGCTGTCGACGTTTCGCTGGCGCTCGCGGAGTTCGTTCGATTTCGGCCCCGGTACCTCGTCCACGTCGGGTTCCTGACTGAAGTGAAGGTCGTCAATCGCTGGTCCTACGGTCATACCAGAGTATTCGCACCGCCGCACATATAATTGACTCACATCTCCCCCAATGAGCGTTCGTAGTCTTTTGGCTAGTATATCGATTGGATACTGAACGTGATTTACCGACTGCTGCTCACACCTTCCCTGCGAGGTGCGTAGAGTGACTTCTCCATCGAACACATATCGTACGGTCGATCCGTAATCTCTCGAGTACCCGTCCGCTCGTAGCCCCGATCACGGTACCATTCGAGGAGGAACGGATGACCGGTGTAGGTCGAGAGCTGGATGCGGTCGTAGCCCTGCTCGCTGGCGATGGACTCGAGTCGGTCCATCAGGTGGCTGCCGACGCCCTGGCCCTGCCAGTCGGGGTGGACTGCGAGGCGTTCGGCGTAGGGAACGTCGCGTTCTTCGAGCAGGCGGGCGGTCCCAGCCGGTTCGTCGTCCGCGGTTTCGGCGAGGATGGTCGTCGCGTCACGCTCGAGCCACGAGGAGACAGTTTCGGCTTCGATATCGACCATGCTCGACGGAAAGCCGTTGTCGGCAGCGGTCTGGTATGCACGACGGTAGAGGGATGCAAGCGCCGGCGCATCGGACTGGTCGACGCGGCGGATCGTAAGCGAGGCGCACGCGGGGGTATCAGCCATATCCATTCGTCATCGCAGGCGGCCAAAAACGTCGCGACTTGCCGACACGAACGGCAAAGCGGTGCGACGCTGCGGAGACACGTGTCGGAGCGTGTACCCCGCTGTGGGCAGCGGTGCTGTGAGCGAGCGGGCGGAGCTGCTGGATGTGTGGGTAACAGTGCTGTGGTGTGCGAGCAGGAGTGCTGTAATGTGCGGGGTCGGGCTACTCGAGTAGGGCAGTTTGTGGTGGGCAGATCGAGGCGGTCGGTGTGGTGGGTAGGTAGTGAGTTAGTGTGTTAGCGGGAGGTGGGTGGCGAGCGCTGCGGTGGGACACGGAGAGGAGAGGAGAGGAGAGGAGAGGAGAGACGTGAACCTAGGACCGCAACAACAAC
>NZ_AOIM01000022.1 GCF_000337575.1 Natrialba hulunbeirensis JCM 10989 | reverse complement strand
GAGGAGAGGAGAGGAGAGGAGAGGAGAGGAGAGGAGAGGAGAGGAGAGGAGAGGAGAGGAGAGACGTGAACCTAGGACCGCAACAACAACACCTTCACTCGACCAACAGCGTCGAAATCCCGTAGTTCGTACACCAGGTCTCGCACGCGTGCCGCGTCGCCGCGACAGAAAACCGTCTCGAGACACCAGCCGTCTTCGTGCATATGGCTCGTCGTAACGATCACGTCCTGAAAGTCGTGCTGAATATCGTGCAAGTCGCGGATAACGTGTTCGTGCTGGTAGTCGAACGCCAGGGTCGCGCTGACATCACCAGCGACGGACTCGAAGGTGGTGTGTGCCGCAATGTACTCCTGCATCGCCTCGCGAACCGCACGCGAGCGCGAGTCGAACCCTTCCGCTTGCCAGGTCTCGTCGAACTCTTCGAGGAGGTCGTCCGGGATATTGAAACTCGTTCGCATCGTACCGGTCGTTCGGTCTCAGCACCAAGCAGTATTACGATTCCCCCGAAATGGTGATAACAGACCTTTTGTGGGCCATCGGACGCTATACGGTATGGATCTCGATCTCGTTCTGGGGGTGCTCGTGATCGGGTTCGTCCACGGTGTGCTTCCCGACCATGGCTGGCCGATTGCAGCGACCTACGGACTCAACCACTCTCAGACGTGGCTTTACGGGACACTCGGCGGACTGATACTCGGTCTTGGGCACCTCTTTAGTAGCGTCGTGCTGGTGCTCGCGTACTTCTGGTTCAGCCAGTTTTCGAACTTCGCCGAGGGACCGTGGCTCCGGTACGTTGCGGGGACGATGCTCATTCTACTGGGGATCTACGAGTATCGTCACGGTGGACATGGACACAGCCACGATCATGACCCTGGTCACGACCACGGACACGGACACGAGCACGGTGAACATCATCACCACGATCACGAACACCATCACCACGACCACGGCCACAATCACAACCACGATCACGAACACGGCCACGACCACAACACCGGTGAAATCAACGACGACGAGGCCAGCAATAGCGGTTTACTGAGTCGACTCCGAACCAAACTGTTCGGCGGCGATGGCGACGGCCACCGCCACCTCGACGAATCAGACGCCGACCGCGGCCTCTTCGCACTCGGGACGACCGCACTGCTGCTCGGCTTCGCACACGAGGAACCGATCCAGATTCTGGCAATCTGCGTCGGAACGGCGTACTGTCTCGAACTCATGCTGCTCTACTCGCTTGCCGTAATCATCGCCATCCTCGTTCCAACGCTACTGTTGATCGCCGGCTACGAACGCCACCGGGAGACCGTCGAACGCTACACGCCGTACCTCCCGCTCGTGACCGCAGTCGTCCTCATCAGTATGGGGCTGGCGTTCATCGGTGGTATCTTCTGATCCGACTCGGACTCCGACCCCGACCCCGACTACGATCCGATCGCAAAGAAACAGAGACACAGAGACACAGAGACACAGAGACACCGCTACTCGAGTACCCAGGTCCGAAGCGCGTATTCGCCGTAGCTGTGCTCGCCGTCGTGGTACTCGACTGGCTCTTCGACTGCACCGATCGTGTGCACATCCGACTCCGCAGCTGGGTTCGTGTTCGTGCCCGACTCGAGTGCCACTGCGGTTGCGATACCCTCGGTCTCCAGGACGGTTCCGGCTCCCGTTTCGAGGTCGAACTGACGGACGCCATGCGTCATCGGATCGCGGACCCGGACGTTTTGTGCACACGGGACAACGACTGACGCCGCCGTCGTGACGAGTTCGTGTGCATAGCCGCGAATTTCTGCACTCCAGCGGGTGGTGCCGTCTCTATCGAACACGGCGAGCTGGTGCTCGTTCGGGTGGCGCAAAGCGGTGTCGCGGCTCTCGGTGGCGTAGGTGTTCCCGGTGACGAACGCGACGTAATCGTTGCCGACAGCGACGTGGTTCGGATATGCATACAGCGTCTCCCCCTCACACTCTGTTTCGGTAGCGAGGGGGACCCGCCAGCGTTCCTCACCGCCAGGGCCAAGCAGGTAGCCACACCTGTCGCCGTGACTCGCGACCGCAACGTGGTCCCCATGGACAGCCACATCGCCGACGCGCCGGCCGCTTGTAGTGCCGGGATCCCAGTTCCAGTTCACTGTGCCAGAATCTGCATCGAGGACGACGAGACCGACGTTGTGGTCACCGAGACAGCGGTTGTAGCCGACGGCGAGCTGGGTACTCGAGTGAGTAGTACCGCCAGCGTGTCTGTGACGGTTCGATCCGGGCAAACGCTCGCCAAGTGAGAGCGCGCTCGACGACGCATCCGTCTTATATCGCCAGTCGACGGTTCCGTCCGCATCGAACGCGAGCACGACGCTTTGCCAGCACCGATGCTCGCCATCGCGTTCATACCGCTGGGCGGCTGCGTACACCCGGCCGCGGTCGTCAGTGAGGCTGGCGGCTGGCTCGGACTCGAGTGCGGTCACGTGTGGAAGCGCGAAGAGTCCGTCCTTGGTGGGAACACCGATGTCTGTCGCCGTTTCGTACTGCCAGCACTGTGTGCCTGTGTCGATATCGTACGCCGCAATCGTCCCCCGCTCGCCACGACTCCCGACGATGAGTCGGTCTGTGAGCGGCGTCATCGTGACCGCGTGTCCGGGGTGAGCAACCGTCCAGCGGGGGTCGAGTGTGTCACGGTCGAACGCAGTTACGCGGCCGTCCCAGCGGCCAACGACGAGGAGATCGGCGATGGACTGAACACACGAGCGTGTCCACAACTGACGGCTCCGGACGGGATCGACCCCACCGAGCCAGACGCAGCGGCCGCGGCGGGTGTCGCGAGTAGGTGGGACGTTCATCACTAGTGAAAGCTACCTTTCTCATGTGCAATATAGATTTAGTTTCCGCGGCGGATGCTACTGATGAGCGCGGGACTCTGGGAGCCGGGCCGACAGTTGGTACTGGCAGATTCGATGCAATCATGGGGTGAACTGGCCGGAAAGTGATGTGGGAGGAAGCCGAGTGAGCCGAGAGAAACGGAGGTTGGGTGGAGCGAATGAGTGAGAGTGTTAGAAGAGGGAGAGTGAGGCGAAGGTGAATGGGGCAACGGAGGATGAGGATTGGAAGGAACCGGAAGACGGAGTAAAGCAACACATGAGAACGAGGCTGGAAGGCAGTGGCAGTGGCAGTGAACAGCGCAACCCAAACGCGTATCAAAGGGAAGGCAACGGCGGAAACCGCGTCCAGTCGATAACCGCATCCGGATCGTGGTAGCGCTGATAGAACCCACCCTGTTCGTACACAGCAGTGAACGAGTCGATACCCGGCCCACGGACCCGAAGATCACGCGGCGGTGCAACACCCATTCCAAGATAGCAATCGCGGAGTTGGCACCGAAGATGGTCGACAAGAGCGCGCTGAAACGCAGCAACAGACTCGAGTGGTGTATTCACCGGCAACTGCAGTCGGACGCTGCTCTCGTCGTCAGGAACAGATTCGCTCGAGTGCTCGTATTCTACTCGAGTACATCCATCACGCACCCATTCAACGCGAAGGGGACAACAGGGAAAGACGAGCGTTGTGCCGTCGCGGTCGGTGGTTGCGTCCACCGTCGGGAGGGGTGGCGAATCGTCGACAGGTATCTGCGAGAGCGCGTTGGCGAGGCGAACGAAACAGTCACTGTGTCGGCGTTCCGGGACGGCATCCATCGAGTTCCGGAGCGCGCCGAGTCCCTCGAGTTCGATGAGGGTATCGAGAAGCGGTCGAAGTGCCGCGTCCGCAATTTCGACGGCAATGTCCTGCTCGATCAGTCGACAGGTAGACGGTGCGAATCCAGTCGGCGGATCGACGGGCAGTACATCGGCAGCTGACGCCGCAGTGTCATCATCGGGTGGAGAGTCAGTATCGACTCCGGAGTCGGGATCCGGGCTGAGTACGCTCCGATCAGCACCAGCCACTCGCTGGCGATACGCCGTTTCGAACGTCGTTGCAACCGTTTCAGGCGTCATTGTGCCAAGCACGAGCGTCGCAGCAGCCAGATGTTCCGGATAGGTGATTCGATCGGTCGTGCTGTAGGGATCGAGCGCATCGAAACCGCAGGCACGAAAGGCGACGTACTTGGCAAATCTGGAGCGTTGTGCATGCTGTGTACGTGCCGCCACCGCTCGGTCGTCACCAGTAGCCGGCGGGACGTCGTCCGAGGAGTGGTACTCGAGTTCACCCTCGCGTGTGACGGTAAGCGACTGTTCGATGCCGTCGTTATCTGTGACAGTGAGGTCGACGCGTCGGTCGGTCTGGGACTGAATGGTTGCCTGCATTCGAGTAGGGGGATGGAGCGAGTCGTGCCTGCGGTGTGTTTGAGCTTCGGTGCAGCCGTCTAGTGACTGCAATTCCCATACAGTATATATAAAATATAGCGGTGTGGTTCTAATTACCCAAATTGATGCGTACACTTTTGTTCGGTGCCCGATTACGGACACTACTGTTTACCACACACAGTATTCGTTCAATATCGAACCAATCGATCATTTTATAATAGCGTGAGTGAGAACGATAGATGTGCTCGCTTTGCCATGACTCGGGACGGGGACTACACGACCAACGAGATGGGAGGACTCTCTCAGTTCAAGAAGAATCGATTCTTCAGGGGGAAGTTGATGACCCCCCGCGATATGGAAGCAGAGCAAGCGTACCACGCTGAGCGACTGGAGACGATAACCCGCTTTCTCGATGGATCGGGAATCGTCCATGGACTCGAAATTCAGTCCGTTGCCGAAACAGAGACCGGCCTCGATGTCACGGTTGACGCTGGCTTTGCACTCGACGGACGCGGGCGACCGATCGTCGTCGAACAGGTAACGACGAAGTCGCTTCCCGAACCGACGACCGACGAGGTACACCTGTTTATCCAGTTCAGCGAGGTCGCCGTCGAAACCGTTCCCGTTCCGGACACGGACGGTGCAATCGACGACGAAGCGGTGCCGAACCGCGATGTCGAAGTGTTCGAACTGACACACCGCGAGGAGCCCCCGGAGACCCCCACAGAGCCGCCGACGCTCGACCTCAACGGGTTCGATCCGGAAACGGCCGACGCACAGGCGGTTACCAGAGCACTGACAGCGCAATATCACGCCGACCACCGAACCGGGACGCCGGAAACGGACGACCCGGCCGTCTATCTCGGCGGATTCGAGCGCCAGCCGGATGGACGGTGGGAGCCGATAGCAACCGCGGCAACCGACACCGGCAAACAGTACGCAACTGATCACGAGCTGTTGTTCGCAGCGCTTGCAGCACACCTCGCTGATACGGACAACCCACATCAGACACCAGTCTCCGACCAGACCGAAGACCGACCCGACGACCTGACCGGAATCGTCAAACGGCTCAGAGCGATGGAAGAGACGGTCGGCGAGCTCGAACAGGAGCGAGACACGATGCAGACGTACCTGCTCCGGAAGACCGTCAAAGACCGTGTCCGGTTTTTCGAAACGCTGAGCGATCGACTCGAGCCACACACGGGCGAAGGCGCACGGATCACCCGTGAAATCGCAGAGCTCTCCCGGGACAATCACGCCGCGACCACGCGCGAAGACGTCTATCGCGCACAACTCTCCGCGCTGCTCGACTATCTGGTCCGACTCGGAGAGCCCCTCGAATCGGTGGTCACCGAGGAGAGTCTCGAACGATACCTGAAAGCCGTCTCTCGACTCCAATCGCAGATTGACGAGAACGGACCGTTACTCGAGTTGATCGACGCACACGACCAGGTGTGTGAAGCGGCCGAGTCGCTCGAAATTCTGGTTGGTGTCGTTCCTGAAGCGTAGAAACGTCGAGAATCGCCGCTGGTAGAACGTGTAGATTAAGCAAAAGTATTATATTATATCAATTTAGAATATCCATAACGTAGTAGAAGTTCAAGAGGTAATTAAGAATGCCAGAGTATCAGGCCCCAGGTGTCTACGTCGAGGAAGTCAGTAGCGGAAGCAAATCGGTCGAAGGAGTTAGCACGAGTACGGCTGGCTTCCTCGGTCAAACGCGCCGTGGTCCGGTGGAGCCACGGCTGGTGACGAACTACGCCGAGTTCGAACGTGTATACGGTTCGAGCCCGAAGAACTCTCACCTCGACGTTGCTGTCGATGGATTCTTCAAGAACGGTGGTAGCCGCTGTTACATCGGTCGCGTGACTGCCGTAGATCCGAACGACGTTGCAACGACGACGTTGATCGACGAAACCGGCACGGAAACCGTCGAAATCGAAGCGAACGGTCCAGGCGAGTGGGGAACGTCCGTCGCGGTCATCGTACGCGATGGCCAGCGACCAGGCCAGTTCGACATGATCGTCCGCTACTGGTCGTGTGATCTCGAAGAGGTCAGCCAACCGGAATCCAACCGTCCGGAACCCACACCCGATGTCGAGGAAGTCTTCGATGGCCTCTCGAGTGACCCACAGTCGAGCCAGTTCTACGAAAAACAAGTGACTAGCTCCGTTCTCGTCGACGTCGAATACGTCGAGGACGGCCGCCCCGTCGAGGGACTCACGTGGCTGAGCCGCGACACGCCAACGGCGTGTTCCGACGGTGGTCTCGTCGAGACCGACGGTGAGGAAACCATCGTCTACATTCCAGAGGAACTCGAGGAGCTGGGTTACAACGACCTTCGCGGCGTCGCAAAGCCGTTCGAAATCGCAGGAAACGCCTCGAAGGACGATCTCATCGAAGAGCTCGAAGAGATTCGCTCCGGTGAGCGAGAGGTCGAGGTCGAAGTCGTCACCGAAGAACCCGAAAAGCCCGATGCAGAGGGAGAGGTCACCCTGAGTCACTACGAAGGGATCGACAAGCCCGGTCTCCGCACTGGTCTTGCCGGCCTCAAGGCGCTAGACGACATCTCTATCGTCTGTGTTCCTGACGAGAACGACGTCACCGGACTGACCGACGCCCTCGTGGCCCACTGTGAGAACATGGGCGAGCGGTTCGCGATCCTGCAGGCGCCACAGAACCCCGGTCCAGTTTCGGAGATGGAGACGCCGGTTGACTCCACGTACGCGGCGTACTACTACCCGTGGCTCACCGTCCTCGATCCTGTGACGAACCGCGAGAAACTCGCCCCACCGGGCGGTCACATCGCCGGTATCTACGCCCGAAGCGACGCACAGCACGGCGTGCACAAGGCCCCCGCAAACGAAGTCGTTCGCGGCATCGTTGGCCTGCAACACGAGATCACAAAGGGAGAACAGGACGTGCTCAATCCGAAGGGGATCAACTGTATCCGCAGCTTCCAGGGTCGCGGCGTTCGCGTCTGGGGCGCACGAACCACCTCGAGCGATCCAGAGTGGAAGTACCTCAACGTCCGACGCCTGTTCCTGTTCATCGAGCAGTCGATCGACGAGGGGACGCAGTGGTCGGTGTTCGAGCCGAACGACAAGGACCTCTGGGCACGGATCCGTCAGTCTGCCGAAAACTTCCTGACGACTGTCTGGCGCGAGGGCGGCCTCCAGGGGTCGACCGCAGACGAGGCGTTCTACGTCCGCTGTGGCGAGGAAACGATGACACAGGACGATATCGACAACGGTCGCCTCATCGTCGAAATCGGCGTTGCACCGGTCAAGCCGGCTGAGTTCGTGATCTTCCGCATCAGCCAGGACACCGGCGACGCCTAACGCCACCAGCACTGCGAGCCGTCAGTTACCAGCCTGCGAGCACAGATACGTGGAACAACCTGCGGACACGAGACGCGTGACAGACAACCGAACGAAGCGGGGCGCTGTGACTACGGGAGCGCCTCAGCCGACATCAACTCACAACAGACAACAGAGCACATATGCCAGAACACGGACCACTTCCAAGCACGGAGTTCGCCGTCGAACTCGACGGCGTCGACATTCCCGGTTTCCTCGAGGTCAAACTGCCGACCCAGGAAACGGACGAACAGGACTACCGCGAAGGCGACGACCCGAAGCACTCGAAGAAGCTCTTCGGTGACGTCCACTACACGCCACTCGTACTGGCCCGCGGTGCCGAAGAAGACAACGAGCGACTCGACGACTGGCGAAAAGCCGTCGCAAACGGTGACGCTGAGGAGGCACGAAAGAACATTGCCGTCGTCATCCAGGACAAGGCGGGAGAGTCTGCTCTCCGATTCGAGTTCACCAACGCCTGGATTCGAAAGTACGAACCGCCAGCACTCAACGCACAGGCAGGCGGCGGCCCGGAAGCGATCGCCGTCGAAACCTACACCGTCGAATTCGAGGAGATGGAACGGAAGAACGTATGACCGGATCGGATGGGGAAAACGAGACAGCAGTGTCGATAGCCCGCGCGTACACGGTTGGTCGCAACCGGTACCGTGACAGTTGGACTGTCGATGCAGAGGGCTGTCTGCACACCGGATCGGCGACGACCACGCCGTTCGTCGAGCGCACGACGACGAGTACGCAACCGGGCACACGTCGAGGTGTTCGTCATCCATGACAGAGCAGCCACTACAGACCGAGTTCGAGTTCACGCTGCCTCGAGGGTACGTCGACGACGATGGCACACTCCACACGGAGGGCCGGATGCGTCTTGCGACCGCTGCCGACGAAATCCAACCGTTGCAGAACCCGCGCGTACAGTCGAACTCGTCGTACCTGACCATCGTCTTGCTCTCACGCGTCGTCACTGAACTCGGGACACTCGAGACGATCGACGAAGACGTCATCCAGAATCTCTTCGTGACGGATCTCGAGTATCTCCAGGCGATGTACGAACGAGTCAACAACCGCGGGCGGAACGCCACGGAAACGGCGTGTCCGGACTGCGGGTCGGTGTTCGACGTAGATGTCGAGACTGGTGCACAGCTCGCACCGCCAGCCGATGCAGAGAGTGAGCAGCCAGGTGTGAACGCCGACGCAGACCCCATCAAAGGGGTTCACGGAACCGGTGAGTCGGTCGATTCGATCGGGGCCGCTACCGCTGTATCTGACGGTTCGAACGCCGAGAACGACACCGAACGGGAGCACGAACACGAACAGACGGAGGTCGAAGCGGGAAACCCGAGCGAGTAATACGGCTGTCCGATCCCGACACCCTCTTCGAGGAGGTCGCGTTCATCGCCTATCACTTCGGCTGGAGCCACGACGAGGTCCTCACACTACCCCACTGGGAACGACGCCGGTGGTGTGGCGCGATCAGCGAGATCAACGACCGAATCAACGAAACGGGGATGCCAGACCACAGAAGCGATCAGCGCGCGACTGAGAGAGGTGGCGACGCCAGCGGGCAGGCTAGTGGGGCCGGTAGCTTCCTCGATGATGACGGTGATGGGATCGTGCTGCAGAACTCACTCGACGAACTCTGAAACGAATTGACAGCGACTCGAACGACGACGGGAGAGACGAAGATTCAGGGAACTCCCCACTTTTGCAAGCAGGACCCAACATACAATGACTGGCAACGAAACACCATACACGGGCGGAGACGGGCCATACGCGCAGTACAACTTCGAAGTCGAAATCGATGGCGAGACAGTCGCGGGTTTCGCAGAGGTCTCGGGAATTACGATGCAACTCGAGACGATCGACTATCGTGAGGGAGGGGTGAACGACCACGTACACACACTCCCGGGAACGTTCGCACACGCGAATCTCGTGTTGCAACGCGGAATGACAACGGATGCATCGTTCTGGGAGTGGATTCAGGACGTGATGAGTGGCAGTGTCACTCGAAAGAACGTCGTTGTGAAGATGCGGGAGGGGTTCAACGGAGAGAACGGCTGGGGGTGGGAGTTCAAACGCGCCTATCCGACGATGTGGCGTGGGCCTGATCTTGTGAGTACGAATCAGGGGATGGCAATCGAGTCTATCGAACTGTCCTACGAGCGATTTTCGAAGATGTCAGGATTGCCGGAGTAGCACGGATACCAGGACTCACAAACGGATTGAGACAGGGAGACGGGAACAGACGACAACGAGACACGACGCCGAATGCACTCGAGTTACACCCAAACAGTACACAAGACAGAGATACCAAATGGCAGCACCAACCGCACTTCGAGACACGACTGACTTACTGGTGACGCTGCTCCGGCTTCAGTTGGCGGGAGATGATGACGACCGACTCAACGAATCCCAGATACAACCAATTCCACCGACGGCAGTCGACGACGACTCGACGGTGAGACTCACGCTTAGCCTCTATGGCGTCTCGAAAGCTGGGTCGCTCAACACCGGTTCGAAGCGTATCACCGACAATCGAACGGAGAAGCCACCGCTTGGACTCGAGCTCCGGTATCTACTGATGGCGTTTCCGAGTGCCGACGACGAACGTGATGCGGTGTTAGCCCAACAGCAACTGCTCGGGACTGCGATGCAAACACTCTACGACGCCGAAGCAATCGAGCCCGAGGAATTGCCAGCGGGGCTCGACGAGCGACTGACGATTACACTCGAGCAACACGAGCCATCGGCCGTAACTGAGCTCTGGAACTCGATGCCGGATCTACCGCTCTATCCGCACGTGATCTATACGGTTCGTCCGATTCGGATTCCGTCGACGCAGTCGACACCGTTCGAACGCGTCAGCGAGCGAGACGTGCGTGTTGGGCGCGGTGGTACCACTGACACGGACGGTGAGAGCAACACAAGCGAAGAGCGCAGCGAACGTACCGAGATGGACAGCAACGAGCAGGGAGTATAGGGAGATGGGCTAACCAGTTAGCCTAACTGATCAAGACAGGTGGGAGAGGGGAAGAGGGAAGCACAGCGAGTCCGCTCTGACGACAGTCGAGGTCAATAGAATGGGGAACCCAAACAATCAGCACGGTAACGCACGAACAGCAACGTAGATGACAGCCACCGACTCTTCGAGCACCGAGGCGGACTCGAGTACACTCATTCACGACAGACTGGATCGCGCACGGGAGACACTCGAACGGGAAGGAGCAGCTGCCCTGATCCTGTTCCCGAGTTCGAATATGGGGTATCTCAGCGGTTTTCAGGAGGAACCGATGGAACGCCACCTGTTCCTGTTCGTGACTCGCGAGGAGACGCTGTTTCTCGCACCCGAGATGTACGACGAGCAGTTGGCGGCCGAGTCGGTCGTCTCGAGGGTTCGAACCTGGAGCGACGGTGACGATCCAACAGTGTCGCTCGCAGCGATCGGTGACGAACTCGAGATTACGACCGGGCGGCTCCTCGTCGACGATACGATGTGGGCGCTGTTCACACAGGATCTGCGCGAGACGTTCCCCGAAGCGACGTTCGGGCTCGCGAGCGAGGTCGTCGACGAGCTTCGGCTGCGGAAGGACGAGGTCGAACTCGAGAAGCTTCGCGAGGCTGCAGCCATTTCGGATCGCGTCAGCGAAGCCGTTCGCGACCTCGGTGAGGAGGCAATCGGAATGACTGAGGCCGAACTGGCAGAGGAGATCGAACAGCGGCTGACGGCGGCCGGTGGCGAGGGCGTTTCGTTCGAAACCGTCGTTGGATCGGGACCGAACGGCGCACGACCGCACCACCGCCATACCGACCGACAGATCGAACGCGGAGACCCCGTAGTACTCGACTTCGGGACGAGCGTCGAGGGCTATCCCGGCGATCAGACGCGAACAGTCGTGTTCGATGGTGAGCCGCCTGCAGGTTTTGAAGACGTTCACGATGCAGTGCTTGCTGCCCAGCAGGCTGCACTCGATGCAGTCGAACCCGGTGTCGAAGCACAGGCGATCGACCGCGCGGCACGGGAGGTACTCGAAGACCGGGGCTACGGCGAGGAGTTCGTTCACCGAACGGGCCACGGTGTCGGCCGTGATGTACACGAACCGCCGTACATCACCGAGGGGAACGAGCGAGTGCTCGAGCCGGGAATGGTGTTCAGTATCGAGCCCGGAGCGTACCTCGAGGGCGAATTTGGTGTGCGGATCGAAGATCTGGTTGTCGTCACCGACGACGGCTGTGAGCGGCTAAATCGATCGCCACGGGAGTGGTAGTGCGATTTGGGTATCCGCCAGGACAGGTACGTCTGCCACACCTGTACACCTGTCGCGTCTGCCACACCTGCCACACCTTCCACGCCTGCCAAGGGGTTTAGTTCATCGGCGCACAATCCGCCCTAATGAGTGAGCAGGAAGATTCCTCCAATCCGCCCGTCCCGGAGACACGAGAGGAAACTGAGACACCCACCCACTCACAGACGCTGCTGAACAATGTCTCCGAAGGAATCTTTCAACTCGATGCCGAGAAGCGGTTCGTCGCGGTAAACGATTTTCTCACTGAAACAACGGGCTACACACGAGACACCCTCCACGGAGAACACATATCAGTCCTGATTGACGACGTCGATAGCAAGCGTCTCGAACAGGAGATTCGTGCTCGAGTCGACGCTGGCACCGACCCAGAGACGGCGTTTAATCTCACAGTCGAGACATCGTCTGGCGATCGTATTCCCTGTGCGTTACGATTCAACCTTCTCATCGATGATGGCTCGTTGACGGGGATTGCCGGCATTATTCGACCGATCGAAACGAACGGGTCAGCGACCGATCACTCGCCGTCAGTCTGGGGGACCCACGAACCAATCTCGTCCGTCATCGACGAAGCTGATGTTGGTGTGTTCGTTCTCGACGACCAGTTCGACATCGTGTGGGTTAACGAGACGATCGAAGAGTACTTCGGCCTCAACCGGGCCGATATTATCGGCCACGACAAAGAGGCACTCATTCGGGAACGCATCGGTAACCGGCTTGCTAACCCCGAAACGTTCACCGAAACAGTGCTTGCAACCTACGACGACAATACGTACGTCGAACAGTTCGAGTGTCAACTCACCGCCGGCCCAGATCGAGAAGAGCGCTGGCTCGAACACCGAAGCAGACCAATCGAGTCCGGCTGGTATGCAGGAGGGCGCGTCGAACTCTACTACGACATTACCGACCGGAAAACGGCAGAGCGCATCACACAGGATACGAAGAAACAGCTCCAGCAAGAACACACCCTCACCGAACAAATTCTGGAAACGGCACCGGTTGGAATGACCGTCGTTAACCGGGATGGCTCGGTTGCTCGGACAAACGAACGAATGACGGAGCTACTCGAGGTACCCTCGGCTGAAGAGTCGTACACCGAGGAACAGCAGGACATGTTCGATGAGAACGGCGAATTTCTTTCGCCGGAAGACCGACCTGTCTCTCGTGCATTCGAAACGGGAGAGCCAGTGATCGACCACGAGGTTCTGCTCACACAATCGGACGGACAGCGCCAGTGGCTCTCAATAAATGCGAGGCCGATCACCGACGAGCAGGGGGAACCGAAACAGGTGGTCGAGACGGCTACGGATATCACAGATCTGAAAACGCTCGCGGAGAGACGAAAGCGAGCCCTGGACGAACGAGAGAAAGAACTCGCTGCTGTCCAACTCGCAACGAACCTCCTCGAGTCCAGCGACCAACCAGTAGGGCAGTTCATCGAGGAGTTCGTCACGGTTCTCCCGCAGTGTTTCCAGTATCCCGCCCAGACAAACGCACGAGTGTCTATCGGCGATAACGTCGCGACCACGGACGGCTACGGGCAGTTCGACGACCAAATCACGTCCCGTTCGGCAACGAGTAACGGCACGCCGATTGCAATCAGCATCGGCCTGGAAACCGTTCCCGATTCTGCCCTCGACGACTCAGTCGAGTTTCTCGAGGAAGAGCAGGCGTTGATCGAGACGCTCGCACTGCTTTTGAAACTCCACTTCGATCGCCAGGAATACATTGACGATCTCCAACAGTCGAACGAACGCCTCGAACAGTTCGCCTACGCGGCCAGCCACGACCTGCAGGAACCGCTCCGAATGGTGTCTAGCTACTTGCAGCTTATCGACCAGCGATACGCTGACGAGCTCGATGCCGATGGGCAGGAGTTTCTCGAGTACGCCGTTGACGGTGCTGAACGAATGCGCTCGATGATCGAGGGATTGTTGCAGTACTCTCGCGTCGAGTCGCAGGGGGATCCGTTCGATGCAGTGGATCTCGATGTGGTCGTCGCGGACGTACTGGGCGATTTGCAACTGTCAATCGAGGAGCACGGTGCAACGATCACCACCGACTCGCTTCCGACCGTTGAGGGCGACGCCAGCCAACTGCGGCAGGTGTTCCAGAACCTCATCGACAACGCGATCGAATACAGTGGTGACGACCCACCGCGTATCCACATCACTGCCGAGCGGACAGGCAACAACTGGAGAGTGACGGTCCGTGACGAGGGAATCGGCATCGATCCCGAAGATGCCGACCGCGTGTTCGAGGTGTTCCAACGTCTTCATACGCGCGACGAACACGCCGGAACAGGGATCGGTCTTGCACTCTGTCGTCGTATCATCGAACGCCACACGGGCGAGATCCAGGTAGACTCCGAGCCCGGACAGGGAGCAGCGTTTTCGTTTACGCTCCCAGCCCTCGATGACGCTGATTGAGACGCACCCGGCGGGTCGTGTCGAAATTCAGGTTGCGAAAGTTCGCATGCGATAGCAGGCGTGTATTCCGTTGTACGGCGTGGCCCATGTTTCCCAGATTACGCTGACAGCGGAAACGACAGCGGCGACAGCGACGACAGCGACGACTACCACTCGCTCGCCGCTCGCTCCCGCAGCATCGCTCGGAACTGCGCCGTCGTCTGCTCGAGTAACTCACCGGAAGACCACTCGAGTATCACGCCGTAGCGACGGATGAGATCGAGCGTGTCGAGTTCGCCCTCGCGATAGCGCTGGGCGACCGCCGCAGGGTCCTCCTCGAGCCACTCCGTTCGGTGGTCTCGGATGTGGTCGCGCTGGTCAGCCGTTGCATCGTGATCGATTTCGTACGCACAGACCTCCGGATCGATTTCGTCGATGACGACACCGTAGTCCCGTTTGGCGCGTTCGACAGAGACGTAATCGTCCTTGACGTCTTCGAGGACTGCGTCGGGGTCGCGCTCGAGTGGGTCGCCGAACCCGCCGCCGCCCGACGATGGGCGGACGAACTCGTCTCCGTCGTCGATCGGAACGTTCGAGAACACCGTCCCCATCTGGCGTTCCTCGCCGTCCTGAGTGAGTGTGACGCCGTGTGGAATTCCAGGGAGACCGCCGTTGATGCCCCAGGTGATCGAACGCGACCGGTCCGAACAGTACGACATGACACTGCTCTCGCAGGCGAGCATTCGGCCACCCTTGCGAACGCCACAGCCGCCACGGTACTCACCTGGTCCCGCAGAATCAGTGACGATCGAGTGCTGGCTGGTCACGAGCGGTGTGTCTCGCTCCTGGCCCTCGAGTGACTGGACGGCGAGGCCGGCACCGAACACCGGTGCGGTCGCATTTGAGCCATCCTTGCCATCGCGACCACCCCACCCGCCGGCCATCCAGTCGTACCAGGCGAACTCCTGGCCCTCGTGGCCGGGACGCTGGTCCTGTCCGCCAGCGAGCAGGTACTCGAGGTTGAACGACGCCGCCATGGCGCGCTCGGGTAGCACCTCCGACCAGAGCTCGAAGATAGCGTTCATCACCTTCTCGTACGCACCGGCGACCGAGCCAGTGACTGGCACTGGTTCTGGTGCATCGACGACAGTGCCTTCCGGGAGGTCGGCACTGACGACACGATAGAGTCCCGAGTTGAGCGGCACGTCCGGGAAGAACATCTTCGTCCCGGAAACGACCGCCGAAAAGGAGGTCCCGAACGTCGAGTTCAGGAAGTTGCCGACGTACTCGTCAGAGCCCGAGAGATCGTAGTGGACCTCATCGCCGTCGATCGTCATTTCCACGTCGATCGTGACGAATCCTTCCTCCTTGTTGGGATCTGCGTCGATATAGTCCTGCGTGTGCCAGGTGCCGTCCGGCAGCTCGCGGATCTGCTCGCGCATGATCCGTTCGACGTACGACTTGGACTCGTCGAACGCCGTCATGACCGTGTCGATGCCGTACTTATCGACGAGTTCGAGCAGTCGCTCCTCGGCGATACGCGTCGCTTCTGTCTGGGCCCGCAAATCCCCCATTCGGTCCTCCGAGAGACGCATGTTCGTCGTCAGGAGGTTTGCGACATCCTCGCGGAACTCGCCAGCGTCCCAGATTTTGAGCGGCGGAATGCGCAGCCCCTCCGCGTAGTGGTCGTTCGCCTCGATGTTGAACGACCCCGGTGCCGGACCACCAACATCCGCCCAGTGGCCGTTCGACTGCGTGACGGCGATCAGCTCGTCATCGTAGAACACCGGTCGCATGATCCGAACGTCGTTGATGTGCGTACCGCCGAGGTACGGATCGTTGACGATGTAGACGTCACCCGGATTGATGTCGCCCTCGAAGTACTCGAGTGTCTCCTTGCAGGTGTAGTGGAGCGTGCCGACGTGGACGGCGATGTCCTTCGAGCCCTGCATCACCGTGTTCCCCTGGGCGTCGTTCAGACAGTTGCTGAAGTCGCGGTTGTAGATCACGAACGAGTAGCACGTTCGTCTGATCTGTTGTGCCATCCGGTCGACGAGGTTCGTAAAGGAACTGCGAAGAACCTCGAACGTAACCGGGTCGAGGTCGATGTCGGCCTGTGGTTGTCCGTCTGTGTGTGAACTCGAGTCAGAGTTTAGGTCTGGATCTGGGTCTGGGTCTGAGTCTGAGTCTGAGTCTGTCATAACAGTTACACCGTGAGAATGATGTTCCCCGTTTGCTCGACCTCGGCCGTCGCGTTCGGTGGCACGACTACGGTCGAGTCCATCTGTTCGATAATCGCCGGTCCCTCGAGCGTCGCGCCTGCTCCGAGTTCGTCACGATCGTAGACCGCGGTTTCGACGAACTCGCCTGCCGAGTCGAAGTACGCCTCACGAGTCGTCCGCTTTGCCCCATCGGCGCTCCCGTCACCAATTTCGGGGAACGCAGGTTTCTCGACGACGCCGCGACCGGTCACGTGGAGGCCGTAGATTTCGACTGGCTGGTCCTCATCAGAGTAGGCGTAGGTCTGTTCGTGCTGGCTGTGGAACTGGGACCTGATCTCTGCCATACTCTCGATCGGCCGTGAGCAACTGACCTCGAGTGAGCGCCACTGGCCAGTGTAGCGCATCTTGATCTCGTGGTCGAGTTGAATCTCGCTCTCGTCGACGCCCTCCTCATCGAGTCGGTCGTGAATTTCGGCTTCCATCTCCGAAAACGCCGCCTCGATGTCGTCGACGACATCGGCTGCGGCGTCAGCGATGAACGTCTGTGAAAGATCGTGTTCGACATCAACCAGTAGACAGCCAAGTGCCGAGTTGATTCCCGGATATGGCGGAATAATCACGTTGGGAATGTTCATCTCGCGCGCGACATGGGCCGCGTGCAGCGGCCCCGCACCGCCGAAGGCGACGAGTGCGAAGTCACGGGGATCGTACCCCTTACTCGTCGAGACGAGACGGACGGCGTTGCACATATTGGCGACAGTGATCTGCTCGATCGCCGATGCGGCCTCCGTAAGTTCGAGATTGAGCGGGTCAGCGATATCACGTTGGATAACGTCACGGGCAGGTTCAGCGGTCGCATCCATGTCACCACCGAGGAACTGATCCGGGTCAACCCAGCCAAGAACGACGTTTGCATCCGTCGTCGTCGGTGTATCTCCGCCACGAAGATAACAGGCCGGTCCCGGATCGGCTCCCTGACTCTTCGGACCGACCCGAAGCGAGCCACCGTCGTCGATCCAGGCGATTGAGCCGCCACCGGCACCGATCGTCTCGATGTCAGTCGAGGGAAACATGATCGGATACCCGTACTCGACGGCCCACTCGTCGGTCGTCTCGATTTCGCCCTCGTGTGTGAGCGAGACATCTGCACTCGTCCCACCCATATCGAATCCGATCGCGTTCTCGAAGCCACACTGCTGAGCGATGTGGCGACCTGCAATCGCACCTGCCGTCGGCCCCGAGTTCGCGATACGGGCCGCGTAGTAGGCAATCGCCTCAGTCGTCATCACCCCACCGCCGGAGTGCATCGCGAGCACGTCGCCGTCGTAGCCCCGGTCAGCAAGTTGGTCCGCCAGGTCAGTCAGATAGTCGCGAACGACTGGAACCAGTGCCGCATTGATAACCGTCGTACTGGTCCGCTCGTGTTCGAACATCTCCGGCAGGATCTCGTGGGAGCTACAGACGAACGCCTCGGGATACTCGTCTGCGATAATTTCCTCGACGCGCTTCTCATGTTCACCGTTGACATACGCGTTGATCAACGAAATCGCGATCGTGTCGATTCCACGCTTTTTAAAGATCCGAACGACATCGCGGACGGCATCCTCGTCAAGCGGTTCGACGACGTTTCCTGCATAGTCGACCCGCTCGGGGACCTCAAGCCGATCCCGTCGCTGGACGTACGGATCTGCGACGTCTTGATAGGCGTCCCAGAGATCCTCTTTCGTTGCATCCCGTATTTCGTGAACATCCCGGAACCCCTCGGTCGTGATCAGGCCGATTCGAGGCAACTCGCGCTCGATCAACGCGTTCGTCCCGACCGTCGATCCGTGCGAGAAGAACTCGAGGTTGTCAATTCTGGTATCTGCCTTTGATAGCCCATTTATCACCCCCTCGGCCGGGTTCGCCGGTGTCGAGGGCGTCTTTTCGATTTCAATCTCACCCGTTTCTTCATCGAAGACGATCACATCCGTAAACGTTCCGCCAATGTCTACGCCAGCACGTCTCATACTATCATGCCACACAGTAGATCACGGCCAGGCCACATAACTGTTCGTCTAGAATTAAACCAGGTGCAACTCACCAACGAGAAATAAAAGGGAGTTTTCGAGATAGAGAGAACGTTGTACAAGGAACCAAATCAGACAGCGTCAAGCCAACAGGAGTTACCACTCAACGAGGGCACGACGTCCGTGCCCCCAAACAAGTATCACAAAGAAGGTACCAACACCCGTCAACGCGAACAGGCCACCAACATAGAACACGGATGCCATACTCACCTCGTACATAAGCCAACCGCCAAGCAAGGGTGCAATAACGCTCCCAGGCCGCCAGACGAGTTCCCGAATACCGAAACTCGAGGCGACACCGCCGTCGTCCGTACCTTCATCGGCGAACAAAGCCATACTTGCCGGCTCGCGGAAACTATCTGCAATACCAAGCAGTCCGGACAGCACAACAAGTGGTACGAACGCGGGTGAGACCTCACCGAACACCGAAATCTGCCCAGGGATTGCCTCAAACGGGAGCCAGGCCGGCAACACGACACCTGCCAACGCTGACGGAACAACGAGAACAATGTCAGATGGAAGCGCAAGTGAAGCACCGATCGTCGGTGCAAACGGAACGAGTAGCGCAACCAGACCGTAAGCTGCGCCACCAGCGAAAACGAACATCGCACGCCCATAGCTGTCGGACAGTCGGCCCGTAAACGGCTGACAGCACATATTCGTGAACTTTTCTGCGACAACAGTGAGAGCAACTGCAAGCCCACCATATGCTAACCCACCTTCTGCAGCCGCAACCCCGGCAAAGATCGGAATCCACGTTCGAACGAGCGTCACCGAAAATGCGTACTGAAATCGGAAACTCGAGAGTGTCAGCAGTCGACGATTCAACGCTAGATCACTGAAGGGGAACCCGTGAATCCGAGTCTCGTCCGGTTTGAGATACCGAAACGTTCCAAGCCAGGCAACGAACATCAGACAGACAATTATCGCAAAAATCGGGCCAAATCCAAACAGTTCGAACAGCGAACCCGCGCTAATGCTGCCGATGATCGATGCCGCATAACTCGCAGCGTTTGCCTTTCCGATATGATTCGCCCGTGTGCTGCCAGCAGCAATTTCGCCGACAAGAGACAACGTCATCAGTCCCGCACCGGTGACGGCAACCCCCTGCAGTGCACGAACCGCGATCAGGGAGGCACTGGAATCAACGAGCGGAAACAACGCGTAGACACCGATACCAATAGCGAGTACAACAAGCAGTACTGTTCGTTTGTCAAATCGGTCACCAGCCCAGGCGAGCGGAACGATTGCGACAGTCTGTGCAAGCGTGAATCCCGATGTATAGAACCCGACAATAAGACCAGCACTGATCGTCATTCCAAGAACCGTCGTTCCGCTCGGATCGAGCGTGTTGATGTACGAGGGGAGCAACGTGACAAGCGTAATGAATCCGAATCCCTCAGCAAACCGAGTTGCATAGAGCGACCAGAATTGGAGACGGTTCTCGTTCACATACAGTATCTCGAAAGGGTATGAAAATCAGTTTCGAATCGAAAGTCACACAGGGATTTTCCCGTGGCCGGATCGGTTGCCAGAGACGGTTGTGCAAGAGCAGTTGCTATCGAACGTGAAATGAAGTATGAATGGAGCGGCGAATCGGCTCTCCCAGAGGATCTCTCACTCCAGTACTCACCAATACGCAGGTGGGCTTATCTTCCGTGTTCGGAATGGGTACGGGAGGAACCCCACCGCTGTGGCCGCTTTAACTCCGAGTGGTGGAATCGAACCACCGTGAACGACCACGTGCTCGGACCGTCTAAGATGAAGTATGAGTGGGGGGCGGCGAATCGGCTCTCCCAGAGGGTCTCCCACTCCAGTACTCACCAATACGCAGGCGGGCTTATCTTCCGTGTTCGGGATGGG
>NZ_AOIM01000021.1 GCF_000337575.1 Natrialba hulunbeirensis JCM 10989 | reverse complement strand
CTTGGCACGTCCTTCTTCAGCTCTCAAGCCGAGCGATCCACCAGCTGGCACAGTAGCCACGTTCATCGGATCGGCGCTACATAGAATGTAGCATATCGTGACCCGGGAACGGGTCCAGTGGACGCCTGGACTACACGTACACACGGTCTCATCTGCACGCCAGTAGACGGCTGGCCTGCATTGACCCTTCCCACTCACGCTTGCGCGGAGTGGTGCATCAGTTCTTTGTTGGGATCAAATCGTTGTGCGGTCCACTACTTAAGCACACGGATTCATCTTCTCTAAGTGACGCGCTCACAGGCAGCGAGATTGGGACTCTGTGACGATTCAAACACGGTCGGCCAACTGAGAAATCGAGAGAGTACTGACTGTAATTGGGCCGATACGTCTGGTGAAGCAGCGTTCATTGACGTGATACTTGAGTACCACGCAGAGTCGACCCAGAATCTACCCACACAGGTACGTCACGGAGCGACACCCGCACAGTTACACGGCCCAGGTGTCCACCTCACGTTGATCGGAGGTTGTTGAGTTTGTACCGCGCCGTCCCATGTGGACGGTGAACGACGAGTTCATATCCAGCATCGGTCTGCTCGAGTTCACCTGTAAGTTCACCAGGATTGCCAGGGTTGAGCGATGCCGGTGGGCTCTCGAGTGTAAATCCGAGCAGACTGGTACTCCCGCGAACGCGGTCGGGGGTGCGTGCTGTGGCATGAATGAGGTCGCCGTTTTGTTTGATGTCGATCTCTCCCGTCAGCTCCCAGGTGTCGCCGCTGTACTGGACTCGTTCACCCTCGAGTGCTGGGAAGTGCTGTTCAACCATACAGTGGGCACACGAGCGGGGCGTATAGTCGTTTGCCGTGGGGGTGCTACGGGATGGGCGAGGACCGCGAGCGGAAGCCGCGTGATTCAAACCGGCCAAGCCCATCTGTGGGAGTATGACCGACGATACACGCGATCATGTGGTTCCCGGAAGCGAGGAGGAGTTGACGAGTGCGGACGTGCGCGGGTACGATTTCCGTGGCGAGTTCGACTTCGGCGAGCTACTGGAAACGTACGCAACGACCGGATTCCAGGCGACACAGCTCGCCGAAGGAATCGAGATCGCCCAGAAAATGCAGGAAAACGACGCGACAGTCTATCTCACGTTCACCTCGAATATCATCTCCTCCGGGCTTCGAGAGGTCGTCGCCGCGCTCGTTCGGAAGGGGTACGTCGACGTGATCATCACCACGTCCGGCTCGCTGACCGAGGACGTGATCAAGACGGAGAAGCCGTTCAAAATGGGTGAGTGGGACGCAGACGAGGCAGAACTGCGTGAACGCGGAATCAACCGCCTCGGGAACATCTACGTCCCCTCGGATCGGTACGTCTGGCTCGAAGAGTATCTCTACGACTTCTTCGACGACTTCTTCGCGGAGGAGAAGATTCGGACGCCGACGGCGTTCGCCCGCGAACTCGGCGAGACGCTCGATGACGAGGATTCAGTGCTCAAGCAGGCCGCAGACAACGACGTTCCCGTCTACTGTCCCGCACTTACGGACGCCGAAGTTGGGAACTTCCTCTACTACTACCGACAGGGCTACGACTCGGATGTCGGCATCGAAATTCTCGATGACTACGACTCCCTGATCGAGGACGGGATGCTGGCAGATGAAACGGGTCTCATCGCAGTCGGCGGCGGCGTGCCGAAACACCATGCGATCATGACGAACCTCTTCCGTGGCGGTGCCGACCACGCGATCTACATCTCGACCGGGATGGAAGGCGACGGCTCGCTCTCCGGTGCACCGCCGAACGAAGCAGTCTCCTGGGGCAAGATCAAGGACGAGGAGGAGACGAACTACACGCTCATCGAAGCCGAGGCGACGCTCGTCTTCCCGCTGCTAGTTGCGGCGGCGTTCAACTAACAGCGAACAGCGAACAGCGAACGGCGAACAGCGAGCAGTGAGCAGGGTCCACACCACGAACCGGCTGGCGAGTATTTTCTTACTGGAACGCGTAGGCTACGCTATGCAAGGGATTCGGTGGCTGCAACTGACCGGCGACGAGCGAGACGAGTTTCTCGGCCGTGGTGGTACGGGTGTCCTGTCGTTTGCAACCGACAGAGACGAGTCGCCGGTTTCGATTCCGGTCTCGTACGGCTACAGCGAGGAAGAATCCGTCCTCTACTTCCAGCTTTCGTTCACGCCCGGAAGCAGGAAACATGACCTGGTCGACCGACACGTCTCGTTCGTCGTCCACGACAAGACAACGGACGGGTGGCGAAGCGTCGTCGCAACGGGACAGTTAGCCGAGCTAAGTGACGAACCGTACGAGTCGGCGGTCGTGCAAGGGATGTGGTCGATCGACCTCCCTGACGTAGATATCTTCGAGCAGCCGCGAGAGAACGTGACCTTCGAGAGCTACTATCTCGATCCGGAGCGGATTTCGGGTCGGAAGGAAGTCGCCACAGAGCCGTGACTGTCACGAATAGTATCGGATGTTTATACTGATGGCCAGCGTGGAGCCACGCAATGAAATCCGTTCGCGTCTCGCTGGGGTACGATGAGGAGGCGGCTGCACCATTTCTCGAACAGCTCTACTCCTCACCCGACATCGAGCGCGAGGTGATCCTCGGTGGGCAGACAGCCAACGGTGTCGAGACGATCACCTCGTTCGTGGAGGGTGATTCCGACGCCTACGAATCGATTCTCGAGTCGCTTGAGACCGTACTCGAGTACGACATCGCACAGACAAGCGGCGGCTTCTTTCTCTATCTGCGTCGGGAACTCGAGGCCGGTGGACTGTCGTTGCTCGGGGCGCTCTCGCAGGAGACCGTCGTCGTTGTCCCACCGATCGAAATTCGGTCGGATCGGACGATTCGGTTGACCGTCGTTGGTCACCCGGCGGATCTCGCGGGTGTACTCGAGGAGCTTTCGGACGGTGTCACGGTCGATGTCCTGTGGGCGAGCAATCGTGTGACGATGGCTGGTGGGGCCGTCTCCGATCGGCAGGTGACGGCGCTGCAGATGGCGCGGGAGCTCGGGTTCTACGAGATCCCGCGGCGAAACGGTATCGAGGCGGTTGCCGACGAACTCGACTGTGCGGTGTCGACGGCCTCGGAGTTGTTGCGTCGTGGAGAAGCGAACGCGGTTGAGTATGTGCTTGATAGTGCCCGATAGCACCCGATGACACGTCCTTCCACTAACGTCTGGTGTAGGAATGTCGTTACTGCTCAGCAGTTTCAGGGTCGCTGTTACCGGCCTCGACAGCAGAACCAGCTCGTCGGCAGATCATCGTGTAAGCGGTTCCGCCGACCGCCGTCTCGGTGAGTTCGCACTCCGTGAAGGTGTGATGGAGCGAGCCAGGAACATCGTTCGCCGGATTCCAGTTTGCATACCAGCGGAAGAACCGCCAGATGAGCGGATTCAACAGTCGGAGGGGACCACTCGGCGTAGGTCTGACGTCGACGACGGCGAGTTGGCCGCCCGGAACGAGCAGTCGGTGGATATTCTCGACCGTTCTGTGGGCGTCCGGCATCACACCCAGTGAAAGAGTTGCGACGGCGGCGTCGAACGACTCGTCGAAGTCGACCGTCGTCGCGTCTGCCTGGTGCACAACGACGTTCTCCCAGCCGTGACGATCGATACGGTTCCGTGCGTTGGCGACCATCTCGGGGCTGTAGTCGACGGCGACGAGTTCCCCGTCAGAGCCGATCTGTGACCGAATGTGCTCGAAGTTCACGCCGGGCCCGCAACCAATATCGAGAACCCGATCACCGGCCTGGAGGTCGAGTCGGTCGATCGCCCGCTCCCGTATCGGCTCGAAATCGCGCTCGCTCATGCCATACCAGTCACTCCAGCGATCCCACACCCGTCGACTCCGTTCGAGGTGCGCCGTGTACTGCTTGGTACTCGAGCCGGCGGCGGTCTCGTTCCCGTGTGCCCGAACGTCCCGTGAATCAGTGTCCATACTCGAGTATCGACGAGAATGTGCGAGTAGCTGGTGGCGAAATGTATCGTGTGTTTATATAGGACCTGTGTCGCTGAGCTGGGGCGGGAAGATTTCACGCCGTCTCGAAAGACCGACTGGTCGGCTCAGCGCACGACGGTTACCGGACAGGGAGCCCGCCGAACGACCTGTTCGGCGACACTTCCGAGGAGAACTCGTGACGCGCCGGTTCGGCCGTGACTGCCGATGATGATGTGATTGACGTCCTCCTCGGTTGCGACGGAGACGATTTCACGTGCCGGGAAGCCGATGATCGACTCCGTCTGGACGGAACAGTCGTGGGCTGCCGCCAGTTCACTCGCACGGTCGAACAGGTCCGCGGCAGCCTGCTGGCGCGACTCGAGTATCGCCTCGTATGCGTACAGTGCCTCATCACCGTACATGCCGGCTCTGGGATTGATGACGTGCAGGAGCGTTACGGTGTCACCGGCGTAGGTCTCGGCGGCGTGTTCGACGGCTTTCATCGCTGGCTCCGAGTCGTCGATGGGAACGAGGACAGTCATAGCGACTTCTCAACGACGAAGGGGAAAAAGCTACGTTTGCGTGGTGGGTTGGTGGCCTGGTCATTCGCCTCAGGCCGCGTCCTCGACCGGTGTTTTGACGATCGTTACCGGCCGCTCGGCGTGTGTCGCCACGCGTTCTGCGACACTACCTAGCAGTTGGCGGTACTCGCCGGAACGGTTCTTCGACCCAACGACCGTGAGGTCGATGTCCGCCTCATCGATGTAAGTGAGGATTTCCTCGTGGGGGACGCCGTGTCGGATCTCGGTCACTGTCTCGACGTTGGCAGTTGCTGCTGCATCGGAGACCTCCGTCACGGCGTTCTCGCCGGCCTGTTCGAGTGCCGACTCGAGTCCTTCGAACTCGTGGACGTACTCATCGCCAGGATAAGAACTGTACGCGTCAGCGTCGACGACGTAGAGGATGTGCAGTTCGGCGTCGTATCGCTGGGCCGCATCGATTGCGTGTGCGATCGCACGGTCGACGCCGGGACTCATGTCCGTCGGAAGCAGCAGGTGGTCGTACATCGTGAGTACAGTGACGGGAACCAGTGAAAAAGTCGTTGTGGGGATTCCCGTCTCGCTATAGTGTATGCCGGGCCGCTACAACGTCCACCACCCTCACACAGTCGAGCGATCTCGTGTTCGGTAGCACCCGTGTTTATGCTGTTCTGCCGAGAAGTGAGCCTATGTACGACCACATCCTCGTCCCGACCGACGGCAGCGAGTTCGCGACCGACGCCGCCGAGACGGCCTTCGATCTCGCGGCGACACTCGAGTGTCCCGTCGCAATCGTCTGTGTCGTCGAACTCGGACCGCTTGGATCGGTTCGCTTCCCAGGCGAAGAGTCGAACGCAGCCGAAACGCTGACCGAGCGGGCGGAGTCGTTCGTCACCGAACTCGAGTCGACGGCGACCGAGCGTGGAATCGAAGTGACGACAGCGGTTCGAACGGGGACGCCGGTACACGAGATTCTGGAGTACGCAGGCGAGATCGACGCGGATCTCATCGTTATGGGAACGCGTGGACGTGGTGGAATCGGGCGAATGATGCTCGGAAGTGTCACGGACGGTGTGACGCGCCATAGCTCGACAGACGTGCTCGTCGTTGGTGATGAGCGGGTTGGACACGAAAGGTGAACGAGAGGGTCAGTGACTAGCCGACGAACGAGGCGGACAGACTACCTTCGGGGCGGACAGACGACCGAGATGGCAGCCGCCTGTTGCTGGATCACATCTCGAACGACCACGCCCAGAACGGAGGCCAGTCCGCGAAAGATGACGGCACCAATGAGAGCCGCGCTGACACCCGTGGTCGAAGCTACCGGTCCCGGTCGCTGGAAGCCGCATCACTGCTGGCTGTGACGACCGCATGCGACCGCCGGCCCAGTCCCCAGCCAAAGAGCGCGAGGCCAACGAAGATGCCAACCGCCTGCACCACGTGCGCCGCTGGCACCTGCTCCGGCGAGAACCCCCAGGCATCGAGACCGAGACTCAGCAGCAGCGAGACGAGGAACGCTGCCAGTCCGAAATCTGCCGCACGCATGTTCGGGAGTTGCTCTGGAGATGAGACGAACCGACCCAGGGCGTAGAATACGATGGTGTACGGCACCCACCCAAGAACGAGGAACAACAGCGCACGCGATGCATCACCTGCGAGCAGCGCTTGCGGAACGAGTCCGACGTAGACGATCGCAGCAACGAGTGCACACCCGCCGAGCACGAGAATGGGACGAATCGACCCTGTCTGGGAGTTCGTACTCGAGTCCATCGATGACTACGTAGACTGTATCGTTCGTGATGAATGTACCGCTCGTAGCAAGGGTGTCGTGGAACGGGTGTCGTGTAGAGTGAACCAACGAACCGACCGACGCCGGCAAGGACACGGCAGGATATGATAGCGACAGGACGCAAATGAGAGGGTATGGAATCCCGTCCCTCAGCCCCCGACGAGACACTGCTCGTGCCGGTGGCAAACGAGGAAACGGCTGATCGGTTGCTGGAGACCGCGATAGACATTGCTATCGAGCGATCACTCCGATTGCTCGTTATTCACGTCGTTGCCGTTCCGGACCAGTTGCCGCTGGATGCTGGCTACCGACTCCTTGACGACAGGGACGAGCAGTTGCTCGCAGACGCAGCAGCGACTGCAACCGAACACGGCGTCCCGACCGACAAGCGGGTGCGATTCGCACGGAGCGTCACGAGTGGCATCCTCGGTGCAATCGAAAAGGAAAACGTCGAACTGACGCTGCTTGGCTGGCGCGGTCGACCACCACGACAGAACGTCATTCTGGGGAGTTACATCGACGTTGTGCTTCGGAAAGCCACGTGTGACGTGCTCGTCAAGCGGATTCAGACACCCCAGCCAGATATCGACTCGATTCTGGTTCCCATCGCTGGCGGCCCACACGAGGGACTTGCACTCGAGACGGCGAGTGCGCTCGCCACCCAGCACGATGCGGTCGTCCACCTGCTCCACGTTCGGTCCGAAACCGACCCAGCACAACGTGAGGGAGAGGCAAACGCGCTCCTGTTGAACGCATCGGACGAGTTCGGCAGCGAGACTGAGATCCGGCGCGAGGTAGCCGTCGAGGACCACGTTGCCGGGGCGATTACGGATCGGACCACAGCGCACGATATCACAATACTAGGAGTGTCACGCGGCGGGTTCGTCCGTCGAGCGCTGCTCGGGACGATTTCGGAGGCTGTCGGCCGGAACGCAAGCGGAACGGTGTTTCTGGCGAAGCGGTACGATCCCGTCCCCTCGCGTATTCGACGGCTCGTTCGGAGAGTGGCTCAGTGAGCCGCCGACAGTCGTGACTGGACCCATGGCTGCCACAGCCCAATCAGTATTGTCCGCACCACACAATAGTTATAGTCGAGGCTGTCGTAGCACCGACGTATGAGTGAGTCACTGGACGACGAGCGAGAGCAGATCCGCGAGCAAAAGAGACGAGAGCTACAGCACCGACTCGATAAGGGTGAAGCGGTGGGTGCGGGAGACGATACAGATTCCGCCGCTGGCTCCACTCCGCCCCCATCTGAGCCGATCGAAATCGCTGGGGGAAATCACCTCGACGAAGTCATCACCAATCACGACATCGTTCTGGTCGACTGCTACGCCGAGTGGTGTGGTCCCTGCCAGATGATGGAACCGACAATCGAGGCACTGGCTGCCGAATCAGCCGCAGCAGTTGCAACCGTCGACGTCGACCAGCACCAGCATCTCGCCCAGCAACTGGGTGCTCGCGGCGTCCCAACACTCGTCCTCTACGCCGACGGTGAGCCGGTCGAACGACTCGTCGGTGCACAGGACCGCGCGACACTCGAGTCCCTGCTCGCACAACACGGGTAGGTTGTGGACTGAGCGGTGGATACGGTGAGTCGTTGGAAGCGGATGATGAATCGCGAGCCAGGGCTACAACCGACGAACGTCAGACCACCGTCGCCCAGATGTCGAGGACGAGAACGCCGAGGAACACTGTCGTCGACCAGTCGAACAGGCCGAAACCGATGAGTGGGACACCATTCGCCGAGAGAATCGCAAGCAGGTGGTGGCGAGAATCGGTCACGGGATCTCAGTACCCCAATCCTGAGACGCTATTTGGTTAAATTTGTTGAAGAGAGTGACGATTGGCGCAGCGACCCGAATCCAAACGCACGAGTGGTTCAGAGGGGAGTCAAACGGATTTCGGCAACGACACCACACATAGTATTCCCAGTATTGGGAAACCCACGAAATTCTTTATACGCAGCCGTGTATAGTGGCTGGTATGACAGCACCGTTCGTCATCATCGGCGGAGACGCGGCCGGAATGAGCGCCGCAAGCAAGGCAAAGCGGGACGACCCGTCTCGAGATGTCATCGTCTTCGAGAAGGGGTCGTGGGTATCCTATGCAGCCTGCGGCATGCCTTACTACGTGAAAGGGACGGTCGACGACCTCGACGATCTCGTCGCGATGACCCCGGAAACGGCTCGGGAAGAGCGGGATATCGATCTTCGAACGGGCCACGAAGTCGTCTCAGTCGACCGCGACAAACAGACGGTTACCGTCTCGAGGGACGATGAAACGTTCGAACAGACCTATGGCGAGCTGTTGCTCGGAACCGGTGCACGGGCGATCGTGCCGCCGTTCGACGGCATCGACCGCGAGGGCGTGTTCACGCTGCGAGACATGGACGAGGCCGGAGAGATTTCGGACTTCGTCGAGACCACAGCGCCCGAGACCGCCGCAATCGTCGGTGGCGGCTACATCGGCATCGAAATGGCCGAAGCGCTCACCGAACACGGGATTGATGTTACAATCTTTGAAATGCTGCCGCGGACGCTCCAGCCGTTCGGTGCAGAGACTGCCCGCACCGTCGAGGACCACCTTCGCGAGCAGGGCGTCGACCTCAGGCTCGAGACGACCGTCGAAGGCTTCACTGGTGTAGAGACTGTCGATGCAGGCGATACGGTCGATGCGGTCGAAATTGAAGGCGACGACGAACCCGTTCCGGCAGATCTCGTAATCGTTGGCGTCGGCGTCACACCGAACGTCGAACTCGCCGAGCACGCGGGACTCGAACTCGGACCGACCGGTGCCATCGCAACCGACGAGTTCGGCCGGACGAGCGACGATTCGATCTACGCCGCAGGAGACTGTGCCGAAGCGACGAACGTCGTAACGGGCGAACCGGATCACGTTCCGCTCGCCCTCACGGCGAACCGAGCGGGTCGTGCGATTGGCGCCACTGTGGCGGGCAAGCCGACCAGAACCGGCGGAACAGCCGGGACAGCGATCGTCAAGGCGTTCGATCTGGGTGCTGCAAGAACGGGAATCCTCGATCCGGAACGGGCACGCGAGGCCGGCTTCGATCCCGAGTCGGTGACGATCGAAGTGCCGACACGGCCACACTACTATCCCGGCGCGACGGATCTGAGCATCACACTGGTCGCAGATCGCGAGAGCGAACGAGTCCTCGGTGCCAGCATTGTCGGCCGCGACGGGGTGAAACGAATCGATACGGTTGCAACCGCGCTCCACGCCTCGCTGACCGTCACCGAACTCCAGAACCTCGATCTTGCGTACGCCCCGCCGTTCAGTCCGGTCTGGGATCCGGTCCTCACGGCAGCGAAGGTGTTGGGTGGGATACTCGAGAAGTGACCGCAACACTGAGCGCCTGACCTGATGGGCAACTCGTTCGTGACCCGCTCAGTTGAGTGACCCATTGCCTGTACGTTCCGTGAGTCAGCCGCTATCGTCGAAGCGACGAACGCCGACAGCAGTTCGCTCGGCCCCTTCGAAGGAAGGGCGACACCTACCGAGACCGTCCAGCTACTCTTACCACTCCGACTCGAGTACCCCGAGGAGCGCGTCGATTTCCTCGCGCGTATTGACGGCGTGGACGGAGACCCGGATTGCGTCAGGGTACGGCAGGTCGCGGACGACGAAACCCTCGTTGGCGAGACGGTCGACTGCCTGTTCCGGTTCGTCGACATCGATCGTCACCAGTCCGGATTCCGGTTCGGCCGGGCTCAAGCGGCGGTGATCTGGGATACCGTCGGCCAACCGACTAGCGAGCGAGTGAATTCGGTCCTCGATGGTGGCGGTTCCTATTTCCGTATTCAGTTCGATCGCCCGCTCCAGCGCAACGTACTGTGCCGGGTTCGTCGTCCCGATTTCGAACCGGCGAGCACCGGGTGCGAACTCGAGTGTGTCGGCAGTTGGCGTTTCGACGCTGCGGTAGCCGACCGACCGAGGCGCAAGCGTCTCAGCCGTGTTCGCATCGACGTAGAGGAAGCCAGCACCCCAGAGCCCAAGGAGCCACTTGTGTCCCGCTGCGGCCACGATATCGCTGCCCCACTCCGTGACGTCGAGTGGCTGCTGGCCTGGCACCTGAACCGCGTCGACGAGCGTCAGTGCGCCGGCATCGTGGGCAATGTCGACCAGATCGGCGACCGGCAGCCGTGTCCCGTGCGTCCAGGTGAGCGCGCTGAAACAGACGAGGCGGGCGTCACTAACGGCCGCGGTGTACTCGTCGCGGTCAATCCGGCCATCCGTCGTTTCGACGACGCGGACCTCGACTCCCGCACGTTCCAGTCGCTGCCAGGGGAGAATGCCAGCCGGGTGCTCGAGATCCGTGCGAACGACTACGTCACCGGGTTGCCAGTCGATCGCACCGGCGACAGCAGCGATGCCAGCGGTCGTACTCTCGGTAAGTGCGATTTCGTCCGCGTTGGCACCGAGAAACGACGCTACCGTCTCCCGCGTTCGGTCGTAGATGCCGAACGCCATCTCGTACGGATCTGCCGGCGGAACTGCGTCGAACTCGTGTTCCCGGGTACACGCTTCGGCTGCGTCGACGACAGTTCGTGGACTCGGGCCATGCGCGCCGTAGTTCAGATACGTCGTCGACTCGAGTGCCGGAATATCCGCTCGCAGTGCTGTCGGTGAGTCCATAGCATTGTTTGTGCGTCCAGCACAGTATCGATTCGGTTATCGGATTCACACCCGGTACGGCAACAACAGTTAGGAGCCACTCAGCCCAACGTGTGGAACAATCAGATGTGCGCACGCGTCGCAGAAATCATGACGGACGATGTCGTCGCCGTCGAGCAGACGACGACACTCGAGTCCGTTGCGCGCCAGATGCTCGGACGGGATATCGGGAGCGTCGTGATTACGGCGGAGTCGACGCCGTACGGCATTATCACGGAGTCAGATATCGTTTCAGCGGCCTATCAGTCGGGTCGCCCGTTGGCAGACATTCCGACCAAACGCGTCGCGAGCCATCCGCTCGTGACGATCGAACCGAATCGGTCGACCAGACTGGCAGTCAAGCGAATGCAAGACGAGCGGATCAAGAAGCTCGTCGTAGTCGATGGGCTGGAGATTCAGGGGATCATCACGACGCAGGACCTGATCGACCACTACGGGTATCTCTCGGAGAAACTCCAGACTATTCGCGAGCAGCGCCAGCGTGAGCCGTCGTGGCCGCGGAGGTGAGTCCGCCTGGCGCTGCTCGCAACGCGAACGCAAACGTGAGGACGGACACGGATCAGTCGTGAAATGGGTCAAACGTGAGGACAGAG
This sequence comes from Natrialba hulunbeirensis JCM 10989, assembly GCF_000337575.1. Classification (GTDB taxonomy): domain Archaea; phylum Halobacteriota; class Halobacteria; order Halobacteriales; family Natrialbaceae; genus Natrialba; species Natrialba hulunbeirensis. The sequence continues at coordinate 49,639 of NZ_AOIM01000021.1, read as the reverse complement.
AGTCACGACACGGTCATCACACCGACTCGACCCGCTCGAAGAGGGCCGCACCGAGTGCGACCATTCCAACCGACGAGAGTGTGAGAACACCGGCGTTGACGGCGACCGGATACGACGACGTTCCGATCAGCACCGCTCGCAACCCGTCGACGCCGTACGTGAGCGGGTTGACGTACGCGAGGTACTGAACGGGTCCGGGGAGCCCCTGAATCGGGAACAGCGCACCGGAAAGGAAGAAGAGTGGGAAGATGATGAACTGGACGATCAACATGAATCCCTCGCTGTCGCGGAATTGGGACGCGAGGGCGATTCCAAACCCGACGAACGTGACGGCGATCAACACCAGGAATACGAACGCGAGCGGAAGCGACAGGAGACTCGTGAATCGGAACCCGAGCGGGACCGAGAACAGGAGAATCAAGATCCCCTGCAGGAAGGCTGTCGTCGACCCGCCGGCGATCCGCCCGAGCACGATCGAGGTTCGACTCACCGGTGCGACCAGAATCTCCTTCAGGAAGCCGACGTCTCGGTCAGAGAGGATCGAGAGGCCGGCGAACGATGCGCCAAACAGCATCGTGAAGCCGACGATTCCAGGGACGAGGAACTCGAGATAGTCGACGTCCTCGGGGAGCCCCGGAATCGCAGCGCCTTCGAAGCCAAAGCCGAGGAAAACGAGGAACAGAAGCGGCATCGAGAGCGCGCCGATGATCCGCGATGGCGTTCTGACGAACCGCGTCACGTCGCGCAACCAGAGGCCGTAGATGCCGAGCGGGTCGATTCGTTTCATTGCTGCCTCTCGACCGATGTCGCGGCGTCGTTGTGACGAGGTGAGTCGGCGCTCGCCGTGTGATTCTGTTCACCCTCGTACTTGCCCTTTCCCTTGACCTCACCTTCACCCTCGCGCTCGTCGAACGTCCGCCCTGTCACCGAGAGGAAGACGCTCTCGAGGTTCGGTTTGTGAAGGTCGATCGACGTAATGCGAACGTCAGCATCGTCCGCAAGGTGGACCAGATCGACGATCCGTGACTCGCCACGGGTCAACGTCACGTGAACAGTCCCCGCTGCCGTCGTATAGTCGGTAACCCACGACGCCGTCTCGAGGTGATCGCAAAATCGGGGTATCGAGTCGTCGGACTCGAGTGCCAACGTGACGACGTCGCCGCCGAGCGACGATTTGAGTTCGGCTGGCGAGTCGAGTGCGACGATCTCGCCGTCGTCGACGATCGCGACCCGATCGCAGAGCTGTTCGGCCTCCTCGATGTAGTGGGTCGTCAGTACGATGGAGATGCCCGACTGGGCGTTCATCTTCTGGATGTACTCCCACGTATCCCGGCGTGCGCGGGCGTCGAGCCCGACCGTCGGCTCGTCCAGAAAGAGGACCGACGGCTCGTGCATCAGTCCGCGACCGATCTCGAGGCGACGTTTCATGCCGCCGGAGTAGTGCTCGACGAGTTCGTCGCGTTCGTCCTGCAGGTCGATGAGGTCGAGTACCTCGTCGATGCGCTGGTTGCGTTCGTCTGTTCGCTGGCCGTACAGCCGGCCGTGAAGTGCGAGGTTCTCCGCCCCGGTCAGTTCGTCGTCGAGGGCGGGTTCCTGGAACACGATTCCCAGGCTGTCGCGGACGGCGCTTCGCTCGTCGTGGATATCGTGACCGTTGACCGTTGCCGTCCCCGCGGTCGGCCGCAAGAGCGTGACGAGCATCTTGATCAGCGTCGACTTTCCCGCCCCGTTGGGGCCGAGCAGGCCGAAGAGTTCCCCCGACTCGACCGTGAAGGACAACTCGTCGACGGCAGTGACGTCACCGAACTCCTTCGTCAATTGCTCGACGGTGATCGCGCTCATTGGAGTCCTCTCCGATGGCGACACGAGGAGTCGCGTTCTGCGGTCGATACTGCCCGGTGCTGACTCGGTTGAGTAGACACAGTCGACAGATTCGACTGGTTGCAACAAAACTATATTGACTGAACGGTTAGTCTATCGTGCTGGATGCCCCAGCCGACCTCACCACGACAGCGATTTGCCCGATCAGCGTCGTAGTGGGGTCTGAGATCGGACGCTAGCCGGGACTCCCACGGTCCCGAGGCGTTCCGGTTGTTCACCTCTCCCCACCCGCCCTCTCTCTCTCTCTCTCTCTTACTGTTTCGAGTTGCCCACGTGTGGGAGGTGGAGCAGCCCCGTTGTAGAATTCGAACTTCGAACCCCGGATGGCGAGATTTGAGGGGGTAGCAAAATCGCAAGCTAAGTACGCCGAGCAGGTCGCAGGTAAATCGAAGCACGAGGGAGAACGAGTATCGGAGAGCAACGAAAAGGTGACCACCCAGCGAGACACGAGCGCGTCAGTTGACGAGATCCTTCACAGTGTTCGCGATATCGTTGAGGAGGTAGAGGACAGACAGTCCGATGCCGATCCAGAGCCAGGTGACTGCAGTGCCCAGTTCGTTCGTGAACTCGAGTGCGGCCCAGCCGCCGACGAGTAGTGAACCGAAGAGGAGGCTAGTGACGACGAGCGCGTTCTTTATCGGTGGGTTCCCCAGCAGTGCAGTTTCGTCGGGGTTCTGGTCTCGCTCAGGAACCTGTTGAGCAGCCATACAAAGCGTACGCTAACGGGGACACATCTGTCTATTGGTTTTCCAAATCAGTCATGGAAAGAAGTGGAGTATGGAGTATCCCGGCAGTCCGCCAGGGACCTTCCGACCCAGGTCGGTGAGCGAACATGAACGGGGGTATTCGGCGTCTATGGCACTCATAGGACTGTAACGGTGGAATTGCTTGCTCTGATTCCGACTCCGTAGGAATCGGCCGGTGGTGCATCTTCGACCCCTCCATAGCAGCACTTGTCTATGAGTGACCAGGCAGACCTGCCACTCGGCAGGCTCTCACGGCGCGAGGTCGTCCTCGCTACCGGCGTCGCGGGCGTCTCGGCGCTCGCAGGGTGTACGTCGGACGAGACACCGACACTGGAGCAAGAGGTACCGCCGGCAGCCACGGTGACAACACACTCCTCGCCTGCGCTCGAGCGCTGGGTGGACGAGGTCCCACGGCCGGGCGTCGTCGACCCAACCGGCGAGAAAGACGGCCAGCCCTACTACGAGATCGAGATGACGGAAATCGAGCAACAGCTTCACCGCGACCTCCCTCCAACGACGGTCTGGGGCTACGACGGCCAGTTCCCCGGGCCGACGATCGAAGCCCGACAGGGCGAGCCGATCTACGTCCGCTGGCAGAACAAGCTCCCCGACGAGCACCTGCTCACCGTCGACACGACGATCCACAGCGATATCATCCCGTACGAAACGCCCGGCGTCCGCACCGTAACCCACCTCCACGGCGGGAACATCGAGTCAGAAAGCGACGGCAAATCGCAGGCGTGGTACACGCGCGACTTCGCGGCGACCGGCCCCGAATTCGAGCAGAAGGACTACCACTACGTCAACGACCAGCCAGCCGCAACGCTCTGGTACCACGACCACGCACTCGGCATCACCCGGCTCAACGTCTACGCCGGCCTCGCCGGCTTCTACCTCCTCCGAAGCGACGAGGAAGACGCACTCGAGTTACCCCGGGACGAATACGAGGTTCCGCTCGTCCTCCAGGACCGGAGCGTCACCGACGACGGCTCCCTATTCTATCCGGCGGCTATCGCGGACGAACAGAGCGGGCACGGGGATTCCCATCCGGAGCCGAGCATCGTGCCGGAGTTCTACGGCGACACTCCCGTCGTCAACGGCAAGGCCTGGCCGCGCCTCTCCGTCGAGCCCACATCCTACCGGTTCCGGCTCCTGAACGGATCGAACAGTCGGTACTACAACCTCACGCTACTCGAGTACGACGAATCGACGGGCGAGACCGGCAGCGAGGGGCCGTCGGTCGTCCAGATCGGAAACGACGGCGGACTGCTCGCAGAACCGGTTCCCGTCGACGACCGACTCGAGATTGGGTCCGGACAGCGCGCCGACGTCGTCGTCGACTTCTCCGAGTACGCGGGCGAGACGCTGCTGCTTCACAACGACGCGCCCGCGCTGTACCGAGGGAATCTGAGTTCGACCGACGACGACATCGTCCCGCTCCACGAGATTCTGCTCGTCGACGTTGCGGACGGTTCGGGCGCTGTGGGCACTGCAGACGTTTCGGACGCTACGGACGCTGCAGACGGTTCGGGCGGTTCGGGTGGTTCGGGCACTACGGACGCTGAAGACACCGCGAACGGGGCGAGTGAGGCGATCGAGACCGAAACAGACGGGGCAATAGAGGCCGTGCCGAACGAACTGGCTCGCGTCCCCGAAATCTCACTCGAGGACGTCGACACGAAACGGTATCTCACCCTCACGGCGGACAAGGACGAGCACGGGCGGATGGTCCACCTCCTCGGCACCGAGGACGAACAGTCCGGGCTCGCGGTCGACGATCCGGTGACCGAGGAACCGACGGTCGGTGACACCGAACTCTGGAGCTTCGCCAATCTCACGGATATGTCCCACCCGATGCACCTCCACCTCGTCCACTTCCAGTTGCTCGGCCGGCAGCCACTCGGGGAGTACCAGTCGACCGAGGACGAGATCGATCTCGATGCACTCGAGTCCCCCAAGGCGTACGAGCAGGGATGGAACGACGTGATAACCGTCCATCCGGCAGAGGTGGTCCACATCCTCGTGCACTTCGGGGAGTACGAAGGGGTGTTCAACGACCAGACGGGGACGTACATGTGGCACTGCCACATGGTCGAGCACGAGGACTACGATATGATGCGTCCGTTCGCGGTTCGGCCGGCATCAGAGTCAGGGGAAGGCCCCGCGTCCGAAACGCAGGGTGAAACTGAGACACGGGTTGCGTCCAAGTCCGACTAGGGATCGGGGTCAACGGACGCAGCCAGCACGTACTGGACTGGACCGGTTCGAACACTCGCTATCGGCGCACGGACGGGATGGACGAAGCCGTGGCCCTGGCGTATTCCTGGCATCTAGCGGGGCACTGACGCAGCGCTGCGTGAGGTACCCGAGCGGCAATGAAGAAACCCCAGCGGACACTCACTGCTAGCTGTCCCTCTGGCTGGACGTTCCCGGAGACACCTGACGTCTTCAGTGACCGCTCCCGAGCCGTCGATCGATGCGGACCGTCGACGACCGATCGAGCGACAGACTCACGAGTAGCCGGACGTGCTTACAGCCACATCGCGCTGGATTCCTGTACCGCCTGGAGTGTCGGATCCCCTCGCAGGGCAGTGTGCGACTGCCGTCGACAGTTTCAGCCGTCGACGCCACGTGTCACCGGGCCGTTCCGGTTGTCACAGTCACGTGTTATTGGGCTCTCTCGGTCGTTGCGGCCACGTGTCATCGCAGCGTCCCGACCATCACAGCTACGCGGTATCGCGGCGTCTCGATCATCACAGCCGCTCACCTGGAATCGCCGCATCCGCCGGCAGCAGGACGCGACGTTCGGTGTACTCGAGTCCGTTCTTTCGCTGACTGGTGCGCCTGATCGCCAGCCGGTTCCGCGAGAGATCGAGCAGCGCGTCGATCGTTCGCGAGACGAGTTTCTTCGCGTACGTGTCGCTGATCCCCGACTCCTGCCTGCGAATCCAGTGTTTCATATCGCTCGCCGTGACGTACTCGCGGACGTTCTTGCACCCCTGTTTCCACGGGTTGTCGCCGACGCTCGGATCGGTGCGAGCCTTCCAGAGGTTCGCTGCGAGCCGGACGGGGAGGGCAGACGTGGTTGCACGCCGCATCTCGTCGTCCATCCTCGCGAGTTGCTGCACCGGGAGCAGATCGCCGTGGGCGACGGCGACGTCGCCACCGCGCTCGAGTGGGTCATCGCTCTCGGGCAGGCGGACGTACTGCTTGCCATCGTCCTTGGTGATCCGCTCGAGACGACCGTCGGTGACGTCGATCGCACTGAGATCGACGTGGATCTCGAGCAGGTGGGCACCCTTCTCGAGTTCGCGCGTCTGGAGTTCGCTGACGCGCGCTTTGTTCGCCGCGAGTTTCTTTTCGTGGGCGTCCAGTCGGGCCTCGATCGGCTCGATGGGAGTTCGTGTCTCCTCGAGTTCGGTGACACGGCTCTCGAGGCGTTCGTTTTCCGTCCGGACACGGTCGAGTTCCCGCTCGAGGTGCTCGATCCGGTCGGTTTTCTGGTCGAGGGTGGACTCGAGTGTCTCGAGTCGATTTCGGAGGGACTCGAGTGCGGCGGCGAGTGAGTGGGAAGTCGATTCGTCTGGGGTGGTGTTGGGAGTGGTGTGCTCGGAGTGGGTGCTCATGGTGATCGTGGGGTGTGTCAGTGGGCAGTTGGAAGGCGAGACAGCGGACGTGCCGACTGTGCGGGCCACCGGAGCGGAGACGATCGACGCGTGCGTGCGGCGTGAGTCGGTGGCGGTGACCCAGTTCGGTCATCGGCACTCGGCGGGTCAGGCGTTCTTCTGCGGCGAGCCGCCGTCAGCGACGGGCGCTGGAGCGGTGTCCGTGCCTGTCGTGGCCGAGTTCGACGGGCGGTAGGCACAGCGCTGGCCGGGGTAGTACCGCTGTGCGAGGACCTTCGCGGCGTTGTGATCCGCGGAGACAACGCCGACGGCACAGTCGGGGTTCGTGCAGCGAAACGAGGGGCTCTGGGCGCGCTCACCGATGACGCCGCAGGCGTGACACTCCTGGGAGGAGTAGGACACCGGCACAGTCGTCACCTCGATGGCGTACGCGGCGGCGACGGCTCGGAGTCGGAGCTGCGCCGCCGGGAGGAGCCACGCCGTGCCACGGTGGGCGTTGGGATCGGTCAGCCACGCCCAGAGGTCGGGCTCGAAGTGGCTGTTCTCGGTGACCAGCACGGGCCGGTCGTACGCGCTCGCGTAGTCGCAGATGGTTCGCGCGGCGTCGTCGAGGCGGTTGAGAAGGGCGGTGCGGCGTTGCTCGACGTACGCGGTGATCGTCTCGCGGTCGTACTCGCTACCGAGCAGGTGGGCGACCTGTGCGCGGAGCTCGTCTAATTGGGTGCAAAGGTCGTCGCCGCAGATTGCGTAGGCTCCCTTCCAGTCCGGCATCGTGGCCGGGCAGGCGGTGTAGAGGTTGTACTCGCCGAGGTCGACGCCGATCGCGGTCGCGGTGCGGTCGGCGGCAGTCAACTCGGGGGCGACCCTAGGCATGGTGATCACCCGCGAACGAGGGGGTGGAATGGGATGGGTACTCGAGTGATGCGTCTCGTCGGTCGGGACCTTCAAGGTCCCGTGGATGCTTGTCGGACATGGCTTCCGTACCGTGATTACGGGAGCCGCTGCGGGCCGGTGTCACTACCACCGAACCGCATTTTAGGACGAGACCAGCAGAGTAGTAGTCTCGCTTGAAACTCCCGTTAGCCAACTAGTTGTCGGGCCATCACTTAAATTCTTCTACGATATTATAGATCTAGGTCTCCGATATTGTACACCATATCGAGAATTCCGAACCACGTAAGAAGGAAGCGAGAAAGGATTGGGTAATGAGAAAACCCGGCGATTGGATGCAGAATCCGACAGACGAACGGATTCTAGAGGTCCTCAATACCGGGTTGGAGTTAGGTCCGTCAACCATCGCGAGAAACATTGATCGACACCGAACTGGCGTCAGTCGGCGGTTGTCAGTGCTTACCGACTATGGCTTAGCAAAGCAGGTTGACGACGGCTATTATGCAATCACAGATCTCGGTGAGCAGTATCTTGAGGGAGAACTTGACGCCAGTGAGTTAGACGAGTCGGCGAACGGTCACTGATCGCAGAAGTAGCTTATGCAACGCGATTTGCGGTGAATTTGCGTTCTCGTTCCTGCCATAATTGGTGTGATCAACCGAATCTGCTGTGTCGGCTCTCAAAGACAAAATAGTCGCTCGTGAACACGGAGCGTTCATATCAAAGATACCAGTCGTAAAACAACCCATATTAGAAGGAGAGTTGACTAAAATCGGCACTCTCAATGAGTATACAACATTGTTCTAAATATACACACGACAGATCGGTGTTCGTGTGCATATTCGGGAAACTGATTTTGTCGACGTGCAGTCCCAAGCGGTGATGTTCTCTAAACTCTTTTAGAGAATTCTGTTTTTAATAGCTCAACGTTATCTCTCCAAGATTCGGACTCTGATACTATATCCATAGCAACTTCGTATCTACTATCGCCGAAAACTCCTCTAATTAGACCCATCGCGAGAAGGAATGGTATTGAAAACGGTATATAGCAAACCATCTCCTGCCATTTCACAGCGACTTCCAAATCTCCTGTTTTCACTTCATCAGCCCCTGTATAGGCTACTCGGTCCAACAAAGCGACTCTGATTAAAACGAAGATTGGTAGCAGCAGCAAGAGCGATTCGATTCCCCAGCCATGAAAGGAGCCACCTAATATTGGGATGTTCATTGAACCAGAAAATATGGCTAAAATACCAACTATAGAGGTGAAAAGCAACTCTCCGTATTCATGTCGCTGTTTTCCCTCTGATTTTATTTCCTTGAGTTCTTGATCTACCCCCACCACATCCCACTTTACCGCATCATTTGAAGCCATCTCTACAAGATCGTCTCTCAGTTCCTTAAACTGAATTTTATCCAACTTACCCCCAAAATATCGCCCAACATTGAACCTCCCAATCTTACTCACCTGACCCGTAATCCATAGCAAAAAGATCATCGGTAATAATATGAGTAGAAGTGGTATAGATGCTAGAATAACTACCAAGAAGAAAACGATGGAAATGAACGGTTTTGATTGCTTCATACTCATAGATAAGTATTTAAACAGTTATCTGTTTTGGATGGAACTCTGAAAGGTGTTTGATCCTTCCACTGCTGTTAGACGATTTCTCCATCAAATTCGGAGCAGTGCCACATAATAGCAATTATCTAATGTTACTCATACCTGTCTATCGAAATAGGAGTGGAAATCATTTTCTGTGTGCCAACTAATGAATCCAATTGAAGAATGTCCCAGAATTCTGAGTACGGAGGCGTAGAATTCACCAGTACTTCTGACTCGGAGTATTTGACGTTAGCAGATTCTTTTGTCTTAGGTAGCAGATTGGAGTATCTTAGGAGAGCCGCCCAGCATGATTATGAAATAGGGGATTCAGAAAGTAATCGAATTCTTGGAGCATTAGCAGAGGTAATACAGGCTCTACGAACAAGCGATGTTGATAGTGCAGTAATCGCACAGATATCTGATTTTAGAACGAAAGTCGAGTCAAAATATGAACCTGTGGATAGTCTCGATGAAGATGATGCAACGGAACTTGAAAGAAAGTCTGGTACATGGTGGAATATGGTTTTAGCAGATATAAAGCGTCAGCAGATGATACCTACCGCTGATCCCGGATTATTGAACCAACAGGTTCTAATTGAGGAACCAGAGCGAATATTTTCTTCAGGAGTCTGGAATTGGCTTGATGAGAGACCTAAAGCAGACATTGAGGAAGCAGCGAAGACTTTGGTCGTTGGTTGTTCCACTTCTTCTGTTATACTTTCCCTACGAGCAGTAGAACATTGTCTTAGAGAATGGTATGAGTATGAAAATGAATCATTAGAACAGGCAGCGTGGGGACAAATCTTAGATATGTTAATGCAAGAGTTTGCAGAAGACGAGAAAAAGAATGATACTGTATTAACCCAACTCAGCGATTTGCCACCCGTACTGACTAACCTCTATTATTTAAAAGAGAAACGGAATGAAGTAAATCACCCAGATGAATCTCCCGATCTTCATGAAGCGCGACAAACGCTAATGATCGTTGCGTCAACAATTACTGAAATATATGAATACATAACAAAGCGAGAAATTGAAGAGATTGATGCATTAGAACCTCCTAGAGAGTATGAGGATGATAAAGACTACATCTATTCTCTTACAGATATGCTTGAAAGCCAGTATCAATCTGGCGTTCCGAGGACCGCAATATATAAATCTGCAGAAATGTTCGATAAGGAATTAACACGTGATGAAATAGATGACGTGATAATGGATTTGTTAATGGGGGGACAAGCATATGAACCGGATGATGATCGACTAAAACTCATATGAGATAAACACGGGACTTTAGAACCCCTTTTCTTGTGGATCAACTGTAGATTTTCGTGCGGAGTTGGGGGCGGAAGCTGTAATTTTTTGGCTTTGTCTCCTCGGGGGGACGTCGATGCCGTTGTCCTGCATTCGGTTGGCAATCGTCGCACACAATTCCGGCGTGACGTCTGTGACCCCCGAAGTCTTTCCATGATATGCAAATAATTGCAGAACATACAAGCGTCGAAAGTCCTCTTCGATTTCCTGTTTCCGAAGGAGCGAATCTTCCGGTACCAGGCGATGCAGGACATTCTACATCATCTTGCGAACAACTCCTTTGAAGAGTTTACACAGACCCCCCGGTAGTCCAACCACGGACACTCACACCACACAGAGCCACGACCAAACCCAAGTCCACCCAGTGAAACACGACCCGCTGCAGAAACGTATTCGACGAATCCCAACATACCGCCCACGTCTCGGCTCGGTACTCGAGTCCCCAAGACACGCTCCGAGATCGAGTGACAGAGACGAGAGATTCCTGTCACGGACAGCAACTCTATCGACGCGCTAGCCGACAGAATCGTCCCACCCACGTTTCGAGTATTCGTCTCACTGAAGAAGGACGCATTCGGCCGCGAATACGTCGTCTACGTCGACCGAGAGTACGCAGTTGATGTCTCGTCTCGCAAACGGAAACCTCAATATTTCGGAGTTATTTCTCGAAAATAGAATACTCTCGTGCGTCCGTTTCGTGCTGAAGAGTCGCGTTATACCCGGTCCGTTGCAATTGACGCAAGCACCGTCGATGGTATCACCGTTACCGTAGCTGTTCATGCAGAGCGGAGTGAGGAACTCGAGATCCTCAGTAGCATCTACTCGGCTGCTGAGGACTATCCGTTTTACCCGTTCCGAGACAAGTCGCACGATCTCGAATATCGGAATTCGACTAGCTTCTTCGAGGAAGTGGTTCAGACGAATGCTGAGCGGCTACGGTCGACTGTCCACCTCGGTGGAGATAACTCCGGCCCAGAGCGTGTCGAAGCTGTGCAGTCTGCCACGCTTGTAAACCAACTTGATCTAACGGATACGCTTGTCATTCTTGATGGCGACGAACAGAAAGCAGAGAGATTCGGGAACGCAATAGCGGGGATTTCAGATGACGTACCACCAGTTGCGACGTGTATCCAATCAGAACTCTACTACCCGTCTTCACTGTTGGCCGATCTGTGCGCAACCTGGCTTGCACACGAGATTGATCATCCGCGCCACTGCTCGGAGATAACGCCAGAGACACCAGTCACCAAAGAGGCACTCAGCTACTACTGGGGTCCTGCGTATAACTCGGTGGTTACTGCATCAGAGTCAGTCACGGTCGAGCCCATCCAACAATATCGCGCAGAGACCGTTAGAACGAGAGTGAACTGCTGGTTCGAAGGCTATATGGGCGGTGGAGAACCGTTTCCGACAGATCGCTCAGTGAATGCTGTTGTGGGATATGCAGAGCGACAGGGGTACGACGAGCTGGCAGCGAAGCTCGCTGAAATGTAGGAAACAGGTGCAGTTCCTGTGCCCACGTCCGTCGTCAACGCCCATTGGTTTGCACCGCCGGGCTTGCGGGCCATGGTCACACAGGCTCCACGCAGCACCTCTGCGCTCGTCTTATTCTATGAGGGGCGGGCGTATATAACTAGCCTTTCGAACGAGGAACGTGTTTAGTTACGGCTGAAGGATAACGCGGAGTGGTTTTAGTTGGTCTATGCGGAAATCACCCTCTCAGTGCTTGTAGCGACTTGTTTGCCAATGGCTTCAGCTACGTTGATCCAGTTCCCATCAAGGGCGTGCATCCTCCAGTATGGAACCGGTACCGAGGGTGAGTCCGTTGAAGGGAGGTGCAAACACCCCGACACCGAGTTCCCAGACCGCCACGCTACTCACCATCTCAATATGCTGGTCCACGGGTTAATATATCTCCGCGGTGTAGGAGTGGACGACCGATGAGGAACGTCAACGAGGAAGCAGAAGCTGACTGGAAGGAGGAGACAACCACCTTTCAGCGAATAAAATCCGTCGTGAGTCGGGCGTACGACGGACAGACTGCGGGGGAGATCGCAGAGCGTGCGCTCGTTGCTGAAAACACGGCTCGAACCCACCTCGAAGACCTTGCCGAAGATGGGTTCGTTGAAACAGCGACTGACCCAACGACGAAAGCAACGCTGTACGCTCGATCGTGGGCCTCGCTTACGTTCGAGCAGGCCACTGATATCCTCGAGAACACAGATTCGGACACGCTACTCGCAAAGGTACAGGAAATGCAGGCTGAGATCGAGGCGTACCGACGGGAGACCGGTCTCGACGATCCAACGGACATCGCCTGGGCCGAGACTGACGCTAATGAGGAGACGATCCAGCAATGGAAAACCACTCGTCGGAATCTAAGCTTCGCAAAAGTCGCCCTTGCGCTGGATCAGGCAGAAGACAACGTCCGAAAAACCGTGACGACATAGATGGCATCGTTCGACGATACTGATGAGTCACACAGCCTCAGAGGAGTGATCGATCGGAAATCCCTGCTCGACGTTCGCGACATCGCCGAGACGCAGGAACCGCTGGCGACAGCTGAACTCGACGACTATATCGATCCCAGTGAACTCACGATCACCCTCGACGACGGGATCGGTGACCACACAACTGGTCGATTCGACGTGCGATGGTCGACTGAAGACGACTACAATATCCACTACTCGGATTCGTCCCACGACTTCCGATGGGGCGTCCACCTCCACAGCTACACCGATCCCAACGATGACGGCCACCATCATCCACCACCGCGTGCATCGAATGACGATGACGACGTAGAAGACACCTGTATCGAAGTGCGAGACGTCGAAACAGTCTCCAGGGCAGTACTCAAGGCCTGGAGGCACGCCTACGAGAACGACTCGTTGGACGCCATAAACGGACTCGAGAATCCTCCGTGATTGTAGTCGTGGTAGAACCCTTCTAAGGGACCTCTCGAGCGAGCGCAAGAGGGTTCGCTGTCCCTTTGGGACCGTACAAAATCGGGATCCATCGCGTCACACTCTGCTACTACCGGGAGAACACAACACAACACAACACAGCACTACACTAGACCACACTACAACCCCCGCCCGCACAGCTCCCCAGTAATCCAACCACGGATACCCCACCACACAGAGCCCTTCGCAACGGCGCGCTATGTCGTGTTCGTCACGAGGTCAACGTCGCCGGCCTCTCGACCGGAAGCCGCGTCCCAGTCCACGCCTTGTTTAACGAAGCGGATAGAGTCGTTGTACACCAACCGCACTCCGAACGTGGCGTCACGGAGCAGACCCTCGTTGTCACTTCGATGCTGAGTTAGAAGTCCAGCGTCTTGACGAGAGTCTGCGCGTCACTCAGTCACTCGAGTTAGCTGTGAGACGTTCGGTTGCCGCTTGATATTCAGAAACGTCTTCAGGAGCAACCCGTTCGATAGACCAGATCAGTGACTCTCCGTCAGGATGGACGTGTCCGTGTAGTCCGAGATAATTGCTTTCCTCGATTGCTTCACCAACCGTAGAGAACTGTTCATTGACTCCGCTGAGTTCACCCGTCACTTCGAAATACGCTGCTTCCGCCTCCCAAATAGGAGGGATATACGCTTGGTACGGTGGGTATGATGTCTCGTTCACATCTTGCCCGTGTTGGTTCGACTCTAGCCGTATCGTTTCAGCTACTGGTTCTGACTCGGCAGCACGAATGGTCACTGTTACATCTACACGTCCCTCATGCAGGTTCAGTACTGACACATATACTAATCCCACATCTTCGGAAGTGAGGGACGAGGTACACCCAGCAGTACTTGATACAAGTCCAGCAGCGGCCGTTCCGAGGAACTTTCTCCGACTAAAATTCATCCAGTTATATATTATATTCAACCCAAACAACAATAATGTTGTGAGTATGTCCGAACGGCTACCAGTAATCCAACCACGGACACCCCCACCACACAGAGCCGCAACCGACCCACCTCCCAGAGAAACACCCACTGCAGAAACGGACTCGAGTGAGTACCCCCACCCCAACACACCCCGCCGTCACAGCGTGGGACTCTCGTATGAAAAACGCACCCGCCGATCACCAGGAAGGATAGGTGTCCTGCCACGGCTGGCGGCGCTCTATCGCCGCGCTGGCCGACAGGATCGTCTCCTCGTCGAACCGGGAAGCGATCAGCTGGGCACCGATCGGCAGTCCGTTCTCGGAGAGTCCGGCTGGCACCGAGGCGGCAGGGTGACCACTGAGGTTCAACGGCCACGTGAGGACCCAGTCCAGATACGGATCGATGGGAGTCCCGTCTATCGACGACGGACCAACCTGTCCAGCCTCGAACGGCGGACACGCGAGTGTCGGCGTGAGAAGGAGACCGTACTCGTCCAGCACGTCCTGGATCGCGTCGTACACCTGGGTGCGAACCACATCAGCCTGTTTGAACGCGACAGCGCTGTGGTCGGAGCCGTTCTCGAGGAGGTCGACCAACGTCGGGGTGACCAACTCGCGATGCTCACCGAGGAGATCGATCTCCTCGTTCTGTTTGAGGGTCTCGGCGATCGACGCCAGTGTGGATTCGAAGAGCAGCGTTTCGGCGTCCCGCATGTCCTCGAACGAAACGGGGAACTCGGGGTCGACGCGCTCGACTGTTGCCCCGCCCTCGCGAAGCGTCTCGGCCACCTCGTCCACCTGCGCCTCGACCGCGGGTTCGACCTCAAAGAGACCGAAATCGGGACTGTACGCGACAGAGAGCGACTCGATCGGCTGGCGCGTGGCCGAGAGATACGCACTCCCATCGGGTGGCATACTGACCGGATCGCGCGAATGAACACCAGCGATGATCTCGAGCAGCAGTGCTGTATCCGCGACCGTTCGCGTGAGCCCGCCGAGAGCCATGAACGGTGCACTCCCTTCGAGCGCGTCCGGCCTCGAGGCCTCGGGAACGATTCCCGCCGTCGGTTTGAGACCGTACACACCACAGGCGCTCGCAGGAATTCGTATCGAACCTGCGGCGTCGGAACCGAGAGCGATTGGAACGATACCAGCCGCGACGGCAGCGGCACTCCCGCCGGAGGACCCGCCGGCAGTCTTGCTGGGGTCGAAGGGGTTGGTGGTCGTGCCGTGCAGCGGATTCGAGGTGTCGGCAGCGTGGCCGAACTCGGGACTGTTCGTCGACCCGACGACGATCGCGCCCTCGTCCAGCAACCGCTGGACGATCACCGACGTCTCGTCGGCGACGGACTCTGCAAAGACGGCCGAACCGTACGTACAGGGCATCCCCTCGATTGTGGAATCCAGGTCTTTCAGCGCAATTGGGACGCCGTGAAGACGGCCGAGCGGCTCGCCGGATTGAACCGCTTGCGTCGCCGCTTTCGCTTCCGCACGGGCGTCCGCCTCACGAACGTGGACGAACGCGTTGATCGATTCGGTTGTCCGCTCGATTCGTTCGTACACCGCATCGACGGCGTCCGTTGGCGTAAGGTCGCCGCGTTCGATATCCATCGCGAGACGTCGTGCGGAGAGAGTGGATGGGATCGTCATTGGGTATGGCTCTGGAGAGTTGCTTGGGAGTCGCGTTCACGATGTACCTGAAAATGGCTCGTAGCGCCGGCTCTGAAGCGAATCACGGCCTGATTTCGACAAGTCTCGACCGTGCTGTCCGAATAGCGTCGCAGTCGTGTCATGGGTGAGATAGTCACTCATAGACACACCGCGATTGAAGCGGTACCCGTTTACCAGGTCAATGTATTATAAGGAGCCGACTACTCGCTGCAAAGAGTCAAAAAGTGCAAAGAGTTCACAAACTTCGAACGAGATTCTGTTGGCCGCGTCTGAGACGTGTCGAGACTGCCTGCGTCGAGATCGCTAACTCGTCTGCGACCTCGTCCATCGTCACCTGCCGCGGAATATCGAAGTACCCGAGCTCGAGTGCACACACGAGCGCCTCACGCTGGGTGTCGGTTACACCCGATGCGCCGTCACCCATTGCCCCGTCCGCTTCGGAGAGCGTCTGCAAGCGAAACGGGATCCCTCGCTCTTTGCAACCCGCTCGATATCGTCTCAGGCTCTCTCGTGAAGGGAATCGTACTCGCATGTCGAACCCGTCTCGTGTTGCCGTCGCGTCCAGCACGACTCCATTATTCTCGAACAGGAGTGGATAGGGCAGGCCGTCTTTCAGGTCTGCGATGTGAACGATGGCGTAGAGACGCCGGTCGCCGGTTTGAGCGAGACAGTCGTACTCACGAACCAGATCGTGGTCGCCGAGCGCGTCGTCGAATGCATCGAAATCGTCTCCCCACGCCCAGATGAGAATCTTCCCTCGGTCACCAGAGTCGGGATAGAGCGCCGTATTTCTGACTTCCATTTCCGGGACCGCCTCCAGAACCGTGGGCAGTATCGGGGTCCGTATCGTGTATTCCGCAATGATGTTCATGACACCGTTTCTTCGATGTCCTGCGTTAAAGCTGACTACTCTCATCGTTTCGAATCGAAAGAAAAGCGGAGAGCTACACACGACTGTGGACAGTCTCAAGACCGAACCTAGCAAAATCGACGATAATAGTGTGCTTTCGCATAACTGAGTTTCGACGCTGTACACGGTTTTCAGTCACGAACCCAGGTGACAAAGCCAGATTGTAAGCCAGATTGTGGCCCAACTAGGCGCCAGGCACGTCGAGTTCGACCACGCTCGAACGAACGACCTCGAGTTCGTCCACACCAGGAACCCGCATTCGAGGATCGGGAAACGAACACTCGGCAACGTCGAACGTGATAGTGTCGTCCGTCTGCCGACAACGCAGATAGACGGGTACAATCTCGATGTCGGATGGAACACTATCCGCAACGGCAAGGATTGGATAGACCAGCTTGTGCGTGGCGAGCGTTGCTCGTGGCCCGGTTTTCGCTTCGACCACGAACAGCGTCGGCTCGCCGTCCCGGCGCTCGACGAAGAGCGTGTCAGTTTCGACCTGCCCGCTTCGGTGTGTGACGGTGGCATCGATGTCACTGTGCGGACGGCAGTCGAAGGTAAACGTCGACCGGCCGGTAGCGGGCGGTGCGAGTGCCCCCGTCGTGTCGAGATCGAGTGCGTGCGAGAGCGCACCGGATGCGAGCCCAAGGTTGACGAGAGACGTTTCAGAGAGCGACGGGAGCACGCTGAAGTTCAGGAGCTGTGCCTGCTCGACGGTACTCGGCACCGGACCAGGTTCCAGATCATCAAAGAGGTCCGCATCCTGAAGGAAGAAATCAGTCACCCCGTTCGGGCCGTCGACGAGCAAGAAAGCCGTGCCGGTCCCGTTCGGTGCGGACCCCGTCCGAAGCACCATGACGCCCGCCTCGCGTAACCCCGGTGCGAGATTTGCGAGCGAGTCGACCGAAATGTATCGCGCCGTCCGGGTGGCGTCGAGGTCATGCGTCGTGACGTAGTCGCGAAACGACCGTGGACCGAGCACCCGCTGCTCCGAAGCTGCGAGCTCGTCCAACGCAGGCTCGAACACTGCCGGCATTGCTCGAACCGGCGAACCGAGTCTACTTCGTCGTACTGATCTTGATCCGGGCAGTCAGAGCCGACTGACAGAACGCCTTCGAAGGCGGCTACCGATCAAACCGTCCCGAACAACTGGTCGAGATCATCGAGATCGAACAGAGACCAGTCCTCGTCGAGTTCGTCAGCCAACCCATCGACGAAGCCGCTTTTCGAGAAGAGGGCGAACTGTTCGGTCCGATCGTCGGGCCCCCAGCGGACGCTCTCGGCCTTCGTACGAAGATCGTCGACAAGGCCGTGACCGACTGGATCGCTGGTCCATTTGCACTCTGCGAGGAGAAGCCGGTCAGCTTCGGGTGCGAGGCCGACGATGTCGACCTCGTCTTCACCGTACCACCATCGGCCGACAGCCGAGTACGGATTGAACTCGCCGCGCCTGATCAGCTCCCAGACGGCCTCCGTACAGACGTCTTCGAACGTCGTTGCGACGTGTCTGGGTAGGTCAGGTTCGATCGTGCCATCGAACACGAGCGACGGTGCTTCCTCGATACTGGAGCGATTCGGTTCGACGAAACGGAACCAGAAGCGGAGGAACTCGTCCGCGACGCGATACCGGGATCGCTTGGATTTCTGTTTCGATGCCGTGACCGGAACCGTTCGCTTGAGGAGCCGGAGTTGCCGAAGCGTCTGGAGGTACTTCGAGAGCGGCCCCGAGTCGATGCCAGTAGCTCCCGAAATCTCGTTCGGGGTCGTGTGACCCAGTGCGACCGCCTCGAGGATGCTCAGGTACCGGGCAGGATTCCGCAGCTCGGTCCGGAGCAAGAACTCCGGTTCGTTGTACAGGACTGCGGTCGGAGAGAGAACGTGTGTCTGAATGTTTTCGGCTAGTGACTGCTCGTAGTCGAAGAGCGTGAGATACAGTGGCGTGCCACCAGTGACCGAATACGAACGAATTGCGTCCCCGATATCGTACGAGATGACCTCACAGGCTTGCTGGAAGGAAAACGGCTGGAGATCGATCTGGCCGGTTCGACGCCCGTACAGCGGACTCTCGTGTCCGAGCACCTCGGACTCCATTACACTCACACTCGAGCCGCACAACACGAGCATCGAGTCGGTATGCTGGAGTTGCTCGTCGACGAACGCCTGGATGTAAGACGGAAGCGACTCGTTTTCCTCGATTAGATACGGGAACTCGTCGATAACGACGACTCTCTCTTCTGATTTGAGTTTCTCGCCGAGATACTCGAACGCGTCGTCCCACCCGTCGATTCGTGGGACACGTTCGTCAAATCCGTCGGCGATCTGCTCGACGAACTTCTCACGCTGGCGGCTTTCGGCCTCCTGGGCGGCCAGATAGTAGAGATGCGGCCGGCCAGCACAGAACTCCTTGAGCAGCGCTGTCTTGCCAACACGCCGGCGTCCGTATACGACGTAGAAGGCATTATCAGGCGATCCGTATGCCGTTTCCAGTGCAGTGAGTTCGTCCTCCCGGTCGTAGAAGGTCATACGCTGCCTAATGATTATCCCGATAATGACTTGGACGTTTCGGTGCGATTCCTCCCTCAAAACCGGATTGATAGACTAACTTCAGCAACACAGTATCTAGAGGGATGGGAAAGAGAGTAGGTGTCCAATGAACCGGTTGAATAATCGTGGTAACTGGTCTATCCCTTACCTGCAGTCAGTGTCCAGTGTCGCGACAGCCCGTAACTGGTTCGTGACCCACCTCTGACCAATCCCGAGGAACTCAGTCTGTCTCAGCTGTAGGCCCCAGGAACGGGGACGGTAGTGGATACGATGTTTGGCTGAAACACTACTAGCAGTGCCCCCAAGCTTTTGCGCCATCTTCCAGAACTACTCGGTATGACTGGTGGGCTCGAACCGACAGAGGAGTACGACGGATCGATTACGGTCCGACTGCTGGACGATGCAACCGGAACGAAAGCACATAGCTGTCGCTCCTACGAGGACGCAATTGCAGTCGTCAAAGCAAACCAGTCCGACGTGACGGTCGCAAAAATCGAAGACCGAGACGGAAACGTCGTCTTCACGTCCGCTGAAATGGATATCGACGACTGGGAAAGCGTCTGGCGACAGGAAAAGCGTCGCCAGTCTGTCCACGTCGAGGCGTACGACTGCCCCTACGACAGCGTCTCCTGTTTTGCTGACGACCTGTGCGTACAGTGCAAAATCGACAGGGTACAAGACCAATACTGACGACCGCTCTGCCGCGATACCTGCCCACCGCTAGACGTCAAAAAACGACGAAGCGTTCACCGAAGCGCGACTCCGGGGCGCGCATCCGTATGCTCGCCATCCTGCACGACGAACTCACCGTTGACGAGTACGTGCGGAATCCCGTCCGGATAGACGGCCGGGTCGACGAACGACCCACCCTGGCTCACCGTATCGGGGTCGAACACCGTAATATCCGCCCACATCCCCTGTTTCAGAACGCCGCGGTCTTCGAGTCCGAGCCTGGCTGCGGGCTGGCCGGTCATCTTGTAGACGGCCGTCTCGAGTGAGATGACTGACTCCTCGCGAACGTAGTGGCCGAGCACCCGCGGGAACGTGCCGTAACTTCGCGGGTGTGGAACGCCTTTGCCGAGCGGCCCTGCCGGGCGCAACGAGTTGCCGTCGCTGCCGATCATCGTGAGGTCGTGGGCCATGACCTCCTCGACGTCCTGTTCGCTCATGCTGAAGTGGATGTGTCGAGGGCGACAGCGGTCCTCGATCAGCAAGTCGACGACAATCTGAGCGGGCGTTCGGGATTCGTCTACTCGCTCGGCGAGCTCGCCGACGGTCTTCCCCTGGACGTGTTCGAGTTCCGCCGTCCGGACGTTCGTGATGAGAATATCGTCCCAGGAATCGGTGTTCGACTCGAGTGCCCGCCGAATCTCGGCCTGCGTTTCGTCGTCGGTCAACCGCTCGAGTGTCGCCTCGGTGCCGCCTTCGCGAGCCCAGGTCGGCAGGCGGGCGACCAGACTGGTCGAGGACGCGGTGTAGGGGTACTGTTCGCACTGGATTTCGACGCCGTCCTCGCGGGCGCGTTCCATCCGCCGGAGGGTGTACCGGACCTTCCCCCAGTTGTCGCGACCGACGGCCTTGTGGTGGGAGACTTGCACCGGGACGCCAGCGCGGTCGCCGATCTCGATGGCTTCCTCGAGTGCTGCGAAAATATCGTCGCCCTCGCTTCGCATGTGGGTGGTGTACAGTTTGTCGTGCTCGGCGACGACGCCGGCCAGTTCGACGAGTTCCTCGGTCTCGGCGAACGCGCCGGGGGTGTAGATGAGGCCCGTCGAGAGGCCAACAGCGCCGTCCGAAAGCGCCTCGTCGAGGAGGGCCTTCATCTCCTCGAGTTCGTCGGCCGTCGGCTCGCGGTCCTCGTAGCCGAGCACGGGAATTCGGACGTTTTCGTGGCCGACCAGTGAGCCGACGTTGAGCGAGACGCCGCCAGCCTCGGGGTCGTCGAGGTGGTCGAGGTACTCGGCCATCGTCTCCCACTGGCTCGTGTCGACGACGTCGCCGACGCCGCGATAGGCGAACCCCTCGTCGACGTCCTCCGCAGCGAGTCCGTGCCGTGGGGCTGCGCTCGTCCCGCAGTTGCCGACGATTTCGAGGGTGACGCCCTGACGGACCTTGCTGTGGGCCGCTCGGTTCGCGGGGAGCGTGTAATCGGAGTGCGTATGGATGTCGATGAACCCTGGGGCGACGACGTGGCCGTCTGCGTCGAGTTCGGTTGCGCCGGTGCCAGAAACAGTGCCAATCGCAGCGATTCGGCCGTCCCGAACGGCAACATCACCGTTGAACCACGGAGACCCAGTACCATCGACGAGTCGGCCGTTCCGAATGACTGTGTCAAAATCTGCCATGGGCGACGGATCCCCGGCCGGGAGCTAAAACCCCCACCCTTGGTAGCTAGGCTGGGGCGGTCGGCGTGTGGGCCGTTCGAAAGAGAGGCAACAAACAGAGAGCAGGCCCTGTTGGGTTTCCGTGGATCAAAATTGTAATAGTGATAGAGTGAAATATTCCCGTCCCACAGGCTTATTGCACTATATTGCGTTCTATTACGCATGCCAATCAGTATCGACCGGTTCGACGAAGAACCCGTGAGCGCACTTGATCTCCAGGAGGGGACGCACCCGTATCGGCTGCTGCAATTCCTCGCGACCCACAGCGATCAGGCGTTCACACAGACCGAACTTCACGAAGCGACCAACATCAAGCGCGGGAGCGTCGGGGCTGCACTGTCCCGTCTTGAGGAACGGGGCCTCGTTCGTCACCGCGGCCGATACTGGGCTATCGCCGAAGATGACCGGCTCGCCTCCTACGCTGCACAGACAAACGCTAGCTCCAGTTCGACGACGGACGACTACTACGGCGACGAGGAATGACAGCTGTCTACGAGCGCGGTGCGGTCGTCAAAGGCCCCGATCTTCTCGCAGATCATGACTACCGGCCGTACGTCTGTCTGACTGATCGCACACACTCGTTCCGCGACGAGGAAGCACTCTACGCGGCGGCCACGACGACGAAACGGCCGGTTGCGATCCCGCTCACTGACGATGACTTCGCCTCGGGCGGACTACCACGGGAGAGCTACGTGAATCCGTGGACAGTCGTCACGATTCGGAATGTCGACATGGAGCGCAAAGAGGGACAACTCGTCGAGTCGACGACGGAAACGATCGCTACCGAAGCCGCGGGGTATCTCGGTGTCCGGTGAATACGCTATAGGCGATCTACCCGTTTCAGTGCCCGTACGAACCGTTGAACCCGATTCAGCATGGTGGTAACGGATCTGGACGTTACCGCCCAAACAGCGACGCAGCCACGATCGCGTGGTAGCGCTGTCGGAACCGGTACAGTTGCACCTGCTCGTAGACGGCGTTCGTGAGGAGACAGGCGAAGCGTCCCCGGTCGAAATCGATCCACAGCGAGGTGCCCGTAAAGCCGGTGTGACCGATCGTTCGCTCGGACCACTGCGGTGCCGGAATGCGGTCCGTCCCGACGCGCCAGCCGTAGCCCTGCGATGCGGTCTCCGTTCCACTCCGCCGAACCGGGAGGCAGTCGATGGTCGCAGGCGAGAGGAATCGAGTCGACGCTACCGACGCCGAATCAGAATCCGAATCGGCGAGCAGCGTCCGCGCAAACTGCGCGACATCACGAGCCGTCGCAAACAGTCCGGCATTGCCGCTCTCGCCGCCCATTGCGTTTCCAAGCGGGTCGTGAATCTCGTTACGACACTCGCCGCGGCCGTACTCGTGGTCGTACGTCGCGACGACGTTCGGTTCGAGTTCGGACTCCGAATCACCCGTCTCGTACGGCCCGAGAGACGAATCACGCATGCCGGCTGGGCCGAACACGTGCTCGTCGGCGAGCGTTGCGAGGTCGGTTCCGGTCACATGACGAAGAGCAGCCGCGAGGTAGACGTAGTTCAGACAGCTGTAGACGAAGCCGTCGCCGAGCCGACGGTCGAACAGCTGTCGGTCGGCGAGGCCCGCCAGCACGTCGTCGACACCGTCCCACTCAGGCGAGAAGGCGTACGGCTGTAGGCCGGACGTGTGCGTCAGAAGCCGCCACAGCGGAATCTCGCCGCGCCGGTGGCGCTCGAGTGCAGGCAGGTGGTCGCCGAGTTCGTCGGTCAGCGTCACCGCGCCCCGTTCGAGGAGCCGAAACAGCACCGTCGTGGTGACGATCGGCTTCGTGAGCGACGCGCAGTCGAACGGCGTCTCGAGGTCAACTGCGCGCTCGTCGGTCGGCGACGGCTGTCCGACGGCGACCGTGATCGGGAGTTCGTCGACGCCGCCGGCGACGGCGACTGCCGCCGTGTAGTACTCGCGTTCCAGGCCCTCCTCGAGTAGCGACTGAACTCGCTCGGTGGCGATAGCGGTGGCGTCGGTGGTGTCGGTTGGCGTGGTGGAGTCGGTAGTGTCGGTGGGCGGGGCGGCGTCAGCAGCGTCATCGGAAGCAGCG
Source organism: Natrialba hulunbeirensis JCM 10989 (assembly GCF_000337575.1). Taxonomy (GTDB): domain Archaea; phylum Halobacteriota; class Halobacteria; order Halobacteriales; family Natrialbaceae; genus Natrialba; species Natrialba hulunbeirensis. Next base: position 26,125 of record NZ_AOIM01000021.1, on the reverse strand, counting down.
TCACCGGAAGCAGCATCGCCGAAGTCAGGCGTCATCGCTCGACGGGCGACTCGGGCACGGCATCCGGATCGGGAACGATCCCGTGGCCGGGTCCGGTGAGTTCGTGCGTCGGTCCGGACGGGAGGTCGGCGAGCCCGCGCTCGAACGAGTGGTTGCCGTCGAGATCGACGTACGAGAAGTCACCCAGACCGGCAACCAGGTGGGCGCTGGCGTGGAGGCCGAGCGCACTCTCTAACATACAGCCGACCATCACGTCGAGATTCGCGCCGCGTGCGATTTCGGCGATGGCAGCACCGTCGGTCAGCCCCGACTTGCCCGCCTTGATGTTGATCACGTCGGCGGCACCTTCCGAGACGACCCGGTGTGCATCGGCGGGCGTGAAGACCGTCTCGTCGGCCGCGACCGGCGTGCGAACGGCCTCGGTGACGCGCTTGAGTCCGGTGACGTCGTCTCGGTGGACTGGCTGTTCGAGCAGCCCGACATCGAGCCCGCGGTCGACAGCCCGGTCTGCGAACTGGATCGCTTCCTTCGGCGTCCAGCCCTGATTCGCGTCGACCTTGAGGCCCGCGTCAGGTGCCGCATTTCGGACGGCCGCGACGCGCTCCAGGTCAGACGCTACATCGCTCCCGACCTTGACTTTGAACTCGTCGAAGCCCTGCTCTTTGGCCGCCTCTGTCTCTGCCGCCGCGGTTTCCGGGTCGACGATCGCGACCGTGATATCGGTCCGCACCGGCTCCGGCTTCCCACCGAAGCACTCTGCCAGCGCAATGCCCCGCTCGCGACAGTAGGCGTCGTACAGCGCCGTCTCGAGTGCAAAACGCGAGGAGACCGCCCCGGGGAGCGCCGTGTCGAGTTCCAGCGCGAGTTCGCGCCGGTCGCGAAGATCGCGGCCCTCGAGTACCGCCGCGCCAGCCGTTGCCGCAGCGATGGCACTGTCGATCGTCTCGCCCGTGATCGGCGCGAGCGGCGCGCCTTCACCCCAGCCGACGACGCCGGAGTCGGTCTCGAGTTCGACGAGGATGTTCGTCGCACGGTGTTTCGTCCCGAGCGAAATCTCGAACGAGTCGGTCAGGGGGAACTCGATCCGGTAGACGTCGACGCGATCGACGATCATCGGCTCACCTCCATCGAGTCAGCATCGGCCGGCAGGAGCCGCTTCGTGGCCGTCATCGACTCGTCGAGCGATTCGACGTACTGCTCGTCGTCGGGGTCCAAACTGTTGATCGTCACCCCATCGTCGCTGCCGTAGGCGTGGATGTAGTCGTCGCCGCCGAGGCTGATCGCGACGTGGCCGGGGAAAAAGAGCAGATCCCCGGGCTCGAGTTCGTCGCGGTCGACGGCTGTCCCGAGCGTGGACTGCTGGTCTGCGTCGCGCGGAACGAGGATGCCGATGGCCGCGTAGGCGATACGAACGAGGCCGGAGCAGTCGATTCCGTCGCTGGTCATCCCGCCCCACTCGTAGGGCGTCTCGAGGAACTGGCTCGCGACGGAGACCACATCGTCTCCGGTACCGAGTCCGGTCGTCTCGCGGACGGCATCGGCGGGGAATCGTGCTGTAGCACCGGTTCGGAAGGAGACGACGAGTTCGCCTTGGTTGGTCGCCTCGGAGACGGTCCCGCTAGACTCCGAGTCAGTTCCGCTCGATTCGATGCGACACTCGACACCCGCGGGAACGGTGTCGAGATCGACGGTGCTGTCAGGATCACGACCCTCGTCTCCGAGCACGTCAGCCGGCGCAGTTGCGACAGCAGCATCTGGTCCCCACTCGTCGATGACGCCGGGTTCGCAGAGTGCCTCCTCGACGACCCAGCCGAGGTAGCCGTCGGCGGTCCGAACGCGACGCCAGCCGTCACGGCCGTCATAGGCCGTCAGGGATTCCCCGTACAGTGCCTTCGTGACCTGCTCAGCGTCTTCCTCAGGGTTGCCCCTGACGGAGACCACGCGACGACGAGTGGTGCGCGGGACAGCCAGGGACTCGAGTACGGTCACCTCGTCGCGAACTGCGTTGGCGTCGGTGCTATCTTCAGACTGCGCGGAAACAGCCTCCTGAACAGCATCGCGAACGCCCGTTCGAATGCGCTCGGTGCTTACCGTCCCCTCAAGGACGACGGCGTCGTCGGAGACGCTCACAGCCACGTCGGCGACGGCAGCCCGCTCGTCTGGGGCGTATCGCGTCGTTGCCTGCTGGATGGCGAGCGACGCGGCCGTCTCGACTGCGGTGCCCGCAGTCATCAGTCGGCCTCCGTCGTTACGTCGTCGAGTGCCAGGTCCTCGAGCTGCTGTGCGTTGCCGATAATTTCCTCGACCGACTCCGGCTGACGGATCGTCTCGACATCGCCGTTCGAACGCAGGAGAACGATCGGCGGTTTCGGCTGGGCGTTCGTGTGCGACGCACTGCCGAGCGAGTAGGCACCGATGCGGTCGATCGCGATGGTATCGCCGCGCTCGAGTGGCGGCAACGAGACGTCCTCGGCGAGCACGTCACCCGAGTAGCAAAGTGGTCCGGCGAGATGATAGGATTCGGTCGGCTCTTCATCCGAGAGCGCGTAGATCGGGTACGGCCAGTACGACGACACCGTGTTCGTCCCGGCGTCGAGAACGGCGAACGTCGCGTACGGCGTCTCCTTGATGACGCCGACGCGGGCGAGCAACGTGCCGGCGTTGCCGACCAGTCGCCGGCCCGGTTCGAGAAAGAGCGTCGGGAGTGGAATGTCAGCCTCTGAGAGCGAGTCTTTGACATTCGTCGCAATCGTCTCGATGATCGTCTCGGGCGCTGGCACGTCGTCGTCGTACGGCACCGGAAGCCCGCCACCGAGGTCGAGGACGTCGATCTCGACGCCAAGTTCGTCGCGAATGTCGGCAGCGAACGCACACATCTCCCGGGCGGCGACGCCGTATGGCTCGGCACTCTGTATCTGGCTCCCAATGTGGAGTTGAATGCCCGCAAGGTCGATTTCCTCGGCGGCCACCGCCTTTTCGGTGACTGCCATCGCGCGACCCGAATCGATGTCCAGCCCGAACTTCGTCTCGAGTGTCGCCGTTGCGACTTCGGGGTGGGTAGGGACCTCCATCGATGGGTTACAGCGAATCAACACGCGCGGGCGAACGTCGGTTTTCCGCGCGGCTGCAACGAGTCGTTCGAGTTCGGTCGCGTTGTCGACGAGGAAGTGACCAACGCCCTGCTCCAAGGCGCGTTCGATGTCCTCGGGACGACGGTTCATCCCGGTCAACAGCAAGTCGTCAGCGTCGTAGCCGGCCGTCTGTGCCGCCGCGAGTTCGCCGCGGGCGTACACTTCGGCGTGACAGCCCTCGTCGCGGAGAATCGAGAGGATAGCAGGATTGTAGTTGGCCTTGACGGCAAAGTGAATGGTCGAGTCAGGATAATGCTCGTCGAGCGCGCTTCGAAGCGTTCGGTAGTTGTCCCGGACGTCGTCCTCGTAGAAGACGTACACCGGACTGTCGTGTGGTGCACACAGCGCTGCCTCGTGTTCGAGTAGGCGGTCTCGCCGCTGGGTGAGATCCATTGGTACCATATGGCGTACAGTCCCGTGAAAGCCCCCTCCCTCGCATGCTAGGGATGCCGACCGGTCGGCGACGATGAGCGTCCGTCGAATACACAGTTCTATATATGATGAATGTGAATGACACCCAATATCAGGATGCGAGAGTATCCGATCGTCCATGAAAAAGCGACTCGACCTCCAACTGTGGCACGAAGGGTGCTGGATGCTGGGGCTGACCCGAACGTATCCAGACGCAACGCTCGTCGTCACCGACATCTGCTCGGACGGAACAGACATTCTAGCAACAGTCGTCGTTAGCGGCGACGACCTCGATCTCGGCGCAGTCGCGGACGAGGCAGCAGCCGCCCCTGCCGTCCGCTCGACTGACCGCCTCGACGGCGGTCTCCAATCGCTCCGGATCCACACCAGATACAAGCTGGAGTCGTCCATCTACGACGCGATCATCAGTTCGTCGTTGACCCCGATCGGCGACATCCGCATCCAGGACAACGCAGAGTACTGGACGCTGCTCGTCGACGGTGGTGGGATCAGCTCCGCGATTTCGACCCTTGAGGCGGACGCGGATGTCGACATCCTCCGCGTGACTGACTACGAGCCAAACCCCTCGACCAACCACACCGTCATCGACGAGATCAGAGACGATCTCTCCGTCCGCCAGACGGAGTATCTGCTCTCGGCACTCGAGGAGGGCTACTACGGTTGGCCGCGAGACATTGCTGCGAAGGACCTCGCCGAGAAACACGATGTCTCCGGCCCGACTGCACTCGAGCACCTCCGAAAGGGAGAGTCGGTCGTTCTCGAGCGTATTCTCGGAGAGGTCAAGGATCGCGAACGGAGCGAGACGGCGCAGTTACAGTCGCCGTGAGGACCGGAACTGGTCGTTGCAATCGGTATGACAACCTCACGATCGGTGACTGTGCTGTGACGACTTTGAAAGTGAGCGTTGGTATCAACGGCGAACACCGGCAGGCTACTCGAGTGCAGCCGTCTCGATAATTGATTCGACGAGGTCGTCGATGCGGTCCGTTGCAACCGCTTCGTGGTCACCCGTGAGATTCGAGAGGAGACACGAGAAGACGATTGCGGGTTCATTTTCTCGGTCCTCAACGTAGCCAGAGAGTGCTCGGACGCCCGTCAGGGTGCCGGTCTTCGCTCTGACCGGCAGCGGTGCATCCTCGAGTCGGTTGCTGACAGTTCCGTCGACGCCAGCCAGCGGCAGCGAACTGCGATACCGGTCACCCCAGGGCTGGTCGAGACTCCACTCGAGTACGGCGGCGATACTCGCGGCCGACAGGAGGTTGTACCGCGAGAGACCGGAGCCGTCGCGGAGTCGGACGGCGTCGGCGCCGCGTGCCTCCAGGAAGTCGGTGGCGTGGTCCTCCCAGGTGTCCCAGGAGCCCTCGCCCTCGAGGTCGAGCGCGACTGTGCGGGCGAGTTGCTCGGCGACGAAGTTGTCCGAGGTGACGAGCATGGTACGGACCTGCGTGGACAGTGGCGAGGACTCGACGACCGCACAGGGCGGGCCGTCGGTGTCGACCGACTCGTGTTCGATCCGGGTCCAGCCGTCGACGGTGACACCGGTGGACTCGAGTGCCTGTCGGAGCAGCGAGCCGGCGTGCATCATGGGGTCGTCGACGGGGCTCGCCTCGACGGTCGTCTCGCCGGGTGGGATCTGCCCCTCGACGCGGATGACCTCGGAGGCGCGTTTCTTGTAGACCTCGAGCTGTTCGGTCGGCCCCGTCGTCACGTCCGATTCGATCCGGACGATTTCCGAGGTCGGCGAGGCGTCGACGGTGACCGAGCCGTTGCGGTGGCTGACGGTGATGTCGACCGTGTTTCGCTCGAGTGCGAGCGGCGTGCTCTTGGCACCGTACTCGAACTGGCCGTCGTCCCACGTCCAGCCGGGGCCGAGCGACTGGTGGTCGAACGCCGAGGCGTCGATGACGAGTTCGCCGGCGACGGTGTCGATGCCGGCGTCGGCGACGTCCTCGGCGAGCGCCAGCAGGTCGCCCTGTGAAAGGTCGGCCGCGCCGGACCCGGTGAGGACGAGGTCGCCGAGGAGGTGGCCCTCCTGGACCGCGCCGTCGGCGTGGAGCGTCGTCTCGAATCGGTAGTCCGGCCCGAGTTCGTCGAACGCGCGCGCCGCCGTCACGAGTTTTGCGTTCGACGCCGGCAACAGCGGGACGTGTGGGTTCGACGTGACGATCGGCTCGCCCGTCCGCAAGTCGGCGGCGTAGACACTCGCGCTCATCCGGTCGAGGTGGGGAAACGCCGACTCGACCAGCGACTCGGACTGTGATTCGGACTGCGACTCGGACTGGACCTGTTCGGTTGGTCGCTGTTCGTTACGGCTCACGGGTACCTCCCTGATCGGATAGTTCGAGATGACACGCCGTCAACCGTTCGGTTTCGACAGCAGTTGTCCCGTCCGTCGAACCGGCAGGATCGAGCGCCGGCGTCGACGACTGGCAGATCGATTCGTAAGCCTCGAGACGCTCTCTCGCAGCCGTCCAGTCGCCCGCGAGTGCGCGTTCGACGGCCTGGCGCGCGTCCGACCTCGCGCCAGGTGGGATCGTCCCGCCGTCGCCCGCGGCGTCGGCAGCGGTGTCGCCAGTGTCGCCAGAATCACTATCCCCGAGATACGCCTCGACAACCACGTCCGGATCACTCCCCTCGAGTTCCTTCTCACGGACAGCCTCAAGGAGTTCGTCGTACGCCTCGTACCCCGCGGCGCTGAAACCGTCGGGCAGGATGAACGACGGACAACGCGTGTGGAATCGACAGCCTCGCGGCGGATCGGAGGCGCTCGGTACGTTGCCCTGAATCACCGACTCGATCCCCGGCTGGTCCGGGTCCGGGTTCGGCACGGCGCTCAACAGCGCCCTGGCGTAGGGGTGGTACTGCTCGGTAAACAGTTCCTCCGTCGGGGCCATTTCCACGAACTCGCCCAGATACATCACGGCCACGCGGTCGGCAACGTACCGAACCACGCTCAGGTCGTGTGAAATCAGGAGGTACGTCAGCCCGTACTCCTCCTGCAGGTCGTCCATCAGATTGAGAATCTGGGCCTGCACGCTCACGTCGAGTCCGCTAACTGGCTCGTCCGCCACGACGAGATCCGGATTGATCGACAGCGCCCGCGCGAGGTTGATCCGCTGGCGCTGTCCTCCGGAGAACTCGTGGGGATGACGGTCGTAGTACTCGCGCTTGAGGCCGACCTGCTCGAGTAACTCGAGTGCACGCTCGCGTCGAAGGTCGGCTTTGGAGGCGGAGACGGAGACATCGATGTCAATCGTTCGCTGGGTGTCGTCGACGGTGACGGCGGCGTCGAATCCCCAGGGGAGTTCGACGGCGACGTCGTCGGCCGTCTCGACGGCGGTCTCGGTTGGGTCACCGACGGGACGAACCGTCAGTAGAACCGTCGCGACGCCGTCGACCGGATCGACGACGAGTTCCGCGTTGTCGTCCACGGTGGCGTTGACTGCGTACTCGGAGAGGTCTTCGGTTCGCACCTCGGCTTCGGAGCGGACCGACGGATCGGGCCGCGGCCAGTCGGTTCCCTCGAGTGGGTCCTCGATGATGTGGCCGACCTTTCGGCGCGGGTTCAGGCTCGACTGGGGATCCTGAAACACCATCTGTGTTCGCTTGCGGAACTCGCCTTCGGGGATTTCGTCCGTCGGCTGGCCGTCAAAGGTGATGTCGCCGGCAGTTGGTTCCTCGAGGCCGAGGATCGTTCGTGCAAGCGTCGACTTTCCGCAGCCAGATTCCCCGACGATGCCAAGCGTTTCACCGGGGCGCAGTTCGAAGTCGACGCCGTCGACTGCTTTGACGCTCGACTGGTCGTAACGGAACGGGAACGGTCTCGAGTCCGAATCGAATCGGATCGACGAGAGCAGCCCCGAGTTCACCGGAAAGTGTTTCTGGAGTCCGGTGACCTCGAGTAGCGGCTCCCGATCGGAGCCACCGGTCCGGTCGTCGGTACGGTTCGTTCCACTGGGTCCCCCATCGTCGGTTCGGTCGATCGTACTCATAGCGCACCTCGGTCGCGGTCAGTTCGTGCTCGGTTGCGGTCAGTTCGCGGTTGCGTCTCGGTCGCAGCGTCAGCGTCAGTCTCGATCTCGGTCTTGGTCTCGGTCTCGGTCTCACTCTCAGTCATCTGTCTGTTCCTCCACGACGGCCGGCTCGCTGGTCGTCGACTCGTGTAACGCCGGTTCCTCGCGTTCGACACCCTCGTCATATCGCAGACAGGCAGCCGTATGTGTCTCGTCGTCGCCGACGTCGTACAACGGCGGCGTCAGCTGCGAACATTCGCCGAACTCGACCGAACATCGGGTGCGGAACCGACAGCCGGACGGTGGTGAGACCGCACTCGGCATGGTTCCACCGATCGGATCGAGTTCGTCGAGCGTCTCGTCGGGCGTGACGACCGAGTTAATCAGCGACTGCGTGTAGGGATGTTTCGGGTTTTGGTACAGTTCCTCGTACGGAGCGGACTCGACCACTCGTCCGAGATACATGACGGCCACGCGGTCACAGACCTCTCTGACGACGCCGAGGTCGTGCGTGACGTACACCATGCTCGTCTCGTACTTCTCCTGAATCTCGTCGAACAGTTCGAGGATTCCCGCCTGAATTGTCACGTCGAGTGCCGTCGTCGGCTCGTCGGCGATGATCAGCTGCGGGTCACAGGCGAGTGCCATCGCAATCATCGCCCGCTGTTGCATGCCGCCGGAGTACTGGTGTGGATACTCGTCGATTCGCTGTGACGGATCCGGGATGCCAACGTCGTCGAGAAGTTCGATCGCTCGCTCGCGTGCCTCAGTGGGCGAGCGGTCCGTGTTCTCGACGATGACTTCCTCAATTTGCTCGCCGACGGTGAAGACGGGGTTGAGCGCGGACATCGCGTCCTGGAAGATGATCGAGATTTCGTTGCCGCGAATATCGCGTCTGAGTTCCTGCTCGCTGAGATCGGTCAATTCCTGGCCGTCGTACCGGATACTCCCGTTGACGATCCGACCGGGTTCTCGAATCAGCCCCATGAGGCTCTTGACGGCGACGCTCTTCCCAGCGCCGCTCTCGCCGACGAGTCCGAGCGATTCACCGGTTTCGACCTCGAAACTCACGCCGTCGACCGCGCGCACGATGCCGTCGGACGTGAAGAAGTACGTCTGCAGGTCTTCGACCTCGAGAAGGCTCACGAACGATCACCTCGCTCCGGTGTCGGTGACGCTGCGTCGTGTTGCTCGAAACCACCGTCGGTTGCCGTCTGCTGGCGGTCGCCCTCGTCCGGTGAGAGCTCGCCGTGGCCGTCGTCTTCGAGGATCGAGTCCACGTCGAAATCCTCGTAGCCGACGTCTTCGACGGTCGTTTTCGGGTCCATTACGTCTCGCAGTCCGTCGCCGAGCATGTTGAATCCCATAACTGTGAGGAAGATCATGATGCCGGGGAACAGCGCGACCCACCACGCGACGAGCAGCGCCGTCCGGCCGTCCGCGAGCATTCGGCCCCAGTCGGGCGTCGGCGGTTGCACGCCGAATCCGAGGAACGAGAGCGCCGCTGCGCCGATGATGACGGTCCCCATCGATAGGGTCGCCTGCACGACGACCGGCGCGAGGCCGTTGGGAACGATCTCGCGAAAGAGAATCGTTCGTCGGGGCAGCCCCGCGAGTTTCGCCGCCTCGACGTACTGACGGTCTCGCAGGGAGAGCACTTCGGAGCGCATCACCCGGGCGTACGCCGGAATGCCGACGATCCCGTAGGCGATGAAGAGGTTGTAGATACTCGGTCCGAAGATTGCCATGAAGATCATCGCGAGAACGAGGCCTGGAATCGCGTACAGGACCTCGACGGTTCGCATGAGGCCGTCGTCGACGTAGCCGCCGAAGTACGCCGAGATCGCGCCAATGATGACGCCACCGACGAAGCTGATTCCAACGGCGAGGATGCCGATTGTCAGCGCCGTTCGGCTGCCGTAGATGATCCTCGCGAACACGTCACGGCCGTAGCGGTCGGTTCCGAACGGATGCGCTCTCGACGGTTCGGAGTAGCGCATACTCTGATCCATCGCGTGCGGATCGGCGTGGAGCCACGTGATGATCGCCCGGTTGAACAGGAAGCTATCGATCGCGCTGAAGATCGCCATCGCAACGAGGACACCCACAATGAGGAGTCCGGCGACCGACGTCGGGCTGTGCCTGAGCTTCGCGAGCGTCCCGAGCACGCGGCCGTTAGCGGAGAGTTCTGCGTCGCCGACGCGATTCTCTTCGCCGCTCATCGGTCATCCCTCCACGGTGCTCGTGTCGGTATCGGTGTCGGTTCCGGTGCCGGTGCCGGTGCTACTGCTGTGTCTGGTGTCGCAACCGACGATGCCGTCGGTGGGTTCGGTGCTACGTCAATCATACTTGATCCGTGGGTCGATGTACGCGTACGCGATGTCGGTGAGCACGACGCCGATCAGGAACAACGTCGAGAAGAACAACGTCACCCCGACAGCGACGGAGTAGTCCTGATCGATGAGCGAGTCGAAGAACAGCCGTCCCAGTCCGGGGATAGCGAAAATCTCTTCGACGATGACGCTCCCGCCGAGCAGCGTCGAGACCTGAAGCCCGACGATCGTCACCAGGGGCAACAACGCGTTGCGGAACGAGTGTCGTATCAGTACCTTCCGTTCGGGAATCCCGTAGGCGCGCGCCGTCTCGATGTAATCCGCGCGAAGTTCCTCGATCATGCTCGAGCGCGTCATTCGCATGAGCAGCGCCGTCTGGGCCGTCGCAAGGGTGATGACGGGCATGATGAGCAACGTCAGCGACTCTATCGGATCGATAAACGGCGACGTGTACCCTGACGCCGGTAACAACTCGAGGTGGTACGTCACCACGTAGATCAGCATCAGTGCCAGCCAGAAGTTCGGCGTCGAGATGCCGGCGAGTCCGGCAAATCGGGAGGCGTGGTCACCGGCTTCGTTGTGGCGCGCCGCGCCGTAGATCCCGAGACCGATCGCCATCGGAAGCGCGACGAGGTAGGACAACCCCATCACGACGAGCGTCGGCTCCATTCGCTCCCAGATGAGATCAGACACCGGTCGGTTGTAGACGAACGACTGACCGAGGTCTCCCTGACCGAGGCGGACGAGGTAATCGAAGTACTGTTCGTGAAGCGGTCTGTCGAAGCCGTAGCTTTCGATCAGATCGTCCGCCAGCTCCTGGCCCGGTTCGGTACCGAGATAGAGGCGAACGGGATCACCCGGCAGCGCGTGCATCATGACGAACATCAGCGTCACGATGCCGAACAGGACCGGGATGATCTGAACGAAGCGTCGAAGGGCGTATCTAAGCAGTCCCATTATACGAAATGATTCCCATCTGTGAATGTGGCTGGCCAGCTAGTCGTCGATCCGCGCCTCTTGCCACTGGTTGAACGCTTCCTGCTCACCGAACGGACTCGGCTCGTAGTCCTGTACGTTCGTGTGGACGCCAGTCGCGCTCTCGGCAGAGTACACACCGAGAACGGGATACAGCGGCATGAGGAGGTCAGCAGCTTCGACGTAGTACTCGTAGCGTTCCTCGCGGTCCGTCGTCTGTCGCGCTGCACGAACGATCTCGTCGAGCCGCTCGAGATCTTCGAGCGCCTCCTCGTCGCCACGTTCACGCGCACCCTCGTAGAGGTAGCCGATCGACGAATGGCCGACGACATCGTCGCTCATGCCACCGTCGTCGTTTTCGATGTCACGGAACATATGGTAGTAGTAGCCGTCCGGGTCGTCGTTCCCGCCCCACCCGTACGTGGTGATGTCGAAGTCACCGTTGTCGAGTCCATCCAGCCACTCACCGTCTGAAATCTCGCTCACCGTGGCGTTGATGCCGACCTCCTCGAACTCGTTCTGGAGCACGGTTGCACGCCCTGTCGTCGCTTCGCCCGACTGGGACGTGATTTCGACGTCGAAATCGGTGCCAAGGCCTGCCTCCTCGAACAGTTCGACCGCGCGGTCGTGGTCCTGCTCGGGATAGTACTGCTCTTCCCACTCGTCTGCCGGGAAGTCCCAGGCGTCGATGACGCCCTGTGGCATGTGCCCCCAGTTCCGGCTACCGAGGTCGCCGACGGCACCGATCAACAACTCGTCGTAATCGACGAGATACTGCAGTGCCTCACGCGCTCGTCTGTCCTCGAACGGCCCGTCTAGACAGTTCAGGAGGAACCCCTGGAAGTCGAAATTGTCGAGCTGGTAGACGTCGATATTGTCGTCGTTCTGTGCCTCGTCGAGCAACGCCTCCGTCACACCGGACTGGTGAATGTCGCCGGTCGCGAGTTCGACATACCCGACCTCCGTCTCCGGAATGATCCGGTACTCGAGTCCGTCCAGTGCTGGCTCGCCGAGGAAGTAGTCGTCGTTGGCCGTGAGTTCGACGGTGGCCGACGGATCGTGGTTCGCGAGTTCGAACGGGCCGCTGCCAATCGGGTTCTGGGCGAACTCCTCCTGACCCATCTCCTCTGCTGCGTCCATCGGCACGATCGCGGCGTTCATTCCGGCGAGCGTTCGCTCCATCAGCGCGGACTGGTACTCGAGATGGAGGGTGACCTCGAACTCGCCGGTTGCCTCGGCCTCGTCGAGGAACTCGACGTTCGAGAGGTTTGGCGAGTCGTTGTCCGGATTTCGGACCCAGTTGAGCGAGTACGCCACGTCCTCTGCGGTCAGTTGGTCGCCGTTGTGGAAGGAGACGTCGTCGCGGATGTCGGCGACGAACGTCGTCTCGTCGACCTCCTCGAGTTCGCCGTCGGCGAGGTGCGGGACCGTGCCGCTGCCGTCCGGTTCCATCATCAGGAGCGAGTCGAACAGGTAGTGGGCAGCCGTACTGTACCACGCCATCTGGTTCATTCGCGGATCGAACGTCTCGACCTCGTCCGAGGTCGCGATCCGGAACGTCCCGCTCCCGTCCCCCGGCTCGTCTGGGTCGCTGCCGACGCACCCAGCGAAGAGCCCCGCTGCGCCGATAGCTGCCGTCGATTTGATGAATCGGCGTCGATCGATATCGGATGTGTTGCCTTCTTTGTACATTGAGAACACTACCCTAGTGTATCCCGAACAAGTCACATCAGGGGAAAATAATCGGCCCCTAGCATCATAGGTGCCCGCCGTCACCGACTGCTGGGTCCCAAGAGTTGCGACCGCTTTCGTCGGCACAGGGCCGTCATGGCGCTCAAACGGACGGAACTCGACCGACTCGTCGCCGCTCACGGCGGTCCCGGTTCGGTACCGAGGGAGGCGAACCGACATCCCATCAGTATACGAAGTAACTCCCACCAGCGAATGAGTTTGCCAGCTAGTCGTCGATCCGCGCCTCTTGCCAGTGGTTGAACACTTCCTGTTCGCCGAACTCCGTGGGCTGGTACCCTTGAACGTCGGTATGGACGCCAGTCACACCCTCGGCAGAGTACACGCCGATGACCGGGTACAGCGGCATGAGAATCTCAACTGCCTCGACGTAGTACTCGTAGCGTTCCTCGCGGTCCGTCGTCTCCCGCGCCGCACGAACGAGTTCGTCAAACCTCTCAAGATCCTCCAGGAGGTCGTCATCGCCGCGCGATCGAGCCCCCTCGTAGAGATAGCCGATCGACGAATGGCCGACGACATCGTCGTTCATACCACCGTCGTCGTTCGTGAGATCACGGAACATCCGGTAGTAGTAGCCGTCCGGATCGTCACCTCCGCCCCATCCGTACGTATTGATATCAAACGTTCCGTTATCGAGCGAATCCAGCCATTCTCCATCCGATACCTCTCTAACGTTTGCGTCGATTCCAACCTCCTCGAATTCGTGTTGCAAGACAGTAGCTCGACCCCGCATCGCCTCACCGGACAACGTAACGATGTCCACCTCGAAGTCGGTATCGAGTCCAGCCGCTTCGAACAGTTCACGTGCGCGGTCGTGATCTTGCTCCGGATAGTACTGTTCTCGCCACTCGTCCGCAGGGAAGTCCCAGGCATCAACAACGCCCTGGGGCATATGGGCCACGCTCCGACCGCCGAGGTCGCCGACGGCACCCGTCAACAACTCATCGTAGTCGACGAGGTATTGAACCGCTTCGCGCGCCCTGACGTCTTCGAACGGACCCTCCAGACAGTTGATAATGAGCCCCTGAAAGTTGAAGGTATCCAGCTGATGCGTTTCGACGGCATCGTTCGACTCCGCTTCATCCACGAGAGCGTCCGTCACGCTTGACTGATGAATAGTACCATCTGCCAATTCGACGAAACCAACCTCTGCCTCCGGAATGATCCGGTACTCGAGTCCATCCAGTGCTGGCTCGCCGAGGAAGTAGTCGTCGTACGCCTCGAGTTCGACGCTGGCTGACGGATCGTGGTTCACGAGTTCGAACGGGCCGCTACCGATGGGGTTCTGGGCGAACTCCTCCTGACCCATCTCCTCAGCGACATCCATTGGAACGATCGCAGCGTTCATCGTGGCGAGTTCCTGTTCCATCAGCGCGAACTGGTAATCGAGGTGCAACGTGACTTCGAACTCACCTGTCGCCTCGGCTTCGTCAATGAACTCGACGTTCGAGAGGTTTGGCGAGTCGTTGTCCGGGTTTCGGACCCAGTTGAGCGAGTACGCCACGTCCTCCGCGGTCAGTTGGTCGCCGTTGTGGAAGGAGACGTCATCGCGGATGTCGGCGACGAACGTCGTTTCGTCGACCTCCTCGAGTTCGCCGTCGGCGAGGTGCGGAACCGTGCCACTGCCGTCCGGCTCCAACATGAAAAGCGAGTCGAACAGGTAGTGGGCAGCCGTACTGTACCACACCATCTGATTCATTCGCGGATCGAACGTCTCGACCTCGTCCGAGGTCGCGATCCGGAACGTCCCACCTCCACCACTGGTGTCATCTGGGTCGGTTCCAACGCACCCGGCAAAGAGCCCTGCTGCACCGATAGCAGCCGTCGATTTGATGAATCGGCGTCGATCGATGTTGGATGTTGTGTCTTCCTTGGACATTGAGAACACTACCCTAGTGTACCCCTAGCACGTCACAGCAGGGTGAAAATAACCAGCCCCTAGCATCATAGGTGGTCACCGTCACCGACTGCCTGGGCCCCAAGAGCTATGTCCGTTTCGCCGACACAGGACCGTCATGGCGCTCAAACGGACGGAACTCGACCGACTCGTCGCCGCTCGCGGCGGTCCCGGTGGCGAGTACCACGTCGCCCGTGTTTTCGAGGAACTGATCGACCCGTACGTCGACGAGGTGTCGTGGGATGCGATGGGGAACGTCGTGGCAACGAGTTACGGTGAGGAGGGTGGCACCGATACTGGTGATGGCGACGCGGATGCGACTGACACCAACGAAACCAACGGCGATACCAAAGACGTCCTCCTCGCCGCCCACACCGACGAACTCGCGTTCCTCATCGACGGTATCACCGAGGACGGCCTCTGCTCGTTCTCGATGCTCGGCGGCCACTACCGGGGGTATCTCCCCGGGCAACACGTGCTCGTCGGCCCCGACAATGTCCCCGGCGTCGTCGGGACGAAGCCGCGACACTTCATGGATAGCGACGAGAAAGACAGCCTCCCCGAAACCCTCCACATCGACCTCGGTGCCCAGAATCCGGCAGAGGTAGCCGAACTGAACGTCGAACCCGGCGACCACGCAACCTGGGACCGCGAACTAACCGACCTCGCGAACGGTCGACTCGCAGGTCGTGCGCTCGACGACCGAATCGCACTCGCGATTCTCGTCGCCGTCGCCCGCGAGACTGAGTCGGATCGAACCGTCCACTACGCCGCCACCGTCCAGGAAGAAGTCGGCCTTCGCGGCGCCCGTGCCGCAGTACACGAGGTGGATCCCGACATCGCCATCGCACTCGAGATCTTCCCGAGCGACGACTACCCGATCGACGGCGACCGCTCGAGTACCGTCGAACTCGGCGGCGGCCCAGTCGTCGAATTCGGCGACGGCACCTCCGAGTATCTCTTCGGTGGCGTCCTCGTGGATCGGCAGACACTCGAGTGGCTCACAGCCGCCGGTTCGTCAGCCGACGTTGCCCTCCAGCACGACGTGATGATCGGCGGCACGACAGACGCGACAGAGTTTCAGAGTGCCGGCCGGGCGCGCCACGCTGGCGCGATTGCTGTCCCCTGTCGGTACACGCACTCACCGGTCGAGACGATCGATCTCGACGACGCCGAGGAAACGGTCGATGTGCTCGTCGCTGCGCTGGAATCGTCGTTCCCGGGCCGGACTGACGTGCGCGGGCGTCGGTCGCAACGTGAAACGTGAGTGGCCGGTCACCCATACGGAAGCCGGCATGGCGACCGTGATGGGAGGGACAGGGGCCACTGCAAGTCGGTGGCTACTATATAGTAACAACTGCAACTATTTACACACTGATCACACGACAGCTGTGCATTGACTTGCAGTGGCTACGATAGTTGCAGTTGTTCCTAGAGGTGCTCGTCGAATGCCGCTTCAATCTTCTCGAACGTTCGCCGCCACGTCGACCGCTTCGAGAACACGTGCCCTTCGCCAGGATAGTACTCGGCCTCGAACTCGACGTCGAGATCAAGCAGCGTGTTCACGACGATGTCCTGCTGCTCGACGTTTACGTACCGGTCAGCCGTGCCGTGGAAGCTGTACAACGGCGTCTCGTATCGGTCCATGTGGGTGACTGGGCTGGCATCGTCCCATCGGTCGGGGTTCTCGAGTGGGTGTCCCATCACGGTCGTCGCTGCGGAGGCGATGTCAGGGAATTTCGTCTCGGTCGCCCACTCGTGGTAGTTCGCTGTGTCGGCAAGTCCGGCGATGTTGATCGTCACATCAAATGTTCCAGGGTGGGTTCCGGGGAGCTGAAGCGCGGCGTAGCCGCCGTAGGAGAGTCCCCACTGCCCCACTGAATCGGAGGTGTACTCGAGAGCACGCAGATAGTCAGCGGCACGAGCGATGTCGTCCATCTCGACCCGCCCACGGTCGCTGCCGATCGCTCCTCTGAACGCCCGGCCGTAGCCGATACCGCCACGGTAGTTCACGAACAGGCCGACGTATCCCTTCGTGGCGAGGTACTGCTGGTACGCGTAGGCAAGCCCGTACGAGCGAGAGGGATGAAAGCCATCTCGTATCTGACGCATCGGCCCGCCGTGGACGTAGACGATAGCCGGAAGGTCGGTTGCGTCGTCGGGAACAGACTCGCTTTGACGTGGATCGAGGAGGTATCCCTCGATGGTTAGTTCTCCACTCTCGAACGTAACTCGCTCCGGTTCGACCGGTGGTTCTGGCCATTCGCGAAGGCCAGAGTGGGTCAACTGAACATCGGTTTGCGTAGCTGGTTCGGCTGAGTCAGCATCGGCCGACTCGGACTCGAGTTCCCGGACACGAACCTCCGGAGACCGATCGCGGCTTGCATGCAGGTAGGCGACGTGATCGCCGTCTGGCGACGGCCGCGGTTCGACGTTTGTCCCAGCTGTTTCGACCAGCGGTTCCGTCGTTCCATCGAGCGTGACCGTGTAGAGCTGTCGCTGACCTGTATCTCGCCGGTTTGACGCGAAAACTAATCGGCTATCGTCGATCCATCGCGGCGCAGAATCGGCGAGACCCTTGTCCTCGAAGGCTCCCTCGGTGAGTTGCGTTCGCTCGCCCGAAGCGACATCGATCACGTGGATGTGTTCGTAGCCATCGACTGGGAGCGCCGTGGCTAGCAACGTGCCGTCGGGGGAAAGACGCGGTGACCCACGCGAGAGTGCGCCGATCTCTTCGTCGACTTCCTGAAAAAGGACAGTCTCGGTCTGCGGAGCATCGACGTCGACGGCAATGAACTCCCGAACGGTACCGTACTCCCGTCGGCGCTCGTAGCACAGCCGCCCGTCGTCGAGCCAGAACGGCGACTGTGACGAAGCGTCAGGACGGGTTCGCCAGACGAGGTCCCCGCTTTCGGTGTTGATCACACCGACGCACTTCGTCTCGCAGTCTGTGAACCGATAAGCGAGGAGCCCGTCCTCACGCCAGGCGAACGCACGCTCCCCGCCAAGGAATGGTCCCCGCTCTGGAACATCGAACGCGCGTTCGACGCCGTCGGTCACTGACCGAGTTCGGGGTTTGCCATCCCGATAGAAAGCGAGACGCGACCCATCGTGCGACCAGGTGAGCGATGCATCACCGTCGGGCGTGCGCGCGATCTCCGAGACGGATTGCTCGCGTGGATCCACGAGGGCAGTCACTCCGTCCTCGGTCGTACAGACGAGTTGTGGCTCCGTCGGGGACCACGTGAACTCTGCGACGTGTTCGTCGGCTGGCCGAACGCGCCACGGCTCCTTTCCTGGTTGACCAATGACCAATACCTTCCCATCGTTCTCGTGTACCGTTACAGCGAGAAACGAACCACACGACGACCACGTGGGAGCGTCAGGCCACTTCAGATCGAGAACGTTGTCGAGAGTGAGCATAACCCACAGTTACGTCGAACCCATATGAATAGTTGGGAGGCGGAATACGTACCAGTGTGTGTAGAAGGAACCCGTCAGCTCTTGCCTCACGACTCTCGACGCTTCTCCGAAAGCCGTTCCGGGATTTCGTCGATAGTATCGAGTGCGAGTTCCGAGACGACATCGTGAACCTCGCGGAGTTCATCGTCACGAATGCCCATCCGACGGAGTTTTTGCGGGCCTCGTAGACATCACCGATCGCACCAGTGTGTCGAATTGGCGGCTTCGGTGGGTCCATCCCGCTGGTGTCGGTCGCCGAGGTGTTCGTCGACGAGTTCCTGTTTTATCTTCAGATCTGATGCGAGAACCGAATCCGTCGAGAGTGCGTCAGTCACCGACTCGAGGTGCAGCCTTGGCACGAAATCGAAGCGGTGGACAGGGTTTTTGACAATTGAATCGATGGTCTTGTCGCTGAGTAACACGTCTGCGAGATCTGTCGCCTCGTCGCTCGCGCGCGCGTGTAGTACCCTAAGGTTCAGTCGAGAGACAAGGTCCAGTCGAGAGGTGGCCAGCCAGGTCGAGACCGACAACCAGGACACTGTGACCGCGCACATCCCCAAGGAGACCGCCGAGTGTGCTGACGAACCTACTCTTTCCGAACCCGCCCTTAAGCATCGGGCAACAGACTGCCTGTGGTCCTGTGTTTGCTGTCGTTTGTATGGTTTTGCCCGCCACAGTGCCGGCCGGAACCGAACGACTGTGTCGACGGACACTCGACTCAATCACTCCTACTTCTTTCCGTCGGATCAGTTGAGTTAGTTGACCAGGTTGCCGGAGTAAGAGAGAGAAAGTGGATAAAACGCTGTCGGTACTCGAAGTCGTGAAGGAGCCATTGGCGGCAGAGGTCGCCCCAGCAGGACAGGTATTTTCCCAGCCGATATGATCGGTACTCGAGTGCACTAACGTGATAGGCGAAGACGTCGTGGCGTAGGTATGGAGCAGTACGGAAGTGCACAATGGGCATCCCACAGATAGAGTGAAAATCGCCGTCACCGATCGTGAGGGTCAAAAATAATTACTCACTTGTAGTACGGAAAGCCGGTCAAGAGCTGTATCAATCGCCGTTACAAGATCATCGAGTACCCAAAAAGCGGTTGCTGAAAGCGGCTTGAACTTGTCTCCAGCACGCCTCGACAAGATTCAGCTCTGGCGAGTATGCCGCCAGGTCCGTGGCGGCCGACACCTGAAAATACGGCGCTCCATCCAGCACAATGGGCAAATCATCTATGATCCCATTACATAATGCAAGAGTGAAATGTTTGGCGTGTACGGCGGTTACGTACTCTTCGAATCGAGCGAAAAACGGTCGCCCTCCTCGGTGGTCGCGCTCAGGAGACGCGTCCAGTCGCGTTGACCGGATAATTCGACAGACGGCCGCGTTCCGCCGGGAACTAACGGGGCACGCGGCTCAATTTGTACGGATTGCTTGGTTCACTCGATGCAGACTACTGCGGCGTCCATCTCCCGCCGCTTTTTTCGAGTTCCTCGCGGAACGCTTCTTGTTCCTCAGCTTCAGATTCGACGGCTGTACGGCGTGGTTTTTGGAATCTCAATCCCGCCTCTTTGAGCAACCGCCGACAGCTCGGGATTGAGTACTCGACACCGTACGTCTCATCAAGAGACTGTTGGACGAGCGACGGCGTCCACGCCGACGCGTCAAAGCCAACCTCCTCGGGAGATTCGTGGACCATTTCCTCAAACTCTTTTTGCTCTTTTTCTGAGGTCTTTCGCTTTCTCCCAGATCGGTGATCATCAACAACAGCCTGCTCAAGCGACTCGTCGGTGTCAAGTCGCTTGAGCCAGCTATAGATTGTGCGTCGCTGAACGCCGTACCACTCGGCTAGTTCAGTCTGCGTGAGGCCATCTTTGTATGCTATTGCTGCTAATAGCCGTTGTGTCGGCTTCTTCTCTTCCACATTGTCGAGGGGATCTTGTAATTCCTCGACAGAGAAATCGTCGAGATAATCCACGACACATAGCAATATCGACTGAGTAAAAAGTTCTAATGGTCACTATAGCACCACCCAATATATTGTTTGTTGAGTGATTGATTTGTCCAGTGTACAGTATAGAGATGTGCAAGTTGTTCAATACATAGTAACGTACGCCATCTGGTAGTCTACGAATTATATATTCAGAAATCTTACTTAAGGTGAGAAGATCAGTTGCCACTGAGTCCCAATCAATATGGTCGAGGAGCTTCTTGACCGTAATCAAGAAACGAAGCGTGTATCCAGAATCATAGCGTCGAATCTACCGTCAGACAGATCCTGGTCCTCGGTATCTTCTGTAGAAGCACAGCAACTGGATTGGTATTTCATCATCTAACCGCACTCCGTCAAAATGGAGTTGTGTATCGGACACTATTGATCTGTATTCACAATATTATACATCACCAGTAATGATTTGTTTTTGATGGTATCGATCCATCCGTCATACTCACGTCAGGCTACACGTCCCACGTACGGTTGGGTGTCGATTGAGTTCTAGTGGTTACCATAGACGTCGCCAAGATGGGGAAATGAGCCTACAGGAAGACACATCCCACTGGAGTCGGGTACTCTGAGCGCTGCCCATACGGTTCCAGTATCAAGCACTCACGCCTGGGTGTAGGATGCCATATTACCCTTCACTGAAAACAACGTTCTGGTCAAATAGATCGGCAATTTCCTCTTCAGGGTAGGAAAGCGCCTCGAGGATATCGGTCGTGTGCTCACCCTTTTTCGGCGGTCGAGTGGAGAACGTCCCGTCGTGGATCGCCGAGCTGAACCTGAACGGAAGCGCAGGTGCAACCACCTCATCGTCGGCTTCTGGGTTGTACGAATCCACTAGCATCGATCGCTCGGCAACGTGTGGATCCCTGTCAACGATGTCGCTGACCGTCCGCACTGCACCGGTTGGGACGCCTGCATCCATAAGGCCTTTCTCTAGTTCGATCGCATCGTACGACTCGAACTCGCCGGTGAACTCCTCTTTGAGGAGTTCGCGGTGTTCAAGTCTGTCGTCAATCGTCTCGAAGCGTTCGTCTTCAAGGAGGTCTTCACGACCCAGGAATCGACAGAGTCGCTCGTACATGGCTTCAGAGAGCGTTGCAAGGTAGACGTACCCATCCCCTGTCGAGAAGACGCCGTTTGGTGCACTGCCAATACCTTGTCCACCTGCGCGTTCGGGTAATTTGCCTGTTCGATCGTACCGCGAGACCCAATAGGACATCCACGACACGGCGACATCGAACAGAGAAATGTCGATTGCAGTGCCTGTACCTCCTCGATCCCGCTGGCGGACAGCAGCCAGAATCGCATACGCAGCGTTCGCTCCCGTCCCACAATCGATCAGGCTGGCACGAATTCGGACCGGAGGTCGGTCGAGATATCCGGTGATTGCCATCAAGCCAGAAACCGCCTGAACACACGGATCGTATCCTGGATACGAGCTATAGGGCCCAGTTCGCCCAAATCCAGACAGCGAACAGTAGATCACGTCTTCGTTTCGTGTCCGCACCGATTCGTAGTCGAGATCGTATTTCTCGAGGACGCCCGGACGGAAACTCTCGACGACGATATCGGCCTCGTCGAACAACTCCGTGACGACGGCGTGGCCGTCGTCGGTTTTCATATCGACGCAGACGCTTTGTTTCCCGTGGTTGAACGGAGTGAACATGCTTCCACCCATCAGATTCCGGAAATTATCTCCTGATGGTGGTTCGACCTTGATCACGTTCGCACCCATCTCCCCGAGTAACTGTGTACAGACTGGGCCGGCTATCGACTGGGTTAGATCAACGACGGTAAGATCGTCTAACGGCTGCATACAACTGACTCTCACACCGGATTGAGAAAATCTTTTCGGGTACTGTCCGCGCTGCGTAGCGTTTTGCTTGAATGTCGGTCTCTAATCAGGAGTACGTGAGATTCAGCTCGATTTCGTTAACAACACTTCGCATAACGTCGGGAATCTCGTCTTTGAATCGCTCGCTGTGCATCCGGTGGCTCGGTCCTGCGACAGCAAATGCACCGAGAACGTCTCCTTCCGGCCCCATCAGTGGAACTCCGATGGCATGGAGTCCATCCGTACTTTCGCCTTTGTTGAACGAGTACCCTCGATCACGGATGCACTCGAGTTCCTCGAAGAGTTCGGTTTCACTCGTAATCGTTGCATCTGTCGCGGCGGGCAGTCCGTGGCGGTCGATTATTTCCTGCACGCGTTCTTTCGGCAGGTGGGCAAGGATTGCCTTTCCGCCCGAGATTTGATGCATGTGAAACCTCTTTCCAAGCCGGGCACGACTAAAGACACCCTTGTGTCCCGCCTCTCGAGCCAATACGACGGAGCGACCGTGTTGCTCTGTCGAAAACTGAACCGTTTCACCGGTCCGGTCTGCGAGCTCTCTTACTTTGGACTCGACCTGTTTGATACCGTCGAATTGGCAAAGCGCATAGCCGCCGATATCCAGAAAGGTGAGACCGATCTGGTAGGTGCCGTCATTGTTGACGACATAATCGTGCTCGCGTAGCGTAGTCAGGTGTTTGTGGACCGTTCCTTTCGATACGTCGATGGCTGCAGCCAGTTCCGTGACAGTGGCTCCGTTCTGACGTTTTAGCTCCTCGATTATGGTGAGGGAAGTTTCGACGCTCTTGATCCGCGTGGCCGTCGAAGTACTTCCGTGTGGGGGCATTACCCAATAAATGCTCCATCGCGAGAAAAAGTTTACTCATTCGAAATCATACCGAGGGTTGTTTCGTCGTCTCCCGGTCTCGTCAACAAGAATTTCGGGAGAGCATTAGAACAGTCACCGGGACTACTACTAACGGCGACGTCAGGGTATCAAGAACAGCAATAACGCGGGCCCTCATCAAGCAGTACCTGGCTGTGACACTATTTTACAGAACTCAATCTAATTATGAAATGGATATTGTACAGACACGCTCATGCTCCTCGACAAACAGGTGTTTCTTATTACGAAACAAAGAAGCGGCTTTGAAATACACCGTTCGCAATCGGCAGAGTAGGGTCCGCTGGCCGAGTAGTGTAATGAGATCCGCGCTAAAAGATCACTACCAATTGCCTTTCGAATACAGATTGCCCTCTGGAGCAATGGCTGGGTAAGCCGTCAAGGTATGACAATACTTTCATTGGTTTACATTGGTATGGGCGTAAAATATCGAGTGCGATAGCGGCCACAGAGTATACAGGAGTACGAATGTAAATCAATTTTCGTATCGTCTTTGGCTACAGGTATAAATGAACCTCAGTAGATATGGTCGATCACAGTACCCTGTTTCGGATGACGAAATTAGATCTCGGTCACTTTCATACCATATTGGTTTTCGGATTCTCCACTGAATCGTACGAAGGTATTAGTTCCAAACCGTATTCCAACCAGAGCGTGATCTTCTTACGATTATATCCGTACTAGTTATGAGTACAACTTCACGATAGTATTCTCGGAGATGATTTTCGATGGTGAATTCGAGAACTACCTAGTAGTCCCGAACAAACACGTACCTACACGCCGCCGTCCGCCCCCAGACATCGGTTGTGAACAACGGTGTACTTATCTCGTGGCAATTGATACTGCTATGCGCATGCCAGACGCCTACTTAGTCGGTGCAGGACAATCAGACTACGGTGCGTTTCCCGACCAAAGCTACCGATCGCTGTTCCGAACGGCGTTCGAAGACGCAGTCGAGAGCGTTCCGAACGGACTCGAGANCTACGGTGCGTTTCCCGACCAAAGCTACCGATCGCTGTTCCGAACGGCGTTCGAAGACGCAGTCGAGAGCGTTCCGAACGGACTCGAGACGGACGACGTCGACGAAGCGTTCATCGGCACGCTCGGCGTCGGTGGCCGCCAGCTCGGTCTTTCAGGCCCTGCCGTAACCGAACACGTCGGTCTCGACGGCGTCCCCTGTACGCGCGTCGAAAACGCCTGCGCAGCGAGTGGCTTTGCGACACGCCAGGCCGTCCAGGCGGTCAAGTCCGGTATGGCGGATGTCGTCCTCGCGGGCGGCTTCGAGATTATGACCGACATGAGTTCGGACGCGACGAAGTACTGGCTCGGCGTGTCCGGCGAAACCGAGTGGGAGCGTCTCTCTGGCACCACCTTCTCGGGNACCGACATGAGTTCGGACGCGACGAAGTACTGGCTCGGCGTGTCCGGCGAAACCGAGTGGGAGCGTCTCTCTGGCACCACCTTCTCGGGCGTCTACGCCCAGATGGCAAGTGCCCACATGGAGGAGTACGGTACCACGCGCGAACAGCTCTCACGCGTCGCCGTCAAGAACCACGCCAACGGCGCGAAGAACCCGCACGCCCAGCTGGGATTCGAGTGCTCACTCGAGGACGCCCAGTCGGCACCCGTCGTCGCGGACCCGCTCAANGCTGGGATTCGAGTGCTCACTCGAGGACGCCCAGTCGGCACCCGTCGTCGCGGACCCGCTCAATCTCTATCACTGCTGTCCGACCTCCGACGGGGCGGCCTGCGCGCTGATCGTCAGCGAGGACGTCGTTGACGACTATACGGACGATCCGATCCGCGTCGCCGGCGTCGGTGCTGGCAGCGACAGCGTCGGACTGTTCCAGCGCGACTCCTACACGGGCGTCCCAGCAAGCCAGCACGCTGCCGAGACGGCCTACGAGATGGCCGGTATCAGCCCAGAGGAACTCGATTTCGCGGAGGTCCACGACTGCTTTGCAATCGCCGAACTGCTGGCCTACGAGGATCTCGGCTTCTGTGAGAAGGGACAGGCTGGCGAGTTCATCGAGTCCGGTGCGACCGAACTCGGCGGTGATCTCCCCGTCAATACGTCGGGCGGCCTCAAGTCGAAGGGGCATCCGATCGGCGCAACCGGTGCCGGCCAGGTCGTAGAGGCGTTCAAACAGCTCTCGGGCAAGGCCGGTGATCGACAGGTCGAGAACCCCACCCGTGGGCTCACCCACAACGTCGGCGGCAGCGGTGGTGCATCCGTGATCCACATCTTTGAGCGCGAGGAGCACTGCTCCTCGGTTACTTCGAGCGGACGCCGTCCGCGAGAGAAGGAAACGGAGGTGAGCGCCTGATGGTCGCTATTACTGCAGTCGGCGCGTACGCACCGCGATTCCGGATCACAGCCGAAGCGTTCGCAGACGCCTGGGGTCACTTCCAGGCCTCTGGTATCTCCGAGAAGGCCGTTCCCGCAGCCGACGAGGACGCGCTCACGATGGGCTATGAGGCCGCAACGCGTGCACTCGAGGCAGCCAATCTCACAGGCGAGGCCATCGACTGGCTCGCTTTCGCATCCTCTCGCCCACCAGTCGCAGAAGAGGACCTGACGGCCCGTCTGGGCGCGATGCTTGCCGTCAATCAGGCGGCCACCCGCCACGTCTTCACCGGCAGCACGCGAGCCGGTACACGCGCGCTCTGGGCCGGCATAGACGCCGTCGAAGCCGACGGCGAGACGACGGGGCTCGTCGTCGCCGCTGACGCACCACGTGGCGAACCGGACAGCGAACTCGACCACGCCGCCGGCGCGGGTGCCGCTGCGTTCGTCCTCGAATCGAGTGGTCCCGCCGACATCGTCGACCGCGCCGAGTACTCCCTCCCCTACCCCGGCACCCGCTTCCGGAACAGCGGTGAGGAAGAGATTCAGGGCCTCGGCGTCACCCAGTACGACCGCCAGGCGTTCACCGAAACCATCGGTGGCGCTGTGGGCGCACTCGACTCTAGCGACGACCTCGAGCCAACGGCCGCCGCCATCCAGGCCCCAAACGGGAAACTCCCCTACCGCGCCGCCGGCGCGGCCGGCGTCGGTACTGACGAGATCCAGGCCGCTGCAACCGTTCACAATCTCNGGGAAACTCCCCTACCGCGCCGCCGGCGCGGCCGGCGTCGGTACTGACGAGATCCAGGCCGCTGCAACCGTTCACAATCTCGGCGACCTCGGCGCCGCGAGCGTTCCTGTTTCGCTCGCCGGCGCGCTTGCGGACGGCCACGAGTCGATTCTGGGCGTCTCATTCGGTAGTGGGGCCGGTGCTGACGCGCTGGTACTCGAGTCCGCTGGGAGCGTTCCAACACGAGTCGATCTGGACGCGGACACGAACGGTGAAGCCGACGAACAGACGCTCTCGTACGCCGAGTACCTCCGCCAGCGCGGCGTC
>NZ_AOIM01000020.1 GCF_000337575.1 Natrialba hulunbeirensis JCM 10989 | reverse complement strand
CTGTGGCTCGCTCGTCGAGTACGAGACAGTCGAACTCGCGGATACGGGTCGGATCGAGGCTGTAACGACGATTTCGCAGGGAGGTGCGCCCCCGGAGTTCGCCCCACAACAGTCCCGGGCAGGTGACTACGCAGCGGCGATCGTCGCACTCGAGACGGCAACCGATAGGGAACCCATCAGCGTTCCGGCGATGGGGACTGACGCTGAACCGTCCGCGTTCGCTGTCGGAGACCAAATTGAGACGACGATTCGCCGAATCTATACCCAGGAAGGCGTCACACGGTACGGATTCAAGATCCGTCCGGTGCGCAACGAGTGATACGGAACGAACCGCGACGCCCCATCGAGTAACTCGTCACACTCGGACCGAATGCGAACGTTTTTCATGATATCTGTGGTCCAGACACCTATGCGAATTGCAGTACTCGGAGCAGGCAGTATGGGGCATGGAATCGCACAGGTATCGGCGATGGCTGGTCACGATGTTGTGCTGCGCGATGTCGAATCAGAGTTCGTCGAAGCGGGGCTTGCGGGAATCCGTGAGAACCTGCAGGGCGGCGTCGACCGGGACAAAGTGACGGAAACAGCGATGGCAGAGACGCTTGAGCGCATCGAAGGAGAGACCGACCTCGAAGCGGCAGTCGAAGCCGCCGAGCTGGTGATCGAAGCAGTGCCGGAGGATATGGACCTCAAGAAACAGGTTGTTGCCGATGCCGAGGCGGCGACCGACGAGGGAACGATCATCGCCTCAAACACGTCCTCGTTATCGGTAACGGAGATCGGGAGCGCGCTCGAGCAACCCGAATGCGCCGTCGGTCTTCACTTCTTCAACCCGCCGCACCTGATGGATCTGGTCGAAATCGTGATTGCCGAACAGACAGACGAACGCACAGAGAGCGTCGCTATCGACTACGTTCGTGGTCTCGGAAAGGAAGATGTCGTCGTTCGCGATACTGCTGGATTCGCCTCCTCGAGACTCGGCGTTGTCACCGGACTCGAGGCGATTCGAATGGTCGAAGAGGGTGTTGCCAGCCCGGCGGATATCGACGAGGCGATGCGGATCGGGTACGGCTACCCGATGGGACCACTCGAACTAACAGACCACGTGGGACTCGACGTCCGCCTTCACATCGCCGAACACCTCCGCTCGGAACTGGGTGAGCGGTTCCGACCACCACAGACACTCCGCCGGAAAGTCAGGGCAGGCACCCTCGGCAAGAAAACGGGTGAGGGATTCTACGTCTGGGAGGACGGCGAACGAGTCGGGATGAGTGGCGACTGGGCAGGCAACGCGTGAGATCGTCAGATATGATCCAACACTGTTGGTGAGTATCAGTTACCCTGTGTGTACCGACGCGACTCGAAACTACTTTTACTACCGTTTGATGAGTTCCCATATGGCATTCAGTCTATCCGGTGAGCACGAAGCTATCCGTGATGCCGTGCGTGAGTTCGGTGAAAACGAGATACAGCCGGTTGCGGAGGAACACGACCGCGAAGGAAAGTACCCAGAGGATCTCCGGCGGAAAGCTGCCGAATACGACTTCGTCGCGCCGAGTATCCCACTCGAGTACGGCGGGGCCGGTATGGACAAGCTCTCGAAGACGATCGTTACCGAAGAGTTGTGGCGAGCAGATCCCGGAATCGGCTCCGCGGTCGGGAGTGCAGGATTTGGGACGAACATGATCGTCGAGTTCGGTGACGAGTGGATGAAAGAGGAGTGGCTGCCGAAGGTCGCGAACGGCGAGACGGCCTCCTGTTCGATGATCTCCGAGCCCGCACACGGCTCGAACGTCGCCGGCATCGAGACTATTGCTGAGGAGGACGGTGACGGCTACGTCCTGAACGGGAACAAGATGTGGATCACGAACGGCACCGTCGCCGACGTTGGCGTTCTGATGGCCAAGACCAGCCCGGACGAGGGCCACCGCGGGATCACCGCCTTCCTCGTCGAGATGGACACCGACGGCGTCTCAACCGAGAAGATCGATAACAAACTCGGCATCCGCGCCTCTGACCTCGCAGAGGTCGTCATCGACGACGTGCGCGTCCCCGAAGAGAACGTCATCGGCGAGGTCGACAAGGGCTTCTACCAGCTGATGGAGTTCTTCGCTTCCGGTCGAACGAACGTCGCTGCACAGGCTGTTGGCGCTGCACAGGGTGCGCTTGACGCCGCAATCAAGTACGCCGGCGAACGAGAGCAGTTCGGTCAGAAGATCGGTGAGTTCCAGGCCATCGAGCACAAACTTGCCGAGATGGCGACCCGCGTCGAGGCCGCTCGCTCGCTGACCTACCGCGCCGCAACCGAAGTCGAGCAGAACAACCAGGACGTCGCCGCGCAGTTCTCGAGTATGGCGAAGCTGTTTGCCAGCGAGATCGCAGTCAAGGTCGCAGACGAGGGCATTCAGGTCCACGGCGGCTCGGGCTACGTTACGGACTACCCCGCAGAGCGCTACTACCGTGATGCTCGTATCACGAAAATCTACGAAGGCACGAGCGAGATTCAGAAGAACATCATCGCCGATCGACTGCTATAATCGGATTGCCACCAGCGGTTGATCTTCAGGTAGGTTCGGGTACGCTCGTCATCGTGGTGTACACGACACGTATACTCGAGTGTTGAATTGTACTGCCCGCAGTTCGATTTGCTGGCGAGGGACGTCGAATCAGACGATTTCGCCAGTAACGACGATAGTAATTACTTCTACCAGAGAGAAGGTGTGTAGAACGTCTAACATTATTGCAGCGCCGGTAATAGTAATCTTTATTTATTGGTTACACCCAGCATGGGACATGGCATCAAGGCAAATTGATAGGCGTAGCTTTCTGAAAGCGACTGGTGGTGTCAGTGTGATGGGACTTGCTGGCTGTCTCGACAGCGATGTCGAAGCGGTCTCGATTGGCATTCCGGGTGATTCATCTACTACGGGACAGTCTACGCAGGCGCTCCAGGCAGTCGTTCAGAACGAATCTGATTCGGTGCGGTTCGACGCTCAGGATTCAGGCGGAGACCCGGCGAGCATCAGGCTTTACAACAACGGCGAAATCGACGGCTACTCAGCGAGCAACTTCATCTCGACCAACGCGCTCAACGACGAGGAGCCGTTTGAGGAAGACCCCGTCGACGGGATTGCGTACCAGGGTTTCCAAATCGGTGTTCTTGACCTTCACTGGCTCGCACTCGACGGGTCTGGAATCGAAACAACCGACGACCTCCTTGACGAGGATATTACCGTTTGGATGCTTCCACCGGGATGGGGGCTCCGACAACTCAGTAATACAGTTCACGAGAGCATCGGTATTCGCGAGGATCTCGAGGCAAACGAACTTGACGCCGACACGGGTGATATTCCCGGCCGAGTAGACGAAGGTGACGTTGATGCCCTGATCTCCTATGGAGCAAACGGTGTCAATCTTCCTGGCTGGGCGACTGAAGTCGACGCTCGGTCAGACCTCTACGCTGTCGAAACGACTGAGGAGTTCCGCGAAGGTGCCGCAGAGACCGACGGCGTCGATACTGATACCATAGATGTCTATGGCTACGATCAGGACATTGGTGCCGATGAGGTCTTCACTTGGCGGGAAACGTTCCAGTTCTTCTTCTCGGCGGACATGCCCGCCGATGTCGCCTACGAAGTCGCCGAAATTAGCCACGAACACTGGGAAGACGCTCGTGACGCCCAGGAGGCATACCCGGATCACTCCGACGTCGACAACATGGCCAGCGCGTACATGAGCGACCAGCCTGTCCACCCCGGTGTCGCTGACTTCCTTGAAGATCAAGGCGCATGGGACGATTCCTGGACGCGCGGCGAGTAACTGGCTCGGTACCACTTGTCACTACTTGATAAACTATGGATATAAAATTGAAACCATCCCGGCTGGTGCTGACACTCACTGCGATCGCGTTGTGGGGTTGGGTAATCGCCTACGCGACCTGGTCGTGGCTTCCTCGCGCGAGGTATACGGTCGCTTTCGTCGGTCTCGCCATATTCGTCTATCTGCTGGACGAATATCTCAAACTCAGCGGCGATGATGGCGACGGCAACAGTGAGGACAGCGTTCTCGAATCGGAAGCCAGCGAGGAGAGCGACGGGTCCAGTCCCGATGCCGCTACTGATGCCAGTAGCGACAAGCACCGCCTACTACACAGTGCCTTTCTGGCAGTGATCGGCATCGTGACGGCAGTTACAACCGTCTACCTCTACGCGAATTATAACACCCTGGTCACGACGAGGGTCGGCTACGCTCTCAATCACGAGCTCTGGCTCGCCGCGGTCTTTGCCGCCGCCCTCATCTATCTAACGTACAGGGCCTTCGGCCTCGCGTTCGTCGGTGTGATCTTGTTTACCATCGGATACGGCTACTTCGGAGAATATTTCCCTGGTGTGCTCACCCACTCCGGGTTTTCGGAGACTCGTATTCTCAACATCATGGTTCTCGAGATCGACGGATTCTACGGGAATCTCTCCGAAATCGTCGCCGCGTGGGTCGCACCGTTCCTGCTGTACGCTGGGCTGCTGAAAGCCTACGGCGCATTTGATCTCATCATCCGCATTGCGTTCAGAGCCGCGACAGTCCTTCGGTCCGGCGTCGCTCAGTCGGCTGTCATCGCGAGCCTCATCATCGGCTCGATCAACGGCTCGCAGACGGCGAACGCGGCAATGACCGGCTCCTTCACGATTCCCCTGATGAAGAACAGCGGCATGAAATCCGAAACTGCGGGCGGCATCGAATCCGTCGCCTCGACGGGCGGCCAAATCATGCCTCCCGTCATGGGTGCGGCGGCGTTCGTGATGGCGTCGCTGCTGGGAATTACGTACATCGACGTTGTGATTGCTGGTCTCGTTCCAGCCGCGATCTTCTTCTTCTCTGTGGCCGCCGGGGTCCACTACACGTGGCTCGCCCAGAGTAGTGATGTAGAGCTCGACGTGTCCAACCACGTTGACGAGGTGAAGTCGAAACAGCAACTCATACTCGAGGGCGTCATGTACGCCGTTCCGCTTGGGATCCTGATCTACTTGCTGGGCATCCTACAGTGGACCGTCATGACATCCGCGCTCTATACCGTTATCTCGATGATCGTACTCGGAATCAGCGTCCCGGTAATTCGATCGACGCAGGTCGAGGACGAATCACCAACCTCGACGCTGTGGACCAAACTCCTCGAGACGGTCGAGGGATTCCGCGAGGGTGCGATCATTCTGGCACCGATCGTGATCATCATCGCTTCCGTCAACGGCATTGTCGATGTACTCGTCTCGACGGGTATTCCCGGGATTCTCTCGCTCATCCTCATCGATCTCTCAGGCGGCGTCATGCTTCTGGCAGTGATTATCGCGATGCTCATCTGCATCCTCCTCGGTCTCGGGATGCCGACGGTCGCCGCTTATTCGCTGGTCGCACTGCTCATCGCGCCGGCGCTGGTCAGCGACTTCATGGTTCCTGATCTCGCCGCTCACTACTTCGTGCTCTACGCAGCGATTCTCTCGGGAATCACACCGCCGATTGCGATTGCTGTTGTGGTAGCTGCCGGTGTTGCGAAGGCCGACTTCTGGCGCACTTCGCTTGAGGCGCTCAAACTGGCAGCACCACTCTATATCCTCCCGTTCGCCTTCATCTACAACCCCGAAATCGTCATCGGCGGAGCATCCACGATGACGTTCGTCTCGGGTGGACTGGCGCTGCTCGGCGCAATCAGCATCATTCACGGCCTGAACTACCACAAACCGATCTTCGGTACGAGTCGCGTAACGAACATTGGAAGCCGAGGCATATACGTCGTCCTTGGAGTCATTATAATGGCTGTTCCATCGCTCTGGATCCGGCTTGGAGCACTCGGTGTAGCTGGCATTCTCTATGCGTTGCAGTTGCGTGGTTCGTTCGAGGTAGGTAGTCCAACCGCGGCTGGAAACAACTAGCGAGATCACCCACTCATTTGAGTGGGTATATTTCCTCTGGGATACCGTTTCTAATCGACGGAGGCGAATTGTCTTTTAGCCAGACATTTTAACCGCTGACGGCGTATCTATTACGAGTTATCAATATAAATTGTCATTATTGATAAATTGTAGTTTCTTGGGAAGATATCCCAAGATATATTGGCACAAGGCATGACCTTGTTGTAGAAGATTTTGAAGATCATCCACCATTATCGCACATATAATGTTTAGAAGTCCTATTTTAGATAGGTATGCTCATCATTTGTGAGGTGCAATCGTGAAAATTGCAGAAGAGTATTGGTGATATCTGTCACAACCATAATGAAAAATGCGAAGAAATAAACGTTACCCTCGGTTCTCCTACACTATCAAACCAATCCCTCAGTAAGGTGTCAATTACGCTCCGCATCCACTCAAAATGACGATGGAAATGTGACTCTGTCATCACGTCGAAACGGCGTAGTGGACTCGGTTCGAAGATTCATCGTTCGCCCATTCATCGTCGAACACCGCTGTGTTGTCCCCTCCCAGCTCGCCCGCGCTGATATGCGAGTACATTTCCAAGGTCGTCTTCGGATCGGCGTGGCGAAGCGGCCGCTGTGATCATTGTGCGCCGTGCTCTCGGGACAGCGTCTCGCGACACCACGGCGTGCTCCGTAGGGCGTTAGATACTCGCCACTCTCGAGATCCAGGCCCGGTACGTCCACCTCTTTCGAGAGGCGTTTCAACAGCGTTCGAGCACCAGCGGTACTCATCGAGAGCGGTACAATTCCATTCTCGAGCATGTATTTCCATGGGTTCTCGCTCGTGTTCGAACACCGACTGGCTGGTAGTGATATAATATAGCAGCAGACGCAAGGTACCGTATGTCACTCGATCACGTCGAAACCCTCGAATGTACGCTTTGTGGAGCGACGTACGATCCCGACCAGATCATGTACACCTGTCCGGAACACGACGGTGTCGCCGGTATTCTCGAGGTTGTGTACGACTACGACATCATCAACGAACGGTTCGATGCGCCGCTTGATGGGACCATCCAGACCCAGTGGAAATACCGTGCGTTCCTCCCAGTGGACACGGAAGCGACGCCGATCACACTCGATGAGGGTGGGACGGACCTGCTCGACGCACCGCAACTGAGTACTGAACTCGGGGTCGACGTTCGCGTGAAAAACGACGGTCTGAACCCGACAGGCTGTTTCAAGGATCGTGCGACCAGTGTCGCCGTCACCAAGGCACGCCACGCCGGCCGGAACATCGTTACCTGCGCGTCGACGGGGAACGCCGCCGCATCGCTCGCAGGCTACGCGGCACGAGCAGACCTCGACTGTCGCATATTCGTGCCCGAGAGCGCCCCCGAAGGAAAACTCGTCCAGCCCCGTGTCTACGGAGCGGACGTCCTCGCGGTCGCTGGGAGCTACGACGAAGCGTATGATCTGAGTATGGAGGTCACCGAATCCTATGGCTGGGACAATCGAAATGCGGCGATCAACCCCTTCCAGATCGAGGGGAAGCGAACAGTTGGCCACGAACTCGCCGAGCAGACGCAGGATTCAATTCCCGACTGGGTCGTCTTCTCTATGGGTGACGGGTGTACGATCGGCGGCTGCTGGAAAGGGTTCCGAGAGTTTGCCGAACTGGACTACGTCGACGACACGCCCAAAATGCTCGGTGTCCAGCCCGAAGGGGCGAGCGCGATCCACGATGCCTTCCACGGTCACGACGAAATCGACGAGGTCGCGGACACGCTCGCCGACTCGGTCGCCGTCGGTCGGCCCCGAAACACGCTCAAGGCCTGTCGGGCACTCGAGGAGAGTGGGGGAACCGCACTGACCGTGACCGACGACGACATCCTCGACGCTGAGACCGTGCTCGGGCGGACAGAAGGAATCTACGCCGAACCGGCAGGCGCGGCCCCCATTGCCGGCATTCGCCGGGCCCGCGAGCAGGGAATCATCAGCTCCGACGAGTCTGTCGTTGCAGTCGTCACCGGGATAGGGCTCAAAGACACTGCTGGCGCAAAGCGAGCGGTCGGTGACGTGACTCGCATCGAACCGACGCTCGGTGACGTGGCGGACCAGTACGGAGCGGCGGAAACCGAAATGGAGTACTCGTCATGAGCCCAGAATCGAGTGAGACAAAGCGGTATCCGACTGATCTTCCGTCGCTCGCCGCCGCACTGGTTCGCCTCGAGTCTGAGAACCCACCGGGGAACGAGAGTGCGTGCGCCGAGTACGTCCACGACTGGTTCACACACCACGGAATTGAATCGACGCTGATTGACGAACCCGATCCTGACCGCCAACAGGTGGGCGCACGAATTGGAACCGGCCGTCCTACGTTAGTGTTGAACGGGCACCTGGATGTCGTCCCCGCGGGCGATTCCGATGAGTGGACGTATCCTCCCTACGGCGGCGTCATCGAGGACGGTCGACTCTATGGCCGCGGCAGTGTTGACATGAAGACGGCCATCGCCAGTGCCATGCTCACGGCTCTCAATCTCCGATCGGATATCGAGAACGGGTGCCTGGATGGGTCGATTGTCGTCCATGCCGCGATGGGCGAGGAGACGGCCGATCCCGGGACCAAATCGCTTCTCGATGCGGGTTTCGACGGCGATGTCGGCGTCGTGCTCGAACCGACGCAGTGTCGTGTCGCAACCAGCGAAAAAGGCATGGCGTGGTACGAGATTAGGTGGCCCGGAGAACCCGCACACGCGAGCGACCCTGATCGAGGGGCGAATCCGATCGACCACGTTCGACCGGTTCTTGCCAGACTGAACGACTACGACGCCACCCTCCGCGAACGACGCGATCCGCTCTGTGGCCGGGCATACGCCACTGTCACGCAGATCAGTGCGGGTGAGGGGTCGAATAAGGCTGTGCTCGCAGATCGGACGGCTGTCACCCTTGATCGACGGATTCTCCCCGACGAGACGATCGATGCGGTAGACGACGAGATTGAACAACTCGTCTCAGAACTCAACCGCGACCATGGTATCAAAGCCACGTGGAACCGCAACGAGACGTATTCCTCGGCCGAAATCCCGATCGACCACCCATTGGCGGAAATCTTCCGTGACCACTCGACGGCGGTGACGGATGCGCCAACGGAACCATGGGGGATTCGTGCATCGACCGACGTCCGTGAGTTCATCAATCACGCCGATATTCCAGCAATCACGTGGGGGCCAGGGAGTTTAGCCCAGGCACATACTGTCGACGAGTATATCGACCTCGACGAGGCGAGGAACGGGCTTGAGATTCTGGAGCGAGCGGCACGGACGATCCTATCAACGGACAGTTTCGAGTTCGACTGACCCCACAGCTCTCAACCGATAGTGAGCTGTTTGCCACTCATTTGGCCGCTGCTCTGCGGAGGTGTTCGTGGATCGATGACCGTACATCCGAGACAACGTTCGCGGTAGTCATTTCTCCCGATCCTTTTTGAAACGTCACACCGTTCAGCAAGTATGGATGTCTTCGTTTCCGCCGACATGGAAGGCGTCACCGGCGTTGCTGCGCCGACCGATGTCGTCCAGGACGAAACGGCGTATTCCGACGCCCAGTCGCTGTTCGTCGACGACGTGAACGCAGCGATCGAGGGGGCACTCGAGGGCGGGGCAGATTCGATTCTTGTCAACGACGCCCACGCAACGATGACGAACCTGCCTCGAGCGAGTCTCCACGACGAAGCCACACTCATCAGGGGAAACACCAAGCCGCGGTCGATGATGCAGGGGTGTTCGTCGGATCACGACCTTGCGCTGTTCATCGGCTACCACGCCAAGGCAGGGACTGCCGGCGCTGTCCTCAATCACACCTTCATGGGTCACGAGCTAGTGCGACTCCGAGTCGACGGTCGTGAGGTGGGTGAGTTAGGATGGAACGCCTGTTTTGCCGGCTCGCTCGACGTTCCTGTGGGACTCGTAACCGGAGACGATGCGACCGCTTCCGAAGCTCGAGAAGAGCTAGGGGACGCAGTCGAAACCGTGGTCGTCAAAGAGGGTATCGATCGATTCAGTGCAACCTGCCGCTCGCCCGCGGAAACGCGTCCGGACATTCGCACTGCGGCTTACCGAGCCGTGAAGAACGCGGACACAATGCCTGTCTCGCGCCCGGACTCCCCGGTCACCATTTCGGCGGACTGGGCCGCGACAAATCACGCAGCTGGTGCCGGCCGCACGCCCGGTGTCGAGCGGGTTGGTGATCGCACGACGGCGGTCGAAGCCGAACGATACGTTGATGCGTACGAAGCAACCGTCTCGATGCTTCGTGCTGGGGCCAACGCTCGCGACCAACACTACGGGTAGAGTTACCAGAGCAAAATAGCAGAACGACCGAGAAGCTCAGAGTCGAATAGAAATGATCGACCTCTAATTAGGCATTGTCCCAGGGCCAAACGCGAACCTCGTCGCCCCACGGCCAGTCGTCAGTCGCTTTCATTCCGACAGCAAACCGTTGCTCTTCCGTTGCATCGCGTATTTCCGCGTCGTCCACTCGTTCGATTTGTCGACTGGTTTCTGAGAGTTTGACGACGCCGGCTGTCAGAAGGACCGATATCTCGCGGAGGTCCCGAATATCCAGTTTGTCGAGGGTATCGCCATGGGTGTGTCCCCAGCCACGTCCGCTACCGTCGGCAGTTGTACGTCCCTGTGCGCCAGGGATGCCACGTTGGACGAACGGCCAGTGATCGCTGTGTGGGCGGATCCCGGATTCCACGTCAATCGGCACACCAAATTCCTCGCTTACTTCTTCGAACGCCTCACCGATTGCGTCGAAGCCGTGAGTATGGATCGAAAGATTTCGCGAGTAGCCCGCACCATCCATATTGAGAACGCATTTCACTCGATCGAGGTCGTGTGTATGCGTCCAGTAGTAGGAGCCATATAGCCCGGTCTCTTCGGCACCAAATATCACTACTCGAACGCGGGTTTCGAGATCGTCTTCGATCTGTTTGAGGAGTCGACCGACCGCTGTCACGAGCGCACAGCCGACGCCGTTGTCGTTTGCGCCGTCACCGATATCGTGAGCGTCGACATGGGCGGTGAAGAGGACCTCTTCGTCAGTGTCCGGACCGACCGTTGCCTCGATGTTCCGAGAAGTGGCCTCGGTGTTTTGACAATCGACTGCAATCGTCGCCTCGGTCGTCTCGTCCCTGCAGTATCGCTCGATCCTGTCCCCGACTTCCTTCGAGACACCAACCGCTGGGATCGCTCCAGGACCGTTCCGATCCCCGATACTGCCCGTTGGGGGAAGGCAGCCCTCGATATGGTTTGTGAAAATGAACCCGGCTGCACCGGCTTCGATGGCATAGGAGTATTTCTCACCGCGGTGAACCCACCGACCGTAATCGTCGGGTGTGAGACTTGAGGCCATCACGATCTTCCCCTCCAGATCGACACCGTCGAAATCTTCGGGAAGGGCGTACCCCATATCGATCAGTTCGGCGGACGCCGTTTCTGCTGGTGTGCCAGGAAGTGCGACGACTTCGTGAGATCGCTCGAACAGATTGTGGTCGTCAACGCTAACAGAGGCGGCGTTTCGCTCCCAGCCTGGAATCGGAAATTCCGTGGTCGAGACGGTATCGAGTCCGATCTCCTCGAACTGTTTCGCCACTAGGTCGGCACCAGCTCGTTCTCCCTCGCTGCCCGGCATCCGGTCGCGGAGATCAGCAAGTGCTTCGACAAGTTGCCAGCCACGTGTACTCGTGTGTGCATCGCCAACGATCCGATTGGGTAAGCAGACCATGTTTTGTGACCTATTCATCTTCTTAATAGAGTTTCGGTGGGTTATCTGAGATGGTAGCCGGTTGCCTTTGGAAATTGCTCACCAGGATGCCAACCCCACTGAGATTTCAGACACCACGCGGCTCTTAGACGATGGAATGCCACGAGGTAACAAGCTCGTGGCGACGAGCAGTGGCTCTATGCGACCAGTGCGCGACTCGGTGCGCCTGGCACCGCTACTCGAGTAGCGTGCTGTGTCACCGGACGACGACGACCGGTGTCGGAGACCGCCGGACGACCTTCTCTGCAACGCTGCCGAGCAGCACCCGGGAGACGCCCTCGCGGCCGTGACTCCCGATAACGATCGAGTCGTACCCGCCCTCTGCAGCCTGGCCGACGATAACGTGCTCTGGCTCACCGATGATCAGGTCGGTCTCGAGTTCCCGATCCTGCTGTGTCGCCGTCGCTGCGGCCTCGTCGAGGAGCTCCCGACCGCGTTCTTTGGCCCGCTCTGCGTTTGGAATTCTGTCTTCCGGCTCCTCGAAAGCCGCCCAGTAGCCTCGCGGTGCCGGAACCACGTACAGTGCAGTGAGGTCGGCATCGGGGAACGTCTCGAGGGCGTACTCGAGTGCCTTCTCCGAGGGTGCCGAACCGTCGTATGGGAGGAGGATCTGTTCACTCATACGCAAGTGTACGCGGTGGAACACCATAGAGGATGAGCACCACTCTCAGCGAGTGGGATCAGGGTGGGAAACGCCCGGTTTCGACGTCGCGCGCTGACACCGGACGACGCAAACGAGAGAGGCGGTCACAACGATGTGCTGCGGACAGCGTGAAAGGTGGCTATACCGACGGGAGGTGGGTGATTCGAGGAAAGTCAGTGAGAGGAGACACCAGTGAGATTAGTCATCGAGTTCGGCTTCTGCCAGCGGAGGTGAGGCGTGCTCAGCAGCCTCGCGAGTCTCGAGCCACGATTCGGCGTCGAGCGCGGCCATGCTCCCGGTACCAGCGGCCGTAATCGCCTGTCGGTAGTCCGGGTCCATCACGTCACCAGCGCCGAAGACGCCCTCGACAGCCGTCTCGGTCGTCATTCCCGGTTCGGTTCGGATATACCCGGCCTCGTCGAGTTCGACGGCCGTCTCCGCGAGGAACTCCGTGTTCGGGACGTGGCCGACACCGTAGAAGATGCCGCCGACATCGACCGTCTCGTGGTCGACCTCACCCGACTCGAGTTTCGCCGTGGGGTGGCCGTCGGGGTGGCGGACCAGCGTCGCACCGGTAACGCCGTCCTCCTGGGAGCCGTGGATTTCGAGCAGTTCGGTGTTCCAGCGGAACGCAATCGCGTCGTGGTCGCGGGCACGTTTGGCCATGATATCCGACGCGCGAAGCTCATCGCGTCGGTGGACGACCGTCACGTTGTCGGCGAACTTCGCAAGGAAGAGCGCCTCTTCCATCGCCGAATCGCCGCCACCGATGACGAGCACGTCGTCGCCGCGGTGGAACGCACCGTCACAGGTTGCACACGTCGAGAGTCCGTAGCCCATCAGCTCGTCCTCGCCGTCAGCGCCGACCCAGCGGGCGCTCGCACCGGTCGCGACGATCAGGGCTCGCGTTCGGATCGTCTCGCCGCTTGCCAACTCGAGTGCGAACGGCTGCTCCTCGAGTGTGGCAGTCTCGACGGTCCCGTGGGTGAACTCGGCACCGAAGCGCGTGGCCTGCTCCTTGCCGTTCTGGATGAGTTCCATGCCGCCGATTCCCTCGGGGAAGCCGAGATAGTTCTCTACCTCAGTCGTCAGCGTCAGCTGGCCGCCGGGTTCGGGCCCCTCGAGGACGAGTGGCTCGAGGTCCGCACGGGCAGTGTAGACGGCAGCTGAGAGGCCGGCGACACCGGAGCCGACGATCACGACGTCTCGAACGGTAGCGTCAGTGATGGGCGTGTCCGTGCTCATTCAGTGTAGTTTTCGACGAGCGTCTGCAGTCGGTCGGCTGGCAGTGCGCCGGTGTGCTGTTCGACCTGCTCACCGCCGGCGAAGAGGGCAAGCGTTGGAACGCCGCGGACGCCGTACGCGCCGGCGAGTTGCTGGTGTTGGTCGACGTCGACTTTTGCGATCGTTGCGTCTGTCTCTGCCGCAAGGTCGTCGAGGACCGGTTCGAGCATCTTGCACGGGCCACACCAATCTGCGAAGAAGTCCACGAGGACGACGTCGTGCTCGGAAACGACGTCATCGAGGTGGTCTTTCCCGTCGACGTGAAGCGGGTCAGTCGGGGAGTGGGCCGCCGATCCGCTATCGATATCAGTTGTCATCATCCCAGTCTATGGGCTGGTAGCGTTTAAAGGTTTTGCACGCTTTGTACAATATGGAGCACAGCGGCAGCTGGGAATAGGCGGCGAAATAACGGAGTGGATACTCGAGAAGCGCTCGAAACGAAACGGGGATCCTGTACGTACAAAGGTGTCACAGAGACACGAGCGCGGCGGATTCAGCCACGAGTAGCTGGGAGGGATACTAGTGATCCAGACAGGCGTCGGTAAGTCGGACAGCAGTTTGAATGAGGCGGTAGTGTCTGATATAGGCAAGACAGGGGCGACACAACTGGATCTGGGTCCAAATACCGTAATCGATGGAGAGACCGCCAGGTCAGACCGTCAAGCGGTCAATCGTGTGGGTGGAACCGTTTGACTGCGCGGTCGACAGCGTCCGTTTGCCCGAGGAACGTCACACGGTCGCCATCCCGCAACTTGTGATCGCCCGTCGGAACCTCGGTCGCGCCGTCCCGGTGGGTGAGCAGACCGACGATAACACCAGCGGGGATTTCGGCGTTGAGGTCAGCGATCGTCTTCCCGACGAGGTCCGTTGCTGTCACCTCGATCTCCTGTACATCACCCGTTCGGCCAAGTTCGTTCATCCACGCCGATAGCGATGGCCGCTCGAGGACGTTCTCGAGTGACCACGCCGTCGCCATCGAGAGATCGATCGCACGGACACCGAGCGATTCGAAGGCACCAACGTTGTCCGGCTGGTTGACCCGCGAAGCAACCGTTTCGACGTCGAACGTCGTCTTCGCGAGCTGGCAGACCAGCAGGTTGACGTCATCGTCGGGCGTGGTTGCGATGACTGTTTTCGCACTGTCAGCAGCCGCCGACTCGAGTACGTCGGCGTCAGTGCCGTCGCCCTCGAGTGCGGTGAGGCCGCGTTTGCGGGCCGTCTCGACCGCATCAGGATCCTGATCGATGAGGAGTACGTTCTCGCCGTCCTGTTCGAGCCGTTCTGCGAGGGAGAGTCCGACTCGTCCCCCGCCGATGAGTATCGTGCGCATTGGTGAAACCTGGAGGTACTGTGCGAGCTGTCGTGCGAGGCCGGCCTGGAGGACGACCGTCGCGAA
Organism: Natrialba hulunbeirensis JCM 10989; assembly: GCF_000337575.1. Taxonomy (GTDB): domain Archaea; phylum Halobacteriota; class Halobacteria; order Halobacteriales; family Natrialbaceae; genus Natrialba; species Natrialba hulunbeirensis. The sequence continues at coordinate 60,541 of NZ_AOIM01000020.1, read as the reverse complement.
GATGATGAGAAAGACGGTGCCAGCGAGCAACTGCGCCTCCTGTGGGCGGCCGAGCGCCTGCAGTTCGACGGCGAACAACGTTGCGACGCTGGCAGGAATAATTCCCCGCGGCCCGACAGCGCTGAGGAACAGCCGCTCGTTGTCGGTAAACCGCGCGGTGGTCGTCGAGAGATAGATGACGGCGGGTCGGAGCACAAGAGTGACCGCGACGACGATAGCGAGGCCGGCTAGCCCGAGCGCGCGGATGTCTGAGAAGTCGATCAACGCCGCCAGCGCGACGAAAACGAACGAGAGGACGACGACCGAGAGATCGTCGAGGAATCCGATCACGTCCTCGTGGTATGGGAGAGTCACGTTTCCGAGCACGAACCCAGCCATCGCAGCGGCAGCAATACCCGTCTCGCTGGCGACCGTTTCGGCCCCGGCATAGGCAACGACGATGCCGGCCAGTACGATCAGACGAGCGTGTAACGGCGCTGTACAGGGGCGTGAGCCACCGTAGTCGAGGACCAGCCAGACGAGGCCGGCGATGATCGCACCGAACGCGAGGCCGATGAACAGCCGCAGGGCGAAGTCGGCGACGAGTGTGGCTGGCGTTCCGTTCCCGGCGATGAGAACCTCGAAGACGACGACAGCCAAAATCGCCGCTGTTACGTCGTTGAGAATACCCTCGCCCTCGAGAACCGCTGCGACGTGATCCCGCACGGTGACGACCTGGAGGATGGGACCGATCACTGTCGGCCCGGTCGCGATCAACAGCGCGCCGACCAGCAGGCCGACCTCGAGGCTGGTCTCGAGAAACACGACGACAGCGGCCGCCGTCCCGAGCCAGGTGATTGCAGCGCCGACGGTGACGAGCCGGAAGAGGACCGTCGGGCTCTCGCGGAGTTTTGCGAGACGGAGGTGGTACCCACCCTCGAAGAGGATAATCGCGACGCTCACGCCGACTATCGCCGAGAGGCCGCCGCCAAATGTCTCTCGAGAAACGAGGCCGAGCAGTTCGGGGCCGATTGCGATTCCTGCGACGATCAGGAAGAGGACACTCGGGATCCGGAGCCGGTCCGCGAGGACGCGGGAGGCGACGCCGAGGGCGAGCACGAGCGCAACGGTCGCGACGAGCATCACGGTTGAATCTGTTCGTCTATGCCGCCCACATTAGCCAGATCCGTGCTGTCCATCATCGACTGCATCAGTCACCACTGTCAGGGGTCGGCTGCGTACTCGCATCGTCTTCGGTGATCGACGTGAACACCTGATAGAGGATCATCGAGGCGACGACGAACGACGAACCAACGAGCAGGAGAACGCTCACCAGGTCGAGCGCACCCGTTCCCAGCCAGTTCGCAAGTTCGCTGAGGCCGATTCCGACGCTTGCGAACACCATCATCAGTCCGAAGTAAACGATCACCTCGTCCTCGTCGACGATCGTGGTCGCCGCGGAGCCGATTCTCGCGCCGAGTGCGCTGCCAACCAGCAGCAAGGAAACGACCGTCAGGTCGACGCTACCGGACATACCATAGGTGAAGGTCCCAAACGCACCCGAGAACAGTCCGGCGAACAGGCTGGTCCCGACCGCGGCAGTGAGCGGCGTGCCGATCAGATAGTAGATCGCAGGCATACGGATGAACCCGCCACCGACGCCGATTAGCCCCGAGATGAGACCGACGCTACCGCCGGCACCCGTTATCGTCCACGCCGACGCACGGCCACCCGAAGACAACGAAATCATCGGTGGGACGGTGTACGACTGTATCTTCCGGGCAATCGGTGGAATCTCCTCGTCGGCGACATCCGATTCGGCAGCCTCGTCGTCGATGTTGTACGCCCGACGCAAGAACAGCGCCCCGATTCCCGCGAGGAGGACGACGTACGCGACGCCCGTCACGAGGTCGGCGATTCCGAGCGCTTCGAGTCCGAACACGAGCCGACTGCCGAGTTCGATCCCCACCGAGAGGACGACGAACAGGATTGCCCCCAACTTGTAGTCGACCTGACCGACGTCGTAGTGTTTCAGGACGGCAATCACGGAGGTGCCGAAGTAAAACGCCAGTCCACTACCGATCGCAACTGATGCCGGATAATCGAGCAACAGCAGCGTCGGCGTAATCAGGAACGAACCGCCCATGCCGAAGAATCCGAAGAGAACGCCCACCATGAAGCCGAAGCTCACGAACAGCACCAACAGGCCCAGGCTGAGTCCCAGTATTTCCATTGGTTATGTGCCCGTGATCGTTTCGAGGAGCGATGTTGCAACCCGTCCGAGGACGCCGTAACCGGCATAGAGGAAAACCGCCTGTGCGAAGATGGCGCCAACGAGGAGCGTGGCCTGGACTGGGCCCGAAAGGGCAGTGGCTTCGATCATGTGTCTCGACCTCCGATCGGATTCGGTTGTGCGCGGATCATGGATTGCTACTCACTCATCACTACCCGAGTGTGGTGTATAACGCTTTTGGGAATACAGGACAATATTACTCCGGGCTATGTAACGGCTATCCAATGGAGATATTCTCATACGTTATGGAGATATAGCTTCCAGAATTGACTGCCACAGAACGTGTGGCGCGCATCATCAGGTTCCAGACAGGATAGACAGTCAGGTATCGGTCAGACCGGTTGCCACAGCAGACACATCGTTCGCGCAGACTGACCCATTGTATTGGCCAGCCCAAACAATATTATATCGTCAACACCTACATCCAGTATGAAAGCCGTACTCGCTACTGACCTCTCGGCTGCCAGCGAGGCGACCATCGAGAACGAAACCTGCCTCGAGTGTCTGGGCCGAATCGGCATTGAGGAGATGCATCTCGTAACGGTCATCCCGTCGAACGTCCACGCGGGCATGCCCGCTATCGACTTCGAGAAACGGCGTCGGAACGCGATTCGAAGCTACGAGGACGTCATCGAGCGCGCTGGCTTCGATGTCGAGACACACGTCGTCCGCGGAACGCCACACCGACGGATCCGCGGAATCGCCGAAACGATCGGCGCGAGTCTCACGGTCGTCGGCTCACGCGGGAAGAGTCCACTCGAGAACCGCGTCATCGGTTCGACGGCGCGCAACCTCGCGCGAACGACCGAGACCCCGCTGCTCGTCAACCGAATCGAGCGCGAGGCAGACGATCCGTCCGTCGTGAGACAGCACCTCTTCCAGCGGATGCTGTACGCGACGGACTTCTCCGAAAACGCCGACCATGCGTTCGAGGCGTTCTCGTACCTCCGGCACGCAACGCAGGAGGCGACGCTCGTTCACGTCGAGACACCGAAGGACCCAGAGCCGTCGGACGACGATCCCGACACACGACTCAGCGAGCTGGCAGCGCAACTCGAGGAGTGGGAAATCGACACACGAATCGAACGTCGCCAGGGAGATCCCGCTGCCGAAATTCTCGCCGTCGAAGACGCCGTCGATCCGACGACGATTCTAGTTGGCTCGCGCGGCCACAGTCGGCTTCGGCGGCTACTACTCGGGAGTGTCTCGGAAGACCTCGTCGCGCAATCGAACGGAAACGTACTGCTCGTTCCACCGTCCTGACGCGGAGACGGCCAGCGTCCAGACCTGTATCGACCCCACGGCGCACGAGTAACTCCGCAGGACCGGTGTAGTGACTCACAGGCACAATACTAACTCCGCAAAGCGACTGCAATGACCCACCGGGACAACCGGTATTGGAGTGCGAGTACCGAGAAACGGTCATCGATAATCGGCAGTTGTGGTCGGGAAGACACCGATAGAGATCCAGAGACCCGTATTGAGTATGATTCCTTTAAAAAAGAGTCTCCTGCATCCGGGTTTGTAGAATTGTTTGTAGTGCACAACACTTTTGTACTGCCCTCGCCAACCCGGTATTGTATGTCAACAGAAATAGCGCGGCCGGTGGAATTCGATTACGAGTGGGAGTACTCACCCCGAGTGTCGGCATTATTCGGCGCGTTCTCGCTCGTTGCGGTACTCGGCTGGCTCGTGACGGTTATTCTAACGGCGATACACCTGTTTGCAATTCCTGCAATACCGGCTGACGCACCGGTGCAGGGAAGCATCGAAGTAATCACCAGCCAGTGGGCCTACGTCCTCGGGATTCCGCTCGCGACCCTGGGTGGCTTCTACTACCTGACGACGATCGGACTCGCACTCTGGTGGTTCGACACCCGGCACCCGCTGCTCCTCAAAATTCTGACGCCGATCACGGCAAGTGGCGTCGCCTTCTCGGCGTACTTCGTCTACCTGCAGCTGGGCGTCATCGGTGCAATCTGCCCGTTCTGTATGGTGTCGGCTGGTGCGACTGTCATCCTGTTTGCACTCGAGTTGGTGATCCTTCGTCAGAGTACGACGCCCTCGTTGTCCAACATGAGGAACGACCTTGGTCGAGTGCTCGAACAGACGAACGCCGCAGTCGTCCTCGTTCCAGTGCTCATGGGACTGGTCACGCTCGCGGGGCTGTTCATCGTACCAGTGCTTCCGCTGCCGGATGTCGTCCCGTTCGTCTAAACAGGTATCTTCAGGGAGGGACGGTCTAGCGTCGGTACACCCATTTTCACAATAAACGCTTGACAACGGGCAGTGACGGTAGTGACACTCGAACGGGCCCCACACAATCGAGAATCAGCCGATCTTTGCAGTCCGTTACGGACACCTCGAGAGAAGTGTGAATTGCCTCAAGGTCGAGCCCCGAGGAACTCGCCTTGCTCATCTGTAGAGCGATACTGCTGGTGGTGTGGACCGTCGACTACCCGATCGTCAGCACACGATCGGACGCGGTGACAATCTCGAGAAGATCCGACATCGTCGACATCGGACAGTACTCGCTTTCTTCGCTGTTTCGGATTTCGAGACACGTCCCACACGCCTGCAAGTCGCCGCCGGCATCGACGAACGCTTCCATACGATCGCGAACATTGAATTGTTCGTCTGTAATCCCCTCGGCCTCGACCCCTTCTCCCAGAAGGAATATCGAGACCTCGTGTCCGTCCGCAACCGCTGTAATCCCGAGGCGAAGCGCGTTCCAGGCCCGTTCTGGATCCGCCGTCTCGAGAACGATTCCGATACTGTCGACCGACGATTCAGATTGCTGTGAACTCACGTATTTGTGTTGTAGTCCCAATACCATAAACACCTCGCTCGCTCGAACAAGAGGATGGCTCTCCAGTCATAGCGAACCCTCAGATCAGACGTGAGTATAAATGACCAGTGGAGATTGGAGAGGTTGCTCGATTGGAAAAAGACTCAAGGTTCGTCTTTCAGGGCGTAAAACAGTCAGCCTCACGTCAACGAGAGTACGTCGATCGGAGCCACGACAGGAGCCGATGCAGTGTCACTTCGGAGAGAACTGAAACACATCGCCAACCAGTACCGACGAGGCAGGACGGCCGCACAATCAGCCCCAGAACGACGCGTTCCCTCCAGTAAACGACACAGCGTACAACATCTCGCCGCGGAGGGCGGGCGAACGGAGTCGTGTCGCGTTCGCCCACCGGTCATCGGTACGCAATCTCGCTCACCCGTCGAACCGAAGCAACCGCAAGCCGATCAGACTGACGAGGACGGTCGACCCCTCGTGGCCAACGACTGCGACCGGGAGCGGGATCCCAGCGGTGAGGATCGCAATCACCATGATCGCAATCGCGCCGAACGCGATCGCGAAGTTGATGTACAGCGTTCGGCGCGTCTCCTTGCTGAGCGCGAACGCATAGGGGAGCCGATCGAGTTTGTCCGACATGAGGACGATGTCAGCCGTCTCGAGTGCCACGTCGGTTCCGGCCCCACCCATGCCGACGCTGATGTCCGCTGTCGCGAGCGCTGGCGCATCGTTGACGCCGTCGCCAACCATCGCGACGGCCTCATGGCGCGTCTGAAGCGCCTCGATGTGCTCGACTTTCTCCTCGGGGAGCAATCCCGCGTACACCTCGTCAATCCCGAGTTCCTCGGCGATGTACTGGGCAACCCGTTCGTTGTCGCCGGTGAGCATGACAATTTGTTCGACGCCACGCGCGCGGAGTTGGTCGATCATCTGAGCCGCGTCGGGACGAATCGTGTCGGTGAACGCGAGCCACCCGAGGACGCACAGCTGTTCGTCAGTTTCGCTGACGACGAGGACGCTCGTTTTCCCGTGCGATTCGAGCGCACGGACGGCCTCGAGTCCATCCTCCCGACCATCGATCGGTCGTCCATCCAGTACGGTTTCGACGTACCGCGGGTTTCCAATGTGGATCGTCCGCTCCTTGACAGTCGCGTGGACGCCCTTGCCGACGACCGCCTCGAACTCGCTCGCTGCGGGTATCTCGAGTGAGCGTTCGGTGGCGGCCTCGACGGTCGCCTCGGCGAGATGGTGCTCCGATCGTGACTGGACGGCCGCCGCGAGCGCCAGCAGTTGCTCGTCGGTCAGGGTTCCGTCTTCGATGGTAGCAGCTTCGAGGAGATTACTATCGACGGAGCCGCCATCGGTGGAGGCGGACGCGCCCTTACGTGCGCTCACGTCTGTCAGCCGGGTGTTCCCCTCGGTCAGCGTCCCCGTCTTATCGAACGCGACCGCATCGACGTTGCCCGCCGTTTCGATGTGCTCACCACCTTTGAACAGGACACCCTGTCGACCACCGGCGGAGATCGCCGAAAGAACCGCTGCCGGCGTCGAGATGATGACCGCACACGGTGACGCTGCAACCATGAGCGTCATCGCACGGTAGAACGTCGGCTCGAAGGCGTGGTTCAGGACCGTAAGCGGAACCGCGACCGCGACGACAGTCATCGCGAAAACGCCGAGAACGTAGGGCTGCTCGAATCGATCGATGAGTTGCTGGGTCGGCGCGCGTTTCTCCTGGGCTCGCTCGACCATCGTGATGAGTCTGGAGATCGCCGACTCCGTGGCTTCTCGAGTGACCCGTACCTCGAGACTCCCCGTCTCGTTGATCGTCCCGCTGAACACCTCGTCGCCCGGTTCCTTCGTTACCGGAACCGATTCGCCGGTGAGCGACGACTGATCGACCGTACTCTCGCCGGCCTCGACGACACCGTCGAGCGGGAGCCGATCACCGGGACGAACGACGAAGACGTCACCGACCTCGACGTCGTCGACCTGGGTCGATACTTCCCTGCCGTCGCGAAGGATCTGCGCAGATTCCGGTCGCATCTCGACCAGTGATTCAATCGCGGTTCGCGAGCGCCCGATCGCGTACTCCTCGAGGACGCCCGAAAGCGAGAACAAAAACAGCAACATCGCGCCTTCGAACGGCGCGCCGATATAGAGCGCACCGAGTGCAGCAACGATCATCAAGAGGTCGATCTCGACGGCAGGTTCTCGCAGGGCTGCGATACTTTCTTTGAGTCCGTACCACCCCCCGAAGACGTAGGCGGCCACATAACAGCCCCAGATAACCCACGACGGTGCACCGAACCAACTACCCAGGAGCCCACCGATCATGCCGACAAACGTAATCGCAACGAAAACTGCCTGTCGCCTGATATTCAGGCGGTCGACCAGTGTTGCTGGCTTGTCGGTTGGAGCCGACAGCGGACTCCCGGAGACATCCATAGAGAGAGTTCAGACACCGCGTTGGATAAATATTCGTGTGCCAGAAGCACACGAGTCAGAGAGGAGGGGTCGGATCGGTGACCAGAAGTCAGTATGGCTGCAGTTGCAACCCGTGACAAACCCACGTCACACCAGAAGCTGAATATCGGACTCAGCCATATGTTGCAGTGCAGTTGCCGCACCGACGCCGGTCGTGACGCCGTCGTAAAAGTCGTCCTCGTCGTAGTCCATCAGTTCGATCGTCATCTGGCACGCCTGCAGATCCACGCCGCTCTCGAGTGAGAGATCGATCAGTTCCTCGATGGTGGCGGTTCCGTTTTCGTCGATCTTCTTCTCCATCATTCGCGTCGCCATGCGGTCCATGCCGGGGATCGCAGCAAGGGCGTTCGGCATCGGCATGTTGGGGTTGCCAACGGCACTCAGTTTGAGGTTCTTCGATTTCTTCTCGTGGAGGATGTCGAGTCCCCAGAACGTGTGGAAGACGACGACATCCCAGCCGAAGGCAGCGGCCGTGCTCCCAAGGATCAGCGGCGGGTACGCCATATCGAAACTACCCTGGGTAGCGACGATCGTCAGTTTCTGTTGCTCGTCGGCGTCGTCCAGTTCGCTCAGAGACGCTTCGAGCTCGTCGACTCGCTCGCGAAGCGCCTGCAGTTCGGCGGCGTCGGACGCAGGGTCGGCATCGTCCGCTGACGGCGTTTGATTGTCCGTACTCATGTTATTCCGTTTTCTTGACGTAGTGAGTGTAGAGATCGTCGCCCTCGACCTGGTCGAGGAGTTCGACCCCACTGGTCCCAGCCGCCCAACCCTGAATGTCGCTCATACTGCCAGAGTCAGTCGCGACGACTTCGAGAAGATCGCCGCTCTCGAGATCGTCGATGGCCTGTTTGGTTTTGACGATCGGCATCGGGCAGGACTGTCCCTTTACGTCGAGTGTCTCAGTCACATCGTATTCCGAACTCATAGTTGATATCTGTGCTCTGTATTGGAGCTATCCCACAATATTATGGGAGTGTATAAAAGGATGTCGATTATTGTACTACTGGCGAACACCTATCGGTATCCACAGATATCCTTCACCGGTTTTGAGACCTATACACGTGCATAAGCAGGTTGTACATGAGTATCGGGACCCACTGTATTGTATGATTTTGGGAATACCATACGAAGTCTTAAGTGGGAACGACCGGTACTGGGACGTGTACACCATGGATGAGATGGACTTTCCGACGCCGGATGTCGAGGTCGAATCAGTACTGCCGACCGAGTTGAAAGCGCGTATCGACGCGAAGGAGAACGTCACGCTCCTCGATGCTCGAATGGAGTCAGACTACAACGAGTGGAAGATCGATGGCGAGAACGTCGAGTCGATCAACGTCCCGTACTTCAACTTCCTTGACGAGGAGATCGACGACGAGATTCTTGCACAGATTCCGGACGACCAAGCAGTCACGGTCCTCTGTGCGAAAGGCGGCGCCAGCGAGTTCGTCGCCGGCTCGCTCAAAGAACAGGGTTACGACGTAAACCACCTCGAGGACGGGATGAACGGGTGGGCGAGCATCTACGAGGCCGTCGAGGTCGAACGCTACGATGGGGCGGGAACCCTGCTACAGTATCAGCGGCCATCGTCGGGTTGCCTCGGTTACTTCGTCCACGACGGCGACGAAGCAGCCGTCATCGACCCACTGCGCGCGTTCACTGACCGCTACCTCGCGGACGCCGACGAACTCGGCGTCGACCTGCAATACGCGATTGACACGCACATCCACGCGGACCACATCTCGGGTATTCGAACCCTCGCCGCAGAAGGCGTCGAAGGCAGTATCCCTGCGGCCGCAGTCGACCGCGGCGTCACCTACGCCGACGATGTAACGGTGGCCGACGACGGCGACGAGTTCCAGGTCGGTGACGCTACCATCGAGACCATCTTCACGCCCGGCCACACGTCCGGGATGACGTCGTACCTGATCGACGGTGAACTGCTCGCGACCGGCGACGGGCTATTCGTCGAGAGCGTCGCTCGTCCCGACCTGGAAGAAGGTGATGAGGGCGCTAAAGACGCCGCAAAACAGCTCTACGACTCCCTGCAGGAGCGCGTGCTCTCGCTCCCAGACGACACCCTGATCGGTGGCGCTCACTTCAGCGACTCGGCCGTGCCTGCAGCGGACGGTACCTACACCGCATCGATCGGCGAACTCGAGAAGGACATGGCTGCCCTGACGATGGACAAGGACGAATTCGTCGAGTTGATCCTCTCGGACATGCCACCACGGCCGGCCAACTACGAGCAGATCATCGCGACGAATCTCGGCCAGCAAGCGACCGGCGACGAGGAAGCGTTCGAACTCGAGCTCGGCCCGAACAACTGCGCCGCCAGCCAGGAGTCGCTGGCCGGTGACTAACTCCCATATCCACCAGACGAATGGTTACTGAACTTGAACTCTTCGTACCCGCGCTGTCCGAGTCGCTGTTTCCCGCCGGCATCAGTCGGTACGCCGTCGGTGGACTGCTCGTCGGACTCGGTGCCGTCGTTATCTACCTCGGTACCGGCATTTCAGCCGGCGCAAGTACGTTCCTCGAGTCCACCCTCTCGTACGTCTCGGATCAGTCGCGGTTCCAGCGATACGTCTCCTCACGGGACTGGCGCGTCGTCTTCACGCTCGGGATCATCGGGGGCGCGTTCGTCTACGCGCTCACGTTCCAGTCAGGAGTAGTCTCGAGTGGGCTCTACGAATCGGGGACGACCGGCCAGCTGTACGACCTCGGCGGGTTCTCGCTCTGGCTAACTGACGTTCAGCCGTGGCGGCTGTTCCTTGGCGGGATTCTGGTCGGGATCGGCACCCGGATCGGCAAGGGTTGTACCTCGGGCCACGGCGTCTGTGGCGTCGGGTCGGGTTCGAAAACGTCGATCGTTGGCGTGATCACGTTCCTGATCGTCGCGGTCGGAACTGCGCAGGTCGTGATGGCGCTGGGGGTGAGTCCGTAGAATGGAGCAGAAACGCCATCCGCTGTTCATACCCTTGATCTTCGTCGGTGGCCTGATCTTCGGCTTCGGCCTCGGCTTTAGCCACATGGCTCGTCCCGAAGTCGTCCTGAACTTCTTGCAGTTCGAGGATTTCGGACTGCTGTTCGTCATGGGTGGTGCAGCGGTCGTCACCGCCATTGCGTTCGCGCTGGTGCCACGACTGTTCGACCGTGCGCCGCTAACCGGCGACACGTACGGCCGGCGGCTGAAAGCCTTCGATCGAAACGTCCTGATCGGCGGCGCAATCTTCGGTGTTGGCTGGGGACTGTCGGGTATCTGTCCCGGCGCGGCCTACGCCAGCCTCGGCGTCGGCAACGTCACGATCCTGTGGGCGCTCGCGGGCATGTTCGTTGGCGCCTACATTCAGGGCTACTGGCGCAGCCAGCGTGCTGCCACGAAGTCAGAAGCCACCAGCGCGGGCTGAAACCGATATTCTATCGTGGTCCGTCTGGAGTTTCCCTCCGCGTCAAGCGCTTCCAAGTAGGTGAGAGACCCCTGTTTCGTTTAAGGGAGACTCGTTTGATTGCATAGTCATGGCAACCGCTTCGAGCAGTGGAACCGACACTGCTGATGGTGCAAACTACCTGCACCACTACGAGTCGTTCCTCTGGGGGAGTATGGACTGGCTGGGAATCACAGAGAGTTCCGAACGGAAGATGATCGCAGCAGTTGTGTTGCAGTTTCTCTCGACAATTGCTGTGTTCGCACTCCCTCTCGTGTTCCTCGGGCCCACAACGGCGTTCAACGTCTTTCCAACGGGGCAAATCGTCCTCACCGGAGTCGTCTTCCTGTTGGCGAGTATCGCGTTCGTAAATACGATGCTCATCGCCAGGAAGGATATTATCGACCCAGTGCAGGAGATGCAGACTGTCGCCGACGATATTGCGAGTGGTGATCTTCAGACACAGCCTACCGAACCCGACCAGGCCGATGAAGTGGGCAGCCTCCAGGACTCGATCGTCGAGATGCACGACTACCTGACAACTGTCGCCGACCAGGCTGATGCGCTCGCACGCGAAGACTTCTCTGCGAACGTTCTCACGGCGGACGTCCCCGGCGAGTTCGGCGAGTCGCTCGAACGAATGCGAACCGGACTCGAGGCGCGCATTACCGAACTCGAGGAGCGGCGAGCAGAAATCGAACGACAACGACAGGACGTCGAACGGCGAAACGCCATGCTCGAAGCAGATGCCGAGCGGTGTCAGGCGGTGTTAGAGCAATGTGCCAATGGCGATTTCACACACCGAGTGACGATCGAGAGCGACCACGACGCGATGGTCGAAATCGGTGATGGACTGAACACCATGCTGGACGATGTCGCTGGAACGCTCGAGAACATCCAGGCGATGGCAGACGAGGTGGATCAGGTTGGGACGGAAGTGTCGACGAGCGTCTCCGAAATGGAGCAAGCGAGCACGGAGGTCAGCCAGTCGGCAGACGAAATTTCGGCTGCAACGGACGAGCAGAACGACCGCTTCGAAGCGGTGCTTGCTGAGATGACCGATCTGTCGGCGACGATCGAGGAGATCGCCTCGACGGCAGACGGCGTCGCAGACCTGTCCGAGCAGGCAGCGACGAACGCCCGAACGGGACGCGAAACGGCGAGCGATGCAATCGAGGCACTCGAGCGGATCGAGCACCAGACGAAGACGATTGGCGACCGGATCGAGACCCTCGACGAGGACCTCACGGAGGTCACAGAAATTGTAACCATGATCGACGAAATTGCGGAGGAAACGAACCTCCTCGCAGTCAACGCGTCGATCGAAGCAGCGCGTGCAACTGACGATGGAAAGCGATTCGCCGTCGTCGCTCAGGAAGTAAAGTCGCTGTCAGCCGAGACCGGGACCGCAACCGAGGAAGTCGACGAAATCGTCAGTGACGTACAGGACTCGGCGCAGGACGCCGTCCGTGAGATCCAGACGATGCAACAGGAAGTCGCCGACGGTGCAGAAACGATCGAGGAAAGCCTCGAAATCCTCGAAGAAATCGCCAACAGCGTCCAGGAGGCAAACGACGGCGTACAATCGATCAACAATGCAACGGCCGAACAGTCCCACACCAGCCAACAGGTCGCCGCGATGGTCGAAGACGCAACTGAGCAAAGCGAACGAACACTCAGAGAGACCAGTAGCGTTGCAGCAGCCGCTGAGGAGCAGACGGCGACGATTTCAGCAATTGCCGGGTCCGCCCGCTCGCTCTCCGACACTGCAGCCGAACTGAACGACCAACTCGAGTCGTTCACAGTTGAGCGAAGAAACTGAGCGATCGGTACTGCGAGCGTGAATCAGCTCCTTGGCGAATATGTTCGGGAGAAACGGGACCTGTGCAGCGGAAAACAACTAGGTAGCGGCAGACCGATCGTCTCGAGAACAACGTGGGTGACGACGACGCTGTCCCGGGCGACGGTGTGGTACCCGGATAGGTGCACACCCTATACAACGGCAGCATCCACCACCGCCACGGCCCACGTCACCCCACCATCCGCTACCGGCAGACGTCGCTACCGCCAGAAGTGGAATCGAGCAGACACCCCCACAGTCGATACCGAACCCCACCCCACGCCTATGACAACGACACCAACACACCCAATCGACCCAACCACAGAACTTGGACAACTCGTCGGCAACCACCCCGAGTTTGCGACCGTCTTCGAATCACTCGGCATCGACTACTGCTGCGGTGGCGAGACCTCGCTGCAGCGTGCCTGCGCCCAAAACGACCTCGAACTCGAGACCGTTCTCGAGCAGTTAGACACAACCGAGCGTGCAGCAGACGCTGTCCCGGCCGACGCATCGATCACTGAACTCATCGACGACATCGTCAACACACACCACGACTTCCTGCGCGCCGAACTGCCCTCGCTCGAGCGACTCGTCCGGAAGGTTACTCGAGTCCACGGCGAGTCACAGCCGGAACTCGAGGCAATCGAATCGACGTTCCTCGACCTCAAGGAAGAAGTCACACACCATATTGCCGATGAAGAGGAGAACGCCTTCCCAGTACTGAGGGCACTCGAGACGGCTGGCACAGGCGCGGCTACTGATCCCGATGCAGCCGAAACGGACCTGACGCAGACGGGCATGGAGGACGAACAGATTCGAGACGCAATTGCGCACCTCGAGGCGGAGCACGACACTGCAGCCGAACAACTCGAGCGGTTGCGGTCGCTGAGCGACAACTACGCAGTTCCGGAGGATGCCTGTACGAGCTATCGGAACATACTCGATCGGTTGCAGCTTCTCGAGGCAGATATGCACCAGCACGTCCACAAGGAGAACAACGTCCTGTTTCCGAAAGCTGAGCAGGCGCTCGAAGCAGGCGGTGAGAGCTAGCGCGGGAACCAGGCGATAGTAGCCACTGTAAGTTACTGCACACCTGATCGCACGTTCGCGGTTCTCGCTCACTTCGTTCGCTCACGGGTCACGTTGTTCCCCGTTCGCTTTTCCGCGGTTCTCGCTCACTTCGTTCGCTCACGGGTCACGCTGTTCCCCGTTCGCTTTTCCGCGGTTCTCGCTCACTTCGTTCGCTCCGAACCGCGCACCCTCCGAACCGCGCTCGCTCCGAACCGCGCTGCTCTCGGGCGATCAATGTATGAATAGGTGCAGTTGTTACTAGAATACTCGCCGTCAGGTGTATACCTCGCTCGTTCGAAGGGAGCGTAGTGACTCTCGACGCAACGGAACTCTACAAGGCACCGCGAACGACAGTCTCGCAGGACCAGGGAGCGTTTCGCACGCACTTTAACTTCCCCGGGCGAAATCACCCGTCCCACGAGGATCACGGCTACGGCCCGCTCGCAACGGTCGTCGAGTCGTACATGGACCCCGACACACTGATTCCGATGCACCAGCACCGCAACGAAGAGATCATCTCCTGGGTACCAGACGGTGTAATGCGCCACGACGACCAGGAGGGTAACGAACTCGTCACCGATTCGAACCACCTGATGGTGATGGGGGCTGGGCGGTCGTTCTGGCACGAGGAGCGAACGCTCGCGGACGATCCGCCGCTTCGAATGCTCCAAATTTTCGTGCGCCCGCACAGTCTCGAGTTACCGGCGACGATTCAACACGAGCCGATTCCCGAACCAGTAGCCAACGAGTGGCGACATCTCTTCGAACCGGCTGACGGTGATGGGGCTGCTGCTACCGACGAGGCGGGAACCAACGGGACGGGCACTGACGCACCACTCAGCGTCCGCAACGATGTCCACTTTTACGACGGCCGGCTGGACGACGGCGCAAGCGTGGAACTCCCCGAGCGGCCTGGCTGGGATACCTACTTCTACGTCTTCGATGGCGCTGTCACCGTCGCAGACACGACGTTCGAGACGGCCGATAGCGGGCTTCTCGTCGGCGAAAGCGACACGACAGTTACCGCACAGGAGGAATCGCTGCTCGTCGTGTTCGTGATCAATCCCGATGCCCCGATCACGCGGCAGGGAACGATCGGACGCTGAGAGGGTCTGTAGATTCAGTCAGTAGATGCGCTCGGTCGCGATCTCGGCACCCTCGACGAGCGCCTCGAGTTTCGCCCACGCGATTTCGGGGTCGACCATTCCGATACCCGCCTGTGTTCCGAACCCGCAGTCCGGTGCGGCGATCAACGACGTGGAGTCGTCGACCGCGTCGGCAACGCGCTCGAGTCGGTCCGCAATCGTCTCGGGATGGTCGATGATGTTCGTCTTCACGTCGACGACGCCAGGGATGAGATCCCAGCCGTCCGGAAGCGGTTGCTCAGCGAACGCGCGGTACTCGTGCTGGTGGCGCGGGTTCGCCTGTTCGACGCTCAGACCGGAAATATCGGCTTCGTAGATCACCGGCAGCAGGTCGACCAGATCCGTATCGAGGTGGTGTGGCCCCTCGTAGCTCCCCCAGCAGGTATGCAGCCGAACCTGCTCGGCGGGGACGTTCTCGAGTGCCTCGTTGAGCGCCTCGACGTGGAGTCGCGTGACGTCTTTGACTTCGTCGATCGGTGCGTCCGCGAAGGCAGCCGTGTGGCCGGCGGTGAGGAATTCGGGTGCGTCGATCTGAATGGTTAGGCCGTTCTCCGCGAAAATCTCGTACTCCTCGGCCATCGCATCCGCGATGTCGAAGAGGTATGCGTCGTAGTCGTCGTAGTGATCGTTGACGTGCGTTGCCGCGACGATACTCGGCGAGGCCGACGTGATGAACGAGTCGTCGACCGAGACGCCGGCGGCATCGATCGTTTCCAGAAACTCGTCGCGCTCGGCGGTTGCTTCCTCCTGGCCAGTGTACGCAACCTCGTCCGTGACGACTGGATGCATCGAGAGGTCGATAACATCGGTTTTGAACGTCTCCTCGGCGTACTCCGGGAACTCCTGTAAGTCTGCCCAGAGTTCCTGTTCGCGCGTGCCGTCGATGCCGCTCAGTCGGTCCGCAACGTACCAGTTGAACGAGACGCGCGACTGCTCACCGTTGTTGACGATGTCGAGACCGGTGTCTGCCTGCCGCTCGACGACTGCCGTCGTTGCCTCTGCAACCGTTTCAGCCCACTCGTCTTCGTCGACGTCCTCGCCGTCCTGTCGTGCCGTGAGAAGCTCCAGTAGTTCCGGTGGGCGCGGAAGACTCCCAATATGCGTCGTACGGATTCGATCAGCTGTCATTGTGTACTTACCAGAGTAATAGTTCAGGAGTGCATTATAACTCACGGTACTCACAAAGCGGAGACAGTCACGACCGAGGAACCGAGCAACCGAAAATCCGCAGCCGAGCAACCAACCGCACGAAAGCGGTAAGATGGGGAGTGAAACCAGCAACTATGAACATACAGACCGGTCACTCGGTACGGACTGCGCGTAATGAAGGTTCTACCACTACTGCGACAGGAAGTATCTGGACTCTGGGGCGGCGGCAAAGGGATCGCACTCGTCGCGGTCGCCGTTGGCTGGGGGCTGTTGAACGGGACACGGATGATCTACCCCGTCATTATCCCATATCTCGAGGACGCATACGGCCTGAGCCTCGCAGTCTCCGGACTGTTGGTGACGGTGCTGTGGTTCTTCGCAGCGATCGGACAACTGCCAGGCGGCATGCTCGCCGACCGATACAGCGAAGGAAAGCTCATGGCAGTCGGCACAGCCGTCGTCGCACTCGCACTCGGGGTTATCGTCTCTTCGTCCTCAGCACTCGCCCTGTTTCTCGCGACAGCACTCTGGGGACTCGGACACTCGCTGTACCCGATTGCGAGAATAACGTTCCTCTCGAATCTCTATCCGGGACGGCTCGGAAGCGCACTCGGCGCCACCATGGCGACGGGCGATATCGGGCAAACAGTCCTCCCGCCGATTGCAACGGTGCTCGCCGCAGCCATCGCCTGGCAGGCAGGGCTCGGGTTCGTTGCCCCGCTGCTCCTTCTTGCCGGCCTCGCCGTCCTCGCCACCTCGGTCTCGACAACGACGCGCTCGAGGCGACCAGAACAGGACACAGCCGAGGCCGCCAGCCGTTCCAATTCCGACGCTGACTCTGAGGGCGACTCGAGTAGTCAGTCGCTCAGCGATCTGCTCGATGTCGTCGCGGAGCTTCGACGGCCGGCGATGGGGCTCATGACGGGAATCCTGTTCCTCTATATGTTCATTTGGCAGTCGTTCACCGCGTTCTATCCGACCTACCTGACGAGGACGAAGGACCTGTCGCCAACGATAGCGAGCGTGTTGTTTGGCTTTTTCTTCGCCGTTGGCGTCCTCGTCAAGCCCGCGGCTGGGGCGGCGTACGACCGGATTGGGATGCGAATCGCGCTGATCAGCATTCTAACGCCAGCCGTGGCTGGCTTTCTCCTGTTGCCGTTCGTCGACAGCGTCTGGCTGCTCGTCGGGATTACGGCGTTGATCAGCACGATGCTCGGAACCGGGGCGGTTACCCAGTCCTATCTCGCAGACTCGTTCTCCAAAGAGATGCAAGGCTCCGGACTCGGCGTCGTCCGGACGGTCTCTGCGTCACTCGCCGCCGCAGGACCCGTTATCTTCGGCGTGATCGGCGATTACGGCTACTTCGATCACGGATACATCGCACTGGCCGTGATCATGGCAGTCGTGATCGTACTCACGTTCTGGATGCCCAGCGAAACGGCTACTGAGACAGCACAGCAGTGACAGGACGGTTATCCGAACCGTCCCGCTGAACTGAGTGTCAGATTCCCCGTCCCATTAGACGGATGATATTTGCGGTGTTCGAGCAGAATACTGGAACAAGATCGCCTCTCTACGGACATTTCAGTTTCACTCCGGTTGGAGAGGATATATACCACTCACGCTGGTAGAGGGAGCTATCACCCGCTCGCATGCTCTCTACATATTTCGACCATCTGGTCGCTGCCGTTCGAGAAGACAACACAATCTACGAGTGTCGACACTGCGGCGTCTCCATCGATGACGACGACGTGACAACGTGCCCAGCGTGCGGATCAACGGAAGTCGCACAGTACGAACTCGAGTAAGTGCCGCGCTCGGTTGAACAGGATGGCGGTCCAAGATCATTCTGAGGGTCTCACAGTGACCGGATCGGGAGCCAGGTCGCGAGGTAGTCAATAGGTGGTGGCCAGGAAGCAGTAGTCCACAAAGAACGAAGACGATGCCCACAACCCCTGCTCCAGCGCGGTCTACAGGTTGCTGACGGTGTTCAGGGCGTTGATTCGACCAGCGCCAAACTCGGGGCTGCTGCGTCCTGGGACGAGTTCGGCACCGTGTGCGATCGCATTCTCAACCTGATTCGTGTGCACGTCGGGGTCGAGGTCGCGCACGAGTCCAACGAGTCCCGCAACCTGCGGGGCGGCCATCGACGTGCCGGCCTTCCAGCCGTAGGTCCCGTCTGGCTCGGTCGAGAAGACCAGATCATCGGGGATGACAGTTTCTTCTTCCGTTCCCCGGCCACCACCGGGTGCACCAACCTCGATCTCGCTCGTCCCGTAGTTCGAGTAGAACGAGAGGTTGTCCGCCGGACCGCTCGCCGAAATCGTCATCACACCCTGGACGGTTCCCGGCAGGTAGAACAGCCCACCCCGCTGGAGGTCGGTCTCGGCGTTGCCAGCAGAGACCGTCGACACCGTTCCACGACGGGCGACATCTTGCATCACCGTCTGGACGGCAACTCGAGTACCGTCGCTGTTGGCCTCGGGTGGGAACGGACCCGCACCGAGGCTGTAGTTTGCGACATCCGCGCCGATCTCGGCGGTGTAGTCGGCTGCAGCGAGAATATCTGCGAACGTACTGCTGTCTTCGCCGAGGACACGAACGGAGACGAGTTCGGCGTCAGGTGCGGTTCCGGTGACGCCCTCAGCACCGGTTGCAGCCGCGGTGCCGGCGACGTGCGTGCCGTGGTCGCCGGTGTCACCGATGTGGTCGTCTTTGTGGCCGCCGTCGACGAACGAGACACTCAACTCCTCGTTGAAGTTTCCTTCCAGATCTGGATGCGTGCCGTCGACACCGGTGTCGGCGATGACGATTCGCGTTCCTGCACCGGTCGCGTAGTCGTGAGCCGCAAAGGTGTCCGTAATCTCCTTGTCCCACTGATTCTCGGTAAAGTCAGCATCGGCAGTCGTCTGTGGCTCTGCCTCCGAAATCGGAGCGTCGTGTTCGACTTCAAAATTTTCCGTGACCCCATTGACACCCGAAACGGAGCCCAGGTCGTCCCCAGCGCCGTCATCGGCCGAGACGATGAAGACGGATCCGTTCGCGAGTTCGCGCGTGATCGTCGCGCCCGCGTTCTCGAGGCGCGAGCGGCTTCCCCCGGTGACGACGTACGTCGACGACGACTGTGCGCTTCCAGTCCCGATCATCCCGAGCGTCAGGCCCGTTGCTGTGATTCCCCGTAGTACCCGCCGGCGTGTCTGTCGTTGGTATGCCATACCACCTCATCCGTAAGCAATCGTGTATTATAATATCCGATGGTTGTCGCAGAAATTGAGAACTGCATCAGATCGCTGCGAGTGGCACCATAAGCAAGAGACCGAGTATGGCTCCAGCGGCGAGTTCTGGCTTCCCGCCGCGTGGCAGTCGCTCGCCGATCGAGAGCGCCTCCGGAACGAATTCGGTGAGAACCAGATAGATCATCGCACCCGCAGCAAACCCGAACCCGATCACAAGAACCCCCCGTGCCGTCTGAACGAACGCGAACGCGATGACCGCGCCGACTGGCTGTGGGAGACTCGAGAAGACCGCCCACCAGACGAGTTTCCAGTTGGCGACGCCCATCGACCGCAGCGGGATAGAGATCGCCGTTCCTTCGGGGATGTTGTGAATCGAAATCGCGACCGTCATGAAGACAGCCAGCAACGGCACCGAAAAGCCGAGAATCGAAAGCCCACCCTCGAGTCCGAGGTCGGCAAACGCGACACCGACTGCGACACCCTCTGGAAAGCTGTGCACCGTCAACACCCCCAAAATTAGCACGAGTTTGGTGAAATCAGCCTGCTCATACTCGCGCGGATCGATCTCGGTGTCGAGCAGCACGTCCCGCGCAATAATGACCAGGATCACGCCCGCCCCCATACCGAGGGTGATCTCGAGTACCGTTCCTTCGGCGAGTCCCTCATCGAGAAGCCCAAAGACGGACGCCGAGATCATGATCCCCGAAGAAAACCCCCACAGAAGAACGGTTCGCCGGTCGCTGATCTCGTCGAAGAAGAAAAACGGGAGCGCGCCGAGTCCGGTAGCGAGCGCCGTCACGAGTCCGGCGAGAAAGACGAGTGTGAGCTGGTCGGCCGAAACCATCTGGAAACAACCTATCGAGGGAGACCACCAAAGTACCAGTGCCGGCGTAGTGTGTGGTCGTCGTGTCACGATCAGGTGCTGATAGCTCCAAAACCTATAGTAGCCACTGCAAGTCAATGCACACCTGATCGCACGACGGCAGCGCGGTTCGGAGCGAGTGGAACGAGTGAGAACCGCGGAAGTGCGATCAGTGTGTAAATAGTTGCAGTTGTTACTATAGCGGCACGTAACACCAGCCGAAGTCGACGGTCAGTTAGGAGTCTGCTCGGCTCTGCCACCGGGACAACACGGCCGAGCGGCCCTGAGAATCGAGATTGTACAATACTCACACAACCCTTATACGCGTACGAACCATACACAGCGTATCACCATGTCCAACTCGCTCTCTGAACAACTCCAGCAGGATATGCAGTGTGAAGGGCTGTTAGAGTGTATTCACGGCCTGAAACAACTGGACAAGGACTGCTTTCGTGCGATGGTCGAAAGCGAAGAACCCCTGACGATCGACGAAGTCGCAGAGCGCGTCGACCGCGAGCGCTCGACTGCCTACCGTTCGATTCAGCGTCTGCTGCAGAGTGGCTTCATCCAGAAAGAACAGATCAACTACGATCAGGGCGGCTACTACCACGTCTACTACCCGACCGATCCGAACCAGATCGCAAACGACATGCAACGAATGCTCAACGACTGGTACGCCAAGATGGGCCAACTGATCCAGGAGTTCGAAGACAAGTACGAAGAAACGAGCGGCGACGTTCCGGCACAGGGCTGAGTTGGAACAGCGCGACGCTGAGCTGAAATCGCTACAGAGACGCACGACACGAACGGCAGGCACGCCCGTTCCAGGCAGTCGTTCAGAGATGTGGCAATGAGGCGAACGTCTACTCGACTCCTCCTCTCGAGACTCTCGATGCAGAGCCCGTCCGCCGTCGTCGGTTGTCCGGATAGCTGTGATCTCTATTGTGTATCGATCCGTGAGAGTGGCTCGACGGAACAGGTGGGTCACCTGACCAGTATACTTATTAGTAGTCGTGAAGTCGTATTGGGTTGAATGAGCAATACTACTATCGACCCGTCTGCCGTCGCTCGGCGCCTCTACACCGAGAACACCGAGGACGTGTTCGTCCTCGATGTCAGAAACGAAGCAGCGTACGACGAGTGGCACATCGAAGGGAGCACTCTCATCCCGATCTACGACGAGCTACTCGAGTACGATTACTCGACACTCGAGTCGCACGTAGACGAGTTACCCGAAGACACGGAGATCGCGGTCATGTGTGTCGCGGGGATAACGTCGTCTCGGGCGGCGGAGTTCCTGCGGACCCATGGCTTCGACGCGAAGTCGGTCGCAGACGGGATGAACGGCTGGGGTCGTGTCCATCGCCAGTACGAGGTCGAGGGCGTCGACGGCGTCGTTCAGATCGTCCGCCCGGGAACGGGTTGTGTCTCGTATCTCGTCCACGACGGCGACGAGGCAGTCGTCATCGACCCGAGCCAGTATATCGACGAGTATCTGAGTGCGGCCGACGAGCGGGGACTGGAGATCGTCGGGATTGCGGACACGCACGCCCACGCGGACCACGTCTCCGGTGCTCGACGGCTCGCCGGCGAACTCGACGTGCCGTACTACCTCCACGAGGAGGATTCCGGGTCGCTCAACGGAAGTACGGCACTCGTAGATGGAGAGTCAATCGCCGTCGGTGAACGCGACCTGAACGTGATTGACACGCCGGGGCACACGCCTGGCAGCGTATCCTTCGCGTTCGGTGACGCGCTTCTCAGCGGTGACACGCTGTTCCTCCGTAGCGTCGGGCGGCCGGATCTCGAGGACGGTGCCGAGGAGGCTGTCCGGACGGCCGCGAGCCAGTTGTTCGACAGTCTCGAGGAGCTGACGGAGCTCGACGACGAGCGGGTCGTCCTTCCCGGCCACTTCAGTTCGGAGTCGATCCGTCCGCTCGCGACCGACCTCGGCGACCTGCGAGCGGAGACGACGAACGAACTGCTGAGCTACGTCGCGGAGGGCAACGAGGAAGCGTTCGTCGAGACCATCGTCGACAGTCTCGCGGACGAGCCGGCGAACTACAACGAGATCAAGCAGATCAACTGGGGCGAGCAACAGCCAGGAGACGACGTTGAGGAGCTCGAACTCGGCCCCAACAACTGCGCTGCGAACTGATAGCGGCTGTACTCGAGTCCCTGTGAGTTTGATTTGGCTGGGCGGTGTCCGGGTTGTATGCGAACGGATACGGGAGCCGAACCTGAATCAGAGGGAGGATCAGCGACGGAGTCGGAAGCAGCGTCGTCGGCAGGAGAACCACAGACAGTCGACTTCCTGGTCATCGGCTCCGGCTCCGGCCTCGACGTCGCGAGCGCCGCGGCGAGTCGTGGCCAGTCGGTTGCTGTGGTCGAAAAGGGACCGCTCGGCGGCACCTGCCTCAATCGTGGCTGTATCCCATCGAAGAAACTGCTGTACCATGCGGAGGTGTTGACCACCATCGAACGCGCCGACGAGTTCGGCATCCACGCCGACGTCACCGACGTCGAGTTCGCCGAGATCGTTCGCGACGTGACCGACGACGTGTCGGGCAGCGCCGACTCGATCAAGCGGGGGCTTCGATCCTCGAGTCAGCACACCCTCCTCGAAGGCGAGGGGCGCTTCGTCGACGACCGAACGGTGGAGCTCGTCAGCGGCCCCGACAACGGTAAGCGAGTACGCGGGGAAACCGTCCTCATCGCGGCCGGAACGCGCCCGTCGATTCCAGCGATCGAAGGGATCGACGACGTGGACTATCTGACCAGCACAGAAGCGTTGCAACTCGAGACGCCGCCGGACGACCTGGTCATCGTGGGTGGGGGCTACATCGCGGCCGAACTGGCACACTTCTTCGGGACGTTCGGGAGCGATGTGTCGATCATCGGTCGGCGGCCGCGGTTGCTCCCCCAGGCAGACGAGGAGGTTGGGGATGCCGTCACCGAGCAATACGCCGACCGGTTCGACGTGTACACGGGCTACGAGGCGGTCGGCGTCTCGCAGTCCGGAGAGGGGCAGTCCGGGGATGGAGTAACTGTCGACGCGCGACCGTACCCGCCCGCGTGGGACGATCCTGACGACCGAGATGCGCTCACGGTGAGCGGCGAGACGCTCCTCGTCGCAGCGGGACGCCGGCCAAACACGGATACGCTGAATCTGGACGCAACGGGTGTCGAAACCGATGCACAGGGGTTCGTCGCAACCGACGAGTACCTCCGGACGACGACAGACGGGATCTGGGCACTCGGTGACATCGTCGGCGAGTATTTGCTGAAACACAACGCGAACCACGAGGCACAGGCCGTCGCGCGAAATCTGTTCGGCGACGAGTTGGAGCCAGTCGACTACACGGCGATGCCGTTCGCGGTGTTCGGCTCCCCGGAAGTCGCCGGCGTCGGACTGCGAGAACAGGACTTGCGCGAGGCAGCACGGCCGTATGCAACGACGACGTACCAGTACGAGGAGACGGCGCGCGGACAGGCGATGCACGCCGAGGGATTCGTGAAGGTCCTCATCGAACCGAACGGCGAGATTCTCGGCTGTCACATCATCGGCCCCGATGCACCGACGCTCATCGAGGAGGTCGTGGTCGCGATGAAAGCCGGCACCGGAACTGTCTGGGATATTCGAGAGTCCGTGCACGTTCATCCCGCGCTGTCGGAGGTCGTCGACCGCGCGTTTTCGGGACAGTTTACTCGACGTGGGTCTGACGGAGGCGGTCAGCAACACGGACACGGACACAGGCACGAGCATGGACAGAGCGACGACCACGAACACGATCAGCAGCAGGATCACCAAACTCAACAGCACCAGCACGACCATAACCACGGAGACGACCACCAGCACGACGATCATCGGAACCACGAGGGCGAGCATACCCACGATCACGATCACGGCCACGACCACGACCACGAGCGAGATCACGAGCACAACCACGACCGCAATCACGACGAAACAGAAACAGACACACACAGCGGTCGTAACCCGTCCCAAAACTAGATAGTCGTCGCTCCCATACCAACCACGAGACGAACACACGTGGACTCCGATTCAGCCTCGACGCGATCTCTCCTCGGACTCGCGGGCGTCGCCAGTCTCTGCTGTCTCGGCACCAGCACCGCCGCACTGGCCGGCGGTACGGCTGGTGGACTCGGACTCGCCGCCGGCTTCGGGCAACTCGCCGCGACGGGCATAACACTCGCCGTCGTCGGTCTTGTGCTCCGGTTCGCCACTACCTGCTCACCGGTGCGTAGCTGTCGAGACGAGTAGTCTGCTCTCGCCGACAGGAGCACAACCCAGCAGTGAATCATCGAACCAACACTGGCATTGATATGCCAAGCGGCCATCAGCACCGGTATGTACACCGTTTTGCTCCCCGTCGACGAAACCGAACCGCGAGTACAGGCCCAACTCGACGCCATACTCTCCCGCCCCGGCGTTCCAGACGAGATTGCAGTCCACGTTCTCTACGTCCGCAAGGAACTCGAGTTCGCCGACACCGACGTCCAGATCGGCGAGATCAAATTCGACTACGAGGACGTCGACCAGCTACCGGAGACGGTTTCGACGGCACTCGAGTCCTGTCGCGATGCTGGCGTCGAGACGCACGTGCATAGCGCGACTGGGAGTCCGCCGCCAGCGATTCTGGACGTTGCCGAGCAGGTAGGGGTTGACGAGTTGGTACTTGGGTCGCGCAAGCAGTCCCCGGTCGGGAAGGTGATTTTCGGGAGTGTGACGCAGGCGGTGATTCTGGACAGTGATCGGCCGGTGACGGTGGTTTCGGCGGCCGAAAACTGAGCAGGATGCGAAGCCGCGCTAGTCTGCTGGCGAACGTGCGGTGACTCGTGTGCCAGCAGGAATTGCGTTTTGAACGACTTGGAGTGGCCAAAATAGCTTTCAGCCAGGGTTACCGGGAACCCGCAGTCAGGTATCGGGTTCGTCGGTAACTCGGTTGGCACTGAGTCAGCAGAACGCGCGCTCTTCGGCTGGATCGACGTAGTTCGGGTACATCTCGAGGCGCTTGTACTGCTCGGCGGCTTCGAAATCACCGTAGCCGAGGATGCGGAACGGTTCCGGTGGCTCCAGTCCCATTCGGATGAAGCAATCTCGAACCTGGCAGGCTAGATTGTGGTTGACGTACTTCTGGAACTCCTCGAGAGAGCCAGTGTCCATCACTGGCAATTCGATCCGTGCGTCGGGTTCCCGATCGAACGGCTCGGTAGCGTCTGTAACGTGTTCTTCACCACGGTCGTCGAGATAGGCCATGTGGAGTGACGAGACGCCGGCGATTTGGAGACCATCGGAGAGGTCACCGTCTGCGGCGTCAGCCAGTTCGCCCAGTTCTCGAGACGCAGCGGTCCAGCCATCGAGGTCGACCGTGTCTCCGCCCTCAAGCGATATCGTGTCTAGCCGATCTGGCGAGAGATCTAGCCCATGTTGGGCAGCGATCGATTCAGCTTCCTCGCTGAATTCGGTCTCGAATTGGTCCAATCCCAGGTAGATGTTCTTGCGGTAGAGCACCGAGTCGGGGCTGGACGCTGCCGACGGAATCTCGACGGCACGATCAGCGCTGGCGTCGTCGTAACTTCGAAGCTGTCGATACAGGTCGCCGAAGTGTTGTTCGAACTCCGATTCGGTGAACTCGGCAATAGCCACCCGTACAGCATTGAGACGCTCCGGATGAATTCGACGGGGCTGCATGGTGTCGTAGCCACGCTCGCAGTAGACGTAGTACTGGGCAAACCGACGGGCCTGTTCGACGTATTCGTTGCCTTTGTTGGTTCGCTTTGTTGCCTTGTCTGGATAACCGCTCTGACCGTGACCTCTGATCTCCCCATCAAATTCAACGGCAATCTTGTGCTCGACGCTATTATTGTCTAACACTTCTACACCAATCCACTCCTTCTCTTCGTCGATTATTTTCCCCTCCATAATCATTCACCAGGATATCCATTGGTATCAGCACCACTGGAGCGCTGGCGGAGTTTCTCGTCAATTAAGTCCTCGATTGATTGTTTGACGCCACCGAGGCGCTCGAGATTGACCTCTGGGACTGAGGCGTTGGCGACCGCATCTCGACCTGTACCCCAGAGTTTGCCATACAATGTTTTGCCAACATCGGAGACTGCACCACCAACCAACGCACCCAGAACAGGGTTTGCAGTTGCGGCACCAACCACGAGTCCAGCGGTCCCGCCAACGACACCTGCGCCAGCAGCCTCACCGACAGTGTCGACCATCCCTCGCTTACTGTTAACTTGGTTGAATAGTTTGGCCTGATTGACCTTGATCTGTCGGACTTCCTCAGCCAACGCTTCAGGCTCGGCTTTCACCTCATCAACGACCAGGTCACCCGCTTCGTCCTCTTCCGAATTACTGAACGGATTGAGTTTTCCGAGGGCCGTTCGCTGAATGTGTACATCTGTCCCCATTCGATTGACGGTCAGCGGTTCCTCACCTGACAGCGCCTGCACGGCTGCCTCGTGCACCAGCTCATGGGCCAACAGATGTTGCCCCTCTAGACTCTCAGTATCGTACTCGCCCGAATTGAACACGATATCGTTCCCGCAGGTGAACGCCTTCGCGTCGATCGCGTCAGCTGCCTCGGCGGCTTTCGCACCAGTATGAACACGGACGTTCGAGAAATCGGCGTCCATGCGCTCCTCGAGTGCTCGCTGAATCGGCTGCTCGAGAGAGCGGCCACCCTCGCCTAGCACGTCGAGGACAGTATCGGGTACCTCGTCCTGCGTGGTGTTGGTTCCCTCGAGTGTGCGGTGAGTGGTCTCTGTCTTCAGCGGAACAAACTCGTAAACATGGCTGTCCACCGTACGGTTGATCAGTCCGTTTCGAGTATTGAAAGCGTGGCTGTCCGAATTGTGTCTCAATGTCTGTGCCGGAGTAAACTTCGACCGCCGGTCAAAGCAATGTAAGTTATTCGTCGCCGGCTGCGGTGACGCGAAACGGAGTTTGATACTCATGAACGCTGTCGGTCGGTCCGATTTAGACGCTGTAGCCCGGAACGTCGGCCTCCGGGTCGGCGTAATCGGGGTAGCAATCGAAGTGACGGTACTTCTGGGCGAATTTGTAGAGCCCGTGACCCAGCACGCGATACTGTGCTGGCGGGTCTTCTCCCATACCAACGTAGCAGTCTCTGATCTGACAGAGGAGATGTTCCTCGATCAGCGGGCGAAACTGCTCTATGGAGTGAGCAGGAATCGGTGTGAACTCAAGTCGGGCGTCGGGCTCTCGGTCGAACGGGCGATCACCTTCGACGACCCGGTCGTCGTTGGTTCCTTCGTAGTAGAGCAAGTGGACATCTGAAACCGCTTCAACGGCAAACTCCGGCGGTTCGATGTCGCCAGTAGCTGCTCGTTGTTGAACTCGGCTGCCGAAGTTGGCGACTTTCTGCCGGAGCCCACCACTGTCGGTCTGGGCCTCGACTTCGTCGGCAATCGCTGCCAGTTCGTCGCTGTAAGCGTCCGCGGTCGCTTGAATCTCCTCGAGCTCCGCTTCGAGGTAGACGTCGAGCATGTACAGTCTGAACTCCTCGTGATCGACGTACTCGAGTGGGTCGATCGGTGGCTCCACGGAAGGATCGTCGTAGCTGACCACCTGGCGATGGAAAGGCTCGAATACCGACTCGAATTCCTCGTCATCCATCGTGTGGATGGCTGCGAGGACCGCAGCGATACGGTCCGGGTTCATCCGCACCTCAAGGGTATCGTAGTTCTCCTCTCGGTAGACATGATATTTAGCGTAGCGCCGAGCCTGGGAGATGCGTTCGTCTCCGGTGTTGGTTCGTTCGGACGGATCGTCGGGATACGTATCCTGATAATGATAGACAACCCCTCCGTCAAATGACATCTCTATTTTATGTTCTGCTCCGTCATTATCAATCACTTTGACCCCCACACCCTCGTCCGTTTCCGCTTTAATACTGGCCTTCATACTCTAGAAAATTCCAAAGACGCTCTCATCTTCATTGTCGACTTCCGTCTCTTCTCGGCTCTTGCGCTCGTCCTCATCACTCTTGGCACGCCACTCTGAGAACCACGCTTTGGTACGTTCTTTGAGTGCCGAGAGGCCTTCTTTTCCACCAGTGACTTTCGCTGCCGTGGTTCCTGCGATGACCATCCCGAGTGCGGCGTCGGCATGGGCCTCTCCAGTGACGTTTCCGAGGAGGCTGTCGAGGCCGATGGCTTCGGCACCAGCGTGTTGGGCGGCCGTGAGTGCAGCGCCGATACTGCCCCACATGCCTGCGACGCCGACTTTTTTCGCAATCCCGTCGTCAGCTGTGTCCAACTGGGCAGTGAGTTCCTCAGTCCGGTCAGCTAGCGGTTTCAACGGCTCGAGTTCACTCAGTGATGCTTCGATTGCACTCACTCGCTCAGCAAGGTTGCTGCCGCCCGCTGCACCTTTCACCGGGGCACCAGCGGCGGCTCGTTGAATGTGTACCTCTGTCCCCATTCGATTGACGGTCAGCGGCTCCTCGCCCGACAATGTCTGCTGTGCTGCTTCGTCGGCTTTCGAAGTCGTATGAAGCTGGAGGTTCGTGACGTTCATATATTGATGATTCCCAAAGAGAAAATCTTCTATATGATTAAACGAAAGAAGTGTCTATCTACTGAAGAGTGCACCCTTGATCTGTGAGTAGATGGAGTCGTTACGACCGGGATCGGTCATCTCAACGAGTTCTTCCCAGGTAATTGGGAGATCAGGGCGGAACTCGTGGGTGTAGCCAGGGATATCGGCGTTGATAAGATGGTAGGGAGGGTAGAGATCGAAGTTGTCGTATTTGCCAGTGAAGCGATACTGGCCGTGCCCAAGCACTTTGTACTCTTCAGGTGGTTCCATACCCCGCATGAGATAACAATCACGGACCTGACACCGAAGGTTGTAGTCCAGATAGTCTCTGAAAGGGGCGGGATCGGTCAGCGGAGCCGGGGTAATATCCACACAGGCATCCGGCTCTCTATCAGGCGCATCGCCATGCCACACAGTCCGGCGCTCACCTCTAGCAACGTAATAGTCAATACCGATACCCGAAACCGCCTCGATATCACCGGCAGCATCGAGATAGATTTCCTGTTTGTATCCAACTGCACCCTCAGACCCGATCATGTCTTCGGGGAGTTCGTGCGGACGCGTTGTGTCGCCGATGTCGACGTTAGGATCATTGTCGTAGTGGCTCAGACTTTGGTCAAGGAGATCACCGAAGAAGATCTCAATCTTGTCGTCTGAGAGCGATTGGAGCGCCTGCCGAACGTCTTCGAACCGGTCCGCATCGAGGTCCCACGGGATCGTGTCGTGCTCGGTCTCTTGAGCGACGTAATACTGGGCGTATTTGCGTGCATGCCCTATGTGTTCACCTTCGCTATGGTTTCGTTTCGCTGGCTTGTCCGGGTACCCGTTTTGAATATGCCCGTCAATTTCTCCGTCGTAACAAATTCCTATTTTGTGCTCAATTTCGTTATTATCGGTTACTAAAACGCCATATCCGTCGTCTGTCTCTTTTCGAATTTTTGCTTGCATGATTAGAAGTCGACCTTTTCGCTATATGCTCCGGTCTCGTCGTCAAGATCGAACTCTTGGTCAGTGTTAAGACCAAGTCGCTCTCGCAAGAACGTCTGAACCTTGTCGGCAACGTTCTGTCCGAACTTGGTGGTGAGGACAGCTCCGATTGGGACACCAGCAAGGCCGCCAGCCACTGCACCAGCTGGTCCAGCCATCGCTCCGACTGACGACCCTATAGTCCAGCCTTGTGTCATCCCTTTGACTGGGCTACTGGCTGCGTCTTGAACGCGGCTGGCTACCTCGATATCGTGATACTCGAGCCACTCGGTGAGACCCTTCGGTGTTTCAACAGAATCAACCAGATCCAAGATTTGGTCCTTGCTGAGTCGGTACTGCTTGCTTGTGGCGTCATCGACTTTCTCTGTACCAGTCTCAAAGAGATCGCCGGCTTTGGCAACTGCCTCTTCACCAGGATACCGTTGGACGTGCACGTCAGTTCCCATCCGGTTGACGACCAGTGGCTCCTCGCCCGACAATGCCTGCTCGGCTGCTTCGTCGGCCTCGCGCTCGAGTTGTGGATCTGGATCGATCTCGAGATCAGCGCCCTCCTTGGGCATCATCGAGATGGATGCACCGCCGTTCTGTTGTTTGACGTGCGCCAGCTCGTGGGCCAGCAGATGCTGACCTTTCGGACTCTCAGTATCGTACTCGCCCGAATTGAACACGATATCGTTCCCGCAGGTGAACGCCTTCGCGTCGATCGCCTCAGCCGCTTCGGCGGCTTTCGCACCAGTATGAACGCGGACGTTCGAGAAATCGGCGTCCATGCGCTCCTTAGTGGTGTGTTGATTTTGGACAGCACTCACAAGCGGTGGCGAAAGAGGTACCGTCTCGGAGCCACGAGAGGCCATAGTATCGAAATACCCCATACGCATTACGCGGTTGGCACGTCAGCCTCGAGCGTGTGGTACTCTTCGTACATGTCGAGTTTCCCGTAGCGTTTTGTGTAGTAGAGACGGCCAGGGCCCAGCACACGGAACTCGGCGGGTGGCTCGACACCCATACCGATGAAGCAATCCCGAATCTGGCACTTCAGGTGATGGACCAGAAACTCCTGACACCGCTCGGGGGAACTGAACTCGACCGGCAGTAGTTCGATTCGGGCGTCGGGATCACGATCGACAGGTGCGTCGCCGTCAACGACGTGCTCGTTCCAGTCATCGTCGAGGTAGAACATGCCGAGATCGGAGACAGCTCCGATCTCGAGTGAGCCACCAAAGTCGATCTCTGAGTGACCAGCGACGGCATCAGTGAACGCCTCCCAGCTAGCCGTGTCCCGTGTGGGTGGCTGCTCGAGGTCGATATCGTAGGCGTCGGCCAGTTCCGCTGCTCGTTCTAGGCCCGTCGACTTATCGGGATCCACCGCGAGGAAGATATCCTTCCGGTAGAGGATTTCCGACGGCTCTTCGGCGTTCGACGGGATGTCAACAACCGGGTCGGTACCGCCGTCGAAGTAGCTGGTCACTTGCTGGTAGAAGTCGCCGAACAATCGGTCGAATTCCTCGGGTGAGAGCTCCTCGAGGGCAACACGGACAGTGTTGAGTCGGTCCGGGTGTTCCTCCCACGAAAGGGTCTCGTATCCGCGTTCTTCGTAGACATAATAGCGAGCGAATCGCCGAGCCTGATTGTTGTGCTCGTTCTCTTCTGCCGTTCGGTTTTTTGGCTTATCGGCGTATTCTTCACATTGATGATACACTATTTCTCCAGTGGTCTTTTTAATAGTAATATCGTGTGTATTACTAACACAATCACATACATCTATACCAATGTGACTCTCGTCTTCTGCAGTGATACTGGCATCCATAATTACTTCTTATCTGCAAGCGGGTCGTTTCCACCGTGTTCGGTCCCATCACCCAGTCCAAGCTTCTGCTCGAGAGATCTGTATTTCTCTTTGAGCCACTGGAGTTCGTCCTCGTATTTTTCACCGGCCCATTTGCCGCCTTTGTCGATCGCTCGTTTGCCGACCTGTTCGTAGAGTTCTTCGCTAGTCGTGGCCGCGTAGGCGAGCAGCGGTGCACCGACGAGGCCCACCGCGGCACCCACGGTGCCAGTTGCGACGCCGACAGCCCCAGCACCGAGTGCAAGGCCCCCAGCCAAAATCCCCTTCTTCGACGCACCGACAGCATCCACTCCATCCGATCCGTAGACATCCTCTTTTAACTGTTTGACGTCGTCGATGATCCGATTGACCGACTCCGATAGCTCACCTCGCTCATCGTCATCGATTGCGTGTACTCCCTCCTCGAACGCCGGCTGGTCACCAGAGAGAAAGTCCTCGACTTTTCCCTTTATCGACCGCTGAATATGGACATCCGTCCCCATCCGGCTCACGACCAACGGCTCGTCGGTGGAGAGTGCCTGTACAGCCGCCTGGTCAGCCTCACGCTCTAACTGTGGATCCGGATCGATTTCGAGATCAGCGCCCTCCTTGGGCATCATCGAGATGGGTGCACCGCCGTTCTGTTGTTTGACGTGCGCCAGCTCATGGGCCAACAAATGCTGTCCTTCCGGACTCTCGGTATCGTACTCGCCCGAATTGAACACGATATCGTTCCCACAGGTGAACGCCTTCGCGTCGATCGCCTCAGCTGCTTCGGCGGCTTTCGCACCAGTATGAACGCGGACGTTCGAGAAATCGGCGTCCATGCGCTCCTCAAGTGCACGCTGAATCGGACTGTCCAATGGCGTCCCTCCCTGGCCGAGCACGTCGAGGACTGTGGTGGGAACCTCCTCCTGCGTGGTATCGGTCCCCTCGAGTGCACGCTGAATCTGTGCGTCGGCACCAGTGGGTAGCGGCTCGAAGTCGGGCGTGTTTGACCCGGCCATCGCGTCGAACCCCTCGGGCTGGCCAGTCAGGGCGTTGATATCGTTGCCGATCCCCTGATCGACTGCCGCGGTTCCGTCCAGTGGGCCGAGTCGACTCTTCGATCGAGTTGAACTCAAGGAGCGACGCTTTGTCTGTGACTCCGACGACTCGTCGGCGTCGGTTGATTTCGATGTTCGTTTGCGTTTGCGTTTCCGTTTCCGCCCCATCTACCGACTCACCGCGTTGACGGTCGTGGATTCCCGGCAGTGGGTACCAGTCCAGCGACTCATTTTGTTAGAATTTGTAGTAGTATATCTTAATAGTTACCGTTGGTCTCGTTGTAATAGCGATTCAGCCTCGTGGTGGACTCGTTCAGATGTACGGTGGGGCCGAGTCCGTCGAGTTACGTCGCGATGCTGGGAACGATCATGATGCTGGAAGTGATATCGACACGCGCGTGCAGAGTGCGGCTGGGAGTCCGCCGCTGGCGATTCTGGACGTGGCGGAGCAGGTTGGACTGATGAGTTGGTGCGTGGGTCGCGAACGCAGTCGCCGGTCGGAAGGTGATTTTCGGGAGTGTGACGCAGGCGGTGCTTCTGGATAGTGATGGTAAAGGTCAAGACCACAAACCAACCGCTCTGCCTCCGCACTGTCCCCAAGGGGACAAAGCCGAAAAAATACACCGCCCCCGCCCCACCTCCGCACAGCATTCTCGAGTTGAAACACATGAAACGGTGGCTCACCTCTCTTGTTTTTCAATATGATTTTGTATCCAATTGAAATCAAGTATGATTTCGTCTGCTGAATTTTTGAGTATAAAAAGTATCATCTGTCGCTTTTTACTAGGAAAGTTATCAACCATAATGGCTGCAATATCTAAAAGAGAGAAAATAGTGAGCTGAGCGGGATCAGTGAAACCTGTATTTGATGGGCCGGCTGTAAGAGGACTCTCACTTGTAGATGGTGTTCCTATCCGGTATAAGGTCCCTTTTGGGCCGCCATGGATAGTGTTACTTGCATATTTGTAAAACGGATATAGATGATCATATCCTGCTTCTTCTTGTATCTGTTTAAAACTGGCACTTTTGTTAGAAAATTCCTCTGCTGCCCAACCCCATCCGTATCCTTTGTCGTCTATTGGGTTGCCATACTCATCACGAAGTTCATTCTTTTCTTGATCCAACTTATCAAACAACTCCTCGGGATATGGATCGAATCCAAGATCCTGATAATATTGATCATATATTTCTGCCTCTCGATGATCTTGGACCCGTTTATATTTTAAATACCTTTCAGCCACCTCATCCCCATGCTCGTAAATAAAAGCAGTAGTTACTGTTACCTCATGCAGTGCTCTCCATCTTGCCAGTGCGCCGTCTGCATAGCCATTTTTCAAAAGAGTGAATATTTCTCGACCGATCAAACAGCTTCGTGAATAGAGTAATATTAGTGCATGAGACAGATAATCCTCATTAATCGGCGTCTGTTTCTTTTTGGCTTCTTTCTGGATATCTCCACCAATCGAATAATACCCTATCAAATATCTCTGAAACTGATCAAATGGCTTCTCCCATGTCTCGTACAGCCGCTGATTGAACGTTCCCATCTCCTCTTTCCACGTATATAATGGCGGAGTTCCTGAAAATTTAGTCTTCAATAGAATTTCGGCAGAAATCTTGGGGACCATCCAATTAGTGATCAGGCGTTTCCCAACAGAGATTAATTTGGAAACCCGACTTCTTTCTGAATGGTGGCTTTCACTCATGAGATAACCTACGGTATCTTCTCTCAAGAAGCCTATCTACATTCCAATTCATACTTCACCTCCAGAAAATATGATGGAAATTTGGTTCATTTATATGCCCCTAAGGGGTCAGGGTAATTGCGCGGCGCGCAGAGCGCGCGCCGCGCTAGCGAAAATTGGACCAGCCGATACCGGACGCCAGAGTAACCCCTATCTCTCCGATTGGGCGTAGTGGGACCTTGGTAACCGTGATTGTCGGATACGCCTACGAGGGGTTATCAGTGAAGACGCAGCCAATTGCAGACGTCATGCGACATCCACAAGACAATCTGCTGGTCGTCTATGCGCTGTCACTGCTTGCCCAAGAGTACGAAGGAACTCAGAAAGAAGACTGGGCGTTGCACCTTGCAGTCGAGATCGGGAAGCAACACGGACTCACATCAAGTGAGACAATTCACCAGCTCGAGTAAGAAACTGTAGTAAAGGCCAAATGAGCAAACTAACCGGTTTCGCTTTCTCTTGTAACTCAAGGAACTAGTTTTTGTCTCAATACACGGGACGGGTTTCCGTCGTCAACCATTTTCTGAAGGTCTTCTTCCCATAGATCCACAATTTCAGGGTCTTGAAACTTCTTTAAAACAGTATGTGCCCCAATATTGCTTCGATTCCCGTTGGAGAACCCACTCATGCTTAGAAAATAAGCTCTTTCACAACTGTGATTCGAGCTTATTTTCCCGTAGAATTTGTGAACGGGGCCCTTCTGAATAGGGTGTTTCTCCCATTTGTTTTCAATCATTGTGTGTGTCCCACAAGTAGTAGAAAACCAAGACGGGCCATTGATACAGACTATATGTACATCAGTTTCCCCAGAGTCACCTTCCGGTTGAATACGTACCTCCAAACCATCTATCTGATGGAACAACAACCCCACAAAGTGGTCAAATATTTTCCCCCTTCGTTGAGGATTGTCCATATTTCTTAACTTCTCTAACTCGTGTTGAAAGAATTTTGTAGACTCTTTCTTTCCTTCCTCAGAATATTTTAGCAGGTTGGTGAAATCCCTAGGAAAAAAATCGTCTTCCTCATCGGTGACTTTGTAGATCACCTCCCAGTTCCGCTCTCTATTCAGTTGAAACTCATTCTGGCAATTAAAACACATTCTTTCCTCATCAGGAACCTGTCCTTTCCTCGCATAGATGCCGTGTTGAGTACTGCAATATGGGCATCTGATTTGTAACTTAGCGACTAGAACGCCAGAATCAGTTAGTTCAGAGAGTATTACCTGTACCGTGGCCTCATCAAGCCCGGTTTGCTTTGCTATTGACCTCCGTCGGACATAGCTGTCCTCGTTGTCAGAGGCTCTACTCAGGTACGTCTGCAATTCCTGAGATTTTTCTTTGGGAATGTTCTCGAGTTTCTGTGAGTACATCGTGGATCAGTCTAGTTATTTGATTGATGTTCTCTTCCTTCTCCGCCTTCATAAATGAAAGTTTGCTTGCATCGCGATTAATCCGGAACCGGAATCCGTCAAACAGTTCAACATATCCTTGTGTTATCTCACTGCCTCTCTCGCTTAGTTCTTCCTCAACTCGATCGGACTTCCTCGCGTCTTTTCGGGATCCAGACTCGTCCTCCTTAGAGGTGAACGAGATTGTGTCAAGGGTCGTCTCTTCTTGATCATCTACTTTCACTACCAGATTAAGATAAGTCTCTACCATTTTCTCAAATTTTTCTTGGAACTTTGTCCCGAAATTGGGCCGACTCTTCACACTCTTTTTGTATTTCCCGATTGAGTCGCAGATTTCATCTCTCACCTCCTCTGCCATTTTCTCATCCGAACCTCTCACTTCGATCAAATCCATATCATCATAGATGACAACCACATTTCTTTTTGTCAGGACAATTCCCGACTTTTTCCCGGTGGCGGGTTCAACACTGTCGGCTTTTTCTTTATATCCAATAGCAAAGTATAATTTGCCTTCAACAGTGTTAGACTCCGCGAGATATGGTTTTTTGATTGCACTCTCAATGTCCTCATCGCTAGGTAAACGACTTTCGACCCGTTCTTTAACCTCACCAAGGTCTTTATCGTTCAATCCTTCTATTAAAAAATAATTTATAGTTTGTCTTCCAGCGTACCTATACTGGAAAATCAATTCTTCAAACTGATTTTCATCAAGTTGTTCCGCCACTCTAAAATAGAAATTTTCATTTTTGTTGGGGACTCTAAGATTTCTACTCTCCAAAAACCGTTCTATATCGGTCATATAGAGTCCAAATGATTTCAGCGTATTCTCACGCTCTTCAAGGTCATTATATTCAAGCTCCTGGGACATCACCCTAGACAGGTCATTCAGCATTAATAAACATTGGTGATATTATAGCTGGACGCTATTTCGGTGAGGGAATAATTGAGGGGGCCTACATCACAGTCTCCCTTTCCCGAACCTTGGGGTCATACATCGACAGAATCCGTTTCCCAAATATGCACACGAATGAAGGACAATCGTGTGCATAACCGAAATCCGTACGCAAAAACACCAGAACAATTCTTCAGTCCCTTTTTCACGTGAACTGCACCTCAGATTCTCACCACGAAATTCGAAAACTGGAGCCTGTGTTCACCATCGGGTAGTTGCATTCTGAGAAGGTATCCTACTCAGATTCTTCAACCGACTCGAGTTCACCTGCGTCGAGTTCCTCATTGAGAAATGCATCTCCGTCATCAGTAATTCGATAGAGTCCTTGAGCGACACGCTCAACGAGGCCATAATCAGCCATCTTTGACAGACGGTTGCTTGCATAGTTGGCAACAGTCACATCCAGTTGCTCGAGCGCGCTGGGAGTCATATTCCCCTCATCACGCATTGTTTCGAGTATTTTCTCGTCAACTGGACGCATCCATTCAGCTCGCTGTCGTACCACGCTCATGGATGTCGCTGTAGAACCCATAGTAGTATCGATAGATGGTGATACGGAGTATATGCTACCCCATAAACACACATTGATTGTCTATAGAGGTGCTGTGAGTTTCACAGTAAAATATTAGTAGACTACGTGATAACAAGAGTAGTGACCTGCCCTTTCGGGCCTGAAAGGTCCGACGTGGAACCAGCACGTCGGGGCGGGTCATCTCCCTACAGGGAGTGAACGACCCATGCGAAAAGACAGCCCCCGAGCCCATAACTGTAGGGCTCACGAGCCACGAGCATCGGCTACCGATCACGATCAACACACAGCCGCAGACACCGCAAAAACAAACCCGCGTCACACCACGACTGAACGGGCGAGAGACCGCACCGCCACCCGCTCACCGGCAGAGTTCCCCGCCGCAATACCCACCCGCGACCCTGCCACCCACTACGACACGATCCTCGTCGCGGGCGACGACGCACTCCTCTTCGAGCCGACGGACAGTGATCGCGATGCGTAGCGAACGCACCGCAATCGGCGTCGATATCGGTGAACACAACCTCTACACCGCCTGTCCGGTGACGATGCCGGACTGGACCGGCGCGTACGTGATCAGCGGCGACGACGTCTGTACCCACCTCGACGAGCTCCGCGCACAGACCGCCGCCCACCTTGCCAGCGACGCCGATCGAGACACGATCGTCTCGGCTATCACAGCGCACCACGCCGCGATCCGCACCACGATCGACGCCGCGGCGCGGACGATCTGCGAGTACGCAACCGCCTACGACGATCCCGTCCTGGTCACCGAGGATAGCAACCACGAACCCGATCTCTGGGCGTGGCTGACCGACCCCGACG
This sequence comes from Natrialba hulunbeirensis JCM 10989, assembly GCF_000337575.1. Lineage (GTDB taxonomy): Archaea > Halobacteriota > Halobacteria > Halobacteriales > Natrialbaceae > Natrialba > Natrialba hulunbeirensis. Next base: position 22,329 of record NZ_AOIM01000020.1, on the reverse strand, counting down.
CACACCGTGGGACCGCGTGGCTGCTCCCCACGGCCCACCGCCGGCTCCGCGCCGTGGCCGCCGAGTACCGCCTCGAGGTCGCGACAGTCCCCGAATCGTACTCCTCGCTGGAGTGTCACGCCTGCGGCGTCATCGGCGAGCGCGTGCGAAACCAGACAGTCTGCTGTACGAACCCCGACTGCTACGTCGGCGGCGTCTACGCCGATTGCAACGCTGCGAAGGTCCTCGCCCAGCGGTATTACCCCGGCCAGCGCTGCGCCTACTGCCCGACGCGTTCGGGTGCACCGGACCAACGACACACCGCGCCGGACGAACGGCACACTTCGCCGGCCGACCGACACGCTACGCCAGATGGGCGACACGCGATGCTGGCTGACGGTGGCCGATGCGAGCACGATGGGTGATCGAAACCACCCAATCAACCTCACCATCGCCACCGCGACCACTGCCGGGCCAGAACCGACCGAACTCGCAGTGACACCGCCAAGCCGCAGTGGTACCCCAAACTGCAGTGGCACCGTCAAACCGCAGTGGAACCGCCAGTACCAACACTCCTCTGCGGACCCGACCATCCTTTTCGCCGACTGGTCCGCGCCCCAGTCGCACCGACCGACGACACACCCCAGGTCTCAGCGACACAGCACCGACCGACGGCACACCACCGACCCGCAGCGACACACCACCAACCAACGACAGATCCCACCCCACACCAGACATGAGCACCCAATCCCAGCACCCCGACTCAAACGCACTGCAAGCACTGACTGCCGAACTCGAAACCCTGCGCGAGCGGGTGACCACTCTCGAGACCGAACTCGAGAAGAAAGACACACGACTCGAGACGCTCGAGACGGCACTCGACCGAGCACGGACGACAAACGACCAGCTCCGGACTCGCGTCGACGACCTCGAAGACGCACAGACACCCGTCGAGGCGCGACTGGACGCCCACGCGAAGAAACTCACCGCAAACAAAGAGCGCGTCACCGAACTCCAGGCCCGCGAACTCGAGAAGGGTGCCCATCTACTCGAAACGCACGTCGACGAAACCGAGATCGACGTCGCCGATGGCCGCCTCGAGCGCATCTGCAAGGACGACGGCAGGCGATACTTTCGACTCCCAGAGAGCGATGATCCGCTCGGGCGTGGCGGCAACGTCGCGCTCGCACACGGAGATCTCCTGCCGATTCAACAACTCGCGACCATGGACGACGATATGCTCCACGCGACGGTCTCCTCGCTGCCGTCGCGACTTGCGGCGCGGCTCTGGAAAGCACGAGTTGATCCAGGCGTTGGCGACAACCCATGGGAGAACGGCTGTGCCGGCGTTCGCGAATACGTCACGGCAAGCGAGATGAAACACTGGATCCGCAGACAAGAGACGGGCATTAGCGAAAGCTACGCGAAGAAACTCGTCTCCAGGACGATCGACGCCCTGCTCGATCTCTCGAAGCATCGGCTCGCAATCAAACGAACGCGCCAGCGCAAGAACGGACTCGAGTACACCGAGCGCCGCGTGCTTCTGATGGCGGATGCGGAGATTCCTGGTGCGAGTCTTGGTGCAAGTCCTGGCGAGAGGACAGTGACAGGGAGAGGGAGAGGGAGAGGGAGAGGGAGAGGGAGAGGGAGAGGGACTGGGATTGAAACTGGAACAGGGGAAGGGACAGGGACAGGAACAGAAACAGAGATCGCTAAACAGGCTAGCCCGGCGACAACTGCTGTCGACAGGTGAGGCTGTCCCCGGGTTGCTCACACCCCCCTGAGAAGGAGTGTACTCTCCACAGCGAAGACTCACACCCCACGACGACCACCACTGCCACGCGATGGCGGGTGGATGCGCGTCTCGGTACTTGCAAGGCTGTCGCTCGATCGGTCGTCGTCGGTCCAGCGCCACCGACGAACTGAGAGAGGTCACCGAGGACGGCAGGTGTCACCGGACACTCGCAACGAGTTGGCGAGTTGGTGAGTTGGGAGACTGGCCGAGATGTTGACGGAAACACGCGAGTGCGGAGCGCGATATGACACAGGTCAGTGTCGGAAGTGGGAGGTCAGTGTCGGAGGAGGGAGGTCAGTGTCGGAGGTGGCAGCAGTGTCGGAGGTAGTGATCGCTCTCAATCCCCTCTCGGTCGGCATCAACTGGATGTGTCCGGACGGATGTATCCAGTTCGTCCAGTAGTAGCCCGCGGGAACCAGCGTCGAAAACGGTCGTCAAGGGAGGGGTCTGCGACCCCACTATATAAACAACCCCTCAAATAAAGGAAAACCACTCACCCGTATTCCGACCCTCTGTACAAGTACAAGAGGTCAATCGATCATGTCCACTACTACTCGAAACAGACTCGAAAGCCGGTATGCGGGAATCACGCTCGAAGGAAAACCCCACGCGCTGTCAGCGTGGTTCATCGTCGCCCTGCGGTTCGTGATGGGCGGAATGATACTGTTCGCCGGACTCGGCAAGGTAGCGTTCATCAGCGGTGAGGCGTTCGACGCCAGCGGCTTCTTGCTCCACGGCGTCGACCCGGCTAGCCCTGTCAGCGGCCTCTTCGCCGCGATGGCCGGCAACGTCGCCCTGCTCGAGATCATCAACGTCGTCGTCCCGGTCACCCAGGTGCTGATCGGTGTCGCGCTGATCGCCGGCGCGTTCGTCCGCCTGGCCGCCCTGGGCGGGGCCATGCAGATGACGATGTTCTACCTCGGCGGCTGGGAGGGCCAGTGGCTCGCAGCGTTCGACTACACGCTGATCTACGCCATCGTCTTCCTGGCCATCGCGGCCTTCGGCGCCGGCCGGATCCTCGGCCTCGACCGCTACATCGAACAGATCGACGTCGGCGGGCAGGCGCTCGTCGAGCGCTTCCCAAGGCTTCGATACGTCCTGGGCTAACTCCGCTTCTTTTCCAGAAACCGGGGAACTGTCCAGAGGACACCGTTGAATCCAGCACGCCTTCTCGGCGACCAGCAGTGAATTGATCGCTGCTTCTTACGTGTTTTCCCTGCCCTGAGCCATCACTGTTAGAGAGAGTTGGAACTCCTGCGATCCAGATAACAAGACAGACTGTTCCTTTGGGTCCGAAACCACCGCCGATACACGAGTGTCTGACCGGAACAAAGACAGTGTCCGTGTGTGTCGTGGCACGTATGGCACAAACCGTCGATGAACTTCGAAATGAAATCAGGGTAGCGGTCGGTCGATTTGAGCGAGAGGGATCGGCAGCGTTCACGAAAGAGGACCTCGCTGCAGTTTGTGATGAAGTGGGGTATGAGGTTGAAACAAGCGGACGTCTCCCTCCGAAAGCAGAAATGAGGGCAGGGATCCTGTGGAAGGTCGGTGTTGTGGAAGAAGCGACTCCGGAAACAGCACCGTCATCGTTCCGAAAAGACGAACTAGAAGCGATCATGGCAACCGTTCAGTAGGTGTTGTGTTCCGGAGATTCAGCGAGTAGGCCATTCGCAGTGTAGTGGTCAAAAGGTCACCGCGTCCGAGATATGACAAACGAAGTTGTCGGGTTGCAGTGCTGCATTACGTCTTGGACGCCAATTTCAACAGAACCGTACGCTGGCACACTGGAACGCCGGTGGAGCGGCGCTACTCCTATAAATTGTAGACAACATCCCAGACTGGACTGGCCTATACGCTCGTTTCGTCTCGTTCCGCAGTCACCGCCGACCCGTTCGACAGTCACCGTCGACCCGTTCCGTCTCGTTTCACAGTCACCGTCGAAAACGGTCTCCATCCACCAATAGCGTACCGAGATACGCCGTTTCAGACCAAGAGACTGTCCAGATCGACTGGTTCCGACCGGTGAATGATTTATACACCTCGCTGTGGTCCATCCGGGATACAATGCCCGCTCCCGACGAGATTCGCGACCGACTGACCGCACTGCGCCGGACGAGAGACTCCTGTGACTACTACGATCCCCGATCGAAACACCTCGACGGAAAGATAGATGCACTCGAGTGGGTGCTCACAGAACTCGAGGAAACAGAGTCACAGGAGAGCGAGCACTGAGCTGTCACCATCCAGTATCAGCGGCTGTTACTGACGTGGGTAGTGATAGACACATACAACCAGGGTGGGCGCGTAGGGAACGTGAGAGGAAGAGGGATGTTCACCGATCGAACGGACGCCGGCGAGCAGCTTGGAGCACACCTCGCGGCGGAAGGGATCGAGGCAGATGTAGTGCTCGGGATTCCACGCGGTGCGCTTCCGGTCGCACGGCCGGTCGCAGACGAACTGGGAGCGACACTCGATGTCGTTGTCGCATCGAAGATCGGCGCACCTGGGAATCCGGAACTGGCACTCGGTGCTGTTGCTAGCGACGGGACCCTGTGGCTCAACGATGATCTCGTCGAGCAGTTGCGGGTTGGAGACGACTACATCGACCGTGAACGGACGCGCGAAGCCGAGGCCGCACGCGAGAAAGTGGTCCAGTATCGAGACGGTGACGGGTCGATTCCGGCAATCGACGGGAAACGGGTGGTCGTCGTCGACGATGGAGTAGCGACCGGTGCGACGGCAATCGCGTGTCTCAGACAGGTCGCGGACGCAGGCGCGACGGCCGTTACCCTGGCAGTGCCGGTTGGCTCGCCGCGGTCGCTCGAGGTACTCGAGAACGAAGCGCCAGTGGATGCGATTGTCGCGCTCGAACAGCCAGCAGATTTCAGCGCCGTTGGACAGTATTACGAGGATTTCCGGCAGGTAAGTGACGAGCGTGCACAGTCGTATCTCGATGAATGAGTGATTGCTCAGTGTGGATGAGTGATTGCACGAGCGCTGCAGTTCGATGACTGATAGAAAAGGGGTGACGACTGACAGTGGGAGTTCACTGTGGGGAGCGGACGAAACTGAAGGCAAGGAAAAGAAAGGGATGTGGGGCGGAACCAAGGAAGGATGTGAGAGTCGGAACCAAGGAAGGAGGGAAGAGTCAGAAAAGAAATTGAGGGTGACATCCTCCCGCAGCTGAAGAGTGGAGGTCGGAGTGAAAGTAACGAAAAAGAGGATTACAGCCCTCATACTCTATCTTTCACACACTTCGATCCTCGGACAACCCGCGCTCTTATTCCGCTGTGTCTGGTACGGTGTCGATAGTGACGCTGTCGGGTCGGTCACCGAATCCGTCGCCATCGGCGCGAGAAGCTATGCACCGACTCGTGTACTGATCTTTCGCACCCAGTGCTACCGTGCGAATGTCGGGCCCGAACCCACCTATCATCCACTATGAGTTATCCGACACAACGTGTTGATGACAGTCTCGGTTTCGAACGAGAACGCAGCACACGACAGCCGACAGCGAATCCGATAGCAGACCCAAAACCACAGCAACTCGAGAGCTGTGGGCAACACGAACACCACGGCTCACACGATCACCTCGCTCTCATCTATGAGTCTGCCGACGAGCAGTTCGAGACAGCGCTGCCGTTCATCAAACGAGGACTCGAGCGCGGCGAGAAGTGTCTCTACATCGTCGACGAAACCGACCGGGACGAGATTCTCGGCCGACTGCGTGAGGCAGGCGTCGAAACCGACACTGCACGCGAGACGGGTGCGCTAACGGTATGGACTGCCGAGGAGTCCTACCTTCGAAACGGGGCGTTCGACGCCGACGACATGGTCGACCTCCTCACCGGCCTTATCGACGACGCAACGAGTGAGTACGACGGGCTCCGCATCACGGGAGAGATGAGTTGGGCAACCGACGGCGGCTGCCCACATACCGAACTCATCGACTACGAGAACAAGCTCAATCGGCTCCTGCCAGAGACGGACATGATCGCGCTCTGCCAGTACCACCGGGCACAGTTCCCAGCGGACACCATCCAGAAGGTACTCAAGACACACCCCCACATCGTCTACGACGACATCGCCTGCAAGAATTTCTACTATACGCCACCCGAGGAGTTCTTCGGCCCCGAGCAGCTCAAACGAGAGAACGACCGGATGATGGGAACGCTGCTCGATCGCACCAAAGCGAACAATAGACTGCACGAGAACCAGCAGTACCTCGAGCGCCAGAATCAGATCACCGGCGACCCCAACCGCTCGTTCGAAGAGAAACTGCAGTCGCTGTTCGAACTCGGCTGTGACCGGTTCGATCTCGAGTTCGGTGCGCTCTCACGAATCGATCCGACGACGGAAACGATCGAAATCGAGGCCGCAAGCGACGACCACGAACAGCTCTCACCGGGCACGGCGATCCCACTCGCCGAAACCTACTGCAAACTCACGACCGACACCGAAACCACAATCGGCGTCACCACACCGCAAAACGCCGGCGTCGAAGGGACGATCGCACACGAGACGGTCGGCGTCGAGGCCTATCTCGGCGCACGGATCGAACTCGAGAACAGCGCCGATCGGACGTTCTTCTTCGTCAGTTCGGACCCACGAGAGCAGCCGTTCACCGATGCCGAGCGGACCTTCCACGAGCTCATGACGCAGTGGGTCGCCTACGAACTCGACCAACGCCAGCGCGAACACGCACTCGAGGAGTCGAACGAGCGCCTCGAACAGTTCGCCTACGCGGCCAGCCACGACCTGCAGGAACCGCTGCGGATGGTCACCAGTTACCTGCAGCTACTCGAAAGCCGGTACGGTGACGAGTTCGACGATGACGGCGAGGAGTTCCTCGCGTACGCTGTCAACGGGGCAGACCGGATGCGTGGGATGATCGACGGCCTCCTGACGTACTCACGGGTCGAAACGCGAGGGAATCCCATCGAACCAATCGATCTGGGGCCGGTCATCGACGACGTACGCGAGGACCTGCAGCTGTGTATCGAGGAACGTGGTGCCAAGATTTCGACCGGGCACCTCCCGCGAGTCGAGGGTGACGCCAGTCAGCTCCGACAGGTCTTCCAGAATCTGCTGTCGAACGCGATAACCTACAGTGGCGAGCAGGAGCCACAGATAGAGATCGACTCGAGACGACGCGGTGGAGAGTGGGTGCTCTCGGTTACGGACAACGGAATCGGGATCGACCACGACGATCAAGAGCGCGTGTTCACCGTCTTCGACCGGCTACACAGTCGCCACGAGTACGAGGGAACCGGGATCGGCCTTGCGCTGTGTCAGCGGATCGTCGAACGCCACGGCGGAGAGATCTGGGTCGAGTCGGAGCCGGGCGACGGGGCGACGTTTTCGTTCACACTGCCCGCTGTAGCCAGAACGGCGTAGTCTCGGTTATTTGCAAGTCGATGGTTATCGGCGAACCGGCTTCGCCCGGTCAATGGCTGGGAGTGATACACGCGTGCGAACCTGTCGACGGATGCGACCAGTAACGTTTTTCGCGAGAATCCGGCCGGCAAACGACGGGCTGCGGCGCATCGACCGCGGGTAAAACGCGCCGAGCTGGTCGTCAGGAACGGTAGTCGGCTCAAACGCTGGGTCACACACCCGTTCGATGCCGTCCGGCAACAACTGGATCTGGAGTGAGACGAGTCGGTCGAAGACATCCCAGAGCGTGTGACAGTCACTGATATCGACCTCGTCGTACGCGATGACCTCTCCACCGTCGATTGACTCGGTGAGTCGCTGCAGTGTCGAACCGGCCATCGACTGGCCGTCGTGGAAGATCGGTGGTGGCCCCATCCCACGGTACGAACGGATATCGGCGGGGGGAAAGCTCAGAATGCCGTGTTCAGTTGCGGTGAGAACCGCCCCCTTCAAGAGACCGAACCCAAAGAGGACCAATACATCGCACTCCTCAGCGAGTCGTGACACAACGTCGTCGGGAAACTCGTACCAGCTCCCGTCACGGTGGGGCTCACACTCGAGGTGGTCTGCGTCCTCGAGTTGATCGATTGCATCGATCGAGTGGCGATACCAGAGATGCTGGTCATCCCCAAGCCGTCTCGCAAACGCCCGTTCGGCGAGGACCAGTGCCCACGCCTGCTCCTGGCGAACAACGTCGACGAATCGTCGTACATCTGCGGCTTCGAATCGAGAGTCGTTCCACGACTCTGCTGTACAGTCTTTTTTCTCGGCGTTCGTGACCACGACCGAAATTTCTGCGTCGGTCTGTGTCTGGACCCGGTCGATCGCACGAACCTGCCACTCGTAGAGGAACGGATCCGCCAGAACACCGATCGTTGTCCGCTCGGGCATTGGTATCCGTATTGCAGACGTAGCCGCACTTAGTTACCAATGGCGTTCACGCCGGGTCAGTGTCCAGAAAGACAGTAATACGGGATAACTCAGCTAAACCGTATAGTAGCCGCTGCAAGACAATGTACACCCGATTGTGCGATAGCAGCTCGGTTCGGAGCGAGTGAAATGGACGAGTGAAATGGACGAGTGAAATGAGCGAGAACCGCGGAAGTACGATCAGTGTGGAACTAGTTGCAGTTGTTACTATAGCTTCGGCGGGATGCCACTACTGCCCGGTGATACACTCGTATACCCAGCAGTGCACAGCAGTGCAGTTTCAACAGGGCCACCGGTCGCCAAGCGAACGACAGGGGAACAGGACCATCGGTCGCCAAGTGAACATCAGGGGAACAGCAACCAATCACCGAACAATCGTCACCGGAACAGACGCACGCCGTGACACCGTATTTGCAACACTCCCGAGAAGCAACTTCTCAACGCGCGAGCGACCGTGACTCCCCAGAACGATCCCATCGACTGCCTCATCTCGTTCGTACTCGAGTATCGCTCGTGCTGGCTGGCCAAAGGTGACTGTCGTTTCGATCGACCGATCGCGCTCCGCTGCGAGAGCGGCCGCCCGCTCGAAGACCGCCTCGGAGTTGTCGTGCCACGCTGACTGCTCACCACTGAACTCGAGTGGTGCATCTGTGGGGACAGTTGCGACGTGGAGAACGGTAAGGCGTGCGTTCGGGTGGTGGTCGAACGCATACGAGAGGGTGTCCTCGAGGAGTGGTGTTGCGTCGAGGGGAACGAGGATGTGATCACGGTCGGGTTCAGGACTGGTGTCGTGATTGTTGGTGGAGTGGTGATTGTGGTCGTGGTCGTTGTGGTCGTTGTTGTGGTTATGGCCGGTGTCAGTGTCGTGGTCGTTGTTATGGTTGTGGCCAGTGTCAGTGTCGTGGTCGTTGGTAGAGCCGTCCATACAGATGAGAACGCGCGTGAAAAGCATAAATCGGCAACCTCAGTTCCGCGATCACGGCTACCATCGACACAACTGAGCCCCTCAAATTCCGAAAACGGATACAGTCGTGACGGCAGTCACGGGACAAATTGCCCTACGGGAGGGCGAAACCGGGCTGGTCCCAGCGAACTAGCTGGCAAGGGCAGAAGAAAGCATGCCCTACGGGAGGGCGCTGACGGGTGCAAGCAGCTATGAACCGGTAAGCCGATCAGACCAGTTCAGAAACGTACTGCTCCTCCCAGTCACGTCGGTCTTCGAGTTCGCGACGGCCGCGGCGCGTAACGCTGTAGACGTTCGTCCGTCGGTCAGCCGTCCCCTTCTCGATGAGTCCCTTGTCGACGAGCGTATCCAGGTTCGGGTAGAGTCGGCCGTGGTGGATTTCGCTCTCGTAGTAGTTCTCGAGTTCTTCTTTGATTGCGAGGCCGTGTGGTTCATCAAGTCCTGCAGCGACGTACAGGAGGTCACGCTGGAACCCAGTTAGGTCATACATACAATTCGGTATGGAACTAGATATAATAAATATAGTGGAAACAGAACGGCGAGAAAGAGGATTTGCCCACCGAAACCCTGTCTCGACCCAGTTCCGTATTCGGTGCAACAAGACCAATGCAAGAACGACATACCTGCATGACAGAGCAGGTAACAACTGATTGATAGCAGAGAACGTGACTCGACGGTAATGAGAAACCACGGAGACAAAAGCGGCGAAAGCGGGCGTGTGAGACAGTCACAGTAGCGTAGGCAAGGTCAACACGTAATTCCTGTACCTCCCAATGGAGAACTACAGATGGGAGTTGAAACAGTTCGACGACTGAATCTCGATCCGCCAGAATCGCCACCGTTGCGAGTCGCCTTTCTCTCGTTATGGTTTATCGACATGGTCGCTGCAACATTGTTTTTCGTCGTCCCCTATGCGAACGAGCTCAATCCGGTGACAGTCCTATTCTTCGAATATCTCGGCTTTGCAGGTGTTCCGCTGGCGGCGAGCCTCTATGCGGTGATTATTATGGGAATCGGCCACGTCCTCTCACATCCCCGGGATATCCAGTTTATCGGAGCGATGGTCGCGCTGTACACGTTGTTCGTCGTGAACAACGTCCTGCTTCTGCTCTCAGGAGAGCCACTCGTTGCGATTCTGGGAGTGTAGGATACCGTCATTGTCGGGAATCGATCTGTCTATTGTGAACTACCCCGCCCTACTCGCTCGCTCCCGCTCGCTCCGTGAGGATGGGGGCTTAGCGCCCTCTTTTCCAGCTAATCTCTTCGGTCGCAATTGGACAGGCAAAGTCACAACCGTAATTGCACAGATTGCACAGATAGAGCCACAATCGTGACTGAACAGACGGAGCCACAAACGCTGTATTGCGAACACCGGGCCAAATACAGACCCAGGTTCCGCCGAACCGTCACTACTCGAGAGGTCCCATGCTAACGGCGAGACAGAACAGGAGCACAACCGATCGAAAACCCCCCACCGGACACAGAACCGAGGTGGCATGTTCGTGCACGGTACTTACGATTGCTGCCCGCCAACACAGAGTATGGAAACACCACCAGAGCTAGAAGCAGCAGCAGGAGAACAAGACGAGATTACGATCACGAACCGCCAGTACGACGAAGAACAGGTTATCGCCGTCGACTTCGGACAAGTCGCCGGCCAACCAACGCTCGACATCGTCGGCGAAACGGCAATCGTCGTCATCGATGAGGCACAGTTCGAATTCGGAATCCCGACGGACGCAAACGAGGTGAAAATAAACGATGGGATTCTAACAATCAGAGATTGACGAAGAGAATCACAGGTGCTGGCGAATCTATGTCGGGTTCCAATTATCCTTGTCGATCACCTCCCCTTGTCGACTCTCTCCGGTCCTGATCGGTAGCTCCGGACACAATCAGCTTCTAAATACAGCAGACACCCGGACACAAGAGGGACCTGACCCAGTGGATACCCCCCAGCAGACACCTTAACAGAGTAGATACCTCCACACAGCAGGCACCCTAACAGAGCAGATACCCACACAGCAGGCACCCAACGCAGTAGACACTCCACACAGCAGCACGGACCACACTAGGTTTCCGGTGAAACAGTCATCGGAGCCGCCACAGCGACCACAGGGACTCGAGTCCCTCACTCAAAACAAGTCAGTTCGAAGCACCGATCTCGAATCTAATAGCCCACGAAAAACAACCAGAGAGAGCAATTACCATCCGTTTTCACCGGAAACCGGGTGTGTTCACGAGGGAAAAGCGATATTCTCGGCTGCGAGGGGAATACAGAGCGACAGGACACCGGGTTTCCGGTAAAACGGATTCGGCGTACGACTACCCACACCACATTTCCGGTGAACGGACACGAGATGGCACACGGTCAAAGTGGCGATAGGAAGACACCAGGTTTCCGGTGGAATAACCCGACTTGCAGTCGGCTGCCGATAGTTGGAGTGGGGTAGGTGTTCGCGGAACACAACTGCTGAGCGAGTGCTACTCGACAGTGTCGGCTAAAACGTCTCGAACAACTTCCGGGTCCTCAAGAAGCGTGTGCTCGGTATAACTTCCTTCCGCGCTCCCGCCGCTGTGGCGCGACTGCTCGAGGATATCCAGAAACGCGTGTTCTTTGAGCAAGTCACGAACGCGACGAAGCGACAGTGTGTCGGCACCTTCCTGGCGACAGATCTGTTCGTAGACGTCGTAGATCCGTGTCGTTCGAAAGCCATCGTTCTCGCCAGCGGAATCGCTGTACGCTCCGTCGGGACGGTGTTCGAGCGAGAGGACCGTCAACGCCTGGAGTACGTATCGGGAGTGGGGCGTCGAACCACGGATGAGTTCACGGAACCGATCGACTTCCGCGCGTTCACGAGCCTGAACGACGAACTCCTCGCGAACAGTAGCCGCCCCCTCGGCCTGTGCAATTTCGCCGGCGTAGCGCAGAATGTCGATTGCTTTTCGTGCGTCACCGTGCTCACGCGCTGCGAGTGCGGCCGCTCGCGGGATCACCGCGTCCTGGAGGACACCGTCGCGAAACGCATCATTACGCGCCGCCATGATGTTGTTCAACTGGCTCGCGTTGTACGGCGGGAAGACGAACTCGCGTTCACAGAGGCTCGATTTAACACGCTCGTCCATTCGATCCTTGTACTTGATCTTGTTACTGATGCCGATAACACCGATCTTGCAGTCAGTTACCTTCCCTGCCTCGCCGGCGCGAGAGAGTTGCATCAAAATCGCGTCGTCCTCGAGTTTGTCGATCTCGTCGAGGATGATGAGTGCGACGTCGTACTCCTTGTTGAGAATACGCCAGAGGCGTTTGTAGTAGGTTGCCGTGCTGATCCCCTTATCTGGAATGTAGATCTCAGTTGCATCGGTGTTGACCGAACTCGCGATCGTCTGGACGGCCTGCGTTTCGGTCGTGTCCTGTGCACAGTCGACGTAGGCAAAGACCGCGCTGACACCTTCCTCTTCGGCCGTATCGACGAGACGTCGGGAGACGTATTTGGCGCACAACGACTTTCCGGTACCAGTCTTGCCGTAGATGAGCACGTTACTGGGACTCTGTCCGAAAATCGCAGGGTTGACCGCGTTCGCGAGCTGCCCGATCTCTTCGTCCCGGCCGACGATCCGCCCCTCATCGGGAAGGTGACTGATCTCGAGGAGTTCCTTGTTGACGAAGATCGGATCCTCCCGAATGAAGAGGTCGTCGGACTCAGACATATACCTTGGACACCGTGTTTCCGGTGAATCATCTTGAACGTTTCGTCACCGATGGCACCGGGAATCACGCCAATACGTCTGGAAATCACGCCGGTGCACCTGATAGCAGAGCTGCCGTAGAACGAGTAGGCACCTCACCTGTAGGACCCGGTGGCACAGCTCACGTAAGCACCGAGTTCGGTGGATCCAAAGAGACGATACTCGCAGAGTGACGGTACTCGAGTAACTACTCGTGAGCACACACAAACGAGAGTGAGATCTAGTATGCAGGAACGAGGCGAAGGATGATGGCTGAATTTGGGTTGGCACACACACACCGGGTTTCCGGTGAAATGGGGTGAAATGGTGTGGTGGGTGCAGTGGAAGCGGAGGTAGTGGAAGCGGGAGTAGTAGAAGGTTAGGTGGGAGAAGGTAAGTTGGTAACAGGCGAGAGTGCAGCATCAGTCACAGCCGAGGAGTGCAGCATTAGTCACAGCCGAGAGTGTAACACAGGGTGCGAAGTTGAAGAGCAGGGTTCAAAATAGCAGGAGAGTGGCAATGATAAGCAGGAACAGAATTTGAAGAGCGGTCAACCGAGATTTGTGTTACTTCAGAAAATCGTAGAGGAGATCCCAAGTTTATAGAGTGCAGAAGTGGACGGGGAACTGATGTGGAGCAGTTCCGTTGGAACAAGACTGCTTTATGCGACAATGTCGCAATATGTGTTTGCGACCGAATCAATGGACTTTACTCCTGTCTATGGTATATATCTATCTATTCTTCACCATCAACTTTTGAGAGAAACAGGAAAATACAAGAGAGAATCGGAGAACCTCAGTCCATTTCACCGGAAATCCGGTGTGTGTGTCTGGTGTGTCTGTCCTATCACCACCCCTTTCTTTTATCTCCGTTTCTGTAGCACCACTCCTCCTTCCCACCATCGCCAGTCTTTCCTTCTTCTCCTCTATCTTCGGGTATCTCAACATTCGGTTATCTCAACACCCCAACGGAAACTCGCTGGTTCTTTCACCGGAAACCCGGTGTGCCTGTCTTTAGGGTAGTACCGTCTGCAGAATTAGGGTAGCAACGTCTGCAGAACCTAATTATGATGCATCTCCCAGGTGAGACGAGTCACTTCAATGATGTGTCGGACTATCTGCAGTATCGCACCCGGCACTCTACAGTCTCGCAGCCGGAACTAACGAGGCTTCACTTGACGTACCGATTAACGAGGTTTCACCCAACGTACCGATCATAGATGTACAACTCAAAAGCGACATCGATGTTCAACCCAAAAGCGAGTGTTACCGAACTGGTGAATGAACGGAGTGACCCTTCTTAGGGCCCGGTATTCACCGGAAACCCGGTGTGTTCGTGTTCCGGTCGCTGTCATCGGTTCCAGTCGTTTCCCCACTTTGAGACTGGAACTCGAGTACACCCACTTTTCACCTGTGAATGCCGTTTTGGTCACTCTCACGTTCAGACTCTCACTTTTCACAGTTGTTGCTCCTCACGTTCTCTGCGTTCGAGTGTCTCGAGGAGTCGCGCTCGAAGCACGAGCAAACACGGCAAGACCGTCAGACACGCGATCAGCGCGAAGATGATGCTGAGGCCAGTGACGAGTCCGAACCGGCGAAGCGGCGGTGCGAGTGAAAGTGCGAGAACGCCGAATCCGGCCGCTGTCGTCGCTGCACTTCCCAGGAGGGCACCGCCTGTCCCGGTGATCGTCGCCGTCACTGCTTCGGATAGCGGTGTCCCGTTCGCGTGCTCGTCGACGAATCGTTCGCTGACGTGAATGCTGTAGTCGACACCGAGACCGATCGCGAGGCTCGTCATCACGACCGTCTCGGTGTTGAACGGGACGTCGAGAAGTGCCATCGCACCGAGGAGCCATGCCAGTGCCGCGACAACCGGTGCAAGTGTGAGTACGCCAAGCGATGGTGCTCGGTAGCGAACACAGTAGAGGAGCGTCAGGAAGACGAGGATTACGACGACGGTGATCGTGAACGCCTGAACGAGCGTCTCGAGGAGCGCATCCTGAACAACGGCAGTCGTCACAATGCCGCCGGTTGCAGTTGCCGTTACGGGAACCGAACTCGAGATCGCCTCTGCGACAGCCTTCGTATCCGATGCGACGCTCTGTGATGCGGCATCGCCGCGAACGGAGAGGACCAGTCGTGCTGACTCGTATTCACCGTCATCTGTCCGGTAGAGTACCGATTCGGCCGCTTCTTCGTCTGCATCGAACAGTATGTCGTAGAAACCAGCGACGTCCTCATCGGGGAGTCCGTTTCCGGTCGTGTCTCGCTGTTCGAGTTCGGTTGCAACCGTCTCGTTCTCCGCGCTGAGCGACTCGATGAGCGCCTGTGGTCCATCGATCGCCGCCGTCCCGTCGGCACGAATGTCGATTGTCGTGGTCGCGTGTAGGCTGTTTTCACCACGCTCACCCCCAACCCCACCTTCAGCTTCACTCGCACTCACACCGCCAACGGTCGCAGTGGTGTTCTGTATCGCGGTCAGTGTTTCTGGGTCGGTCACATCACCCTGTATCAGTATCTGTGACTGTGAGTCCGGGCCGTGGTCTGCGAAGTGTTCCCCGAGGTACGATAGATCGTCGCTCACCGTGTAGGTGTCCGGAGCAAGCGGTCCGGGAAGCGCTTTCGCCCACTCTGGTGCGTCTTCCGGGAGAAAGTCGGCCTGGTTGAACTCCGTATCCAACCCCGTCGCGCCGTACGCTCCCGCACTCGCGAGCAAGAACGCAACGACAATCACGCCGACCGGGGCCGTTCGAACGAGTGAGACGATGCGCTCGAGTGCACCGTGAACGATGCCGGCGTCCATCCCGAACGGTTGCTTCGCACGCGTCCAGTCGAACCGCCTCTCGAGTTGCTCGTCGATCTCGGTTTTCACTGCGGGCACGAACGCACCGAAGGCGATGAACGTCGCGAGAATGCCGCTCGCGCTCAACACTGCGAAGTTCTGGATGGCGGGCAATGGACTGACGACGTTCGAAAAGAACCCAACGCCGGTCGAGACCGTCGCGGCAGCGAGGGCGAGGACGACGCCGCCGAATCCGCGGCGCATGCCGTCAGCGGCTGTGGTCGTTGCAACGTTCCCCGTCGCAGCCGTACTCTGTGCAGCCCCACCACCTCTCGCTTCCCGGTACCGCATCACGACGTGTAACGAGTAGTCGATGGACAACCCGATCAGCAAGAACGGCACGGCAATAAGCATCGAATCGCCGGGTATCGCGAGCCAGCCCTGAACCCCACCGATCCAGGCCATCACGACTCCGATTCCGAGGAATCCGATGAGCACATCGACGAGATCACGATACGTGACTGCGAGGACGAACAACACCAACACGAACGCAACGGGCGTGATGATCACGAAACTATCGCCGACCGCGCTCGCACTCGCGGCGTCGGTGATCCCCTCACCGAAGACGAAGCCATCGTCGAAGCGATCCTCGAACACCGATTCGATCGCTAGCTGTGCGTCGGCGACAGCGGTTGCCGTTTCGTCGTCACTCGTCCCGTCACCTGTCCCGCTCGGTCCGTCACCTGTCTCATCGTCCTCCTCGTGGAACAACAACACGAGTCGGGATTCAGACTCGACAGAACCGGGTTCGTACGAGGTCGGAAGGAACGCGTACGGATCGTCGCCGCCCCGCAACTCCTGGTCCGGCTCCAACACGCTCTCCAGCAACGCTTCGACTTCTTCAGCAGACCGGGACTCGAGTGCCTGGCGTTGCTCCTCGAGTGTCGGCTCGCTGGTATCGTGGGCGCCGTTTGCATCGGCTGCGCGATCTTCGAAGACGGCGACCGTCGCGACGGCGTTTTCGAGGCCGACTGCGCCGTTTTCGTCGAGGGTCTGATTAATCGACTCTATCTCTCGGATCTCTTGTTGAAATCGGAGTCCCTCGAGTAACGACTCGCGGGTGAGGACGTCACCACCATCGTCTCGAACGACGACCTGGGTGACCGGCTGTGTGTCAGCTGCATAGGTTTCCTCGATCTCCTCGAGTGCTGCTGTCTCCGGTGACTCAATATCAAACTGGTCACCATCGTCATCGACAGGGTCAGTACCCAGTACGATGCCGGCTGCTACGATGGCGGTCAGCAGGAGTACGAAGACGATGAGTAATCGCCGATACGAAATAACTGCATCCGCATATCGATCCGAGAGCGTTTCGCTCATCGATCATCTCTCGGTATTATGTGAATAAGGAGTCGCTGTGGGGTCCCACGTGGTGGGACAACCGGTTCGCCCACAGAACCGGTTCTGTGAAGGAGGTGGTAACTGCAGCAGAGTGTTCTGGTTGCACGTGTTCCAAACTACGGTAGCACGTTCTGTATGGTAGCACGTTCTGTATGGTAGTACGTTCAGTATCCGTACAACGCGTAGATCATCACCAGAAACCCACTGCAGATAATCAGACTCTCCAGTAGCATTCCCGCTGTAACTGAGATTCCGACGATGTGATGCAAGAACCCGACCAGGAACGTCCCGACTGTGATAATCACGAACCCGATCGAAAAGTACTGTAACCCATCGATTCGGGTCCGAACGTAGGCTCGATATGCGAGCAGCGCAACGATTCCTCCCAGTATGAGGACCGTGAGTTTGACGACAGCGAGTAGTGTCGTCAGTAGCTCCGTCATGATTCTCGTTTCATTTCCGTCCAGAAGGTCGCCATGCGATCTTCCGGCTGTTCTGCCGGCCGTTTCACCTGCACGGTAAACTCGTCTGTATCGTCGATTCCGACGGAAATCGTCGCGAAGTTTCGCTCGTACAGGGTCGCGTTTGGACCATCACGTCGAACTTCAGTGTATTCCTCGACGAGTGCTGCCTCGCGAAGGAGATCTAACTTGCGGTACATCGTCGAACTGGGTACGTCACACTCCTCACAGAGCGCAGTTGCTGCTTTCGGTTCGTCGAGGGCCGTCAGTATCTGTCGACAGGTGCCATCATCGAGGGTCCGCAGTACGGTTTCGACAGGTGGTTGCTCTTCATCGGGAGTGTCGTCGGCCGACGATGATTCGTGATCCATCTCGAACGCTGTCGTCTCTCGATCGTTTGCTGATGGGATCAGACAGAGCCGATCCCACGATACGTGCTTTTTTGTCATTTCTGTGGGGACTCCGTCCTCTGAAACCTTTGAAGGGTTTTACACGTCTGACCTCTCTGAGAACGCTGTAGCCGCTGAACGGGGCTGACCCACCTCATTGGGCCACCTGTTGAGGGTGCTGCCGGAGGTCGCCCGTTCTCACAACGAGACGTGACTGGTCTAGTTCGTAGACGGCGGCAGTGGCATGGCTGTGATCGTGCCTATGGAGACACCCGCAAATCCTGACCGCAGATACTCTGTTAGCAGCGGGAAGTGTTTCAACACGAACAGCACACATATTCTTCTCTGCTCGTCTTTCTCAGTGTAGGACTATAGGCCTCGTGGGTGTTCCCACGATGTAGGACTAGCTGCAGTCTTGCGTTTTCGGTCAACGAACGATGGTAGCCACTGGAAATCAGTGCGCATCTGATCGCCCAGCAGTCGTGCGATCAGTATGCAAATAGTTGCAGCTGTTACTATAGCCCTCGATTTACTGCATGTCGGTTCTGTGCTCGAGTTCTGATCTCTGTTTACTGCGTTTCTGAATCTGGCTTCCCGACAATTTCTCCGCCACTTTCTCTGTCTGATAACACTGTCATTCCTGCTCCATCACAGCAACCATTCGGATGCCCAATCGGCTGTATTGTACCGCCATCCCGTTCAATCGCCGCATAGGCTGTTCCACAACCATCGCACATCGCTGCAACTTTCCGTTGGTTGTTCCCCTTCTCCATTACCCCATTTCAGGACACCAGCGTATTTAGTGCTCTCGCCTGTTGTCTCGTTCATACTCACAGCATTTTCGCTTTCGTGTCTCCCACTCTCATATTATCCCCTTTCACACCTCTCGCTTTCGTGCTTCTCGCCTCCTTTCTGCCCCTGATCTCCCTCCCTCACTCTGTACCGCTGCTGGCCCTCGATACTAGTCTGGCCCTCGATACGCATCTCTGGTTGATCGATCCCTCTCAAATCGATTCTCGGGCCTCATCCTCGATCATCGCTGCCAGCGCAGCAAACCGCTTGAGCATATCTGCGGACGAATCGTAGGCTGCAAGTGGAACTCCCTCTCGATACGACCGTCGGAAGGCAACCCGCTCACGAATTCCTGGCCCGGGCCCCGGTGACTCGTATGCAGTTGTTCTCGCAAACGATGGTAGATACGACTCGAACTGGCTGTCCTCGAGTGCGTTCAACACGTGTTTCTCCTCATTGTCTCCTTTCACCCGGTTTGGCACAATCGCGAGAATTTCGACGGGGTCAGATTCTGAGAGCCGTCCATTCAGGGCGAACAGCTGATTCGTTACTGTCCGGACGAGCGCATCAGCGCTTGGCTTCGACAACTGCATCGGAACCACCACCTGCCGCGTCGCAACCACCGCAGCGTTCGATACCGGCCCGATCGTTGGCGGCGCATCGAAGACCACCCAATCGTAGGTCGACTCGAGTGGAGCAACGATATGTCGGTAGAACGCTGCCTCGCCGTTGTCGGCTTCATAGAGTTCGTGACTAACGCGCTGGAGTTTCCTATTCGACGGAACGAGATCGAACTGATTCGGCCCACAGACAGTTCTGATTACGTCTGTTGGTGTCGTTGGATCGTCCTCGTCAAGTACGTGTTTCAGATATGTGTCCGTCGTATACGCGTCGTTACAGCCAACGCCATCGGTGGCACTCCCTTGGGGATCAACATCAACTAGAAGTACATCGTTTCCTGCTGCTGCGAATCGCTCTGCGAGATTGATTGCGACTGTCGTCTTTCCAACTCCGCCTTTTTGTAGCGTTACTGTTACTCCGTTCATCGATTACCTGCAGCTCACGTTCGCGCTGCTACACACCCTCTAACTGATTGTTATTTTCTTGGCGGCTCTCTCTAGCTATGCTATCTACACAGATTTTCTGTAGCCTCTAGTCCTTTCTGGCTATTCGCCGTTTGACTCCTCACTTGATGCGATTCTGTTCTAAATTGTATCTTTCCCTACCCTGTGCCAGTTGCCGACTTTCGCAGATCGCTGAACATTGAACGCTGTCTGACTACGGTCGTTTCATCTGTCTACCTATACACGGGTGCGTATCAACTAGATGTACACCATCGCCAACCCCTCCTCACCTATTTGGAGAGAAAGTTGCCCCTGTAACGGAGATTGCTACCCGTTTCATAGTGGCGTCCACCAAACTGTATTACCACGACTGCGTTCTTGACCGGCTCTTTCATTGAACACTGTTCTATTCTGCCACGCGTGGTACTCCCTGTCTGTGACGGTCCAGTTCGTAGGCCTTAAGTAGTGGTCGGGCACTACAATATAGTAGACGGAAGATGAGGATCTCACCCCTGCGGTCCGCCGTACAGATGGGATCTGATGTGAGCTTCGACAGTTCGGTGACGCCCGATCGGTTCACGATCGTGGTTGGTCACCGAACGTGGACCCATGTGTGAGTGCACGAGACATAGCATTCACCGCCANGCTGGGGAGACCATTCCGGTTGATCCTGCCGGAGGTCATTGCTATTGGAGTCCGATTTAGCCATGCTAGTTGTACGAGTTTAGACTCGTAGCAGATAGCTCAGTAACACGTGGCCAAACTACCCTATGGATCCAGACAACCTCGGGAAACTGAGGCTAATCTGGAATAGGGCTCTCATCCTGGAGTGGAGAGAGCCTGAAATGCCCCGGCGCCATAGGATGTGGCTGCGGCCGATTAGGTAGACGGTGGGGTAACGGCCCACCGTGCCAGTAATCGGTACGGGTTGTGAGAGCAAGAGCCCGGAGACGGTATCTGAGACAAGATACCGGGCCCTACGGGGCGCAGCAGGCGCGAAACCTTTACACTGCACGCCAGTGCGATAAGGGGACTCCAAGTGCGAGGGCATATAGTCCTCGCTTTTTGCGACCGTAAGGTGGTCGCGGAATAAGTGCTGGGCAAGACCGGTGCCAGCCGCCGCGGTAATACCGGCAGCACGAGTGATGACCGCTGTTATTGGGCCTAAAGCGTCCGTAGCTGGCCGCGCAAGTCTATCGGGAAATCTCTCCGCTTAACGGAGAGGCGTCCGGTGGAAACTGTGTGGCTTGGGACCGGAAGACCAGAGGGGTACGTCTGGGGTAGGAGTGAAATCCCGTAATCCTGGACGGACCACCGGTGGCGAAAGCGCCTCTGGAAGACGGATCCGACGGGGAGGGACGAAAGCTCGGGTCACGAACCGGATTAGATACCCGGGTAGTCCGAGCTGTAAACGATGTCTGCTAGGTGTGACACAGGCTACGAGCCTGTGTTGTGCCGTAGGGAAGCCGTGAAGCAGACCGCCTGGGAAGTACGTCCGCAAGGATGAAACTTAAAGGAATTGGCGGGGGAGCACTACAACCGGAGGAGCCTGCGGTTTAATTGGACTCAACGCCGGACATCTCACCAGCATCGACAATGTGCAGTGACGGTCAGTGTGATGAGCTTACCTGAGCCATTGAGAGGAGGTGCATGGCCGCCGTCAGCTCGTACCGTGAGGCGTCCTGTTAAGTCAGGCAACGAGCGAGACCCGCACTCCTAATTGCCAGCAACCCCCTTGTGGTGGTTGGGTACATTAGGAGGACTGCCAGTGCCAAACTGGAGGAAGGAACGGGCAACGGTAGGTCAGTATGCCCCGAATGTGCTGGGCGACACGCGGGCTACAATGGCCAAGACAGTGGGATGCAACGCCGAAAGGCGACGCTAATCTCCGAAACTTGGTCGTAGTTCGGATTGAGGGCTGAAACTCGCCCTCATGAAGCTGGATTCGGTAGTAATCGCGCCTCAGAAGGGCGCGGTGAATACGTCCCTGCTCCTTGCACACACCGCCCGTCAAAGCACCCGAGTGGGGTCCGGATGAGGCTCGGTTTCCGGGTCGAATCTGGGCTCCGCAAGGGGGCTTAAGTCGTAACAAGGTAGCCGTAGGGGAATCTGCGGCTGGATCACCTCCACAGATCGGGACCAGGCCGTCGCGCCTGGCCCACCTTTCAGTCCACGTTCGGTTACACCACCCACCCGCCGAACCGAACGGGCACCTTTGAACTACCAAGGCTAACGCCTCGTTCCCTCCAGATTGGAGGGGTGGGCCCATAGCTCAGTGGGAGAGTGCCTCCTTTGCAAGGAGGATGCCCTGGGTTCAAATCCCAGTGGGTCCATATCGCGTCACGATCTCTTCGGAGATGGTGGCGCACGANCCTCCACAGATCGGGACCAGGCCGTCGCGCCTGGCCCACCTTTCAGTCCACGTTCGGTTACACCACCCACCCGCAGAACCGAACGGGCACCTTTGAACTGTCGAAGCTCACATTTCTCTCATCGAGTCCGTTTGGATCCGATGAGTGGGCCCATAGCTCAGTGGGAGAGTGCCTCCTTTGCAAGGAGGATGCCCTGGGTTCAAATCCCAGTGGGTCCATATCGCGTCACGATC
>NZ_AOIM01000019.1 GCF_000337575.1 Natrialba hulunbeirensis JCM 10989 | reverse complement strand
GAACACGGAAGATAAGCCCGCCTGCGTATTGGTGAGTACTGGAGTGGGAGACCCTCTGGGAGAGCCGATTCGCCGCCCTCATTCATACTTCAACTCATACTCACGCCCCACAGAGCACCTGCTCTGTGGGGCGTTTTGCATGTGTGCACTCTGGCGTTTCTGGGTCACGCCGTACCGCTATGCTTAAACGAACGCAGTAACAACAATCAGTTGCGCCAAGGTGGCAGAGTCCGGCCGAACGCAGCGGCCTGCAGAGCCGCCCACCGCCGGTTCAAATCCGGCCCTTGGCTCTTTTGTGACACAACTCAATCCACTACTAGTGCCTCCCATGTGATTGAACGCCGTCTGGTCCGAGTGTTGCATCTTTATGCACAAACGATAATCGGTATACTTGCACACTGTCGTTAGCATATTCCGACGGAGCCTTCATTTCGATACTGGCCAAACAAGACGGTATGCAGGAGTTCGCTTTTACTGTCACGTACACTGACGGTGTCGACGATCTCATGGATGTGTTTATCAATAATCCTGGTCTGTACTCTCGGACTGTCTCTTGCCACGCGACAGAAGATACGATGTGGCGCGTCGACGAGGTGACTGGACCGCAAGACACGCTCGAAGCCTACGATCAGCGTATTAGCAATTTATCTCGGTGTTCGAACCTCCGCGGAATGGGCGGTTGTCAAATTGACTGGGAGCACGAAGTCCTGTCGAAACAGCCTACGAGCCGTGTAATCTACTCCCAGCAATCCGAAGGATCTGGTTGCCGATCGATCCCCTATCTCGTCGCAACGCATCTTGGAGATGGTGCACTCTGCCGAGCAGAACAGTACGGGCGCACGTACCGCTGGCGCATTCTCGTAGACACTGCGGCCTCTCTGAGTCCGGTCCACGAAGAACTGCGAGCTAACCTTCGTGACGGGCTCGAGTTGACCGTCGAACGCGTCGACCAGTCACCCGAGTGGAGCGAACGTCACATTCCTCGCTCGGAGTTGTCCCCCGAACAGCGCGAGGCGCTCGAGTTGGCTGCTGCATACGGCTATTACAGTTCGCCGCGTCAACTATCCCTACAGGAGATTGCAGAGGCCGAAGAGATGCCGGTGTCGACGCTCCAGTACCGCCTAACACGGGCGGAAGCCAAGCTTGTGACGACGTTTCTGTCGGAGACTCCTGGTCACGGCCGGATGTCGCGCGGTGTGCAAGCCGGTAGTGAGGTACGATGTGGGAATGAGAAGTGAACACTGTCGGTCGGTGCATTAGCATCAGCTACAGCGAATACTGGTAGTTCGATTTATCCTGTGGAGACGGCATCGTGAGCCAGTTGGTATATTCCAACTGAATCTCTATTCTGGTTCGGCCTGGACGAAACAGTGTGGATTCAATGAGACGTCACAACCCAACACAGCGGACGGGTGTATCGCGCCGAACGTACATGGCAACTGGCGGCCTCGCAGCATTGACTTTCGGTGCGGTCGGCGCTGGTAGTGTTAGTGCGGATGGGAAAACACGTGAGAGTGACGAATCGTTCGACTCCGGAACCAGTCGCACACTGATTACGGACGGAACGATCGTCACAGTCGATCCCGATCTCGGAATTATCCAGAACGGCGACATTCTCGTCGAGGACGGCTGTATTTCAGAAATCAGTGAGTCGATCGATGTCTCTGGAGCAGAGACAATCGATGCGAGCGATTCGATCGTCGTCCCCGGATTCGTCAACACGCACCTCCACGCGTGGCAAGCGGGCGTTCGCGGTGTTGCCGGCGACTGGTCGTTCAACGAGTATCTGGAGACAATGCTGGGTGAGATAAGCAGCCACTACCGTCCGAACGACGCGTATCTCGGGAATCTTTTCGGTGCCGTTGAGCAACTCAATGCGGGGACGACGACGATTCTGGACTGGTTCCACATCGCGAACAGTCCGGGGCACACGAACCGTGCAATCGACGGTCTCGAAGACGCCGGTATTCGTGCAGTGTTCGCGCACGGTCCACCGGGCGACGACAGTGCGACCTGGTGGGAGGAAAGCACCGAGCCACATCCGGACGATATCAAGCGCCTGCACCAGACCCGATTCCCGTCGGACGACGGGCTTCTCACGCTGGCGATGGGAATCCGCGGCCCCGACTACGCGACGGACGAGGTCGTCGCACAGGACATCGAACTCGCTCGCGACCTCGATATTCCAGCGTCGATGCATATCGGATCGCTCGGTCCCGGCGGCGTTTCGACGCTCGAGGAACTCGGCCTCCTCGGTGATGACCTGAACTACGTACACGCGAACCGTCTCACCGAGGCGGAGTTCAATCTCATCGGTGACTCCGGTGGTTCGGTATCGATTACCCCAGAGGTCGAGATGCAGATGGGAATGGGGATGCCGGTGCTTCGGGAGACGCTCGACGGCGGTGGTATCCCTTCAGTTGGCGTCGACATCGTGTCGAACGTGAGCGGCGACATGTTCACACAGACGCGAACAGCATTGCAAGTCGAGCGGGCGCTCGACAACCAGCCGGCAGTCGATAACAACGAACAGATCGAAACTGTCTCGATCGCAGCACAGCGCGCACTCGAGTTAGCGACGATCGACGGCGCGCGAGCGCTTGGTCTTGAGGACGAGATTGGCTCGTTGACACCGGGCAAGCGTGCGGATATGACGCTGATTCGAACGGACGATATCAACACGACGCCGGTGCACGATCCGGTCGAGACCGTGGTATTCCAGGCTGGGGCTGGCAATGTGGAGACAGTGCTCGTCGACGGGACTGTCGTCAAGCGTGATGGGGTGCTGTACAACGAGTCGGCACGGACGAGACAGCAGGATCTGATCACGTCAGGACGCCGGATTCTTCGCGAGAGTGGTTTGTAGTACAGGGATCCTGCTGTGGGTTCGGTAGTGTGTCGCTACCGAACTGACTGTATCAATCAATTATCATCGCCGCATTGCTATCTGTGTGGTAGTCGTCTGAAAAGCGGGCCGGGCGCGATTATGAACTACGCCCAGCAATGCTCGCTTCGCTGTGCCTTTCTGGTTTACTTCAAATCGCACCGGTTCTGTTACCTGTCGCTCACGAACTTGTTTGCGACAGGAAAGCGGGCCGGGCGCGATTATGAACACACGGTCGGACGTGCTCACTCTGTTTCGCACGCCCTCTCTGCGTTCAAATCGCGGAGCCGTTTTGCCACTCGCGAGTTTGCTCGTGGCAAAAGCGGGCCGGGCGCGATTTGAACACGCGACCGTCTGGTTAAAAGCCAGACGCTCTGCCAGACTGAGCTACCGGCCCTGTGTATTCCACTATTGGTGAGTAGTGGTTAAACGTTTCTTTCTTCGGTGCCGGATGGCGGTCCGTTCGTGGCTGCAAGAACTTCGAGAACCAGGCTCGCTACTCGAGTGCCGACTCGAGTGCAGCCGTGACGAGCTCACCGGGGTCGACGCCGTCGAGGGAGGCCTGACGTCTGAGGTCGCGGTAGCTGGCTGGCGAGAGTGTGAGTTCGAGGCGGCCGAGTTGAGTGCCGTTCGCGGCGAGTGCGTCCTCGATCGGTGTGCCATCGTTGACGGCGCTTGCGATGCTGCGGACATCGCGGACGGTGAGGTCGGCATCGATTGCGGCCCAGGCGAGGAGGAGTCGGGCTTCGCCGCCGACGCGGGCGATGTGTTTGGCGGCGGTGGGGGCGATTTGCCCGAGTGCGACCTGTTTGCGAACGGACCGCGGGAGGTCGTGAACGCGAGCCCACTTGCGAATGAACGACACTGTGACGTCGTCGCCGGCGCGTTCTGCGGCGGCTTTGTACGACCCTTCGCCGCGAACGAGTGCTGCGCAGGCGGCGGCTCCGCGGAGCATGTAGAGATGGTCGTCATCGCTGGCACCGGTTGCGAACTCTGTAACGGTGTCTGCGGCCTTCTGGAGGCTGTCCGGATCGTTCGGATCGAACTGGACGGCCCGGGTTGCGTGCTGACCGGTGACAGATTCGTCACCACGGATAACTGGTGTGCCGACGGGTGACTCTCGGTCGGTTGGGATTGACCGGCTTCGTTCGTGCTGGCGCTCATGCTCGTGGTCATGGCCACGGCCACGCTCGCGCTCGCGCTCATCGCGGCGATGTCCACGAGTGGAGTCACCAGGGCCGGTGTCTGTCATGAGATAGTAGCGTGTATGTTCTTGAGCGCTAAAAGTGTCGCTCTCATCGTCCGGAGTTTCGTCAGTCGTCGTCCTCGCGCTGTTCGGCGAGGTGTTCCCAGATTTCGGTGCAGCCTGCACCCTCCTCGATATCGTCCAGGTGGGCATCATCTCGCTCGTCGTCCCGGTCGATTGACTCCGGACTCCGTTCTGCCGCGTTCGTCATACACACCGGTACGAGCGCAGGTTGCATAAGTAGCTCCTCGCAAGCAAGCGATACCCGTACTCACCTCTAGCGGGGATTGTTGCCGCCGTCTGGGTCGGCGAGAATCCCGACACTGCGGCGTAGTACTGCGGTTTCCGCATATCACTCCGTCATCGGCGCCGCAAAACGTTGCGACCAGCGATGCACAGAGGGTAATCGAGCACGTAGCCCGCCTATGACCATTGCACTACGGACGCTGGACGACGGTGCCTGGATCAGCGTCAACGATTCTCGAGAGGTTGGCGTCAGCGATATTTGGACGCTTCCTGCCCGCGAGTTCTGCGGCTGTGAGACTCCACACGTGATGCTCGAGGGGTTTTCCGGTGTCGACCTTCGAGGTGTCGATACGCACGTCATCGCCGACGCCGTCGGGATGTGTATCGACTGTGGAACGCGTGATGGCATCGAGTCGCTGCCGGTCGGTCGAATCGTCGAGGGCGAGTTCAAACGCTACGAGCCGGAATCAGTACAGAGTCCGTCGGTCGCCGCGGTTTCGGGCCGATAATTCGAGTCGCCGCTACCTCTCTGCTGGGGAACGTTCACACGCAATTGTTCTGGCAACACCTACCTCAACCAGCGAGAGGCGGCCGGGTCTGACGCGACGCACGGGCGTATATGATCCACTCTCTATCTAGTGAGCAAATGCCGACTGATGTCGAGGAGTGGAAGGACGAGATCTACGGCACAGACATTCGTGACCATATCGAGCGATTCGCCGAGGACGGCTGGGAGTCGATCCCGGACGACGAGAAGGACGCCTGGTTCGAGCGCTTCAAGTGGTACGGCCTGTACCACCAGCGCGCCGGCCAGGAGTCGTACTTCATGATGCGGATCGGTCCCCCAAGCGGCGTGCTCGAGCCGGGCCAGTTCCGCCGCATCGTCGAGATCGCAGACGAGTACGCCCGCGGCCCGGTCTCGAACCCGGAGTTCGGCAACGGCTGGCTCGACGTGACGACGCGGCAGGCGATCCAACTGCACTGGATTCGAATCGAAGACGTACCGGACATCTTCGAGGCACTCGAGGACGTCGGGCTCTCGACGGTCCAGGCCTGCGGTGACTCCTGGCGAAACATCGTCGGCTGCCCGGTTGCGGGAAAGGACAAACACGAGCACGTCGACGCGCAGGGACTTGCGGACGACCTGCACGATACGTTCAAGAAGAACGAGGCGCACTCGAACCTGCCGCGCAAGTGGAAGGTCTCGGTGACGGGCTGTGACGAGGGCTGCGGCCAGGGCGACATCAACGATCTGGCGTTCGAGCCCGCCGAAAAGGAGGTAGACGGGGAGACCGTCACGGGATACAACGTCCGCGTCGGCGGTGGACTGGCGCGCAACGAGCCGCGGTTCGCGAAGAACATCGACGTCTTCGTGACGCCCGAGCAGGCCGTCGAGGTCGCCGGTGGCATCTCCGCGCTCTTCCGTGATCACGGAGACCGCGAGAACCGTTACAAGGCGCGTATCAAGTTCCTCGTTGACGAGTGGGGCGCCGAGAAGCTTCGCAACGTCCTCCAGGAGGAGTACATCGACTTTGAACTCGAGACGGCGGGTGAGGATCTGCGCCACTCCTACAGCTACAACGCTGGCGACGCAGACGGGAAGCACGACCACGTCGGCGTTCACGAGCAGACCGACGGCAACAACTACATCGGCCTGAACGTCCTCGTGGGTCGTCTCGGGATCGACGACGGCTACGAGATCGCCGACGCGGCCGAGGAGCACGCCTCCGGCGAGGTCCGTCTGACCCAGCGCCAGAACATCATCCTGACGGACGTGCCGGACGACGAGGTCGACGCGCTGCTCGACAATCCGGTCTTCGACGAGTACAGTCCGGATCCGCACCCGTTCCAGCGCGGGTCGATCGCCTGTACCGGCAGCGAGTTCTGTTCGCTCTCGATCGTCGAGACGAAGAACCGCCAGGTGCGTTTCTCGCGCTGGCTGGTCGACAACGTCTCGCTTCCCGAGGGCGTCGAGGACTTCCACATCCACCTCTCGGGCTGTACCGCGTCCTGTGCCCAGCCCCAGATCGCCGACGTCTCCCTGCGGGGGATGAAGACCCGCAAGGACGGTGAACCGGTCGAGGCCCTTGACATCGGCCTCGGCGGCGGCCTCGGCGAGAACCCGCAGTTCGCTTCCTGGGTCGCAGACCGCGTGCCGGCCGACGAGGTGCCGGGTGCGATCGAGAACCTGCTCGGGAACTTCGACGATGCACGTAGAGACGGTGAGAGCTTCCGCGAGTTCGTCGCCGCTCGCGACGACGAGGAACTTGCCGATCTCGTCGAACCCGAGGAGACGAGCTACGAGGACCCGTTCCTGCACAACACCAAGCGAACCTGGTACCCCTACGCGGAGGAAGACGGATTCGACGACAGCCCCGCACCGGCACGCGCCGACGGGACGCCGATCCCATCGGACGACTGAGTTCTGCGTACTGTCCACGTCCGTTCCCCACTCCTCGTCGATATTCACCGGGCACCGCGGTAGACAACTGGTCCTCTATTTTTTGAGAACGCGACCGAGCCACGTCCATCGCGTGCACAGAGGCCACCCGTTGGAAGTCCCTAAGTGGTCGTAGTGCGACTCCCTAGCCATGTCCGACCGACTGATGCGGGTCAACGCCTACACGACACTCGACTACGTCGAGGCATCGGCGAAAGGCCACGAGTTCGAGTTCGACTCCGTCGCCATCCTCAACGCCACGACCGACCGCGAGGAGCCCGACTGCGTCCGCCTCCAGTTCGAACTCGACAACGCTACCGACCAACACCTCCCCAAGCACATGGAGGAACTCGAGTTAACCCCGGATCAGGCGCGCGAGCTTGCGGGGGAACTCGAGACGTATGCGGATCGTGTGGAGAGCGAGACGGAGTAGGTGCTGTAGCGTGTCGGTGGCTGCTGTTGGTTGTCGCTGTCTGCCGTTCCCGTGCTGTTTATCGCTGTCTGCCGTTTCTGTGCTGTCTATCGCTGTCTGTCGCTCCCTCCCACCGCCCGCCGTTTGTGACTATTCCGAGACCTTCTGTGCGCCTGCCGTCGCAGGCGTCTCGCTTTTTCACACGCTTGGCGAAGCCGTTCGTGATCGTCTCATGACCGTCGATACCATCCACGACTTGTTCGAGCATGGCCTCGAAGACATCTACCACGCAGAACACGAACTCCTCGACGCGCTCTCGGATTTGGAGTCGAACACAGAGCGCGAGGAGATCGCGGAGGCGTTCGCAGAGCACCGTGCGGAGACAGAAGAACAAATCAACCGTCTGGAAGAGGTCTTCGAGATGTTCGGCGAGCCACCCGAGAAAGAAGAGTGTGAGGGGATCAAGGGCCTGATCGAGGAGTACGAGGAGTTCGCCTCGATGGATCCCTCCCAGGAGGTGATGGACTTCCACAACATGGCAGCCGCGGAGAAGACCGAACACTACGAAATCGCGGCCTACGGCAATCTGATCCCGCTCGCGGATCAGCTCGGAATGGACGACGCAGCAGATCTGCTAGAGGAGAATCTCCGTGAAGAACAGGCGGCGCTCGACGAGTTGAAGGAGTTGACGGAGTCGTACGAAATGGACGCCATTCCGGCGGAGTAGGCGGAGTAGTTCGAGCGAGCGGTGAATCTGTTGGCGATGACAACTGTCGTTCGGGTGTCTTGCCGTCGCCGTCGCCTTCAGCACCACCCACAACTCAGCGCAGGTCACTGATTCGATACCGCGCTTCGTAGTACTCGTCGTCGTACTCGTAATATCGGTACCAGCTGGTAATCTCCTCTCCCTCGGGAAGCGCCGCGTCAGCGAGTCCCAGTTCAGCGAGAATCTCGTCGAACGCCTCCGAACGAGCCCCTTCCTCGACGTACTCCATCGGGGCGCTTGACGAATCCGCGGACTCGGCGAGGATTGTTGCCATCTCCTCGGAGAGTGTCGTCTCACTAAATTTGGTGGCGACGTGTTCGGAGCGAACGTGCTCGACGAATCCATCGGTCGAGTCGGCGACTGGCTCTAACTCGTGACTGTATTTGGTGGTTTCCACAGCGGCTTTCTCCACGTGAAGGCGCAGCGCGAGTTCGTCGGGCGTTCCATGCCCCTCTGGTTCGATCAGCGCGTACTGAAACGGTGCCTCCGGTAGGAGTTCACTGTCCGCCGGATCTAATGGATCGAAGAAGACGACTCCCCGACGTGGGTATGGCAGGTCAGCGTGCTCCGTGTCCGCGACCACGGACGAAACCGCAGTGCTGGTCACCTCGTCGAGAATTTCCGCGTCGAGTGCAGAACGGTCATCTGTCGGAACATCTCCCGGTGCATCCGGATCCGTGACGTACTCCGCGTCGTCTGGGAGCTTCTCGAGTGGTTCCATCCACACGGCCCAGCGGTCCAGTGTGATCGGCTCTGAATCGATTCGGACGCGGCTAAACTCGTTCCCGTTGCCGTTTTCGCTTCCGTTTCTGTTCTCGTTTCCGCTCTCGTTGTCGCTCTGGACGTAGGCGGGAACGTAGTCGCTTTCATCGTCGTTCTCATCGCTCGTTCGCTCTTCGACGAGCGGTGTTTCGATCGTTTCGACTGCGCCAGTCTCACGCAGTTCCTCGAGTAGGGACTCGACGAACTCGTCGTCGACCTGTCGTTGATGGAAGGCGTACGCTGCGGGCTCGAGAGCGAACAGTGTGACGGGATCCGAACCGGTTTCCGGTCTACTCCTGAGCGTATATCGCGTTCCATCGGCCGAGAGACAGCCTGCGAGGGAAGTAGCGGCTGCAGCGCCGATAGCCGAAATTACCTGCCGCCGAGTAGCTGCCGGTGGCCATTTGGAGGGCATTTTCATAGACGTCTATGTAGGATGATAAAACCATAACGAATGTAGGATACAATGAGGTCGACCATCGATGGATCATCGACCTATATACCGCGAGTCCAGGGATTTCACCACGGCGAAATCAGTTGTCGGGACTGTAATTCAATGTCGCACGCAATATACTTATACGATGATACAGTGCATTGACACAGTGGGTGTTAGATAATGGCAGACGCACCAGCAAAAACTGCACGAGCGGAGTGGGGAACACGGTTTGGGTTCCTCATGGCGATGATCGGTGCCATGGTCGGTGCCGGGAACATCTGGCGATTCCCCTACGTAATGGGAGACAACGGCGGTGGCGCGTTCGTCCTCGCGTTTCTGGTCCTGTTGTTCCTGCTCGCGGTTCCCGGTCTGATGGCCGAGGTCGCGCTCGGTCGCTATACGAACAAGGGCGTCATCGGCGCGTTCCGTGATGTGCTCGGTCCCGGCGGGATGGTCGGACTCGGTGTTATCGTCCTCCTGGTGAACATCGCGTTGATGTCGTACTACTCGCCGCTGATCGGGTGGACGCTGTACTACGCCGTCCACTCGCTGCTGTTTACGTTCACGGCGAGCGGCTTCGAAGCCGGCGCGTTCATGGACACGTTCTTCGCGAACTCCGCGCTGATGATCGGTCTCCACACGATCGTTATGGGGTCGATTGCAGCGATCCTCATCCTCGGCATCCGTCGTGGCGTCGAACGACTCGTCGTCTACGCGGTGCCGGCGCTCGTTATCGCGCTCATCGTGATGACCGTTCGTGGTCTCACGCTCCCCGGCGCGAGCGAGGGGATCACCTTCATGTTCAGCGTTGACTGGGGCGCACTCGCTGCCAGTGAAACCTGGATTGCCGCACTCGGTCAAGCGCTGTTCTCGACCGGGCTCGGCTGGGGGATCGCTCTGACTGTCGGTAGTTACCTGCGTGAGTACGACGACGTACCGCTTGGCGGCGGCGTCTTCACGGCGCTTGGCGAATCGAGTATCGGTATCCTCGCCGCGCTCGCGATCTTCCCGATCGTCTTCGCCGTCGGCGTCGAACCGGACGCCGGTGCCGGACTCGCGTTCGTCTCGCTCGTCCAGGTCTTCCCCGAGATCCCACTCGGCGGACTGGTCGCAATCCTGTTCTTCGTCGGGTTCTTCCTCGCGACGTTCACGTCCGGACTGCTGATCACCGAAGTCAGCGTGACGACCATCAGCGAGGAGACCAGACTCGATCGCACACAAACGGTGCTCGGCGTCTGCGGTGGTATCTGGCTCCTTGGCATCCCGAGCGCCTACTCCGCGGACATCCTCGACTTCCTCGACTTCGTCTTCGGAAACTGGGGGCTGCCTCTCGCGACGCTCGCGATCATCGGCGTCATCGGTTGGGTTCTCGGACCCAAACGGCTTCGCATGCTCGCAGTCAACCGCAACGCCGGCATCTACGTCGGCAAGTGGTGGGACCCGGTCATCAAGTACGTCATCCCGGCCGTCATGCTGTTCATCATGGGCTACTTCGCCTGGGAGAACTTCCGTGAACCCGAGATGATCGCCGGGATGCTCGTGATCGTTCTGTTCCCGATCATCGGCTACGCCATCATGTCGGTCGTCGAGGGTCGTGGCGGCAAACCGGGCACCACAGAGGTCACCGGAGGTGATGACTGATGCCACTTCCAGCTGAAGTGCTCGGCATGCTCGCGTTCACGTTGCTCGCCTTCTGGGGAATCTCCCTCTGGGCGCTGACCCGCACGCTCCGCCAGGAGAGTCGAAAAGTCGAGATCCTGAAACACCAGGATCGGATGGACACGTACTCCCCCAGGGCGCTCGCCGACCTGCGCGAGTGGGTCGAAACCAACCCGAACGATCCGCTCGCCGACCGCGCCAGAGAGCAGTACAACGAGTGCGTCGACGTCCTTACCCAGACCGACCGACACTTCTACGACTGGTCGGACACCGAAATCGAGCAACTCGAGCGACTCTGACCCACAGCGCCCGAGACCTCGCTCGAGTTCCGGACACACCGTTTTTATCGCTCGACACAGTAGCACACACCGTGACGGTACCGGTACCCGAGGGACACGACGGCGGCACCGACGACGAACTCGCGATTCGTCCAGCCGAACAGGCAGACCTCCTCGCTGTCGTCCGCATCGAAAACGAGTCGTTCCCCCAGCCCTGGCCGTACGACGCGTTCGACCGGTTCCTCGGCGAACCCGGCTTCCTCGTTGCGGACATCCACGGTCAAATCGCCGGCTATGTCGTCGCTGATGTCTCCGCCTCGTTCGGCCGCCAGCTCGGTCACATCAAGGACGTTGCAGTCCACCCAGACCGGCGCGGAATGGGTGTCGGCTCTGCGCTTCTCTCCCGGTCGATCGCCGTCCTCGCAGCCCACGGTGCCGACTCGATCAAACTCGAGGTCCGCCGCTCGAACGACGGGGCCAAACGACTCTACCGCCAGTTCGGCTTCGAACCGATCCGACACGTCCCCGGCTACTACGGCAACGGCGAGGACGCGATTATTATGGTCCGTCAACTCGAGTAGCCTGGCGCTGGTTGCTTCGAATGTGTCTGCTCATCTGTTTGTCTGCCCGACCTCACGTTCTCACGTTTTCTCGTTCTCTCGTTCTCTCGTTCTCCCGCACTCGAGTACATGAGACGCCCGCCGGTCAGGACTGGAGACGTGGCCGTTTTACTACGCGCGCTCCTATGGGGAGTATGGGATATGCCTGCCCCGTCTGTGCGGCCGAACAGGCCGACGCGGAGCATCTCGCGAATCATCTCGCGATTACGGCCTCGCTTGGCCGTCAGGAACACCAGGAGTGGCTCGCCGAGCACGCGCCGGAGTGGGAAGAGTGCTCACCGCCGGAACTTGGCGAGATCGTCGCAGAGCATGCACCGGAGATCGAGACGCCGTCGTTCGAGGAGGGGCCGAGAGGGCAGCGTGGGGGTGCTCACGGTCATCGTGACGGGCATGGTCATGGTCACGGTCACGACCACGATCACACCCAGGGCCGCCCAACCGGCCTCGAAGCCGACCTCGCCCGCCAGAGCCGCCAGCGCGGCCGCGGTTCGATGACTACCGAAACCGAACACGTCCTGCAGGAAGCCTCCGAACTGACTCGCCAGATGGTCGAAAACGCGTCAGAAGATGAGGGGGACTCGAGTGCCGGCACAGAATCAAACGCGACAGCGGAACCGGAGACTGACGAATAGGTGTTGCGTTCTGGGTTTCACTCCGTGTACGGCCAGTAGAGGCCCAGTATGAAACACAGGGCACCGGTTAGCGTCACGACGAACTGTTCGGTTTGTGACGAGCCGGTGGACATCCCCACGCCAACGTAGCCGAACACGAGAACGCCTACTGCTGCCCATCTCGGAATCGACAGCGGGAGATAGCCTTCAGTCTGGGCGTACAGTGTCAGTGAGAGGGCTGCCAGAAGGACGACCGAGAGCAGGGAGGGCGAGACCATCGTTGGTATTTCATGTCGCCCGGAATATATCCCGTCTGAATCTGGAGCGGAGGGTGCGGCCTGCGTGTAATCACTCCAAGTGGACGATTGGTGTCGAGGAAACACGTAATTTGTAACTTGCTCCCGCGACCAGAAACGGGTATGCACACCGTTGGGACAGCGACGTTCTCGTCGATGGACGACGCGCGTGACCGTTACACAGAAGTCGGGCCGACGGCCCAGACGGTCGTCCGCGAGGTTGCGAAAGCGATGGCGTTCGACCGCGAGGAGTACGCCGAGCGTGTCACGAGCGACGTCGTCGAGACTGCACGGGACGTGCTGTTCGCGAGTTCGCTTGCGGTTACGGTCGGCACGCGCGAGGAGTTCGACGACTGGCGGGAATCCTACGAGGGCGAGGTGTCCGTTATCGGCAACGAGAACGTCGACCGCGTCGTCTGGCACGCCGGGCCGGACGGGGAGGCGGTCGCCGCGACGTTCCAGAACGAGGAGGAGGCGGCGGTTGCGACGCTGCGCCGGCAGGCGTTCGGCCGGCTCTACCGCGAGCACGTCGAGCGCGGCGAGCCGTAGACTACTGCCATACTCTCAACTCTGCTTTCCTCTACATCTACAGATACGGCCGGAGCAACGCCCCGTCGTGAAGATTTTTCGGGAACGTTTCGAACCACGACGCGGCGATAATCTCGTCCGGTTCCACCCCTAGTCCTCGACATCGGCGAGCGGCCCGTCAGCACTGGCTGCAAAGACGACGTACGTTCCAGTGTACGTCTCGTCAGTCGACGCCGAACGGTACGTCTGTTCGGTCACGAGCAGCCCGGAACAATGCGTTCCGGCACGCAACCCCCACCTATTACGACACCGGCCCGGTATACGCCACCAATGACGACACCCGACGAATGGACACTTCTGGAGGAGATCACTGAATACGAAACGCCGTGGTACAACGGCGGATACGACCGACTCGAGCAGCCCGACGGAAGCGAACAGCGCTACTACTGGGCCGAACTCCCGCCAGCCGTCGTTATCGTCGCGCGCGTCGATGGACGGGTACTCGAGTCGCAATCCAGTGTTGAACTCGGGACCGGATCCCATCTCGAGTCCGAGTCGGTTTGCACTCAGCAGGGCCGCGATCACATCCTCTTCGTCGAGCAGTACCGCCCAGCGATTCGTGAAACACATCTCGAACTCCCGGCGGGAATCGTCGAGGACGGTGAGTCCTACACCGAGGCTGCTGCCCGGGAACTCGAGGAAGAGACTGGCTTCCGACCAACGAGTACGGTGCTCTTACAGGAGTACGCGGTCGCGACGGGTGTACTCCGACACGATCGGGGAATCGTCTACGCGGACGGCCTGGTTCCCGGCGAGCGCGAACTGGATTCGAACGAGTTCCTCGAGGTGACGACCGTGCCAGTCGATGGGGCACTCGAGCGGGCGCGCGAACAGCCGGCGAACGATGCGACACTTGCGGCGCTCTTACTCGCCCACGAGGACGGTGTGTTGTCTCCCTCCGCTGGCGAGTAACCGGGGCCTGATTCGGGACGAGGCGACTGGTGTGGTATCCCGTGTTAGCGACTCGCGCCGCGGCCTGCCGGCTCTGGTTCCTGGCCGCGGTCCCGTTCTCGGTCTGACTCGTCGACGAACTCGTCGGGATCGAACCGGACTGCCGCGACGACGTGGCCGACGATCGCCGCGAGGATGATCAACCCGCCCGCGACTGTTGTCATTGTCAGCCCGCCCATGAACAGCCCTGCGACGAGGACCATCGTGCCGACGAGCTGGACGCCGAACAGTGCTTCATATGTTACCAATTGACTCTCCATGGGTGAAGATACGCAATCGAGGACGATAACGCCTTGTTACGGTCGAGTTGTCTGTCACTCGCGCTGGTCTGTTCGGGGTGGGGAAACGACCCACAGCTACTGCTCGACCTGCGATCCGACCCGTGCGCTTATTCTTCCGGCAGCCTAACGCGAGCGTAATGGATGGCGAAATCTCTCCCGACGACGTCAAGGAGCTACTCGAGTCGGACGCCGACGTTCGTATCGTCGACATTCGCGATCAGCACAGTTTTTCCCACAGCCGGATTCCCGGCAGCGAGAACGTTCCCTTCCAGGAACTCACGAGTCGTGTCGAGGAACTCGAGGACGCCTCGCGTATCGTCACCGTCTGTCCACACGGGAAGGCCAGCGTACAGGCAGCCCAACTGCTCAGTTCGTACGAAGGGACCGCGGACGCCCAGATTGAGAGTATGGAAGGCGGTCTCGAGAAGTACGGCATGAAGTTCGGACTCGTAGCCGGGAGTACTGAGGCGAGTGCCGACGGCGCTGGCGACACTGAGAGCAGCGCGGACGCCGGTGCGGAGTCGCCGTTCTAGGTACTGTCGCGGTGCTCGATGGGTTCTGTCACGAAACGCGAAGGGTGGGTCGAGCGACCCGTCCGATAGCGTTTGTTACCGCGAAAACATCGGCCGCGGTTACTCACCGTCCGGTTCGGCGACCGGCGAGTTGCCGGTCAGGTTCGGGTCGTGGGTTCGGAAGCCGTCTCAGATCATCGCGGGCATTAGGCGACGTTGAAACCGCGATCCCGAAGGAACTCTTCGATGCGTCCGGTGTGATTGCCCTGTAGCTCGATCTGACCGTCTTCGACGGTCCCGCCACAGGCAAACTTGGACTTGAGATCCGACGAGAGACTGTCCAGATCGACGTCCTTCGGATCGAATCCTTCGACGATCGTTACCTCCTTACCGTATCTGCGCTCGTCAATGCGGATGTTGAGTTGCTGTTGTCCCTTGGCCACGTCCTCGCAGACGCAGAGTTCCTCAGGCAGCCCGCACGTCGAGCAGACTTCCGACATTACGTTCCTTGCTACGAAATGGCCATATTAAACACTATCGGGACCTACATGCTGTCGTGTGGTTCTTTTTGAGTGACCAACCTCGTTCCACCTTTGTTTCTCTCCTATCTGGGTCGAAGAAGATTATTCGGCTGTTGTGCTCTCGTCGCTCCCATCGTTCTCGTCGTCACTTCCACGCTCGGTCGACGCCTTGTGCTGGCCCGCATCCGACATAGCCCCGCCGACCAGCGGCACCTGTTCGCGCACCAGTCCGTCGACCGCCTCGACTGCATTCGCCGCCTCCCGTCGACTCACACCGCCGCCGTAGACCGCTCGCTCGTAGGACTCGAGTACCGTCTCGATACGAGGGTCTGTGGGATCCGGATTTGGATTCGAATTGGGATTGGAATTCGGATCCGAACCTGAACCCGAATCCCGATCCGTGGCGCTCTCCAAACTGTCCCCAGTATCGTCCGTCGCTGCCGTTCGCAGCGCCGTGACGTACGAACGCGCTGACTCGCCTGGCCGTCGCGGCCGGTGAGTTCGACCTAACAGTCGCTCGAGCCGGCGATAGGCGCGTGCCGCGTCGTCGTCGGGGTCGTCAGTCGGTCGTTGCCAGACGAGGCCGACGAGGCGCTGGAGACGCGTACGGCCATCCGTTCGATGGATCCCGGCTGCCAGCCCGACGAGGACGACGGTCGTGAGCGCGAGCAGTTCGCGCGAGACGGTAACCGGCAGCGAGAGTCCGTCGCTGTCGTCGCCCTCACTCGTATCTTCTCCGTCCGAATCGGGAAGACTGGTACCGTCGGTCGTTTCGTTGCTCTCGTTTTCTGTATCCGAATCTGGATCCGTGTCGGGGTCCTGGTCGGGATCCGTCTCGTTTGTCTCGGAATCGTCGTGCTCTCCCTCGTCGGGTTCGGCTGGATCACGGTCGTTCTGTTCGTCCTCATCGTCATCATCCTCACGAACCGGGACGTCCTCGCTTTCCTCGATATCGACGTTCTCGACATCGTCTGCGCGGGCGTCCTCGAGTTGGTCGGCGTGGACGTCGTTGCGTTCGCCGCTTGGCGTCGGTTCGAAGGCAACCCAGCCGTAGTCGGGGAAGTAGACCTCGACCCAGGCATGGGCGTCGAGGCCACGGACGACGTGGGTACTGTCGTCGACCTGCTGGCCGCTGGTGTAGCCGGTGACGTACCGTGTCGGCACCTCCTCGGCGCGCAACATCTGGGTCATCGTCGTCGCGAAGTAGATACAGTAGCCCTCGTCCATCTCGAAGAGGAAGTCCTCGGCGACGTTGCCACTCGGTTGGTCGACATCGAGCGAGTACGACTTCGACGATCTGAGGTGGTTCTCGATCGCTGCGGCCTTCTCGTAGGGTGTCTCGGCGTCAGCCGTCACGTTCGCGGTGTACTCGGCAAACTCGTCGGACGTATCTTCGGGCTGTTGCAGATACCGTTCCTCGATCTGGTCAGGATAGTCCGTTCCCGCCCGTTTCAACTCGTCCTGTCCGGGGTCGACGACGGCGCTCTCGACGACGTAGCTGTCACCTTCGATGAGAGTCGTCGAGGGATGGACCTGCCCGTGTGCGGACAGTTCCGCGTACTGCGCTGCGCCGTCGGTAACCGCTAGCGGCTGTGGTGCGACTGGCATAACGCCGATCTCGGTTTCGGCGGTCACGAGTTGTTGCATCGTCTCGTGGTCGCCTGGCGGTTCGTTTATCGGCCCATCGAGTGGCTGTTCCTGGCCGGTTCGGACCCACTCGTCGCCTGTGAACCGGTCATAGACACCCGTTCGCCAGTAGGAGGGCTGTTCCGATTCAACTGTAAAGCGAACCTCTGGCGAGAGATCGACCTGCCCGGTGAACCCCGAGCGCTCGCCGGCCGAATCGATGGTGCCCTCGAGTGTCCCTGCATCTGTCGCCCCGATGCTCGCTGGTCCCGTCTCACTGCCCGGAACGAACGAGACGGACAGCGAGAGGACGATAATGAGCGCAAAGAGGGCGGCAAGCAGGTCGGCCTGGCTGATCGAGCCACCGCGGCGTTCGAGTTCACCGAAGCCGACGGCCCCCAATCCGGCGAGGGTGCCAAGTAGGGTGACTGTAAGGTCGGCGTCACCGGTGAGCACCAGAAAGCCGAGCGCGAAGCCGCCGGGGAGAACGCTCAGTGCGTAGCGGCCGCGGAGGGCGAGATACCAGGAGAGGAACACGGGCGCAGGGGCGAAGCCAAGCGTCCAGAGGCCGGCTTCGACGGTGCGGATAAGCGGGTGTCCGGTCGCGAGCGTCGCAATGTCGGCGGCCAGCGCGCCGGTCTGTGAAAGAACGATACCGACGCCGACGCCGCTGCTTTCGAGATAGTAGGCAAAGCCGAGACCGGCGACGGTGAGCGCCGCGAGCAGTGCGGTTCGTGGTCGAATCAGTCGTGCCAGTAGCGTCCCAGCGAGAAGCATGCCACCAACGAGTGCGAACAGCGATGGCGTCCCACCGACGGCCTGGGTCACCTCGTGGAGGACGCGGACGAACGAGGCGATCAGCAACAGTACACAGCCCAGCGAGAGGATCCGGAACACGTCGGGCCCGATCGTTCGGGAATCCGTTGCCGTGTCGTCGACACCGAGCGAGATCGTCCGTGCGTTTCGCCGGTCACTGGCGGTTCCGGTGGTGCTCTCACTGTTGGTCTCTGTGCTCATGGCAGCACCCCCGTCCCTTCTCCTGTGCCCGCCCCAGCGCTATCGTCGTGACCGCGAGGACTGTTGGTCGCCTGGTGATCCCGTCTCCGTTTTTGGTCGTGTTCGTGCCTATGCCCATGCCTGTATCCGTCCCCGTCCCCGTGCCCGCCTCCGTTCCCATGCCCACGCTCACGTCCACGCTCTCGTCCTGACGTTCGATTCACATCCGTCTCGCGTCGCAACTGATCGAACTCGAACTCGAGTGCACGCTCGCCGTGGGCTGCGTGCCCTTCTCCAATGGTGACGGTCGTGCCGGACGTTCCGGCCACAACGCAGACATCGGCGTCAGCGCGTTCTTGCTTCGTGAGTGTGGCTGTCCCTGCGCGCGGCTCGAGTGCGGCGAGGACGCCGAGCAGTTCGTAATAGTGTTCCTGCCCGGTGTCTGGCTGGCGTTCGGTGCCGTCGACGAGGAGGCCAACTCGAATGTTGGCCTCGTGAATCGCCGTCACGACGCTTGCGACTGCGCTCGCGAGGTCGTCCTCGCGGCCGGAGAGACACTCCGCGGCGACGGTGATCGAACCGAGTCCCTCGTCGGCGGCGTACTCCGTGACGACGAGGTCGTCTTCGGGCTGTTTGGCGGCGGCTTTCCAGTGGACGTCACGCAGTGAGTCACCGCGGCGATACTCCCGGAGATGATCGAACTCCTCACGGCTTCGGCGGGCCGTCGCATCCGTGATGGTTTGCAGCTGGTGTCCAAGTTCACCGTCGAGGCTGTAGACCGCTGGATAGACCGTCACCTGTCTCCGCTCGTCGTACTCGTAGCGGCGTGCGAACAGCCCGAAAATATCGCTGACGGTGATCGAGACGGGGCCGACCGTCCGTTCACCGCGGCCGGTGAGCTCGATCTCGTAGCGTACGTTCGTCTCGCCGTCGAGAATCGCGCGCGTCGAGAGTTCGTCCATCTCGTCGGTGGCCGCCGGTGTGAGTCCCGCCCCAACCGCATCGCGAACCGTTGCGGGGATATCACTCTCCGTCTCGATGACGAACGCTATTTCGCGTGTCTCGCCGACGAAGCCGTCATCAACGGGCTGTCGTCTGACAGTCGGCCGGTCGCGCCGGAACGTGATGAGGAAACTGGCAGCCAGGACGATGACCAGCGGTGCGACGATGGCGTTCAGTGCTCGCGGGCCGTACTGCCAACTCATCGCGAACGAGCCAGCAATCGCAGCGAGGACGACCAACCCACGGGCTGTTACTCTCATCGATGCAGTGTCGGCGTCGTGGCCGTTCCTGGTATTGAAACCACGCGCTCCGATATCGTGATTCTCATCCGTCGACTGGGACCTGCTCGAGTGCGTCCGCGACGATGGCCTGGCCGTCGCGTGTGCGGTCGTTCGTCTTCACTCGATGGCTCAGCACGACGGCGGCTTCGGCCTGCACGTCGTCCGGCGTCACGTAGTCGCGTCCGTTGATGACCGCACGGGCCTGGGCCGCCCGGAGTAACGCAATCGCCCCACGCGGACTCGCACCGATGTGTGCGTTTTCGCGCGTGTAGCCCGCTAACCGGGTCACGTACGCCCGAACTGGTTCTGCAACCTCCACGCGAGAGACAGTTTCCCGAGCGCGCACCAGCGTCTCGCGATCCGTAACGGACTCGAGTTCCTCGATCGGATGGGTGCCGACGGTTCGGCCGAGCAGTTCGGCTTCGTCCTCGGGGTCGGGGTAGCCGAGGTGCAGTTTCTTCATGAACCGGTCGAGTTCGGCGAACGGAAGGTCGTAGGTTCGGTTCGGCTCGATGGCGTTCTGGGTCGCGATCACGGTGAACGGCGAGGGTAGCGACCGCGTCTCGCCGTCGGCCGTGACCTGTTGCTCTTCCATCGCCTCGAGCAGTGCCGACTGTGTCTTTGGCGGCGCACGATTGATTTCGTCGCCGAGGACGATGTTGCCGAAGATGGGGCCGGGCTGGAACTCGAACTCGCGGGTTTGCTGGTTGAAGACGTTTACGCCGGTCACGTCCGTCGGCAGCAGATCCGGGGTGAACTGAATCCGGCGGAACGTACAGTCGACCGAGGTCGCAATCGACCGTGCAAGCATCGTCTTTCCGACGCCAGGGACGTCGTCGAGCAACACGTGTCCGCGGCCAAGGAGGGAGGTGATGACGTGTTCGATGACGGACTCGTGGCCGACGATTACGCGCGCGACGTTGGCTTCGATGTCGGTGCCGATCGACTCGACGCGTGCAAGCGGCAAGGGATCGATCGCTTCAGTCTGCTCGTCGGCGTCGATCGGCGTCGTCTCGAGTACCGTGTCGGTCGGTGGATCAGCGTCAGTCATCGGTCACAGTGATTGGGGGAGGGTGTCTCGTGGGCGGGGGAGAACGGATTCATCTCGTTTGTCCGAGTTGCGCGGGTCGTGAATATATGCTTTGTGTCGGTTCTGGTGACTATCGTTCGCGCGGACCGTTCCCTGCGTAATGTGATCTCATCCCGTACTACGACGGCTTCGATAAAGTATGCTTGGCCTGCCGCCGTCGTTTGATGGCTGTCTCTTATACACATCTCTGAGCGGNAGATGTGTATAAGAGACAGCAGAAAACGATACTGTTTGGATCGCCGATCTAGAGACGCTCGACGTTCGTCGCGCGCGGCCCTTTCTCGGCCTCTTCGATGTCGAACTCGACTTCCTGACCTTCTTCGAGGTCTGGCCCGCCAACGTCTTCCATATGGAAGAACACGTCGTCGTCCGCGTCCTCGGTCTCGATGAATCCGTAACCGCCGGTGTCGTTGAAGAATGCAACCGTACCTTTCGCCATTGCAGGTTTACAAAGCGGCGACGAAGATATAAATGTTCGGGGGACTGGTGTTCGATTCGTCCGAAATGGGCGGGTATAACCACTTCTTCGGATCGTTGTGACGTTTTCCCAGCAATCGTGTTTCGTTCGAGCAATCACCGGACCAACGCTCACCAGACCGTCTCAGTGGGTACTCACCAGGCTTTGCAGTCGGGGCAGACGAACTGATCGTCGTCACGCCAGAGGCGGCGACTCTCTGTGTCACACGCCGTACAGGCGTGTCCAGACTCGCTGTCGGGCGGTTGGACCGCGTAGGTGGCAAGCGAGGGGGTGAGTTCGGAGGGTACGTCGGTGGCGGGTTCCTCGTCTGCTGTGTCCGTTTCTGTCTGGGCGTCTGCTGTGGATGTGGGGGCGGATTCGGAATTGGATGCTGATCCGGTCTCACCCGTTGACTCCGACACAGCGTCGGACTCTGAATCCGCTCCAAACGAAGACAGGGTCGCGTCGTCAGTCACGCTCGTCCGTACGACCGTGTCTGGCTTAGGTCCGGCGGTGTTCATAACCCATAGCACACCACTCTCACGCATCACTACACTGCAACCCTGCACCACACCGCGACCGCCGCTGACACAAACCGAACCAGTCACCTCCTCGCACGCGACCGGCACGGCCAAGTACCACCGGTGACAACCCCCACGCATGGAAACCGTCGCAGTACTGAACGCCATCGTGGATAACATCATCGAGATGAACGAATACTTCAGCGGTGTCGCGACCGGTGAGGGGTTCGCACCGCTGCTTATGATCGCCGGCACACTTCTCGTCGTCTTCTCGCTCGGTGTCTTCGGTGCGCTCACCGCCGGCGCGTTCGGAAGCCTCTTCACGAGTAACTAGAGACCCACTGCAGCCGTTTTCTACCCACACACCTCAGATCCCCTTCGAGCTATCGCTGTCTCTTCTGCAACACACCTTCTGTCTGCAACCCACTCTGCCCACAGCCGAATTCGCCTGTAACCGAATCCGCCCGCAACCAGTTCGTCCACAACTCAACTTCCGTCCACAACCCAATCTGCTCACAATTCAACTTCCGCCGACAACTCACTGCTCGTCCGCCGCTACCGCCCGCTCCATCGCCTTGCTCGCCATCTCGACCGCACTCTCCAGATCCGGCCCCAACGGCGAGCCGACGACGATGCCGTCGACGGACTCGAGTACAGCCCCAAACTGTGCGGCTACCTGGTCGGTCGTGCCGGCGATACAGAACGCGTCGATCATCTCGGGAGTGACGTGCCCGAAGGCGTCGGTGAGGTCGCCCTGCGAGAGCGCGTCACTGACGGCTGTGGCTGCCTCGCGGTCGATATCGTGTCGGTCGAGCACCGGGTCGGCCGCGCCGCCGGCGATGAAGGCGACCGGCGGTCGTGCGGCCTCGCGGGCGGCGTCCTCGTCGTCCGCGACGCTCACGCTCGCGAACGCGAGCGCCTCGAACGGCCCGTGTTCGTCCGGGCGCTCCTCGAGTCCGTGCTCGAGCTGTCCCGCGGCCCACTCGAGGTC
Organism: Natrialba hulunbeirensis JCM 10989; assembly: GCF_000337575.1. GTDB lineage: Archaea > Halobacteriota > Halobacteria > Halobacteriales > Natrialbaceae > Natrialba > Natrialba hulunbeirensis. The sequence goes on along the minus strand of NZ_AOIM01000019.1, from coordinate 23,642 downwards.
CTTCGGGTGGGCGGCGTTGATCAGCACGCCGTCGGCGTGCTTGGCGCTCATTCGGAGCATGTGTGGGCCCTGCGCACCGACGTAGACCGGGAGCTGACCGGATGGCGGCTCGAGGTTGAGCGACGCGTCGCTGGCCGCAAAGGTGCCGTCGTGACTCACAGTGTCGCCCGCCCAGAGGTCGCGCGCGACGCCGAACGTCTCGAGGACGCGACGGAGCGGTCGCTCGTGCTCGATGCCGAGATTCGAGAGTGAGGAACGGTCACCAGCACCGATGCCGAAGACGGCGCGGCCATCGCTCTCCTCGTCGATGGTCGCGGCCTGGCCGGCGAGTTTGACGGGATGGCTCTCGTAGGGGTTGACGACACCCGGTCCGAGTCGAATCTCGTCGGTCGCCTCGGCCATGCGCGAGAGCGTGACGAACGGGTCGCGGTTGAAGTAATGGCTGCTCGTGAACGCGATGTCGAAACCCTCGTCCTCGGCGAGTGCAGCCAGGTCGGCGATTCGATCCGTCGGATGTTCGGGAGTGAGTTCGATGCCGACGGTTGGCTCGCTGCCGGACTGTGGATCGTTGTTCATGCGCTGTCCCCCCACTCCCAGCCGCGAAGTGCCTGTCTGATGAGGTCGTCCTCGACCGAGCGGAACAGTTCCTCGCTGCCTGCGAGATCACCGAACTCCCAGCCGTTGACGACGGCGGCTGGCACTCCGTCGGCTCCTTCACCGGTGACGAGGTTCGCCGCCGATGCCAGTTCGTCGACCACGGACTGGACCGTCACGCCCAGTTCGCGGCCGTCGCGGTCCTGTTCTCCGCGCCAGTCACGACTTGCTGGCATCCCATCCCAACCGATTGCGACGCCGCGCTGACCGTGACGGAACGGCCGCCCGCAGGTGTCGGTGACGATCACGGCTACGTCCTCGTAGCCGCGCTCTGTGAGCCCCTCTCGGATCCGCGCCGCGCTCTCACTCGGTCGCTCGGGCAGCAAGAGCAGGTCGTGTCCCGGCACGTTCGACCGATCGATGCCCGCGTTCACGCAGATGTGGCCAAATCGCGTCTCGGTCAGCAGGAACGGGACTTCGATCAGCAGTTCCGTACTCTCCTCGAGTACCGCCTGGGCAAACCGGGGGTCCTTCTCCTCGCCGGCGAGGTCGCCGAGGCTGTCGGCGATCTCCTGGGCGCGGCCGCTGACGGGGTAGTCCGCGAGGTCGGCGGTCCGACCCTCGGCCTTCGAGACGACCGTGCTGGCGACGGTGACCACGTCGCCGTCGGCGAGGGTGTCGCCGGCCCGATCCGCGATGAGATCGGCGAGGTCGTCGCCGGGACGGATCTCGGGCAGGTCCGTCACTGGTGTGAGTTCCATACTGAAGCGTCGGCGAGCGGCGTCAAAAGGGCACCGTCACCGGAGAGAGTCGTCAGCTCTCCCCTCCAGAAACGCGTCGATACCGCGAAAGAGGATTCGAATGACGAACAGGAGCCCGTAGAACCAGAGACACAGTGCGACGACCGTTCCGAACACGCCGAACAGGTCTCTGGCAAGCAGTGCGCCGTAGCCGGTGAAGACGAGTACCACCAGTATACGTCCGAAGACCCACTGCGAAATCTCGTCGACCGACGCGGTCGGCGTTGGCTCGAACGCGTTCATGTGGATTGCGAATAAGTCGAATCACTAACCATTTCCGATCCTGACTGCATCCATATCTGCATCAGCATCTGCATCTCCGTCTACATCTACATCTGCATCTCTATCACTCGAGTTCCGCTGTACTCGAGTTACTCCGTATCTGCTACTCCTCGCCTGCTACCCTTGTCTGCCACTCTTCGTCTACTTCTCCTCTGGCTCACCGTGTCCGCCACCACCGGGCGTCCGCAGGGTGACGGTCGTCCCCGCGTCGACGTCGACCGTCGTCTTCGCGGGCACCGGTTCGCCGTCGAGCAGGTTCTCACCGGTCGAACCGTCGTCGCCGCCAGCGACGCCCGCTGGTGCGTGGCGGCGGCGCTCGGTCAGCAGCGAGATCGTCGCGTCCGCCTCGACCGTCACGGTGCGCTCGAGTCCCTCGCCGCCGCGGAACCGGCCGCGGCCGCCGCTGCCCTCGCGCAGCGCGTAGCGCTCGACCCGGAGCGGGTACTCCGTCTCGAGTGACTCGACGGGCGTGTTGAGCGTGTTGGTCATCCCGACCTGCACGCCGTCCATGCCGTCGCGGTCGGCGCGAGCGCCGAATCCGCCCGCGATGGTCTCGTAGTAGGTGAACGAGCCGTCCCGCGCGCCGATGGTCAGGTTGTTCATCGTACCCTGGCCCTGCGCCGGGACGCGGTCGGGTGCGGCCTCGGCGAACGCGGTGAAGACCACGTCGGTCACGCGCTGGCTGGTCTCGACGTTGCCGCCGACGACCGCGGCCGGCGGCTCGGGGTTGAGCAGCGTTCCGTCCGGTGCGTGCACGCTCACGGGCTCGTAACAGCCGTGGTTCGGCGGAATCTCGGGGTCAGTGAGACAGCGCACGACGAAGTAGACCGCGCTCGTTGCGACCGCGCGCGGAGCGTTGAGGTTGCCCGCGAGTTGCGCTGCGGTGCCCGAGAAGTCCACGTCGACCGATGCGCCGTCGATGGTCACGGCGGCGCTAATCTCGATATCGTCGTCCGTCACGCCGTCGCCCTCCAGATAGTCCGTCGCCTCGTAGGTACCGTCGGGCAACGCCGCGAGTTCGTCCTCGATCCGCTCGCGCGAGTAGTCGATGACGGCGTCGAACCCCGACAGCACCGTCTCGCGGCCGTGCTCGTCGAACAGGTCGACCAGTCGGTCCGCGGCTCGCTCGTTCGCCGCGCGCTGGGCTCGCAGGTCGGCCCGGCGCTCGCGGGCGTTGCGCACGTTCGCCAGCAGCAGCGAGCGCACCTCCTCGCGGACCTCACCGCCGGATACCAGCCGTGTCGGCGGTATTCGAAGCCCTTCCTGGTAAATTTCCTCCGCGCCCGCGGGCATGCTGCCGGGCGTCATCCCACCAACGTCGGCGTGGTGGGCGCGCGAGACCGCGTAGCCAACGATTTCGCCCTCGACGGCGAGCGTGGAGACCATCGTCACGTCCGGCAGGTGCGTCCCGCCCTCGAACGGATCGTTGAGCACGAAGACATCGCCTGGTTCTGGATCGAACTCGAGTACGGCGTCGACGGCGGCGGGCATCGCGCCGAGGTGGACGGGGATGTGTTCGGCCTGGGCGATCATTCGACCCTCGGCGTCGAAGAGGGCGGTCGAGCAGTCGCGCCGTTCCTTGATGTTGGGGGAGTAGGCGCTGCGGATCAGCGTTTGGCCCATCTCCTCGGCGATGCCGGCGAGCTGGTTGCGCAGGACTTCGAGGGTGACGGGGTCGATGGACTGTGCAATCGCTTCGTCAGTCGAGTCGTGATTACTCATTCCTCACGCACCTCCGTACGCGTCATCGCAAGCGTTCCATCCGGCAGGATTTCACCTGCCCACCCAGGTGGAACCACTGTCGTACTCTCTGCCTGTTCGAGCACCGCCGGGCCGTCGATCGTCGCGCCGGGTGCGAGTTGGTCACGCTCGTAGACTGTCGCCTCGCCCTGCTCCTCGTCCGCACCGGGGAAGTGGGCGGTTCGGGTGCCGACGACCGCATCACCACCGCCTTCGTGTCGAACGGTCGGCTCCGCGCCGGGAACGGTCGCCGTCGTCCGCAGATTCACGACCTCGACTCGCTCGTCCAGCGCGTAGCCGTAGGTTCGCTCGTGGGCCTCGTGGAAACGGTCGGCGACCGCGTCGGCGTCGAACGTCCCCTCCGCGCTTACGGGTACAGTTAACTCGAAGCTTTGCCCGGCGTACCGACAGTCCGCTGCTCGTTCGAGTTGGGCCGCGCCCGGATCGGAGACATCCGCCAGCACGTCGTCGACCAGGTCGTCGTACACCTCGCTGATCGTCGCCGGGGAGGCGGACTCGAGTGCAACACCCACGGTCCGTACGGCGTCGTGACTCTCGTCGGCGGCGAGGAGGCCGAACGCCGAGAGGACGCCGCCGGGGCGGGGCACGAGCACGCGCTCGACTGAGAGCGCGTCGGCCAGCGCCGCGGCGTGCATCGGCCCTGCGCCGCCGAAGGCGACGAGCGCGAACTCGCGGGGATCGTGGCCGCGCTCGACCGTAACGCTGCGGATCGTTCGGGTCATCGTCGCGTTCGCCACGCGGTAGACGCCGCGGGCGGCCTCGAGTGCGCCGTCCAGCCTGGCTTCCTCGGCGAGCCGGTCCAGGGCATCGTGGGCGGCTTCGACATCGAGGGTCATCTCGCCGCCGAGCGCGGTTTCGGGGCCGATGTAGCCGAGGACGACGTTGGCGTCGGTCACGGTCGGTCGCGTGCCGCCGCGGCCGTAGCAGGCGGGACCGGGCTGTGCGCCCGCCGATTCCGGGCCGACGCGGAGCGCGCCGCCGGCGTCGACCCAGGCGATCGAGCCGCCGCCGGCCCCGACGGTGTTCACGTCGACCATCGGTGTCCGGATCGGCAGACCGTCGATTTCGGCGTCGGTCGTCCGCTCGGCGCGGCCGTCTCGGACGAGGCTCACGTCGCTCGAGGTGCCACCCATGTCAAAGGTGACGAGGCCCTGGGGTGTCTCGTTGGCTGCGTCTGCAGGGTCGTTGCTGTCGCCATTGTCGCCGTTATCGGTACTGTCGTCGTTATCGGTATTGTCGCCGGTATCGCCGTTATCGCCGCTACCACTGGAGCCGCCAACGGTCGCCCCGGCGCCGACGACGCCCGCAGCAGGACCGGAGAGCGTCGTTGTAACGGCGTGTTCCCGGACCGTTTCCGGGGCTGCGGTGCCGCCGTTGGCCTGCATAATCTGCGGTTCGGGAATCCCCGCGTCGTCGGCCTGCTCGACGAGTCGGCCGATGTAGCGGTCGATCGCGGGGCGGACGTAGGCGTCGACCGTGGTCGTCGACGTGCGCTCGAACTCGCGGAACTCGGCCAGCACCTCGTGGGAGGCCGACACCGGAACCGAGAGCTCCTCGCGAAGAATGTCGGCGACCTGGCGCTCGTTCGACGGGTCGGCGTAGGCGTGCAGGAGCGAGACCGCGACGGCCTCGACATCCGCCTCGCGAAGGTTCGCTGCGAGATCGCGAACTTCGTCGGGGTCGACGGGCTTCTCGACGCCCTCGGCCGTCGTCCGCTCGTCGACCTCGAACCGGCGTTCACGGGGGACGAGCGGCGCCGGTTTCTCGGCGTCGAGATCGTAGAGCGAGGGTCGATCCTGGCGACCGATCTCGAGTACGTCGCGAAAGCCGGCGGTGGTGACGAGCGCGGTCTCCGCGCCGTCGCGCTCGAGGAGGGCGTTGACCGAGACGGTCATCGCGTGGCTGAAATCGTCTATTTCGGCAGGATCGATGCTCGCGTCGGCGCAAGCTTTCTCGATGCCTTCGAGAACGCCGACGTGCTGGGGGTCCGTGCTCGGCACCTTCGCGGTGACGAGGTCGTCGTCGACGGAGAGGGCGACGTCGGTAAAGGTGCCGCCGACGTCGACGCCGATGCGGGTACGGGTGCGGGGTCGGGATCGAGGTTGGGATCGTGTGCGGGTGGTCGAGTCGTGTGCCGCCGTCCCACGCCGTGTCATGGTCGCTGGTCGGACTCGAGACAGGTATAGTTCACGCACGGTGGCTCGCCGCTCCCGAAAGCGATTCCGTCGCGGCCCCCATGGGGGCACGTATGAGCGATTCAACGGACGGCGATGGGACCGAATCGGAGTCGACCCACGTCGATGTCGTTACTGCCTTCCTTCGCCACCGCGGCGAGATCCTTCTCCTGCGTCGCAGCGGCGCCGTCGGCACCTACACCGGACAGTGGGGCGGCGTCTCCGGATTCGTCGAAGGCGACCCCGACACACAGGTTCGCACCGAAATCCGTGAAGAAACCGGCCTCTCGGACGCCGAGATCGACCTCGTCCGAGCGGGCCGCCCCGTCTCCGTCACCGATCCCGATCTCGACCGCGAGTGGACCGTCCATCCCTACCTGTTCGACGCCGACAGCCGCGATGTCGACCTGAGCGAGGAGCACGACGCACTCGAGTGGACACCACCAACGACCATCTGCACTGACCCGGACCGCCAGACAGTGCCAGCGCTGTGGACGGCTTACGAGCGTGTCGCGCCAACGGTACGCTCGATTACGGCGGACGACGAGCACGGGGCGGCGGCGCTCTCGATCCGCGCCCTCGAAGTGCTTCGAGACCGGGCGGGGTTGGTGGTCGCCGAGCGGGCGAATTCCGACGACGATGGCGGGGACGATGCGGACCGGCACGGTGTCGCTGGCGCTGACACCGACACCGACACCGACATCGACATCGGCGTCGACGTCAACGCCGACGAAGAGTGGGCCGAACTCACCGCGCTCGCCGAGCGACTCCTCGAGGCACGGCCGTCGATGGCGGTACTCCGGAATCGGGTGAACCGAGCGATGGCGACGGCGACCGAGGACCTCGACACGGAAGCAGTCCCGGACGCACGGGCCGTACTCGAGTCCACCCTCGCGGGAATCGAGCGCGCGACTGCTGCGGACGACGACGCTGGAGCAACTGCGGCCGACGTGATCGACGGCGCTGTGCTCACGCTCTCGCGCTCTGGAACCGTCGTCGACGCGCTTCGCGCTGGCGCGCCGTCGCGGGTGTTCGTCGCCGAATCCCGGCCCGCGCTGGAGGGGGTCGACGTCGCCGAGGAACTGGCCGCTGGGACGGTCGACTGCCCCGTGACGCTCCACACCGACGCCGCAGCAGCGCACGTGCTCGCGACCGAATCGATTGACCGGGTCCTCGTCGGCGCGGACACGATCCGCCACGACGGCGCCGTGGTGAACAAGACCGGAACGCGAGCGCTCGCCGTCGCCGCTGCCCACGAGGACGTTCCCGTCACCGTCGTCGCCGCCACGGACAAAGTTTCGACCCGTGAGGAGGTTGCACTCGAGTCCGCCGCGCGCGACGCGGTCTACAACGGCGACGCCGCGGTCGATGTGCTGAACCCGACGTTCGACGTGACACCCGCCGACTGCGTGACGGAGTTTGCGACGGAACAGGGCATGCTCGCGCCCGCCGAGATCGAGGGGATCGCCGAGGACCTGCGCGCACTCGAGTCCTGGCGCGACCGCTGAAGCGACAGAGGCAAACCCGTTCGTCGAGTAGGGACCGCCGGCGGCCGTGACGAGCAGTTACCCCCTCCGAGCCCCTTGTGACGAGGACTTTTCCCGAGCCGCCGTTTCCGTACGCCGACAGCGGTGGGTATCGCGACAGCACTGACACAGGTTGGCAAAGCTTGAACGTGGGGTCGTCCGTACCGGGGGGTATGCCATCTAGTTCAGACGAGGCGTCCGACTCGAACTCGAACGCCGATCCCGATACCGACCGCGAAATCACGTTCCTCGGCATCCACGACTCCGTCGGCAACGTCTTCCCACCGACCGAACTCGCCGACGAACTCGCCGACCTCCCCGTTCACGTGGAAGTCGTCGACACCGACGGCATCAGCAAGTGCGACGCCATCGTCACGCGGGACCATTACGATTCGTTCCTCGAACTCGAGTGGGTTCACTCCATCCAGGCCGGCGTTGACCGCTTCCCCTTCGACGAGTTCGAAGCGAACGACGTGATCCTCACCAACAGCACGGGAATTCACGACCGCACGGTCGGCGAAACCGTCGCGGGCTACCTCCTCGCGTTCTCCCGGCGGCTCCACACCGCAATCGCCGCCCAGCAGGACCGCCGCTGGGATCGCCCCGCGTGGGACGAGGCGTTCACCCTGCCCGGCAAGACCGCCTGCGTTCTCGGCACCGGCACGCTCGGCAGCGGCGTCGCCGACACCCTCGGCTCGCTCGGCGTCCACGTCACCGGCGTCCGCCGCTCCGGCGACCCGGTCCCCGGCTTCGAGGAGGTGTTCGCGACCGAAGACCGCCACACGGCTGTCGCCGACGCCGACTTCGTGATCATCACGCTCCCGCTCACCGACGACACGAACCACCTCGCCGACGCCGAGTTCTTCGACGCTATGCGCGACGACGCCTACTTCGTCAACGTCGGCCGCGGCTCCATCGTGGACGAACCCGCGCTGGTCGATGCACTCGAGTCCAACTCGATCGAAGGCGCGGGTCTCGACGTGTTCGAGACGGAGCCGCTGCCAGAGGAGTCTCCGCTGTGGGAGATGGACGAGGTGATCATCACGCCCCACTGTGCCGCGTTTACGGTGGATTACTTCCGTGATGTTGGCGGACTAGTTCGGGAGAACGTCGACCGACTCGCGGCGGAGGAGCCGTTCGTCAACCGCGTTGTGTAGTGTTCGCTTGGCAGTCTTTTTGGCGTAGATTTTTGCAAGCGGTTCGACTGACCAGAGTGAGAGAGGGCCCGCAACAAGACAGCACTTAGAAGAATTTGAACAGATCGTCCCGGTTCTGTTCGTGCAGGTGCTCCCGAACCGACTCGTTCAGCGAACTGATCTGGCCGTTCTTCGCGGTGATCGGTGCGATGGTCTCCTGCCACTGCTTCCACGGCGGGAGGATGCCGAGGCGGTCACAGAGTTCGTTCAATCGCTCGTCGCGGTCGTCGACTTTGTCCATCTTGTTGACGGCGACGACGGTGGGAATCTCGAGTTCCCGCAGGAAGTGGAACATCTCCACATCGTAGGGAATCTCGTCGGGGCCGGAGTGGCGGTCGATGATGTCGATGACGCTCTTGCCGTCGACGACCAGAACTGCGACGAGCACGTTGTCGGCGTACTCCTCGATGTACTGGACGATGTTCGTCTTGATTTGCTCGCGTTGGTCCTCGTGGACGCCGCTCATGAAGCCGAAGCCGGGGAGGTCAGTGATGACGAAGTCTTCGGGTGCCCAGTCGTAGTGGTTCGGACTGCGGGTGACGCCGGGGTTGCCACCCGTATCGAAGCTGTGGCCGGTGAGTTCGCGCATGAGCGTCGACTTGCCCACGTTCGAACGGCCGACGAGGATGACCTCGGCCTCGCGATTGGGACGGGTATCGAACATACCGCCGCTACGGCGCTCTCGGGTTTATAAGCACCGTGACCGGTTGGCTACTGCAGTCCCGACGCCAGATACCATCAGACGGCGAGACGATGCCCCCAAGTTATAATCCCCCAGGTACTCAGTGGCTCACGTGCGCCTCGTACAGCTGACGGTTCCAACCGGGAGACGAGAGACGATTCTCGAGACGCTCGACGAGCGAGAAATCGATTACGTCGTCACGGACGAGGCCAGCAACCGAGAGTACACCGCCGTCATCTACTTTCCGCTGCCATCTCCTGCGGTCGAACCTGTACTGGACGAACTGCAGGAGGCCGGGATCGACGAGGACGCCTACACTGTCGTCGTCGACGCCGAAACGGTAGTCTCACGTCGATTTCAGGCACTTCGAGACGAGTACGAGAAAGGTGACGTCGAGTCGGACCGCATCTCGCGTCAGGAGTTGCAGGCCGAAGCGGAGTCGCTGACACCGACGTTCGGCGTCTACGCGACGATGACGATTGTGAGCGCCGTCGTCGCAACCGCTGGCTTGCTGCTCGACTCGCCGGCCGTCGTCGTCGGTTCGATGGTCATCGCACCGCTAATCGGGCCGGCACTCGGCGCGAGTGTCGGCTCCGTGATCGACGACGAGGAGCTGTTCATCGAGAGTATTCTCTACCAGCTCATCGGCATCATCCTCGCGATCGCGGCTGCGGCCGTCTTCGCCTGGCTGGTCCGAACGACGAACATCGTTCCACCGGGCCTCGATATCGGATCCATCGACGAAATTTCCGAACGACTCACACCGGACTTACTCTCGCTCGCAGTCGCACTCGGAGCGGGTGTCGCCGGCATCGTGAGCATCGCGACTGGGATCTCCGTCGCGCTCGTCGGGGTGATGATCGCGGCTGCCCTCATTCCGCCCGCTGCGGCCGCTGGCGTCGCCATCGCCTGGGGAGAGCCGTCGGCCGCGATCGGCTCGACTGCACTCGTGCTCGTCAACGTGCTCTCGGTGAACCTCGCCGGACTGTTGACGCTCTGGTACGCTGGCTATCGTCCCGAAAACCTGTTCTCGCGGGACGAAACAGAAAAACGCGTCCGCGAGCGAGTCATCGGACTCGCCGCAATCGTGTTCATCTTCGCCGTCTTCCTCGGCGGAATCACCTACGCATCCTATGGGCTTGCGACGTTCGAGGAGAGTGCACAGAACGAGGCCGAAATCGTCCTCGACGACGCCGAGTTCGCGGAGTACCAACTCATCGAAACAGAGGTGATCGTCGACGAGGACTACCCGTTCGTCGGGCCTGAACGTGTCATCGTGACGATCGGCGGCCCGCCGGGTGCAGAAGAGCCCGGCATTGCCGATACGTTAGCGGAGCGGATCAACCAACAGACGAACGAGGACGTGATCGTCGAGATTAGGTATATCGGCCAGGTCGAGCGCTGAGGACGGTGACGGTTTTCGACTCTATCGTCTGAGAAATCGCTCGAGCCGGCTGGATCGCGTCGACTCTGCCTCCGAATCCGATTTGCGTTCCTTCTCCGTCATCTCTACCGTTTCTGTCTTTTCTGCCTTCTCTGGCTCCTTTGCCTTCTCTGCCGTCTCTACCGTCGATTCCGTCTGTCTCCGTGTTCCAAAAACCGTCGATTGCAACGACTGTCGTCGACTGTCGTCTCCGTTTACGGATTCCCGGTCTCCACTCGAGTCCGACCCTGGCTTCACTGCTGACCACACGCTGCTGGCCAGCCAGCGAAGCCAGTTTCGCGGCCCACCGATACGCTTGACGAGATACGTCGGGAAGTAGAGTGCGATCGCTCCAAGCAGGAAAAAACCGATGCCGGCGACGATGCGGTCCGTTCGAACGAACTCGAAACCGACGACGAACATCGGCCCCGCCATCGAGAGTCCGGCGGCGATCTGGAGCATGCTGAAGATGCCTGGTCCCTTCATGGCTTCCCTCGCGCGTACATCTCTGCGTTCATACCCGTACCTCCCTGATTCGTCGTGACTCCATGACTCGCCTAGCCGTCGAACGGCAACTCAGGCTCGAAGTCGATCGCCTCAACGGCCGCCTCTAACACTGTCTCGACGTTTTCGCCCGTCTCGACGCTCATCTCGTAGTCCGCGTCCAACGCATCGAGCAGGCTCTCATCCCACGCCTCCGCGCGGTCTACCTTGTTCGCGATCGTCAACACTGGCACCGTCTCGAACTGCGCCGCGATCGAGTCGCGCAACTCGAGTTGGGATGCCAGCGGATAGCCACACTCGGCGCTGGGATCGACCATCACGAGCATGCAGTCGGCGAGGTGTTCGATGGCGCTGACGGCCTGGGATTCAATCTCGTTGCGCTCCGCCGGTGGTCGGTCGAGCAGGCCGGGGGTGTCGACGATCTGGTGGCGGATGTGCTCGTGTTCGAAGTGCCCGACGCCGATTCCCTTCGTCGTGAACGGGTAGGAGGCCGTCTCGCCGCGGGCGCTCGTGACGTCGTTGACGAACGAGGACTTGCCGACGTTCGGGTAGCCGGCGACGACGATCGTTGGCTCCTCGGGGTTGATCTCGGGCAAATCGCGCAGATCGTTTCGCGATTTGTTGATGTACAGCAGTTCGTCGTCGACCTGCTCGACGATGTCCGCGAGTCGGGCGAACGCCTGTTTGCGGTGCTTGCGGGCGGTGTCGATATCGGTCTTGCGGAGCCGCGGCTGGTACTCGTTGTGGATCTCGCGGGCCTTTCGGCTAGCCCACATCGTCTCCGAGAGCGCCTGTCGTAGCTCGTCGACGTCGACGATCGCGTCCGCGAGTTCGTAGTAGAACGGGTGGACGTCGTCCTCGTACTCGAAGTCCGGCCAGGCCGTGACGACGTTCTCCAGGTTGTCCGAGATGATATTCGCCGCGGTCTGGAGCATCGACTGCTGGGCCTCGAGGCCGCCTTTGGCCTTGCCGGCCCGCGCTGCCCGCGAAAACGCCTTGTCGATCAGCTCTTCCGACGTGGGCGTCGTCGGAAGGTCTTCGAAAATCATGCTCACAGATAGAACGCGCGGTCTTAAAAGGTCGTTCGTTATGCGGCGAGCGCTTATCCGTTCACGACGCGAAGAGAGACACGATGACTAACTGGCGCGCGGTTATTATCGGGTTCCTGGTCGCAACGGTCCTGAGCGTGGTCGGCGTGGTCGTTCCCGGCATCGGACAGCTCGTTGCCGTCCTGTTCGGCGGCTTCGTTGCGGGTTACCTCGCCGGCGGCGGCCTCGGCAGTGGCTTCTGGCACGGACTGCTCGCCGGTGCGTTCGGCGGACTCGTCGGCGGCACGCTCATCGCCCTCATCGTCGCGGTTTCGGGCTGGGCCGCCGGGCCGATCGGCGGTCTCTTCTCCGGCGTCGCCGGCCTCGGTATCCTGCTCGTCGCGCTCGCCATCTCGTTCGTGATGGCACTCGAGAGCGCCATCGCTGGCGCGGTCGGCGGCGTGCTCAATCCGAACCCGCGCCGGTAGCGGACGCGTTCGGAACCAATCGAGTGCGAGCGCGTTCGTAGATCGCACCGCTCAGACAGCCGAGGGGGAGCGTGAACCAGACTGTGAACGTGGCTGCAACGATCGCGATGAGCGCGGTTAGCGGTGCAGCGTTCCGCAGAACCGCGTCCGATCCGTCGGTCGCGTGGAGTCCGACAGCGAGCAGGAGGACGATCGCGAACGAGACGAGGTGGAAGTACTTTTGCTACAGATTACTGTCTACAGTGCGATAATTCACTCTGTCGGTGAGATAACTGCAACGTAGACAAAGCCACTCATCGTGCCGATAGGCACTGCTGCCCACCACGCTTCTATGAACGCAAAATAGATGACGCCCCATGAGAAGACGGCTGCTCTGAGAGGGGACGCACCCGAAAGCACCTCAGGTACCGTCACCAGTATTCCGAACAAGAGGAGGGCAACGCCGTAGGTTGCGAACACACCCAGAAATCCACACACCAATCCACTAACAGGCGAGGTCGGCGTCACGATTTTCCACCCAGCATATCCGATAGCGAAAGCGGCAGGGACAACGAACGGAAGTGCCAGAGCAGCTACCGCGATATTGACGAAATCTGCTGTTGCATCCAGTCCAACCGAACCGACCACTGTGGAGATTCCGGCGTAGAATATTGCCGCACAAATCGCTGCGCTCGCACCCGCGTATCCCGCTCCGACAGCGTGATTTTCGGCCTTCGGAAGTCGTCCGGGTCCGTACCGCTTGCAGCCGGCTGCCAGCCTGTCGATTCCGCGTCCGAGGTCGGCGCTGCGGCGGGGTGGCAAGCTCATACGGATCTCTTCAACGAATTGTCGCAAAAATGTTCGGTTGCGTTTCGTGGCTCGTCACCGTTGTGGTTAGCTCGCTGCCATCTCTCGGCAGCTTTCGGCACACTCCGGCAGGATCTCCGCACAGGCCTGGCAGTGGTCGTGGTCGTGCTATTCGCACTCCTCGGCACACTCCTCACAGAGGTCCGCACAGAGTTCGGCGAGGTCACGGTGGTAACCCGAGTTCCGCGCCATCCAGCGCGCGTGTAGCGTCGCGACGTCCGCAACGTCCCGGCAGAGCCGGATACAGCGGGCCATTCCCTCGCCTTCCTCGGCGCAGGCGTCTGCACACCACTCACAGACCTGTGCGGCTTCGAGACAGTTGTCGACACACTCCTGCATGTGGTCGTCCGCATGTGGAAGCTGGTCGAGTGCCATCGGTGAACGGACATCGGCACTGCTCATCAACGCCCGATGGGCGTTTGCAAGGCGTAATCAGCAGGTCAGTATGCCAACGAACCAGCAACTTAGCGCCGTGCCTCGAGTTCCGCCTCGAGATCCTCGATCTCCATGTCCTTCATCGAGAGCAACACGAGCAGGTGGTAGACGATATCCGCCGCCTCGTAGGCAATTTCCTCCTCGTCGTCGTCCTTCGCCGCGAGAATGAGTTCCGTCGTCTCTTCGCCGAGCTTCTCGAGTACCGCGTTCTCGCCCTTCTCGTGGGTGAACAGCGAGGCGGTGTAAGAGTCCTCGGGCAGCGTTTCCTTGCGATCTTCGATGACGGCGAACAGCTCGTCGAGCGTATCGTCCATTTACAATTCACCGGAGACGTTGCGGATGTCTTCTAACTCCTCGAACTTCTCGCTGTCGTCTCGGCTGTCCTCGAAGACGGCCTCCGAGACCTCGATCGAGGCGTTCGTTCGTGCGGCGAGCGCGAGCGAGTCGCTCGGCCGGGCGTCGATGACGGTCTCGCCGCGGGGGGTCGCCACGTGGAGGTCAGCGATGTAGGTGCCGCCCTGGCCGTCCTCACGGTTTTCGATCTCGCTGACGACGACGCGGTCGATTCGACTGCCCAACTCTTCCATCACATCGAGCAACAGGTCGTGGGTCAACGGCCGACCGATATCTTCGGCTTCGAGGCCGCGAGCGATGCTCGAGGCCTCGTTGAATCCGATGAAGATGGGGACCACGTCGTTCTTGCCGTCGATCTCGAGGACGACGACGGGGACCGGTCCCTGCGGGGTGCCGGCAACGCGAACCGCGTCGATAGATGCCTGCATAGCCCTAGCGACGGCGGCCGGGAAGAAAAACGTGCCCGGTTGCGAACGCATACCCGCGCTGTGTCGGTGGGTACTCCTATGCGGACTCCGACGCCGGTAGCGCCGCCTCGTCGTTCTCGAAGAACGCCAGTCCGTGGATCCGGCTATCTGGCGTTAGCTCCGGATGGAACGAAGTCCCCACGACCGGCCCGTCTCGCACCGCTACCGGTCGTCCGTCCCACGTCGCGAGCACCTCGGCCGATCCCGCGTCCGCGATCGCCGGCGCGCGGATGAACACCGCCGGAAACGGCTCGTCATCCGCGAGCCCCGCTACGTCGAGCGGCGCTTCGAAACTGTCCTTCTGTCGGCCGAAGGCGTTTCGCTCGACCGTCACGTCGAGCAACTCGAGTTCGTCCACGCGCTCGTCGCCGGTGTCGGCCGCGGCGACGATCAGGCCGGCGCAGGTGGCGAACAGCGGTTTGCCGGCCGCGACGTGGTCCTGAATTTCGGGTGCGATGCCGTCGTCGTGGAGTAATCGTGAAATCGTGGTGGACTCGCCGCCGGGCATCGCGAGGAAGTCACAGTCGGGGACGAGTCCCGACTCGCGAATTTCGCGGACCTCGACGTCGCGTCCGTGGGTCTCCGCGGCCCGCTCGATGGCTGTGACGTGTTCTGCGACGTCGCCCTGCACGGCGACGACGCCCGCCTGAAGTGTCATGGCTGGCGGTAGGGAGACGAGGGTCAAAAATGGCGCGCACGGCGACGAAACCTGTCGCTATCGGGTACTGGACGCTATTGGCTGTCAATGTGAATACTGACGCGAAAATGGGTACCTGCGACGCTTACGAAACGAACGTCAGCAGCTGCACGAGGACGCCGATCAGGACGCCCGTCGCGATGACCGTCTTCGGGTTGATGAGAATCGCGTTCGAGTCTTCCGCGTCGAAGTACCGGACGAGGCCGGCACTGGACATCAGCCCGCCAGTGTTCTGTCCTTTATCCATACCAGTCCCTATGCGCTCCGGGAACTAAAACTTTCGACTCCCGGAGTTGCCCGTGTCCGAAGTTGCCCGTGTCTGAAGTTGGCCGTCGCCAGTCTGGGCGGCTCGTTCGGTGGGCCGACTCGAGTACCCTCGCCGCTCGGTGGTCGCTGTTCGGTTTTGGGGCTCGCGGTTCGTGGTTCGCGGCTTGCTGTCCGCTGCTCGCTGTACCATCTCATCCGCGATGGCGGCAAGCCGTCACGACTGGGAAACCCTTATGCGCCGCGCGTGGCAACTAGCGCTGAACCGTATGACTGTCACGCTCAAGGACTTCTACGCGGACTGGTGTGGCCCCTGCAAGACGCAGGACCCGATCCTCGAAGAGCTCGAAGACGACTGGGATGGTCGCTTCGATGTCGAGAAGGTAAACGTCGACGAACAGCAAGACGTCGCCAACGAGTACCAGGTACGCTCGCTGCCGACGCTGATCATCGAGAACGACGACGGCATCGTCGAGCGCTTCGTCGGCGTCACCCAACGCGAGGATCTCGAGGACGCACTCGAGTCCGCGGGCGCATAAACTCTCTGCGACTCGACTTTTCGTTTCTCCCAGACGCGCACTGTGAGCGGTTGCGCTGGAGGGTGATTTTGGGTTGTGCTGCGTCCGTCGAAACTGAGATCGCCGAAATCAGACCCACTTCACGCCAACGTCGTGCAGCTCCTCGTTGTGCTTTGCAATATTGATGACCAGCGGCGTCACACTCTCGACTTCCGCCGCGTTCGCGAGCGGCCCGGCATCGAGCGCGCGCAGCCCGTCGATCTCGTTCGTCAGATTCCGAACCGTCTCCTTCGCGTCCGCATCGTCGCCGACGAGCAGCGTATCCAGATCGAACTCGAGTTCGATGTTCGCGAGCTTTCCGGCCGCGAGGTTGTGGTACGCCCCGACGACGGGAACGCCGTCCGGTGCGCGCTGGGCGACGAGTTCGCTGACGCTGCCCGTTCCCGGCGGGTGGTAGTGCATGCCGTCTTCGTCGCCCTTCATGCCGACAGCGGGGGTGACCAGAATCGTGTCCGCGTCGAGGACGTCCGCAACAGCTTCGACGGTGTCGCCGACGTGGTACGGCGGCACGCTAAGGATCACGACGTCAGCGCGGTCTGCGGCCATCTCGTTGGCAAAGCCCTTGCAATCTGCTGTGGCGTCGTGGGACTCGAGTACCGAGTTGTATTCCTCGACGGCGTCGCGCGCTTTTTCGGGGTCGCGCGAGCCGATGAGGAGTTCGTGGTCGGTATCGCGGGCGAAGCGGAGTGCGAGTCCTTCGCCGATGTCGCCGGTACCGCCGAGTAGTGCGATTCGCATACCTGTCACTCTCGTCGGCACTCGAATAAAGGGTGCGGGGATCGGTTGATCTCGCCGTGAGTTTGCGGCCAGAGTGTTTTCAGTCGGTGGTCTCAGGCGAACACCTGCACGCTCGTCTCGGCTGTGACACCGTCGCTCTCGACGCGGACGGGGAACTGCTCGTCCTGGCTGGTTTCGTACGTCTCGTACCCGAGTGTCAGCGTCTCGCTCTCGCCGGGTTCGAGCGTCACTGTCTCGCTGTCGACACCGGTCGGGTCGTGCCCGACGACGAGTTCGACTGACGTCGTTCGCGTCTCAGTCCCGTCGTTCGTCACGGTCGCGGTCACCTCGAGGAACTCTCCGGCGTCGACGGGTGAGTTCGTTCCCTGGATCGAGAGGCCGAGTTGGTCGGTGCCCGTTCCGTCGTCATCCCCACTCTCGTCCTCGTCGTCCTCATCCCCGACTGCGTCAATCTCCCACCGCGAACTCAGTGTGGTAGCGGTGCCGTCGTCGCAGATCACCCACGGCACGACGTGACAGGTGTGACAGCCACCGTCCATCGAGAGGACCGCCGTGTCAGCGTCGCCCTCGAGTTCGGTCACGCCGAGGATACGGTCTGCCTGGGTGAGCCACCAGACGACGCGGTCGAGTCCGCCGTCCGGATCGGTCGCCTCGAGTTCGAACTCGACCTGGTCTCCCTCCTGGATCGAGACGACGCGTTCGGTCGGCCGCACGCCCTCAACGGACGGCGATGCCGCGCCGTCGTCGGTTACCTCGACCTCCCAGCGGGCAGCATAGGTTTCTTCGGCCGTCTCCCCGGGTCCGGTTGGTCCATCGTCCGGAATGACGGCCGCGGTCACCTCGTGGCTCCCGGGGTCTTCGAACTCGTGCCACCAGAAGTCTGCGCCGATCTCTTCGTAGTACTGCCACTCCCAGGCCCCGCCGACGCCGCTGGTCACGCTCTCGCCGTCGACCCACCAGATCGTCGTCTGGGACTCGTCCGGGTCGAGCGCTTCGGCCTCGAACAGCACCTCGGTGCCCGGCTGCACGGCGAGTTCGCTGTCGGGACGGGCGCTCGGCAACGCCTCGGCTGCGGTGACGGTGACCGTCTGCTCGGCGACGCCGTGTGGCGTTTCGACACGCACGGGGAACTCGTCGTCCTGCGGGACGGGGTAGGTATAGAACCCCTGCCGAATCGTCTCCGTCTCGCCAGCGCCAATCGTCATTCCGCGGCGTGTTACCTCCGTCTCACCGAACCCGACGACCAGTGTGACCTCGGTTCGGATGTCCGTCGAACCAGTATTCGTGAGTGCTGTCTCAACCCGCAGGTACTCGCCGGCGGGTACGGGCGCGTTCGTCTCGATGATCGAGACCGAGAGCGAGCCCTCGGTGTCCGTGTGTGTGTCCGTATTCGCGTTCGTGTTCGTTGTTTGCCGACGCGCGCGCGCCGTCCTGTCGCTCCACTGCACTGCGCCGAGCGTGATTCCCCCCGCTGTGAGTCCCTGAAGCAGTCGGCGTCGGGATGGCTTCGTCATAGTCGAGCGGTCACCGAGAGCGTGATAAAAGGACCCCGACCGTTTGCGGTCACAATGGCGTATTAGGTGTCGATTATCTCTCGTGCAACCGTTCGCCGATATCAGAACGGTACAGCATGTACGGCTACAGTGCTGTAGGTGGACGCTACTACTTTCTCGCATCCCGGCCGCTGCCGTCGGCTTGACGACTATTACGGTGCCTCGTCTTCGTCCGGATTCATCGCCGCGCCGAGGCCGCTGTCGTAGTCGTCCCGGTTCTCGACCTCGCGGATGCGCTGATCGACGCGATCCACGAGTTCCCGTCGCCGTTCCTCGTCGACGTCCGCGTCGTTTCCGAGCGCATCGAGATCCTCGCGGGCGGTTCGAAGGACGGACAACGCCTCGTCCTCCTCGAGTTCGGTCGCGCGATCGAGTGCTCGTCTGACATCGTCGAGCGTGCTGTCGGCCATGGACTGTCGTTCGACGGCCAGGGTGTTCAACGTGTCCGCGGTGCGCGCCGCCGTTCGACCTCCACAACCCTCTCGCTTCGCAGCCCCGAACTGAACCAGCCGTCGTAGCCCCCAAGACACTCCACCACGTGCGTCGACTCGAGTACATGTCCGATCCCGCACTCATCGCCCATCGCGGTTATGCCGGCGTCGCACCCGAGAACACAGTCGGTGCGGCCGTCGCCGCTGCATCCCGCGAGGACACCGCGATGATCGAACTCGACGTCCAGCCCGCCGCCTGCGGCACACCGGTCGTCATCCACGACAGGCGACTCGAGGGCGACCCGTCTCGCTCGCGTGCTGGCCGTCTGCTCACCGACGCCGAGGGATTCGTCTGGGAGGCCGATCTCGAGGCAATCCAGACTGCCAGCGTGCTCGGAACCGACGAGCCAGTGCCGACGCTCGCCGACGTTCTCGCAGCTGTTCCCGACAGCGTCGGGGTCAACGTCGAACTGAAACACTGCGGGGCGAACGACCTGCGCTTCGCCGAGTCGTTGGGGCCGGACGAGCGAGCGGAACGGCGTGCGCTGTGGACGCCGTTCGTCGAGCGCGTCGTCGCCGACTGCGACGCGTTCGGCGGCGACATCCTCTTTTCGTCGTTTTGCGAGGGCGCACTCGCCGCGGCTCGCGAGGTTGGCCCCGAGTACGATACTGCCGTTCTCGTCTGGGATGCACTCGAGTCCGGGATCGAACTCGCACGGCGGTACGACTGCGAGGCGATTCACCCGCCACGAAACGCGATTGCCGGTATCCCTCTCGCTGGGACTGAGTACGCAGGGTTGGGTTCCGCGGAGCCGGCTGTCGACATCGTAGAGACTGCCCACGAGGAGGGACGCGCGGTCAACGTCTGGACGGTCGAGACCTGGGTGCAGTACGACCAGCTCGCGGCGGCGGGTGTGGATGGGATCATTGCGGAGTATCCGGGACTCCAGCGTAGCCCGGACCCACTGAGCCGTTAATCGTCCCGATTGCTCGTCTGGTTTGCACGCTCTGTCTGGTCCGCGACCGGGCTCCCTGCTGCAGCCAGTTTGGACACGAAGGCAGCGCCGAGGTAGATCGGAATCGAGTAGAGGAGTAACAACACGGGGACAGCGATGATACCCGGCGTATTCGGGCCGCTGACCTCGTAGACGAGTGCCGCCAGTAGGAAGGTGATGAGCGCGAGGAACACGTCAGTCCGATCCATACTCTCCCCAGCATGGTGGGTGCCAAACAATCTTCTGGTTTGATGTTTCTCTGACGGTAAAAACTGTGCGTCTTTTCCATCGTTGGGAGCAGGTGGTACTCGAGTTCGACTCTGTTGAGATCCACAGATACTGCTCCAACGTGTGTGCTGAATACAGAGCACGAATATGGCACGATCTGAGAGCCGGTCTTCGAAGAGGAGTGATCGTCAGTGTAGAACCGTTACTTACCGATCTGCTTCTTCCACTGAATCGTCAAAAGCTGACTCAGGTAGGGTGAATTCACCCGTCTCGGGGTCTATGAAGTCCCGACCGAAGAACGACCGAAATGCCATCTTTGCGCCGATATACGTTCCAATCACGACAATCAGAAATCCGGCGATTATCGTCCAGAGCATATCTATCTGTACGTTTGACACACTAAAAGAGTGTACAACAAAGACGTGTAGTGGGGGATACTATTCAATTAGGACTAGTGAAATAAATGTGGCTGTCGTGATGCATCCATCCTCTGCATGCAGTAGCCTTGAACTACCGGAAAACGATAGTCTGCTGAACTGGTGCTGCATACAGAGTGTGAATACGGCATCTATTGAACTACCGAGAACCCCTCCCATTCGCGGTACATTCCGACTCCAATCACGAGTAATGAAATACCGACGACAATACCAGCCAGTCCGAACACCTCACTAGCACCATCTTGCCCTCCAACAAGCGTCGTGCCACCGGTGAGGAGGGCTGAGAGTGCTATTATTACCGACCCGACACCAAACTGTTTGGATCGGTTCATGCGAACATCTCTCTCCGGGTGAATTAGTGCCTTTTCACCTGTACAGCCAGACAGACTCCGTGATGAGGTTATTCTCTGTATTCAGCACATCTCTCGACTCCTGTCCCCGGTCACTGATTTCAACAGAGTTTCGTGTTCGCTGCCGTCGCCTTCTCCTCAATCCCCTCCCTCATCTCCGTCCCTCCCCTCGCTCCTGCCTTCGCCACCCACTCCACCGCTGTCGATGTCGATGTTCACACCTGTTTCGGTGCCTGCGCTACCACCTGTACCGACACCACTGTCGACGCTTGCACTCGAGAGCCCCTCGTTCGCCGGCCCCTGAAGCACCTCCCCATCCGGCGCGAACCGCGAACCGTGGCAGGGGCAGTCCCAGCTACACTCGGCGTCGTTCCACTCGACGAGACAGTACATGTGGGTGCAGACGGCCGAGGTCGCGTGCAGGTCGCCGTCGGCATCCCGCGCACACGCCACTGGTTTCCCCCCGCTGCGGATCACGGTCCCCTCGCCAGGGTCGAGCGAGCGCAGTTCGGGCGTGAGCATCGCACGGAGCCAGTCGGTCGCGAACTCGCTTACGGTGTCGACGTTCTCGGTGATCGTCTTGCCCGCCGACGCCTTCGGGGTGACCCGCATCGGATCGAACAACTTCCGTTCGGGCGGCTTGCGGCCGTCGATGAGTGCGGCCAGCAACTGGCCGGCGGCAACACCGTTCGTCATTCCCCAGCCGCGAAAGCCGGTGGCGACGTACACGTTCTGCGCCCCCGCGCCGACGCGGCCGACGAACGGCACCTTGTCGACCGGTTTGTAGTCCTGATTCGACCACCGGTAGGCGACCGATTCGACGGGGAATCGCTCGCGGGCCCACTCGAGTAGCGTGCGATAGCGCTCGACCGTCGAGCCGCCCTGGCCGGTTTTGTGGTTTTCGCCGCCGACGAGGAGGAGGTCTCCGCTGCTTCCGTCGCCCCTGCTATCGCTGTCGTCGTTCTCTCCCTCATTGTTCCCGTCATCCCCACCCCCAGCGCCGCGATACGTCCGAACAGAGCGGTAGTTGTCGCCCGTCCGGTAGTACATCCCCTCGGGTGGTTCGCCGTCGAGGCGGAGCGCGAGCACGTACGATCGTTTCGGGTGCATCCGCGCGAAGTAGCCCGCCCGGTCGAGAATTGGAAAGCCGGTCGCGAGGACGACCTGCTCGGCGGTCACCGTCGCTGACTCGGTCTGTACGCGACACGGCGTGCCGGACTCGACGCCCGTCACGCGAGTACCTTCGTAGACGGTCGCGCCGTCGTCGTCCCCCAGTACGTCCGCGATTCCGAGAAGGTACTGCCGTGGGTGGAACCATGCCTGGTCGTCAAACCGGACGGCCGCCTGGGCCCGCTCGAACGGCGGCACCGAGGTCACGAACGTCGCCGGCAATCCCGCCAACTCGGCGGCGTCGGTCTCGCGTTCGATCGTATCTCGATCGTTTCCGTAGAGGTACGAGGGCTGGCGCTCGAAGCCACAATCGATTCCGAACTCCTCAATCCGGCGCTCGACCGCGTCGATTGCCTCCTCCTGTACAGTCGCGTACTGCTTCGTCTCTCGCCGGCCGAACTCCCGTCGCAGGTAGTCGTAGATCGCTCCGTGCTGGCTGGTCAACTTCGCCGTCGACTTGCCCGTGATACCCGCTGCAATCCGGTCACGCTCGAGGACTGCAACCGTCTTCCCGCGCTCGCGCAACTCGAGTGCAGTCGAGAGGCCGGCGATGCCAGCGCCGACGATGCAGACGTCGACAGTTCGATCTGTTGTGAGCGCGGGGGCAGGTTCGCCGACTGATTCACCTGCTGAGTCGCCAGTTGCATCACCCGTTGGCCTATCGAGTGCCGCGTCGGCCGGTTCCGCGAGCCAGACGGGAGTCGGCTCGCCGGGCAGGGTGGGGTCACAGGAAAACGAGGGGTCGGGTGCGGTCATGGGACCACGCTACACCGAGCGGTGGCAAAAAACGGGCGTGCGAACCTGCCGGTTTCCGCCGACTTACTCGTCCGTGAGCAACGCAGGGAGGTCGTTGATCGATTCGAGTACCGCCGCTGCGTTTTCGTTATCGTACTTCTGTCGACCTTCTGCGCCGGTGAGGCCACCGGTCAGGACGCCGATGCCGTAGTACGCACGGCTCGGATCCGCCTCACTCGCGTTCGTCGCCGTTCGCACGTCGTCCAGCGTGTCGCCGACGAAGACGACGCTGTCGGCGTCGAAGCGCTCGGCCAGCGTCGTCAGCGCGTGCGGGTGTGGCTTGCCCTCGTCCCAGTCGTCCATCGTAAACCGGTGTTCGACCGGAATGTCGCCCGCGAGGCCGACGCGGTCGAGCGCGATTTCGGCCTCTGCCTCGGGTCGACCGGTCAGGACGCCGACCGAAACGCCTGCCTCGTCGAGCAGCCAGTTCCGCGTCTCCTCGTCGAGGATCACGGGTTCGTCGTGGATGAACCCTTCCTGACGCAGGTCGTCGTCAGGCTCGCCGCCCTCGAGTGCCTGATAGAGTTCGTCGCCGAGGTAGAGCTGCTGGAAGATGTCGCGGAGGCGCTCGCGATTCCAGCGGTCGGTGACGCGTTTCGTCGCCTGTGCGCCGATGCCGTCGCGGACGGCGCTTTCGGCGGCCTCGAGTCCGCCACCCGCAGCAGCGATTTCGTCGGTGAACGCTTCGAGCGACGCGTCGTAGCCCTCGCCGGTCGCGAGCACGTAGAGTGCGGCCGCGTAGGTTAGCTCCCAGTCGTTGTTGAAGCCGCCGGCGTCCTTGAACTGCTGAATGTCGTCCTTGCGGATCGTGGGGTCGTAGACCTGTCTCTTATACACATCTCTGAT
>NZ_AOIM01000018.1 GCF_000337575.1 Natrialba hulunbeirensis JCM 10989 | reverse complement strand
CCGTACGGCCACCGCCATCACACGAGCGGCGAACCCACGACCGCGAACGCGAGCAGCAACAGCCCGATCGCGTAGAGCACGTCCGCCCACAGCCACGAGAGCAGGCTCACGACGTAGACCACGAGAACGAACGGGATTCCGAGCAGGACGAGCGGTGAGCGACGCCACCTGGCGCGTGTCTGTGCCCAGAGTGCGTTCGCGTCGCCGGTGCTCGGAAAGGCGTGGACGCCGATCACGAGTCCGAGCCAGCCCAGCGCGACCGCGCCGGCGAGGAGTTCGCGCGATGCGGCCCCCGGATCGACGGCAGGGAGCACGCCGCTGGACGGGGTGACGATTCCAGTTGTCGTCACGAGGTCCGCGAACACGAGCAGCGCGCCGAACGCGACGACGGTGTTGACCAGAAACGGTGCGACGCCGATGACGAAGGCGTTGAGATACCGTTTGGGCTGCTCGTGGCGGACGTAACCGGCCGGGTCCCCGAAGCGAAAGTAGACGACCTCGTGAATCCGTACACCGGTGAGCCGGCAGGCAA
The DNA here is from genome assembly GCF_000337575.1 of Natrialba hulunbeirensis JCM 10989. Lineage (GTDB taxonomy): Archaea > Halobacteriota > Halobacteria > Halobacteriales > Natrialbaceae > Natrialba > Natrialba hulunbeirensis. The sequence continues at coordinate 18,131 of NZ_AOIM01000018.1, read as the reverse complement.
TCGCGTGTGCGAACTCGTGAACGACGACGCCGGGGGCGGCCGCGATCTGGAGGACGACCCAGAGGACCGTCCCGAGGCCAGCGATCACTGCGGTGATGATGGCGGTGATGAACACCAGCAGAAGGGCGGAGAGCAGTGGGTCGGGGAGCACGGGTCGTCCTGACGGAACAGTTCCATTGATGTTAATTCATGCGTCTCGACCCGAACCGGATCGCTGGCTCACGTACAGCGTTCCCGTCTCGATCGTTCGGCGCTCGACCGGAATCGCGGGCTGGTCGCCGCCGAGCGTCGTAAAGAGCAGGTCTGCCCCCGCTTCTCGGGCTACGTCGCGGGCGGGTCTGTGAAGTTCGGGCGGCAGGTTCCGGGCGTAGATCGCGTCCGCGTCGGCGTAGATCGACGGATCTGGATCGACGATATCGTCGTGAACGAATCTAACTCCCTCTGGAACGTCCCGGTCGTAGATATCCGTCGCCGTCACGGTACAGCCACGCTCGGCGAGCGCCGCGGCAACGTCCGTCCGACGGCCGATCCCCACCTCGACGAGCCGGTCGTATGCCGCGAGAATCGCTGTCAGTGTGGTTTGATTTCGCCGAATGTGGCCCATGGCGGGATGTTTATGAGCAAAGCGACCATAGCGTTTGTCATGCTCGTCGACATCGTGCCGGTCGGCAACGTCCCCGCGGCAGTCAAACGGGCGGCATCCTCCGCGTTGCGGTCAGTCTACGACTGCGACGTCTCCGTGACTGACTCCCAGCCGGTGCCAAACGGCGCGTACGACTCCGGACGCGATCAGTACTCCGCCGAAGCGTTCATCCAGCTCGCAGAGCGCGTCGGCCGCGGTGCAAAGAATATTGCTATCACACCACACGACCTCTTCTACCGTCGCCGAAACTACGTCTTCGGTCTCGCCTATCTAGACGGCAGCGGCAGCGTCGTCTCGACCTACCGCCTGCAGACCTCGAGCGACGGCGGCTTCTCGAACAAGAGTGCCAGCGAAATCTTCGAGAATCGCGTCCGTAAGGAAATCGTCCACGAGATCGGTCACACCTACGGCCTCGAACACTGCGACAACAACCGCTGCGTGATGAACTTCTCGCCAACCGTTCGCGAAGTCGACATCAAAGAGGAGAACCTCTGTGGCAGCTGTCAGCGACTGATTGGTTGATTCCCGAATCCTGCCGGCTCATCCCGTCTCATCACTATGACACCCTCCCCCTTTGAGACACATACCGACACGTACGACGACTGGTTCGACACAAACGACGGCGCCTATCGCGCTGAGCAGGCGGCACTCGAGTCCGTCTGTCCCGCTCCCGTTCCCGACCGGGCACTCGAGATCGGCGTCGGCACGGGCCGGTTCGCCGGCCCGCTCGACGTCTCCCTCGGAGTCGACCCCGCAAGCGCCCCGCTCGACCGAGCACGCGAGCGCGGCGTCACTCCCGTTCGCGGTGTCGCTGAATCGCTTCCGTTCGATGACGGGGGACTCGAGTACGTCCAGTTCGTCACCGTGCTGTCGTTCGTCGACGAGCCAACCACTGCGCTTACCGAAGCCCGTCGCGTCCTCGAACAGGATGGGACGCTCGTCGTCGCGTTCCTCGACCGGGCAAGCCCGGTTGGTGAGGTCTATCAGGAACACAAGGACGAGAGTCCGTTCTACGCCGACGCGGAGTTTCTGACCGCAGACGAGGCGTCTGCCTTCCTCGAGTCGGCCGGCTTCGACGTTGAGGCGCGCGTCCAGACGATTTTCGAGGATCCGTCCGAACTCGAGTCGGCGGACATCGATGTTCGCGAGGGCCACGGTGACGGCCTGTTCGCGGTGGTTCGGGCGACGCCGCTGTGATGTTGTGATGTTGTGACGTAAGATATCGACTACCGGTCTGGAACGTTCGGATTCGATGGATGATTGATTGCCCTGTGCACTGGACACACACATACACACAGACACACAGACACGATACTGGCAAACGACTTACACCGCTCGATCCCGTACGGGTGACTGACTACCCAATTTCGACAGTGTCGATGTCGATACCGACACCGGCAGTTCGATAGGGTACTCGTATTCACCCAGAACGCACTTCCAACGATACCCCAGACTCCACTCGTGACAGACGACCACTCTCCCACCGACGCAGATTCGGACTCCGACTCGAGTGCCGACGCTGACACTCCCACTCCTCCCAACTCGAACGCGAGTCCATCCGGCACGAACGGCGACGAGTCTGGCGGTGAGGCGTCCGGCGGCGAGGTCGAGATCGAAGTGACGCGCGGGGCCACCGAGTCGCGTGATCGCCGCGGCCGTCCCGACCGGACGGCTCGCACTGACCGCCCAGATCCCGACGGCCGTGCCAGCGACACTCGCCGCGATGGATCGCCAGACAGTGCGGTTGGCGATGCCAATCGGTCGAACGCCGCTCACCATCCCCAGGAAGGTCCGCTTGCCGACGAACTCGGCCGAATCGACGTGATGACAACTCCCGAGGGATACGTCGAGGGACGAATCGCCGACGTGATCGCACTCGACGAGACGACGGTCGAACTCACCGTCTCGCTCCCCCACGGCGAGGTCATCGCGTTCGAACTCGAGAAGCCGATCCCGTGGTCCGAGGACTTTCTGTTCGCCCGACTCATCGAAGACGTCGGCTACGACGCCGCGTCGATCGATCACGCGATCGGCGAACCGGTCTATCTCGCTCGAACCGACCTGCCAGCCGCAGACACCGAGGCCGGCACTAGCACTGCGACAACTACTGACGACTGGTGGACGTCCACCGTCCACGCCGCAAGCGACGCCGTCCTCTCCTCGCTCTCCCGCGGCCGGTACCGACTCGAACGCGCCGACGAACCCGAGTGGCGACTGGTGGACCCACTCGAGCGCCCCGATGCAGCACCAGAGACCGAGGACGACGGCGTGACGACCGAACTCGTCGGCACCGGACTGATTCTCTTCGGGACGCTCGTCGCCGCCGCCGGCGCGGTCTTCGGGGCGACCGGAACGCTGGTCGTCTCGAGTGCGGTCCTCGCTTACGCGTTGCTGGGTGTGTTGTTAGTGTTAGCTGGAATTGTCGTGGTCCTCGACCGGGACGTTACGAACCTCTGATCGGTCCGTACGCTCGTGTAGTGAACGGGAGCAACGGGGGGTCGTCGAAAATCCAAAATCGAAAACTCGAGGACGCGGAGATGCGGAGACTCGAATACGCGAAGACGCGGAGAACGTTCTCAGGGCGAGTAGTAGTACTCGCCTTCGCGCTTTTGCTCGCGGTCTAGCTGTGACTCCGGCTTGTTGATCCGCGGACGCGACGTACGCTCGTCGCGGCGGAACGTGACCTCGAGGTTTGCGAGGAACTCGTTCATGCCGTCGCGCATCGCCTGTGGTTGGCCGGCGTGACCGTGCATCGCGGGTTCGCCGTCGAAGACCATCAGTCGGTCCGCGAGCAGGTCGATCATGTAGATGTCGTGGTCGATGACCATCACGGTCGCATCCTGCTGTTCGGCGTAGCGGCGGATCGCGCTGGTCGCCTGCACGCGCTGTTCGACGTCCAGGTGTGCCGACGGCTCGTCGAGCAGGTAGAGGTCCGCCGAGTCAGAGAGGCAGGCCGCGATGGCGACCCGCTGGCGCTCACCGCCCGAGAGATCGGAGAGGTTCTGCTCCATGATCCGCTCGAGTTGGAGCGGCTGTGCGATCTCGGTGTTCCAGTACGAGGAGCCGAACTGATCCGTAATCGACGAGAGGAACGCGTCGACCCGCATGTGCTGGTCGATCGTCACGTACTGTGGCTTGTAGGAGATGTCGAGATCGAGATCAGCGTCTCCCTCGTCCGTCTCGAGGTTCCCCGTCAGCAACTTCGCAAACGTCGACTTCCCGATCCCGTTCGGACCGACGATGCCAAGGACTTCGTTGCGGTGGATCTCGCCACCTTCGACTTCGAGGCTGAACTCGCCATCGCCGTAGCTCTTTGAGAGGTCCGGATAGTCGACGAGCACGTCGCCGTGGGTCGCGGTTCGTGGGGCGTGCTCCTCGAACTCGATCGGGTTCTGGCGGATCCGCATGTTCTCGTTGTCGAGGTAGCCCGAGAGGTACTCGTTGATCCCGTTGCGGACCGACTTCGGCGAGGTAATCACACCGTAGGCACCGGGTTCACCGTAGGCGACGTGCAGCGTGTCCGCGAGCAGGTCGAGGATCGCGAGGTCGTGCTCGACGACGAGCATCGACTTGCCTTCGTCCTCGGCGAGTTCGCGGATCAGCCGCGCTGCGGTAACGCGCTGTCCGATGTCCAGGTACGGCGTAATTTCGTCCAGGAAGTAGAAGTCCGTATCCCGTGCCAGCGTCGCTGCGAGCGCAACACGCTGGAGTTCGCCGCCGGAGAGATCCTCGATCGCCTGGTCCATGACGGGGCCGATCGACAGCCGCTCGACGAGCGAGTCGAGGGCGTCGCGTTCGTCCGTCTGCTCCAACAGTTGGCGGGTGTTGCCGTCGAACTGTTTCGGAATCTGATCGACGTACTGTGGCTTTCGAGCAATGGTAATGTCGCCGTCGCGTACGTCTGCGATGTAGTCCTGGAGCTCTGTGCCGCGGTAGGCCTCGAGTACGTCGTCCCAGTCTGGCGACTCGTCGTAGCGGCCGAGGTTGGGCTCGAGTTCACCGGCCAGAATGCGAACGGCGGTGGTCTTCCCGATCCCGTTCGGCCCGAGAATACCGGTGACGTTCCCCTCCTGTGGGGCCGGGAGACCGTACAGGGAGAAGGCGTTCTCGCCGTAGCGGTGGGCGGGTTCTTCCTGCAGTTCTTGTGGCAGGTTGATGATCTCGATCGCGTCGAAGGGGCACTTCTCGACGCAGATACCGCACGTTTCGCCAAGACAGATCTCTTCGGAGATGCGAACCTGCTCGGGCTGTCCCTCTGGGGTTTCTTCGCCCCGGAGCGTGATGCACTCCTTGCCGGTTCGATTCGGTGGACAGTAGTTCTTGCACTCGTAGCTACAGCGGTCGGGCTGGCACCGATCCAGATCTACGACGGCGATGCTGTCATCCGCCATGGTTATGCGTTGAGCTCCGCGGTGAGCAGGATTCCCCACGTCACGAACCACATAGAGAAGGTCATGAACGTGATGAACAGGTAGTGTTTGATCCCGAACTCGTCGTCGCTGTAGATGCTCGTGGCGTCGAAGAGCACGATCTGTGCGACGATCGCGGTGAGGACGAGCAAGAGCGCTCGCGTATCGCCTGCGGCCTCACCCGGTGAGACATCACCGGTGAGCGCCATGGAGGCGAGCGCCGTCCCGACGCCGAGCAGCGCGGCCAGCGCGGTGACGCTGATCGAGCGAATGTGCTCGCGCCGGTCGCTAATCGATTCGGTCGACATGTCTGTGACTCTATCGTCGGTGGTGAAAAGGTGTTCGCATTCTCTATTGCACAAATAGAACCCTGAGTGTTGTTTTCTATCTGTCTACGACTCGAGTTCGACTGTCCGTTCAGCAATGTTGACCGCATAGCCACTTGTCGTCTCTCGTTCGTGAGTGACCGAAATCTCGACCTGGACTTCTGCATCGACTTCAATCTCTTCTCTTGCGATCATCTCGAAGAGATCATAGAGGTCGTCAGAGTCATCAACACCGTGGAACTCTCCACCAGTTGCTTCTGCCCACTCTATCAGTTTGTCCTCGGGGATTGGGTCGTGTTCGAGGCCATCGAGACCAACAGTATAGAGTGTAACATTGTTTTCGTTTGCCCGCTCTACCTGATCCCACATGAGAGCATCCCCGCTACTATCACTGTTTTCCCCGTCACTAAGAAGAATTGCAATACGCTCTTGCCCTTCTTCACCGTGCGTTTCGTAGTCATCGAGCGCTTCTCGCAGACCGGCACCCATATTCGTTCCGGCGTACCCATTCCCAGCGACACTATCTTTGACTCCTTCTAGATCACCAGTCAAATGATGGAGGGTTCTCCCATTGCTGTCGAACTCGTAAACACCTGCTCGGTCACCTTCTGATTCGTTCATCAAGTCGAGAAAGTGTCTCGTTGCGGCAACTCGTTGATCACTCGGATCGTTTCCTGGATGTTGATAAAGACCAAGATCGGCCTGATTAGTACAGGATCCAGCAAAGCATGTTTCATCAATGACTCGGACCTCATCCCACTCACTCGGATCAGCATAATCTTCCCGATATTCTAATATCGATGTTTCACCGACTGTTGTGTTTCTAACTTCTATATCGTGGCGTATTAACCCGCCTAGTTCACTGTGCGTATTTCGGAACGGTTCGTCAACTGGAATTGTCTCCCAATCAGAGCCACTGATTTCAGTTTCGGTGATTGGATCGTACACACTCCCATAGATGTTATGTGGTCCCATCGAACCAGAACTGTCGAGTATGAACGTCGCGTCAATTGGCGGCCTGGATTCGACATATTCGAAGAATAGATCCTCGTCACCATCCGTGAACGGCGTATCTGTTCGTAGCGTCCGATCGAAATTGACATGTACATTATCGCCAATCCCGACATCGTCTCCAGCGACAACCGCACCATCGATTGCTACGCCGTCGTTAGTTTTGATATCTGCGCCAGGTGCATAGATCACGCCCTGGAAGTCGCCATCAATTTCAATCGTCGAGTCACTCGTCCCGTATATCCACAGCGAATTAGCACGGTCGTCGGGATCGATGTTTACCTCGGAAACAGTGATGTCGCCATCGACGTAGAAACTTGTTTGATTATCTCCTTCGACCGTGGCGTCAGTGAGCGTCAGATCGTTTTCGACACCGATATGAACGTCGCCGTTGCTTGAGTCGAGTTGATCAATATGGGATGATGAGATGTCGCTGTAGAGTCCACTCGAAACATCACTTCCTGGAGCTGGTTTTTCGTTCAGGTAGTTGGTGAGCAGGTTATCGACTTCAGTGTCGATCTCATCGATGCTGTCGTACGGCTCAGAAAGCTCTGCTGCAAGTGCACGTGGTTCACCTCCCTCTTGCGGATCTAACTGGTAGATCGTATCTCCATCGTTATTCTCAATTTCTTTTCCATCGACGGAGACACCATACCCAATCTGTGTAATCACTGGGTTCCCCTGTGAGCCGAGTTCGCCATTTACGACGGGGATTCCGTCAATAACTGTGTTTCGTGCATTGTTATTCTCGTTTGGTGCCCCTGGTGCATTGTTTTTCAAATCATACTCGTTGTAATTGGCGAGGAAGATATCGTTCGTTTCTCTATCACCAACAGTCTGATTATCGTAGGCAGTCACTTCGAGTGCTGATCCGAAGTCGTTCTCGTCCCCCTCGATATATAATCCACCGTACACGGTCGGTTCGACATCGACGAGATTTGCTAGTGGCGTTTCACCATCAACACCAGCAACGACAGTAACCGTTTGTTCGTCTTCGTTGTGACAGATAATGTTCGTCGTTACCTCTGTCGCTGGATTGCAGTCCAGCCCAGAAACGTTGTCTTCGTCGGTCGCTTCGAACTCTTCTTTCAGAAAGTCGTACCAGCCATTGTGATAGTTTGTCTCTGAAACTTCAACGGTAACGTAGTTCACATACTCTAGCTCGTCACCAAGTAGGTCGAATTCTTGTAACTGTCCAGACTGTACAGTGTGTTCGCCGGACCCGACGGACCCTTGAATCGTTGTTGGCGAGAGATCAAGTCGACCAACCTGCTCACCATCCGAAAGTTCAGTATAGTACCTAATGTTAGGGTTCGAAACGGCCGTCGCGTACTCACTGTCGGATCGCCAGATGCCGCCTGCTTGGTATGCGTACTCATTTCCACTTTCGTCCGTCGTGACAATTGTTTCTAGTGGAATCCTCTCCTCGTTGCTATTGTACCCATCAGAGACGTTGACAGTCAGTGAACCGTCTGTTACTAACTTATTCTGTGTCCCATCTCCAAGGAAGACGGTTTCCGTTGTGTCGTTTTGCCAGCCGACGGACGCCAAGTCACTATCAAATTGCTTGAGTTCCTGTTCTGTCTTTTCCGCATGCGTCTGTGCTGTGAGCGCATCCAGAGCACCAGACCCAACGGCAAAGACGAGTGCCGCTCCCATGAATACCATCGCAAAGAGCAGGATAACTCCAATTAATGGAGCTGCTCCCCGATCCCCACTTTGTGATGATGACGGTTGGGTCACCACATCTTTCATTTACTGACTCTATTTATTACCAATACTTAAATCATAGTGTATATGGTCCTGTGTAGATTCAACAACCATGAGTGGTGCGTATCAGCTAGTGTTTCCCTTCTTTTTGTTTCATCCTACACCAATCATAGTGACATCTGCTGTTCTGACCAACTGGTCAATCGTAACTAATGGTACTTATAGGCGTAATACTCTCATTTTACTCAGGACTACACCTGGAATTTTCTGTGAGTTTGTCGGTGAAAGGCTCAACTTTTATACTGCTGCACGCTTTCGATTCGTAACATGGTAGAGACCGACGGGGAGGAGATCGAAGACTTGCCTCCGAGCGCCAAACTCGTTTTCAAGGTTCTCGAGTACGACGGGCCGCTCACCCAGAAGCAGATCGTCGAGGAGTCGATGCTCTCTGCGCGGACGGTTCGGTACGCACTCGAGCGTCTCGAGGAGATCGGAATCGTCGACGAAGACATCTACTTTGCTGATGCGCGCCAGAGTTTGTATCGGCTGGAAGAACCAGTAGCGGCGGATGGAAGCGGTGTGGAGGAGGCCCCGAAGAAAGACGCCTGCTGCGCAGAATAACCCCCTGCTGTCACTCTCTTTCTTGTTGTCCGACTCGGCGATGACACCAAGAACGGCAGGATTATTTTGATACAGTGACGCTCCCCAGATATGGACAAGGAGGCGTTACCGCGGTGGGGCTGGCTGTTGGTCGGACTGTTCGCGACGGCAATGATCGCGAATTTGCTCAACTTCACGGTCCTCGGGCCGGCAGGGTTGGGGCCGGACTTTCAGGTCGTCACGATTATCACGGCGATGTCGCCGGTGTTGATCTACGTCGGCGTCTGGTACGACGAGGACCGACAGCACTACTGGGAGCAGCCGCGCGAGCACATCATCGGTGACGTGCTGTTCGTGATCGTCGGTGCTGCACTCGGCTCGGCGCTCGCGTTGGTCGCAATCGTCGGATTTGGCCTCTGGCAGATCCTGCAGGACATCATCGCGATGGGTGCGGGCTTCATGCTCTCGTGGGGGCTGTTCTGGTGGCGAAATCCGAATCTGTACCGGTACGAAGCAGAACAGTGACTGATCGGCAGCGGTCACCAGTCAGTCTGTGTCAATATTGACACGCCTGAATTGGCTGACGTCCGGCGTCGGCGGTCGACGGCGCTTGTGCTCGGTTTCAGCACACAGCCACGCAATCGTTCGTGCCGTTTTCCAGTCGAGGTCGAGATCGGCAGCAGCGTCGGCGACTGATTGCTCTTGCTCGACCAGCCGGAATAGCAGTGGATCGATCGTCTCGTAGGGAGCACCGAGTTCGTTGGCATCGGTCTGGTCAGCCGAGAATCCGGCCGTCGGTGACTTGGAGATGATGCGCCGCGGAATGCCGATTCGTTGTGCGAGCGCCCGTACCTCGGTCTTGTAGAGGTCACCGATCGGATAGGTGTCCGCCGCTCCGTCGCCGTACTTCGTGAAGTATCCGAGTAGCAACTCCGAGCGGTTCGCCGTGCCAAGAACGAGTCGCTGGTCGCGATTGGCCGCGTAGTAGGCACAGCTCATCCGGAGGCGTGAAACGACGTTTCCGAGTTCGCAGTTGCGTTCGTTGGGTCGGTCGCTGCTGACGTTGTCGTCGGTACTGTCACTCTCACCGTCTCTGCCACTGTCGTCGTCTTCGATTTCGACCATGTCTCTCCTCCCGTCCCCGTCTCCATCGAGCCGACACTCGAGTACACTCGCCACCGTGTCGTCGAACAACTCGAGGAGCGGCCGCAGTTGAATCTCGGCGAACTCGATGCCGAGCCCTGCCGCAATTGTACGGGCGTCGCGGGCGTCGTGCTGTTCGGTTTTGTGACACGGGAGTGCGAGGGCGAGGACGCGCTCGGGACCGAGTGCCTCGACGGCTAGCGTTGCTGTGACGGTCGAATCGAGGCCGCCGCTCATCGCGACGACGACGCCGTGGGCACCTGCATCGGCGACGCGCTGTTGAATCGAGTCGACGATGCGGGAGCGAGCGGCTTCGAGATGGGAGTGAGTAGCGATGAACGGATCGGGCGGGACAGCTGTTTCTGCGTGGACGTTTGTCCGGTCTACACTGCGTTCAGCACACATTGTTTGGATTCACCATGTTCGTTCTATCTGGTGGGACAATCGTCTCACATATATACGAACTCCTTAAACAGCTAGTAATCTTTCACCGTGATGGTGGTCGTTCATATAGTTCCAACTCACGGAATGGTTGGAAACAAATGCAACGGCTAACTCGTTCTGAAGATTACGACGACACGGTTACGACAGCACGATTACGAGGGCACGACCGTAACCGGATCCTTCCGGTCGATCGCCTGTTCTAACTCGTCCGCGATCGCGCTGCCGCGCGAAACCTGAATTTCGCCGCCACGGCTCACCGTCGCGGTGAAGAGGTAGTCGCCGCCGGCCTGGATCTCGACGGTTTCGCCGTGGTTGCCGTCGACGGGGATAACGATGTGGCGGGAGGTAATTTCGGGCGTGACCATCTGGCCTGCAGCCTGGCCACCGCTGCCGCCACTGCTACCGCCACCGCCGCCGTTCGCGCTTGTACCGGCCGCACCTGCGCCGTAGTTCGGGTTCTCGTCGTGCGTTCGCACGTCGATGTCGATACCGAGCCGGTTCTCGATGTCCGTAATCCGGCCGCCGCCTTTCCCGATGACACTCGAGATGTCGTCGTCTTCGACGTAGACGGTGGCGGTGTTCTGGCCCTTTAACTGGACGTCGACGTAGCCGCGGGCGACGGAGCGAATCTCGCGTTCGATCTCCTGTTTCGCGATGCGGTCGACGCCGGATTCGCTGCCGGGGCCGCCCTCTTCTTCCTTGAGGGGGACGGTGACGACCTGCCGGTTGAAGGTGTAGATTTCGTACTCCGGCTCTCCGGTTTCGAAGTTCGTGACCTGGATGACGGGTCGTGCGAGGTCCTCCTCGGTAAGACCTGCGGGTACCTTGACCTCCGTGCGCACGTCGTAGACGGTGTTGACCTCCCCGGCCTCGATGTAGACGACGGTGTCGACGACCTGTGGGATCATTCCGAGTTCGACGCGGCCGACGAGGCGCTGCAGGGCGTCGATCGGACGGGTCGCGTGCACGACACCGATCATGCCGACACCGGCGAGGCGCATGTCCGCGAAGACCTCGAAGTCGTCGGTCTTGCGGACCTCGTCGTAGATGGTGTAGTCGGGTCGGACCATCAGCAGGGCGTCGGCCGTCTTCGCCATCTCGCCGCCGAGTTCGGTGTACTGGGTGATCTCGGGGCCGACCTGCAGGTCGCGGGGTTTCTCCATCGTCTTGACGGCGTAGTCGTGGTTCGAGATGAACCGGGCGACCGCCTGGGCGAAGGTCGACTTCCCGGCCCCGGGCGCACCGGAGATGAGGACGCCGCGCTGGCGCTCCAGAAGGCGGTCTTTCAGCTCCTCGGCGTTCTCGTAGTCCTCGATGTCCGTCTGGGCGATCGGCCGAACCGCGGTGATCTCGATCCCGTCCGCAAACGGCGGGCGACCGATCGCGATCCGGTAGTCCCGGAACTGGACGATCTTCATTCCTGGCTCCGAGAGTTCGATGAAGCCCTCCGAAGACTCCTTCGCGGCGTCGATGACCTCGCGGGCGTACTCGTCCATCGTCGCCTCGTCCAACGGCTCGTCGGCGATCTCCTCGTAACGCATCTCGCCGAGTTCGCCGCGCTTTGCCATCGGGGCGGTGTCCGTCTTCAGGTGAACGCTCATCGTCGCCTCATCGAAGTACGTCTCGACGGTGAGCGTCCCCACGTCGACTTCGCGGGTCTCCGGAGCGACGTGCTCGACGTCGAGGCCCTTCGCCTCGGCCACCTCGGCCTGGACGATATCGCTCGTGAGGAAGGTCGCCTCGAGGTCCTCCGCGATGTCGCGGATCAGCGCGTCGATCTCGCCTTCGGAGGCGTGTCCGCGCTCGATCGCGTTCGGCCGCTCCCCGACGTACTCGAGTTCGATCGCGCCCTCGTCGGCGCGGTCGGCGAGTTGCTGGAGTTCTTCCAGGCCGTCCCAGCCGGTCTCGATGCCGTCGTTGGCCTGCGCCTCGAGTTCTGCGACGACCGCTTCGGGGACGGAAATCGTCGCTCCCTCGAACTGCCCATCGTCAATCGTCGCCGAGACGCGGCCGTCGATGACCACGCTCGTATCCGGCACGACGTTCATACGTGAACTGGTTCACGTACGCCTATAAGGGTGTTCACCGCACGACCACGGTGTCAGTTCTGGGCTGTTGGGTCTGGATTACTGGATCTGGGCTGTTGAGTCTGGCTTGTTTGTTCTGGCCTGGTGATTGCTCAGTACGATGGGTAATAGACTGCTGACCGCTTGGCTACACGTAACAATCGACACCCCATTCTTGTTCGGCGAGAACAGTCACGGAAATTTCAATGATTCACCTCCGATCGACTCCTAACCAATGCAACCGGAGGAGACGTTCGGAAACGGCGGACTCAACGGCACGTTCGACGTCGACGACCTCGTCGATCGCATCGGACTCGACGACGGTGAACTCGCCTGGCGGAAAGCATTCATCGGCTTCGACTCGGCCGACGAGCGGCGACTCGCCGATCTCGAGCCGCTGTTGCGTGACAACCGGGAAGCGATCGCCGACGACTTCTACGACAACGTCCTGCAGTACGACCGAACGCAGGCAATCGTCGACCGATCACCAAAGGGGACTGACGCGCTCAAACAGACCCAACAGGCGTACCTTGTCTCGCTGGCGACCGGTTCGTACGACCAGGACTTTTTCGCGAATCGCGCTCGGATCGGCAAGCTCCACGAGCTGCTCGACATGCCGCTGCACCACTACGTGGGACAGTACGGCGTCTACTACGAATTACTGCTCTCGCGGCTGAACGAGCGCGTCCAGCAGCAGGTCGTGGATGCGATCATAGAGTGGGCAGACGAACGCGAAGCCGAGGCCGACGCCGACGATCCGGGCACAGGACTCAGTCGGGTCGTGAGCGCGCTCGGGTTCGGACGTCACGATGTGGAACCGGAAGCAGAGACAGAAGCCCAGTCAGGCGATACTGGCGATGACCGTGGTGGCGAACACACCGACACGACTCGAACTACACTCGAGGAGTCGTTCGAAACGACGGTTCGCGAGGCGATCGACGACGGCATGCTGGACGTGCTCTCGCTGTTGCGCCTGCTCAATCTCGATATGCAAATTGCGGTCGACACGTATGTCGACGCCGACGCACAGCGGCTCGAAGACGAAATCGAGCGACGGGCTGCTCTCGCTCGGGAGGTCGAATCTGACGTTCAGGCACCGCTTGCTGACCTTCACACCGCGGGGGAGACGGTCGCTCAGCGGGCTGAATCGATCAGTGACCAGACTGAAACGCAGGCAACCCACATCGCCAGCGCCGCCCGGGAACTCGACGACGTCAGCGACGCTGCGGACGAAATCGCACACGCAGCCGACGAGGCCCGCGCTGAGAGCGCTCGAACCGAGCGCTTCGCTGCCGACGGCGTCGATGCGGCCGACGAGGCGCTGGACGAACTCGGTGCGATCGAGGACGCGACCGATCGCGTCGCGGCGGACATGGACGCGCTCGCCGACCGGATCGAGGCGATCGACGATCTCGTCGACCGACTTGACGATCTGACCCAGCGAACGTCCGTGCTGGCCGCGAACGCGAAGATCGAATCCGCTCGAGCGACGGGTGACAGTGGCGCTGGTGCCGCCACCGGAAACGAGACCGGCAGCGAAACCATGGGCATCATCGCCAGCGAGGTCCGCACGTTCGCCCAGCAGACGAAGGCCGATCTCGCCGACATTGCACGCGCCGCGGAGGCGATCCGCGAGGACGCCGCCGCCGCAGTCGAGGCCACCGAGGAGACGGTCGAGCGCGTCGATACCGGCACGGACCGCGTCCGTCGAACGATCGACTCACTCGAGGAGATCCACGAGTCGGCACGGACGACGACCGCGCGAATGGACGAGGTCGCGGCCGCCGCCGATCAACAGGTCGCCGGCGTCGAATCGACGGCACAGACGCTTGCCGACCTCTCGGAGTCGGCCGACGAGGTTGCGAGTTCGGCTGCATCGGTCGCAGCGGCGAGCGAAGAACAGACGGCGAGCCTTCGGACTGTCCGCGACTCGGTTGATCGGCTTACCGGTGGGATCGAGACGGGGGTCGACGCCAGTCATCCGAGTCGGTCTGTTTGAGCGCTGTGCATGGCGATTTGAACACGGTTTGGCGGTCGATCCACGCTGTCCGGTGGACTGAACAGCTCGGCTGTCGATACGGACCCTGTAACGATTTGCCGGCGCAACCGCGACTCGTGCGGCGGTTGCGCCGGAACTGACTTACAGTAAACCGTAGACACCCTGACCATGACAGTTGCGTCGCTGACTCGTGAACTCGTCTCGATTCCGAGTCACACGGACGAGGGTGAGACAGAGGCAGGCGAGTTCATCGAGTCGTGGCTGCGCCGCGAGACGGACGCGGACGTCGAGCGAGACGCAGTCGGGAACGTGATCGCACGCAAGGGACCTACAGCGGACGGCGACACCCTCGCGCTCGTCGGCCACCACGACGTCGTCGAACCGGACGACACCCAGCTCAAGGCCGACAGCTCCTCTCACGTTGAGGAGCGAAATGGCCGCCTCTACGGCCGCGGCACAGCCGACATGAAGGGAGCCGTCGCAGCAGCCATGCTCGCGTTCCGCGACAGCGAGCTCAACGCATCCGACTCGAGTAGCTCGCCACAGTCCGGTGAGACAGACGCCCCCGGCGAACTCGTCTTCGCGAGTTTCGTCGGCGAGGAAGTCGGCGGTACGGGAGCGCGACACGCCATCAGCGAGGGCTTTTCCCCCGAGTACGCCATCGTCGGCGAGGGCTCGACCAACTACTCCGGCCCCGACGTGACCGACGTCGTCGTCGCCCACAAGGGCCGCCGGGGGAGCACGATTACGGCACACGGCAGCGCCGCCCACGCCAGCGAGATCGACGCTGGCGAGAACGCAATCTACCGCGCGACCGACGCCGTCGATCGCATCCGGGCACTCGAGTTCCCCGCGGCTGACGTGGCCGGGGAGGTACTCGAGGGCACCATCGCGGTCACCGAGATCGGGGGTGGGACGGCGATGAACGTGATCCCCGACCGCTGTGAGGTTACGGTCGACGAGCGGACGGTGCCGGGCGAGCGCGCGGATCTCGGACAGGTCGAGGAACTCGTCGGTGTGGAGTGGATGGTCGACCAGGATCTGCCGCCGATGCGATGTGACGACATGTCGTTCGCGGGGACGGTGCAGTCGGTTGCCGATGATGCCCAGTCCGGCTCACCGGAACTCGTGACGAAGCCGCACGCGACGGACGCGGGGTGGCTTTCGGAGGCGGGAACGGAGTGTGTGATCTACGGGGCAGCCGAGCCTGGGGAGGCCCACACCGACGACGAGAGCGTCTCGATCGAGGTACTCGATCGCTGTTACGAGACGTATCGTGGTGTTGCGGAGACGTGGCTGCAGTGAGGGGGTGGCTGAGCAGCGTCTCTGACGAAGGAGACCACAGCCAGCAAACGCACCCCGACCAGCGCTGTTAGACGCCCGGTACGCCAACCGCCTCGAAGCCGGTGAGGCCGAGCGCGGCGAGGGCGTAGAGGACGATCAGGACGGTGACCCACGCGACCAGGCCGATCATTGCGGCGGCAGTCCAGTCGGCAGGGTACCGGAAGTTGATCACTGCAATGTACGCGACCAACGCGAGGAGGGGGCCGACGAGCGGAATCCAGCCGACGAGATAGCCGACGACTGCCCATATTATCGCGCCGAACAGCGCGGTGACGATCGCGTGGTCGAAACTGCGCTCGCCGACGATAATCCGCGCGCCGACGTAGATTCCCAGTGCACCGATGAGCAGGCTGACGACGAAGACGACGGCTGATGCGACGACCATACCCGTGACACAGCAGCGAACGCGAACAGCCTGCGGCTTGCACGTTCCATCCGTGTATCACCGGTCCCGCGTATCGTAGTCCGGAACCCCCTCACCCGCTCGATAGCACGGATTCACGATTAGTACCGGTGCTGACAGACGTGGCTGCGTCGCTGGTGGATAGATAACGGATCGCTGGCTGACCGCCGGTCGACCACCGGCGGGTTGTTAATGGACGCGTGCCGACCTCCCCCACCGCGACTTTCGGACAGCAGGTTCCGGAACCACGAGGTTGATACCAGTACCCACGTTATCGGCTCATATGTCAGCCGATCAGGCCCAACCCGAGGGGGAGGGATCGACCTACGACGAATTCGAAACACGCATCGAGCGCATCTCGAACGTCGCGAACGCCGGCGGTGTCCTGCGATGGGACCAGGAAGTCGTCATGCCCGAGGAGGGTACGCCAGCCCGGGCAAAACAGCTCTCGACGCTTTCGTCGATCACCCACGAACTACTGACTGCCGACGAGACCGGCGACCTGCTCGAGGAACTCGAGGACAGCGAGACGGCCGCATCGTCTCGAGACGGGAGCGGTGAAACCGCGAACAGCGACCTCGACGGACAGCAGGCCGCCGCCGTCCGCGAGGTCCGCCGGCGCTACGACCGCGAAACCAGCGTCCCACAGGCACTCGTCGAGGAAATCTCCGAGACGACCGCGAACGCCCATCCGACGTGGATGCAGGCCAAGGAGGAAGACGACTTCGAGGCCTTCGCGCCGACACTCGAGAAACTCGTCGAACTCAAACGCGAGTACGCGAACCACATCGACCCCGACGCGGACCCCTACGAGGTCCTCTTTGCGGACTACGAACCGTACCTCGACCTCGACACCGCAGAGCGCGTGCTCGAACGCCTGCGCGACGAACTCGTCCCGCTGATCGATGCGATTCAAGAGAGCGACGCCGACATCGAAACCGACGCGTTCTCCGGCACGTTCGACGACGATGATCAGGAAGCGCTCGCCCGCGACGTGCTTGACTCACTCGAGTACGACTGGTCGCGCGGCCGTCTCGATACGGCACCGCACCCGTTCTCTTCGGGGACGCAGTACGACGCGCGCGTGACGACGCGATTCGAGGAGGACGACCTGCTCGGCTCGATCACGTCCGTTATTCACGAATTCGGCCACGCGAACTACACGCTCGGGCTGCCGGACGAACACTACGGGACGCCGCTGGGTGAGTCGCGGGACCTCACCGTTCACGAGTCCCAGTCGCGCCTGTGGGAGAACCACGTCGGTCGCTCGCGGCCGTTCTGGGAGCACTTCCTGCCGATCGCTCGTGAGCGGTTCGACGAACTCGCGGACGTCTCTCCCGAGGCGGCCTACGAGGCTGCGAACCAGGTGTACGACGACAACCTGATCCGCGTCGAGGCGGACGAACTCACCTACCACCTCCACATCGTGATCCGGTTCGAAATCGAGCGCGAACTGATCTCTGGCGACCTCGCGGTCGAAGATGTCCCCGAGGTCTGGAACGACAAGTACGAGGAGTACCTCGGCGTCCGCCCCGAAACGGATGCAGAGGGCTGCCTGCAGGACATCCACTGGTCGCACGGCTCCTTCGGCTACTTCCCGACGTACTCGCTTGGCTCCGTGCTCGCCGCACAGCTCTATGCTGCGGCCGAGGACGATATTGGGGGCGAGGCGACCGCCTCGGAAGAGCCGAGCGGCGACGAGCCGCGAGGCGCGTTCGACGACCAAGTTCGCGAGGGCGAGTTCGACGACCTCAACGGCTGGCTCCGCGAGAATATCCATCAGCACGGCAAGCGCTACACGACGCCCGACCTGATCGAGGACGCCACGGGCGAGGCGTTCACGGCGGACTACTTCCTCGAGTACGCCAAATCAAAGTACGGCGAGCTGTACGAGCTGGACGACTACTGAGGCCGCCCGTCTCGAGCCCCACAGATTCGTTTTCTGCTATTTTAACCGCCTACAGCTTCCGGTCGTCTCGATCGCCCCTTCCCGAGGATTTAGTAGCGCTTGCTCCTGTCTCTTATACACATCT
>NZ_AOIM01000017.1 GCF_000337575.1 Natrialba hulunbeirensis JCM 10989 | reverse complement strand
CCCGCTCGAGCCGGTCAGCTCTCGACGCTCTCGGGGCTCAGCCACGACCTGCTCGTCGACGACGATGTCGGTGCATGGCTGGGCGAACTCGAGTCCGCCGAGCTGACCGACGAGCAGGCCGCCGTCGTCCGCGAGCTTCGCCGCCAGTACGACCGCGCTGCCGACATGCCGGCCGAACTGGTCGAACGCGTCGCGTCCCACCAAGCCGAAACCCAGCAGGTCTGGCAGGAGGCCAAGGCCGAGGATGACTTCGCGCACTTCGCGCCGAACCTCGAGGAACTGATCGACCTGCACCGCGAGCGCGCGGCTGCCATCGACCCCGACGCGAACCCATACCGAGTGCTCTACGAAGACCGGCTTCCCTACCTGCCACTCGAGACGGTTGAGGGAATCTTCGAGGAACTTCGCGAGGGGCTCGTGCCGCTGATCGAGGAGATCAAAACCGACGGTCGCGAGCTGCCGTCGGTGTTCAGGGGCCACACCTACGACGAGGACGACCAGATGGCGCTCTCGCAGGAGGTCGTGGACCTGCTCGGCTACCCCGAGGAGCACGGCCGGCTCGACACCGCGCCACACCCGTTCATGTCCGGCAACCAGTTCGACGCTCGGATCACGACCCGATTCCGGGAACACGATCCGACCGACGCACTGATGGCGACGATTCACGAGTTTGGCCACGCGACCTACCAGCTCGGTCTGCCGAAAGGAGAGTACGGCAACCCGCTGGGCGAGTCGCTCTCCTCGGGTGTCCACGAGTCGCAGTCGCGCTTCTGGGAGAACCACATCGGCCGCACGAAGCCGTTCTGGGAGTTCTTCCTGCCGACGATGAAAGAGCACTTCCCACATCTCGAAGACGTCACCGTCGACGAAGCCTACGCCGCGGTGAACCGAATCTATCCGGAGAACCTGATCCGCGTCGAGGCGGACGAACTCACCTACCACCTCCACATCATCCTCCGGTGTGAGATCGACCGGGCGTTCGTCGAGGGCGACCTCGACGTTTCCGAGATCCCGCGCGTCTGGAACGAGAAAATGGACGACTACCTCGGCGTCGTCCCCGAGACCGACACCGACGGCTGTCTGCAGGATACCCACTGGTCCGCTAGCTTCGCGGCCTTCCAGGGCTACACCGTCGGCAGCGTGCTGGCCGCCCAGCTCGATGCCGCAATCCGGGAGGATCTGGACGTAGACGGCCTGATTCGCGAGGGCGAGTTCGAGCCGCTCTGGGAGTGGCAGACCGAGCACGTCCACCGCTACGGCCAGCGCTATCCGACCGAAGAACTGATCGNTCGCGAGGGCGAGTTCGAGCCGCTCTGGGAGTGGCAGACCGAGCACGTCCACCGCTACGGCCAGCGCTATCCGACCGAAGAACTGATCGAGGTCGCGACGGGCGAACCGCTCACTGCCGAGTACTTCCTCGACTATGTCGAGTCGAAGTACGGCGAGTTGTACGAACTGGACGGCTACTGATACGGTTCGTCGTAGCGTGTTACCGGTGATCGCCAGCCCGTCGGAGCGATCGCGAGNTACGGCGAGTTGTACGAACTGGACGGCTACTGATACGGTTCGTCGTAGCGTGTTACCGGTGATCGCCAGCCCGTCGGAGCGATCGCGAGTCGCCGGAGCGTCACCGGTACAGAACGACAACGTGACAACGAGCCGTCTGAGACTGCCCGCCGTTTCCGGTTTCCTTGTCCGCTTGCCAGTCCGCTCGCGTGCCGGCCGCGACTTTATCATCGTTCTCATCCTACCAGCGTGATCCGATGATGGTGACGACGCACGCACTTGTCGGCCTCCTCGTCGCCCTCCCGCTGGCAGTGTTCGCGCCCGACCACGCTACGGCGGTACTCGTAGCGGGCGTTGTCGGCGGTATCGCCCCCGACTTCGACGTGCTCGCAACACACCGAAAGACCCTCCACCTACCGACATACGGCACCGTTGCGGCCGGCGTCGCGCTCGTGCTCGCACTCGCTGTACCAACGCCTGCGACGTTTGCCACCCTCGCGTTCTTCCTCGCGGCGGCCCTCCACAACGCCGGCGACATCGTCTCCTGCGGACTCGGTGCTCGCCCCTGGCACAACCGCTCCGAGCGCTCCGTCTACGACCACTACCGCGGTCGATGGATTCCGCCCAGACGATGGATCCGGTACGACGGCGCGCCCGAGGATCTCGCGCTCGCTGTCGGTCTCGCCGTTCCGTTAACGGCGGTACTCGAGTGGCGCTGGCAACTGCTGACTGTCGCCCTGCTCGGCGTGTCGGTCGTCTATACGGTGGCCAGAAAGCGACTCGAGTGCGTCGCGCGGTGGGGGGTTCAATTCTTGCCGGCGCGGGTCCGTCGGTACGTTCCGGAGCGGTACGTGAGTGGGTGAGCAGTCGGCCGGCGCTCGCGACTCGGTGTCTGTCTCTCCGAATATCGTGCTGCGTGCACACAGTTCCCACAGGTGCTGAAACGCCGGGAATGACGGAAAGCATATAGCGATACTCGTCCGATTCTGTGAGTGATCGAAGAGGAACGAAAATGACCGACATCGAACTCGTTAACAACCGCTGGGGTGACCGGAACGTCGAGGAACAGGTAACGCGGCTGTTCGAGGGCGATGGGACGATCTACCTCGTCACTGGCTTCTTCACACACAACGCCTACCGGGCGATGCGCCCCCATATCGAGGCGTTCCTTTCGCGGGAACAAACGAACGAACTCGTGATCGTCGTCGGCGCGGCCGCGGACCAGTTCTCCGCGACGATCGCACGCGACCTGCGGGACCTCGACGAAAACGAGCAGGTCAGCCTCTACAAGTACCCTGACGGCTTCCTGCACGCGAAGCTCTACCTCCGGGAGGGCGAGAACCCGGCCGTGATCGTCGGCTCGGCAAACCTCACACAGGTCGCGTTCGAGCAGAACCTCGAACTGAGCGCCTATGTCGAGGGTGAGTCGATGCAGGATGGACGTATCGAGCCGTTCCGTGCGTGGATCGACGATCTGCTTGCAGTCTGTGATCCGGTTCGCCGACGTGACCTCTTCAAACCGGTGATGATGGCCAAGACGGCCGTCAACTGGCTCAACAAGGGCACGCTCTTGCCGACCCGCGCCGTGCTCGGCCACCGAACGCCGTACGTCGTCGGGATGGTCATCCTCTGGCTGGTGCTCTCGAACGCGTTCGCCTGACCGCGATTACCGGGCATACTCGAGTTCCGATTCGTTCACGGCTGGCGTTTCCCAAGAGTATAAAAGCGGGCTGGCACTGCCAGGCCTACACTCTCCCCGAACGAACCCCACGGTCCGGTATGCGACTCTCCATTCCGGGCCTTCCCGGCGTCTACTACGACACTGACGCGGGGACCACGGCGATTGCAACGCTCATGTCCACCGCCGGTCGTCGCGCACCGAAACCGAAGGGGTACGCGATTCAGGCGCTGCCGTACCTCTGGTCGTTCAACGTCGACCTCCACGAAGTCCCGAACGACCACCCCATTCAGTATCTCCACCCCGAGAGTGCGGTGAGCCTCGGTGAACTCTCCACGGACCGCCACGCCCGCCAGGCCGGCACCGAACTCGAGTCCGTCCTCAGATTCGCGTGGTCGGTGAACCAGGAAGTCGAGTCCGCAACGAGTTCGCTGCTCGGCCAGACACAGCCGCAGGACGGTGTCACGATCGAGATTCGGGACGGCAGCGTCGTCGCCGACGGGGAAGAACTCGAGACGGACGAGTTCGATGTCGACGACCGAGCGGCCGATACTGGCGACGAGTTCGACACCGACGATCGGACGACTGATGCCGACTTCGAGAGGGACGATTCGATCATGGGCACGGAGTTCGACGAGTTCGACGAGGATGAGGACGAGGAGTTCGGAACGGACGATGGCGAGTCCGATGGCTTCGACGGATCTGACGGGTTTGACGACTCGGGAAGCTCAGACGACGAACCCGACACTGACAGGTACGACACCGGTAACGAACGCTAACTGCTGTCCGATTCCCTCTGTCCCCGAGAACGGAACACGGTCTCGGAACACAGACTGCTATCCTGCTCACCGGGGCCGCTGTTTTTACTCACGCGCTGTGTACGACCAGCCATGCAAATCGTCACGACGCTCCCCTCGGCGACCGAACTGGTCGTCGCGCTCGGACTCGAGCCCGCCGGCGTCTCCCACGAGTGCGACTGGCCGCCGCGGGTCGAGTCGGTCCCGTCGATTACTTGCTCGCGGATCGACACCGACGGCTCCAGCAGCGAGATCGACCAGCAGGTGCTCGATGTGGTCGAGGACACTCACAATGAGAGTGATACGGCCGGCGATGATGACGAGACCGGCAACACACCCGGCGTCTACGACATCGACACCGACACACTCGCCGCCCTCGACCCCGACCTCGTCATCACGCAGGGAATGTGCGACGTCTGCGCCGTCAACGACATTGCCATCACGAACGCACTCGAGTCCATCCCGGCCGATCCTGAACTGCTGACGACCGACCCGCACAGCATGGCGGACGTTCTCTCCGATCTCGAGCGCATCGGCCGCGCCGCCGGTCGCGAGGAACGTGCCGCCGAGGTGCGAGCCGAACTCGAGTCCCGGATCGATCGCGTTCGAGAGCGCACCCAGGACTGCACCCCAGAGGAGTGCCCGCGAGTCGCTATCTTCGACTGGACCGACCCCGTCATGGTCGCCGGCCACTGGACCGCCGAACTCATCGACTGGGCCGGCGGCGAGTACGGCATGGCCGACGTCGGCGAGCGCTCCCGCCCGCGCGAGTGGGAGTCGGTACTCGAGTACGACCCGGAGTGTCTCGTCGTGGCACCCTGTGGGTTCGGACTGGAGCAGACGGCCGCGAACATCAGAGAGGTCACCGAGCGCGAGGGCTGGGACGAGTTGACTGCGGTTCAGAACGACCGCATCTGGGTGATGGACGGCAATCACTATCTGAACCGCCCCGGGCCGCGACTGGTCGACACGCTCGAGGCGCTTGCACCGGTCATTCGGCCGGCGTTGTTCGGTGATTCGTCCGACCCAGCGCCAGCCGACGAGTTCGTCGTCCCGCTCGACGTACTCGAGACGGATCGAGCACCGGCGCAGGTGGAGTCGTGACTCGCGAGTCGGATACTGGCGCTCGTCCTTCCAGCGACGCAGCCACCGACGAGGACGACCCGACGCTCGTCCTCCCCGACGAAATCCGAACGCAACTCTGCGAGCACGCCCGCGCCGGCACACCCGAGGAAATCTGTGGCATTCTGGGCGGCACGTTCGACTCAGACCGAAGTCAGGTCTCCTCCGCCTACCCTGCGACCAACGTCGCCGACACCCCACGGACGCGCTACCGGATCGATCCCGAGGAGCAACTCGAGTGCTTCGAGCGACTCGAGGCGACGGGCGAGGAGATCGTCGGCTTCTATCACTCCCATCCGAACGGGCCGTCGCGACCGAGCGAGACGGACGTTGAGGCGGCGACCTGGCCGGATCGTTCGTACGTGATCGTTTCACTCGAGCCGTTCGCGGTGGGGT
The DNA here is from genome assembly GCF_000337575.1 of Natrialba hulunbeirensis JCM 10989. Lineage (GTDB taxonomy): Archaea > Halobacteriota > Halobacteria > Halobacteriales > Natrialbaceae > Natrialba > Natrialba hulunbeirensis. The sequence continues at coordinate 98,910 of NZ_AOIM01000017.1, read as the reverse complement.
CGTGGCGGTGGCGGTCGAGTGGTGCTGTGGACACTCGAAGTGAGTCCGGCGGCTATTTCGAACGCGAGCGAATCGTTTCCTGACGTCCGGTTCGCTTCCAACCGCCGTTACAGGTCCATAAATCGGAGGAACAACCCGAGCAGCAGGACGCCGAAACCGATGATCGCCCCGACAAACGGCGGAAGGACCGGAATCGGGATCACGATCAGGAGCAGCCCGACGATGAGTACTTTCGTGGAGAGGCGCATGGATTCGCTTCGGTCGCCTCGCAGAAAAAGCTGTAGTTGGGGTGACACTGAAATGTCGGGAACGTCATACTGAGTGGCTAAGACTGGCTAAATCGCTGAGTTCGAGTCGCGAATTCGAGCACGTGATCGGGGTGCAGTTTTGTTCTTGTGACGCCAGCGTTGCGCCGACGCTACACCGGCGCTACACTGGTGCTGCACCGACGCTACACCGACGCTACACCGGCGCTACACCGATGCTACACTGGTGCTACACCGACGCTACTTCGAATCCGCACTCCCGCTTTCGTCTGCCGCCTGCTCTCTGAACTCCTCGGCCTGCTCGCTCAGCTTTTTGCCGACGAGGTACTTGAAATCGTCCGGCATCAGCCCGCGCTGGATGTCAATCGTCACCATCGTATCACAGCCCGCAACGATTTCCGGGGCCCACTTCCCCTGTGCCAACTTCGACTCGTCGGTGACGACCGCCTCGCCGTCTTCGACGTCGATGAACGCCGTCACCGTGTTCCAGACGCGCGGGTCGCTCGTCGTCGCCTCGTCGAACAGCCCCTCGAGTCGGGAGTCCTTGATCGGCTCGTCGCGCAGTTCTTTGATCAGGTTCTCGAGTGCGATGGCGAGTTCCTCGTACTCCTCGGCAGTCATGTCGTCGTCGTTGCCACCGGCAGCAGTCATCGCATCACCCGCCGATTTCCGGCTCCGATTCTGTGTCCAGTTCCGGTCCCAGTCGGGAGTGGCGCGCTCATACGAGGACATTGCCGTGGTCGGCGTATAAACTCCGTGTCCTGCGGCTGACGCTGTGCCTGTCTGGGTGGTCTGCACCCTTGCGTGCACCCCGTCACGACCCCTCGGCCGCCCGCAGCACGTCCGGCACCCACTGCCGATTCGGATCGTCGGTCTCCTCCATCCAGTCGATCAGTTCCGTTCGAAGCTCGTGGCGAACGTCTGCGTAGTCGGGATGGTCGATCAAATTCTGCAACTCCGCCGGATCCGCCTCGAGGTCGTACAACTCGTCTACGTCCGGCGCGTTGTAGACGTACTTGTACCGATCCGTTCGGACCATCCGCTGGGTGTAGAGCCCGAACTCGTCGCCGTGGTACTGGGCGAAGACGGAGTCCGGCCACGCCGATGATTCGGCTTCCTGTTCCGACTCGTCAGCTTCGAGCAACGGCACGAGACTGCGCGAATCAAACCCCTCGGGGATCGCCACGTCGGCCATCTCGAGGAACGTCGCCGCCAGATCGTGGAGATGCACCGGCTTCTTGCACACCGATCCCGGCTCCGTGACGCTCGGCCAGCGCACTTGCAGCGGGATGTGATACGTATCGTCGTACATCAGCGGCCCCTTGTTGAACTGGCGGTGGCCACCGGTGAAATCGCCGTGATCCGAGGCGTGGACGACTACCGTCTCGTCCGTGAGGCCGGTGGACTCGAGTGCATCCAGAATCCGACCAAGTTGGTCGTCGATCAGGGTGACGAAGCCCCAGTACTTCGCGATGGCTTCTCTCCAGATGTCTCGGTCGAACTGCTCGACGCCGCGGTAGGAGCGGTAGTTCGCGTGGACCTGCGGCTTTCCGGCGTCGGTTTCGGCGTAGCTTTCGGGGAGGTCGATGCTCTCGGGGTCGTACATCGAAGCGTAGGGTTCGGGGACGACGTAGGGGTGGTGGGGGCCGTAGAAGTCTGCCCGGTGGAAGAAGGGTGCGTCACGGTCGCCGTTCGCGTGTGCCTCGATCGCGTCGATAGTACGCTCGGCCAGGAACCAGGCGCGGGTCTCTTCGATGTCGACCGAGGTCGTGGCGGCGACGAACGTGCCGCTGCTGTCGTCTCGCGGGTCGGTGCCGGTGTAGATAACGTCTTCGAGGTCAGCTTCGCCGAGGGGCGTCCCGCGTTCGGCGCGGTACTCGCGGAACGCGTCGTCGATGTCATCGTGGTGTTTGTCGCTGCCGCCGAGATAGGAGAAGCCGAAGTCCTCAGGGGTCTGATCGCGGCCGACGTGCCACTTCCCGGTGTAGGTCAGGTGGTAGCCGGCGTCGTCGAGTACCTCCGAAAATGTTGGCATGTCTGGCGGCAGGTTCGGCCGGAGGGCGTCGTCCTCGTGGCAGTTGTTCAACATACCGTGGCCGTGGGGGAACCGACCGGTCAGGAGCGACGCGCGAGCGCTTGAGCAGATGCTGATCGGGGTGAACGCGCGCTCGAAGTGCATGCCGGTTGCCGAGAGGTGGTCTATCGTCTCCGTTTCGACCGTTTCGGCGACCGGCCCGTCGAGGGCGCTGCAGTCGTAGCGCTCCTGATCCGTGAGCACGAGCAGGACGTTCGGTCGGGTGTCGGCGTCGGCCATCGCGAGTGCTACACCGCTCGGGCAGTTAATGGTGAGACTTGCTTTTTGCCGGTAGGCTCCCGCTCGCCGATTCAAACCCTGTTTTAAACGCGCTGCGTATGAACCCGCACCCTCATTAGAACGCAGTTCGAGTCCTCACTCGTGCCAACCGCATACTGTGGGGAGTGTGAGTGGACGCACACCGTCACGGCAGAGGAGACGACCGACCTCGATCTCGCGATGATCGACCACCACGTCGACACCGGTCACTCGCCGATTGAACGCGCCGATCTGGTCGAGCCGATTGCTGTCGAACCTGACGACGAGCACCACGAGGACGACGCGATCGTGGATGCAACAGCGCAGACTGAACTCGAGTAACAGCTCTCGGGTGACGGGTGATGGGGAGCCACAGCCAGCTCTTTTGAGCACCAATCACTGCTGACTGGAACGCAGTCGTCTGTAGTCGATTCTTGTGTTGACGCGAGGCAGTCAGTACTTCTGCTCGCTCGGCGGAATTCCGAGATCGTCGTAGAACGCCTGATCGATCCGGTCCCGTTCTGCGAGCCACGTGTCGAACGTCGACGGATCCGTCGGATAGGCCTCGTACTGCCGTTCGTATCTGGCGACGTGATTTCGCGTCTTCCTGACGGTGCGGATGGACTCGAGTAGGTCGCGTTTGCTCACGCCGAGGGTGTCGAAGGAGTCCTTGCGATACTCGGAGACGAAATTCTTCAGGACCCCGGTACCGACGAGGAACTTGCTTTTGAGGCTGTCAACCTCCGTGGAGGTGCCGACGATCTCTCGAATTTCGGCCTCGGGGAGGAGTGCAGCGACGGCCCGAAGGATGTCTACGTCGAGGGTGCTCGCGGCGACGTTGTACGCGTCCCACGAGGCGAGCTTTGCGGCCTCGCCGTGCTCGCGGTAGAGCCAACGGTTGTGCTCCCAGAGCCCGGCCTCCGAGATGTCGCCGTCCTCGATAGCCTGGGCGGCGGCACGGCCGGCGGAGTAGCCGGAGTAGGCCGCACCGCGGATGCCCTTGCCCGTGATCGGGTGGGTCGTCCCTGCTGCACCGCCCGTCGCCAGGTAGCCGGGGGCGACCATCGAGTCGAGCGGTCGGCGGAGGGCAATCGCAGCGCCGAGTTTGTTCGTATTGCCGAATCGCTCGGCGACGGTCGCCCCCTGATACTCGTGTCGGTGCTCGATATCGCGGCGCAGGCGGTCGGCGAGTGGGACCGGCTCCTTGTTCATCTGGAATCCCAGGCCGACGTTGATCTGGGTCGGCGTTCGCGGGAAGTACCAGATGTAGCCCATCTCCTCTAGGGGTTTGCCGACGATGGCGTTGTGGTACTCGACCGGCTGTTCGGTTTCGATGATCTCGCGGTAGGCCGACCCGAAGTGGGTGTAGTGGGGCACCTCGAACGTCGGGTCGCCGGGGGTATCGAGGTCCTCGAAGCTGACCATGTCCTGCAGGATCGACTGTGCGCCTGCGGCGTCGATCAGCACGTCACACTCGTAGCTGACTGGCTCCCCGTCCCGGACCGCTTTGACGCCGGTGACCTGTCCGTTCTGGGTCACCTCGTTGACCACCGTGTCGTAGTGTTGCTCGACGCCGCAGTCGGCTGCCTGCTTGAGCAGGCGCTGGCCGAACTCGTAGCGGTCGACGACGTTGCTGCTGTCCTCGTAGGGTAAGACCTTCCGTACGTCGAGTTCTTCGTCCCAGTACTCGATCTGGTCGATGTTGTTGTCGACGAGGACGGCCTCGTCGTCGGCGATCGCGTCCATATCGATCGGCCCTGGGTAGTTCTGCGGATCGCGAGGGCTCTTGATCGCATCGCCACAGGCGATGAAGCCGCCCTGTTCGCGGGGTTTGCGCTCTAACTGGACCACGTCGATCCCCTCCGCGGCTGCGGTCGCCGCCGCGAAACAGCCCGCGATCCCGCCCCCGACAACGATCACGTCGTACTGGTTGCGCACCATTGGGTACTGTTCCTGCCTTCGGAAATTGGGTACGTAACTCTTGCTTTTGCGGTGGTCTAGCAGGTACCTGACAGCAATCCTCCCTTGCTTATCCGACAACTCGCTGCAAGTAACAGCCGCCTCGAAGGAAGAGAGAATCCCGTTCGTGTCGCTCCCGGACTTGCTACTCGAGGCCTACTCGAAGTCGCCGAGCGTCGGCCGCTCGTGCTCGCCGGGGAACGACTCGACCGGCACCTGCAACTGGTCGCCCGACGCCATATCCTTGATCGTCACCTCGTCGTTTGCGAGATCCTGCTCGCCCGCGATGACGACCGTCTCGGCGTTGATCGAGTCCGCGTAGTTCAGCTGGGAGCCGAACGAGCGGCCGGCAACGTCCGTCTCGACGACGTGACCGCGCTCGCGCAGGTCGCGCGCGATTCGGGCCGCTTCCGTTCGAGTGTCTCCGATCTGGAGAACGTAGTAGTCGGTCGTAACCTCTTCTGCGGGCCAGACGCCGGCGCGCTGGAGAAGCAGCGGTAGCGTTGCGTGCCCTGGTGCGACGCCGACCGCGGGCGTCGGCTGGCCGCCGAAGCTCTCGATCAGGTCGTCGTAGCGGCCGCCGCCGAAGATCGACCGCGAGACCTCGCCCGCGGAGTCGAAGCACTCGAAGACGACGCCCGTGTAGTAGTCCAGTCCGCGGGCTGTCTCGAGTGAGATCGTACAGAACTCGCGCGCCCCGAAGTCCTCAGCCGCCGCGAGGACGTTCTGCAGGTTGTCGACCGCGGCGTCGACGCGCTCGGTGTTCGCGAACTCCCGGACTTCCTCTAAGTCGCCGCCGGCGATGAGGTCGTCGAACTCGACGGCCTGGTCGGCCGTCAGGCCTGCACCGATCAGCAGGTCGTGGTACTCCACGGTCGAGAGTTTGTCCGACTTGTCGACCGCGCGAATCGCGTCCTCGGTGTCGACGTCGGCGTCGTAGCTCTCGAGGACGCCGCCCAGAATATCGCGGTGAGAGATGCGGAACTCGAAGTGCTCGCCGGTGAGCCCCAGGTTGGTCATTGCGTCTGCAGCCCAGGCGAGGATCTCGGCGTCGGCTTCGGGTTCCGAGGAGCCGAAGATGTCGACGTTGGTCTGGTAGAACTCACGCTGGCGGCCCTGCTGGACCTGCTCGTAGCGCCAGAACGGGCGCGTCGAGAACCACTTGATGGGTTTCGAGAGTTCCTGTTGCTTGGCGACGACCATCCGCGCAACTGTCGGCGTCAGTTCGGGGGTCAGGGTGACGTGGCGGCCACCCTGATCCTCGAAGGCGTAGAGTTCGTCGACGATATCGTCGCCGCTCTTGTCGGTCCACATCTCCGCGCGCTCGAGTGCGGGCGTGCCGATCTCGCGGAAGCCGTAGCCGCGGGCGGTGTCCTCCAGCGTGTCGATGGTCGCCCGTCTGGCGGCCATCTCGCCGGGGTAGAAGTCACGAAAGCCCTTGATCCGGTCGTACATGACTGGTGGTTCGCCGAGGGCGGACTTCTATCCTTTCGTTTCTGTATGCTTTTGCGCTCGCTGCTCGGCAATCCGTAGCGGTGCGAGCTGCGGTGAGTTGGTCTCGTTCTTCGATCGTGGCCTCGTATCTCGTACTCCACACCTCAATCTCCACACCTCAGTCGGCCACACGTTGTTTCGCAAGATCGAGAGCGAGCACGATGAGTGCGACCAGAACAGACACCCACAGAATGTAGCCGATGTCGATCGCACCACGGTAGTACTGAAACGCCAGCAAGACGAGTCCGACGACGAGCGCCTGCACGACTCGATCACGGAGGGTTCGATTTGCGAGTTCCATTGTGCCGGGTGTACTCGAGTACGGCCTACCGCAAATCAGTCACGTACGTCTGTTCGTGATCCGGAAACACGTCCGCAACCGCTGCCGGACCGTCCTCCGCGGCGATGAGTTCCCGAAGCTCTGCCTCGTAGTCGGCGCGGTCGATCTCCTCGCTCGGCCCTACCGTCACGTCGAGGCGCGCCTCCACGAGTCGATCGACGGCCGTGCGGCCGAAGCCCGACAGCGGCGCGATATAGTCGACGCCGTGGCGATCCTCGAGACTCTGGGCCTGTGCGCGCGAGACAGTGGGGACTCGATCGTCGCGTCGAGTCCCGTCCGCGATCGCATCGAACCGGCCCGCGGCGAGCGTCTCGAGTGCGTGCTGGTGAACGTGCTGAATGCCGTTGCGCGGGAAGCCGTCCTCCCGAATTCTGTCGACGGCCTCGCGCGCGACATCGGGGTCGAGTTCGAGGCGTTCGAACTCGAAGCCGGTGGCGTGGGCGGTCTCGCGGGCGTGTTTCCAGTCGTCGCTGATACCGAAGTGTGCCGTGGTGAGGGTGACGTCGTAGAACTCGTCGAGGAGAAGCGCAGCGAGCGTCGAGTCTTTCCCTCCGCTGTAAAGCAATCCGAGATTCATTCCAGGTCGACGGTTAGCGGCGCTGGATGTCGAAACTCTTCGAGTCGGGCTTGAGTTCCTGCAGGAGCTGTTTCATCTTCTCGTCGTCGATCTTGCCCTGTAGGCGGCCGCTGCGGGCGAGACTGATGACCTGGCGTTCGACCTGTTCGCCGAACTGGGGTTTGCTCATCTTGACCGTGTTGAGCCGCTTGCGGGCGTCGTCGGTCAGATGCTGGCGCAGGACGGCCTTCTTCTGGGCTTCAGCCTGCTGGCGGGCGGCTTCCTGTTCTTCGCCCCCTTGCTGGGAATCGGCGCGGTCCTGGAGCTGTTCCATCTTCTTCTGGCGAAGCTCCTCGAGTTTCTCCTCGTCTGGTGAGCCGCTCATAGCTATACGAACATCTTGTCCTGCAAGGTGGAAAATGATTTCGGACGCGGCCGCTGATGCGGCGTTTGTGCGGTTCGGTGCGGTCCGGTTTCGTTGCGTCTCCCGATCGTACGCAGAGAGACAGCACAGCCGCAGTTCGGAAGCCACAGCGTCCGCTCACAACTTCACCCTGGGCTACAAAAATCTCGATCAGCGCAAACCGTACTTACGCGTAGCGCTCGAGTTCCGGACGGTCGAGGTCTTCGAGAACGGAGCCGGCAGTGTCGTCGAGCAGGCTGCGGCCCTCGGCGGTGATTCGGCGACCCTCACCCTCTGCGGTCTCGACGAGATCCTCCTCTTCTAACTGCTGGAGAATCGTTCGGATCAGGTTCTTCGAGCCGTCGGCGCGCTTGTCCGGTGCGACCTGATAGCGGTTCGAGCCGTTCTTGCCGCCGCCGTACTCCGTCGAGAGTCGCTCGACACCGACAGGGCCGCGGTCTGCGACCTTGCGAAGGAGGCTTGCAGCACGGGTCGCCCAGAAGTCTTCCTGCTCTGGTGGCAGCTCTCGGTCGACGCCGCTCTTTGCAAACTCTCCCCAGTCCGGTTCGTCGAGTCGGTCCGCGAGGTCCTCGGCGAGCGCCTCGATGAGGTCGTCCGCCGGAACGTCATACATCGTAGCCATTGCCGTTTGGTTCCCTGTCGCGGCATTTAAGACCATCGTATCCGATCCGAGCGCGGACCCGGAACCCGGACGGTTTTTCGCACTCGAGTTGAAATGAGGCGTATGGACGAACGCGCCGCCCTGGCGCTACTCGCGGACGAACTCGAGTACGCCGGCGACGACGCCGCCGTGGTCGACGACCTCGTGGTGACGACGGACATGCTCCACGAGACGACGGACTTCCCGGCAGGGACGACCCGCTACACAGCCGGCTGGCGCGCCGTCGGTGCGTCGCTTTCGGACGTGGCCGCGATGGGCGCTGAGGCGGTTGTTGCGGTCGCCGCCTACGCTGCTCCCGAGTTCGACGGCGAGGACCTCCTCGCTTTCGTTCGCGGCGCGCGCGACGTCTGTGACCTCGTCGGTGCCGACTACGTCGGCGGTGACCTCGACGGCCACGACGAGTTTACGGTGACGACGACTGCGATCGGCCGCCTCGAGAACGATCCAGTCCCGCGCAGCGGTGCGACGCGGGGTGACCTCCTCTGTGTCACCGGCACCCTTGGCCGCAGCGCCGCTGCACTCGAGTACTTCGCTCTTGCCCAAGATGGAGGCGGAGGCGGAGACGAAGGCAAAGATGAAGGTAAAGACGAGAACAACAACGAGCGCGCGAACGAACTGTTCCAGTTCGAGCCGCGGATCGAGGCCGGGCGCGCGCTGGCTCCCCACGCCACGGCGATGATGGACTCGAGCGATGGACTCGCGCGCTCGCTGCACCAGCTGGGAGAGGCGAGCGGATGCGGGTTCGAAGTCGATGCGTCCCACGTTCCGATCGCGGAGTCGCTGCGCGACGTTACCGAAACCGCCGACGAAGCCCTCGAGCGGGCGACGACGTTCGGCGAGGACTTCGAACTCGTCGTGACGATTCCAGAGGGGGCGCTAGAGGCGGTTCGCAAGGCCACGCCGGTCCCAATCTCGGTGCTCGGGTCGGTGGTTCCACACGAGGACGGGATCACGATGGATGGAGAGCCGTTGCCGGATCGGGGCTTTACGCACGGCTGAGGTTAGTTTTGGGTAGATGATAGGAATACTACTTTGGGTTAAACGATGAGATACTGCGTTTCTGCTGGCACACAGTGCCAACAGCAGCCGCCTCACTCGATGATCTCGATCGGAACCGGCATGAAACAGAGCACGCCGAGGACAAACGTGATGAGGCCGAGGACGAATCGGCCAGTCCCGAGCGAGTCGTCACGCACCGGATGGGCGGGTCCGACGGAGGCGAGCACCGCCGTAAACAGCCCCCAGACCGCCCAGATGAGCACCGAGTTCCCGCTGTAGCCGCTGACGTAGTAGAGGTACGCCGCGAGGCCGAACAGGACGCCCGGAACCAGCGCCGCGATCGTCTCCTGGAATCGGCCGGTCATCGCACGCAGGATGTGCCCCCCGTCGAGCTGGCCCACCGGAATCAGGTTCAGGAACGTGACGAACATGCCGACCCAGCCGCCGATAACCACCGGGTTCACCGCCATCGCCGGGTCGTCGCGGTACAACGGCTGGTCGAAGGCAGCGGCGAGTAACTCGAGTAGCGGCGGGTAGCCGAGCTGGATCTGGATCGCGTTGGGGTCCTGGACGACGCTATCGGGGGCGACCGTCGGCGGGAGGTGGAGGCCGACGATGGTGATGCCGATGGTGGCGATCAGTCCGGCGAGCGGGCCGGCGACACCGATGTCGAACAGGGCCTTGCGGTCGGGCATTCGGCCTTTCATCTTGATGACCGCACCCATGGTCCCGATGAGTGTCGGGACGGGGATAAAGTAGGGAAGTGAGGCGTCGACCTCGTGGTAGCGGCTCATCACGTAGTGGCCCATCTCGTGGACGCCGAGGACGCCCAGAATCGCGACGGTAAACGGCCAGGCGCGCCACATCTCTGTGGGATTCGAGATGGGGTCGATGTGGTACCACATCGAGCCGGCGAAGAGGGTGGAAACGATGGTCGCGAGCAATAACAGGATGTTCGTCCACGGGATGCCGTCGATACCAACACTCGTCGGCTCGGCGACGAGGACGTACTCGCCGTAGCGGGTCGAAAAGCGCGGCTCGTAGCCGTGTGATCGGAAGACGGGCCACAGCTCCTGCAGTAACGCTTCGGGCGGCTCGAGGGGATCGCCGTAGTAGACGAGTTGGTCGCCGTCGACGTGAACGTCGTAGACCGCGAATACGGACTCGATGCGTTCGATTGGGGGGCCGTCGACGGTCCGTTCGTCGGTAGCCGTCGCTCGGCGTGTTGGAGTGGGGCCAGGGTTGGAGTTGGGCTCGGACGAAGCGCGGTCGTCCATCACCAGTGATTCATCACGGGTTCGTATAAATCGACTGCAGTTGGTCAGTTACTGTTAGCCGTGTCTCATCTTCGACGGGTGACGCGAGCCCGGACCTGAGTCGTCGGACTCGATCTGACTCACGTCTGGGGTGCGTCTGTTGGGGGCACGCGACGGGTTGATGGTGTGTCTGTGGGGAGTCTGCAGCCCAAACGGGTGTGGTTGCCCAGTGTGGCCATCCAATGTCGGAATCGAGCCGCGAGAGTCACGGCGGACGGGTGTGAAGCGGGGGAATACGTCGGAGACGGGGACCGAACTCCGAGCGAAACCCGTCCCGAACCGGCACCGGATGGCCGCTGTGTCGACGGGGATCGACTTAGGCAGGTTCGACACGCCACGTAGTCGCGCTCGTGTAGGACCACTTCTCGATCTCGAGATCGTTTGCCGAGTCCGAGAGCTTGACCATGAGCGCGCCGATTTCCTTCGGGGACATGCCGACATCGTCGGCGATGAACTTCCCTTTGAAGTAGAGCTCGCCGTCTTCGGCGCGCTCGCGAAGGTATCGCTTCAGGCGGTGTTCTTTGCTTTCCGTGGAGGGTTGTGCTGTCGTGCTCATCGACAGAAACCACTATCTCCGGTAACATGTTATAAAGGGTGGATGGTTAGCGAAATTTCGATTGCGTTCAGCAATCACCCCCCCGATGTAACGTTTTATCGCGGTTCACCAACTTGACCAGAGACGGGCTGAGATACGATTAGAAATTTTACAACGGATTCTAACGTGTTATCTCCATTCGGAATAATTCAGCAAAACAGTCACCCTCGTTGATAGTTTAGAACGCTATTCTACCACCGACTGAACTCAATTCACCGCCTGTACGTGTGCCATACGAAACCACTACTCATGATGTGATTTCGACTGTTCGTGCACCCAGAACTCGTCTTCGATCGTCACTTCCTTTTTGAACAACGGCACCTCGTCTTTCAATCGGTTGATCCCGTCCTCGACCGTTCGAAACGCCTCCTCGCGGTGTCCCGCGAGCACAACGACGAACACGATATCCTCGCCATCTTCGACAACACCCGTTCGATGGTACAGTTCGACCGCAAATACACCCTCGCGCGCCTCGAGTTCCGACTCGAGTGCAGCCATGCGCTCGTCTGCCACTCCCTCGTACTTCTCGAACTCGAGGTACTCCGTCGGCGTGTCGTCTTCGGTATCCTTCTGTCGGACGCGACCCGTGAACGTCGCAATCGCACCGGCGCGAGGTGCCTGGGGTGAGTGCTTGACCTCGCTGACGAGGGACTCGAGTGTCCGGTGTGGCTCGGTGGACTCGAGTGCGGTGGTGAGTGCGAGTGTGTCGAGGTCGGTAGGGGAGTCGATGGTTGCGAGGGTGTTTTGGGCGTGGTCGAGGCTGTGTGCCCTGTCGTTGCTCTCGGCCCTGTCCGTGTCCGCGTCACTGCCGACGATGAGCGTTGGATACCGCCGCTGAAGCGATGGGACACCGACGACGACGCCGTAGTCGCAGTTGGTCGCGAGCTGGTCGATGGCGTCCTGCACGGAGAGTCCGGTGCCGGTTGCGGTCCAGTCGCCGTCAGCACCGAGGCCGTAGGTGACGTCCCCACCGATAGTGAGTGTCTCGTGGGTGCCATCCGCAATCGTTGCGTCGTAGCGGATGACGCCGACGCGGCCGTCCTGTGCGAGTTCGTCGACGGCTCGATCGACGACACCGTCGAGCGTCGTCTCGTCGACGCCGCGACCGAGAATCCCGAGTACGTGCATGGTCGACGTATGGTCCGGTCTGACTTTGTAGCTGTCGCCGTGGGGACTTCCGGCGGGTTCGTAGCGCGGTCGGCACTGGGGGGGCTGAAACCGTCGGAATACCGACGCGTTCGCGGTGCTGGCACCGCACGGTTGCCGCGGAGTTGGCAACCCTTAAGATAGCAACCCGGTTACACCGGGTTAGCATGAAAGTGGTCGTTTCTATTGGCGGTAGCGTGCTCGTCCCGGAACTCGGGACCGATCGGGTGGCCGAACACGCGGCCGTCGTCGAGGACCTCGTCGCGGACGGCTGTCGCGTCGGAACCGTCGTCGGGGGCGGCGGTGTCGCACGCGAGTACATCGGCGCCGCTCGCGGACTTGGGGCAAACGAGATCGAACTGGATCAGCTCGGTATTGACGTGACGCGGCTCAACGCGCGGCTGCTTATCGCCGCGCTCGGTGAGGACGCCGTCACCGCGCCCGCGGAGGACTACGACGAGGCCGGTGAGGCACTTCGTCGTGGCGACGTCTCCGTTATGGGCGGCGTTGCACCGGCACAGACGACAGACGCCGTCGGTGCCGCGCTCGCGGAGTACATCGACGCCGACCTGCTCGTCTACGCGACGAGCGTCCCCGGCGTCTACAGCGCCGATCCGAAGGAAGACGACGACGCGACGAAGTACGACGACCTTCGCGCGGACGAACTCGTCGACGTGATCGCCGGACTCGAGATGAACGCCGGCGCGTCCGCACCGGTCGACCTGCTCGCGGCGAAGATCATCGAGCGCTCTGGCATGCGGACGATCGTTCTCGATGGGACGGATCCGGACCGGATCGCGAAGGCGGTTCGCTACGGCGAGCACGACGGGACGGATGTCATTCCGGAGGGGGCAGGCGAGGAACCGACCTACTGGGCACAGGACGACGATGAGTGAGGACGAACTCGACACTGAGGAGGGCCGCAGTCCCTACACCCTCCAGCAGGACGACGACGAGACGCGTCACGCCTTCTGGGCCGACACCGTCGCGGACCAGGTCGAAGCGCGCGTCGCTGACCAGCAGTCCGGTTCCAATTCCGATTCTAATTCCGATCCCGACGAGGACGCTCCGGAAATCGTCATCAAGGGCGGTATTTCGCCCTCCGGCGTTCCCCACCTCGGCAACGTCAACGAGATCCTTCGGGGCTACTTCGTCGCCGAAGTCCTGCGTGAGCGGGGCCACGAGGTCCGGCAGGTTTTCACCGCCGACGACCGCGACCCGCTACGGAAGCTTCCGCGCACGCTCTGTGACTTAGACGGCGACCTCGTCGACCTCGGTGACGTCGACGCGGGCGCGCTCGGACGCAACCTCGGCCATCCATACACCGACATTCCGGACCCCTTCGGCTGCTGTGACTCCTACGGCGACCACTTCTCGACGATCATCCAGGACAGCGCCGACGCCGTCGACGTGCCGATCGAGATGGTCTCGACGACCGAGCTTTACGCGGACGGCACATTCGACGACGTTACCCGCCACGCGCTTGCGAATCGCGACCGTGCACGGGACGTGCTCTCCGAGTATCAGGACAAGGTCGACGAGGAATACATCCCGTTCAACCCGATCTGCGAGGAGTGTGGCAAGATCACGGAGACGGTGACTGGTGTCACACTGGAGCCGGAGGAAGGCGACCTCCCCACCGTCGACTACCGGTGTACCGACATGGACGCCGGCGACCGCACCATCGATGGCTGTGGCCACGAGGGCACCGCCACCATCCGCGAGGGCAAGATGCCCTGGCGCTTCGAGTGGCCCGGCCAGTGGGGCGTCCTCGACGTCGACTTCGAACCCTTCGGCAAGGACCACGCCGAAGGCTCCTGGCCCAGCGGCGACGACGTCGCCCGCAATGTCCTCGATATCGAGCCACCTGTTCCGATGGTCTACGAGTGGTTCACCCTCGACGGCGAGCCGTTCTCCTCCTCCGAAGGGAACGTGATTCTCGTCTCGGACGTCCTCGAGCTCCTGGAGCCGGAGGTCCTCCGGTACTTCTTCGCGAAAGATCCCTCGCGAGCGCGGGACTTCAGCATCGAACGCCTCGACCAACTGGTCGACGAGTTCGACCGGTTCGAGGCGACGTACTTCGGCGAGGTCGAGGAGGCAACCGAGGACGAACAGGACTTCGCCGACCGCGTCTATCCACTCGTCGTAGAGGATCCTCGCGAGGAGCGGATCCGCCTGCCTTACACCTTCGCCGCGGTGCTCGGCATGACGGACGATCCGGACCTGCGCGAGGAGATCGCTCGCCGCGAGGGACACATTCCGGACGACGCGCCCGACTGGGCCGTCGAACAGGCGCTGGCACGAGTCGAACGCGCTCGCAACTGGGCGCGCCGAACCGAGAACGAGTTCGACTACGAATTGAAGCGCACCGAGATTCCGGATCACGAGTTCGACGCCGAGACCGAGGACGCCCTCGCCGAACTCGCGGACTTCATCGAGGCGGGTCACGACCCCGAGGAGATCCAGGGCGAGATCTACGAGACGGCAAAGCGCAACGACGTCGATATCGGCGAGTTCTTCGGTGCGGGCTACCGGCTGTTCTTCGACGAGGAGCAGGGTCCAAAGCTCGGGCCGTTCCTGGCGAAGGTCGATCAGGAGTTCGTCGTCGCGCGGCTTCGACGGGAGCGCTAGACGGCGCTCGCCGGTTCTCAACAGCGCTCGACGGTATCCGAATACGAGCCAACCCATTCTGGCAGCTCGATTCTTCACAAACGCAGTGAAAACTATCAGATGTGGTGAGGCAACGCCAGACAAAAGCCCTTTGAGAACACCGCGCTGAATTACTGTCGATGGATTACGGCACGCCAGCTGTCGTCTCGGTTCCCGAACTCTTCGGGTCGGAGCTGCTCACGTGGGTCGTCGTGGGCCTCCTGCTCTACTGGGCCGGGATTATCGCACTTCGGAAGCTGGACCTCCTCCCCGGATTCGTCGGGGCTCAAGGTCCGATTCTCACCTTCCATACGAAACGCGGTCGCGACTTTCTCGACTGGCTCTCCGGGCCGAAACGGTTCTGGCGAGCGTGGGCGAACATCGGTATCGGGATCGCCGTCGTCGTCATGGCGACGATGTTCGTCTTCCTGTTGCTCGCGGCGATCGCCGCCCTCACGACGCCACAGCCCACTGGTGGCGTCCAGCAGCCACGGAACGTCCTCGTCATCCCGGGTGTGAACGACTTCCTGCCGCTCTCTGCGACGCCGGGTATCGTCGTCGGCCTTCTCGTCGGTCTCGTCGTCCACGAGGGCGGCCACGGGCTGCTCTGTCGCGTCGAGGATATCGACATCAACTCGATGGGGATCGCAATGCTTGCGATTATCCCGTTCGGCGCGTTCGTCGAACCCGACCAGGAGAGCAGCAAGGACGCCTCTCGCGGCGGCCAGACGCGGATGTTCGCAGCCGGCGTAACGAACAACTTCGCCGTCACGATCATCGCCTTCGCACTCCTTTTCGGTCCAATTGCGGGCGCGATTGCCGTCGCCCCCGGTGCCGCCGTCGGCGGCGTCGCACCTGGCTCACCCGCCGAAGACGCCGGCATCGAACCGAACGACCGCATCACCGCCATCGACGGCGAGCCGGTCGACGACAACGACGACCTCCTTGCGTCTCTCGACCCCAACAGCGACGAAGTCACCGTCGAACTCGACGGTGAACGGACGACCACAGTCGATCGCTCGCTGCTCGTCACCGCTGCAATCGACGGCGGTCCAGTCGACCTCTCGACCGGCGACCAAATCGTCGCCGTCGACGGCACCGATGTCGGCACGGAACAGGCCTTCATCGATGCCGTCGGTGACGACCACACCGCATCACTCACCGTCCAGCCGGCGGACGACGACGAGCAAACCGATACCGAGGTGCCGATCGGCGCAGCCGTCGAGGTCGCCGACGGCGAACCGCTCGACGACGCAACCGGCCAGGCCGGTACCGTCGTCATCATCACCGCCATCGGCGACGAGCGCGTCCACGACTACGCCGCACTCGAGTCCCAGCTCGCAGACGCCGAACCCGGAGACGAACTGTCCATCGTGAGCTACGCCGACGGCGACCGCGATGAGGCGGAAGTCACCCTCGGTGAGCACCCACAACAGCCCGGCAGTGCGTTCCTGGGAATCCGGGGCGCGCCGGGAACGTCCGGACTCGAGTTGAACGACCTCGGTGTGCAGCTCTACCCGGCTGAAGAGTACCTCGCCGTGCTCGGTGGTGGCGGCGAGAGCAGCTACGGCGCGGTGACCGACACGTTCCTCGGAAAGATCGGTCTCGCACTCCTGTTGCCGTTGATCGGCGTCGTCGGGATTCTCCCGTTCAACTTCGCGGGCTTCACCGGCGGTGTGCAGAACTTCTATGAGGTGCAGGGGTCGCTCGCTGCGCTGGGAGACGGGACAGTCTTTATCCTCGCGAACCTGTTGTTCTGGACCGGCTGGATCAACGTCCAGCTCGGCTTCTTCAACTGCATTCCGGCGTTCCCGCTCGACGGTGGGCACATCCTTCGGACGAGCACGGAGGCAGTGGTCTCCCGGCTGCCGATCGAGGCGAACCGCGGGATGGTTCGCATCGTGACGACCTCAGTCGGGCTGACGATGTTGATCAGCTTCCTCGCGATGTTGTTCGCGCAGGGCTGGTTGGCGAGCTGATCGTCACTGTTACCTAAATCGAGGAGCTAATGCCCCTTCCTCAGCGAGCGCCGAAGGCGCGAGCAGGGAGGGGATACAGCGTCCCCAGAAATCTTCGATTTCTGGTGTGCGAACGAGACGCTTCGCGTCTCGTCAACGCCGCTCGTGTTTCTTGGACTGTTCTACAGCAGGCCCGCAGGCCCACGCCATCGGTAGCTTTATGTTTCTACTTAGTTTAAACATTGGTAATGGATCGGTACGAGGTCGAAGGGCACGAAGTTCGCGAAGCCGAAGTCAAACCAACCGGCAATGGTGCTCACGTACTCGTTCCCAAGCGGTGGCGGGGTGCCACTGTCAAAGTCGTCCGCGTCACCGATCCGTCCGACGAAGACGAGTAGACCATGCGCTACAACTACAGGTATCGACTCAACCCGACCGACGAACTCCACGAACGGTTAGCGTGGACTGTCGATACCTGCCGACAGGTCTACAACCACTTTCTCCACCGACTCAACCGAGAGGACGGCACGTCGGCATACTCCGAGCAGTCGATTCTCCCCGACCTCAAGGACTGGTGGACCGACCTGAAACAAGTCCATTCGAAGGTGCTACAGAAGGTCGTACAGCGGCTGTACGACAACCTCTCGACACTGAAGGGTCGGAAGGACAACGGCTACCGCGTCGGCGAACTCAAGTGGAAGGCCCCGAAGGAATATCGCTCGATCAAGTACAGTCAAACCGGCTTCGAACTCAAAAACACGAGTGGCCGAACTGTGCTTTCTCTTTCCAAAATCGGCAATATTCCGATAGTCTACCACCGCGACGTTTCCGACGATGCCACGATCAAAGAGGTCGTCGTCAAGCAGGAGCCGACCGGCGAATGGTTCGCCGTGCTCGGGATCGAAACCGAGGACGACGCACCGTCGAAGCCCAAGAAGCTCGAGGACTGTGTCGGGATCGACGTGGGAATCCTGAAGTACGCTCACGACACCGACGGTACGGCCGTCGAACGTCCCGACCTCTCGGACGAACGCGACCGGCTGGAACGCGAGCAACGGAAACTCTCACGCAAAGAGCACGGATCGGCGAACTACCGCAAGCAACAGCGTACCGTCGCCAAACGTCACGCCGATCTGCAACGGAAACGTCGGGACTTCTTGCACAAGCTCTCGAACCACTACGCTCGAGAGTACGACCTTGTGGCCGTCGAAGACCTCGACGCCAAGGGGTTGATGGAACTCCCGTCGAACAGCCGCAACCGTGCCGGGGCGGCGTGGGGAACGTTCCTCCGAATGCTCGAGTACAAGTGCGAACGCGAAGGTACGCACTTCGTGGCTGTCGATCCGGCCGGAACGACCAAAGAATGCGCGGCCTGTGGTGCCGAGTCGGACAAACCGCTGTGGGTCCGCGAGCACTCGTGCCCGTCGTGCGGTTTCACGTCCGACAGGGACTGGAACGCGGCCTACAACATCTTGGTGCGCGGACTGAAGCAAGTAGGGACGGGCTGTCCCGAATCAACGTCCTCAGAATCGAAAGATTCTGATGGGCTGCGAAAATCGGCAGACGATTTTCGAACGCCTGCGGAGACTGCGCTCCCTACGGGGACCGATTCGGTTCCTGCAAAGCGCGTCGTGGAAACAGGAAGCCCCACCCTCAAGGAGCGAACGGCGCGAGCCGTGAGCGAGTAGGGTGGGGAGGAAGTCACTGCTTTTTCGTCACTTCTCTGCACTCTCGCGTTTTGATACTCCCTCACGAATAGCTCCGCTCGATAGCCGTACTGCCTTCCGCAGTCTGCTACTCGCCGTCCGCGATCGCGACCGCCGTCGCTACTCGTCGTCCCTACCCGTCGTCCGTCTCGATTCCGTGACTCTCGTAGAACTCCTCCGGCGTCGCCTCGATACGCTCGAACTCCGTCTCGAAGTAGTGCTCGTGGTGTCGGACGACCTGCTCGACGACCCAGCGGCTGAAGTCCTCGTTGAACTGCCACTCGCCCTCGACGTCGGGTATCTCGAACCGTTCATCCGTCGAAAACGCCGCGTAGACGTGGAAGAAACCAAGGATCACGTCCGCGAAATCGCGTGCCTTCTCGGTGCTGCTCTCGCGTCGCTCCTCGAGTTCCTCGTAGCCCGACTCGGTGAGTTCGAAGTACTTGCGGTCGGGTTCGTCCTCGCGCTCGATGCGCTCGGCCCACCCCTTCTCTTCGAACTTGTAGAGGATGGGATAGACGGAGCCGTAGGATGGTTCCCAGTGACCGCCGCTGATGTCGCGAATTTCTTTGAGAATTTCGTACCCGTATCGAGGCTTCTCCTCGAGTAACTCGAGAACGAGGTAAGCGATGAGTCCCTTCGGCGGTCCACTTTTCCGCATATGACGCGAGATATAAACGGATATACGTAAAGGGTTTCGGTCGCCGGGTTGGGTGGCCGGTTTCTCGGACGGTTTTGTCTCAGGTTGCCAGCCGTTCCGCTTTCGCTCATGTTTCCACTCCCGTTTCCGTTCCCGTTCCCGTCCCCGCTCGTGTTCCCATTCCTGTTTCCGTTCCCCACCCGCTTCCGCTCGCGCGAGCGAAACCCGTTCCTTCTTGACTTCGCCGCCCCAACTCGCGCGTATGGAACGACGCCAACCGCCACAGACCGACGAAGGCTGGTACGTCCTGCACGATTTCCGCTCGATCGACTGGGACGCCTGGCGCAACGCTCCCGAGCATCGCCGCTCGCGGGCACTTGAGGAGGGTATCGACTACCTCTCGGCCGCGAGTGATGTCGCGGACGCCGAGGAGGGCGACTCTGCAGTGTTCTCCGTGCTCGGTCACAAGGCAGACCTCCTGATCCTGCACCTGCGTCCGACGCTCGCAGACCTGGACACACTCGAGCGCCGGTTCGAGCAGACCGCGCTCGCCGAGTTCACAGAACGTGCGGACTCCTATCTCTCCGTGACCGAGGTCTCGGGCTACATGTCCCAGGAGTACTTCGAGGAGGACGGCGAGATCGAGGACACCGGCACGAAACGGTACATCGAGTCCCGCCTGCAGCCGACGATTCCGGACAGCGAGTTCGTCAGTTTCTACCCGATGGACAAGCGCCGCGGCCCGGAGCACAACTGGTACGACCTGCCGTTCGACGAGCGCGCAGACCACCTCTCGAGTCACGGCGACATCGGCCGGGACTACGCCGGGCATGTGACCCAGATCATCTCGGGCAGCGTCGGCCTAGACGACTTCGAGTGGGGCGTAACCCTCTTTGCGGACGATCCGACGGACGTGAAGGAACTGCTCACCGAGATGCGCTTCGATCCCTCGAGTTCGGCGTTCGCCGAGTTCGGTCGGTTCCTCTCGGCGCGGCGGTTCCCGCCGGCGAACCTGGAGGCGTTCCTAGCGGGCGAGGAGGTTCCGCAGGAGCAAGAGTCCGGTCACGACCATCATCACGCGGGTGGGCATGGTCATGGACACGGCGATAGTGACGGCGCTCACCACGGTCACGGCCACGGCCACGGCCACGGCTCCGACGGGCCACACGGCGACACCAGCGACGAGAGCGAGGACGACGAAAGCGTCCGCAGCGAACTCGAAGAACTCGGCGTCTACGCGGGCCAGCCACACGGTGAGGACGTCCACGCGGTCGTGCTCTACTCCGCGGCCGACGCCGACGAACTGTTCGAGGAGGTCGAGGGACTACGGACGAACTTCGACCACTACGATACGCACGTGAAGACGGCCGTCTACGAGTCCCAGAGCGACGACTCCGACGCGGAAACCGCAGTCGTCAGCCTCTGGGAAACCGATCGTGCGGCGAACACGGCCGCCGGCTTCCTCGCCGACCTGCCGGATATCGTCCGTCAGGCTGGCGACGACGAGGACGACTCCTGGGGGACGATGGGGATGTTCTACACCGTCAAGCCCGAACACCGCGGCGACTTCGTCGGCGTCTTCGACGATGCAGCCGAGATTCTGGCGGAGATGGACGGCCACCGAAAGACCGACCTGCTCGCGAACCGCGAGGACGAGAACGACATGTTCATCGCCAGTCGCTGGGACTCCCGCGAGGATGCCATGCAGTTCTTCCGTAGCGAAGAGTTCTCGGAGGCCGTCGAGTTCGGTCGCGACGTACTCGCCGACCGACCACGACACGTCTTCCTGGCCTGAACGGCGCGGCTCTTTTTCGACCGACGTTGTTTCAAACCGCTCACGCCCATCAGACCCGTCAGTCCGTCATAGGTGACGGTTAGTCTCTCCGGAACCGCCACCGGTTGGTGAGTGTCGTTCCAAGCGAGGGCGATGACCGAGACGTCGCAGTCGCAGACTCACTCACTGGCGCGCCGCTCGTGGCGTCGGTATCGTTCCGTGCCGATCATCTACCGCATTGCCGCCGCGTTCGTCCTCGGCTCCGCCCTCGGCGCCGTTCTCGGCGAACAGGCCGGCGTTCTCAGCCCGCTTGGCGACATCTTCTTGCGGCTTCTCGAGATGCTGATCATCCCGATCATCGTCTTCACGCTGCTCGGCGGGATGCGCAAACTCACACCCTCGCGGCTCGGCAAAGTCGGCGGCCTGACCGTCGGCCTCTACATCGTCACTACGACGATTGCGGCCACGATAGGGCTCGCAGTTGCGAACCTGTTCGACCCCGGCAGCGCGGTCGAGTTCACCGGCGGCGAGGCCCAGGAGGCCGAACCGCCGACGGTCACGGAAGTACTCCTCGGTATCGTCCCCGAAAACCCACTGGCAGCGATGGTCGAAGGGGACATTCTCGCGACGATCTTCTTCGTCATCGTCTTCGGCCTCGCGCTGACGATGGTCCGGGAGGCGGCCACCGAGGAGTCGATCACGGACGCCATCGACGGCTTCTTCGCCTTCATCGAGGCCGGCACGCAGGCGCTGTTCAAGATCGTCTGGGGCGTGATGGAGTACGGCGTCATCGGCGTCTTCGCACTGATGGCCACCTCGATCGGTACCGAAGGGCTCGGTGCGATCGTTCAGCTCGGATCGCTCGTCGCCGTCATCGGGATCGGGATCGTGATCCACATGACGGTCACCTATCTCGGCGTAATGACGGTCGGGATCCTCGGCCAGTCGCCGATCGCCTTCCTGAACGGCGCGAAGGACGCCATGGTGACCGCGTTTACCATCCGCTCCTCGAGTGGCACGCTCCCGGTGACGGTGACGAACGCCGAGAAGAACCTCAAGATTGACGAGTCGGTGTACGGCTTCGGACTCCCGCTTGGCGCGACGATCAACATGGACGGTGCGGCGATTCGACAGGCGGTGACGGCCGTCTTTGCGGCGAATCTGGTCGGTATCTCGCTGGGCCTCGGCGAGCAGATTCTGGTTCTCTTTACCGTGATTTTGATCAGCATCGGCACCGCCGGCGTCCCCGGCGCTGGGCTGATCATGCTCACGGTCATCCTGAGCGCACTCGGACTCCCACTCGAGATCGTTGGCTTCGTCGCGGGGGTCGATCCGATTCTCGGTCGACTCGCCACGACGAACAACGTCACCGGCGATCTTGCCGTCTCGTCGGTGGTCGGCAAGTGGACGGATGCGATCGACTTCACCGAGGGGACGTGGGTCGATAGACCAGCGTCGGAACTCGGCCAGGAGTCGGTCACAACGGACGACTGAGCGACCAGTTATATCGAGCCGCCGCTCTCGTCGTAGAAGAAGTAGCCGGCGAGTCCCGCCAGGCCGAGTGCGAGCGTAATATACGGCCAGTTTCCGGCCGGTTGGTCAGTTAGCCGAGCGTGTGCGGCAACGAAGACTGCGAAGCCGGCGTGTGCGATCGCGGTCGCGAGGAGGAACGCAGCGATGTCCATTACCTGTTGCTTCGACGTGACCCAAATAGCGATTTCGAACCTCGCTTCTCGACGCCCGGTTTTCGACTCGTGTCCCCGGTGCTTGGTTTCCCGGTCGGAGCGACCGCTCCTCGTTCGAGACGGTCAGAACAGAGAACTGTGTTTCATCGCAGGCTTCCCACGTATTCGTCGGACCGTTTGCCGCCAGAAACGGCGTTAGAAGTCGTGGTCCGGGTCGTCTTCGACCGAGCGCTTCAGCGAATCGCGGCGAGCCTTGGCGTCACGACCGGTCGCCTCGAGCAGGAAGTCGTTCTTCGCATCGACTGCCTCGGCGGCGGCCTCGAGTTCGTCCGGCTCGAGTTCGGTTGGGTCGCGCTCGTGGAACTCGACGGCGAGTTTGTCCTTCTTCCCGGAGTATTCGACGGTACCGGCGACGATTTTCTCGAAGACGGGGTTGTCAGGCTCACCGATGACGAAGAGGTCGCTGCCCTTGAACTCCTGCGTTTCGGTAATCGGACCGAAGTAGTCCACGACGGTCGACTCCATGTCGGGGATTCGCTCCTCGAGATATTCACCGCGGCGCATCTTGTACTCCTTCATGGCTTGGAGATACACGGCGGAGTGTTTACCTCTTTTCATAGCCGACGGTATGGGCACCCAACAGGTCCGCAGTATCGCCGAGGGAACGGCCTCGTATTCGCCTGTGCCAGCAGGGAAAGTACGGAGAGACACGACAGGTACGGTACCGAAAACACGTTCTGCAACTACTGGCTGCGGTCTGCGGGTTGCGGCCTACAGACGACCGACTACAGACGACCGACTACTGTCGAGCCCGTTCGCCCAAATACCCCTTTCGACAGTCGGGACAGATATCCCCAGCCCGGAGCGAGCCCCGGTCACTGGTCACAACGAACTCACAGCGCGGGCAGTAGAACTCACTCGGCACGTCCTCACCCGGATGGTCGGCGTCACCCGGAGTTGGCGCATCACCGATACGTTCGATACCGCTCCCAGCCTCTGTCGTCTCTGCTTCGGGAGCTGTGTCGGCTCCAGCATCGACACTACTACTCGAGTCCCCACTGGCCTCGGAGCCGGACGCCCAGTTCGCAGTTGACTCGCCAGCAGCTGCCGTGGGCTGTTGGTGCCCGTCATCTGTGTCTTCCATCCCGTCAAACTGGGTGTGCTCGGTCGAATCGACGGTTGCCGTTCTGGCATCGACCGCAGACTCGTCTTCGTACGCCGTCGAGTCGTGCTCGAGGACGACTGCGTCATCGTCGGCTTGCTCGCCGGCGTCGGGCCACCCATCGTGTTCGCTTTCCGCGTCGTCGACTGGTGGGCCGACATCGTCAGAGTCCGGCCACTCGCCGTGTTCGCGGTCGCGCTCGCGATCGGTGTGGTCGTCTGCCGGCTCGTCCTCGAGTATCTCGCCGTCGTCGGTGACGGGGTTGCCGTCCTCGTCGGTTGGGACGTCGAATTCGTCGCTGTGGTCGCTGTGGTCGCGGTGTTCTCGGTGTTTTCCGTGCTCACCGTGTTCACCGTACTCACTACCACCATCATCACCATCACCGCTATCGCCACCCACATCGGCGTCGCCGCGTCCCGGTTCGGGCCCGGATTCGACGGCCGCCGCGTCTGGCTCGTCGTCGATAATCATGCCATCGTCGGTGACGCCGTCCGTCTCGTCAATCTCGGTTGTACTCGAGTCGGCCGTAGCGTGGGTCGGTGAGTCGTCGGGTGGTGTCGATACGTCGTCGTGGGACAGGTCGGGGTCTGGTGTCGGAGTCGTCTTGGAGTCAGGTGCGGCTGTGTCTGTGGTGTCCGGTTCGGTCTCGGTCGCCGATACGGCCGAGAGACTCGTCACCTCAGTGTTCTCACTGATGACGTGTCTGTCACCGCAGCGGACACACTCTTCGTACTCCTGGACGGTGACGACGACTTCACTGCCCCGTTCTTCGCGCTCGCGTTCGACGTCGGATTCCCCGTAGTCGTGTCCGAGCAGCGAACATCGCAGGACCATTGTCCCATCGTACCGAGCCTGGCCATAAAAAACGTACCGCCTGGATTGTTCTGTTCTATATCATATCTGATGCCTGAGATCTTCGCGGATCGGTTTCGGACCTGGACGCTCACTCAGCCGGAAGAGTCAGTCTCTGGATAGGCTCTCGCCGATGGTGAGAGGACAGAACACAGACTGCTGAGTGCCGATCGACATCCGGTTCGAGAACGACAAACGTCAAATCCCGGGTCGTCGAAGAAACATATCGATGAAAGCAAAGCCGGAGTATCGGAACCGGGAACGGACCCAGGTAGCGGTCCTCGACGAACTCGTCGACCGCGCCGACGACGGGATGTCCGTCCTTGAGCTCCGGGCCGCGGTCGAAGCCGAGATCGACGATCTCGAGGAAGCTCTCTCGACGCTGAAAGCGGATCGGCTCATCGTCGTCGAAACTGATGGCAGCGAGACGCTGATCAAACCCGACGAGCGCGTGATCCCGGACGATCCAACCGAGGAGGACGACGAGCAGTCGATCGGCGAGTGGCTCCGCGACCAATTCCCCTTCTGACTCCCGACACTGCACCTTCCTCGAATCGAAACGCCTGTGGATCCCTGGCCCCTTCACAGCGTCATGAGCGTTATCTCGTCCATTCACGAGGACCACGGTGCGACGTTCGGCGAGCGCGGCGGCCGAACAATCGTCGAACACTACGGCCGCCCGGAGCGTACCCATCGCGCGGTCCGCAACGGCGTCGGACTCATCGAGTTGGCCTACGGCGTGATCACGGTCACTGGTGAGGACCGACGGGACTACGTCGACAACGTGGTTTCGAACCACGTCCCCGAAGCCGACGGTAAGGGCTGTTACGCGCTGGTACTCGGCCCACAGGGCCGTATCGAAGTCGAACTCTACATCTACAACGCGGGCGAGCGGATCCTGTTATTCACGCCGCCGGGCGAGGCCGAGGAACTGGCGGCCGACTGGTCCGAGAAGGTGTTCATCCAGGATGTCGACATCGACGTTGCGACCGACGAGTTCGCCATCTTCGGCATCCACGGCCCGCAGGCCACGGAAAAGGTCGCGTCCGTACTCAACGGCGCAGCGTCGCCCGACGAGCGCTACAGCTTCGTCCGTGGAACGATGGGCGACGCGGGCGTCTCTGTCATCCGAACCGACGCGCTGACCGGCGAAGAGACGTACGAGGTCATCTGCGGAATCGACGACGCCGAAGCTGTCTACGACGTCCTCCTCAACCAGGGCCTCAACGCCGCCCCCTTCGGCTACCGGACGCGCGACAGCCTCGCACTCGAGTCTGGGTCGGCGCTGTTCGAGACCGAACTCGAGGGCACCGTGCCGAACGTGCTCGGTCTCAAGACAGCACTCGATTTCGAAAAGGGCTGTTACGTCGGTCAGGAGGTCGTTTCGCGGGTCGAGAACCGGGGCCAGCCGAGTCGGCGGTTAGTTGGGTTGACGATCGATGCGGATGCTGCGTCCGAGACTGACGCTGAGGCAGCCACAGCCACAGACACAGACACCGCCGAACTCGTCCCCAACTCCGGCGCAGCCATCTTCGACGGCGACGCCTCCGTCGGCGAAATCTCCCGCGCCGGACTGAGCCCACTACTCGAGACCCCCATCGCGCTGGCGCTACTCGAGTACGACCACGAGGGCGAGTCGTTCACGGTTCGAGTCGACGGCGAGGAGGTACCGGCGACGCGGACTGAGTTGCCGTTCGTCGAGGGCTCTGACGTGTCGGATCGGCTGCCGGACTACTCGTAGTTACCGTAGTTGCGTTTCTGAGGTGTCCCCTCGTTGCTTCGTTGCTCTGTGTCTTTCCGGGTTGCTTAGTCGACTGTCTCTCTCACCTCCGAAAGTGTCTCGGATACACGTTTTCGCATCCAATTGCCGATCTCTTCGCGCTTGTCTAGGTCAACGTTCTGTTGGAGGTAGAGTGATTCGAGGAACGCAACCCAGTTGATCAATCTGTATAGTGGGCGTCGCTCCTCGAAGCCATCGGGAAGCGGTCGGACAGACCCGTATCCGTCCCGGAACGCCCGCGTAACAGTTTCGTCAACGGTATCTGACTCTTCGAAGTACGGCATCACTGTCCGCCAATAGTCGTACTCCGCCGGTGCAACGAGTGCGTGTTCGAAATCGATCGCGATGCACCCGTTCTCACTCGTTCGGCTGAGGTGTTCAGGATGAACGTCGCCGTGACAGAGCACCGGCTCACCGACATCATCGAAAACGCGGAGATTGTCCCGAAAGAACCGTCCAACAGCGTCGGCAACGTCTGCGTAGCCCTTCGCCGCGAGGTACTGACGATGATGGTTAATTCGTTTGATGACAGCGTCAGTCCAGGTGTCGTGGGCTGCAAGTGAAAGACTCGTGCCATCGTTTCGAGGCTGACCGAACACGTCGAACACACCGGCAGTGTCATCGTGGAGTGTAGCCATCCAGATACCTGCAGCGTGTGCCCAGTCGGGGCTGATCTGTGTTGCTGAACGTGCAATCTCGTCTCGCCAGGCTGTAATATAGTGGTCAGACCCAACAGTGATTACTTCGGGAACGGAAGCTGTTGTCTCCGTTGCGACGTACTCGTGAACACGACCTTCGTCGGCTGCGTGTCCCCGTGGATGATCGTCGACTTTCACCACTGCACGCCGCGTATCGAGTTCGACTTCGTAGACACGGTACGGCGGAACGTCGTGCAGTTCACGGATGACGCTACTTGCAGTACTATACTGTGCTAGTATCTTCTCAATCTGGTCGTCCATATCTGGAAGCCGCTACCGGGCGGCGACCGGCTGGAGTGACAGTCCTGCCGCTCCAGCCACAAGATGACGGCTACTCATTCTGGGAACTATCACTTGAATATATCGCCCGTCTTCCAATGGCTGCCATCTAGAGACCGTTTGCAACAGTGCTTGACTGTCCCTGCTGATCTAAAGCAGGCAGTGCTATTCTCGCGACCAGAACTGGCCGGGCACACGCTTACGGAACCCGGCGCTGGAGCCACGGACATGTCCTTCGAGAACACCGACTTCGCCGACCTCGCAGACCGCGTCCGCACCCAGTCCGCCGACGCCCCCGGCTCCGATACCGAACGCGTGACGATCCGGTCACTCGAGTCCCTCGACACTGACGCGCTGGCCGACCTCCTCGAGATGGCCGAAACGGATCACGACCGACCCGCCGACCTCGTATTCGTCCTCCCACAGCCACCGACGGATCTCGCGGCGGACGCGTCTCCGGAGGCACTCGAGGATGCCCTCGGCCGGACGGTACGAGTCGAGGAGGAGCTACCGGACGACACTGTGCTCTTGTTGACGCCGGATGCGGTCGACGGTGCGGAATTGGTCGAACCAGCCTCGATCACCTGCGGTCTCGTGGGGACGGAGTGACGAACGTCCGTTTCCAGAAACACCCGTCAGGCGCCGAGAGAGTCCGTCACGCGCGATACCAGCGACTTGGTTATCTCGTTCGGCAGCGTACGAGTATCCATGGCAACGACTGACAAGTCTCCAGGCGAGGAATCGCTCGCTCGGCTCCCGCGCGACGCCGTCGGAACCGTTCAATCCGAATTTGCGGGTGAGATCGTGCTCCCATCCAATGGCGCGTACGACGAGGCCAGACGGATCTGGAACGGGATGATCGACAGGTATCCCGCGATCATCGCCCAGTGTGCCGGCGTCGCTGACGTCGTCGCAGCGGTGGATTTCGCCCGCGAGCACGAGTTGCCCGTCGCTGTTCGGGGTGGCGGCCACAACGTTGCCGGCA
The DNA here is from genome assembly GCF_000337575.1 of Natrialba hulunbeirensis JCM 10989. Taxonomy (GTDB): domain Archaea; phylum Halobacteriota; class Halobacteria; order Halobacteriales; family Natrialbaceae; genus Natrialba; species Natrialba hulunbeirensis. The sequence goes on along the minus strand of NZ_AOIM01000017.1, from coordinate 70,654 downwards.
CGGCTGTCACGGACGGTGGTCTCGTCATCGACCTCTCGAATATGCGCAGCGTCCGGGTCGATCGAGAGACGGAAACGGTCCGCGTCGAAGGCGGGGCCACCCTCGGCGACGTCGACCGTGAGACACAACTGTTCGGCCTCGCGACGGCGCTCGGGGCCGTTTCGGAAACCGGCGTCGCTGGGCTGACGCTCAACGGCGGCTACGGCCACCTCAGCCGCCAGTACGGGCTGGCCGCGGACAACCTGGTCAGCGTCGACGTCGTCACGGCAGACGGCGAGGTTCGAACGGCGAGCGCCGATCGAAACGCGGACCTGTTCTGGGCGCTCCGCGGTGGCGGCGGCGCGTTCGGTGTCGTCACGTCGTTTGAGTTCGCGCTTCACGAAGTCGGTCCCGACGTAGAGACACTGTTCAGTTGGTACACCGGTGACGACGCAGCAACGGCGGTGGATCGCTACCGCGAGTGGGTCGAGACTGCACCGCGAGACGCGGGCGTCCTCATGTTCGCCGCGCACGTCCCCGAACTCGAGGAGTTCCCCGAATCTGTGTGGGGCGACCCGGCGGTCGCGTTCCTCGGCTCTTCCCGTGGCGACCGTGCGGATGTCGACCACGTTTTCGAGTCGCTTCGAGCGGGCCTGACGCCGGTCGCCGACTTTAGCAGGCCGATGGCGTTCACCGACCTGCAGTCGATGCTCGACGAGGATTACCCGGACGGACTCCGGTACTACTGGAAGTCGATCTACGTTACGGCGATCACTGACGACCTCGTCGACGTCGTTCTGCAGTGTAACGAGTCCGCACCGTCGGCGCTCTCGACGGTCGATATCTGGCACCTCGACGGTGCGGTCGCCGAGGTGCCACAGGACGAAACCGCGTTCTGGCACCGGGACAAACCGTACATGGTCACGTTCGAGGCGAACTGGGAGGATCCGGCGAACGACGACGTGAACGTGACCTGGGCTCGCGAGGGAATCGCCGACGTGCAGGCCTTGCCGGTCGCCTCGGGTCGGTATGGGAACTTCCCAGGACTGAACGAGGATCCCGGAAAAATGCTCTATGGGGAGAACTACGATCGACTCGTGGACGTGAAGTCGACGTACGACCCGTCAAACCTGTTCCGCGGAAACGGAGCGATCGTTCCGAACGCCGCGGACTGACGAGGACTCTCGCCGTCGGGCACGATATTCCTATGTGTCGAGATCCGACGAAGACGACGGCCGGTAGCGTCGGCTCACCGCCTTCCAGCGCCCGCGCCTGAACAGCGCGTAGTTGATCCCGCCCGGAACGAACGTCTCGAGTAACAGCGCCAGGTAGAGCGCGACGACGTCGAGCGGCGTGACGACGCCGAGCAGTGCCACCGGGAGCGCGAAGACGTAACGGCCGACCAGCGAGGCGACGAACGGGAGGCGGGTGTCGCCCGCACCGAGCAGTGCGCCCGCTGCCGCGCCGTCGATTCCGAATCCGATCGAACTCACCGCGCCAACGGCGACGAACACCGCCGCGGCCTCGATTGCACCCGCATCGTCGACAAACACGCTCGCGATCGGCTCTGCAAACACGATCACGAGCACCGCAATCGCGACGTAGAGCACGGTCGAGAGCCGAATGATCGACGCGCCGTAGGCACCCGCCTCGTCCTCGTCACCCGCACCGAGGTGTTGGCCGACGAGCGAGCTTGCCGCGAGGGAAAGGCCCCAGTTCACGCTGTTGATCAGGCTCCGGACGCGGCGGCCGACCTCGAGTGCGGTGACGATGACGGGGCCGAAGGTGCCGGCGATCCAGAGGAGCGGAAAGACGACCGCGCCGCCCGCGAGTCGGCGGCCGATTTCGGGCGTCGAAATCTCGATGAGTTCGCGGACGACACTGAGGTCGAACCACGGCCCGCGCAGGCTGATCGGAACTGGACTCGGTTCCATGCCGAGTCGGCCGTACGAGCGGCCGGTCATGCCCCAGGCGAGCACGAGCGTCACGAAGCCAGTTGAGAGGCTGGTTCCAATCGCCGCGCCCGCGACACCGAGATCGAAGCTGAAGATCAGCAGGCCACTCAGAAGGATGTTGAGGACCGCGCCGCCCGCGCGGGCGACCATCTCGGTGAAGGTGTCGCCGACGCCGGTGTAGGTCCGGCTGGCGATCAGGTTACAGAGTTCGAACAGGACGGCGGGCGCGACGAAGACGAGATAGGTGCTGCCGTGCTCGATAGCCTCCGGGTTCGAACCGAGCAGCCCGATCAGGGGTGCGGCAGCGAAGAGAAAGATGGCCATGAGCGGCAGTGCGAAAACGACAGCGAGCAGGACGCTCTGTGTGACGACGAGCGAGGCGCGCTCGGTTTCCTCGCCGCCGTAGTTCTGGGAGACGAGCGAAACGGTGCCGCCCGCGAGTCCGAGGCCGAGCATCGTCACGAGTTCCCAGTAGGCGAGCGCGTAGGCCATCCCCGCGGTACCGGTGACGCCGACGGCCAGCCCGACCATCGCCAGGTCGGCCGTCTGCTTCGACATGATCGCGAAGCCGGTGACGATACGTGGCCACGCGAGGTCCATCGTCGGGCGAAAGCGCTCGGCGCTGATGATTCCGAGACGTTCGAGCACGCTCGCGACGAACGCGACGACGCCGGCGTATCGCCCTGCCATCGACAGGAGGTTTCGGGACTGCTTCCTTCGGTCTGTCGTTTGCCGTTTCGTCGTGGTTCCAGTGAGTTCGCCAGTCCGCCAGTCCGCCAGTTCGCCAGTCCGCCCAGTCAGATCAGCGCCAGGAGAAGACCGTCTTGAGGTGCTTTGCCGACACCAGCGATGTCGGTCGGTCCATGTGAACGCCGATTTCGCCCGAGAGCGCGCCGAGGCCGAGGTGCTGGATCGGCTCGGGAAGTGAGTACGCTCGCCGGAGCCAGTGGCCGAGTTCCTGATCGCGCTCGATATCGTCGCGCCAGGCGCGTTCGTAGGCGGCGAGCGTCGTCGGCCGGTCAGGGTCGATCTCGCGGGCCGCGTGGTCGGCGCTCGTCATGCCGTAGAGGATGCCGCCGCCGGTGAAGGGCTTGGTCTGGGCAGCCGCGTCGCCGAGGAGGAAGCCACGGCGACTCGTCACGCGATCCGGCGGGCCGATCGGAATCGCACCCGAGCAGCGGTGTGAGACGTCGATTTCGTAGCCGTCGATCAGTTCCTCGAAGTGCTTCGTGACCTGCACACCTGGCGGCGCGGCGAGCCCGTACTCGACGCCGGCGTCACCCCGCGGGATGCGCCACGCGAAGAACGTCGGCGCGGTGAGGTGGACGTCGACGAAGTCCTGGTCGTCCGCCTCGTCCGAAAACGCGAGCACCCCGTGGAGCAACTCGTCGGGTTCGGGAAGGCCGAGTTCGCCCCGAACCCGCGAGCGTGGGCCGTCGCAGCCAGCGACCATCTTTGCCTCGAAGGTAACGGGTCCGTCGGGACCGCTCACGTCGACCTCGACGCGGTCGTGGTGCTCGCGGACGTCGGTAACGGTGTGTTCCTCGCGAACGTCTGCGCCGGCCTCGCGCGCGAGGTCAGCGAGGTGGCGATCCAGTCCGACGCGGTCGATGACGTTCGAGGCCACCTCGCGCTTGTAGAAGGGATACTCGTCGCTGTTCGGCCCGCCGACGTGGAATCGTGCACCGTAAATCTCGTTCTGGAAGAGTTTCTCGCGTGCACCCAGGCCGGTGAACTCCCAGATGTCGGTGCTGACGTGTCCCGAACAGGCAAGGGGCGTGCCGACGGTGCCCTTCTCGAGTGCGAGCACGTCGAACCCCTTCTCGGCTGCCCGTCGGGCGAAGCGCGCGCCGGCGGGGCCGACGCCCACCACGACGAAATCGTACATGTCCGTCACGTTCACGGCGGTCGGTAAATATCCTGTCGAACGTCTCGATTTGGTCAATCAGGTGCGTTCTCCATTGCCGTCTCGAGTTCAAACAGATTGTCACACCCACTACCGATATTCCGACTAGCAGATGATAGTTATATGTGGTATAACGCGTTATATGGAATGTAACAAATGGCCGTCGAAGTACGATTGCCGCTCCCGAACGAGCAGGTCTTTCGGTACGCGGCGATGGATGAGGCACTCGAGATACTCGCCCGTAACCCGACCGAGGAGTTCTCGAACCGGGAGCTTCAGCGACTGACCGGATATGGCGGTCCCAGCGTCTCGAAGGCGCTTGCGCTCCTTGAGGCGATGGGACTCATCGTTAGGCGCGACGCCGGGAAACGGACCCTCTACCGCATCGACGAACGTCGACTCCGAGACGCCGACGACCCGCTTCTCGAAATTCCGCAAACAGAATTTCGCGCTCCGCTCAGACGATTCGTCAAGCGAGTAGATGACAACGTACCGTCAATCGCGGGAGTCCTCTGCTTCGGTAGCGTAGCGCGCGGCGAGGCTGACCGCGCGAGCGATATCGACGTTTTCGTCCTCGTTGGCGAAAACGAAGACCCGGTTTCTGCGCGACGGACTGTCTCGGACGTCGTCCGAGATCTGGAAGCCGAACCGATTGACGGTGATCGATACGAGTTCGAGGTTTTCGTCGAATCACCCGAGAGCGCCCGCAAGCGCGGCGATGATTTGCGTCCTATTCTGCAGGAGGGAATTCCCCTCGTCGAGAGCGAGACGCTCCGACGGGTGAAGCGTGATGTCTTCGGGGTGGACGGATGACGTCGAAGGACCTCGAAGCAGCACTCGCAGACGCAGAAGGCGCGTTCCAGCGAAAGCCCGAGCAGCCGGAGGTTGGACTCGAGTACGTCTCCGACCCGGCCGTTCTGCAACTGCGGAAGGCGTGCCGGCTCCTCGACGCTGCTAGCTTTCTGCTTGCACGGAACGGCCATTACAGAAGGTACAGGCGAAAGCCCACGGCTTTAGCCGTGCGGATGAAGCCGCCACTGCTGCATCGCTCCACGTTTCACAACAAGCCGGATATTCCACGTTGCACGATCCATACCTTCAAGTAGGTTTCTCTACATAGGTTACGTATGGCGAAACAGGTCGTCACTCGCACCTACACTGCTTCCATCAGGAACCAGCAACAGGTGTCTGACGACCTTGACTCGCTCGGGTTCGCCGCCAGTAAACTCTGGAACGTCGGACGGTGGACAATCAGTCGTGTCTGGGACGAAATCGACTACATCCCTGAACACAACGAACTCACCGCGTACCTCAAGTCGCACGAACGCTACGATGACCTCCATTCTCAGTCAAGCCAGCGCGTTCTTCAAGAACTCGCTGAGGCGTTTAACGGCTGGTACGGCAAACGACGCAACGGAGACACGCGAGCGAACCCGCCCGGCTACCGCAAACACGGCGACAAACACCCGCGTTCAACGGTCACGTTCAAAGCCGCTGGCTTCAAACTCGACACCCAGTACGACCGCGTTCGACTCTCAAAGGGGTCGAACCTGAAAGAGTACTGGTCAGACTTCATCCTCTGTGAGTACCAGACTCGTCCCAACGTTGACCTTTCCACAGTCGAGAGCGCCCAACAAGTACGGGCAGTCTGGACTGGCAAGGAGTGGGAACTCCACTTCGTGTGCAAAGTCGAGGTCGACGTGTCCGAAGCACCGGGTGAGAAGACCGTGGGTGTTGACCTCGGCATCAACAACTTCGCCGCACTCGCCTACGAAGACGGCCATGCCGAGCTGTACCCGCTGAACTGCCTGAAGCAGGACGACTACTACTTCAGCAAGCGGATTGCCCGGTGCGACGACGCCGACTCCAAGCAAGCGAATCGGTTGCATCAGAAGAAGTCGGCTCGCCGCACCCACTACTTCCACACCCTCTCAAAACACATCGTTGAGCGGTGTGTCGAGGAGGGTGTTGGAACGATTGTGGTGGGTAACCTCTCCGGTATCCGCGAAGTTGAGGAGAACGGCGAATCAAAGGACTGGGGTAAACATGGAAACCTCGATTTGCATTCGTGGGCGTTCAACCGCTTCACCGACCTGTTCGAATACAAGGCCGAGATGGACGGCATCACGGTCAAGTACGTATCCGAGCGAGATACGTCGAAGTCGTGTTCGTGCTGTGGCCGGGAGCGCAAAGCAAACCGTGTTGAACGTGGCTTGTACGTGTGCGATGACTGCGGGGCAGTGATGAACGCGGACGTGAACGGTGCAGAAAACATTCGACAAAAAGTACCTCCGAGTCTCGCTTGTGATGGGGGAGATAGGAGTAACGGCTGGTTGGCACAGCCATCGACGTTCCTGTTTGACAAGGAAACTGGTGCGTTTGCACCTCAAGAACAGATCACGTCGTAAACCACAATATCCCAACGGGGGAATCCCACGGCTTCAGCCGTGTGGAGGATGTCAAACGGTCATCATCGAGAGTTCCTTTGTCGCCATCGAGCGGTCGATCCAGTTCTACGTCGAGGAGAAGGGATACGATGTCGCCGGTCAGCGCCACACCGAAGTGTACGACCTGGGTGTGAGGGCGGGGCTCTTCTCGAGAGGCGTCGCTGATCGGCTTGAAGCACTCTGGATCGAGAACCGGTCGGAATCCTACTACCGGACCGGCGTTGCCGGCGAATACCGGGCACGGACGATTCACGAGCTCGCAGTGCAACTCCACGACGAGACTGTTCAGTTGACTCGGACGCAGGACTGCCTTTGCGAGTGACTGCAGTCGGGTTTTGGGCACGATGGGCGAGTTTCTCGCCGTTGACTCAGCCCTTTGCACATAGTAGTATCTCGGTGGAACCATTCTGAAAAGATATATGAAGACACCACCGGCTACTATGTTCCCCGACGCAGTCTCCCATCGTATGCACGACGCGATCACGGCCACCGACGGGACGCTGATCGACCTCAGTATCGGACTCGAGGACGGCGTTCCGAGCGAACCGACGCCGCCCCAGATCGACGCCTTCGATCACGAGGCGGGTGCCGAGCGACTCGCCGCCACGCTGCAGGAACAGGGCTACGACATCGGGGCGGAGGACTTTCCGGACGGGCAGGGGCTGGCCTGGGAGGAACTCGCGGTGATCCCCCACGCCGGCACGCATCTCGACGCACCCTCACACTACGGCCCCGACGTCGACGGGGAGCCAGCGAAGACCATCGAGGAGGTACCACTCGAGTGGTGTCGTGGTCACGCAGTCGTTCTCGACTTCCGGTGGAAGGAGGCGGGCAGCGAGATTTCCGCCGCGGAAATTGAGAGCGAACTCGCGGATCTGGATCACGACCTCTCGCCGGGCGAGATTGTCCTCATCCAGACCGGTGCGGACGAGTACTGGGGGAGCCCCGAGTATCTCACAGAATTTCCTGGTATGAGTGCCGAGGGGACGAAATTCCTCGTCGAGCAGGGCGTGCGCGTGATCGGGACGGACGCCTACGGCTTCGACAAGCCGTTCTCGACGATGGCCGAGCGCTACGCGGAGACCGGCGACGAGGCCGAACTCTGGCCGGCCCACCTCGCGGGCCGGGAGGTCGAGTACTGCCAGATCGAGAAGATGGCGAACCTCGACGCGCTCCCGCGGCGGACGGAGATTCCGCTCGTCGCGTTCCCCATCACAATCGAGAACGGGAGCGCGGGCTGGGTGCGCCCCGTTGCGCTTTTCGAGGACGACCCCGATGGGAGGGATGCATGAAACTGGCCACCTTCGAAGTCGACACCCCCGTCGGCCCCGTCGAGCGCATCGGTGCCGTCGCCGAGGCGAGCAACCCAGACAGCAATGGGGCCGGGGAGGCCACTCTCGTCGACCTCACCGCCGCCTACGGCGCGGCACTCGAGTCCGAGGGCGAACCCGCGCCCGCGGACCTCGCACACGCCCACGTCCCACCCGAGATGATCGCCTTTCTCGAACGCGGCGAGCGCGCGATTGCGGACGCCCGGGAGGCACTCGAGTACGCCGCCGAGACCCGCGCCGAACGCGGCCCCGCCGGTGCGAAAATTGAGTACGAACCTGGCGAGTACGACCTGCTCGCACCGCTGCCGCGGCCGAACTCGCTGCGCGACTTCATGGCGATCGAAGAGCACGTCGAAAATAGCATGGACGGCGACATCGCCGACGTCTGGTACGAGCTGCCGGTCTATTACAAGGGCAATCCGGACAGCGTCGTTCGACCCGGCGAGACCGTCCGGTGGCCCAACTACTCGCGGATTATGGACTACGAACTCGAGATCGCCGCCGTGATCGGCAGGCGCGGGCGCAACATTCCCGCCGAGGAAGCCGAGGCGTACATCGCGGGCTACACGGTTTTCAACGACTTCAGCGCCCGCGACACGCAAGGCGAGGAGATGGAGGCCCGACTCGGCCCCGCGAAGGGGAAAGACTTCGCGAACGGGCTCGGTCCCTACCTCGTCCCCGCCGAGGATATCGACGTACTCGAGGCCCCGATGACCGCCCGCGTCAACGGCGAGGTCTGGTCGGAGGGCACCGTCGACGAGATGTACCACTCCTTCGCCGACATTATCGAACACGTCTCCCAGTCCGAGACGCTCCACCCCGGCGACGTCATCGGCAGTGGCACCGTCGGCGAGGGTTGTGGCCTCGAACTCCGCCAGTGGCTCGAGGATGACGATACGGTGGCACTCGAGATCGAGGGCATTGGAGTGCTCGAACACACCGTTGTCGAAGCAGAATAGGCAGTTCGCAAGACTTCGTTTGTCGGGGAAATCCGGTTAGCTATCTGGGTCGAGCAACGCCCAGAGTCGCTCAACATCGCCGTCGAAGCGCTCGAGTAGCTCTCGCATCTCCGTCCGGTGCTCGCTCGTCACGCGCACGTGGACCATCCCCTCGTCGGGCTGGCCGTAAACCACGCTCGCGCCCGCGGGTGCGGCGGCGATTGCGGGGACGGCGACGAGGTCCTCCTCGCCATCGACCAGCACTGTCGCCGGTTCCTCGTCGTCGAGTCCCTCGCGGAGCGCGCGGATCACGTCGCCGGAGAGTTCGGCCGGCGGGTTGACGGCCTCGTGGGTCGGCTCCGTCGCGACGGCGTCGCGGATCTCCTCGTCGACGGCGTCACGCTTGGTTCGCTCGTCGACGAACGCCACGTCGGGGACGCGCCCGGCCTGCAGCAGGTGGTAGGTGACGACATCGCCGACGGCGATGAGCGGGCCGTCGACGGACTCGAGTAGCTGCTCGGCGTCCGTTTCGATCGGGCCCATCGGCTCTTTGAGTTCGTGGCGGAGGTCGTCGGGGAGAACCAGTAGCTGGTCGTACTCCTGATTGCGCTCACGGTCCGCGTCGCCCGTACTGGTGTCGTCAAGTGTCACAGCGATCGACTGATTACCGGACCTTGAGCGCGTACGCGCCCGGTTCGGTGACCTGCATCTCGCTTGCAATCTCGCTGTCTTCGGGGTGGGCGATGACGACGTAGCCCGCCCAGTCCTCGGTCAGCGACGAGGAGTTACAGGCATCACAGGTTTCGCTATCCGGGTCGTTGACCCGGTGACACTCGCGACAGACGAGACGGTCGGCTGCCATCGTTATTCACCTGCGGTTGCTTCTTGTTGCTCGTGTTCGTTCTTGAGCCAGTCGTGCTTACCAAGACCGGGCTGTTTCGCCGTCAGTCCGATCTTCGAGTCGCGCGGGTTGCGCTCGTCGATGCTCTTGGTGACGATGCGGGCGCGGATCGAATCGCCGACACCTAGCGTGCGGTTGGACTCGTTCGAGGCGAGTTGCTGGTTCTCGGCGTCGAACGCCAGATACTCGTTGCTGATCTGGGAGACGTGGAGCAGTCCGTCGACGGGGCCGATGCCGACGAACGCGCCGAACTCGACGACCTCGACGACGGTGCCGTCGACGACCTCCTGCATCTGCGGGTCGAACGTGACAGCGTCGAAATCGGCCTCGTAGTAGACGCCTGGCCGATTCGGCAACACCGTTCCATCACCGATATCGCGCACCTTGGTGACGGAGACGATGCTTCCGACCTCCTCGTCCATGCGTCCCTCGAGTTTGTCCTGTAGCAGTCGCTTGACGAGCGTCGGCGACACGTCGCCGAGCTCCTCCGGCGGTACCTCCACTGTATCCTTCAATCTAACCCGTTTGTACATCTATGGTTGAGTGATCGCTAACTTGTTTCTCCCGCGTAATGCAATTACCGGTCTGTGCTCCTCGAGTACCCGGTCGCGCAGCGGCCGGTCGTTGGTGACGACGTAGTCGACGGTGCCCTCGCGGGCGAGTTCGACGAGTGCGTCGTCGGCGTAGGATGCCTCGGTGTCGACGACGAGACAGCGTTCGGTTGCCAGATCATGACCGACGTTTGCGGCAGTGCCTTCGCGTCCCCCCTTCTCGGAGAGGCGGCGCAGTTCTTCGATGACGGCCTGCGGTGCCGTCGGTTCGAACGAGTCGAGTAGTCGATCGAGTTCGTCGAACAACCGCACGTCGAGTTCGACTGGCATCATTAGCGCGCTCGTATCGAGGGCGACCCGGGTGCTCATCGTGTCTCGTCTCTCTCGTATCGGCTACTCCTGTAGCGTTCCGAGACCGATCAGCCGCCAGCGAGCGCCGATGCGGCGGTTGATCGCGATCTTTGCGCCTGGTTCGGCGGTGACGGGTCGCTTGAGGTTGACCTCACACTCGCCTTCGCGGGCACTCGTCACTGCACCAACGGTGGTGGCCGTGCCGACGGTCATCATCAGCGGTTCACCGGTGCTGATATCGTCGACCTCGCCGCCGTCGGTACCGACGACGCGCTCTAGCAGGTCGACGTCCATCGTGAACTGCTGCCAGGTCGGCGGCAGCGACCCCGGCGGGCCGGCCATCCGTCCCGCCAGCGCGTCACCCTTCGTCAGTGCCGGATCGAGCCCCGTTCCGACGCCGAGCAGTCCGCCCGGCGTGACGGTGTCGACCGTCTCGCCACCCGCCTGCAGCGAGCGGATCGTCGTCTCGATCGGGACGTACTCTGTCTGGCCGCCCTCTTCGATCTCCCGGCCCGGTTTGATCTCGATTTCGTCACCGGACTCGAGTTCACCCGCGACGAGACTGCCGCCGAGGACGCCGCCGGTGAGGTCAGCAGCGCTGGTTCCCGGCTTGTTGATGTCGAAACTGCGGGCGACGTGCATCCGTGCGTCGACGTCGGGATCGCGCTCGGGCGTCGGAATCTCCTCTTCAATCGCCTGGATCAGCAGGTCGAGGTTGACCTCCTGGCCGGCCGAGACGGGGACGACGGGTGCGTCTTCGGCAACGGTACCCTCGACGAACTCCTGAATCTCCTCGTAGTTTCGTCGTGCCTGGTCACCGTCGACGAGGTCGACCTTGTTCTGGGCGATGACGATGTTCTCGATCCCGATAATGTCGAGCGCCATCAGGTGCTCTTCGGTCTGGGGCTGTGGGACGGGTTCGTTCGCGCTGACGACCAGTACGGCGCCGTCCATCAGCGATGCGCCCGAGAGCATCGTCGCCATCAGGGTCTCGTGACCCGGTGCGTCGACGAACGAAACGGTTCGAAGCGGTTCGCTCTCCGAGCCGTCTTCACACTCCGTTTTGACCGTGTAGCGCTCGGGTTCCTCCAGATCGGGACACTCGCGGAACGTCGCGTCCGCATAGCCCAGTCGGATGGAGATTCCGCGCTTCATCTCCTCCGAGTGCTGGTCCGTCCACGACCCACTGAGCGCCTGCACCAGCGTCGTCTTGCCGTGGTCGACGTGGCCGACGAGTCCGATGTTCACCTCCGGTTGTTGAGTTCCTGCCATAAGACGATGAGTAATCTTAGGTAGGCCTTCCCTCGTGCGATTGATAAACCTACTGTTCTGCAGGCGTCTGCGTCGCCGTGACCGTTCCGTCAGTCTGGTAGTCTCGGCGTGCGATTTATCCACTCGATTTCGCAGGTAGCAACAGTCACTGCCGGGGTGAGCACCTCTTTCAATGATCTCTATCTGAGCGCGACGGCTTCCGTTCTCGACGACTCCCGAGTGGTGACCTCCTCATCTGACCGCCCAACTGGTCAACTGATCAACTGACCCTCCCGAAATGCAATTTGGATTACAGAATCTGACTTGAGCGAACGATTTTGGTATGTACTCGCGTACACCACGCCATGAGCAAGTCAAACACCGCGAGTGAGCCACCGGACGCCGAGGGGATACTCGAGTGCACCGACTGTCTCGACCCTGCCGAGGCGTTCGCGCTGGTCGGCAACGAGGTTCGACTCTCGATTCTCGAGGCCCTGTGGGCCGCCGACGAGTTGCCGGTTTCGTTCTCGGCGCTGCGTCGCGAGGTCGGCATGCGCGATTCGGCGCAGTTCAACTATCACCTGCAGAAGCTGACGGGCCACTTCGTCACCCAGCGGGAAGGGGGCTACGCGTTCAAACACGCCGGCGAGAAGGTCGTCCGTTCGGTGATCTCGGGCTCGTTCAACGAACACCCGTCGATCGACCCGTTCTCAGTCGAGGGCACGTGTTTCGCCTGTGACGGGGCGCTGGCGGCGATATACGAGGACGAACGACTCGCCATCGACTGTCAGGCTTGCGGTCAGGGCCACGGCGAGTACGCGTTTCCACCTGGCGGCCTGGCCGACCGGACGCGAGCGGAAATCGCCGACGCGTTCGACCAGCGCGTTCGGCACCTCCACTGTCTGGCCGCCGACGGTGTCTGTCCGGAGTGTAGCGGCCGGATGGAGACTCGGTTCGTCGAGGAAGACGACTGCTGTCTCGGCGTCAGTCTGCGCGTCGACCACGAGTGTCGCCAGTGTGCCCACACGCTCTGCTCGGCCGCCGGCTTGCGCCTGCTCGACCACTCCGAGGTGGTCACGTTTCATCGCGAGCGCGGCGTCTCGCTCGACGAGCGACCCTACTGGACGCTGCCATGGTGTGTCTCCGACGAGTTCACGCGCGTCGTCGACCGTGACCCGTACCGGTTCGAAGTCCGGCTTCCGCTCGCAGGTGACGAACTTCGTGTAACGATGGACGACGAACTCGCGGTACTCGAGACCAGTACCGTCAGCGACTGAAACGAGCTTCAGTAAGCACCCCTACTGAAATGATTTTCAGATTATACTTACCACGGAGCGATGCCTCTACTCGGACGACCAATGACCTACACACCAATCGCTCCACGTCCGATCGACCCACTCTCCGAATACGGGCTCCTCACGGCCGCGATCATTGCATTCGGACTAGCGTTCCTGATCGTAGCATCGGCGCTCGTCGCGCTGACGATCGCTACCGCTGTCGGGAACCATCCCGTTGTGATCGTTGCCGGCGTATTTTTCGGTAGTCTCCTCCTGTTCGTTTCGGGCCTGCTCGCCGTGAGACGGGTCAGGCGGCAGTTCGACGCGAGGGCGGTCTGAACGTACTCTTGCCAGACCAAGAGACGCGAATCGCCAACCAGCCGCAACACCTGCGAACCCAACCGCTTTTCTCGGTCGCGTGCCTTGCTTGACTGTGTCCGAGTTCGCGTTCGAACTCGCGCTCTGTGCGCACCTCGAGCAGTCCAGCAGGCCGCCGGTAGCGGGCGCTGACCCGCTTATCGCCCGTCAGCTCGGCGGGAGCGTCGCTGACCCGGGCGGCCGAATTCTGGATGTCGTCTGTGTCGAACCGGGCTCCGAGTTCGGGGAGCGAACCGCGATTACGGACGCGGAGATTCCGGACGCTGCTATCGAATCTACCGTCGGTCCTGGCCGAGCGCGCTACTGGAAGGACGCCTTCGATTGTCATCCGAACCGCGCACGACGAGCGATGGAGCGGGCCTGCGAGATCGGCTTCTTCGAATCCGAGCGGTGTAACGGCCGCGAGTACGTGCGACAGGTCGCGCGCTACCCCGACTGGTACGACCGCATCGTCGCCATCGAGAACAAACCCGACCTCGGCCGACCCGGCGACCTCGAGATGCAACTCCGGACCGACGTGAGCCTGGCGCTGGTCGACGAGGTCATTCTGGCGACCGAGAGCTACGTCACACGGGCGCACCTGCACCGACTCCCCGATCCGGTTGGGGTCTGGCGAGTGCATCGAACCCGGGATCGTGACGATCCGTCGGCACTGGCACTCGAGATCGAAGTCGTCCGCGAGCCGACGCCGTTACCGACTACTGAACCAGGCATCGAACCGCTCGCGTTCGAACCCGGCCGAACCGAAATCGAGCCCGTTTCACCCGCTGCGAAGGCCCGAGCGCGCCGTCGGCTCGCCGAACGAGCCTACGGCAAGGGCTGGCGGACGTACGGCTTCCCCGACTGTGCGTCCTGCGTCGCGACCAACGGGGCAGGTGCGACGCTGCCCCACTGTACGTGGGCGGGCGATTTCGTCGATGCAAACGCAGACTGCAGCCCTGACTGCCCGGGCTACGAGTCAGCGGCCGCTCCCGAGGTCGATCTCGATGCAGAACGGGATCGACAGACGGCCTGGCGCGCGTCACCCAGGGGACATCGCCGCCAGCAGTCTGGGCTGGATCAGTTCCGGTGAGTTCGGGGACCGCAACACAGCAGTTAGGATTCTTCCTCGACGCGTCCGTACCGGTCCTCGACTGTCGCGAGATAGCTCGCCAGAAATGTCTCGGTCTCTTCCTCACCGGCTTGCAGTTCGACGAGGATGTCCTCGAGTTCGTCGCGTGGCTGATGGCAGAGTTCGTTGTGACAGGTCGGACAGAGGTGCTCGAACTCCTTATCGCGGCGATCCCACTGGTTGCCGTACTTGTCGTACTCTCGAGCAGCAGACCGTGAGATGCCATCGCCACAGGCGAGACACGTGACCGTCGCCGACGGGGATCGGGAGGACCATGGCCACATAGCTACCCCAAGGCTATGTGGTTACTTAGCAATTGTCACACGTTCGTTTTAGCGGGAGTGTCTACGCAGAGAATCGGTTGGCGGACGAACTAGTCGACGCTCGAAATGGTCGCTCAATCGGACCGGTTGGCTCGATAGTACCACACCCAGAGCCACTGCAACGGCGCAATCAGTATCGGAACGAAGAACGCGATCGAAATGTTGACAAGCGACACGCCAATCGAGAGCACGAAGACGGCGGGGGCGATCAGTCCGCGAACCGTCACCAACCGGGCTGTCCAGTCGTCGATCTCGTCCGCAACGAAGCCAGACCGTGCGGCGTAGCTCCAGACGAGCGTCAGAAACGTCCCGACCAGAATAATGTTGGTCGCATACAGCACCCAGGCGAACTGCGTTCCGTACAGTCCCATGATCTCCGTCGGATACGGCAGAAACGAAATCGAGAGCAAGAACAGGAGGTTCAGCCACAGCAGTATCCGATCGTGGTCGACGATATTCCGAAAGAGATTGTGGTGTACGATCCAGTAAACGCCGACTACCAGGTAGCTCAGCAGGTAACTGAACAGCAGTGTCTCCTGATCCGCGATCGCTCCCGGCAATTCCCCCGCGGAGACGTCCGGTACCTCGAACTGCAACACCAGCAACGTCAACACGATCGCGAACAACCCGTCGCTCAACCCCTCCATTCGGTCCGTCCCCTCGCCGCCGAGCGAGTCGATCATAGCTGCCGTACACCGGACGAGACCATGATTATGCATCGCCAACTCGCAGGGATCTGTGTTCGGGCACTGTCTCTCGTCGTCCGCAGGCCACGAGAAATCTATTCTATTAAATGGGTTCGTGCGGTAGCACCGGTATGGAAGTCAAATCTCGCCACCACCTTCGCAGCGACGACGTCTCGGCACTCGAGTCCGATCT
The DNA here is from genome assembly GCF_000337575.1 of Natrialba hulunbeirensis JCM 10989. Taxonomy (GTDB): domain Archaea; phylum Halobacteriota; class Halobacteria; order Halobacteriales; family Natrialbaceae; genus Natrialba; species Natrialba hulunbeirensis. The sequence continues at coordinate 55,076 of NZ_AOIM01000017.1, read as the reverse complement.
CTCAGAGAAGCTCGGTGTGACGCCGGACGGCGATACGTACGAGCGCGTCGAGTTCGAGGACGCGGACCGCGAGGTTATTCTGATCGATGGCGAGCCACAGGTTGCGTTCTTCGACGAGGTGCCGTTTCTGACGGTTCGTGGTGCGAACGCCTACGAACCCGAACAGCGACTGGTGACGGTCGACGCCGGTGCGATTTCGTTCGTCAGCGATGGGGCGGACGTGATGCGGCCGGGGATCACCGAGGCAACTGGGGACATTTCGCCGGACGATCTGGTCGTTATCGCGGAGGAGTCCCACGGCAAGGTGCTGGCGATCGGCCGCGCTCGCGTCGAGGGCTCGGAGATGGCCGGAAACGAGGGGAAGGTCGTCGATTCGTTGCACCACGTCGGCGACGAATTGTACGAATTTACGGCGTAACGTAGTTCACACTCTCAGACGGACTTGTTGAAATTCTCAAACGGTAGTCGGCTTTCGAAATTGTGCTGCATACAGCGCACGAATGTGACACTCGGACTCGGCCGGAGTCAATTAACGAAGGGCGTCGCCCGCTCAGTTCAGATGGAGGGAAGACGGTTAACCAGCAACTCACAGACTATTACCCGAATCAATAACGTGATTTAAAAATTGATCATTTAGGATGGTGAGTTGGTGAGCGGTTCGGAATCGTCCGATTTCATGTGAACTTCAAGGATGCCGTTCTTGAACCACGCGTTCTGCATTTCGGGCGAGGCCCACGGAATGTCAACTCGTCCAACAACAGTTCCAGTCTTCTCGATGACGAGTTCGTTTGTTCTCGGGTTGACACCAACCGTAATGTCGTCTAAACTGGCACCAAACAGATCTGCAGTGACGATGAACTGGTCGTCGGTGAAGCGAGTGTCGAGTAAGCACTCTTCAGATTTCGATTCGTGCGTCCGCTTCTTCCGCTTGCGCTTCACGGTGTCTGCACGCCGATTCTGCTTCGTTTGCCTTCTATCAGCGGACGGATGTGGTTGAGACGGTGTTCTGGAGGGCGTTGTCCCACTTGTGTCCCCTTTAACTGCCTTCCGTAATCCATCGGCCACCGACCGCAACCCAGATTGCAGAGTGGCTTCAAGAGCGGCTCCAAGCGAGTTTTCCTCTCGTGGACTATCAGACTTCGATGATTTGCTGGTTTCTCGGTCGTTTTTGTCTTCATTTCCCATGAATGTCCACCACTTGTTGTGGTATTATATGGCATGGGTCGGGATAAGGTACTGGATCTTCCACTTGTTGTGATTCATCAGTACCGTCATCTATCTTCTTGAGGCGAGAGAATCCCGTCGTTCACAACATCCTCAGAAATCAGTGATTTCTGATGTCGAGGCGAATCTTCGATTCGCCGACCATTGGAGAGCGTTGCTCTCCAAGAGGCTGCACGAGAACTTCGTTCTCGTGAACGCCAGCACCCCGTCGGTATGCAAACGTAAGTTCCCACCGCAGCGGGCCTCGGCTCGTGGGAAGCCTTGCCGTCGTCGGGCACAGCCCGACTGCCTGAGGAATCGTCGATCCCTCTCCGTTTACGGCGAGGAGGAGGTCACAATATAATCACTTTCAACTACTGAGGTCTCTGTCCGGCTCTCATTCAGCTCTCCGCGGCTTCGTCGAGCGAATCCTGTTCGTACGCCTCCGCATACCGCTCGAGTGTGGCTTCGTAGCCGTCCACCGCGAGCTCGTAGGTCTCCTGCAAGTCCGCGATCGGTGTCTCGGTCGCGTCCACGCGCAAGTCGTTGTACGGCTTCGTCACATCGTGGGACTCCGTCGATTCGACGACCACAGCCGCGCTCTGGACCGTCAGCCCCTCGCGCTTGTCGCCGCCCTGCTCGTGACCCGCCGCCAGCGCGTCGATCAGTCGCTCCGCGAGCGGAGCGGGGCCGTCGCCCTCGCGCGGACTTCCGTCCGTCTCGTCCGTCGTCTCGTGTACCGCTGCATCCGCATACATTGCGGCCGTCTCTTCGATCACTGCTTCGCCGGTGAGCAGATTCCCAGCGACCGTGAAGTGCGCTCCCTCCTGATGGCCGAACCAGTCGCCACACTCCGCGCCCGAGAAGGCGAACGTCTCCTCGGCGTCGACGCCGTGGAGTTGGCGCTGGGGTGCCCCCTCGTCCGCGTTGAGGAGGGACTCGAGTGCGTCGCCGACGCCGAGACCGTCGTCGATATATTCGATTCCGGTGCGGCCGAGGTCGATATTGACGAGGCTCTGGGTGGCGACGGCACCGTTTTCGCTGACGAACGGACAGAGAGTGCCGACGCCGGGGAGGCGGGTTGTGACGGCGACGCCGAAGCGCTCGTGTGCTTCGCCATCGGGGGTGGTGTAGGATTCGTGGACGCAGATGCTGAAGGTCATCGGCTGAGGTGACGGACTGAGAGTCAAAAAATATGGAGGTAGCGGCCAATGCGTGGGCGACTGGTGTGGGAGTTTAGGCAGGGAACTCCGGTGTCATCGCGTAGTGTAACGACACCAGCAGACGAGACAGTTGTCCGACAGTCTCGATCGATGGAGTGTCCGTCTGACGTAAGAACTATACTGGCGGCCCCGGGGGGTAACGGCAATGGGACTGATGAGTAAGATTCTCGGCGGCAACCAGTCGCGGACTGCCGAGGACTACGTCGAACTGAATCTCGACGACGTTTCGGCGAGTTCGGCCGACGCGGCGGCGATGCAGGTACACATCGCGGAAGTCGGCAGTCAGGCGGACGCGATCGACATCAAAGACGCCGTCTACGATGGCGACATCGTCATCGCGGATATCACTCGGCTCCGAACCGAAGATAGCACTGTCGAGCATATCGTCGACGAACTCCGGCAGGTCGCCCAGGAGGTCGACGGCGACATCGTCCGCAAGGGCGAGGATCAGATGATTATCACGCCGACTGGTGTGCACATCAGTCGCGAGAAACTCGGCCAGCAGTTGTAGCGGTCGCCGGCAGTATCGCTGTGTTCCTGTTCCGGTTCCGGTTCTTGTTCCTGGGCCAGGGTCTCGGTCGCTGTGGTTGTTTTACTACCAAACTGTCACCTGGATCGCTGATCCGTGGCACGTCGGTGGAGTCCGCGGGAGTCACACGACGAACGTGAGGACGAATGCGCTGACTGTCACAAGACCGAGCCACAGCGCGAAGATGATTGCTGCGTGCGTTCCAGTTAACACCTCTCCGTCGAGGAATTCACTGATTTCCATCGTCTGTGATTCGGGTGGCTGTGCTGGTAAGCCGCAGGCTCATTCCATCGTCGCGAGAATCGCCGATGCTCATGTGAACGAGCGAACGGGTTCGAATGTGTGGCCCGCCTCGATGAGACCCCAGACGGCGACCGAACGATATTCTCCTCCTCGACCGATACGGCCGCGTCTGTCTGCCCTCGCGCCGGAACTGACTTACAACAGTCCGTCTCACTGGTAGCATGGACGTTATTCACACGGCACTCTGGGTATCGGATCTCGAGCAGACGCGAGCCTTCTACGTCGACGCGCTCGGACTGACGGAGAACTGGTCGTTCGAGACGGACGACGGCGTCGAAAACGTCTACATCGGCGGCGAGAACGCGGAGTTCCAGTTCAAGTACGATTCGGCTGGCGGTCCCGAGATTGATCCCGGCACGATGGCTCACGTTGCCGTCGGCATCGAGAGTACCGACGAGGTCTTCGACCGACTGGTAGCTCAGGTAGACCCACCCGTCGAGATGGAGCCGACGACGATGGCGGATATCGGCTGCCGGGTTGCGTTCGTCGAGGATCCCGACGGCTACGTTGTCGAACTCGTCGAACAGATAGATTCCTAAGTGCGCTTTGTGAGCACGTTTCACTGCCAGAAATCTGCGGCCAGGAACCGACTCCCGTCTGTTGACAGATCACGGCGAGAAAACGACAATACTTTTCCATCGGCGACTGAAATTCCACGGTATGGCAGACGACCTTAAAAAAGGGCTTGAGGGCGTCCTGGTCGCAGAGTCAGACCTCAGCTCGATCGATGGTGACGCGGGACGGTTGATCTACCGTGGCTACGCGATCGAGGACCTCGCCCGTGGCGCGAGCTACGAGGAAGTCCTCTATCTCCTCTGGAACGGCCACCTTCCTTCCGAAGACGAACTCGCGTCGTTTACCGAGGCACTCACCGAGGAACGCACCGTCAGCGACGACGTGCTCGCGACGATGGAGCGTCTCGCCGACGCCGACGAGCAGCCCATGGCTGCCCTTCGGACCGCTGTCTCGATGTTCTCGGCAACCGAACCCGAGACCGACGCTGACCCCGAAAACCTCGATGCGACGCTTCGCAAGGGCCGGCGAATCACCGCCAAGATACCGACCGCACTCGCCGCCTTCGAGCGCTACCGACTCGATGAGGAGCCGGTCGATCCCGATCCCGATCTGGGGCTTGCCGCGAACTTCCTCTACATGCTCACCGGCGAGCAACCAGACGACATCGCCGCCGAAACGTTCGACCAGGCGCTCATCCTCCACGCCGACCACGGCCTGAACGCCTCCACGTTCACCTCGATGGTCATCGGATCCACGATGGCAGACATCTACAGCGCCGTTACCGGCGGCATTAGCGCACTCTCCGGCCCGCTCCACGGCGGCGCCAATCAGGACGTCATGGAAGTCCTGATCGAAATCGACGAGAGTGACCTCGACCACCGCGAGTGGGTCGAACAGGCCACCGACGAAGGCCGGCGCATCCCCGGCTTCGGCCACCGCGTCTACAACGTCAAAGACCCCCGCGCGAAGATTCTCGAAGAACGGAGCAAGGAACTCGCCGAAAACGGCGACGACAAGTGGTACAACTACACCACCACTATCGAACAGTACCTCTCCGAGGAGAAGGGTCTCGTCGAGAAGGGCATCGCCCCGAACGTCGACTTCTACTCCGGCTCGGTCTACTACCAGCTCGGCATCCCGATCGATATGTACACCCCAATCTTCGCCATGAGTCGCGCCGGTGGCTGGATCGCACACGTACTCGAGTACCAGGATGATAATCGCCTGATTCGACCGCGCGCCCGGTATACGGGTCCGGAGGATCAGGAGTTTGTGCCGATTGCGGAGCGATAACGCCACGCCGTAGTGCGAACAGCTTCGTCGCTTTTTTCGTTTTGACGGTCCGTGTGGATGACTCGAGTTCCGAACGACTCGACCGGCACGAAGACGTTGAGCACGGACTTTCCGTTCGTGTCCGTGTTCCGTGGCTCACGAGTATGGATGTGAACGTGGATTCGAATGTAAACGCGGAGTCGGATATGGGAACGGCGGGACCGTGTGCTCGGGCACGGACAGCCACAACCGTCCAGTAGACGCGGGCAGGCAACCGCCGGCCCAGACCGACATCGGCAACCCCGATCAACCTGGCATCGGGTCGGCACTCGAGTGGCCCCGAGCGCCACCCTTCCAGGGCAGTATTCATGACTATATCGAGGCACACGATGTCGGCGTTCGACTGACGAATGACAGCCGTCCGCCGGGCGTCTGACGACGGTTCGAACCCGGTGCCTGCTTGCGATTTCACTTTCACTCTGGAGGGGTGGGTTTTATGGTGTCTGCGTGCCCGTCTACACTCGCACGTCACACGCCGTGCATTCCCTGTATCCCTGTCGTGTTGCCGCTGGCAGCACGTTCCTGTTCCTGTCGGGGTAGTGGGGGGGGGGCGCCGCCCGCTCGATCGTCCCCGACAGTCTTACAATATCTGCCGAATAGGCACGCATATGATCGAACTTGCTGACGTTCTCGAAGCCCAAGACCGGGTACGCGCAACATCCAGACACACCCCGCTCGAATATTCACACACCTATTCGTCGATGACCGACGCCGATGTCCACCTCAAACTCGAGACCTTCCAGCGGACGGGTTCGTTCAAGATTCGCGGTGCGACGAACCGCGTTGCGACGCTCTCTGAAGCGGAAAAAGACGCAGGAGTCGTCACCGCAAGCGCGGGGAACCACGCCCAGGGCGTCGCCCTCGCAGCCACGCGCTCGGGCGTCGACTCGACGATCGTCATGCCCGAACACGCGCCCATCTCGAAGGTCAAGGCGACCCGCAACTACGGCGCGGAGGTCGTCCTCGACGGGACGGACTACAACGAGGCCGCCCAGCGCGCACACGAACTCGAGGAGACGGAAGACCGCACGTATGTCCACGCCTTCGACGACGAGTACGTGATGGCCGGCCAGGGGACGATCGGCCTCGAAATCCTCGAGGACTGCCCCGACGTCGACACCGTCGTCGTCCCGATTGGCGGCGGCGGCCTCATCAGCGGCGTTGCCGCGGCGATCAAGGAGAAGCGACCCGAGACGCGCGTGATCGGTGTCCAGGCCGAGGGTGCCTCGAGCGCGGCGACCTCACTCGAGAAGGGCGAGCGAATTTCGCTCGACGGCGTCGACACCATCGCGGACGGAATCGCGACGCGGAGCGTCGGGCAGAAGCCGTTCGCCCACATCCAGGAGTACGTCGACGAGGTCGTCACGGTCTCGGACTCCGAAATCGCGGTCGCGATCGTCTACCTGCTCGAGCGCTCGAAGACGCTGGTCGAGGGTGCTGGTGCGGTGCCACTCGCTGCACTCCTGTTCGAGCACTTCGAGTATGACGCGGGCGAGACGATCGTGCCGATCCTCTCTGGGGGTAACGTCGACCTCAACACGCTCACCAACATCATCGTCCGCGGTCTCGTCGAGACCGGCCGCTATCTGAAGATCAGAACCGTGCTCAAGGATCGCCCGGGGGCACTCGAGAAACTGCTCGAGATCTTCACCGAGTATCAGGTCAACATCTATGCGATTCACCACGACCGCACCTCGCGCGAGGTCGAGATGAGCGATACGGAAGTCGAGATCGAACTCGAGATGCGCGGCCCTGACCACGTCGATGCGTTTCTGGAGTCACTCCGTGAAGAGGGGTACGTAGTCGATATTCTGGCCTGACCGGCCCACGAGGCATACCCGCACTCTGATTCTCGACAATCGATCGTGTTTCGCCTGCATTTAAGACCAATCGGGAAGCAGTAGCGGGTATGAAGCGAATCATCGACACCGACGAGGCGCCATCCGCAGTCGGCGCGTACAGCCAGGCGGCAACCAACGACGACCTGCTGTTTACCGCCGGCCAGATCCCCCTGACGCCCGACGGTGATCTCCTCGACGACGAACCGATCGACATCCAGGCCGAACAGGCCCTCGACAACCTCGTCGCCGTCGTCGACGAAGCCGGCGCAACCCCCGCGGACATCCTCAAGGTCACCGTCTTCCTCGACGACATCGAGGACTTCGACGCGATGAACGACACCTACGCCAGCTACTTCGACGACGAGCCACCGGCCCGCAGCGCTATCGAGGTCGCCGCCCTCCCAAAGGGAGTCGGCATCGAAATCGAAGCGATCGCCTCACTCGAGTAAGCGCCGTTTTGCACGCTCCTGAGTGAACGACGAATGAATCCACGAACGAAATCCGCCCTGCTATGGGGTGCGGTCGGCTTCATGGCGTTTCTGGTCCTCGTCCAGGGCTACGCGCTGGCCGTCGAGCCGCTGGTCTCGATCGTGCAGGGTTTCGTCGTGGCAGTCCTCGTCGGTGTGGGGACTGCTGTGAGCGCGTACGTACTCGAGTACCGGGTGGCGGCCTGGTCGGCGAAGCGGGCGGCGGAGCGGACGCAGGACTGACTTCGCGCGTCGTTGGACGGCGCTGAGACGGACACGGGTCGTCGTACTGGCACTGGCGACGGCTGACACTGACGCTGGCGACGACTAAAAGTAAGAGTTAAACGAGGGACGTGGTTACGATAAGGTGAGCCAGGATGGCCGAACGGTAAGGCGCACGCCTGGAAAGCGTGTTCCCTTTGGGATTCAGGGTTCAAATCCCTGTCCTGGCGTTTCTTACAGTTCACACGACAAGCAATACCTTCGAGAGCGATCTGCTTCTAATGGGTCGATACACCTTGTCCAGGATGTTTCGGGTCTGCAGGCTCACGTATTGATAGAATACGGTGAGTTCAGTCAGTCCTACCCGTATTCGAGTAGCACTAGTATCCGTGGCTCGATAGACGGACACAGCCTACTGGAAGCGCAGCACCCTCACCGCTCGAGTTCGATCGGTGAATCCGTCGCAATCCAGCAGTTCGCTTTCTCGCGGTCTCGAATCTCGAGTTTCCCGTCCTGACACACGACCATTTCGTAGCGGTCTGACCCGGTTGTCGTCATTGGTGGCCCAGGCCATACTCCGAAGAGAACCGCTATCGTAACGATGGGCCTACGGCCGGCTGCCAGGCCAGTACGCGCTGCGTACTGGTGGGTAGCCACCTGTTACGTACGTGCCTGTCGTTTCACACATCGAAACGATCGCCCCCGTGGCTCTCGATTCCCTCCTGTTATTCGCATATCCGCACCTGTCGTGTCGACCCCCGAGCGGACAACGCTTTACCCGCGCCGGGCGAGAAAGACAGTATGTGCGGTCGTTACACACTCATGCTCGCGCAGGATGAGCTCGAAGACCGGTTCGGTGCGCGGTTTGCATCGGATGGCGAGCAGTTCTCCCCGCGATACAACATGACTCCCGGCCAGGACCTCCCCGTGATCACTGATGAGACGCCCACGACGATCCAGGAACTCGAGTGGGGACTGGTGCCGGCGTGGGCGGACGATGCGAGCGGAGGAATCATCAACGCGCGTGCGGAGACGGTCGGCGAGAAGCCGAGTTTTCGGGACGCATATCGGCAGGCAACGGTTGCGGATGCAGAGAGTGCAGAGATGGATCAGGACGTAACCGGTCGCAAGACGCCCGCGGCCGGGCGCTGTCTCGTCCCCGCCGATGGCTTCTACGAGTGGGTCGAGACGGGCGACGGCAAACAGCCCTATCGGGTCGCCTTCGAGGACGACCGGCCGTTTGCGCTGGCGGGACTCTGGGTCCGCCGCGAGCGGCCACAGGACGAGACGACCCAGACCGGCCTCGACGCGTTCGGCGGCGGGACCGCCGATAGTGCTGGGACAGATCCGGGGCCACTCGAGACGTTCACGATCATCACGACGGAGCCGAACGACCTCGTTGCGGACCTCCACCACCGAATGGCGGTTATTCTGGACCCCGCCGACGAGCAGCGGTGGCTCTCAGGGGAGGATCCAGCGGATCTGCTCGCACCCTATCCTGCCGCGGAGATGCGTGCGTATCCGGTTTCGACCGCGGTCAACGATCCGAGCGTGGACTCCGCTTCGCTGGTCGAACCGGTGTCGCCGTAATCGAAAATCTATACTTAAAGATGGTGGGATGTCGCGTCCTGTGAGGGCTTCTCGTGAATGCGACGGTGCGCGCCCGTTCTGAGTGGATCGGGGTGCACTACGGTGGTTTTCCTGCGTTGTTACCGATGGTCTGTCCCATCCTCTGCTTTCTTCGAATCGATACTTTTATGTAGAATCACAATCAATGATTCGGCTGACTATGAGCCAGCGAATGCAGCAGGGACAGCCGATGATCGTGATGAGCGAGGATTCCCAGCGCGTCAAGGACAAGGACGCGCAGGACTACAACATCAGCGCCGCCCGTGCGGTCGCTGAGTCCGTCAAGTCCACACTCGGCCCGAAAGGGATGGACAAAATGCTCGTCGACTCGATGGGATCGGTAACGATCACCAACGACGGCGTCACCATCCTCCAGGAGATGGACATCGACAACCCGACGGCCGAGATGATCATCGAGGTCGCCGAGACCCAGGAGGACGAGGCTGGCGACGGCACCACGACCGCCGTCTCCATCGCCGGTGAACTCCTCAAGAACGCCGAGGACCTCCTCGAGCAGGACATCCACCCGACGGCGATCATCAAGGGCTTCCATATGGCGAGCGAGCAGGCTCGCGAAGAGATCAACGACATCGCCGTCGACGTCGACACCGAGGACGAAGACCTCCTGCGCTCGGTCGCCGAAACCTCGATGACCGGCAAGGGCACCGAGGTCAACAAGGAACACCTCGCAAACCTCATCGTCGAGGCCGTCCGCCAGGTCACCGTCGAGGACGCCGAGGGCAACAACGTCGTCGACCTCGAGTTCCTCAACATCGAGACCCAGACCGGCCGCGGCGTCTCCGAGTCTGACCTTCTCGAGGGCGGCATCATCGACAAGGACCCGGTCCACGACAACATGCCAACGTCGGCCGAGGACGCCGACATTCTGCTGCTGAACGAGCCGATCGAGGTCGAGGAGACCGACATCGACACCGAGGTTTCCGTCACGGACCCAGACCAGCTCCAGCAGTTCCTCGACCGCGAGGAAGAACAACTCAAAGAGAAGGTCCAGCAGATCGCTGACCTCGACGCTGACGTCGTCTTCTGCCAGAAAGGCATCGACGACCTCGCACAGCACTACCTCGCCAAGGAAGGCATCCTTGCCGTCCGCCGCGCGAAGAAGTCCGACCTCGAGTTCCTCTCGGAGGTCGTCAACGCCGCTATCGTCTCCGATCTCGGCAGCGCGTCCGCCGCAGACCTCGGCCACGGCGACGTTCTTCGCGACGAGGAGGACGAACTGTTCTACGTCGAGGGCGAGGACGCCCACGGCGTCACCCTCCTGCTCCGTGGCTCCACCGACCACGTCGTCGACGAACTCGAGCGCGGCGTCAACGACGCACTCGACGTCGTCGCTCAGACTGTCTCCGACGGCCGCGCCCTCGCCGGCGGCGGTGCCATCGAGGTCGAACTCGCCTCGCGTCTGCGTGACTACGCCGACTCCGTCTCGGGCCGCGAACAGCTCGCCGTCGAGGCCTTCGCCGACTCGCTCGAGCTCGTCCCACGCGTGCTCGCCGAGAACGCTGGACTCGACTCCATCGACACGCTCGTCGACCTCCGCGCCGCACACGACGACGGCGACGTCGAGGCCGGCCTGAACGTCTTCACGGGCGACATCGAGGACACCTACGACGCCGGTGTCGTCGAGCCAGCCCACGCCAAGGAGCAGGCCGTGACCTCCGCTGCCGAGGCCGCGAACCTCGTGCTCAAGATTGACGACATCATCTCCGCCGGTGACCTCTCCACCGATAAGGGCGACGACGAAGGCGGTGCCCCAGGTGCCGGCGGCATGGGCGGTATGGGCGGCGGCATGGGCGGCATGATGTAACTCGGCTCAGGTTACACACCCCTCATCCCTCGTTCAACCGCGCTCCCGGACATCCGAACTCCCGGACACCGTACCTCGTACACTGTACACCGTACACCGTACACCGGTACAGCCCCACACGAATCGTCCGCTCACCGTCGTACTCGAGTACAGAGTGGACTCGAGTACCGCCGTTCATTTTTCGTTCACCACGCATCGCCTGTTTCGCCAGCAGTGCTCTCGCGATCGGTATCGGTACCGAGAGTCAGTGCCGGCCCCCCAGCAGGCTGGTGAATTATGCGTCTCGATCACGTTCGTTCCGTATGGCATATCAAACGACAATCGGCTGGTCGCTGTTCTCCTCGGGTGTCGTCACGCTCATCCTGAAAGTGCTCCCTGGCGACTCGCTCTGGTGGGGGCTGCTCCTGCTCGCACTGGGGATATTCGTCCTGTACATCCGTTGAGCGACTCAGGTCGGACTCACGGCGATCTGACGGAATCGGCGGCTCCGACTGTGTGCGCCCCGCCGTGGTAGTTCGGCACTCATCTTCCCACATCATGGACAGGCGAACGTTCCCGGTGCTCACGGACGCGGACGAGCCGCTCATCACACGGCTCGCGGCGGGCCTTGGCGAGGACGCCGGCCGCGTTCTCGCGTACCTGCTGTGTCGGATTCGGGAGACCGACCTCGACCGCACGGCGACGTTAACCGCGATCCACATCGGAACGAGTCTGAGCCAGAACGCCGCCCGGACGAGTCTCGACCGACTCGAGAAGCGCGGCTTCGTCGAGCAAACGACTGTCCAGACCTCCTCGCCGGGACGGCCGCCGAACGCGTGGTACGCGGTGGATTCACTCACGACTACCGCTCGGCAGGTTGCCGACGAGCACGCCCACCGATTGCTCCGGCAGGTAGCGCGGTTCGACGACGACGGGTACAGGAACGGGGACGGGGCGCCGATCGGCTCGGACTCGAGCCGGGACCGACCCCAGCTATCACTCCTCCCTGATCCTTCCACTTGTTCCGACCAGGGCCGCCGGGACAAACCCCCAGATCAGGTGCGTGTCGCACTCAACTGGCATCCGAACGGGTTCCACGGGGCGTTGTTCGGTCCGGTTGCGGCTGCTGACGGCGAGCCAGATACACCCGGTCGTCCGACCGGATCCGAATCTGAACCTGGACTCGAACTCGAGTTCGAGTTCCACGCCTGCGCCGGCTCGAGTGCGGCCGTCCGAACGGTCGCCGAGGACGAGAAAACGGACCTCGCTGTCGCAGGCGCAGCAACGGTGCTGTGCGAGCGCGCCGCTGGCCGCGATGTCGTGCCAGTTGCAGTCCTTCTCCCACGCTCACCCGTCGTCCTCTACACGACCCGGTCCGCGTTCGGCGAGCCGTTCGAGCGTCTCGACCAGCTTCGTGACCGTCGACTTGGCATGCCGCCTGCCTCAGAGACCGGCCTTCTCGGCCAGCTCTTGCTTTCCCAGGCGGGAGTCCGGGATGCGGTCGACGTCGTCGAACTGGCTGGCGAGGAACGCACTGCACTCGAGTCCGGTGACGTTGACGCGGTTACGGGTGTGGCGGCGGATGCGTCGCGACTCGAGCGCGACGGCGCGGCCGTCGACGTGATTTCGATCGCGGAACAGTATCCGGTGTACGGGCCGGCGCTGGTTGCCAGCCGTGCGGGACTCGCTGATCCCACGACCCAGGCTCAGGTTCGGGCGTTTCTTGCGGCGGTGACGGCCAGTTGGGGGCGGGTGCAGCGCTCGCCGTCGTCGGTTGCGACGGTGATTGCTGACCAGGCGACGAAAGCCGGAGACGGCGTCGCTGAAGCGCAATCCCGTGATCGAATCGAACGAACGCTTCGACTCGCGACCGATCGGTTCACCCGGAGCGACGGTGTCCGGAAACACGGCTGGGGGTGGCACACACCCGACGACTGGCAACGGCTCCGCGCGGCGCTCGTTCAGGGCGGTGTACTCGAGAGCCGGCGTGCCTGAGGCTGTTGCACGCTTGGCTCACCGCACCGACAGTCCCGACCCGCCGCCGTCGGTTGCCTCGCTGAACTCGAGTTCGATTTCGAGTTCGCGCTCGCGCTGTTTCGTGAACTCGATCTCCACCTCGATCGGTTCGCGGTACTCGAAGGGAATCTCCCACTCTGAGCCGGCGACGGTGACGTTCGTGTCGGCTTCGAGCTGATCTGCGAGGTCCCGGAGGAAGGTGGCGGTTTCCTGGCGGGAGAGGTAGACCTCGCGTTCGAAGAAGCCGTCCGTGATCGTCCGCTGTGTTCGCTCGCTGTCGTCCGGTACGTTGACCCGGTCACTCATGCCCTCGAACTACGACGAGGACGGCCATAAACCTGGACCTGATTCTGAGCCGACAGCCACGAAATCTGGTACGTCAGGTGTTCGTACCTACACAACGCTTCTGTGTGCGGCCGTGGACACCCCTCCTATGTCACTCATCGAGGCGCTGGGCAACGGGACCAGACTCGAGATCCTGCGCGAACTGTCCCGTGAGCCGAAGTACGTCTCGGAACTGACGGAGGCGGTCGGAATGGACGGCAAGACGGCAGTTCATCACCTCTCGACGCTCGAGGAGGCCGGCCTGGTCGACTGGTACATGCGTGGGAATCGGAAGTACTACCGGTTGACGGCGGCCGTGGAGCTACGCCTCGCGCCGCCGCCCGAGCGGACGTTCGTGTTGCAGGCGGACCAGACCGAGCCGGAGGTCTCGGAGACCGACTGAGGCTATTTTCCGCTCGGTGCGCGACAGCTATCTCACCACGCCCACGTCCACGTCCACGTCCGCAGCACTCTACAGTGGAAACGCCGGCACCGCATGACTCGCCGTAATCGACACCGACACCGGCGTTCCGACCTCGTACCACGTCTCGTGTGAGCAGCGACACTCGAGTACCGGCGCACCACCTGCGTTATCCTCGTCACTTTGGCCAACTGACTGTGTATTTTCCAGCCCGGACGTGGACTCGAGTACCACCCGGTAGCGGACCGTCGAGCCGGTGAACTGGCGGTGGACGATTCGGCCGTCAGCGATGTCGGGTGTGCTGTCGGATGCGCTGTCCGATGTGCTGTCGGTGATGGAGATGTCGTCGGGGCGGAGGAGGAGGTCGAGGTCGAGGGAGGTGCTTTCGTTGGCAACGTTGTTGTTGCTGGCGTCGTTGTCACTACCGTTGCCACTGTCGTTGTGCTCCTGTGGCTGCTCTCGATCCGTATATCCGCCCCGTTCAGCGCCGGACTGCAGTGCTATTCGGTCTCCGTCGAGCGTTCCGATCGGCGTTTCGACGACCCCGGTGCCGTTCTGGCGTCCGGGGAGGTAGCTCGCCTGTCCCAGAAAGTCGGCGACAGCCCGCGATTCGGGGCGCATAAACAGCGCTCGCGGGGAATCTGCCTGAGCAATCTCCCCGTCGATCATCACGGCAGTCCGATCACCGACCGAGAGCGCCTCGGTCTGGTCGTGGGTCACCCAGACCGCCGTCACGTCGACCCGATCGAGTATCTCCGAAACGGTTTCGCGCATCCGAACGCGGAGGCCGGCGTCGAGGTTCGACAGCGGTTCGTCGAGCAATAACACGTCCGGTTCCGGAGCCAGTGACCGCGCCAGCGCGATGCGCTGTTTCTGCCCGCCGGAGAGTTCGTCCGGGAACCGGTCGCGGTAGTCGCTGAGCCCGACTAACTCGAGTAGGTCGTCGACGGTTTCGTCGGCAGGCTGTCCATCCTCGCCGGCCCCATCACGATCACCGAGGCCGAAGGCGACGTTCTCCGCGACCGTCTTGTGGGGGAAGAGTGCGAAATCCTGGAAGACGATGCCGACGTCGCGGTCCTCGGAGGGGACGAACGTCTCGTCGGCGGCGTCTGCGACTGACTTCTCACGGATCCGAACGGTGCCGCTGTCGGGTCGCACCAGGCCGGCAATCAGTCGCAGCGTCGTCGTCTTTCCACAGCCGGAAGGGCCGAGTAACGTGAGTAGTTCTCCCTCCTGAACTGAAAGCGAGAGGTCCGAGACGGCGGGTCGCGCGCCGTAGGATTTCGTGACGCACTCGAGTTCGAGCACGGGCGCCCCTTCACTGTCCGATCGCGAACGATTGGGTGTGTCGGCTCGAACGGGGTTTCCGCCGTCGGTCGCGCTCCGTGTCCGTGTGGGTTGGCCACCGGATCGGCTGAACGGGTCTGTGTCGTCGCGTTCGGTCGTCTCTTCGTTCTGATTTGTCGGATTCATACGTTTGGTCCCGATACGGCGACGCACGCGCCGCCAGAGTGAGGTGCCGTCACCCGGCAACACGCCGACGATCGCCAGCGCCGAGACGCAGACGAGGACGAGCGCGGGGACCGCCGCGTAGCCGTAGTAGGCGTTGCGCTCGGCCATCCAGATGAACGTCGCGAGCGAGTCGAACCCGGCGGGCCGGAGGAGGAGCGTCGCGGGCAACTCCTTCATCCCGTGGAGGAAGACCAGCGCACCACCGGCGACGAGTCCGGGGACGACCAGCGGGAGCGTCACCCGGCGGAAGGCCGTGCGCGGCGGACAGCCGAGCGACCGGGCGGCCTCGACGAATCGCGGGTTGACGTAGAGAAAGGCCGTCCTGGCCGCACCGACCGCGAGCGGCAGGTAGAGCACGACGTACGCGAAGACGAGCAACGGGATCGTCTGGTACAGCGTCGGTGCGTAGGCCGATCCGAAGTAGACCAGGCTTAGTCCGATGACGACACCGGGCACGGCGAAGCCGACGTACGTCGCGCGCTCGAGTACCGTCGACGCGAGCGAGCGGTATCTGGCAGAGAGGTACGCGACCGGCAGCGCGAGCACGACCGCCGCGAGCGCGGCCAGCAGCGAGACCGACACCGAGTTCAGCGCGTACTCGAGTCGGAAGCCGAACGCGCCGACGTAGGTCTCAGGACCACGGACGAGCCACCACAGGAGCACCGACACCGGGAGGACGACGGCGAGGCCGACGATGGCGGCGCAGACGGCCAGCGCCGGCCACTTCCAGGCACCGAGGTGGAACGTGTACGAGCGCGAGCCGCCGCGACTCCCGCCGTGGATCGTCCGGTGCTCGCGCACGGCGTACTCGAGGACGAGGATGACGAGCGTGATCGCGACGAGGTGCAGGGAGAGCATCGCGGCGTAGTCGTGAGAGAGGGCGTTGTGTTCGACGTAGATCTGGCGCGTGAAGACGTTGAGTCGCAACATCGCGGGGACGCCGAAGTCGCCGGCCGTCTCGAGGGCGGCAAGCAGCGCGCCGGCGGCGATGGCGGGTTTCGTCATCGGGAGGACGACCTCCCGAAAGACGCCGAATAGGTTGTTTTCGAGGGTGCGAGCGGCGTCGATGTACGTCTTGTCGAACGCGCGCAGCGCCGCGACGGTGGTGATGAAGACGAATGGGTAGTTGTACAGCGTGAGGATGGCGACGGTGCCGGGCATGCCGTAGAGTTCGGGTAGCGAGGTGATGCCGAGCGGTTCGACGAGCGACTGGGCCAGTCCGTGCGGTCCCCAGATGGAGATGAAGGCGTACGCGCTGGTGTAACTCGGGATCACGAGCGGGAGCGCGAGTGCGGCCAGCCAGAACCGCCTGAATGGGAGATCCGTCAGCACCGTCAGTATCGCGAGCGGCACCCCGATGAGCACCGAGAAGGTGGTGACGAGCGTGATCAGGACGAGCGTGTTCGTGAGGATCTCGAACGTCATCGGCCGGAAGACGATCGACAGCGCCCGCTCGAGATCGACGGTGAGCGCCATCACGCCGATCCAGGCGACGGGGACGACGATCACGGCGGCGACGGCGGCTGCCAGCAGGGTGAGTCCCCACGGTCGGGAGCGCTGGTCGTCTCCGGACTCCTCGCCCGCAGCGGCCCCGTCCTCGGAGGCTACCGCGTGCGCTTTCTCGGCGCTCGCCGGCGCTGTTACGGTGTCGTCCGCCCGGAATGGATCTGGTCTCATGTCGTCACTCGGAACGTCGGATGTTGTTTCCCGCCACCTCAGAGAACGTTCTCCTCGCGCAGGAGTTCGAGCGTCGGATCGGGGTCGTCGAGTTCGTTCAGATCGAACTCGGGTGGCTCGAACTCGTCCGTGCCGGGAAGCTCCTCGAGTGGGGCGACGCCGTCGATGACGGGATACTCCCAGGTTGTCGTCGCGAAGTACTCCTGTGCTTCCGCCGAGAGCATGTGCCGGACGAAGTTCGCGGCGGTCTCGGTGTCGTCGCTGTCGGCCATCACCGTGCCGCCGGTGACGTTGTACATGGCCCCTGCGTCGTCGCTGGTAAACGCCAGGCCGACGGAGTCGCCGCCGTGGTCGCGGACGACGTAGTGGTTCGTCAGCCCGACGCTGACCTCGCCGTCGCCGACGGCCTGTGCCAGCGCGCTGTCGCCGCCCGGCGAGGCCTCGATGTCCTGGTCGTCGATCATCGACCGAATCCACGAGCGGGTCTCATCCTCGCCGTGGAGCAGCCGCATCGAGGTGATGAACGCCTGGAACGAGCCCTGGTCCGGCGGCCACATGATATCGCCCCGGAATCGTTCGTCCTCCGCATAGGCGAAGATATCGTCCGGTAGCTCGTCCGCGTCGTACGCGTCCCTGTTGTACGCCACCGCGCGGAATCGGCGGGTGAAACCGGTCCAGTGACCGTCCGGATCGACCGAACCCGTATCAACCAGCTCGACGACCTCGTCGGGCAACTCGACGGTGTAGCCCTCGTCCTTGAGGTGGGTCATCGACTGCGTCTCGCTGCCGTAGAAGACGTCCGCTGGCGTCTCGGATTCCGTCTCGATCGTGCTGATCAGATCCGCCGTATCGTCGTACCGAACCTCGATGGTCAGGTCGTCGTACTGCGCCTCGACGTACTCGATCAGTTCGCCGATCCGCGGCTGGCTGCGTCCCGAGTAGATCGTCAGGTCCCCGTTCAGGTCCGGCATCTCCTCCATGGAGACGCCACCCGGATCCGGTCGTCCCTCCCGATACGTGGGATCTCCGAGCACGTCTGATTCGTCGTCTCCGAGCCCGAGACAGCCACTCACCACGCCCGCCGAGACGAGCCCGACCGT
The DNA here is from genome assembly GCF_000337575.1 of Natrialba hulunbeirensis JCM 10989. GTDB lineage: Archaea > Halobacteriota > Halobacteria > Halobacteriales > Natrialbaceae > Natrialba > Natrialba hulunbeirensis. The sequence goes on along the minus strand of NZ_AOIM01000017.1, from coordinate 36,957 downwards.
GGCAAGATATCCTCGACGGCTCCCGCTCCACCTGTCCCGCCCGCTCCCGTGGTCTCGTTTGCTCCGGTCGGTCCGTCCACCCCCAGTATCCCGTTCGGGTTCACACCGCTCGGGTACTCGAGTCCCACTCGATCCGTGCATGACGGACAATATCACGATAAGCGCCCGCATAAAGCCCGAGAGTCGGGTATAGTCGTCCGTTGGAAAAGTATACACGCGTCGTGGGGTGTCGTGAGAGATGCGCCACGTCGGCGCATTCGATCGATGTGAATTTACGATTCGAAACAATAGCGGGTGTCAGTGACTACCGAGACTGACGAGACGCCGTTCGACGTCTACCGCGAGGACGTCGACCGGCCGATTTCGAGACTCTTTCTGTCGTACGCACCGGGTCGATTAGGCTGGTTCTCCGCGGGGATGGTCGCGAACTTCGTCGCGCGGATGGCGAGTCTCGTTCCACCACTCCTGCTCGGCGTCGCCATCGATGCAATCTTCACCGACGCGGACGGCGCGTTCGAACTGCCGCTCGTCCCCGACGCCTGGCTGCCGGCGGAACCGATGGCCCAGTTCTGGTTCACGATCATCGCCATCGCCGTCTCGTTCGTCGTGGTCGCCGTCTTCACCTGGATCTACGGCGTCACGGCAAATCTGTTCGCTCACAGCGTGATGCACACCGTCCGGGTCGACTGTTTCGAGAAGATGCAACGGCTGGACATGGCCTTCTTCGACGACAAGCAGACCGGTGAGGTCATGGCCGTCCTCAACAACGATACCCAGAACCTCGAACTCTTCCTCGACAACGCGCTGATGAACTCGGCACGCCTCATCGTGATGGTCGCCGGCATCGCCGGGGTCCTGTTCTACCTGAACTGGCAACTCGCGTTCGTCACCCTGTTCGCGGTGCCCGCGATGGTGCTCTTTACCCTCTGGTTCATGCGCGTCGTCGAACCCCGGTACGTCCGCCAGCGCTCCGCCGTCGGGCGACTCAACACCCGCCTCGAGAACGCCATCGCGGGGATGGGGCTTACCAAGACCTCCTCGAGTGAACCCTACGAGGTCAGCCGCGTCAGTGACTCATCGAAGAACCTCTTCGACCGGACGATGGACGTGCTCAAACTCACCTACGTCTACCGGCCGGGAATGGAACTGCTCGCGGGGCTCGCCTTCGCCGCGACCTTCCTCGTCGGCGGCCTCTGGCTCGCAACCGGCACCGCACCGGGACCGCTGACCGGCTCCCTCTCCGTGGGCGACTTCGTCGTCTTCCTGATGCTCACCCAGCGCATCGTCGACCCGCTCGCGGAGGTCTCGAACATCGTCGACCAGTACGAGAACGCCAAGGCCTCGAGCGAGCGCGTCTTCGGACTGATGGATATCCCCGTCTACGTCGACGATCCCGAAGACCCGGTCGACATCGAACCTGAAGCCGTCGACGGCTGCGTCACGTACGATCACGTCTCGTTCAGCTACGGGGAAACCAACGCCCGACTCGGCGACGATACGGATCCCGAAACCGTCGTCGAGGACGTCTCCTTCGAGGCCGATTCCGGCGACACGGTCGCGCTCGTCGGCGCGACGGGTGCCGGTAAATCGACGCTGCTCAAACTCCTCCTCCGGCTCTACGACGTACAGGAGGGCTCGATTCGGCTCGACGGCCACGACATCCGCGACCTCACGCTCGCGGACCTGCGATCCGCCGTCGGATACGTCGGTCAGGACACCTTCCTCTTCGACGGCACCATCGCCGACAACATCCGCTATGGCCACTTCGAGGCCAGCGACGACGCCGTTCGCGAGGCCGCGAAAGCCGCCCAGGCCCACGAGTTCGTCGCCGAACTCGAGTCCGGCTACGAGACGCGGGTCGGCGAGCGCGGCGTGAAACTATCGGGCGGCCAGCGCCAGCGGATCGCGCTCGCACGGGCTGTCCTCGCCGATCCGCCGGTCCTGATTCTGGACGAAGCGACGAGCGCCGTCGACACGAAAACCGAGCGGCTGATTCAGGAGTCGATCGACCGGCTCACCGAAGACCGGACGACGCTCGCCATCGCCCACCGGCTCTCGACCGTGAAGGACGCCGATACGATTCTGGTCATGTCCGACGGACAGGTCGTCGAACGCGGCACCCACGACGACCTCCTGGAGGCTGACGGTCGTTACGCGGCCCTCTGGAAGGCACAAGCTGGTCATCTTGAATCGATGCCAGTGGCGGAGGAACTCGAGTAAGTCGGCTGCGTTGGGCGTCACGCAGTCACGCCGGGTCGTTCTCTCGAGTGCTGTCCAGTACAGTCGGATGGAGTCGAACGTACTCGAGTGGGGATCGAAAGCGAGCGGAGACAGTGTGGTCTCGGGTTGCCGCAAGCCAACTGATTGTCGTTGTCGTTGTCGTTGGAGCTGTAGTTGCGGTTGTGCTCGTGAGCCGATCTGCGTTGTCGGGCAGTCTCGCGGCCCGATCAGGCGTCGTCGCCGATGTCGAGTTCGAACTGTTCGTTCTCGGAGACGGCGTTGAGCACGACGCTGGTGTTCGAGGCCTTGATGTCGGGGTCGGTCAGGAGCTCTTTGATCTGGTCGTTCATGCCGTCGGTGTCTTTGAACTTGCCGATGGCGATCACGTCGTAGTCGCCGGTGACCTCGTAGACGCTGATCATCTGGCGGTGGTCACGCAGGGTGTCCGTGATGTCGGGCAGGGCGTTCCCCTCGACCTGGAGCTGGATAACGGCGGTCACGTCGTAGCCGACGGCATCGTAGTCGACCCGTGGTGTGTAGCCCTCGATGACGCCTTCGTCTTCGAGGTCCGAGAGGTGGTTTGAGACCGTCGTGACCGACACGTCGAGTTCTTCAGCGAGGCTGCGGAGGCTCGCGCGCCCGTCCCCGAGGAGGGCATTCACTAGTTTTGCGTCGAGATTTTCGTACGTCATCACGTTCACCCACTCATCCAGGCCTTTAGAAATTTACGAATATTCAATTCCACTCCGGTGAGCGGAGAATTGCTCGGAGCAGTAGGGTTTTAGTCGGGGAGTTACTTGGCTACCACGACGAGAAAGATGACAAGCGGAAACATCACGGCTGCCGAACAAGATGTCCTCGACGAGATCGAGGAGCACGATATCGATTTCCTTCGTCTCCAGTTTACTGACATTCTCGGAACCGTCAAGAACGTCTCGATCCCGGCACGACAGGCCGAGAAGGCGTTCGCTGAGGGTATCTACTTCGACGGCTCTTCTATCGAGGGTTTCGTTCGAATTCAGGAGTCGGACATGCGTCTTACTCCCGATCCAGATACGTTCGCAATCCTCCCGTGGCGCGACCGCGAGGAGGGCGCGTCCGCCCGCCTCATCTGTGACGTCGTGAACACCTCGACGGGTGAACCGTTCGAGGGCGACCCACGCTACGTGCTGAAACGTGCACTCGAGCGCGCCGAGGAGATGGGCTACACGGTCAACGCCGCGCCGGAACCCGAGTTCTTCCTCTTCGAGGAGGACGAGAAGGGACGTGCGACGACGAAAACGAACGACGCCGGCGGCTACTTCGACCTCGCACCGAAGGACCTCGCGAGCGACGTTCGCCGCGACATCATCTACGGACTCGAGGACATGGGCTTCGAGATCGAGGCCAGCCACCACGAGGTCGCAGAGGGCCAGCACGAGATCAACTTCACCTACGACGACGCCCTCGCGACCGCGGACAACGTTGCAACGTTCCGTACCGTCGTCCGCGCGATTGCCGCCGAACACGGCTACCACGCGACATTTATGCCCAAGCCGATCGCGAAAATCGCCGGTTCGGGTATGCACACGCACCTCTCGCTGTTTACCGAGGACGGCGAGAACGCCTTCCACGACGAGAGCGACGAGTTCGACCTCTCGGACGAGGCTCGAGCCTTCACCGCTGGTATTCTCGAGCACGCACCCGCCATCACGGCGGTCGCAAACCCCACGGTCAACAGCTACAAGCGCCTCGTGCCGGGCTACGAAGCACCAGTGTACATCGCCTGGTCGGACCGCAACCGCTCGTCGCTGATCCGCAAGCCGGCCGCCCGCGTCCCGGCCGCCTCACGCGTCGAACTGCGCTCGCCCGACCCGTCCTGTAACCCGTACCTCGCCATCGCCGTCATGATCCACGCCGGACTGAACGGCATCGAGAACGATCTCGACTGTCCTGACCCAGTGCGTGACAACATCTACGAGTTCGACGAACAGAAGCGCGAGGAGCACGGTATCGAGACGCTGCCGTCGAACCTCGGCGACGCCATCGATGCACTCGAGGAGGACGACGTCGTCTACGATGCGCTCGGTGAGCACGTCGGCTCGAAGTTCGTCACGGCAAAGCGCCAGGAGTTCGAGGAGTACCTGATCGACGTCTCCCAGTGGGAACTCGACCGGTATCTCGAGACGTTCTGAGACCGCGAACGTACGTCTAGTGTTTTTCAGCCCTGCGTGTGGCCTGATTTGCCCGAGTGTGGGCTTGGATGTGACCCGATTTGCCTGAGTGTGAACCGAGTATGGACTGAGCGTGGACGAGCCGTGGGCTACTGCTCAATAGCACCGACCTGTGACCGCGGCGACGACTCGTCCGTTACGAGTCCCGGCAACCCGACAACCGTCACGCCACCCGCGACGCCGACCGCGAACCAGACCAGCAGGGACTCGAGTACCACCAGCACGAGCGCGGCGAGTGCCAGCGCCCCAACACCCGCCGCGGCACGCACGAGCACGCCTGCAGTGACTGGCCACGGCGTCCGCGGCGGCGGGGCGTACTGCCAGACGACAAGTGCACCCACAGAGCCACCGAGTAGCGCCGCGCCGTCGAGTCGGTTGCCGGTCACGAGCGCGAGCAACGCGATTGTGCCGGCGAGGACGAACAGCGCGCTCGCCGCGCCGTGTGGGTTGTGGGTACCGACCCGGGATCGAACGGCGAGTGCGACTGCGAGATACCCGAGCGCGACGGCAACACCCACAATGACATCGATCGGAAAATGGACGCCGAGCACGACCCGCGAGAGCGAGACGAGCGTGATCATCACCACCGCGACGAGGGCTCGCTGGCGGCGCGTCCCGACGGGGGACTCGAGTGCGAGCATGGTCCAGATGACGGTGCCGGCGATGGCGTGGCCGCTGGGGAAGCTGGTGGTGGCGACCTCGACGGCGGGGGCGTAGAATTGCTCGAGACCGATCGGAAGGGCCGCAGGGGAGAGTGGCGGGGCGACGTCCGGCCGTGGTGTCGCGAACAGTCCCTTGAGTCCGACCATGACGGCGTAACCCCCCATCACGATGGCGAGCCAGGGTGCGAATCGCTCACGGTCGCCGAACCAGTAGGCGAGCACGATGACTGGGGCGACGAACCAGACGCTCCCGAGGTGTGAGAGGAGCGCGAAGAGGAGGGCGGTCCACTCGGGGAACAGCTCACTGACGGCTTCGACGGTGGTGGGGTCGAACCACATCGGCTCTCGTTACACCCAACGCGTTGTTATAAGCACCGATTGGTTAGATTGAATACACCATGTTGGCCACGCGTGCTGTGATGTGTTGTCCGTGTGATGTCTGAATTGGTGTGAGGACAGGACTATCTGCTGGGAACTGGACTCCGAGCTGGGAGCTGGACTATCGACTGGGAACTGGACTGTCGGCTTGGAACTGCACAATAGACCGATACCAAAACAGGAACAAAACAGTGTGGAACGACACCGACTACAGGCTCAGGACCGCCAGTCGCCGATCCGATCACGGAGTCGCCCCGGAATGCCGAGCACTGACATGCCGGCTCCGAACAGCACCATCAGCAGGTAGACGCCGAGCGTCGACGTCCAGACGACGAACATCGCCAGAATTGCCCAGCCGCCGCTGAGGAAGTAAAACGCCGCGATCGCCATTGCCGTCCCGTAGAGCAACACGAGGTACGGTCCCCAGCCGTGAGCGTGGCTATGGCGGACGCGCCGGCGGACGTAACGTTTGAGTTCGCTCTCGAGTGACTCCTTCTCGACCGTCCGGCGCTCGACGTTCTTCTCGAAGGTCTCGACGCGGTCGCGCAGGCGCTCGATCTCCTCGCGGAGCACCTCGGGGTCGTCGGATCGATCTCGAGTGCGGGCGCTGGCTCGGCGCTGACCGGTACTCCTCGCGCGATCCGTCTCGGTCGACTCACCTGGCTCGTCCACCGTCCCTGACGCATCCGGTGTGTCCGAGGTAGTCGATTCGGACGGTTCGGATGGTTCGGATGGGTCTGATGATGCGGATGGATCGGACGGTCCAGACGACTCCGAGTGCTCCGTCGGCGTCCCCTCGTCGGCCCCCGTGGCGTCGTCGGTCATCGCTTCTGTCTGAACCTGTCGAGCGCCGGGACTTTGTAGCTGCCGATCCACTTCACGGTCGGCGAGAACGGCGTTACACACCGCGCCGAAGACGAGGATGATCGCGCCGGCGTAGAGCCAGATTAACACCAGAAAGACCGCACCAAGCGCGCCATACAGCGCGTAGCCGGTCGCGACGTTCGCATACAGCGAAAAGGCACGACTGAGTGCAAGCCAGCCCACAGCAGCGATAAGTACCCCCGGAATCGCCTCTCGAACACTCACGTCCTTCCCAGGAAAGATGACGTAGAGCGGCAGAAACGTCACGAACAGTGCGAGCAGGATGAACAGCGGCCCGATCGCTCTCACGATCGGGACGAACTGGATCACCAACTCGAGTCCCCCGACCAGCGCGAGGCCAGCCGAAATTGCGAGAAAGACGATCGTCGCGTCCCAGAAGGTGTCGAGCAGGGATTTCGAGCCAGCGGTGCCGTAGATCTCGGAGAACGCGCGGTCGAGCCCGCGCAGGACGCGGCTCGATCCCCAGAGGAGCCCCAGCGCGCCGACGACGGTCGCGCTCTGTCGACCGGTGTCGTCGACGATGGTCTCGGCGAGTACTTCCTGTGCCGCCGGTGTGAGGACGTCGCCGGCTCCGGCGGTGAGCCGGGCCGCGAGCGATTCGCCACCGATGGAGGCGGCGATCCCGAGCGCCAACAACATGAGAGGGACGAGCGAGATAAAGCCGTAGAAGGCGACGCCGGCCGACAGCAGCGTCAGCTGTTCGGTGCGCGCGAGGCGAACGATCCGCTTGCCGGTTTCGATGTGGTCGTCCCTACGTTCGAGCACGGGTGACTAGACGCGGGGCGGAACCAAATACGGGCGGCCCGTCTCTCAGACGAGATTTTCTTCCGTTGCCGCGCGGATCTCGCCGACACTCGCGTCCGTTTTGAACGTCGTGCCGCCGTAGTGTGCCCGCGAGGCCTCGTAGCCGGCCTCGCGCAGGTCGGCGAGAAAGTCGTCCATCGCGTTCGCCGGCAGCCCCCAGTTGCGACAGAGTTTGTGCTGATCGTAGTGGGTCGGCTCGTCGAGTTCGGACTCGAGTTCGTCGCATAGCTCGCGGGCCTTCTCGGCTGTTCCGAACTCATCGGGTGCGGAGACTTCCTCGCGAACCGCGGCGACGAACTCGGTGTCGCGAATCGTGCCGAGCCAGACCGGTCCCGCTGTGAGCATTCGGTTTCCGTCGCAGTGGGGGCACGTCTCGACCGGGTCCGCAAGGAGGCCGCCCTCGTGCTCGCGGTAGAGACAGTCCTCGCAGTGGTGGATGTGGCCCAGTTCGTCGATGGCCGCGTCGGCTGTGGTGGCCTTATGCTCGAGTTCGAGGTAGGTTCGGACGTAGTGGCTGGTCGCGTGGGTGAGGATCGGTTCGACGCCGACATCGAAGCGGGCGGCGCTGCGGGCGAGCGCGGAGAGGAGGATGCGAACGCCCATCTCGGCGTGGTAGTCGGTGTTTCGCGGCACCGCGGAGTAGGAGCGGACGCCGCTGTTGAAGTGGGCGCCACAGAGCGGGGCCGTGTCGGTCGCGGTGACACAGACCAGGTCGCGGCAGTTCGCGAACGCCGCGTCGGCGAAGGGCATCGGCGTTCCGTAGGGGTCGAGATCGATTACGTCGAACACCTGCTCGTGCATGAGCGCGTTAACGTTGCGGTGTTCGACAGTTCCCGCACAGTCGTTGCGTGCGAGGTTCGACCGGGCGAGGTCGATCGCGTCCTCGTTGACGTCGCTGCAGGTGACATCCCAGCCGTCGGCGGCGGCCCGAACGCCGCGGATACCGCTCGCGGTCATCGCATCCAGGTAGGACTCGGCGCGCTCCTCGCGCTCGCGGTAGGCTCGCAGCGTCGCGATCGTCAGATCCCGGTTCAGTTCCTGGCGCGGGTTGTAGAAGACAGATTCCTCGACCCCATCCGTCTGCTCACCCGGGACCTCGAGTTCGACCCCGCCCTCGGTGATGCGCATGTCTATCTCATCTCTCGTCGGTAGCGGACGAAAAGCGCCGTGGTATAGAGCGCCCGCCTGCGCCGACCACAACCAAACCGATTTTACAGTCGGGGACACAGTCACGACTGTGCCGGACGTGACTCCCGTCGAGCGCTGGCAGGCCCAACTCGAGGAGGCGGGTGAGTTGACCCCCGATGTGGTTCAACAGATCTCGCGCCTCCACGGTGACCGCGGCGTCCAGGCCATCGAGGCCGTTGGGGAGAATCGCGTCAAATCCTATCGAGACTTTACGATCGTCGTCGGCTACGACGACGAGTACATCATCGAGAACGAGGGCTGTACCTGCAAGGACAGCGAGTACAACCTCGACGCGGACGATCCGACGGAACTCTGCTGGCACGTCCTCGCGGTTGCCATCGCACGACGCGTGGGACACGTCGATTACCACGATATGTGGTATTCCGAGGTTCGCGAGTTTCTGTAGTGGGTTGTGACACGGAGAGTGGTCGCTCGATCGTTAGTACAAACTGAAAAACAACTGCACGTACATAATCGAGAAAATCACCAGAATGCCGCCGACGAGCACCGTCATCGCGACTTCGAGCGGGAACGGATCGCTGTCGTCGATCGCAGACGGCTGTTCGCGCCCGAGTCGGACGAGTCCGAATCCGAGTGTGGCGACGGCGACAGCGAGCGGAATCAGCGCCGGCATGAGCGCTGTCTGAATCGTCGACACCAGCGGTCCAATCCAGCCAACGGCCATCACACAGAACCCGAGATTCATCAGCTGCCACCAGCTCACTTCGCGTCCTCCTACCGTGACGGACTCGCGAACGCCTGCGAGCACGAACGCTGCCGAGCCAAGCAACACGAGCACGGTCCCACCGACCGAAACCGGCGAAAGTTCCGTCGTCTCGGGTGGCGTCCCGTCCTCGGTCTCCATCTCCGTCCCGGTACCCGTCCAGACGCCGGACTCGAGTGCCAGCAGTTCGCCGACGACGGTGAGCCCGAAGACTGTACAGAAGACGGCGCCGAGAACGAGACTGATCTGGCGCTGGAGATGGCTCATGGTGTGTTCGTAGGACGGTACGGCGTGGAGCGTCTAAATGGTGGTCGTAGTCGTGGCCTCGGAAGTAGCGAGAACGGAGCAAGGACTGCTCAGATGACTGTCGGTCGACGACTACGGCTCAGCGGTCTGCACAGAGTTCGACGAAATTCCGCAGAATCTGCAGTCCCGTCTCACCGCTCTTTTCGGGGTGGAACTGGGTGCCGAAGACGTTTCCTGCCTCGTTGGCGACGATCGAGGGGAACTCGCGCTCGTAGTCGGTGTTCGCGACTGTACTCGCTTCGTCGTCGGGCACGGCGTAGTAGGAGTGGACGAAGTAGGCGTACTCTCCGTCGACTCCCTCGACTAACGGGTGATCGCGCTCGACGGAGAGTTCGTTCCAGCCCATGTGCGGGACCTTTTGCCCGTCGTCGAACCGAACGTTCGTGCCGGGGATGAGGTCGAGTCCTTCGACGGCCGATTCGCCGTCGGTCGTCCCTTCCTCACTCGCGGTCAGCAGCATCTGCATCCCGAGACAGATGCCGAACAGCGGCTGGCCGCGCTCGGCGACGGCGAGGAGGTCCTCGCGGATCGGATCGGCGTTCTCGACGCCCTCGCGGAACGCGCCGACGCCGGGGAGAACGACACCGTCGGCGTCGGCGAACGCGTCCGGATCGTCGGTGATCTCGACGTCGGCACCCGCTCGTTCCAGTCCGCGCGTCACGCTTCGGAGGTTCCCCAGCCCGTAGTCGACGACGACGACGGAGGCGAGAGATTGCTCCGCGTCAGCAGCAAGGGTGCTCATACCGGTTCTGGGGGTGGCGCGTTGAAGTGTATTGCCATTCGCGCAATTGCGCGCGGTGTTCGGTCTGGCGTACACGCAAGTTCCAACGCCGACTGCAGATCTCGCCTGCGAACGGAGGCATATACGCCTCGCACGTGTACGTCCACCTATGACAGCACCCGATCACGACCCCGAGTCCATCGTTCGCGAGTACTACGACACCGTCGACGACGAACGCTACGACGACCTCGTCGAACTGTTTACCGAGGACGTCCGCTACGAGCGCCCCGGACAGGGCGCGATTACCGGTCGCGAGGCCCTCCGCGAGTTCTACCTCGAGGGCCGCCCTCTCGAGGACGGCAGCCACGAGGTCCACGACGTCGTCGTCAACGAACAGACGAACACGGCAGCAGTCCGCGGCAGTTTCTCGGGCGTCCAGCACGGCGAGTCCGTCGAATTCGGCTTCGCAGATTTCCACGAACTCGAGGACGGCCGGATTGCGCGGCGGTATACGTTCACGGACCGAGACGAAGTCTGAAGGGGTTCAGAAGCCGTCGAGTCGCGTCTGCCCGCTCGCGTTCTCGCTGCCGTCGACCCCCGCCAGTTCGGCGGCGCGCTCGAGTGCCGACGCGAACGTCTCTTCCTGGCTTCGATCGTACAGCGTCGCCGCGGGGTGGACACAGATCAGAAGCCGTCGGGGCGTGCCGTTGATACGGACGTCCTCGACGGAGCCGGCTTCCTTGGTCACCGCGACGTCACGGTCGAGCAGGTGTTCGGTGGGAACCTTCCCGAGCGTGACGATCACGTCGGGGTCGAGCAGTTCGATCTCCTGTTCGAGGTAGCCACGGCAGTTCTCGAGTTCGTCCGCCGTCGGGTCGCGGTTCTCCGGCGGGCGACAGCGCACGCAGTTGGTGATACGGACGGTGTCGCGATCCAGCCCGACGATTCGCAGTTGGTCGTCGAGCACGGAGCCGCTACGGCCGACGAACGGCTCGCCCTGGCTGTCTTCCTGTGCGCCGGGGCCTTCACCGACGAACAGGATGTCGGCGTCTTCGGGGCCGGTGCCGTTGACGATCTGGCTACGAGAGTCGACGAGTGCGGGACAGCGCGTACACTCGCTGACACAGAGGTCCTCCATCTCTCCCATAGGTGTGGCTCAGACGGCCGCCTACTACGTCTTTCGGGTCGCAGGTGCACGCCGTTGGCGCTCCCTGCGATAGGGCTGGAGCCGGGTTAGCCCAGCCGAGCAGCTTGGACCGACTCGAGTGCGTTCGCCACGCGCTCGTACGGCGCGGCCGCCGTCACGTCGACGCCGAGCGCGTCGAACGACGTACTCGACTCACGCCGGCCCGTGTGCCGGAGGAACTCGAGATACGCCTCGGCCGAGAGCGCACCCGACTGAAGCCGCCTGACGACTGAGACGGCCGCGACGGTGCCGGTGACGTACTGGTAGTTGTGGTACGGATCGCGGGTGAAGGCCTGCTGTCGCCAGGACGCGCCGCGCGTCGCTGCAGCTGTGTCACCCTCCGGTGGCGTAACCGGCGAGCGAAACTCGGCGGCGACGTCCGCGTACAGTTCCGAGAGCCGATCCGGCGTCAGGTCGGTCTCCGACTCGGCTGTTTGGTACACCTCGTGGAGGAACGTCGCGCTCTCGCCAGCGCCGTAGACGTTGCCGGCGAGGAACTGCGCTCGGCGCTCGCGGACGAACGGGACGAGTTCCGGTCGTCCCTCCTCACGGAGATGGTCGGCCAACAGCAGTTCGTGAACCAGACTCGGTACCTCGCTGATCGGCCGTGGGCTGTTCACGTACCGCGGCGGCTGGGTTGCGCGCATACACTCGATATGCATCGCGTGGCCGAGTTCGTGCGCGAGATAGAACGCCGTCCGCACGTCCTCGCGGAAGTTCGCGAGCACGAACGGGCCGGCGTCCGGACTCGAGGGACAGTAGGCCGGAATGTCCGTCCGCTTGCGGGCCGTTGGATAGACATCGATCCGACGCTCGTCGAGCACCGACTCGAGTCGGTTCCGATACTCGTCACCGAGTGGCTCGACCGCGGCCAGGAGGTGGTCGCACAGCTCCTCGAACGTGATTTCGGGAGCGTCCGCGTCGTCGGGACCCACCGGCAGCCGTTCGTCCCACCGACGCAACGTCTCGACGCCGAGCAGGTCGCGGCGGCTCTCGAGTAGCCCGTGATACGCCTCGAGGTGATCGCGGACGTTCTCGAGGACCGCGTCGTGAGCGGCGTCGGTGAACGAGGTGTGCATCCCGGTGTCGGGATAGCTGGGCTCCGAGAGCGCGAGCTCGCGGACTGAGTCGTAGTTTCGAACCGCTGCAAGGGCCGCGTGAGCGCGCACCTTCTCGGTGAGCGCCGCCGCGAGCGCGTGATCGTGGTCGGCCAGCGCGTCGATGTACGCCGTGTGTGCTCGTCGGCGGACCGACCGATCGGGGTTCTCGAGTACTTCTCGATACGTGCCGTGGTCGATGGCGACCGGATCGCCGTTCGGTCCCTCGACGGTCGGCGGGTCGAAATCGCCAGTCTTGATCGCGGCGATCGTGTCCGTCTGGGCCTCGACGACTGGCGCAAACGCGCCGACGACCGATTCGGTGTCGGCGTCGCGGGTGTGGGGCGCTTGCGCGAGGAGGTCGTCGAGATAGGCGTGCCAGCCGTCCAGTGCGTCATCCCCCTCCTCGCGGACGGTGCGCACGCTCGCCGCATCGCGCTGAATCCGTCGCTGTAGCCCGCGAACGGCCTCGTCGACGCTGGCGGCGAGCCGCTGTCCGCGACTGTGGCGGTCGCGCCGCGCTTCATCTGCTGGCTGCTCGTTTCGATGTAACTGCGCGTAGAGGGTCAGCCGGCTCTTGGCAACCAGCACAGACTCGATGGACTCGAGTGCGGCTGCCAGCGCGGCGGGTGAGTCGGTCGGCTGCTGGTGGTCGTGTAGCGTTTCGAGCTGGGACTCGAGTTCGTCTGCGGCGCGTGCCCAGTCGGCCGGCGTCTCGTAGAGACGAGTCAGGTCCCAGGTGTACTGGTCGTCCAGTTCGTCGCGTGTCGGATAATCTGTCATGTATGTTGTGACGGAGCGGTGTGCAAGCGGTGCAGGGCCGGAAAACGAGGCGAATTACTGGGTCATCCGTCACTCACTGGCTACCGTGTGATTCGACGGCGAACACGTAACTCTTCGCCCGGTATGATTGATGTTGGCAATGGGCATGACACGAGGTCGTTGCCACTTGATTTCGGATCGGACCATCACACGTTCATTCAAAAACTCTCAGGAGAACGAACAGAACTCACTTACTCCGGTCCGATGACTCCCACCGTATGTCTCGCGAGTGGTCCCGACGACACCTGCTCGGCGTCGCCGGCGTGTGTGCAGTCGCTGGCTGTCTCGACGCGGACGTCGAAGAGCAACCCGAGTCGACTGACGATTCTGAGACGGAGCAGTCCGAGGGTGACGGTGGCAATGGTGATTCCGATGGCGACGACACTGCCGACTCGAGTGGCGACGACAACACGACGACCACCGATGACGGGGTGACGGTCCACGGCGACTACGAGCTGACCGAGGTCCGCGCGGAGGACCCGGATGGCACGGAACTCGCGGCCGTCACCGCACTCATCGCCGATACACCGGAGAAGGCCTCGCAGGGACTCAGCGGCACCGAAACACTGCCGCCGACGTACGGTATGCTGTTCGTCTTCGACGAGGTGGACGACCACGTCTTCTACATGCCGGAGATGAACTACGGCATCGACATCATCTACGCCGACGACGAGGGCACGATCACCGAGATTCACCACGCGCCAGAACCCGGCCCGGACGAGGACGGTGCCGACCACGAGTATCCCGGACGCGGACAGTACGTCCTCGAGGTAGTCTACGAGTGGACGGAAGAACACGACGTGAGCGAGGGCGACGTGTTGGCGTTCGATCTCGAGGAGACGGTGCCAGCGTCTTCGTAAGTCTTAGTCGTCGTGATCGTTTCCCGAAGCCCGCTCGTAGGCATCACCAGCCCGAGCCGCGAGCCGTGCGACGCGAATCGGCTCCGGTCGCCCGCCAACCGGCGTGAACGCCCGAATCACTGAGACGGCCTCTTCGCGGGCACAGCCGAGCCACCGGGCGTAGACCGCTTCGTCGTTGACCGTCACCTCCGTTCGCGGCGCCAGACTCCGATAGACCGCGAGTCGGCGCTGCAGCGCCTCACCCGAAAAGGCCTCTCGAAGGTCGTCTTCGAGTCCAGGACTCGCTTCGAAGGTAACTGCGAGAACCGGCCGCTCGGCGGCCTCGTGTATCCGCGCGAGGTCGAGCATATTGTACCAGGCTGGGGCGATGGCACCGAGCAGAACGTACCGCACGTCCGGCCGCTCTAGGTCTGTCAGGAGCGAGATGACGGCGTCGGTCGCGTCGGTTCCGCCGACCGTACACTGGCCGTAGGTGAGGTCATCGACGACTCGATCGGCGCGGACGACGGCACCAGCCAGGGTGCTCCTGTTCCGGTGGACAGCATCCTCGCTGTCGTCGGCACTGCTCCTGTCATCGCTTTCACTGCTGTCGGTGCTTCGGGCAGCGTCGTCACTGGCTGCGTCTCGAGTACACGCACACCGACCATGTCGGCACTGTCCTCGTCGCTCGTGCTCACGCCGGCCGCGGTACGATTCGGCGATGCCCAGCGCCCGTACCCCGGATTTCATCGACGCTGCCCGCGATCGAAATCGAGTTCGGTGTTAGCCGTTGTCGGCTTCGTCTTCGTCCTTGATATCCTTGAGACGGTCGAGGAGTTCGTCGCTCGACGCCCCGTTTTCGAACTCGATCGTTCCATTGTGGCTGTTCTCCCCTGATTTTACGGCGTCATCCTCATCAAAATCAGCGTCCACTTCCTGCTGCTCGGATTCGTCGTAGCTTCCGAATCCCATACAGTATCTCCTTGGACCCCGGCGTTCAAAAATTCCGTGGTCACTCGTTTATATTCGTTTATGAATTGTGTGAGAGTGGACTTACAGTGTCTCTGCGGCACGATATTCTGATTTTGGCCAGCCACGTGATCAGTTTCCCGGCTGGTGGTCTACGAAATCAGACGGGACGATTTTGATCCCGGCACTCGAGTACACTCCTATGGAGGTACACCACGTCACCGAAGACGCGGAGACGTTCACCTGTAACGCATTTCTCGTGGTCGGCGAGGAGACGACCCTGGTCGACGCGGGCGCGTGGGACGGCGTCGTCGATGCGATCCGCGAGCAGACGGACGACCTCGACGCTGTCGTTCTGACACATCAGCACGGCGACCACGTGAGTCAACTCGACGCAGTCTGTGAGGCGTTCGATCCGACGGTGTACGCCTACGACCACCACCCACAGCGGGATCATTCGATCGACGGCGGCGACACGGTCCAGATTGGCGACGAGACGTTCGACATCGTCTACACGCCGGGACACGCGGACGATCACGTTTCGTTCGTCTCGGAGACGACGCTGTTCTCGGGTGACGTGGTCGTCCACGACGACGGCGCGTTCGACTACGGCAGTTTCGGACGCACCGACATGGCTGGCCAGTCCCGCGAACAGCTTATCGAGAGTATCGAGCGCCTGCTCGAGCAGTTCCCGGATACCGTCGAGCACATGTATGCGGGCCACGGCGATGTCTTCCACGGTGACGTTCGCGACGTCGTCGAGACGGCACTCGGGCGCGCCGAGAAGCGCGAGCCGAAGTATTCAGACAACTGACCGCACGATTTCTTCGCGTCGGCCGCTTTCGTTTCTGTTTCCGTCTCAGCGCCGAGTCTGTTCTCAACACGCGCATACGAACCTTCTGTCCATCGTTTCCGGTACAATCGCAGTGCCCTTCCTCGCATTTTGATCCGGTCACGATCTGGTGGTAAGAATGGGTGAGTTGTGGTTCTTAGAACCGGTTCAGTCGTCGGCTGCAGGCGTCGGATCGGCAGTGGATTTCTCGGCCCCGTCGAACCAGTCGTCGGCGTTCGCTTCGACGTACTCCTTTCCACCCAGCCCGAACGCGATACCGATGGCGAGGGCGACGGCGAGGCCGGCACCGAAGGCGAACGCCTGCCCGAACGTGTAGAGAATAGCGACGTTGAGTCCCATCATGTCGAGGCCGATGACTGCAGCGACAAAGTAGACGAGCGCCGTCGTCGCCCCAGCGATGAGAGAGGCGTATCCGGACGACTGGACCGGCCCTGACTGGTGGACGATATCGCCGACGGCGTCGGCAACGAAGACACCCACGACGAGGATGGTGATTCCGATGAGGACTGATGGAACGGTGATGAGGAGATACTCGCTCCAGGTTGTGACAAACTGCAACTCGAGTTGCGACCCGGCGCCGAACACGGCGAGTAGGACGACGTAGTACTTTCCGAGGACGGCAACTACCCGCGAGACTGCCGCTGTGTCGTCTGGAACCAGTGTTCCAAACGGTGTTTCCCGGACGTGGTCGTCGAGACCGGCCTGCTGTGAAGCGTCGTTCACGACCGGCTGAATCTTCCGACCCGCGTAGATACCAACTGCGACGAACAGGACTGCCGCAAGCAACGAGGGGAGCAGTTCGATCACACTGTAGGCACTCGATTCGAACTCGAGTCGAAGCGCGTCGACGAGCAGCGGGTGCATCAGTTTGCCCTCCGTCGTCTGGACCAGTTATCGAGCTGTACACTCATGGAAATTGACCTATCCATAGTTGTGAATGATAATCGATCTAATTAGTCCCTTTGATTCGTAGCAGGTCTCGGTGAATCGCCGTAGGGCCCGCTGATGCGTAGGAAAGGTAGCCAACAAGTCCCAGAGTGAACTACCCTACCCTACTCGCTCACCGCGTTCGCGGTTCGCTCCTTGAGGGTGGGGCTTCCTGTGTCAACGACGGCACTTGCAGGAACCACGTCTCTAGACGAGCTAGAGCGAGGCCCCGCAGCGTCTACGAGAACGAAGTTCTCGTGTGCCCCATCAGAACCTTCGGTTCTGAGGACGGTGCCAGTGCCGGTCCAGAAAAATGCAACTAAGCGACATCGAAAGCGAAGTAGAAACGGGTCGTCCACCGGCCACGAGCTGGCGTGGCCAAATCGGACGAATGTCGTCTTATGCGGCGCGGGGCTCTTTCGCCTTCGGACGGAGGTTCTTGTAGCCGCACTTGCGGCAGCGCTTGGCCTCGGCGGAGTTGCGTGCGTTACAGCGCATGCAGATCATCTTGTTGAGCATCCGGTCTTCGGCGGCGTCGAAACTTGGCATGTCGCTCCGTTGGCCCGTGGTGCATATAACCGCTGTGGTCCTGTGCGCTGGCGGGCTACTCGGTTGTTGTGCCGTCGTCGTCCTCGTCGGCCAGATACTCCTCCTGTACGGCGACGACCTCGGTCGAGTCGGCACAGTTGCTGTACCGGCGCAGTGGCTCCTCGTTGAGCGTCAGGAACGTCTCGCCCCAGCGAAAGTGAGCGAGCAGTTCCTCGGCGCGGTCCCAGTCGTCGAAGATGCAGCAGGCGGCGGCGAGCGCTTCGACAGTCGTGAGTTGGAACGGCCGGCCGTAGTTGACCGGGTTCGCGGCAACGAGAAAGGGGAGTGCCCGGTGAACACCGTTCATCTTGAACGCCGCTTCCTCTGCTGACTCCCATGAACAGTCGAGGGCCACAAGTGTGCCCAATCCGTCGTCGACGTCGGCCGGTGAGAGCGCCTGCTCGGCGTGGGGGTTGAGCACGACGCCGTAGGGCACCTGTCGCATTGTCCGGTAGAGCGTCGCCTCGTCGAACTTCTCGAGTCGGCGCGCGGTGCACTTTTTGGGGTCGTCATCACCCTCGTAGTAGACGTGACACTCCACAGGTCACACCTGCCGCCCACTATATAAGAAGCTTCCTCGTATGGCGGGTGCCAGAATCTGTAAGAGTTGCTAATTACCACGTTCTCCTATTTGTGAATATGTGACTATCCAACAAAGAGTGAAACGTTTGCAAATGGTATGCTACTTGTTCTGTTGTTTTTGAATCACACATATTTATATATCTCTGATCAGAGGTACTGCTGTAGAATGGGAGACGATAGCAAATCGCGGCGTACTGTGCTGAAGGGTGTTGGGGCTGCAAGTGCAGCGGGACTGACGACCAGTCTCGCAGGTTGTGTGAGTCAGAATGGAGAATCGGATGTCGACGGTGCGGAAAATCTCGGTGACGAAGTGCCCGAGATTCACCTCGTCGCACCGACGGCCGGTGCGAACCCGTTCCGCAACGAACTCGCGGACATCGTTGCTGACAACTGGGAAGAGATCGGCTTCGACGTGGATCTCGAGGAACTCGAGTTCAACGCGCACGTCGATCAGGTGGTCGTCCAGCAGGACTACGACGCGTCGCTGCTCGGTTGGGGCGGCACGCCGGAGCGGATCGACCCGCACACGTTCATCTTCGACATGCACCACTCCTCGACGACGGGAGAGGGCGGTCGAAACACGCCTGGTTGGGAGAGCGACGAGTACGACGAACTGGCGGAGTTGCAGGTGACGCAGGTCGACGAAGACGAGCGCCAGCAGACTGTCTACGAGGCCCAAGAGATGATCGCGGAAGCGCAGCCGCGAACGTACATCGCGAACGAAGGTGGCTACGAGCCGTACGCGAGTTCCCGTGTTACGGACATCAACCCGACGCTCGGTGAAGGACTGAACTCGTTCTGGAACCTGACGTCGGTGACGCCGACGGACGACGACACGGTCCGCTTTGGCTACCCATCCGAGATTATCTCGCTGAACCCGATGCAGGACCTGGCGACGCCTGACCGGCAGTTCGTCCGCCTCCTCTACGATCAGCTCTACCGGATCGGCGAGGACGGGATGCCGACGCCATGGCTGGCGACGGACGATCCGGTGATCGAAGACGACGGGATGACCTACACCGTCGAGATTCGGGACGGCCACACCTTCCACGACGGTGAGCCAGTGACGGTCGACGACGTGGAGTTTACGTACAATCTGTACGCCGACTCGCCGACCTACAGTTCGCTCGTCGAGGACATCGAGGAGATCGAAACTTCTGGAAACGAGATCACGTTCCACCTCGCAGAGGAGTACGCACCGTTCGTCGCGAACGTCCTCGGTCAGGTGTACATCTTCCCCGAACACATCTGGGGCGACGTCGCTCCGGAAGAACTCGTCGACTTCGAAGACGAGGACTGGATCGGCAGCGGTCCGTTCGAGTTCGTCGACTGGGAGCGCCAGGCCGAACTGCAGCTGTCGGCGTTCGACGACCATTTCGAGGCACCGAACGCGGACAACCTCATCCGCGTCCCCGGTGCAGACACCGCACAGCTCGTCAACGACCTCGAGGCCGGCCAGCTCGATATGGTCGGTGCGGTGCCACAGCCGACGGCTGTCAACCGCGTCAGAGACGACGACGACCTCGATCTCTCCGAGTTCGAGGCCATCGGGTACGCGATGATCGAGTACAACACGCGTCGCGAACCGTTCGGTGACCGCCACGTCCGCCGGGCACTGTCTTACGGTGTCCCGAAGGAGGAGTACGTCGAGTTCATCCGTGACGGTATGGGCACGGTGACTCACTCGACCATCTCCGAGCACAACGAGTTCTGGCACAACCCCGACGTCGAGGAGTTCTACGAGGATCTCGACGCCGCACGTCAGGAGCTCGCAGACGGTGGCTATGGCTGGGACGACGACGGCCAACTCCACTACGGCGAAGACCAGTAACCGACCGGCGCGACCCTCCACTACGGTATTTAACGACTATACGATACGATACATGATATTCATTAGCGACACTGGGTGTGGTGACCGATGGGACTGAGAGCCTACGTCGTGAGACGATGTCTCCAGCTCGTCGTCACGTTCTGGGCGTTCTTTACGCTCCTGTTCGTTCTCTTTCGGATGATGCCGGGCGATCCGACGTCGATGTTCATCATGGACGGCATGACGCCCGAACAGCGCGAACAGCGGATCGCAGAGCTCGGCTTAAACGAACCCCTCCACGTACAGTACATCGAATACGTTCGCCAGCTGCTGACCGGCGACTTCGGCCAGTCGTTCATTTATAACGATCCGGTGACCAGTATCATCGCCGTCCGGTTCATGAACACGATCGTTCTGATGGCGACGGCGCTCATCTTCGCCTACATCATCGGCATCACGTTCGGTGCCCTCATGGGCTGGTGGCGCGACTCGCGATTCGAACGCGGCGGCATCGTCGTGACGCTCGTCGCCCGCTCCTCGCCGGAGTTCTGGGTCGGCATCGTCTTGCTGTCCGTGTTCGTCTTCTGGCTCGGCTGGTTCCCCTCGAGTGGGATGCGCACGACGGGTGGTGAGCTCGGCGGCGGCTTCGTCGCCCGATACGGCTCGCTCGACTTCCTGCGTCACCTGTTCCTGCCGGCGCTGACCGGCGCGATTGCCTATCTGGCGACGCCGACGCTGCTCATGCGCTCGACGATGCTCGACGTCCTGAACGCCGACTTCATCGAGATCAAGAAGGCAGAGGGGCTGCCAGAGCGGACGGTGCTGTACAAGCACGCCGCTCGCAACTCGATCCTGCCGATCGTGACGGTTGCAGCGATCGCGACCGGCACTGCGATGGGTGGCTCGGTCGTCATCGAGACCGTCTTCAACTGGCCCGGAATGGGTCGTGAGATGGTGAGTGCGGTAAACAACAACGACTATCCGCTGGCGATGGCGGCGTTCTTCCTCATGGGATCGGTCGTGATCATCATGAACTTCGTCGCTGACCTCGCCTACGTCTACCTCGATCCGAGGGTGGAGTACGAATGAGCACCGAACAACCGTCACCGACCGACAGCACGACGACCAGCGCCGGCGAGCGACTTGCATCTCTCCGACAGCGATTCGAGGTATTCGAAGGCGACCGGCTCGGTCAGATCGGGCTGGCGATCCTCGCGCTGTTCATCTTCATCGGGATCTTCGCTCGGCCGTACACGATCGAACTCTTCGACTTCACGTTCTCGACACCCGGACTCGCACCGTACGATCCAGGTGAGCGCGCAGTCGGCGACCGACTCGAGTCCCCCTCGGCAGCGCACCCGCTCGGAACGACTGACATGGGCCGGGACGTGCTCTCCCAGCTTATTGCAGGGACGCGCGTGACGTTGATCGTCGGCAGTCTCGCGGCGTTCATGGCCGTCTTTATCGGCACGAACGTCGGCCTCATCAGCGCCTACTTCGGCGGCTGGGTCGACGACGTGCTGATGCGGATCACCGACATCGTCTACGGTGTGCCGTTCCT
The DNA here is from genome assembly GCF_000337575.1 of Natrialba hulunbeirensis JCM 10989. Lineage (GTDB taxonomy): Archaea > Halobacteriota > Halobacteria > Halobacteriales > Natrialbaceae > Natrialba > Natrialba hulunbeirensis. The sequence goes on along the minus strand of NZ_AOIM01000017.1, from coordinate 15,622 downwards.
GCCGTTCGCGATCGTTCTCGTGGCGATCCTGGGCAGCAGTATCGTCAACATCATTGCGGCGATCGTGTTGATTCTGTGGCGTTCGACAGCGCGGGTGATCCGAGCGCAGGTGTTGAGCCACAAGCAACGGCCGTACGTCGAGAGTGCACAGGCCATCGGTGCCGGCCACGTGCGGATCATGTACCGCCACATCCTGCCGAACGTGTTGCCGCTGACGTTCCTGTACGCGGCGTTCGCAGTTGCGTGGGCAGTGATCGCCGAGGCCAGCCTCTCGTTCCTCGGCTTCGGTGACCCGAACATGCTCTCGTGGGGTGAGATGATCTACAACGTCTACACCGCGAACGCGATCCGCGAGGCGTGGTGGTGGGTCTTCCCACCGGGCATCTGCATCATGCTGTTCGTGATGTCGGTGTTCTTCATCGGCCGCACGCTCGAGAAAGAGGTCAACCCTGAACTCAACCACCAATAATGACGCTACTCGATATTGACGGACTGAAGACGTACTACGGTTCCGACGACGGCTGGGTTCGTGCGACGGACGACGCCTCGCTGTCGATCGAGCGCGGCGAGACCGTCGGTCTGGTCGGCGAGAGTGGGAGCGGAAAGACGACACTCGCGAAGTCGATCATCCGGCTGCTGCCCGACAATGCTGAAATTGTCGACGGCTCGATCGAGTTCGACGGAACCGAGATTACCGAACTCTCCGATAGGGAGCTCAGACGCCAGATCCGCTGGTCGGAAATCTCGATGATTCCGCAGAACGCGATGAACGGCTTCGATCCCGTCTACACCGTCGGCGACCAGATCGTCGAAGTGATCAGACACCACGAGGACGACACCTCGAAGGCAGAAGCCCGCGAGCGCGGTCGCGAACTGTTCGACGACCTCGGGATCGATCCTGACCGCATCGACGACTATCCCCACCAGTTCTCCGGCGGGATGGCCCAGCGTGCGATGATCGCGCTTGCACTCGCGCTCTCGCCGTCGCTCGTGCTCGCAGACGAGCCGACGACGGCGCTCGACGTGGTCATTCAGGACCGTATCCTGGAGACGATCAAAGAGATGCAGGAGGAACTGAACAGCGCGATGATCATGATCACCCACGACATGTCGGTCGTCAGCGAAACCTGCGACCGCATCGCCGTGGTCTACGGCGGCCGAATCGTCGAACTCGCGGACGCCGAGACGATCATCACGAACCCGCGCCACCCCTACACGCTCGGACTGCGAAACGCGTTCCCCGACATTAGCGACGACGACCAGGAGCTCATCTCCATCCCCGGCACGCCGCCGGAACTGGTCGACCCCGGCGAGGGCTGTCGCTTTGCACCCCGCTGTCCGTTCGCCGAGGAGGAGTGCTGGGAGGTAACGCCCCAGCCCGAGTCCTACGGCGACGGCCACCAGGTCGAGTGCCACCGCGCCGACGAAATCGAGCACCTGCAGGCGGAAGCCGGCAAGAAAGAAACCTGGCGCGAGCAAGACCTCGGCGAACGCAAACCGGTCGAGACAGCCGACGAACAGGCTGCGGAAGCGGAGGTGGAACTCGATGACTGATCCGAACACGGTTGGATTCGACTCCGAGTCCGACGCCACTGCGACCGACTCCGAATCGACCGACGCAGGCACAGTCGACGAACGCGACGAAGCGTACAAGCTCCGCATCGAAGGGCTCGAGAAGCACTTCCCGGTCAACACGGGGCTCGTCTCGCGTATTCTGCACGGAGAGAGCAACGACGCGGTCAAGGCCGTCGACGGCGTCTCGCTCGGCGTTCGCGAGGGCGAGGCGTTCGGTCTCGCCGGCGAGTCCGGCTGTGGAAAGACGACGCTTGGCAAGAGCGCGATCAGACTCCTCGAGCCGACGGGCGGTGAGATCCACTTCGACGGGAAGGAGATCACCGACGTCGGCGGCGCTGAACTCAACGAGTTCCGCCGCGAGGCGCAGATCATCCACCAGGACCCATACAAGTCGCTCAACCCACGATTCACGGTCTACGAGTGGGTCAAAGAGCCCCTCGATGTGCACGACGTCGGCACCAGCGAGGAGCGCGACGCGCGCGTCTACGAGACCATCGAACAGGCCGGACTCCGGCCGGCCGAGGCCTACGCCGACGAGTACCCGAGCGAGCTCTCGGGCGGCGAACGCCAGCGCGTCGGGATCGCTCGCGCGCTTGCACTCGAGCCGTCGTTCCTGCTGGCCGACGAGCCGGCGAGTATGCTCGACGTTTCGATTCGGGCGAGCATCCTCGACCTGTTCAAGGAGCTCCAGACGGAACTCGGGCTGACGGCGGTCTACATCAGTCACGACCTCTCCCTGCTCAAGCACATGTGCGACCGGATCGGGATTATGTATCTGGGCGAACTGGTCGAAGTCGGCCCAGCAGACCAGATCATCAACGATCCGAAGCACCCCTACACGCAGGCGCTGGTCTCCTCGGTCCCGCGGATCGACCCGACCGAAGAGCGCGAGCGGATCGAACTCGTCGGTGAGGTACCGGACCCCGTCGACGTGCCGAGCGGCTGTCGGTTCCACCCGCGCTGTCCGAAACTTGTCCAGCCCGAGGGCTACGACATGGACCAGGATCATTGGCGCGCGGTCGCGAACTTCCGCCAGGACCTGCTCCGTGACGATCTCACGCTCACGAGCGAGGAAGCGGAAGAGACACCTGCTGCGATTCGCGAGTCCTACGACATTCCGTCCACACTCGCCGATTCGGAGGCCGAACGCGTCCTCTCGGACGTACTCACGACGGCGACCGAAGGTGGCCGCGAACAGGCTCGCGACCGAATCGAGTCCGAGTTCGCCTCGCCCTGTGAACGCGGCGAGATCACGACGTATCAGGTGACACCGGAACAGACGGCGAAGTGTGTCCGGTACGACGACGCCGAGCGGTACGGTCCGGAGGGCGGCGGCACGATCCAGGGCGACTGAGGAGTTGCGCCTGGGTCTTGTCCCTGCACGCGGCGTTCGACTTCGATCTATTTTGTCGGTGCGCTGGTTCCGCTGTTCTCAGTTCGAGTCCCCAGCCTCGTGAATCGCTTCGCCCCGATTGAGCCGCGCAGCGATGGTGAACGTCTGTTCGGCCTCCCGGCGCGTCGGGAAGTGCGCCGCCAGATAGCGAGCCGTCGCGATGAGCGGCACGCGCTGGCGCTGCTCGCGCGCGTCGCCATCTCCCACCTGACCTGCCGACGAGTCGGCCGCGAGTTCGGCCTGCCGGAACGCCGCCTCGACGTTCTGGAGCGTGTGGAACCCGGCGTCCTCGCGCAGCAACCCGTGGCCGAGCGTTCGCCGCAAGTCAGCGGTATCGCCGCCGCAGTCGAAGAACTCGGAGACCAGTCGACCCGCTTCGTTCACCTCGCCCTCAGCGTCGAACGTCTCGAGTACCGCCTGGCGAACGGCGTCCGGATCGCGGCCGGTGTCGTTCTCGCCGGGGGCCGGAATCGGTGCAGGCGGTGTATTCAGGAACCGGTCGAGATAGACCGAGAGCGCGCCGTCGAAGACGCCGCGGTAGGTCTCGACGGCGTCCGTCCGGCGCGCGAACTGGTGGACCGCGTTCGCGTAGCTGAACGTGTGGTGGACGGTATTCCAGTCGCTGAACTCGTTCGCGGTCCCGAACTGGGCGACGCGCGTCGCAGCGGCGTGAGCGACCTCGCCCGCGAGGTCCTCGGTCGTCGCTCCCTGTCGAATCGCCTCGGCGAGTGCGTCGACGATGGCTTCGGGATCGTCGCCGAGAAGGGTTTCCTGGAGGTCTGTGGGTGGTGTCCACGGCTCGTCGGTATCCGTCTTCCCTCCCGCAGCAGCAAGGGACTCGAGTCCACTCGTTTCTGTGACGCTCCCACCGTAGGTGTCCTCGAGGAGCGCAACGAGATCGATCGGCTGTCGCCACGAGGAGCGCTCGTCGCTGCGGGCGGCGGTGACGAGCGGTTCGACGAGTGCCGCGAGCGTCGTTTCGGCGTGCTCCCAGTCGGTGCGCTCGAGGCTCTCGAAGGCCTTGTTCGCGAAATCGAGAACGTGCCCGTTCGAGAGGTAGGGGTGATCGGTCGCGCCGGCGACGACGAGTTCAGCGATCTCGGCCGCCGAGTAGTCCGCGGCGACGGCGGTTCGTAGACAGCGTTCCGCGCCGTCGGCATCTCGAACCTCGACGCAGTCGCGGAACCAGGACTTTAGCCGGCTGAAGGTGACCTCCGTCGTGTCGAAGGCGGGCTGGTCGAAACTCGGTGGCTCGCCCGCACAGTCGTCCGCGACGTGGCGAACGCCGGTGTACAGCGCCCGCTTTCGGTCCTCGGGCTCGACATCGTCCAACAAGTTCGTCATACAGCCGAGGATCGTGAGTCCCGACCCCCAGCCCGACTCCCGATACTGGGTTCCGAACGCGAGCGTCGTTCCGATCGGTTCCTCGGGTTCGACGCCCGCATCCAGCAGCCCGATTGCGGACTTCGCTGCGACCAGTCGCAGGTTCTCCTCGAGTCCGGTCTCGAGTCGGGTCGCCCAGTGCTCGGCGGGTGGCAGGTCTCGCTCTGGATTCGGGTTTACGTAGACCGTCCCGTCTCGGATCTCGACGGGATACGTCTGGACGTCGTCAGCCCAGGGGTCGAAGGTGTCGCCACAGGAGAGTTCGAACCGCGCGTGGTGCCAGTGGCAGGTGAGAATGCCGTCGTCGACGGTGCCCTCGACCAGTGGGAACCCCATGTGCGGACAGCGGTTGTTCACGGCCCTGACCTCGCCGTCGTGGGCGAAGATCGCCAGCGGCGTGCCGTCGATGCTCATCAGTTCGCGCCCGGCCTTCTCGAGTGCCTCGAGTGAGACGGCCGGACTGAACTCGGTGTCTGAGTGGTCTTCGTCAGCAGTTGCCATAGCGGACGTGTCGACGGGGGAGTGTGTAAGTGTTCGCTGAACACCATTTTGGTAGGCGGTCTGATAGTTCGACACTCGATCGCGTTGCGATGCTGCACACCTGTTGCTCCGAACACCTATCGTCTCAGGCATCGAACACCACACCAGCCATGGGTCGCTGGTCGCTCGGCTACACCGTTGCCCTCCTCGTCGGACTCGGATTCGTTCTCTTCGGAACCGGCGTTCTGGACAGCACTGCGCAGGGACTCGCCTGGTTGCTCGTCACCGTTGTGGCGGTCTGCTTCTGGCTCCTCGAGCAGTTTCTGCAGGGGGATTCAGACACCTCCTGACGGCCAGTGAAATCCGCCCCACCACCCCGCTCCGCAGGCGCGCACCCTTTTCACACTCCAGCCAGAATAGCCCGCTATGGACGCCACCGGCCTCGTTCGACGCTACTACGACGCGCTCGACGCCCACGACTACGACGCCCTCGAGACGGTGCTCGCCCCGGCGTTCACCCAGCGCCGCCCCGACCGCACCTTCGACGGTCGCGCGGCGTTCATCGAGTTCATGCGGGAAGAGCGACCGAACCCGGAGACGACGCACGAACTCGAGTTGGTCCTCGCAGATCACGACGCGCGCGAGCACGAAAGTGAGTTGGAGTCGGAGGCGGACTCGAACTTGAGTGCCGACGAGTTCACGGCCCCGGTCACGGTCGCGGCTCGCGGACGAGTGTGCGACGAGTCCGGCGAGTTGTTCGAGTTCGCGGATTTCTTCACGGTTGACCGCGAGCAAGGGCGACTGGTGCGTCTGGAGACGTACTCTCGCTAGGGCGTTCGTTCAGGCGAACACGGCTCTAAACGCACGCTCGGCACCAAGCCCGAGCGCGATGACGCCGGTAGACCCGAGGAGAAAGAGGCCGGTGACCTGGCCGGCCTCGACGGCCGTAACGTCTGACGCGAGCAAGAGGAGCGCGGTGATCACCGCGCCCATAAAGACGAGTGGCAGCGCGAACCAGCGCAACGCGGGATGCTCGTCGAGGAACAGCCGGACCCGGTGGATGCGGTCGGACCACGTCTGGGAGATCATGTCGTTTCAGACGACCCTGTGGTACAAAAATTTTAGTTCGCGGACATGCTGTCTCCACCATGGTAACGGAACTCGTCTTCAGTTATACGACGCTCGCCGCGCTGGTGTTTCTCGTCGCCGTCGGACTCGCGTCCTATATCGGGGCGAGCGCTGCGATCACACGCCACCTCGACTCGCGCGACTCGAGTATCGGTGAGTCGTAGCGTTGAACTATTGTCCAGAGTCCGCTGGTCCGCGCTATAGCACCCCCATAGCGATTTGAAACCAGCTCAGTGTGATTCGATACCGACAGAGGACACATTACTACAACTGAAATAGCAAAAGAGCTATGTGATCCACGGGCGGTTACAATATGTCTATGAATAGACGAGCGGTCCTCGCGTCCTGCGCGGTCGTCCCGACTGTTGCAGGGTGTCTTGATTCTCTCCCGTTCACAGGTGACGCCGACCCGGTCGCGGCACCGGCAGCGATCGTTCTGGGTAATCGCAGTGACGATGCAGTCGATCTGCAGGTGGTCGTAACAGAAGACGGAACGGAGGTCTACAACGAAGTGCATACCGTCGAACGGCTCCAGACAGGGGAGGAGACCGATCACGGCTATCCCGCAGCCGGCTCCGTTCATCTCGTTGCGGACTGGCTGGGTGATTTTGCCGAGTACACGTTCAAATTCACTGCCCCAGAACACGGACTTGAACGTTCACTAGATACCGAGACGGCAATCGGTGACGGTGAAACCGCGTATTCTGATGCGTACGACGGGGACTGCTATTATGTTCTTGCGGAGATTGGCCACAACGGTGGCTCTCTCACCGGCGACTTTCGGGAGTACGACCACGACATGGCCTTTTCAGACGAGGTTCGCCAGGACATCAGTGCGTGTGCCTGAACCCTCTGAAACCATCTGAAACTGTCTGAAATCGCCTGCATCCGTTCTCCCACTGACTCTCCTTCGAAGCCGGTTGCAGACCGTTCGCTTTGGGTTCCATAACGGTGGGACACCACCCTCACGCCGAACAGTTGTTCGGCCCCATCTCGAGTTCGACTCGCTCCTCGGGCGGCAGGTCCAGTTCTCCACGGTTGCGGTCGATGATCTCCTCGTAGTTCGCTGGCTTCTCGCCGGCGTCGGCCATGCGCTCGACGAACGCCTCCTCGTCCAGATCGAGTAGGTCGATCCCGGTCCGCGCCGCACGGACAGTGGTCATAATCGGCTCGCCAGGGGAGCCGTGCTCGAACTCGCCCTCCTCGGTGACGGTCACGTGACCCGGCAGGACCGCGAGGCGCTCGGGTTCCGCCAGGATCGTTCGGTGGAGCGTCTCGTAGAGCATCCGCGCGCCCTTCTCACCCTCTCTCACGGTTTCACCGTTCGAATCCTCCGAAGCGTGCTGCGCCTTGCTATCTTCGTTGAACTCGAGTTCGGTCCGTCCCGTCGAGTCGACGTGCAGCGTGTCGGCGGTCAGGAGTGCAGCGGCGTCGACGAGGAGGGTGAGCATCTCGCTGGTGTGGCCGGGTGTGGCGAGTGCCTTGATCTCGAGGGAGCCGACCTCGAGGACCTCGTTTCGCTCGAGCGCCGTGAACTCGACCTCGACGCCGCGCTCTTCGGCACGCGCGCCGAGGTAGTAGGGGACGTCGAGGCTGTCTGCGAGGTCCCGGCCGCCCGAGATGTGGTCGGCGTGGACGTGCGTGTCGATGATGCCGACGATGGAGAGGCCGGCGTCGCCGGCCGCGATTTCGAACTCGTCGATGTCGGCGGTGGGATCGACGACGACGGCCTCGTTAGTCTCAACGCAGCCGACGAGGTAGCCGAGACAGCCCTTCGCGCGGCGCTGGAGTTGCACGACCGTAAGGCCGTCCGCTTCAATCTCGTCGCTCAGATCGACGTAGTCGTAGACGCCGCTCCAGCCTTCCATTCCGCCGTCGACCGTCTGCACCTCGTACTCGTCCGTAGCGGACTCGAGTTGGGTCGCGAGATTCCCCGACGAGATTCCCTTTCCACAGATGGTGATTACGCGCTCAGCGTCGCCGACTGTTTCTTTGAACGACTCGAGTTGGCCGTTCTCGTCGAGTTCCTCCTCTGGGCCGAACGGGAAGTTGAGCGCACCGGGCACGCGCCAGGCCTCGTAGCTATCTTCGGGGCGGGTATCGACGAGCGCGAACGATTCGCCCGCGTCTTGCAGTTCCGCGAGACGCTCGGCGGAGAGTGTGGTGACCATAGCGGTGGTAAGCGGAGTAGTCCTGTAAACCTCGCCGTGGCAGACGCTCGCCGCTGATTCGGCGACTGTTGCGTTGCGTGAAACTCACGGGATGTCACAATCACTACGTACGGTGGCTCCAAATCGGCCCACAATGGCATCCATCCAGTCCATCACGAAGGGCCTCCTCGCGAGCGTTATCGGAATCCTCGTCATCGGTCTGATCGCAACCGTCGTCTTCGCGGTCACAATGTTCGTCATTTCGACCGGAGCTAGCCTCGCCGGCTACGAGCCAAGCGCCGATTACGTCGTTCTCGCGGCCGCGCTCATCGTCGTCGCTGTTATCCTCACGGGCGGGTTCCCCCCGCGGCTCTCCGGCAACCGCGACGACACCGAGTCCGAGGACGGGTTCGAGGACCGCACGTTCAACTGATTGTCGGACACGCTGTTCGGTTCCGACAGGTTCACTTAACTGATACTGGTCCGAAAGCCGCCCATAGCGATGTCACTGTCCGACTCCGTCACCGCCGTCGTCGCAGCGCTCCGGCGTCGCCCAGGGGATCTGCTTCCCGTGTACTTCCTCGGGGCCGCACTCCCCGCGATCATCCGAGTCGTACCCATGATCGCCGCGCTGATCGGGATTCTGTATCTCAGCCTCAGCGGTCGACTCGAGTCCATCATCTCGTTCGCCCAGGAAACCGACCCGGGAGCCATGCCCGGGCCTGAGGCCAGCGAGGAAGCCGTCGAACAGTGGGTCAGTCAGTTCGAACCGCTCATCGAGTTGCTGCTCACGCCGACGACTGTCCTCCTGATTTTCGGATCGATCATCCTCACGGTCGTCCTCGCGTTCGTCCTTTACGCGGTCACGACGGCAGCACAGCTCAGTGCCTGCTACGGTCGCACTCGCAACGACCGCGGGATGATTGCTGCCCTCGCAGGCGCTCGTCGCTACTGGCTGCGCCTGCTCGGGCTGGTGCTGCTCGAACTCGTCCTCTGGATTGGCATCCTCGGTGCGGCCACCGTCGGTCTCGTCGCCACCGTTGGCACAGTTTCGGCGCTCACCGGCACGTCGGTCGTCGCCGTCCCCGCCGTGCTCCTCGCGCTCCTCGTCGTCGCCGTCCTCTTGGCCGCAGTCCGCGCGCTGTTCGCGTTCGCACCGGTCGCCGTCGTCGCCGACGACACGGGCGTGCTGGGGTCGCTCTCGAGTACCGCCGGCTTCATCCGCGCCCGGCCAGTCGACGCAGTGTTCTACTACGCGCTCTCGATTGGGTCGTTCCTCGTCGTCGGGGTTCTCTCGAGTATCCTGTTGCTCGTCGAGGTCGTCGCGTTCACGTCGCTCGTGACGATGATCGTCCTCCTGCCGGCGCTCGACCTGCTGAAAATGGCGCTGTACGTCAACTACCGTGGCCGACTCGAGCCGCCCGAGATGCCCGACCACTCCCTCTGGACCCAGTTCCGCGGCGGCGTCGGCCGTGGCTGGCGCGAGATGGTGGCCTACGTCCGCGACACCCCGCTGCTCCACGCGGGAGTCGTCGTTCTCGCGGTCGCCAGCTTCTGGATCGGCTGGCGCGCTGGCGCGCCGCTGGTCGACGCCGGCATTGAGACCTCGATCGCGGCCCGACTCGAGGGCCACATCGCGCCGGCGGCCGCACTCGAGTTCTTCGGGAACAACTGGCTGGTCGCGATTACGACGGCGTTCAGCGGCCTCGCACTCGTGATCCCGGCGATCGTTTCGCTGGTGTTCAACGGCGTCTACATGGGGGTTATCGCCCGCACAGAGGCCGAACTGATGGAACTCGTGGCCTTCGTCGTTCCCCACGGAATCTTCGAGATTCCGGCGATCTTCATCGCGACCGCAGTCGGGGTCACGCTGGGACTCACCGGCTGGCGGGCGTTCCGCGGGCGGACCACGCGGGTCGCGTTTGCGGACGAACTCGAGCGGGCGTTCTGGGTACTCGTGGGTGTCGGACTCCTGCTTCTGGTCGCGGGTATCATCGAGGGGTTCGTGAGTCCATACTACTACGACCTGCTACTCTAGTTTCGCAGCGATTTCCTCGACGGCGATTACGAGTCGGTAGAACAGATAGATGACGAAGAGCGTGAGCGCGAACGAGGCGATGCTCACCACCCACTGCATCCCGCCGGTTCGCGACGCCAGTATCAGATACACGAAGAGGACTGCCAGGATTCCGACGAGTATCGGTCCTGCCAGCTCAAGACGATCACTCAATTCCTGTCCAGAACCCATTGGTATACGAACAGTAGGTGCTGTATAATTATGTTTCGCCATCCAACCGCCGCTCCGTCTCTCACTCGACTCACCCAGACAGTCGACATCAAAGGACAGTATAAAGACCGGCCGGTCCGTCGACTGGGACATGACGACGACGCTCGGAACGGCGAGTGCAGGGCCCGGAGAGATCGATACGGGCCGTCTCGAGGTCGGCGAGACCCGGGATGGGAGCCCGATCGGTCTACCGGTCGCCGTCATCAACGGCGCACACTCGGGGAAGACGCTGTACATGCAGGCGGTAAGCGACGGCGACGAACTCAACGGCGTCGGCGTGGTACAACGGGTCGTCCCACAACTCGATCCCGCGGAGATTTCGGGAACGATCCTGATCGTCGGCATCGTTAACTATCACGCGTTTCAGGTCGCAGAGCATCGGAACCCGATCGACGACACGAAGATGAACCGGGCCTACCCCGGCAACGGGAACGGGACCTCCAGCGAACGCATCGCCGCCACCACCTTCGAGGTGGCCTCACGCGCTGATCTCGTGCTCGACCTCCACCAGGGCTCGACCAGCCGTATGCTGAACGAGGTCCGCGTTCGCTGTGGCAAGCGCCACCGCCTCCACCAGGACTGTCTGGAACTCGCGAAAGCCTTCGGCTGTGGCTACGTCCTCGACCAGAAGGGCCCCGACGGCCAGCTCGCTCGTGCCGCCCCCGACGAGGGGATTCCGACCATCGACCCCGAACTCGGCGGCTGCGTCGGCTGGGACGAGACCAGCATCCGGAAGGGCGTCGAGGGGGTCTTCAACGTGCTCACCCATTACGACTTTCTCGAGGGGACGGTCGAACTCGAGCGCCAGACTCGCGCCAACGGCTTCGACCAGTACGGCTCGCCGAACGGCGGCCTCGTCAGCTTCGCAAAGGACCTGGGTGACCGCGTCGTCCGCGGCGACACGCTCTTCGAGGTGACGACCCCATTCGGCGAGACCAAGGCGACCGTCACCGCCGACAACGAGGGCATCCTCTGGCGCACCCGCCGACTCCCACAGGTCGCGACCGGTGAGTACGTCTGCTCGGTCGGCACCGATATCGATTCCTACTAATTACTCGCGTCGGCAACAGCTACTCACACTCGCTACTGTCCATCCAACCCACTTACCCCACCTACCGCACATGACATCCACCCTCATCTGTCCCGCGTGCGAAACCACGTACGACGCCGGTCCCGACGAACCGTGGCGCTGCCACTGTGGCCGCGCACTCGAGTTCAGCGAGCGTCCCCACCCCGAAGGCGACCCGCTTCCGCTCTCCCAACTCGACACGAGCGACGGGCTCTGGACCTTTTTCGAGTTCCTCCCGATCGAACCCCACGTCACCTTCCACGAGGGGTTCACTCCACTGGTCGACGACGACGAGTGGGACGCACAGTTCAAACTCGAGTACGTCTTTCCAACGGGGTCGTTCAAGGACCGCGGCGCGACGACGACGCTCTCGCGGGCGGTCGAACTCGGTGTCGACCGGATTATCGAGGACTCCTCGGGGAATGCGGGGGCGGCTATCGCAACGTACGCGGCTCGCGCCGGCCTCGAGGCGGATATCTACGTGCCGGCGGACGTCAAGCAGTCGAAGCTGATGACGATCCAGCGCGCCGACGCCCGCCCGGTCCGGATCGAGGGGAGCAGACAGGACGTGACCGACGCCTGTATCGAGGCGGTCGAATCGGGCGACGGCTGGTACGCGAGCCACGCCTGGAACCCCGCGTTCTACGCGGGGACGATGACGTTCGCGTTCGAAGTCGCAGCCCAGCGAGGTTGGACCGTCCCCGACGCGGTCGTCCTTCCGGTCGGCCACGGAACGCTCTTACTCGGCGCCTACCGCGGCTTCTCGCTGTTGAACGAGGCCGGTATCGTCGACGAGATGCCACGCCTGCTCGGCGCGCAGGCGGCTGGCCACGCCCCCATCGTCGAGGCTGTGGGCGGCGATCCGACGGGCGGTGCGGACGACGATGCTGCCGGCGAAACCAACATCGCCGACGGCATCCAGATCGAACTCCCTGCGCGGCAGAATCAGCTTATCGAGGCCATCAGCGAGACCGACGGCGACGCCATCGCGCTCGGCGACGATCCGATCGAGGCCGCGCTCGACCGCCTCCATCGAAACGGCTTCTACGTCGAACCGACGAGCGCCGTCGCCCCCGCGGCCCTCCAGCAGTACCGCGAGGACGGCACGCTCGCCGAAGACGACGACGTGGTCGTCCCGCTCACCGGCAGCGGACTGAAAACGCTTTGAACCCCCATCCCCGATGACCGCGTAGATGGTCAGTCGACCGCCGGCGTTTTGTCCCCAGTGTGGCGATGCACTCGAGACGACCACGATCGAGGACCGTGAGCGAAAGTACTGTCCCGACTGCGAGCGCGTCGTCTGGCACAACCCCGTCCCCTGTGCGACCGTCGCGGTCGTCGACACCGCCGAATCGGCGGTGCTCTGCGTCGAACGCGGGGTCCCGCCCGGTGTCGGCGAGTGGACGCTTCCCGGCGGCCACATGGAGATTGGTGAGTCCCCTGAGGCTGCCGCGGCGCGGGAACTCGCCGAGGAGACCGGACTCGAGGTCGACCCCTCGGCGCTCGAGATTCTCGATGCGGTCTCGCTCCCGCCACGAAACGGCAAGCACGTGATGACGACGTACTACGTGGTCGAGCGCGCGGCGGCCACCGGCGACGTAACTGCGGGAAGCGACGCGACCGACGCGGCGTTCTGGTCGCCCAGCGAGTTCGACGCGGCAGCGGAAACGTTCCGCCCGGTTCACGAGGAGCGCTTTCGCGCTGCGGCGGCCGTTTTTGATCAGTCGACGACCCGCACTCGGACCGCCGAACTGCCGACACAGGGCAGTCAGTCCGAATCACGGGATTAATGACCAACACGGACCAGCAACGGACGATGAGTATCCCCTCGTTCGCTATTGGTATCGCCGGTGGTACGGGTGCCGGCAAGACCACCGTCGCCCGAACGGTCGCCGACACCGTCGGCGAAGCCGTCACCCGCATTCCGATCGACAACTACTACGAGGACCTCTCGCATCTCGACCGCGCGGAGCGCGCGGACGTCAACTACGACCACCCGGACGCCTTCGAGTGGGATCTCCTCCGAGAGCACCTCGAGTCGTTGCTCATGGGCCAGCCCATCGAGATGCCTCAGTACGACTTCGAGCGCCACACCCGCACCGACGACTCCGTCCGCGTCGAGCCGACCGACGTGATCGTTCTCGAGGGGATCCTCGCGCTGCACGACGACGAAATTCGTGAGCTGCTCGACCTGCGAGTGTACGTCATGACCGACGCGGACGTGCGCATCCTCCGGCGCATCGAACGCGACGTGGTCGAACGCGGACGGGAACTCGAGGGCGTCATCGATCAGTACCTCGAGACGGTGAAACCGATGCACGAGCGCTTCGTCGAACCCACGAAGAAGGACGCCGACGTGATAATTCCGGAGGGAGCGAACCGGATGGCGGTCGACCTGCTCGTCGAGAAGGTGCAGGCCGAACTCGGCGGTGAGCACGGCGACGCAGTGGACACACCACGGGAACGCGCCCGTGCAGAACGCGACGAACTCGAGTCCACCGTTTCGCCGCTGGACCCAACCGAGTAATCACGTTGCCGACCCGCCGGCCGATCGGGTGCTGATTTCGCGCATTTTGCGGCTGATATTGTTTGCAGAGCGGTGCAGTCGTAGTGAGCAAACCGATGGTACGTCAGAAGTCAGGCCACGTTCTGCTGGAACAGCGACAATGACTCGAATAGCACCACAGATAGACAAGCATTCCCCAAATACGGGATGGTGTGGACATTCGTATACTGGGTTCTCAAATCTAAAAACGAATACGGAAGGTTTACCCGTGTGCCGGGGATTTGTTTAGTCGTAATGGCAAACGGTACTGTTGATTTCTTCAACGACACAGGCGGCTACGGTTTCATCGAGACAGAGGATGCTGACGACGACGTGTTCTTCCACATGGAAGACGTTGGCGGCGAGGATCTGACGGAAGGGACCGAAATCGAATTCGACATTGAACAGGCCCCAAAGGGTCCCCGCGCAACGAACGTCGTTCGCGCATAAGTACGTTTAACGTACGACTTCACGACGTCGTCTTCCGACGATAGCGTGTAAGTTTACTTTTCCCAACACACTACACCACTGCAGAGATACGTCTCCGTGTAGACAGGGGCGCTACGCTGACACAGTGCTTACACTCTCGTTCTCGCTCTCACTCCCAATTACGGTACTCCCTACCACGGCACCCCCAGCTACAGTACCCCAACCACAGCACTCCAGCTACAGCACTGCCCCAACCACGGCACCCCCAGCTACAGCAACCCCACCTACGGCGCTCCAACTACAGCACTCCCAACCGCAGCACCCGCCAGCAACGAAACCCGACATTCCTTTACTTGCGCCCTGAATACGGGCGGGTATGTTCCTTGCCCTACGCGAAGAGGTCGAGGGTGCACTCGAGTCCGCACTCGCTGCACTCGAGTACCCCACGGACGACCTCGGGATCGAAGAACCGCCGGAAGACGTCGAGAGCGTGCTCGCATCGAGCGTGGCGTTCCGACTCGCCGGCGAGGCGGGGGCGGCCCCACCGCAGGTCGCGGGCCAGCTCGCCGAGGAAATCGACGCGGATGAACTGACCTACGTCGCAGCGGTGCAGACACAGGGACCGTATCTGAACTTCCTGCCGAGTGACGCCTATCTCGCGACGACACTCGAGACCGCGACCGAGGCAGACTACGGCCACCTCGACGACCGCGAGGAGTCCGTCGTCGTCGAGCACACGAGCGCGAACCCGACCGGGCCGGTCCACGTCGGCCGCGCGCGCAACCCGATCATCGGTGACGCGGTCGCGAACTTGCTCGACGCCGCGGGCTACGACGTGGAGCGCCACTACTACGTTAACGACGCGGGTCGCCAGATCGCGACGTTCACCTGGGCCTACGAGACCTTTGACGAGGAGGATCTCGAGGACGAACCCGAGCGCGACCGCATCGAGTACGATCTGGTGCGCTACTACCGCAAGGGCAATGCGTTCCTCGAGGATGGTCCCGAGGACGAGGTCGAAGACGCCGAAGCGGAAATCGAGGCCATCATGCAGGGACTCGAGGAGGGCGACGAGGAGGCCTACGACCGCGTCAGCGAGGTCGTCGATCAAGTTCTGGGCGGGATGACGGAGTGTCTGGCCCGTTTGCCCCTGTCTCTTATACACATCTCTGATGGCGCGAGG
>NZ_AOIM01000016.1 GCF_000337575.1 Natrialba hulunbeirensis JCM 10989 | reverse complement strand
CCACTCTCTACACGACGCGCGACCTCGCTCACCACGAGTGGAAGTTCGAGAACTACGACCGCGCGGTGACGGTGCTTGGCGAGGACCACAAACTCCAGGCCGACCAGCTTGGCCAGACCCTCGAACTGCTCGGCAACGACACCGACCAACTCGAGAACGTCATCTTCTCGTGGGTCAACCTCCCCGGCGGACTCGGGATGTCTACCCGCAAGGGCACTGGCGTCGACTTAGACGACCTGCTCGACGAGGCAATCGACCGCGCCCGCGAGGAGGTCGAAGACCGCCTCGACGACCGCATCCGCGACGATGACCTAGACGAGGCGGACATCGAGCGCATCGCCCACCAGGTCGGCATCGGCGCAGTCCGCTACGACATCGTCTCGAAGCAGGCGACCAAGGCCATCACCTTCGAGTGGGACCAGGCACTCGACTTCGAGGCCCAGTCCGCGCCGTACGTCCAGTACGTCCACGCGCGCTGCTGTGGCATTCTCGAGGAAGCCGGCTTCGACCCGGCAGAACCGCTTTCCGCAGCGGGCCAGGACGAATCCCTCGACCTCGACGCCATCGACGCCGACCGTCTGGAGACCCCCGCAGAACAGGACCTCCTCGAGACGATCGCGCGCTTCCCGGCAGTCGTCGACGAGGCTGCGTCGGATCTCGAACCGCATCAGATCGCGACCTACACTCGCGAGTTCGGCGATCGGTTCAACACGTTCTACCGCGAGTGCCCGGTGCTGGCGGATGACGTCGATCCTGAGGTCCGCGAGACGCGTCTCGCGCTCGTTGCGGCGTCGAAGCACACGATCGCGAACGCGCTCTCCGTTCTGGGTGTGGCTGCGCCGCGTTCGATGTAGCACAGGCAGTGCTCACGTTCTGCGTCGCTGCTGTGTACGTTCCACCTGAGTGCTGTCGCGTTCTGCGTCGCTGTTGCTCATCGTGCAACACACAGAAAACAGACCGGAACTCGGCTCCTGCCGACAGCGTCGTCGCTCGCACCGACCGCGGCGAGCGCCTGGTTCGGATCAGTGAGCCGAGTCGATCATTCTGTCGACGAGTTCGTCGCGCGAAATCTCGTCTTCGAGGTAGTCGATAACCCAGCTGACGTCGACGTAGATGCCGACGACGCGGCTGCCGTCGTGCTCGAGAACCCACGACACCGTATCGATCTCGTCTTTGAACCGATCCGGGTCCGTGATCGCGGCCGCGATGTCCGCGGCCACGGACTCGAGTTCCGCGTAGAGTTTCTCAGTCTCGGTGACTTCGGTGCTCACGAGCACGTCGACCGTATCGCCGCTGCGGTCGAGTTCCATCACGGTGAGGTCGCTGCTGCTCAGTTCGAATCCGTCACTGTCGAATCCCGGCACGTCTGCGCTCGAACTCGAGTCCGAGTCAGACCCGTTGCCTGAGTCGGATCCGTTACCGCTGGATCCAGAGCTGCCGTCGTCGTCGGTTCCGTTACCAGAACCGTCGTCATCGGTTTCGCTACTGGAACAGCCAGCGAGTGCGGTTGCGAGTGCGGCTCCACTGCCGAGGAGGATTTTTCGTCGCTCCATGCACGAGCCAACCAGAAGGGATGGAATTAGTAATTAGCTCGTACCGTTTCCGGTGCTGAAAAATCCGTCTGGCGGTGTCTCCTCTGACGGAGTATCGGACTAATATGGCCTCACGGCCCGCATTTCGACGGTCTCGAATAGTCACGAACTCGAATCAGTCACATCCAAACACTGTCTCGAACCGACAACAGTCCGCAACTGGTTGCAATCATCGCAGGCGATAGAAATCGCCGCGACAGGCCAAATTCGACGGTTCAGGCGGTGCCTACCGCCGTGAAATGTGGGTCCCGACCGCGATAGCGACTCAGTCGTTCGACTCGGCTTCGGTGATGGCACTCGAGACGGCGTCCGAATCGGCGTCGGTGTCCGAGTTGGTGTCGTTCTCGGTATCGTCGTCGGCGTGGGCGTCGTCACTCCTCTCGTCGTCAGAACTCGACGCCGTCGTCGTTGCTTCGTCATCGTCATTGTCATCGTCGTCCACGGTTACATCCGACTCCACGGACTCTTCCTCTCCGTCGTCGGGCGACTCGAGTTCGATGCCAGCCAGGTCAGCCGCGAGTCGGCGGTAGGCCGCGGCGGCGGGGCCGTTCGGCTCGTAGGCGACGAGTGGGGTGCCGGCGTAGACGCTTTCGCGTGCGGCGTCGTCTTCGGGGACGTTCTCGAGAAGTGGGACGTCCAGGCGGCCCGCGAGGTCCTCGTGGGAGATGTCGCTGCCGGGATGGGTGCGCGTGAGGATGAGGCCGGCGATGTCGCCGCCGGCGCGCGCGGTGAGGTCGATGGTCTTCTGTGTGTCCTGTACGGCGGCGGGTTCCGGCGTGGAGACGAGCAAGACGGCGTCTGCGAGCCCGAGCGGGAGGACGGTCTCGTGGCTGATGCCCGCGCCGACGTCGAGCAGGACGTAGTCGTAGGCCGCTCGCAGGTCGGAGACGACTTCGCGCAGCCCTTCGGGAGAGGTCTCTGCATACTCGTCTAAGCCGATCCCGCTTGGAACGGCGACGATGTTCTCTGCCAGTCGATACGTTGCGTCCTCGACTGTTGCGTTGCCGGCGAGGACGTCGTGGAGCGTCGTCGAGTCGGGAGAGAGGCTGACGAAGCCGGCCAGGTTCGCCATGCCGAGGTCGACGTCGACGATCGCGACGCGCTTGCCCGCCTGTGCGAGCGCGGTCCCCAGGTTGACCGTCGTCGTCGTCTTTCCGACGCCGCCTTTCCCGCTCGCGATGGAATATACCGTCTCGTGAGACATATTCGATTACTGTCCGGACAGTGGGACGGGAACACCTTAAATCGTGACCTCCGACGCTCGCGGCGGTCGGGACGCGCTGTGCTCACCGAAATGCCGACGTTTTCCCCGGGAATGACCTGCATACGCACTGGTGCGTGTCAAAGAATACTTACCCACAGCACCGTTTTGTACGGCTAATGAGCCAGGAGGGCGAGCAGGACCAATCCGACCGGAAAAAGTACGAATTCCGGAAGGTCATCGAGGACCTCAAGAACTTCGATGGATCCGGGACGCAACTCGTCTCGATCTACGTTCCCGAAGACCGACAGATCAGCGACGTGGTCGCTCACGTCACGCAAGAACACAGCGAAGCAGCCAACATCAAGTCGAAACAGACGCGGACAGCCGTCCAGGACGCGCTAACGAGCATCAAGGACCGACTGCGCTACTTCGATACCTACCCGCCCGAGAACGGCATCGTACTGTTCTCCGGTGCGGTCGACTCCGGGGGCGGCCAGACCGAGATGGTCACGCACGTACTCGAGAGCCCGCCCCAGCCAGTCGAGTCGTTCCGCTATCACTGTGACTCCGATTTCTTGACGGAGCCACTCGAGAACATGCTGGCAGACAAGGGCCTCTACGGGCTGGTCGTGCTCGACCGGCGTGAGGCGAACGTCGGCTGGCTGAAGGGCAAGCGCGTCGAGCCGGTCAAGTCCGCCTCATCGCTCGTCCCCGGCAAGCAGCGCAAAGGTGGCCAGTCCGCCCAGCGTTTCGCTCGCCTGCGTCTCGAGGCAATCGACAACTTCTATCAGGAGGTCGCCGGGATGGCCAACGACCTGTTCGTCCCGAAGCGCCACGAACTCGACGGCATCCTCGTGGGTGGCCCCTCGCCGACGAAAGACGAGTTCTTGGACGGCGACTATCTTCACCACGAGATTCAGGACAACGTCATCGGCAAGTTCGACGTCGCCTACACGGACGAGTCCGGCCTGCGGGACCTCGTCGACAACGCGGAGGACGCGTTGGCCGACGCCGAGGTGATGAAGGACAAAAAGCAGATGGAGGAGTTCTTCGAGGAACTCAACGCGGGCGACCGCGCGACCTACGGCTTCGAGCAGACCCGTCAGAACCTCATGATGGGTGCCGTCGACCGGCTGCTGATCAGTGAGGACCTGCGCAAGGACGTCGTCACCTACGACTGCGAGGAGTGTGGCAACACCGACCGTGAGATCTTCGACCGGCGCAAGTCGACGCCGGGCCACACCTGCAGTGATTGTGGGTCCGATGTCGAGGCCACCGAAGACGACCGCGAAGACGCGATCGACCACCTCATCGAAATCGCCGAACAGCGCGGAACCGAAACGAAGTTCATCTCGACTGACTTCGAAAAGGGCGAACAGCTCTACAACGCCTTCGGTGGCTTCGCGGGCATTCTACGCTACAGTACCGGCGTCTAAGCTGAAACTGCCGTTTTGACCCTGTCGCTCTCCGCGTTCGCCTCTCCATCTCGATCACGTTACCAGTACCGACGAACGGAATCGAGTACCAATGAACGAAATCCATCAATTCGGCCGATGCTCTTTTGGTCGAAACTGACTAGCTCCTAACAGACTGTATGTATCCGCCGACTGCCGACGTCGTCGAGACCGTCTCCCGACGACGTGCCCTTCTCGAGGCACTCGCGGCCGGGCCACAGCGAAAGCGCGACCTCGTCGAGCAGCTAGCCTGCTCGCGGTCGACGATCGACCGTGCGATCCGCGAACTCGAGCGCTTCGAGTTTATCGAGCGCGCCGAGTCTGGCTACCGACTCACGGCAGCCGGTCGACTCGTTCTCGAGGAGTTCAGCCGAACCACCGAAACGTTCGCGGCAATCGGCGAGGCGAGTCAGGTGCTCGCCGCGATCCCGCGGGAGGCCCCGATGTCTCCCGACTTCCTCGACGGAGCCACCGTTTCCGAGCCGAAACCACACGCGCCGAACGCGCCGCTGCAGGAACTGGCGATGAGCTTCGAGACGGCAACACGGGTACGCGGCAGTTCGTCTGCCGAACGGATTCCCGAGACGCGTGCCCGACTGCACCAGCGGACTATCGAGGACGACCTCACAGCCGAGTTGATTCTCACGACCGATCTCGCCGAGTTCCTCCTCTCGGAGTATCCAGAACAGGTCTCCGGTGTCGTCTCCGAGGGCGACTCCGCCATGTACGAGATCGATTCGATCCCCTACGAACTCACGATCGTCGAACAGCCCGACGACTGCCAGATCTTCCTGTTCGCGCTCAACGACCGCGCCGAGATCGAGGGTGTCATCAAGAACGACACGCAGGCTGCACTCGAGTGGGCCGAGTCCGTCTTCGACGAGTTGCGAGCGGCGGCGTCGCCGTTAGTGGCACGGGAGTGACGTGGGACGTGGGTCGTCGATCACAGACGCGGATGCGACGAACTAGAGCGTTCCACGAAGCCGAACCGTGTCTTCGGTAATTTCCTCGATACTTCCCTCATCGAGGGGATGTGCGCCGTCGGTGATGTCGCCCCAGCCGAGTTTTGCCTTGATCGTTTTCGTGAGTGATGGGTCCGGATCGACGTAGCCACGACCCTCTTCGACGGCGATGATACGGCCGACTTCGGTGCCGTCGATGTTCAGGACTCGTTTACCTTCGTCGGCTGTTGTGAGTGCGTCCTGTGACATAAGGTGGGGATGGATGCGAGAGCTGTTCGACGGGGCTGTGTCGCTATTGTTGCTCGGAACGTCTCTCTCGGGGACGACGGCGGCAATAAATCGCGGAAACCGTCATGCAGTCACACTGAACCATTATACGGCGTGACGGTCGTAATCCCTTATTACCGACTCGTCTATCGCTCGTATGCCGTCCATACTCCCCGTTCGGTGGCGCTCCCCACTGCCCGCCGTCGAGTAAGCAGGTACTTCTACCGTTCCCGAAGACACAACGGAAGCGTTATGCCGCTAGTCCCGTATTACTATTCGATCGATGGACGAGTCCCCGCTCCTCCCCGAATCGGTCGACGACCCGCGGATCACCGGCCAGTTCTGCCGGTGCGTCTCCGACGCTCGAACGGATCCGACGCCGACCGACAGCGAACCGGTTGCCGACGCCGACACCTCCACCCTCTACCTCCTCGGCGTCGTCCACGACCACCCCGCGAGCATCGGCCGCGTCATGCGCGTCGCCGACGAGGTCGACCCCGACGTACTTGCACTCGAGTTACCTCCGGCGGCGCTCCCACTGTATCGCGTCTACGCTCGAAACGGGGCGGTGACCGAGACGACCACCGGCACGGAGTTCGTCCCGCCCTCGCGTGGCGGCGAGATGAGCGCGGCGATCAGTGCCGCGACAGACGCGTCGCTCGTCGGCATCGACGCGCCGAACTGGTCGTTCCTGCGTCGACTCGTGACGCGACTCGTCGCGGACCGTGTGTCGCCAGGTACTGCACGGCGACTCCTCTCGAGTCTCGGTGGGGCGACACGGGAGGCGCTGACCTGTCGGATCGCGGCGACGCTGACGGATGCGACGTCGATGACGATCACGCCCGATGAGCAGATCGAGTACGACTGCTCGTTCGACGATCCGCCGGCCGAGCAGGCATCCCACGAGCGCGCCCACGTCGCGAGCGTACAGGCGTTGCTCGGCAGCCTCGAGACGACGGATAGTGCGCTGGCGTACAGAGATGAGACCCGCGAGCAGTGTATGGTCGATCGACTGGCAGCGATTCGGACCGAGACCGATGGTGATGTGGTCGCAGTTGTTGGTATCGACCACCTCGATCGACTGGCAGACGAGCTAGCAGTCGATAGTTAGGAAGCTGTCTCGATTCCGTACAGTCGCTACTGTCGCAGCGTCGTCACACAGTTCCAGCAGTACGTATAGGTCTTGTCGGCGGCGTTCTCCGCTCCGCAGTGACGACAGCGAATTGATTCGCCGTCGACCTTGTGATTGTCCTCGACGGGTGGTGGATCGTGTCCACCGCGTTTTTCACCGCCAGCAGGGTACCGATCGGCCGCTCCTGACGAGCGCGACGATGCACGGTTCGGGTCGGCGAACGACGGTGAACTTGTGCCGTCGCTGTCCTCGCGGCGGACGTACACGTAGTACAGTAACAGATGGAGGAGGGCGAACAGCACCACGTAGCCGATGAGCCAGCCCCAGAGTTCCATCACCGTGACATAGGTTCTCAATCCACTTGGATATTCCCCGATTCACGGCAGTCTGACTGTCTGTGGCGGCAGAATTACACAGTTCAGTATCTCGAAAACCCGAACGGACGTGGCGTCAGTTCGGCGGCTGCAGGTCGCGGTCGAACTCGTCGAATACCTCGAACTCCTTGGGCAGGTCGTACGGAAGGTGGCGCTCGTCCTGGCGGTTGACACCGGCCTCATCGATGGGTGTCGCGACGGACTCCCAGCCGGGTTTGATTTTGACGCTCTTGGCGGGCATCCCGACGGCGATGTGGTGGGCGGGGATATCGTGCTGGACGACGCCGCGTGCGCCGACGATGGCGTTCTCGCCTACCTTGTTGCCGGCGCGGACCATCGAGTCGTAGGTGAGACGCACGTCGTCCTCGACGATGGTGTGGAAGTTTCGGACCTCAGTCTGGTCGACGACGTCGTGGTCGTGGCTGTAGATATGGACGCCGTCGGAGATCGACACGCGGTCGCCGATGGTCAACTTCCCGCGGTCGTCCAGGTGAACGTCGTCGTGGACGATCGTATTGTCGCCGATCGTGATGTTGTGCCCGTAAGTGAACGTAACCCCCTTGAAGAATCGGCAGTTTTCCCCGCACTCCTCGAAGAGGTGGTCTGCGAGCATCCCACGGAAGCGCAGTGCGAACTCGACGTTGTCGGCGATCGGGAGACTGTCGAACTGCCGCCAGAGCCACTGGAGGTGTTTCGAGCGACGGAACGTCTCCTCGTCTTTCTCGGCGTAGTACTCGCTCTCTAAGGTCGTGTTACACGGATCGTAGCTCTGCAGGCGAACCTGCTCTGCAGGCGAGACATCCTCACCGTTTTGCCAGCGTTCGTAGGCCTCGCGGTCGCCCGAGAGGTCGATCAGCACGTCTTCGACGACCGAACAGGTGTCCTCCTCGCCCGAGAGCCGCCGGTCAACCTCCTCGATGAACTCGCGCATGCCCGACTCCGCCTCGTTGGGGAGCGAGACGTACCGCTTTGTCATACACCGAGGTATTGTCCGCGGAGTTGATAGGGGTTCGGTTGTCGGTTCGTGTTTCCCGTGCATTGACCGATAACACGAGTGTTACCGGCTCCGTGGCCGCAGTACCCACACGACGCAGCCGTCACTCACCGGCATCGGCGGCCCGCCACTCCGTAAAAATCAGGGCCGGCAACGCGAGCGCGCCGATCAGGAGCAACCCGCTCACGACGGCCGTTCCAACCGTCACGCGCTGTGGGCTCACCTCGAGTTGGGTCAACGCGACCGGGAGGAGGACGGCGACGGCGAGGACGACACCGAGCAGTCGCCGCCCGGCACCCGTCCGACAGACCTCGTCCATACTGCTACTCTGGACCCACCTCCCAAGAACGATTCGACTCTCCGCTGTCACGAATAGTGCTCTGTACGCTGTCACGATTCATCCTGCTGGGGATCGCACTACGGAAACCGAACTAGTTCGGATTCGACCGCCTCGCGTTCCGTACCCCATAAGTTCTCTCGGTACGAAGGCCCGCGTATGCACCACAGCGAACTCGGAACGTCCGGCGTCGAAGTGAGCGAGATCGGCTTCGGCGCGTGGGTCGTCGGCACCGACTGGTGGGGCGACCGCTCGGAGGAGGACGCCATCGAGATGGTTCAGTACGCCGTCGACCAGGGAATCACCTACTTCGACACTGGCGACGTCTACGGCCACGGCCGCAGCGAGGAACTCATCGGCCAGGCGCTCGCCGAGGTCCGCGACGAAGTGACCGTCGCGACCAAGGTCGGCTACGATTTCTACAACAACCCGCAGGCCGGCCACGGCGAACTCCCCAAAGAGATGGACCCCGAGTACCTCCGGGACGCCGTCGAGCAGAGTCTCGACCGCCTCGAGATGGACTCCGTCGACGTCCTCCAGCTCCACAACGCCAACGTCGAGGAGATCACGCCCGACGTACTCGAGTTACTCGACGAACTCGAGGAGGAAGGGAAAATTGACGCCACGGGACTGGCGCTCGGCCCCTCGATCGGCTGGCTCGCGGAGGGCGACCTCGCCATCGAGGAGGAGTTCGACTCCGTGCAGCTCGTCTGGAACGTTCTGGAGCAAGAGGTTGGAAACCACTTCCTCGAGACGATCGAGGAGACCGGCTCGACCACGAGCCTCATCCCGCGTGTGCCCCACTCCTCGGGGATCCTCAACGAGCAGGTGACGCCCGAGACCGAACTCGGTGAGGGTGACCACCGTGGCTTCCGTCCCGACGAGTGGTACGAGACGGGCTGGGAGAAACTCGAGGAACTGCGCTTCCTGGAACGAGACGGTGCGCGCACGATGGGGCAGGCCTCGATCGCGTGGCTGCTCTCACACGACGCCGTCGCGTCCGTTACGCCGACGTTCCGGACGACCGAAGACATCGACGAGTGGGCGGCTGCGAGCGACGTGCCGAAGCTCTCCGACGAGGAGATGGACCGCGTCGCCGAACGCTACGAGAACGACTTCGACATCGACCGCGACGACGGCATGGACGCGCTGCGCTCGTCGGTCGGCGGAGAGGATATCGAGTCTGCGGGTCTCGACAAGCTTGCGGCTGATTAACTGCTCTGTTGGCGAGTAGCGAACACGCCTATTTCGCTCCCGCTGTTTTCGTTCTGTGGCTCGCTGACTTCCGGCTCTCCGCTCTTTTGGTCGATCCCCTTCGGTGACTGATCGACTGATTTATACACGTACACTCACCCATGGTTTCCTGTGACAGACACTGGAGGCGAGTCGGGGGGTCTGGGGCACGTACTCGAACGCACAGCCGACGTGCTGAGCACGTACTTCGTCGTCTGGATCGTACTCGGCTCCGGGTTTGCACTCTACTCGCCGTCGACGTTCACCCCGCTCGGCGACTATATCTCGCTCATGCTGGGAATCATCATGCTCGGCATGGGGCTCACCCTCACTGTCGAGGACTTTCGGCGGGTACTCGAGCGCCCCCGTGACGTGTTCATCGGTGCGGCGGCTCAGTGGGTGTGCATGCCGCTCTTTGCGTACCTGCTCGTCGCGCTGCTGGGGCTGCCGTGGGAACTCGGCATCGGACTGCTCCTGCTCGGGGCAGCGCCGGGCGGGACGGCCTCGAACGTGATGACCTACCTCGGTCGGGGCGACGTCGCGCTCTCGGTGACAATCACGTCGGTGACGACGATCGCAGCGCCGCTGGTCGTGCCCGCGTGGATCGTCCTGCTCGCGGGCGAGGAGATCACCGTCACCTTCGCCGCGATGGCCGAGGAAATCGTCCTGATCGTCCTCATTCCGGTCGTCGCGGGACTGTTCCTTCGGATCCTGCTCGACAGATACGCGCCAGCGGTGGCAAAAGCTGGACTTACTGTCTTCCCCGCGATCAGCGTGCTCGCGATCGTGTTGATCGTCGCGGCCATCGTCGGCCTCAACGTCGAGGAAATCTTCGCCGCGAGCGCCCTGGTGTTTCTCGCCGTCATTATCCACAACGCGCTCGGGCTCGGAGCGGGCTACGGCGTTGGCCACCTGACCGGGATGACCAAAGACCGAGCGCGTGCCTGCGCGTTCGAGGTCGGCCTGCAAAACAGCGGTCTGGCGGTCGCACTCGCCGTCGCCTTCTTCGATCCGCTCGCCGCGCTCATCCCGGCACTGTTCAGCGTCTGGCACAACGTGACGGGGCCGGCGCTGGCGACGGGGTTCACCCGGATGGACGATGAAACAGCGAGGGCGTCCGAAACGCGTTCGACTGCGGACTGATACGACGGCCTCGTTGACCGGTTCGCCGTATTCCTCTCGTTTATATATGGTTATGGTAGTGAAAACTCCTATAGAGTACAATCTTTCAGTAGAATTTTCACCCACTTGTTTTGGGAGTACACTTTCTTAGAAACAGTCACTACCCATGATATGGTCTCACATAACCCCGGCAATCCGCCAACCGATGGCGAAATCGTGCTCCCTCCCGACCAGTACGACGCGAAATCGATCCCGGGGGCAATCGTGCGGGCGGTGGCGATCGAAAAAAACGTCCCTGTTACCGATCTCTCTCCGCTGTACGAACAGGTAGACCCAGACGCGATAGCCGAACTGCTCGATCACGCGAATACCAAACAGTCTACGGTACGCATCGAATTCGTCTTCGAGGGGTACAGAGTCATCGCCGCAGACGATGGATGTCTGCGTCTTCACGAAGTGTAGTCGGCTTGCATGCGAAACTCCGGCTACCCACCAATGAATTGAGAGCTGCGCGTAGAGCTTCCGGACCGGCTGTTGGAGCCGCTGCGGCCGAGAACCGGGTTCGAGGCAGCCATCGATCGTCGCGCTATTTCGAAAGCGCTCGCTCGACGGCAGTCGCGACGCGCTGTGCCTTCTCACCAAGTTCAGCCGAGACTACACCGTCCTCGATGGCGGCCTCAAGTTCGTCCTCGTCGACGATTTCGACCTCGCCGTCCGGTCGGCGGATCACGTCGATGTAGAGGTCGACGTACCGCACCGTATCTGGAAAGAGTTCGACCGGCGTGCAGATGTTGACGTAGGTCCCCTTCGTAGAGCCATCTGCGCCCTTGTACGTCGTCGGATACCACCAGCGTCCCTCGCGGAACTTCGTGACCGCGGTGTCGCCGTCCTCCTTGGGCGTGCCGAGGGCGTCGTAGCTGCCGCCCCCGCCCATCGAGCGCTCGAGTGTGACCTTCCCCTCGGGGTCCCACTCGGTCACGTCGCCGTAGCCGAGCGAGATCAGTCTCCCGTCGGGTTTGCCGTGGCCGATCTCGAGTCGGTCGCCAGAGAGCGGGCCGAACTGCCGGGAAACGGCGTCGAACGGGAACGCGTCCTCGTCGCTCTCGAGTTCGTCGACGACCGACCCACAGACGGCCTCCGCGAAGTCGACGGCCGAACTCGCTGCCCTGTCGGCTGCTTTCGTTCGGTGATGTCCTGGCATCGTCGTCTCGACCGCGCGGCGGGCCTCGTCCAGCGCGAAGCGTGAGTCGCGGCCGAACCAGAGCCACTCCGTTGTCCGGGGGGCGGCAAGCAATCCTGGCTCGCCCGGTTCGTCGGGCGCGTCCGCGAGGTCGGACTCGAGTGCACGTGCGCGTTCGGCGACGAACTCGAGTGCGGTCTCCATCGCACCCAAATCTGCATCGGTTGCGGCGTGTTGCCAGCGCAGTCCCCAGCCTTGCGGAAGCTCGACTGAGAGCAGGTCGGTCATGCCGACGAGTTCGTCGGCGCGCTCGCCCCGGAGCGCGGCCGAGACGCCGGTGCGGTCCTGGGAGAGCGTACAGAGGCCGCTGCGAACGGCGAGTGTCGGCTCGACCCGCGGCTGGTCGTCGTCCCACGGTGGGGCGGGATCAGTGACCTGCACGCGGTAGCGGTTGCCCTCGTCGACGTAGCCGTCGACGTCGTCGTATTTGAGATAGCCCCGCCGTCCGTCACCGAGGTCGACGACGGCACCGCTGCCGCCCGCCGCGTCGGTCACCTGGGCGTCGAAGACGCCACCGCGAGGGACTGTCGACCCCCAGCGGAAGGTATCGATCGCGAGGTCGGCGAGTTCCGCGGCCACCAGTTCGACTGCGTCGGCCGTGCCCGATACGGCAACGCCCTGTCGGTCGCGGGTCGTCTCGACCGTCGCGTCGGCTGGTGCAGTCTCGAACTCCCGGTCGAAGCGCTCGCGGATCGGTTCGGAGGCCTGAACAACGCTGAAGTCGGCCTCTGTGCTCGTCTCGAGGAGGTGTGTTACGGCCGTCGTGTAGATACCGCGGACGCGGACCGTCGTCTCCACAGCGGTGTCAGAATTGGCGTCGGTGTCCGTCACAGGTGGCCCTCCGTTACTGGTCGGTCACAGTTGAACTCGAACGCGAATTCGAATTCGAACGCGAATGCGAATGCGAATGCGAACTCCAACTCGAGTACCTGGTGAGCGTCAGCGAACACGGCGATCACCGCAGCGTCTCACGGTCGGCGGCGAACCGAACGCGGCCGTTGATCGTCGGGCCCAGCGTGAGTTCGACGTAGTCGTCTTCGGCGTCGAGAATTCGGCCGTCCTCGACGTAGACACCCCACGTGTCGAAGCGGAGCCAGCCACGCATCTCAGCCGCGTGGGTCGTGATGTCGGCGTAATCGACGCTGTGTTCGGGATAGTTGGACGCGGAGTGGGCCATGTCCATATCCGAGTAGACGGTGTCGTGCTCTGCGAAGAAGGACTCGAGTGCGGCCGCGTCGTCGGCGACGGCTTCGGCGACGGCGTCGGAGGCCGCCTGCAGGTCGTCGGTCTCGAGGCCGACGGCACGAAGCGCCTGCTGCGTTCGCTGGTCGAAGTGCATGGGTGTACGTTCGCACGGGGGGCCTTTGTGGATTCCGAGTCCGTGCGTGGCCATTGCGGACCCAGTAGCAATCGTCTGGTTTCGGGGATCAGTCGAGAGAAGGGAAGAGGGTGAGGGAGTGATCTGTGGTTCTGTGGAATTGTTGCTGCTGGCCACAGGTGAAGAGCAAACGGCAGAAAGAGCGACGAACTGGTGCAGTCGACCGGGCCTCAGTCGTCGGCGGGAAGACGATCAGCCGGCTTCGAGGGAGCGATTGCGTCCTGGGTTGCCTCCTCGGCGTCGGCTTTCGCATCGGTGTCGGTCATCGGTGTTCGTTCCCCATCCGGATTTGGCGGTGCGGTGTAGTGGAACCCGCGACGTGGGTTGTGCATAGCTATCCGTTATCATGGGCGAATCAGTATAAGCGTCGCCCTTATACGAATATGATAATAAGTATCATTCTAGGATTGGAAGAACGCCCAACGCCCAACGCTTACCAGTGGGTGTGTTGTACGCTTGCCCATGCAGCGTCGCCGTGACCCGGTCGAACGAGCAGATGAGGAGTCGCGAGACCTCTACGATGTCTCGACGTGGGAGCCACGGTCTGCTGTCGATCACCTCGCGTTCTCCGTCTACAATGCGATCAACTACGGGTTGCAGACGATCGTCCTCGCCGTCGCGGTCGTCATCACGCTGTTCTTGCTCATCCAGCCAGCGATTCTGGTACTCGAGGCACCCTCGCTTGCCGTCTTCTTCGGACTCTCGGTCGTTCCTGCCGGCCTGCTCGCCGCGTTCATCTGGTACTCGGATATTACGGAGAGCGAACCACTCAGCCTGATCGTCGCGACCTTCGTCCTCGCCGTTCTGTTCGCGACGTTCGCCGCGGTCGTCAACTCCGTCGTCGGGCCGCGACTCGAGGCCATCCCGATCATCGGGACGGCGCTCTTTTTCTATCTGATCGTCGGTCCGGTTGAGGAGACGGTGAAGTTGCTCGCCGTTCGCGTCTTCGCCTATCGCAGCGAGACGTTCGATGCAGTGATCGTCGGTGCGGTGTACGGCGCTGTGGCAGGCCTTGGCTTCGCGGCGATCGAGAACGCGATCTACATCGCTAGCACGGTCGCAGAGGCACAGGCGGAGGTCGGCACCGTGTCGGCAGCGACCGGCATTGCAACCGTCCGCGCGCTCGTCGGTCCGGGGCACGTCATCTACTCCGCCATCGCGGGCTACTACCTCGGTCTCGCGAAATTCAACCAGGAGTACGCCGGCCCGCTCGTGATCAAGGGGCTGTTGATCGCCGCGTTCGTTCACGGCACCTATAATTTGACCGTCGGCTTCGCACCGGCTCTCATCGTCGCAGTCACACCACTCGGTCCCGGGTTAGCCTTCATCAGCTACGTTATCGGCTTCAACCTGCTCGTCGGCTACTACCTCTACCGGAAAATCGTCCGTTATCGTCGCACGTACCGTGCAGTCCGAGATGACACATCGAGTCCACCAACATCCGAACTTACGGAGTTCGATCCACCTCGGCGATAATACGAGCACACAGCGAACCAACACGGTTCAACCAGGTTCACCAGTACGCACCAGCCCACCGGACCCGAATCAGCACAGTCTCTATTACCCAGGAACAAGTAGGATCCCGTGATGGTCGCACTCATTGGGTCGCTCGTCGCGTTCGTCGTCGCACTGCTCGTCGGCGGCCTGGCAATCTACGTCGGCGCCTCGCTCATCGTCGGTATCGAGGACTACTCCCACGCCGTGGTCACCGCCATCGTCGGCGCGCTCGCGTGGGCGCTGACCGCCTGGATTCCGCTTTTCGGCCTATTCCTCGCGTTGCTCGCCTGGATCTGGGTCATCAACTGGCGGTATCCCGGCGGCTGGCTGGACGCCGCCCTCATCGGCGTCGTCGCCTGGCTCGCCGCCCTCGCCATCCTCTTCGTCCTCGATACGATTCTGGGGCTCGGCGTCGGCGCGTTCGGCGTGCCGGGTGCCTGAACCCGCGCCCTTTAGACCGTCGTCTGGCCCGTTATCCGCCGACTCAACCTTTATCCGCCGTTCAGTCGAACCGAGAGTCGAACCGGGACTCGAGTAGCCGCTCGACGTACTTCGAGAGCACGTCGACTTCGAGGTGGATCGGATCACCAATCGCCTTTTCGGAAAGCGTCGTCAGCTCGTAGGTCGTCGGGATAATGGCGACGGTGACTCGGTCCCGCCCATCTTCGGTCGTCACCAGGTCGGCGACGGTCAGGCTGATTCCGTCGAGCGTGATCGACCCCTTCTCCACGACGTAGCGGCCGTACCCCTCCGGGAGCTCGAACTCGAAGAACCAGTCACCTCCCGGCTCATCGCCGTCGTCTCGCGGCTCTGCCGCTCGACTGTTCGCGGAACTTCGTTCCGCGTTAGTCGGTTGTTCCGAGGCGCGTTGCGCCTCGCCCTCTTCCACGGATTCAATGTTCGAAACCGTTGCGACTGCGTCGACGTGACCTTGCACGATGTGGCCGTCGAACCGCCCGTCGGCCGGCATTGCGCGCTCGAGGTTGACCGTATCGCCCTCTCCGAGGTTGCCCAGATACGTCCGCTCGACGGTCTCGGTTGCGAGGAAGACCTCGAACCACGCACCATCGTCGTAGCGCTCGACGGTGAGACAGACGCCGCTGACGCTGATGCTCTGGCCGTGTGTTAGCCCGGTTGCGACCGCGTCGGCCGCGATCCGAAGCCGGAGGCCGTCCTCGGTTCGCTCCCGACCGACGATGTCGCCGGTCTCCTCGACGATTCCCGTGAACATACTCGACGATACCAGCCGACGGATAAAGACATTCTGATCCCGATATGCGTCCCACTTCTGTGATGCTTGCGCCGAGCACGTGGTCGCCGCCCTTTTGACTCACACCGGAGTACCATCGCCACATGGCTGGCATCATCGATACGATCAAACTCGCCGGCGTGCTCATCCTCGCACTCCCCGCTGCACTCGCCGGACTCGAGTTCGTCTTCATTCGTGGCGATGCGGGTACGGGTGGGATTCTCATCGGACTCGCAGTCGGACTCGTCGTCGTCGAGCGGTGGCTGACGATGCCCTCGGATGTGCCGGGGCTCGTGGCCAAGCGGGCAGCGGGCACCGTCATCGGAGATCCAGAGTCAGAGTCGGCCGACGACGACACACCCACGGATTCGACCAGCGTTACGACCAACGAGGAGGGTGACTGATGGCCGATCTGGTCGTTGCTGCACTCAGGGCCGGCGAACTCGTCGTCGACACCGCTGTCTCGGTATACGGTCGATTCTGGGGCGCTACTGCAGAGCAGACCAGCGGCGACCGGGCGTCCCCAGCTAGCGACGATGCACCTGCAGTAACTGATGCGGAGGAAGCCGACGAGGAGCAATAGCCCGCCGAAACGCAGCCAAGCGGCTTTGTTGACCCGCTCAATCAGTATCGGTGTCAGGCAAGGTCAAACGTTGCCTGTTGCCGCTTCGATAACGCAGTACAGTCAGCATGAGCAGTTGCCTGAAATCCACAACGGATCGGAAGTTAACACATATATTCGACAACCGTGTATTCCTCCGTTATATGCAATTCTGTGACGAGTGTGGTTCGATAATGCACACGGAGGACGACACGTGGGTGTGTCGCTCGTGTGAGAACGAGGAGCCGCGGGACTCACAAGCAGAAGCGGCGATGGCGACCCAGGATGGACAGCGAGACGACGGGGCACCCGCCGTGGCTGACGCGACCCAGGGCTCCGCCGAGACGATGCAGGAGCCCTGTCGGGCGGACGACTGTGACAGCGATCGGGCCTACTACGAGGTGATGCCGAAGCCGGGCGGCTCCTACGAGGTTCGGCTGTTCACCTGCGTCGAGTGTGGCCACAAGTGGCGCGAGTCCTGACGGCGCATCTCGCGAACCCCGCCGATTACATACGCACAGACGGCCACATCAGACTCGCACCTCCCAGGGATACTCGGTCTCAGGTGGGGTCACACACCGACTCCAGACCAATGCCCCCAACGTTCTTGAGGGTATTGAGAATTTCAACAGAGCCAGCCGAGCCAGTACGCAACGCGCCCAACCTACGACTCGCCCACCGTCTCCGGATCCAGCGATCGCGACAGCGGAGCCAGCCACTCCGGCCTCTTCCCATTCTGGTCCTGCTCACGACCGTGATCGCGCGCCAACACATCCGCAATTCGGAGCCACACCCCTTCCTCGACGCGTACGGCCGACTCGAGTTGCACCACGCTTCCCGGTTCGATTTCGTCGGTCAATTCGTACGGGGACTCGAGTGCCTCCAGTCCGACGCCCCCGACGCTCGTGTCGACGGCGTCGGCGTCTTCGAAGCCGAACGAACGGACTTCGGCCTCGAGGTCGGCTTCGACGGCACCGACGGGTTCCGTCCCCGCGGTCAGCATGGCGCTGGCCGAGCGAAACGACTGGGTGGCACCGACGTGCGCTCGGCGCTCGCGGCCGCCGTCGCTGTCGACGACGAGCGTGCGAACGAGACCGCCGTGGTAGCCGCCGGGTTCGCGCGGTGCGGTTCGGATGACGATCGGATCGCCGGGGCGAAGCGGCGTGTCGGCTGTGCCGGCCGTCGACGGGATCCGTTCGGGGTCACTCTCGGGATTGATCGCGGTGTTGCCGGCGGGATATGCGCCGGCAGAAACGATGGCCTCGTCAACGTCGATCCGGAGGCGATCTGGTGTGATCGGCTCGTCCTCTCCTGTATCATCGCCGCGAACGAGTTCACCGTCGATAACTGTCGCGTCCGCGAGAACGGCGGCCACTCGGCGAATCCCCGCACGGGCGGCTGCCTGTGCGGCCTCGATCCGTGCTCGCTCGTTCGGCGTCTTTCTCGCACGGGCACGCTCGAGTACGTCCGTCGAGGCCAGTGTGAGTCCGGCGTTCTCGAGATATAGTGCTGCGTCGTGCGGGATCCTCGCAGGTGTTAGCACCGTCGCGGAGCCGTGGCGGTCTGCGAGCGTCGCTGCTAGCTGTGAGGCGGGATGCGTATCTGACGCACCTCGCCCCGGCTTTCGTGGCCTGACCTGCCACTCCCAGCGCTCGCCGTCGAACGAGAGCGCGATGAGGTCGGTATCCGCTGGCGAGAGAGTGCGTCGGTCATCGCGTACGGCCTCCTGTCCGCAACGGTCGAGGCTGTACTGAATCGCGGGTTCACGTGCGAGGCCGACGTGAACGAACGCGGCGGCGTCTCGCTGTGTGAGCGTCTCGTGGATGAGCGCTGCGCTGGTCGGTGTCACAGCCGCTGATTCTTCATTGCCGTTGTCATTGCCGCCGTTGTCACTGTCGCTGTCGTCGTTATCGCTACCGCTCGCTCTCGCACTGTCTCGCGTGAAATCGCCGTCGGTGTCTGTCACAGTCGCCTCCCAGACTCAGGGCGCTTCGGCCTCGAGTTCCTCGCCACCCTCGGCGGACTGCTGGGCGTCCTCAATGAGGTCCTCGAGTGGGGTCTCGGTGAGTTCGTTGTGAAGCAGGACGTCGATGGGCAGCGTCGGTGCGCCGTCGACCAGATTCTCGAGCATCACGAGTCGTTCGCGGGCGCGGGACATGCCGACGTAGAAGACGCGTCGTTCGTTGTCCGTCAGGACAGGAACGGGAGAGGTGGTCTTGGTGAACTCCTCGACACCCGGGACGTCCGTGGGATCGTCGACCGTTGCAACCATCTGCTCGACGACCTTCTCGGTCAGGTCGGTGCCGACGATGACGTGGTCTGCCTCACGACCCTTTGCGGAGTGGATGGTGCCGACGCGGACGCGGTCGGTGTCCATGCCGGCGTACTCGCCGATGGCGAAGTACGCGCGAATGCTCTTCTTCTGGAAGTTCGTCACTTTCCGCACCATATCGGACGCGGATTCGGGGCCGGGCATGAACGGCGCGTGGTCCTCGATAACCGATGCGGGAATCATGAGTTCCTGCAGGTCGTCGATACCGGCCTCTTCCTGGCGCTCGTCGATCGTATCGAACAGGTCGTCGCGCTCGTTGGTGCCGAACGCCGACTCCTGAAGCATGTCTGCGACACGCCGTGCCTGGAGCCCAGTCACGTCGTCGCCGCGGTCGATCGCTTCGACGGCGCGGACGTACTGGGTAAGACGGTCGGTCCACATCCGCTGGTCCGTCAGCGACGTGAACGGGACACCCTCCGTGATGAACTCGTCGATGAACTGGAACATCTGGTAGCGCGCCCGGAAGAGGATCATGATGGTACCGTCGCCCGAGGCGAGGGTGCGCCGAACCATGCGGACGACGTCGAGCATCGAGGCGTTGCGCCGGGCCTCGACTGCGCCGCCTTCCTTGCGGGGTTTCAGGTCCTTGTCCTTCCGGTGTTCGATGTGGCGAATCTCCTGGTTGACCGCGTTGAGGACGTTCGACGGCAGTCGATAGGAGTTCGGCAGGATAATGTCCTCGTCGACTTCCTCCTCGAGCAGCAGGGCCGGGTCTGCACCCTGCCAGGAGTAGACGACCTGGTCGTCGTCGCCGGCGATCAGCACCTGCTCCATGTGGGGTTTCCACTCCTCGTAGACGTCGTACTGCAGCGTCGTGATGTCCTGGAACTCGTCGATCACGAGGTAGTCGACGCTCGGGAGTAGCGAGCGCTGCTTGACCCGTTCGAGCATGTCGGCGAAACCGATCTTGCCCTGCTCGCCCTTGAAGGAGCGCCAGCCGCGGATGGCCTCGGGCACGTCGATTCGGTCGTCGTCGCTCGGCCACGTCGGCGTGTACTTGTTGCCCTCCTGGGCGTGGTCGTCGATCTCCGGTGGAAGGCGAACCTCCTCGTCGTCCCACTGGAACGGTACGTCGTACCAGTCCGTGACCTCTCGACGGGTTCGCTGGAGCCACTGACTCGTCGCGATAATCTTGTTTCCGATCGTCGTCGAGCGAGCGGTCCGGCGGCCGGCCCCGCTGTACTCGTCTTCGAACTCGAGTCCGTACTCCTCACAGAACTCTTCCTTGTCGGATTCGCCGATAACGTCGCTTCGAGAGAGGTCGAGAAGATCGTACGCCTTCGCGTGCATGGTACAGACGTTGCCCTGCAGTGCACGCGGGCTTTCGTCGAGTCGCTCCGCCAGCCGTTCGCGAATTTCCTGTGCTGCCGCTCGGGTGTACGAAACGACGAGGATGTCCCGGAACGTAACGTCGTCCTGCTCGAGAATCTCTTCAACGTGGTCGAGAAGCGCGGTGGTCTTCCCGCTCCCCGGTCCACCGAACAGCCGGGTTACCTTCGTCTCCGTGGTAGCCATTATCCCTGTTCAGGGCCGCGACACCCATAAGTCACGTGGGTTCTCCGCGAGCGCGAGAGGGACTGTCTGCCGGCTCTATCGGGGGTCTGGTCGCTCGAAACGAACGGGTGCGATACGACGGACGAACCGATCAGACAGTTGTGGTGAACAGCCGACTCACGTATTTCGTGATGACCGGGCGGTTCGAACGTCGGCACCATCGCGGATCTTGTCCTCACACTCCGGACAGACGCGCGGATCGTCGACTCCTCGTGGCGTAAAGACACGAGCGTATGCATCGGTTACGAAGTTCCCACAGTTCTGGCATTCCGGCATGATGCTTCTCGAATGACGTGTTGGAACGGACCACATTATAATTCTATCGCCATTGGGTGGCGGAAATTACCGGGAGAGTGACGAAGTGGCTGTTTACGAGGGTGGTCCGGAGTCAGGTTTTCGAGGGAGACAACAGGATAGCAGGGCGGCGAGCCGTGAGAATAGTCGGGCAGTGGAGTCGCCCAACAGCGACACCGCTCTCGGATCGGAATCTTCCTGCAAAAAACGGAATCGGTAGCCGGGTATCGTCGCCTACCGTGTTGGCTCCCACCCACAAACGGTACAGGTACTCGCGGAGAGGTCGTGGAGACCGCTACATTCGGGACACTGTTTCTTGTTATACTCCTCCTCCCAGTCGAGTCGTTCGACGGCGTGACCGCGGTCAGTGAGGAATTGATCGAAAACGTCGTCGCCGGCACCATTGGGTGCGGATGCCATGGGTGTGTCAAAGACATGCATGGTCTTAAGTGATGGGGTCGGTGAAGAGACTGCCGTTTCTTTGTGGAAACTATCTCCAAGCCTGAGTTATAATCGGACTAGAAACTCCGATTGGTCGGTACCTCCTCGACTTTCCGATTACTTGTCAACAACAGTGTGTGCGACCCGCGGCTTTTTCTCGCTCTCGCCCCAAACAGCGGCCATGAGCGACCTGCGCCTCGATGCGACCCAACTCGATCGCTACTCGAGACACGTGATCATGGACGAGATCGGTCCCGAGGGACAGCAACGGCTACTCGAGGGAAGCGTCCTCGTCGTCGGCGCGGGCGGACTGGGTGCCCCGGCGATTCAGTACCTCGCCGCGGCGGGTGTCGGCCGGCTTGGCATCGTCGACGACGACGTGGTCGAGCGCTCGAATCTGCAGCGCCAGATCGTCCACCGCGACGAAGACGTGGGCCGACCGAAAGTCGAGAGCGCGGCTGACTACGTTGCGGCGCTCAATCCGGACATCGATGTCGACGCCCACGAGACGCGTCTCACCGCCGACAACGTGGACGACCTCGTCTCCGACTACGACCTCGTCCTCGACGCGAGCGATAACTTCGCCACGCGCTACCTGCTCAACGACCACTGCGTGCTCACGGAGACACCACTCTGTCACGGTGCAATCTACCGCTTCGAAGGACAGGTGACGACGTTCACAAACGATCGGGGTGGCGACACTGAGCCGCCGTGTTACCGATGTATCTTCCCCGAAGCGCCCGAACCCGGCACCGTCCCCGACTGTGCGACAACTGGCGTGCTCGGCGTGCTCCCCGGCACCGTCGGCTGCATTCAGGCTACCGAGGCCGTCAAGTATCTGCTCGGCAAAGGCGAGCTACTCGAGGGCCGCCTGCTGCTCTACGACGCGATGGACATGACGTTCGAGACGGTGGACGTGCGCCCGAATCCGGCGTGTCCGGTCTGTGGCGACGAGCCAGCGATCGAGTCGGTCGAGGACGTCTCCTACGACGGGACGTGCCAGATTTCGGCGGACTGAGCTGTTCTTGCAGTCATTGCACTCATCGCACGTATCGAGGCCATCTGAGTCATCGAAGTCGCGTTCTCACCACATCGCGCAGTTCGTCCAGCCCAACCAGTACGACGCAGGAGACGAACGCAATCGTCCCGAGTTTCCCACCAGCACCCGTCAGTGCCGGCGTTACGGCGAGATACACGAGCCCGCAGAGCGCGCCAGCCACTCCGACGTGGCCCATCGTCAACCGCTCGGCGCTCGACATCCCGACAAAGGAGGCACAGAACGCGACTGCGGCGAGCGTCGCACCGAGTTCGCCCGGTAGCGCGAGCGGGAAGCCGACGCCGGCGACGACGCCGACGAGTCCCGAGCCGACGACCGGACCCAATTCGAGTTCCAGACTCAACACGACGGTCGCAACTGCACCGGCGACGGCAACTGGCACGACGAACTGGAGGTGCTCCCAGGCGGGCGCGCTCGGCGAGCCGTACTCGAGTCCGGTTAGCGCGACGGCCGCCACGCAGCCGAAGAGTGCGATGGTCCCGAGTTTCCCGCCGACGCCGCCGAACGTGGCGGTCGTGGCGACGAACGCGAGTCCAGCAATCACGCCGGCAACGGCGACGTACTCGAGTCCGGGGAAGACTGCTGGGGAGGCCATCCCGACGAAGGAGCCACAGTAGATGGGTGCGCCGACGTGCGGGAGGGCGAGTCCGGCGAGGAGGCCGACGAGTGCGGAGGCGAGCACTGGCCCGAGATCAGCAACCACGCTCGCGCCGTAGGTGACGATCGCGCCGGCAGTGACGGCGAGTGCGTTCGTAGCGTCGGTTCGGTCGAATACACCAGATTCCAGAGCGTCGGTGCTGAAAGCACGATTTCGCTCGACGACGGCCGCGACCGCGCCGACGAGAACGAGACCGAGATGAAGACTGACCGTCCCGGTCGGAAGAGCCGGCGGCGCGGCGTGAACGCTGGCGAGCAACACGGCGGGCGTCGTGAGGAGGGCAAGGAAACCGGCGACCTGGACCGGGCGGTACACACGAGCCAGTCGCCGGAGGGCCACCGAGAGCGTTACGGTTCAGCCCCTCTCGCATCAACTCCGCAACAGACCACCGTCGATCGGCACCGCCGCGCCGTTCACGAAACTCGCCCGCGGGCTCGCGAGGAACGCCACCACGTCGCCGAACTCGGCTGGCTCGCCCAGCCGTCCCAGTGGAATTTCGGCTGCGAGTTCGGTGATACCCTCGTCGTAGTCAGCGTACGTGCCGCGCTCGACGCCAGCCTCGACGAGTGCTTCGATCCGTGGCGTCTCGATAGTGCCCGGCATGACCGCGTTGGCCCGTATCTCGGGCGCGAACTCGCGCGAAATCGTCTTCACGAGGCCGACGACGGCCCGCCGAACCGAGTTCGACAGCACCAGCCCGTCGGTTACCTCCCGCACCGTGGTCGAGGTGATGCAGGTGATCGAACCCACATCGGACTCGAGTAACTGTGCGTGTGCCTCCTCGAGCGTCCAGACGACGCTCATCACTAGCAGGTCGTAGGCCTGGTACCAGTGCTGCTCGTCCGTCTCCAGAAAGGTCGTACTCGGTGGCCCGCCCGCGGACGTGACGAGGTGATCGAGACCGCCGAACTCGTCGACGGTTCGACGCACCAGCCGGGAGATATCGTTCGGATCCGTGAGGTCGCACTCGAGTGCGAGCACCTCGCCCGGCCCCGCATCGGCGAGGTCGTCGCGGGCGGCCGCGAGTCGGTCGGGGTCGCGCCCGCAGATGGTGACGTGTGCACCCGCCGAGGCGAGTGTCTGGGCGCTCGCGAGTCCGAGGCCACTCGAGGAGGCGGTTACCAGCGCTGCGTTGTCGTCGAGACTGAGGTCCATAGGCAGTCGAACAACGCCGGAGACCAAATCGCTCGGGGCTCGACTGGCAACTGTGAGCGCCGGGAAGTCGTGCGGTGGTCTGTGAACGATCTCCTGTAGGTTGTGTGATGGGATTTCTCGCAGGAGTGCATCGTTTCTTCCCCGACAAACCGAGACGCAGCGTCGACCGATGGGCTTCAGACCCTGCGGTTGGCTACGGTACTCCCTGTGAGTTGCTTTCGCCTCTACCCGACGCGCTACTCGCTGTCCTGATGGCGAACGCGAACCACACCGTCCGAGGTAACACCGATGACGAGCGGCGAGGACACCTCGCGGCCGGTGACGGCAGCGCCGGCGGCGTCGCTAACGACTTTCATCAGGTCTGGGGCGGTGTGATCGACCTTGACGCCGGCGTCGTCGCAGGCGTCGTAGACGAGATTCGGCACGTCATACAGGTCGGTTCCAGTGGGAACACGAACGCGGACGGGAGCGCGAAGCGCCTCGGCGAAGGCGACCGTCTCCCGGGCTTTCTCGACGTTCTCTCGGGCGCTGGCCTCGATCGAGGAGACGTTCGCCCGCGAGGTCCCGAGTGCAGCGGCGATGTCCGCCTGGGAGATCCCGCGCTCGCGCAGGGCAAGCACCTGTGCCTGCCGATCTGTGAGTATACTCGTTTCGGCTTCAAAGCCAATTTCGGTGAGCAGTTCCTCCGCGTCGTCGATCATTGACACCGTGATCGCCCTCCATCGCCCTGGTGGGCACGTTGTCGCTCGGTAGCTCCGTCGGCGGAACTGCTTACGGCTCGCCGCTTTCGAGGACCGCCCGTCGCCACTCGAGAACGTGTCCGTCGTCCCGTCACCGATACCGCTGCGGGCGCGTTCCACTGTCGTCGCTCCGTCCTGCGGTCTGGCGTTCCCTGCACGCGCCTACTCATACCAGACATCTAGCTGGGGGCAGGATGAAAGCTCTCCCGGTCGCGTGCAACGTGCGGATTCGTGAGGTCAAACCCCGCTTTCACGGGCTGTGTCGCTCTCTGGCGCGTATGCAAACCAGACAGAACACAGAACACGGCAGGCGAAAAAAGACGGCCGCACGACTGTCCAGGTACCGACGCCGATCCCTCGAGACGGTGGTGTCTCGAGTGACCGTGTCGATCAGTTCCCCCAGAAGTTCTCACGGCTTCCGAGGCGTTCGCGTCTCGACGAGCGACTGTTGGTAGATTCGCCGTCCGTTCCGGCGTCAGCGTCCTCATCGTCGCTGTCGCCGTCGTCGGCAGCGCCAGCAGCGTCGGCGTCGGCATCCGCGTCCGCCGTGTCGTCTTCGTCGTTGCCTTCTTCTTCGTCCATTGGGAGCAATTCAAGCTCCTCCGCACGCGCGTGATTGCTGTGGACGCGGGTGATTTCGACGCGCGCACGTGCTTCGGGGAGGACGCCGTCGACCATCACGATAAAGCCGTCTTCGGTTCGTCCGACACCGGCACCGCTTTCGTGCATGTCGACGACGTCGATGACGACCTCCTCGCCGGACTTGACCGGCTGGGTCTTTAGATCATCGATCGGCTGGTTGTAGTGTTGGCACCACTCCTTGCCGCCGCGGTCGCCGTAGTGTTGACACCCCATCCCCGAGATTCGTGCTGAATAGCTCGGACAGTCGTCGGCCAGTGGACAGTCTGCCATGCGGTGTACTACCGGCGGTGTCGTTAAACCGTTTCCGTCTTGTACGCGCGAAATCGGTGCAAACGGCCGCTCTTCGCCACTCTTGCTGACCAGTCACTGTGTCGTTTTCTCTCCTGGTCACACACCCGGTCTGTGCTCGATAGCGTCACTCGTGTCCCCACGTTCCGCTTCAGTGCAAACCGACACCACCCGAACTATCAGTTGAACGGAGAGTCCAATACTGTGCGTTTCGAAAACGTTTACGGGTGTGACGTACGAGTGACGAACGATGAAAATCCTCGTTACGGTCAAAGAAGTTGCGACCGTCGAAGATGAGTTCGAAATCGAGGGGACTGAAATCGCAGACCAGTACCTCGGTGCAGACCTCAACGAGTGGGACGATTACGCCGTCGAAGAGGCCGTTCAGCTGCAAGAAGCTGGCGTTGCCGACGAAGTCGTCACGGTTACAATCGGCCCCGAAGACTGTGAACAGACCATCCGTCAGGCGCTTGCGAAGGGCGCAGACCGCGCGGTCCGCGTCTGGGACGACTCCCTCGAGGGCGTCGACCTGCTCGACGTCAACGCGAAGACGGAAATCCTCAGTGCCGTCGTCGAAGAAGAGGATCCAGACCTCATCCTGACCGGCGTTCAGGCCGGCGACGACAGCTTCGGCGCGACGGGCGTCTCCCTGGCCGAAGAAGTCGGCTATCAGTGGGGTGCCGTCGTCAACCACCTCGAGCACGAGTTCGACGGCGATGTCGCCTCGGTTCGACGCGAACTCGAGGGCGGTGTCGAGGAGCTCACGGATATCGAGCTTCCCGCCGCACTCACGATCCAGACCGGTATCAACGAACCACGCTATGCGAGCCTGCGCGGGATTCGCCAGGCCCAGCGCAAGGAACTCGACGTGAAGAACCTCGCCGACCTCGATGTTGACGAGAGCGCCGTCGATTCCGACCTGGAACTCACCGACATGTACGAACCAGAAAGCGAGAGCGACGTGACCGTCTGGGAAGGCAGCGCCGACGACACGGCCGCAGAGCTGGGTGAACTGCTCCGCGACAAGGGGGTGGCACCATGAGCGACGTCCTCGCAGTTGCGGACCACCGCCGTGGCGACCTGCGCGACGTGAGCTACGAACTCATCACCGCGGGCCGCCAGCTTGCAGACGACACCGGTGGCGACCTCCACCTCGCTGTCATCAGCGGCTCCGTCGACAATTTCGCAGAGAAACTCAACCGCGACGGCGTCGACGCGATCCACACCGTCTCCCACGGTGAGGAGTTCAACCACGACGTCTACACGCAGACGATCACGCAGCTCTACGACGAGCTCGCACCGCAGTACGTCCTCACGCCGAACAGCGTCAACGGCCTGGATTACGCGCCCGCCGTCGCCAACGAACTCGACCTCCCGGTCGTCACCGACACGGTCGACCTCTCGGTAAACGGCGAGACGCTGACCGCGACCCGCGAGATGTACGGCGGCAAGGTCGAGACCACGAACGAACTCGAGGGTGACGCTGTCGTCACGATCCGAGAAGCCGAGTGGCCAACCGCCGAAGGCACGGGCGACGCCTCGATTGCGGCCTTCGATGCAGAGATCGACGAGGACGCAATCGGCTCTACGGTCAACGGCTTCGAAGAGGTCGGCGGCGGTGACGTCGACATCAGCGAAGCGGACGTGCTCGTCTCCGTCGGTCGTGGGATCGAAGAGGAGGAGAACCTCGACATCATTCGTGACCTCGCGGATGCACTCGACGCGACGGTCTCTTCCTCGCGTCCGATCGTCGACAACGGCTGGCTGCCGAAGAACCGGCAGGTCGGCCAGTCCGGAAAGGTCGTTACGCCGGATGTCTACATCGCGATCGGTATCTCCGGTGCCGTCCAGCACGTCGCCGGCATGAAGGGCTCCGATACGATCGTCGCGATCAACACGGACCCGAACGCGCCGATCATGGACATCGCAGACTACGCGATCCACGACGACCTCTTCGATGTCGTCCCAGCGCTGACCGAACAGTTCCAATAACGACGCGTCACTGCTGATCGGCGACGCGTTTTTGACACCGTTCTCCCGACCGTACACGACGCATAGCGATTTTTTCATCACTCAGCCAACACACAATCACTCTCCTGAAAACCCCGCTCACTGGCCGATTGAGGAGTACTCTTGCGTTTGTCAACGTATCAGATTATTGTATGACCGCTCCAGTGACTGTACAGCAGAATTATAAACCAGTAATTTGATACCACGGATATGACGTTCCGACCGAAGCGACGGGAACTCCTGGTGGGGGCTGGTGCCGCGTCACTTGGTGGCCTGGCCGGGTGCCTTTCTGACGTTCCCGGGTTCGAATCAGAGGTAGAGTCCGCCGACGCAGTTGGCGGAACGAATCGAACACTCAGACTCGGGATTATGTCTCCGCTGAGTGGGGGGCTCGCGAACTTTGGGGAAACGACGCGCGACGCCGCGTTGTTGCCGATCGAACAGTTCGAAGACGAGGTCAGTCTCGACATCGACTACACGGTTGTCGATACGGAAACCTCACCGTCGGCCGGCGTCCAGAGTGCCGCCGAACTCGTCGATGACGGGTATCCGATGGTCAATGGCCCGCTGGCGTCCGACGTGACACTCCAGGCGACCCAGCAGGTGTTGATTCCATACCGGGTTGTCAACTGCTCTGCGGGTGCAACGTCACCAACGATCACGTCGGTGAACGATGCCGGTCTCGTCTTCCGAACAGCGCTCTCTGACTCGCTGCAGGCACTCGTCCTCGCCGAGCAGGCCGTCACGGACCTCGGTACGGAGCGTGCAGCGGTTCTGTACGTCGACAACGACTACGGCTGGCAGCTCACGCAGGCCTTCTCGCAGGCGTTCGAGACCGACCACGGCGCGACCGTAACGGCCGAAGTGCCGGTCATCGAGGGCGCAGACTCCTACGATGGTGCCATCGAGACGGCGATGGCAGACGATCCGGAGCTTCTGATCGTCATCGGCTACCCCGATACCGGGGAACAGCTGTTCGACGATCTGGCCGCAACCGGCACCCGAGATGACGTCGAAGTACTCGTCACCGAAGGGATGCAGGATGGTGGTCTTCACGAGTCGACTGACTCCTCGCTCGATGGCATCCGCGGCACCGCACCAATCGCCAGCGGTCCGGGCTACGACACGTTCAGTGAACAGTACGAGAGCGCCTACGGTGAGAGTCCGGGACTCTTCACCGCCCACGCCTACGACGCGACGGCGGCGCTCTTGCTCGCGAACGCGTATGCCGGCCAGAACGAGGGGACGGCGATCAGAAACGCGATGCAGGCTGTTACCTACAGCCCGGGAACGACGATCACACCCGAGAACCTCGACGAAGGTCTCGAACTCGCCGCCCAGGGTGAAAACGTCGCCTACGAGGGCGCCTCGAGTTCGGTCACGTTCGACCAGCACGGGGATGTCCGCGGTGCGAGCTTCTCCTACTGGGAGTTCG
The DNA here is from genome assembly GCF_000337575.1 of Natrialba hulunbeirensis JCM 10989. Lineage (GTDB taxonomy): Archaea > Halobacteriota > Halobacteria > Halobacteriales > Natrialbaceae > Natrialba > Natrialba hulunbeirensis. Next base: position 24,115 of record NZ_AOIM01000016.1, on the reverse strand, counting down.
ACGAATCAGCAGCTGATGGTATCACGGAACTCGACCGGGTGAGCGCCTAATGTCGCTGCTCGCCAAACTCGTCCCGTCGTTCATCCGACGACGGTACCTGCTCAAGTTCGTCATTTCCATCCTCGCCGTCGTGCTCATCATCGGCGCCGTCGGTGCCGTCAGCTACGCCGAAATCGACGACACCGTACGAGCTGATTCGAACGAACAACTCGAGTCGACCGCTGAACTCCAGGCCGACGGCATCGGTGACTGGGTCGAGTCGATGCACGTCCAGACCCGGACTGCGTCCGCATCACCGGGAATCCAGGACGACGACGTGCAGGCCGTCCAGGGTGCAATCGTCGAAGAACAGGCCCGAATGGGTGTCGACGTGCGGGCGATACACTACGTCGATACAGGCGAGCAGACCGTCCTCACGAGTACGGACGCCGAGATTCGCGACACCGACCTCGGGGCCGTCGACGATCCGTGGGCCGAGACGGACTTCGCCAGCGAACTCTCCTTCGACGAGGACGTCTGGCAGTCCGAACAGGCCTACGAGTCCGCCGCGCTCGACGACCAGGTGATGGCCTTCGCGAGCCCCGTCCCCGAACAGAACGACCGCATCGTCGTCGTCATCGGGACACTCGAGTACCGCGTGGACCAACTCCAGCAAGACGGTGCGGCAGGATCGACGGCGATCGTCGACCAGCGCGGGGATCCAATCTTCCAGACCGGGCAGAGTGAACTCACCGCGGCGACCGACGACGATGCCATCGAGGCGGCACTCGGCGGTCGAGTGAGCCAGGTCGAAGACGACGACGTGGTGCAGGCGTACGTGCCGGTCGGCGACACGCAGTGGGTTGCAGTGACGACCGTGCCGACCGAGCAGGCCTACGGCGTCGCGAGCGACGTTGGAACGAACGTCATCGCGATGGTGCTCGTGAGTCTGGTTGCGCTCGGTCTTGTCGGTGTCGTGCTTGGCCGCCAGACGGTCGTACCGCTTGCGGAACTGCGTGATCGGACGGAGTCGATGGAGAACGGCGATCTCGACGTCGACTTACAGACCTCGCGCATCGACGAGATCGGTCGCCTCTACGATGGGTTCGACAGCATGCGAACCTCGCTGCGAAACCAGATCGAGGAGGCCGAATCCGCTCGTGCGGACGCCGAGGAAGCCCGCGCAGAGACCGAGTCGATGAACCAACATCTCGAGGCGAAAGCCGACGAGTACCGCGACGTGATGGAGGTCTGTGCCGAGGGTGATCTCACCCGGCGGCTTGACCCCGAGAGCGAGAACGAGGCGATGACCGACATCGCCCACGCGTTCAACGAGATGGTCGAGGAACTCGAGGCGACGACGGCTCACGTCAAGTCCTTCGCGAACGAGGTGGCCGTCGCCAGCGAGGAGGTCACGGCCAGCGCCGAGGAAGTGCGCTCTGCCTCCGGCCAGGTCAGCAACTCCATTCAGGAGATTTCCGACGGCGCGGACCGACAGAACGAGAACCTGCAGGCGGTCTCCGACGAGATGAGCGGGCTCTCGGCGACGACCGAGCAGATCGCTGCCTCCTCGAACCAGGTCGCAGATATCGCAGAGCAGACAGCAGAGACCGGCCGCTACGGCCGCGAAGCCGCACGCGACGCGATCGAGGGCATGCACGAGATCGAGGCCGAATCGACCGAGACCGTCGAGGCGATCGAAGACCTCACCGCGGAGATGGAACAGATCGACGAACTGATCGAGTTCATTACCGAGGTCGCCCGCGAGACTAACATGCTCGCGCTGAACGCGAACATCGAGGCCTCCCGCAGCGGCGACGGCGACTCCCAGGGCGACGGCTTCGCGGTCGTCGCTGCCGAAGTCAAGGAACTGGCCGCCGACACGAAGGAGACGGCCGAAGACATCGAGCAGCGGCTCGAACGGATCAACGACCGCACCGAGCGGACCGCGACGGAGGTCCAGAAGACTGCGGACAAGATCTCCTCGCACGTCGACGCCGTCGAGAACGCCGCGGAGGCGCTCGACGAGATTGCCGACTACGCACAGGAGACCAACGACGGTGTCCAGGAGATTTCGGCGACCACCGAACAGCAGGCCGCTTCGACCCAGGAGGTCGTTGCGATGGTCTCGACCGCGACCGATATCTCCGACTCGACGGCGACCGAATCCCAGCGCGTCGCCGCCGCCGCGGAGGAACAGACCTCCGCCCTTTCGGAAGTCACCAAGAGCGCCGGCTCGCTCGCGAACCAGGCTTCCCAGCTCAACGAGATGCTCGACCGCTTCGACACCGACACCGACGGCGATGCAGCGGTCGCTGATCTCGACACGCTCGAGACCGGTGACGTGCTCGGCGACGAGTACGACGACACCGGCGATGGCGATGATGGTGGTGACGATGGTGGCGCACTCTCGTTCGACGAGAGCGTCGTTTCCCAAGCCGACGCGGAGGACGAGCCGGTTGTTGGCGACGCTGGTGCAGACAGTGATAACCACGCTGGCGGTGTCACTGACGCTGCAGACGATGACGATGCGACCAACGACGAACCGGCCGACGATCCGTTCACGTACGACGAGGTTAGCGACGGCAGCAACTGATCTCATCGGCACATCGTCTCTCAGGTCTCGTTTCTTGTGTCTCGTTTTTGCATCATGTCTCTGTGGCATACTGTTCTCTGGGGCATACTGTTTTCTCAGCCGTTCTCTGCACCTGTCACCGACCGGCTCACCCATCTCATCGCACCGCCTCGCACGATAGGGGAGGGAGAAGGGGAAGGGGAAGGGGAATAACAGAAAGAACCGAACCGACCGCTCAGCGCTGTCCTGTGTGGAACGAGACACGCTCACACGGGCATCGTCCGAACCGTCACGTACTTTTTGCCACCTGCCTAAACGTTGGCAATGGAACTGCTGGAGCGCCGGCGGGCGCTAATCGAAGAGCGACTCCACGAGGTCGTCGACGGCGTCGACCCGGAGACGCTCAGCGATGAGGTTCGCCACGTCACGCTCTCTGGAGGCAAGCGCGTCCGACCCATGGTCACGATTCTCGCCTGCGAGACCGTGGGCGGGACCGCCGAGGAGGCTGTCGAGTTCGGTGTCGGTATCGAACTCGTCCACAACGCCTCGCTCGTCATCGACGACATCATCGACCGCTCGGAGCTACGCCGCGGCACCGAAAGCGCCTGGGCCGAGTTCGGCTACGGGCCGGCGATCATCACCAGCGACGGCCTCCTCGGGGAGGCCTTCGAACTCTTCGCGTCCGACCCCGACGCGATGCGCGTCGTTACCGAGTCGATGGTCGAACTCGGCGTCGGTGAGGCGACCGAACTCTCGGCCATGCCATCGAACGAGGAGGAGTACATGACACTCGCTCGCCGCAAGACCGGCGCGCTCTTTCGCGCCGCAGCCGAACTGGGTGCGATCGCGGCTGGCTCGGACGGGTTTACGGTCGAAGCCCTCGGTGAGTACGCAGAACGCGTCGGCATCGCCTTCCAGATCAGAGACGACGTGCTGGACGAAATCGCTGATGCTGAGGAACTCGGCAAGCCGACCGGTCACGACGCCGAGATGGACCGCCCCTCAGTCGTCCAGGTAACCGATCTCACACCCGACGAAGCCAACTCGCGTGCGCGAGCGGAGGCAGACCGTGCGCTCGAGGCGCTCGACCGGGTCGAGGTTGCCGATCCGGAGGCAGAGCTGTATCTCCGAGAGCTTGCGGAGTTTGTCGTCGAACGCGAACGATAGCAGGTGCAATAGCGTCACCACCATCGTCATACTCCCCGACCACAATCTACATCTGCAGCGACCACTCAGTGTCCAACGGCCACTCAGTGAGTCCGATCCGCTTTCGCCCGTTCTTCTTGCTCCCCCTTCGATCCCGATAACCGCGACTCGACGATCGCAAACGCCAGCGTACTCACAATCCCCAGCAGCGTCCCCGCCGTCAACGCCGCCGCGAGGAACGCGATCCCTGCCTCATCCAGGAAGAACGCACTCACCGCATAGAGGACAATCGCGATCGACAGCACGTAAAACGGCGCGTTGAGATAGCGCCACTCGAGTGTCCCCGCGATGTACTCGTCGGTGATTTGGCCGAGGCTGGTCGTCACGCCCGCGGCGGCGATCCACTGGACAGAGCCATACACCAGCGCGGCAATCATGACGGGCACGCCGACGTCACCGGTCGTGTCCGCCTGCACCGACTCGAGCGTATTCACGCCGCTCACACCGCCGAGGACGAACAGTGCCGCCGCGACGACGTACGCGAGTAGGGTCGTCCGACCGGCGTACAGCGACCGCCGAGCGCGCTCAACGGCCGTGTCGAGTCGCTCGCCGAGTCCGAGGCCGCGGGAGATGAGATAGAACCCAAGCAGCGCCGACGTGGTCCCGAGCACGAAGCCGGGCATCTCGAGTGCGCTCCCGATTAGCGCGAGCGGGTAGATGAGCAACAGGATGCCAAGCGGGATCAGGATTGTACCCCGCGTCTCGGGGTCGTCGAGCACCTGTTTGATGGTGTAGTACATCGACTCCAGGTTCTGGGCCTGTCTGACGACGACGCGCCGGACGCCGTCGATCGGCACGCGCGAGCGGATAATCGGGATAACGGATTCGTCCTGTGCGCCGTCGGTGACGACGAGGGCGGTGACGTCCTCCGCGGTGGAGAGACTCGCGAGGACGGTGTCGACCTCGTCGCCGACCTCGCGGTTGGCGTTGACGTCGCCCTCGTCGTTGCCGGTGACGACGGCGACTTCGACGCTCTCGTCGCGTGCGTCCAGGTCGTCGTAGATGTGCAGCCCCTGGAAGATGACGTTGACGTCAGAGTCCTCCGGGTCCGCAGTTGCGAGCGCGACGCCTGCCTCTTCGACGGGGTCGCGGCCGATAACCGGCGTCGAGAACCCGGTCTTGCGACCGAGGTCGTCGTCGAGGTCGACACAGAGGACCAGCAGCATCAGCCGACTGTTCGTCCGGGCGGTATATGCCTTTTCTGGGCTGTCCGCGCTTACGGCCGTTGTAACTTCCCTGCCAGTGCTCCGGAGTGCCGTGTGAACTACCAACACTGCCCGAATCGACCGTCACAGCAGTATGGATCCGTGCGGTTTTTGAACGCGCGCCGATAACCCGGTGTACTGAATGATCTCGAAGGGCTGTGAGCAGTGCGCGAAGGGTGGCAAGATGGTGCTGTTCGTCTACGGGTACTGCGACCAGCGCGACTGCTTTTACTGCCCACTCGGCGAGAATCGCAAGAACGTCACCGACGTCTACGCGAACGAACGCCGCGTCGAGTCCGACGAGGACGTCCTCGAGCAGGCCTACCGGATGGACGCCCTCGGCACCTCGATCACGGGCGGCGAACCACAGGAGGCACTCGAGCGCACCTGCCACTATCTCGAACTCCTGAAAGACGAGTTCGGCGAGGATCACCACACCCACCTCTACACGGGCATCACGGGTGGGCGAGAGAACATGCGTAAGCTCTCGGAGGCCGGCCTCGACGAAATTCGGTTCCACCCACCGTACGAGCTGTGGGGTGACCTCCACGGCACCGAGTGGGAGGATATCCTCTACATCGCCCGCGAAGAAGGACTCACCCCCGCGTTCGAGATTCCCGGCATCCGCGCAGAGGAGGAGTTCCTCGAGTTCCTCGATGAGGGCGCGGCGGACTTCTGCAACGTCAACGAGTTCGAAATGTCCCAGGGGAACTACCGCCGGATGCAGGAGGAGGGCTACGAGCTCAAGGAGGGCCACATGAGCGCCGTCGACGGCTCCCGCGATGATATCCTCGAGGTGATGGGCGACCACGAACGCGTCTACTTCTGTACCTCCGTGTTCAAGGACGCCGCCCAGCACCGCCGGCGACTCAAGCGCATGGCCCGCAACGTCCGCCGCGAGTTCGACGATGTGACCGACGACGGCACGCTGGTCTACGGGAAGACCTACACCGAACCGGAACGCTTCGCCGAACTCGGCGTTCCCGAAGAGTTCTACACCGTCAAGTCCGAGCACGTCGAGATCGCCTGGTGGCTGCTAGAGGAGATGATCGAAGAGGGCGATCTCGATGACGGTGAAATCGTCGAGCAGTATCCAAGCTACGACGGTCAGGTCGTCGAGCGAACGCCGCTGGCGTAGATCGTTGTCCCGCGAGCGAACGCCGGTAGCGTAACCACGACCGGTCCCGTTTCTTTCCGCTATCCAAGCCAGTTGACTGCATCGTCGTCCCAGTATACGCGAAGCAGCGAGTACGCACAGCCGGATACGAAAAGACCAGCTGCAACGATGCCGAAGGTTTCCATACAAACGACTGTGAGTCGCGCATGAAATACCTATCGGGCACGCTTTTTACTGTCTTCATACCGCCGGTTGCTTACTGCTTGCGCTCATTTCGGAGCCATCGTCACCCGGTCATCGGTTGTCGCATCCAGCTACGACTCGGTCATCGTGTTCTCGATACCGTGTACCGAACGTATCGCGTACAAATCGAACCGCTCAGTCGATCTCAGTCGGATCGACTTCCGGCAACGTGATCAGATTCTCACGACCGATCCGCAACTTCTCGATCTGCCCATCTTCGTCCATCTGTGACAGCAACTGCGACACCTTCGCGTTCGACCAGCCCGTCTCCGAGACGATCGCCGCCTGCTTCATTCGGCCACCGTTACCCGCGAGCATCCGCTGTACTCGCTCTTCGTCGCTCAACAACTCTGGGTCGATATCCTCGTCCGCAGGCTCGGTGAACTCGAGTTGCGTGCCGTCGCCAGCGGTATTCGGTGGTGGCGACCCTGACCCCGAGCCTGAGTCGGGAGAGTGGGTGGCCCTGCCCTGTGCGGGTTGTCTTGGGTCGGACTGGGTGGCTGTCTCTGTATCCGCGTCTGCACTGTCGGTCTCTGCTGCCCCGATACCGAGGAGCGAAGCAATGTGTGGGACTCCAGGGAGTGGCTCGTCCCTGCTGTACCGATAGGCAGCAAGGACGCCGAACGCAAGGACGACCGCAAGTAGACTGGCGCCAAGTACCAGTGGGAGCGAGAACCACGAGAGGGAACTACTCGGCTCGGCGCCACGCAGGAAGACAATATCGAACTCGTCGTCGCTGAACTCGTGATAGCCGTTCCAGGAGAGTTGCGTTGGCGTCTGCAAACCGTAGTTCGGTGGTGATTCGATGACCAGTCGCTGGCTCGCACCGAGTGCAGTGATCGCGGGGCGGTCACTGTTACTCGTCTGGAGCGCGTCGCCGAGATAGATTCGATCACCATCTGTCTCTGCGAAGTTCGTCCAGGTGTACGTGTACGTAATAACGCCGATTTCTTCGTCGTGGGTGCCGTCGGGATCGTTCTCTGTTTCGATGTCATCGTCGTACGGCCGAACGTCGTAGCCGTCCCAGCCAGCGCCGACGATCGACATCTCACGGTCGGTTTCGGCGTCAGCTATCGACACCTGGTTTCGAACGGCCTGTATCGGCGTCTCGGCGTGGCGTTCGCCGGCAACGACATCCGCAGCGAACTCCGTGAAGGCGTTCACGTCGTCTTCGTCCTCAAGGACGAACCGGTACTCGTGACTCCAGTGAGCATCGCCAGTGTCGCTCACGTTGAGCCGTATAATGTGATCAATCTCGGGGGAGTTATCGTCCGAAAATCCGACACTGGCCGGTGAAACCGCTGATTGGACTGCTGGTTGCTCGAATCCTGCCTGGGGGTCGGTCTCTGGACCCGCAACAGGATCACCGGCAGCCGCAGTCGGCATCGCGACCACTGCACCGGAAGCGGCAGTGACGAGGAGGGCAACGAAGGTGAGTGTAACGGCGGTGGACAACCGCATACCTATCAACTGGTGGTTTCCCGGGGGAAAAAACCCTTTCCATCGACAAATAAAACGTTATCGACGGTCGTAAAACGTCTCCAGAGCGGACAACGACTGCTTACTGCAGTTCTGAGACGATGAAAAAGATAGTTCTAATTCTGAGAGGAGACAACTACGTCGTAAATTGGCCTGAAATCAGTCCTGTACGCTGTTGCTGACTCCGTGTATCGTGTTTCTTCTGTGCATGGCGATTGTGTGTCTCGGTTCACGTCTTGTTGCCCTGAACAGTAATCAATCAGTGTAGTATTGAAAACCAGTGAGTTCGCAAGTGCGACCAGTTTTTGTATCAGGAGTTCCTACGGCTGCACAATGAACAGCGCGACCCCTGTCCTCCTCGCGTTGCTTCTCGTTTGTTCGCTGCCCGCGATCACAGTTGTCGCGGCATCTCCGTCCCACGGAGCCTCTGGCGACTTCGATGAGCAGCAGGCCCTCCAACAGCAGACAGTCGAACAGACAACCCCCGTCGAAATCGAAAACACCTCGAACCAGTTACCGCTTGCTGGCGAAATTCGTGGTTCCTACGGTACGATCGAACCCAATCTTGCGACCTCATTTGCACAAACCACGACACAAATGCAGGTCCAATATGAGCAGTACAATCTCACAGAGCGTGAGCTAGCTGACGTAGACGGGTCGGATCGTGCGGACCGAATCGAATCCGCCTACAATCAAACGAAAGAGCGGATTACTGCGCTCGAGGACAGAGAGCGCGAGGCCGTCCGCCAACATCAGGCGGGAGACCTCACGGACGGTGAACTGATTCAGGTGTTGTTACAGAACTACTACGAGGCAACTGCCCTCGAGGAAACGCTTGACGTGCTTGCAGACGATGAGGATATCGATGTCATTCCCTCCCAGCGACAACAGTTCCGTGCCGATCGAACGCTTCTAGAGTTCCATACGACACCGATTCGTGAAACCATCGCATCGGCGAGCGAAGTCAGTGACTCGAGCACGCCCTATGAATTCCGCGTCCAGACCGCAGAGAATGGGTACCGACTCTCGGCACTGGATGGAGATACGTACAGAACGGAAACAGTTCGGTTTGATAACCGCGATGCGGGTGCACCGAACCAGTACGAGTCAATCGATCAGATGATCGACGACATCGCCCAGCAGTACCCATGGGCTCACGATCACGGCTCACCACACTATCAGGACAATAGCCTCGAAAACCTCTACTGGGTCGACCTCCCTCACGATACCGGACAACTAGACATCTATGTCGACGCTGGTACTGGCGATGTCTACCGTGAATCACAGGTGGTGTCGGTCAGCTCACTGCCAGCGGTCGAGACGGAAACCAAATCGACGGGGAGTATCGAGCGAACGTTCAACAAAACACCAGCAATCGGTCCAACAGAGCTAACCGTTACCGAAGATGGCAGCGACGAACCGCTGCAGGCGACCATCAGAATCGATGGCCAGGAAATCGGCGAAACGGATGAAAACGGTTCGATAACGTATCTCCCGCCCGCAGATACGTACAACCTTACGATCGATGGTGAGACAGAGAGCGTCACAGCACCGGTCTCGAACGGGTGACTGCTGACAGTTGACAGTTGACAGTTAACTGCTGAGCGCTGATAGTTGACGGGTGACGGCCGGTGGGTGACAGCTAACGCATCCCCGGTCGATTTGGCCCGTCTACAGGGAATCGAGGCCTCCACTGGGCCGTTCGTTCTTCTCTTCGTCCAACGATTTATATTGGAAGACGAAACCAACGCGTTCCGTGTCTGCAGATCGTCGGCAGTCGTCACACGGGGTACGGTCACTGTGTGCTCTTCCGCGAGCGGTCAGTCCCGTTGTCGGCACCATCACGCTACTCGTACTCACCGTCTTTCTCGTTGGGGCTATCGCACTCGTTCTGTCAGGCTGGACTCTCGGATCACCACCTCCCATCGCAGCGTTCGAACTGACAGCTGATAGCGAAACAGGTCAACTCACCTTCGAACACACGGCTGGCGACGAGATCGACGTGGAAGACCTATCGCTGCACGTGACCGTCGATGGCACCGCACTCGAGTACCAGCCACCAGTTCCGTACGTCGGTGCGGAGGGATTCCGTGGGAGTCCGGAGGGGCCGTTCAATGCGCAGAGTGAGTCCACATGGAAGACGGGCGAGCGGGCGAGCGTTACGCTTGCGGGCACGAACGAGCCGACACTCGAGTCGGGGTCGACAGTTCGGGTAAAAGTCGCTATTGAGGGGTCACGGGTTGCCGAGTTGGAGTCGGTTGCGGAGTGAGTAGCGGGTGTTACAGAGCGGGTTTCGGTTAGTTTCGGAGTGGATGTAGGGTCGTTTCGGAGTGAGTCCGGCTGATTGCTCTCGTGGAGTCGGTATCTCGTGGCTGTCAACAGTAGAAGATCAAAAATCGAGGTCCGGCCGTAGCCCGCTCACTGCGGTGCGCGGCCGATCGTCGTAATCGCAACGTCGGGATCGTAGGACGGCCCCATGAACGCGTGTTTGACGTCCTCGAAGCCGGCGCGTTTGAACATCTCGTCGGCTTCGTACTCGTCGTAGAACAGCATGATCGAGTCGGCGAGGTGCTGGGCAACGACGTTGTCCGGATAGTTGGGACCGACGACCAGTACCTGTCCACCGGGCTTCAGAACGCGGCGGAACTCGCGGAGCGCAAGGATGGGGTTCGGCCAGTACTCAATTGAGCCGGAGGACCAGACAACGTCGAACGTATCGGTCGCGAACGGGAGCCGTTCGGCGTCGCCGCGGTGGAAGTGCACCGGTGGGGCGTGCTTGCCGAACTTCGCGTAGGCCTGCTCGAGTTGGTGTTCGCTCTGGTCGAGTGCGTACACTTCCTCGACGTGCTCGAGGAGTCCCTCAGTCGCAAAGCCGGTCCCACAGCCGACGTCGAGCACGGTCATGTCCTCCTCGAAGTCGAGGAGCGATAGCGCGTCCGCACGCATGTCTTCGTTCCAGATGAAGGGGTTCACCTGATCGTAGACCTTCGAGAGGTACTTGTAGAACAGCCGTGCACGGGCTTTGTTCTCGAGAATTCCCATTGTCGAAGGGGTTTTCGGCGAACCGGGATATGTCTGCTGTTCCGCGCCGGAGCGCGCCGGCGTGAGCGCCACCGAGGCGGTGGTTCGAGGCGACTCGAACCGAGGTACTTTCGCAACTACCATATACGCGCTGTCGCAAACGTTCCCTTGCTTAGAGTATGCCGAGGCCACAGGTTCTCGAACGAATTAAGTCGGCGGAGGAAGAGGCCGACGAGATCGTCGCATTGGCAGAAAACGACCGCGACGAGCGAATAGCCGAGGCCCGGGAACGTGCCGAGGAAATTCGCACGGAAGCGGAACAAGAGGCGCGAGATCTCACAGAACGTCGCCTGGAAGAGGCGCGTGACGAGATCGATCAGGAGTGCGAGCGCGTCCTCGAGGAGGGTGAACAGGAGCGCGAGGCGCTAGCCGAGCGTGCCCAGAACCGAGTCGACGAGGTGACGGACCACGTCGTCTCCCTGTTCCAGGAGGACGTCCATGCTCAGACCTGAACGGATGAGCAAGATCTCGGTGACCGGCTCCAAGGGCGTCATGCCCACGGTCATCGAGACGATCCACGAGCTGAATCTAGTACATCTCTCGGACTACGACGGCTCCTGGGAGGGGTTCGACAACGGCAACCCGATCGAGGGTGCCGATGACGCCTCCGAGAAGCTCGTCACCGTCCGGGCACTCGAGAGCACCCTTGGCCTGTCCGAAGCGGAGGCATCGGGTCAGGGGACACTCGAGGAGAACTGGGAGCAGCGACTGGAGGAGGTTCGCACGCGGATCAACGAACTCGACGACCAGCGGACCGAGGTTCGTGAGGAGCTGCGACAGGTCGACGAACGGATCGACCGCGTTGCGCCCTTCGCAGAACTCGGTATCGACCTCGACCTGTTGTCGGGGTACGACACGGTCGACGTGCTCGTCGGTGAAGGCTCGGAGGCGGAGGTCCATGCTGCACTCGAGGCAGCCGAGGACGTCCGCGCCTACGAGACGTTCACCAGCGGTGACGTCGTCGCGATCGTCGCTGCACCGACCGGTGAGATCGATCCGGTCGCAGATGCTGGCGACACTGACGCCGACAACGTCATCGACGACGCGCTCGTCGGCATCGAGTTCACGCGATACGGCGTGCCGGACACCGAACAGAGTCCGTCGGCGTACGTCTCCGAACTCGAGGATCGCAAGTACGAACTCGAGTCCCGGATCGACGAGATCGACGACGAACTCGAGCGAATCGAGCGCGAGGAGGGCTCGTTCCTCCTCCAGCTCGAGGCAGAGCTGACCATCGAGGTGCAGCGTGCGGAAGCGCCGCTGCAGTTCGCGACGAGTGACCGAGCCTTCATCGCCGAGGGCTGGGTTCCGTCCGACGAACTCGAGCGGCTCAAGACGGCCCTGCGTAATGCGGTCGGCGACAGTCTCGAGATCGAAGAACTCGAGCGCGCGAGCTACGACCGCCACGGTCGGACCCATACGGATGACATCCATCAGGGGACGCAGGATGCGAAAGAAGACGACGAAGCGTCGGCCGACGCGAACGAAGACGACAACCAGCAACAGCAAAAGGCCGTCACGGACGGCGGCTCTGCGGTAACGATGGGCGACGAACCGCCGACGATTCAGGATAATCCGTCGGCGGCGAAGCCGTTCGAAATGCTGGTGCAGGCAGTCAATCGGCCGAAGTACAACGAACTCGATCCGACGATTTTCCTGTTCCTGACGTTCCCGCTGTTCTTCGGATTCATGATCAGCGACGTCGGGTACGGACTGCTGTACGTTCTGATCGGGTTCTACATGTACAAGGGATTCGATAGCCCAGGAATCTCGAGTCTCGGTGGCGTTGCGATCTGGGCTGGTGCGTTCACGATCCTCTTCGGGATCCTGTTCGGCGAGTTCTTCGGTCTACACGAACTCGGCTACATGATCTTCGGCGAGGGCGGCGCGCCGATGGGCGATAAGGGACTCTCACCAGCGACGGCTGACTTCGTCTACGCGTGGCTGATCGTCGCCGTCGCACTCGGTGTGATGCACCTGAACATCGCCTGGATTCTCGACTTCATCGAGAACATCCAGCACGGGCACGGTCTCTGGGGAGCGATTACCCACAGCGGCTCGTGGCTCCTGATGCTCAACGGTATCTGGATCTGGGTGTTTACGCCCCAGGCAGCCGGCGTCAAGCCGGACTTCATCTTCACGGCATTCGACGGCCAGCCGTTCGACTTCGGCTTCAGTGGCTTCGGGCTGATGGACGTATTCACCGTCCCGGCCGATATCGCCTATCTCGGCGGCTTCGAAGTCACCATCCCGTTCCTGATGGTCATCGCAGGACTCGCCCTGCTGGCCATCGGTGACCCGGTCGAACTCGCAGAGTTCGCCATGCCGTTCGCACACGTCGTCTCGTACGCCCGGATGACGGCAGTCCTGCTCGCAAAGGGTGGGATGGCGTTCGTCGTCAACCTGCTGACCTTTGGTGCCTACGAGACGACCGAAGGAGGCCGCCCGTTCGCCGCACCGTGGAACGAGATTCCCGAGGGATCCGTCGAGATGTTCCCCGGACTCTTCCACATGGGCGACGGCGCGGTCGCAATCGCCGCCTTCGCGTTCGGTGTAGTCGTCCTGATCCTTGGCCACATTCTGGTCTTGTTACTTGGTATCACAAGTGCCGGATTACAGGGTATCAGGCTCGAGTACGTCGAGTTCTTTGGGAAGTTTTATGAAGGCGGTGGAAAGAACTACGAACCGTTCGGACACGATCGAACCCGCAGTGAGGACTAAGCAAAAATGATCGAAGCACTTGACATCGTACTGCAGAACGGAGAGGCAATGAGTCCAGAAGCAGCAGAGAATCTCTCGGTCGGCTACGCCGAGGCCGCAGCAGCACTCGCAGTCGGTCTGGCAGCACTCGCAGCTGGCTACGCAGAGCGCGGTATCGGCGCTGCTGCAGTCGGCGCGATCGCCGAGGACGACGACATGTTCGTTCCGGGCCTGATCATGACCGTCCTTCCTGAGACGCTCGTGATTCTGGCACTGGTCGTCGTCTTCATCGTCGGATAACTCCGTCCCCCTTCTCTTACAATGAGTTTGGACACAGTCGTAGAAGACATTCGAGATGAGGCCCACGCGCGTGCGGAGGACATCCGCGACGAGGGTGAGGCTCGCGCCGAGGAGATCGAATCGGCAGCCGAGGCTGACGCCGAGGAGATCCGCGAGTCGGCCGAGCAGGAGGCCGACCGTGAGATCGAGCAGTTGCGCGAACAGCGACTCTCCAGTGCCAAACTGGAGGCGAAACAAAAGCGCCTGGAGGCCCGCCGCGACGTCCTCGGTGACGTCCGCGAAGAAGTCGAGGCCGAACTCACCGCACTCGAGGGCGACACGCGTGAAGAGCTCACCCGTGCACTCCTCGACGCTGCGAGTACGGAGTTCGACGAGGGTGACGACGTCAGCGTCTACGGTCGCGCAGACGACCAGGACCTGATCGAGTCGATCCTCGATGACTACGACGGCTACGCGTTCGCCGGCGAGTACGACTGTCTCGGCGGCGTCGTCGTCGAGAGCGAACAGTCCCGTGTTCGCGTCAACAACACGTTCGACTCGGTACTCGAGGACGTGTGGGAAGACAACCTCCGGGAGATCAGCAACCAACTCTTCGAGCAATGAGTATAGGTGCCTCGAATCCGGAATACGTGAACGCTCGCGTTCGGTCGCGCCGAGCCTCGCTGTTCGCGGACGAAGATTATCGGAAGCTGATCCGGATGGGGCCGAGTGAAATCGCGCGGTTCATGGAGGAAACGGAGTACGAACGCGAGGTCAACGCGCTCGGAACGCGCTTTTCGGGCGTCGACCTGATCGAGTACGCCCTGAACCGCAACCTCGCGAAGCACTTCGAGGACCTCCTCGACTGGTCCGAGGGACGACTGTACGACCTCGTCTCTCGCTACCTGCGGAAGTTCGACGTCATGAACCTGAAGACGATCATCCGCGGGATCTACACCGAAACCGATCCCGAGGAGGTCCAGACCGACCTCATCCGCGCCGGTGAACTCGACGACCGGACGATCGATCGACTGCTCGAGGTCGACACGATCGAGGATGCGATCGAAGTGGTGTCGGGAACGATTTTCTACGAATCGCTCTCGGCCGCCCACGAGGAGTACGAAGAGACCGGCGCACTCGTGCCACTCGAGAACGCGCTGGATCGCGAGTTCTACGAGCACCTACTCGAGGACGTCAGTCGATCCCCCGGGAGAACGCAGCCCCAGGAGGGGCCGGAAGCGCGCTACATCGAGTTCCTCCAGGCCGAGATCGACTTCCGGAACGCCCGGAACGCGCTGCGGCTCGCACGCAGCGGCGCGGATCTGGACCCGGCAGCCTACTACATCGAGGGCGGTGTGCTGTTCGATGCGTCGGATTTGAACCGACTCGTCGGAGATTACGACGCGCTCGTCGACCATATCGCCGAGAACAAGCGCTATGGCGACCGACTCTCGGGCGCACTGGGTCGACTGCGCGAGGCTGACAGCCTTATCCAGTTCGAGCACGCACTAGACGCTGCGTTGCTCCAGTACGCTGATACGCTCTCGAGTATCTATCCGGCCTCTGTGTCGGCCGTGCTGTCGTACATTCTCGCCAAGGAGCGCGAGGTCGAGAACATTCGCGCGATCGCACGGGGTCGAGAAGTCGGCCTCTCAGAGAGCGAGATCGAAGAGGAGTTGGTGATCCTATGAGCCAGGAAATTGCGGTCGTCGGCAGTCCGGAGTTCACCACTGGGTTCCGACTCGCGGGCGTTCGCCGATTCGAAAACGTCCCGGACGACGAGAAGGAGTCGGAGCTAGACGATGCCGTCACGACGGCGTTAGACGACGAGGATGTTGGTATCGTCGTGATGCACGACGACGACCTCGATCACCTCTCGCGAAACGTTCGCCAGAACGTCGAGACCAGCGTCGAACCGGTCGTCGTGACGATCGGCAGCGGCACCGGTGGCGGCGGACTACGTGACCAGATCAAACGCGCGATCGGTATCGACCTGATGGAAGAGGACGAGGAAGAAGACAGCGACAGCGAGTAACACTATGAGCCAGGCAGAAGACATCGAATCCGTCGATCAAGACGGTGTAATCGAAAGCGTGAGTGGTCCTGTCGTGACCGCCACGGACCTCGACGCCCGGATGAACGACGTCGTCTACGTCGGCGACGAAGGGCTGATGGGCGAGGTCATCGAAATCGAAGGGAACCTGACCACGATTCAGGTGTACGAGGAAACCTCCGGCGTCGGCCCGGGCGAACCCGTCCAGAACACGGGCGAACCGCTCAGTGTCGACCTCGGACCGGGCATGATGGACTCCATCTACGACGGTGTCCAGCGCCCACTCGACGTCCTCGAGGACAAGATGGGGACGGCGTTCCTCGACCGCGGGGTCGACGCCCCCGGTATCGACCTCGAAAAGACGTGGGAGTTCACCCCGGAAGTCGAAGAGGGTGACACCGTCGAGCCCGGTGACGTCGTCGGGATCGTTCCCGAGACTGTCACGATCGACCACAAGGTGATGGTGCCGCCGGACTACGAGGGCGGCGAGGTCACCTCGATCAAGAGCGGCGAGTTCACCGTCGAGGAGACGGTCGCCGAACTCGACAACGGCGAAGAGATCCAGATGCACCAGGAGTGGCCGGTCCGACAGGCCCGTCCCGCTGGTGACAAGGAAACCCCAACTGAACCGCTCGTTACCGGACAGCGCATTCAGGACGGCCTGTTCCCGCTCGCAAAGGGCGGAACGGCCGCGATTCCTGGCCCGTTCGGCTCCGGGAAAACCGTCACGCAGCAACAGCTTGCAAAGTGGTCCGACGCGGACATCGTCGTCTACATCGGCTGCGGTGAGCGTGGCAACGAGATGACCGAGGTTATCGAGGACTTCCCAGAGCTGCCCGACCCGCAGACCGGGAACCCGCTGATGGCTCGGACGTGTCTCATCGCGAACACGTCGAACATGCCCGTCGCAGCGCGTGAGTCCTGTATCTACACGGGAATCACGATCGCAGAGTACTACCGCGACATGGGCTACGACGTTGCACTCATGGCCGACTCCACCTNCCGGTGGGCAGAGGCCATGCGTGAAATCTCGAGCCGACTCGAGGAGATGCCCGGCGAAGAGGGCTATCCCGCATATCTCGCCGCGTCGCTGTCGGAGTTCTACGAGCGCGCCGGCAAGTTCCAGCTGATCAACGGCGGCGAAGGGTCGATTTCGGTCGTCGGGGCAGTCTCGCCACCGGGTGGGGACTTCTCCGAGCCGGTCACCCAGAACACGCTGCGTATCGTCAAGACGTTCTGGGCACTGGACGCCGACCTCGCAGAGCGTCGGCACTTCCCGGCAATTGACTGGAACGAGTCCTACTCGCTGTACAAGGACCAGCTCGACCCGTGGTGGGAGGCAAACGTCGAAGACGACTGGCCAGTGGTTCGCCAGTGGGCCGTCGACGTGCTAGACGAGGAGGACGAACTGCAGGAGATCGTTCAGCTCGTCGGTAAGGACGCACTGCCGGAAGACCAGCAGCTCACGCTCGAAGTCGCTCGCTACCTGCGTGAGGCCTGGCTCCAGCAGAACGCGCTCCACGACGTCGACACCTACTGTGAGCCCGAGAAGACCTACCGGATGCTCCAGGCGATCAAGACGTTCAACGACGAGGCGTTCGACGCCCTCGACGCTGGCGTCCCGGTCGACGAGATTCAGAACGTCGACGCTGCCCCGCGGCTCAACCGTATGGGCACCGCCGAGGAGTGGAACGAGTTCATCGACGAACTCGAGAGCGATCTCGAAGACCAACTGCGAGCACTGTACTAACAATGAAAGAGTACCAGACTATCACGGAAATCAGTGGTCCGCTGGTGTTCGCCGAGGTCGACGAACCCGTCGGTTACGACGAGATCGTCGAGATCGAGACACCACAGGGCGAGACCCTGCGCGGACAGGTACTGGAATCGAGTGAAGGAATCGTCTCGATCCAGGTGTTCGAAGGCACTGGCGGTATCGACCGCAACGCCTCCGTTCGCTTCCTGGGCGAGACGATGAAGATGCCCGTCACCGAAGACCTGCTCGGTCGCGTTCTCGACGGTTCCGGGAACCCGATCGACGGCGGCCCGGAAATCGTCCCGGACAAACGACAGGACATCGTCGGCGAGGCAATCAACCCGTACTCGCGTGAGTACCCAGAGGAGTTCATCCAGACCGGTGTGTCCGCCATCGACGGCATGAACACGCTGGTTCGCGGGCAGAAGCTGCCGATCTTCTCCGGATCGGGGCTGCCGCACAACGAACTCGCACTCCAGATTGCCCGGCAGGCAACTGTCCCAGAGGAAGAAGACGGCGGCGACGAGGAAGGCTCCGAGTTCGCAGTCGTCTTCGGTGCGATGGGTATCACCGCCGAAGAGGCAAACGAGTTCATGGACGACTTCGAGCGCACGGGTGCACTCGAGCGCTCCGTCGTCTTCATGAACCTCGCGGACGACCCGGCAGTCGAACGCCAGGTCACCCCGCGACTTGCCCTGACGACGGCAGAGTACCTCGCGTTCGAGAAGGATTACCACGTACTGGTCATCCTAACGGACATGACCAACTACTGTGAGGCACTGCGAGAGATCGGTGCCGCACGTGAGGAGGTCCCGGGTCGCCGTGGCTACCCCGGATACATGTACACCGACCTGGCACAGCTCTACGAGCGTGCCGGTCGTATCGAGGGCAAGGACGGATCTGTCACCCAGATTCCGATCCTGACGATGCCGGGCGACGACGACACACACCCGATTCCGGACCTGACTGGCTACATTACGGAAGGCCAGATCGTGATGGACCGGAACCTGAACAGTCAGGGTGTCGAGCCGCCGGTCAACGTTCTGCCATCGCTCTCGCGACTGATGGACGACGGGATCGGTGAGGGCCTGACCCGCGAAGACCACGGCGACGTCTCCGACCAGATGTACGCCGCCTACGCGGAGGGTGAGGACCTGCGTGACCTCGTGAACATTGTCGGCCGTGAAGCGCTCAGCAAACGGGACAACAAGTTCCTCGACTTTGCCGACCGCTTCGAGACGGAGTTCGTCCAGCAGGGGTACGACAACAACCGCTCCATCGAGGAGACGCTCGAACTCGGCTGGGACCTTCTCTCGGACCTCCCGAAGGAGGCACTCAACCGGATCGACGAGGACCTCATCGAAGAGCACTACCGCGAAGACGAGCCGGAAGCCGCCGAAGTCGAAGCCTAAGCGCCACAGCGCTCGGGCAGATCGTGTTTCCTTTCTTGTCTGTACTCAGGCTGGGTAGCGGCTGTTTCACCGGACCCAGTAGAGGCTGCTCTACAGCTTACGTCTCGTGATCGAATTCCCATCCAGACGTGTCCTCAGTCGTGTCGCTGTCGTCGGAACTCGGCTTCCCGTGGTCGGAACGCGAGCGGGTTGCTCTCTCGCGGTCGGAACGGGTATCGGACTCGAGAGGGGCTCGCTCACTGTGGTCATGGTGGCTATCGTTGTAGTTGCGGTTGTGGTTGTGAGTCTCCTCGTAGTTCTGTCCCTGCTGCAACCCACCGCGCCGTTTGGCCTCCGCCTCAGCCTGTTCGCGGTCCATTACTGTCGGGTTCGACGTTTCGTCCGCGATCAGGAGGTAGAGACCGACTGTGAACGCGAGTGCGACGAACAGCATGAGTACGAACGCAAATCCAGCGGCCATGGGTTTGATTCTCCCTCGTCGTGTGGAGCACAAAATATTTGCTACCGGTCTCCGCAGTTCGGTGTATGTTCGACGACCACGAGACTGCATCCGCAGCCGACAGCACGGTGAATACCGACGGCAGCCACGGGACCGGGAGCGACCAAAAGGGCTGTCTCAAGTGCGGTCACACCGAGACGGAGGTCGACGACATCTCGACGACCGGAACCGGCTTCTCGAAGTTCTTCGACATCCAGAATCGGCGCTTCCGGGTCGTCTCCTGTACTAACTGCGGCTACGCCGAACTCTACAAGGGCGGCAAGACCAACGATCTGACAGACCTCTTTCTTGGGTAATCGACTTACTCGCTGGCTCGCATTCGCGAACACCACTGTCAGGCCGAGCGAACACAACTGTAAACAGTTATCCGACTGGGGGCGCAATCTCCCCACAACATGGCCAAGGACGTCAAGCCCACCCGCAAGAACCTGATGGAGATCGAGGATCGGATCGAACTCTCCGAACGCGGGCACGGGACACTCGAGAAGAAACGGGACGGGCTGATCATGGAATTCATGGACATCCTGGACAAGGCCCAGGACGTCCGCGGAGATCTGGCCGACGACTACGACCAGGCCCAGCGCAAGATCAACATGGCACGCGCCATGGAGGGAGACGTTGCCGTCCGCGGTGCTGCCGCTGCACTGCAGGAACACCCCGAGATCACCACCGAGTCGAAGAACATCATGGGCGTCGTCGTCCCACAGATCGAATCCTCGCGCGTCTCGAAGGACCTCAGCGAGCGCGGCTACGGTATCATGGGAACCTCGGCGCGCATCGACGAGGCCGCCGAAGCCTACGAGGACTTACTGGAGAGCATCATCCTCGCCGCAGAGGTCGAGACGGCGATGAAGAAGATGCTCCGCGAAATCGAGACGACCAAGCGCCGCGTCAACGCACTCGAGTTCAAGCTCCTCCCAGATCTCTACGACAGTCAGGAGTATATCGAGCAGAAACTCGAGGAGCAAGAGCGTGAGGAGACGTTCCGCCTGAAGAAGATCAAGGAGAAGAAAGAACAGGAAGAGAAGGAGGCTCGCGAGGCAGAGGCGGACGAAGACGATATCGAGATCGACGAAGCGGACATGGAGCCGCCGGCGACGGGCGGTGTGCCGGGGAACTGAGGCTGGGGCTGTAACTGCACCCGCGACCACGACTACAACGACAACTGCACGAGACGATGACCTGTTCCGCGTGTGGCTCCCCAACTGTTCGCTTCGTGGTGCCGGCCGACTTCCATAGCGCTCTCTCTGCTGCCGGTTCCGTCTCCGTCGCGGACGACCACACGCACACCCCCGACTCCTGTACGTTCTGTACGCACTGTCTGGTACTCGAGTATGGCGACGACGCTGACGCGGCCGAGTCGGAGTCGGAGTCGGAGTCGGAGTCGGACGAGCTCGAGTCCACCGATCCTGACTTCTCGCGTGTCAGCGACGCGTTTCCGACGACTCCCGAACAGGCCGTTCCGCTGGCGCTTGCGATCGGACTCGCCGAGTCGCTGGCGATGAATCGGTCGGTGATCGAAACGCTCCTGCGGGATGTCGAGCGCGCCGGGGCTGATCCGTTGTTAGTGCTGGATCGACTCCAGCGTGATCCGTCGGTCGAGCCGGCGATCGATCTGGGGAGGCGACAGCATCAACTCGAGCAGTTGCTCTACTGAGGGTAGCTGTCGCAATCGCTTTTGCGTCGTGTGTTATAGCGACAACGGATACTAAAAAGCCGCAGCAGTACCGAGACGACTACTTCGCCGTCGGCGTCATCGCATCGCTAACCGCCTGTTTCACCTGCAGCGCGGCACTCGCAGCGAGACCGCGGGCGACCTCGTCACGCTCGTCAGAGGTAATGACCTCCTCGGAGACATCCTCGAGATCCGGCGTGAATCCAGCGCTGACAGCGTGGCCGACCGGCGGGCGAACGGCGACAGTCACCTGCGGGCCGGTTGCACCCGTCGAGACGTCCGCGTCGACCGCGTACTCACTGGGAAGAAACTCACGAGTCCGGGCGGCGATCCGCGAAACATCGCGGTGTAACAACCGCTTCTGGGAACTCGAGAGGTCGGGAACGTCGGCTGCGGCACGCTGACCAGCAGCAGTCTCCCCTGGTAGCCCTGCGTACGGCGTATTTCCGTTCATGAGAAGCGTATTGGGTAGCAACGGGCCGGCAGGTGAAAAGGGTTCGCCTTCGCACAGTTGGTGAGAACGCCGATTAGGTCCGAACTCGTCTCAACAGATCGGCTCGCTCTCGCCGTAGACGGCGAGTACGAGCGACGTGGTGTACACGCCCGGCTCGGCCTGGCTGTGCTCGACGGCGACACTCGAGTCCTCGAACGCCCAGTCGCGCAGGTCCTGGCCCGCGGCGAGTCCTTCGAGAACGCGGTGTTCGACATCGTCTGGATTGGTTTCGTCTGCGACTTCGTAGAAGAGACCCGGTCCGCGGTCGGCGGATCGCGACCAGGCGAGGGCGGCACTCACCTGGCCGGGGCCGGCGGTGGTCGCTCGTGCTTCGACGACGGTGAGTCGTTCGCCGGCGGGGCCAAGGTCGGGTGCCGTGCCGACGGCTTCGACGTCGACAGCAGCAGGAATGACGGAAGAGACGGCGACGAGATTGTAGTTTTCGACGCCGGCGTCGGCGAGGGCGGCGTCGTAGGACGCCATTTTGGTCGGGGCTGACGCGGAGCCCTGAACGATTCGGATCGTACTCATTGCTGTACTCGCGTTCGGGGACGGATCGCGTAAGGACTTGCGGTCTGTGTCTGCACTCGAGTCGAAGCCCGCCGAGCGACGCTTACTGGTAGAAGTAGCCGGCCGAGGAGATGACGTCACTCGAGTCATCGGCCTCGATCTTGTCGAAGGCGTCGACGAAGTCCTCGTGGTGGACCTCGTCGCGCTCGTTGCGGATGGCGAACATGCCGGCTTCGGTAGCCAGGCTCTCGATTTCTGCGCCGGAGTAGCCGTCGGTTTCGTCGGCGAGGTCTGCGAAGTCGACGCCGTCGGCGATGTTCATGCCGCGGGTGTGGATCTCGAGGATCTGTTCGCGGCCGTCGCGGTCCGGCTCTGGTACCTCGATGAGGCGGTCGAACCGACCGGGACGGAGGATTGCGCGGTCTAGCATGTCGAAGCGGTTCGTGGCGGCGATGATGCGGATCTCTCCACGGGCCTCGAAGCCGTCCATTTCGGAGAGCAGTTGCATCATGGTGCGCTGGACCTCGGCGTCACCGGAGGTCTTGGACTCGGTGCGCGTCGTCGCGACGGCGTCGATCTCGTCGATGAAGATGATTGCCGGTTCGCGCTCGCGGGCGAGTTCGAAGAGGTCGCGGACGAGCCGCGAGCCTTCCCCGATGAACTTGCGCACGAGTTCGGAGCCGGCCATCTTGATGAAGGTGGCGTCGGTCTGGTTGGCAACGGCCTTCGCGAGCATCGTCTTCCCGGTTCCGGGCGGGCCGTGGAGCAAGACGCCACTCGGTGGATCGATGCCGACTTCCTCGAAGCGTTCGGGTTCGATGAGTGGTTGTTCGACGGCCTCGCGGACCTCACGGACCTGCTCGTCGATACCGCCGATGTCCTCGTAGCCGACCTCGGGTCGCTCGGTGATCTCCATCGCCTGTGCGCGCGCGTCGGTTTCCGTCTCCAGGATCGTCTGGATCGCAAAGGAGTCGTTGACGGCGACGCGGTCGCCGGCCTCGACGCGCTCTGCGATGCGTGGAGCGACCTCGGTGAGCACTTCCTGGTTGTTGCCGTGCTGTTTGACGACGACTTCGCCGTCGCCCACGACGTCCTCGACGCTCGCGATGTACAGCGAGGAACTCTTGAGCGTCTCGTTCTCGCGCTCGACGCGGTCGACGCGCTCGCGGAGGTCCTCGCGGCGGTCGGTCGTCTGATCGAGCTGACTCTCGAGCTGTTCGTTGACATCAACGAGTTCCGCATAGTGCCCGCGAAGGGCCTCGATCCGCTCGTCGTCGGGGAGATCGGGATCGATATTGCGGTGAGGTCGTTCGGGGAGAGACGGGCTTCGAGACATCTTGACGTGCACGGATAAGTCCCCGACGATAAATGTGCCTTTGGGTCGCGGAGGGTTTTCGAATCGGGAGGACAGGATTGGCCTGCAATTGCCGGTCAACCGCTCAGGAGAGCAGTTCCTCGAGTTCGTCCAGTCGCTCGCCGTAGGTCGCAAGCGCCCGGTCGATCGGCTCGGAACTGCTCATGTCGACGCCCGCAATCTGCAGGAGCTCGAGCGGGTACTCTCGGGAGCCCTGCTGGAGGAACTCGAGATAGTCGTCTGCAGCCTCGCGGTCTGGCTCGCCGCCCGCGCCGTCGGGCAGCACGTCGTCGACGATGGCGAGCGCGGCCGAGATGCCGGTCGCGTACTGGTAGACGTAGAACGCGCGATAAAAGTGCGGGATGCGCATCCACTCGCGGGCGATGCGGTCATCGACCGCGGCGGGTTCGTAGTAGGTCTCCTTGAGCCCGCCGTAGAGTTCGTCGATATCGTCGTCCGTCACGCCGTCGCCCTCCAGATAGTCCGTCGCCTCGTAGGT